>CAVVZK010000008.1:0-359912 GCA_963752655.1 uncultured Acidobacteriaceae bacterium
GTTTGCTCTGCGTCGGTTTGCTCATCCTGATCACCTGCGAGGTAGGTGAAGAGAATATCCGCGCCTTCTTTGGCAAAGCAGAGAGCAATGGCACGACCTATCCCGCTGTCTGCGCCCGTTATGAGTGCGGCTCGGTCAGTCAGGCGACCGTACCCTTTGTAGGTCTGCTCACCGTAGTCGGCGGGCGGATCCAGCTGTTGTGCACTGCCAGATCCGGTTTGCTTACCTTGTGGAAACGGCGGTTTTGGGAACCGTTCACGGGGGTCCTGAAGCTCAAGGAGAGAAGGGGAGGTCGACATAGCGGAGGGATCCTTTAGCGGCTCTGAGAAGCCGATGGCAACTAATATGGGAGGGGAGGAGCGGAAGAAAGTCACTGCTCCAAGGACAGGAGTCCGATCGACTGGTCTCAGTTGCTCGTAAGAAGGGCGTGCGTCGGGACAGCGACTCTTAGTCAGATGCATCAAGTTCAGCTTGGATGTCTGTAACCTGCCCGTAAGGCTTTTCACGCGCGGTACGACTTATGCATCCGAATGCACCCGGGCCCGAGGCTCGTCGGCGTGTCAGCCTCGGTCGGCTCACGGTAACGCGGCCGACGACGAATGAAGAGATCGGCGATGCCGTTATGCTGCACGACCCGAGCCGCCTGACGGACGGCATTGAGGCATCGGATGATCCTGTGCTCGCCGGGCGTCGTGGAATCTACGAAGTCTCGATTGCCAACCGCACGGGAGGCTGGAAGGGACGTCAACACCGCTTCGGAGCGCCCGCGGGCTGCCCGTTCCGTGGAGCCGCAAAGGCCTGGCGCGATTCAGAAGGCCTGGTAGCAGGTGAGGGTGATGCAGTGGAGGTTGCCGGTTTGGTGGTAGCGCTTGAGGCCCTCGGGCTTGTGTGGAGGGTAAAGGCGGTCGACCTCGCGGTCGATGACCCACTCATGGCGAGAGGATGCCATAAATGGGGCACCCGCCTTTGGCTTGGCTGGGTTTAGAGTGACACGACATGGTGCGACCGCTGGTCGGTTTTGGTCTCGTCATACCTCATGCACGAATTAGGAGAAGGAATGCAGGTTGGTTGCAAGGTTAGTGACAGGGGACAGCTCGTCTCCAAGAAGAAATATCGTCTTTCCGGCCCCGTTGTCTTTATTGGCGAAGTCACTCCTACATGCGGTCGATAATCGGTGTTCTGGTATGCGGGATCGCTTTCGTGCATCTTTCCGCAGCCGCAGCTAACGTGAACGCCGGTGCAGAACTGGAATAGCCGGGGGTTTCATAATCCTTGCCGGAATCGGACTCTTCGTTGCTGGTCCTCTAGGCTGGTCTCGTGATGAAGAAACAGATCTTACAATGCAACGCGTGTAGCGCAGTTGTAAACGCCACATAAGAGTGTCGGGGTCTGAGCGTCGTACCCGGGCCACCCGCCTGGGTAGCCGAATGCTAAGGCAGGTTCAAAAATCTGACTAGCGAAGGTAATCCGAAGTCGGTCTTTGAAATCGTCCAAACTGAAAGGGGCTTCAACTACATCCTTTGTGGGCGTCGGGTCCGCCAACAGGCTGGAAGCGCTTGGAAACTCACAATCGTTTCGACGAGAAGTGAGTGGGAGTGTGCAGGATGTTGTAAATCGAGGGCATGTTGAGAATAACCTGCTCTAGACCATAGAACGTAGGATGACCGATTTTAGTGGGCAAGACCCATCGCCGTGTAATACATGTGCATAAGCTTGGTTCGGTTCGCTAGTTCTTTGGTGGAGCGCGGAGTCCAGTGAAAAGGGACGAGTTGATCTTTTGCACGTTTGACAGGGTTCCAACTTATATTTCGAACGTGCTGATGCCGCAGCCTGCTCAAGGTTAGCTCTGCTGCCCTCCTGCATACTGAGGTCAGCTTCCTCTTTGATTGCATCCATGGCGCTCAGCCAATCAGGTCGTCGAAACCGTAAAAGGACTCCGCCTCATGCGGGTTTGCCTCGATGTATTTGAGGAGAGCCTGCGTTCAAATGCAGAACGCAGTAGTTTCATTGCTCCCCAAAGACGGGTTGGAACTGGCGAGCGTCAGAATGTACGTCGAAATCGACGAGAGAACCGAAAACCCAACGCCAGATTAGACTCCCGATTCGTCGCTGTCGGCCGGCACCGAATCCCAGAGAGGAGCAATTGAGCGCCTGAGAGGCCGTAGAGAATGCCTCTCGAAATCTCGGTTTCTCGATCAGGAAATCATTCCAAGTTTCCACTTCACCCTCGGTACCAGACCGGCAGATCTTTATCTAAAGAGGTCAACACAATTGACGTCGAAGCATTGATCACTTATCGGCCGAATTTTTGTTTGCCTTGCATTTGGGACATCATTCTTTGTTGGGCTTTCATGCCTCCTCCGCCGCCTATGGACTTGAACATCTTGCGCATCTGGGCGTATTGGCGGAGTAGGTTGTTGACCTCTTGGACGGTGGTGCCGGAGCCGGCGGCTATGCGTTTGCGACGGGAGCCGTTGATGAGTTCGTGGTCCTGGCGCTCCTTGTTGGTCATGGAGTTGATGATGGATTCGACGCGGGTGAACTGGCCTTCGTCGACGTTTTCTGCGGCCTGCTGCATGCCGGCGAAGGGGCCGACGGAGGGGAGCATCTTGAGGATGGACTTCATGGAGCCCATCTTCTTGATTTGCCGCAGTTGTTCTCGAAAGTCGTCGAGGGTGAAGCCGTCGCCGGAGAGGGCTTTTTTGGCGAACTGCTCGGCCTTGCCGCGGTCGAGTTTTTGCTCCGCGCGCTCCATCAGGGTGGCGATGTCGCCGTAGCCCATGATGCGGGAGACGATGCGGTCGGGGTGGAACTCTTCAAAGGCGTCGGGCTTCTCGCCGGTGCCGAGGAACTTGATGGGGGCTCCGGTGACGTGGCGGATGGAGAGGGCTGCGCCGCCGCGGGCGTCGCCGTCCATCTTGGTGAGGATGACGCCGGTGATGCCGAGGCGCTCGTTGAAGGCCTTGGCGGAGTTGACGGCGTCCTGACCGGTCATGGCGTCGGCGACGAAGAGGATCTCGGAGGGTTTGAGCTCGGCTTTGAGCTGGGACATCTCGTCCATGAGGAGCTGGTCGATGCCGAGGCGGCCGGCGGTGTCGACGAGAAGGACGTCGCAGCCGAAGTTGCGGGCTTCGCGGAGGGCTTCCTTGGCGAGGCGGAGGACGGTTTCGGTGCCGGGGGTCTGGGGCGGAGAGGCGGGTGAAGCAGATCCTCCGCCTGCGGCGAAGGATGACAAGGCGTTGGAGGCGAAGGATGACAGGGTGTTGGTGAGGGAGGGTGACGAGGCGTTCGCGGGCGCTTCCAGTTTGCCCTCGTAGATCTGGGCGGAGATGCTGCGGGCGACGATGGCGAGCTGCTCGCGAGCGGCGGGGCGGTAAACATCGACCGAGACGAGCATGGGGCGGTGGCCACCTTTTTTGAGCCACTGGGCGAGCTTGCCGGAGGTGGTGGTTTTGCCGGATCCCTGGAGGCCGGCCATGAGGATGACGGTGGGAGGCTGGGAGGCGAACTTGAAGCGGGCGGTGTCGTGGCCGAGGATGTTCTGGAGCTCGTCGGCGACGATTTTGACGATCTGCTCGGTCGGCGAGAGGGCGGTGGCGACCTCTGACCCGAGGGCCTTGGTGCGGATGTGGTCTACGGTCTGCTTGACGACGTCGAGGTTGACGTCGGCTTCGAGGAGGGCGGTGCGGATCTCGCGGAGGGCGTCGCCGATGTTTTCTTCGGAGAGGGTGCCCTGGCCGCGGAGGTTTTTGAAGGAGCGCTGGAGCTTGTCGGTGAGGTTATCAAACATGATGGTCTGAGGGTGAGTTTACCAGCGGGTGGAGGGGGGCTGGTGGGGCGCGGAGGTGTTCAGGGTTTCGCGTTGATGAGGGAGATGGATTTGAGGTTGCGGACCCAGCGGGCGGGGCGGCGGTCCTCGCTGGCGACGAGTTTGAAGGCGCCGTCGGCGAGGAGCGGCTTGCCGTCGAGGGAGTCGGCTACGAGGATGTCGCCGGTGTGGAGGGCGGGGTCGATCTCGGTGAGAGAGAAGAGGACGCGGTAGCCGTCGGTTCCTTCGGCGATGACGCCGAGGAGGAAGAGGGGACCTTTGATGTCGGGTCCGTGGGGGACGCCGACCTTTGCGAGCAGGTTCGAGAGAGGGACGCCGGAGTAGGTTTCCTGGGTCTTGCTGTGGCCGTTGGTGACGGTGACGGACTGGTGGGGAAGGGCGGCGAGATCGGGTGCGGTCAGGGTGAGGGTCTTGCCGGCGAGGCCCTGGAGGGTGAGGGTGGTGGAGGGGGTGGAGGGGGTGTCGCCATGCATGTGCTGCGCGCGGAGAGGGGGCGCCGCGGCGGCGATGGAGAGACTGAGGGTGAGAGTGAGGGCGAAGGCGGCGAGGCTTTGGCGTGGATCGCGGGCGGGGTTCACACGGGGGATTTTAGCGGATGTGGGCTGGACGGCTGATTGCTCGAGGGTCTTGGGTTCCAGATGTTTTTGTTGGGGGAGAGCTTCGGCGGTAGCTGGCGAGGGAGGTACGGGTTACGGGCGGGGGAGGCTGGCGGGGCCAGGGGCGGGGATAATCAGCTTCTATGACATCACCAGAGACCAGTACCGTGCCCGCGCCGGCGGGGACAAGATCGGGACGCGCGATCGAGACGCCAGCTGCCGGGGTGACGGATGGGACGCCGGCGAGCGCTGTGGGGGTTGGGGACGCACGGCGGGGTGGGAGCAGCAATGTTCAGCTTGTGCGGGAGTTTTGCGCCTATCTACAGGTGGAGAAGGGATCGCGGCCGGCGACGGTGGAGGCGTATCGGCGCGACCTGGAGCAGTTTGCGGAGCATGTGGAGGGTCGGGACGGGGTGCTGACAGGTGCGACGCAGGCCGATGTGAGCGGGTTTATGGAGCGGATGCGGGCGAACGGGGTGGAGTCGCGGACGATTGCGAAGAAGCTGAGTGCGTTGCGGGGGTTCTTTCGCTGGCTGCTGCTGGACAGGCGGATGGAGCATGATCCGACGGTGAATGTGGAGACGCCGGCGACGTGGAAGATTCTGCCGAAGAGTCTGCCGGAGGCGGATGTGACGGAGATGCTGGGGCGGACGGGGGCGGCGGCGCGGGCGGCGGATGCGGATGGGCGGGCGCTGCGGGATCACGCGATTCTGGAGCTGCTGTATGCGGGCGGGCTGCGGGTGGGGGAGATCTGCGCGCTGCGGGTGGAGGACATTCATCTCGAGGTGGCGAGGGCGCAGGTGCGCGGGAAGGGTGATAAGGACCGGCTGGTTCCGCTGGGGAGGTCGGCGTGCGAGGCGCTGGAGCGGTACCTGGAGCGGGGACGGGGGAGCTGGTGAGGGGTGGACGGAGCCGGGTGGTGGGGATCGAGCGGAGGCTGTTTCTGAGTGTGCGGGGGAAGCCGCTGACGCGGCAGTGGGTGTGGGAGATGGTGCGGGCGACGAATGGGGCGGCGAGTCCGCATACGCTGCGGCATAGCTGTGCGACGCACATGGTGGAGCATGGGGCGGATCTGCGGAGTGTGCAGACGCTGCTGGGGCATGCGGATATTTCGACGACGCAGGTGTATACGCATGTGGCGCTGGGGCGATTGAAGGAGGTGCACCGGGAGCATCATCCGCGGGGGAGGCGGAGGGTGACGGCGGAGTGAGCGCGGGGGTGGGTTGGAGCCTGGGTAGAAAAGCAGATCCTCCGCCTGCGGCGAAGGATGACAACAAGGGGCGAGCGGCGAGGGATGACAACGGGGGGAGCGGCGAGGGATGACAACGGGGGGAGCGGCGAGGGATGACAACAGGGGAGCGGCGAAGGATGTCAGGCGGGGAGCCTTGGTAATGGGGCGGGGATGGGCTGGAGCGTACTCAGCGAGGGTTTGATTGAGGTTCGACTAGGGGTATGACTGAGGGTTTGAGCGAGTTTGAGGTGCTGGCGGAGCGGTTTCTGCTGATGCTGCGCAACGAGCGGGGTGCGTCCGAGCATACGGTGCGGGCGTATGTGCGGGAGGTGCGGAGCTTTGCGGCGCATCTTGAAGGGGTGCTGGGCAGCGGTGGGCGGGTTGCCGAAGTGGAGCACCTGCATATACGCGGGTACCTGGCGGTGTTGTACGGGCGTGGGCTGACGAAGGCGAGTGTGGCGCGGGCGCTGGCGGCGGTGCGGAGCTGGTTCAAGTGGATGGCGAAGGAGGGCGCGGTGGGGAAGAACCCGGCGCTGCTGGTGAGTACGCCGAAGCGGCCGCTGCATCTGCCGCGGGTTCCGAGCATGGAGGAGTTGAACGGGGTGTTGAACTCGCTTGATGCGGCGGCTTCGGCGGGGGGGCGGGCTGTTCGCTCGGCTGAGGGTCACAAGGAAGAGGGGCGGGCGGACGAGGGTGCGGACGGTGTACGTTCCCACTCATTGCGCGATGAGACTGCGCCATGGACGGGGCACCCGGGCGGAGATGGAAAGGATCAGGGGGATGGTGCGGACGGTGTACGTTCCCACCCATTGCGGGAGGAGTCTGCGCACCCGGGCGAGGGTGGAAGTGCGCTCGGGCGGGGCGGGCGGGGGAGGAAGCGGGCCGAGTCGGCGTGGGTGGAGCGCGACCGGGTGATCTTTGAGCTGCTGTATGGGTGTGGGATACGGAATTCGGAGCTGGTGGGGATCGATATGGGGAGCATCCGGTGGAGGGATGGGCTGATCCTGGTGCGAGGCAAGGGGAAGAAGGAGCGGATGGTTCCGCTGGGGGACGAGGCGGCGGCGGCGATCTGGGGGTACCTGCCAGGGCGCGAGGCGCGGCTGACGGCTACGGGCAGGGGTGGGATGGTCGCAGCGGGGCCACTGCTTTTGAACCTGCGGGTGCGTGGGCGGGGGCGGTTGACGACGCGAAGTGTGGGCCGGATTGTGAAGGCGATCGCTCTTGGCCGGGGTTTGGCGGCGGACGTGCATCCCCACACGCTGCGGCATGCGTTTGGGACGCACATGCTGGAGGAGGGGGCGGATCTTCGGGCTATCCAGGAGATGCTGGGGCACGAGCGGCTGTCGACCACGCAGAGGTATACGCAGCTGACGGTCGGGCAGGTGCAGAGGGTGTATGACGAGACGCATCCGCGGGCCAAGTGAGGCTTTTCAGGCGGGTTAGGAAGCTTCCGGAGGTCACCGGAGATGTTGTTCCTGCGAACAATTGTGTGCTGAGACGGTGGGAAAGGGAGGCGACGGGTGCCGATCAGAGCACCCGGAGGGGGTGTCCCCTGCCGGACGACCCGGACTGCAAGGTATGATGGCGAGGTATCTGCGGAGGTCGATCGGCCCTCAGGGCGTACGCAGATTGAGACATCACATCCCCGGGGGATCGTCCGCCTAAGCGGGCCCAGGGCTTACAGGGCAAGGGGAGTATGTCAAGCATGGCTGTTCATCTGGTAAACCCCAGCGATAACTCGTTTGGGACGGCGGTAATCACGCCGAGGTGGTTGTTTGTTCTGGCGGCAGCGACGCCGAGTTCGATGGGTGATCCGATCCTGGTGGACGAATCCCTGGAGCAGCTGGACCCGGAGACGATCAAGGCCGGGGACGTGGTGGGGATCAGCGTCCACACGGGAAACGCGCTGCGCGGGTACCAGGTGGGCAAGCTGGCGCATGAGCGTGGTGCGACGGTGGTCTACGGCGGGATTCACGCGACGCTGTTCCCGGAGGAGCCGTTTGAGCGCGGGTATGCGGACGCGGTGGTGAAGGGTGACGGCGACGTGGCGTGGGGCCAGGTGTTGCGGGATCTCGAGAACGGATGCGCAGAGCGGATCTACGACGGGGGCAAGCTCGAGGGCGACCAGTTTCTGGCGGCGCGCTGGGACCTGATGCAGACCGACAAATATATGTGGGCGTCGGTGCAGACGATTCGCGGATGCCCGAAGCACTGCTCGTTCTGCTCGGTGTGGCGGACGGATGGGCAGAAGCCGCGGCAGAGGAACTTCGAGTCGGTGATCAACGAGATTATCGATCTCCGTCGGAGGGGCTTCCGGTTTATTGCGCTGGCGGACGACAACTTCTACCCGGTGACGCTGACGGACCTGCGGCTGGCGCGGGAGCAGGGCAACCAGGAGCGGGTGGAGTCGCTGCTGGCGACCAGGGCGGAGCGGTTTTCGCTGATGGAGGAGCTGGCGAAGCTGCCGAAGGACATGGTGTTCTTTACGCAGATCACGATGGAGTCGGCCGAGGACGGGGAGTACCTGGACGCGATGCGGCGGGCGAACATCAAGGGCGCGCTGGTGGGTGTGGAGGCGGTGACACCGGAGGGGTTGAAGGCGGTGTACAAGGACTTCAACTACTCGGGCGACCGGCTGATTGAGCAGTTGAAGAAGTTCCGCGAGCATGGGCTGCATGTGCTGGGGTCGTTCATCTTCGGGCTGCCGACGGACAAGCCGAGCACCTTTGACGCGACGGTGGAGCTGGCGTTGAAGGCGGATGTGACGTTTGCGCAGTTTGTGATGATGACGCCGTTTCCGGGACGGTGGACTTTGCTCGCTGGGAGAAGGAGCAGGCGGTGAATCCGGAGATGGTGGAGGGCACGCCGATCACGCGCTACTGGCTGATTCCGACGGCGATCCGGCCGAAGATGTTCACGCCGCATCCCACGATGAGCTCGGAGGAGATCAGGGACCGGACGCAAAAGGTGTGGGACCGGTTCTACGACGTTCGGGATATCTGGCGGAGGTCGGCCTGCACGCCGACGCTGAAGTCGCGAGTGGCGTTTGTGCTGATCTCGAAGCTTTACCGGCAGATGTATGCGGGGACGGGAATTTCGACGGACAGTGCGCGGCGGAAGAAGGCGAAGACCATGGCCCGGTGGACGGCGGCGCAGACGCGCAAGGTGTTCCAGTCGAAGCCGATGCCGGAGCTGATGTACCCGGTGTGGGAGGCGCGGCCGAAGCGACAGCCGAAGCTGACGTCGATCTCGACGTAGACCTGGGATTGCGACTGGGCTGAGCTTTTGAGGTAGAGGTTGTGGAGAGGCGGTCGTGGGGGTTCGCCCCTGCGGTCGCTTTTTCGTTCTGTGGGGGTGAAGGGCCGGGTTGGTGCTGGTAGCGGGGGGGCTGCTAGTAGCGGGGGACGGAGGGGTCGATGACGCTGGACCAGTGGTCGATGCCGCCGGCGAGCGATTGGGCGTTTTCGAAGCCCTGCTGACGGAGCCACATGGCGACGTTGAGCGATCGGGCGCCGTGGTGGCAGAGGACGATGATGGGCTGGTCCGGGTCGAGCTCCTGGTGGGCGCGGGAGGGGACGTCTCCCATGGGCATGAGGACGGAGCCGGGAAGGGAGGCGGTCTGAACTCCCAGGGCTCGCGGACGTCGAGAACAAGGGGCGGTTGGGGCTGCTTGAGCAGGTTCACAAGGGAGTCGACGGAGATTTCGGGAGGGAGCATGCAAATAGAATAAACAAGGTCAACGGGATTGGTCGTACACTGTTACGTCTGACCAGATTGTTTGATGTATTTGCAGCAGCCTTGTTCGACTGAAGGGATGGATGGTGCTTTGGAGAAGGTTCTGATTGTCGAGGATGAGGTCCACGCCCGGACGGGACTGACGGAGCTCGTCGAGAGCTGGGGGTACCGCGCGGACTGTGCGGCCGACGGTCAGGAGGGTCTTGAGCGGGTGCAGCAGTGGTCCCCTTCGATCGTGGTGACCGATCTGAAGATGCCTCGAATGGATGGGATGGAGCTGCTGAGCCGGTTGGGGGATATGCCGCAGCGGATGGCTGTGGTGATGCTGACGGCGCAGGGTTCGATTGAGAGCGCGGTGGAGGCGATGAGGCTGGGGGCCTTCGATTACCTTCCAAAGCCGGTGGACCCGGCACGTCTGAAGTCGATCCTCCAGAATGCGAGCCGGCAGATGTCGGCGGTGGAGGAGGAGCGAATCGAGGACTCGCGGAAGCAGGTGCGGGAGACGGGCGCGCTTGGGCCACTGGTGGGGTCGTCGCCGCAGATGCGGGCGATCTACCAGCTGATCGAACGGGTAGCGCCGTCGAATGTAAGCGTCCTGGTGACGGGTGAGAGTGGGACCGGCAAGGAGCTGGTGGCGCGGAGTCTCCACGAACTGAGTTCGCGGCGGAATAAGCCGTTTGTGGCGGTGAACTGTGCCGCGATCCCGGAGACGCTGATCGAGAGCGAGATCTTCGGCCATGAAAAGGGGGCGTTTACGGGCGCCATCGAGCGTCGTGCGGGGTGCTTCGAGCTGGCGGAGGAAGGGACGCTGCTGCTGGACGAGATCGGGGAGATGCCGGCCGCGACCCAGGCCAAGCTCTTGCGGGTGCTTGAAGACAGAAAGCTTCGCCGGCTGGGATCGAAGGCGGAGACACCGGTGGACGTGCGGGTGATTGCAGCGACCAACAAGGATCCGGAGCAGGCGGTTGCCGAGGGTGAGTTGCGCGGGGACCTGTACTACCGGTTGAACGTGTTTTCGATCCAGATGCCTCCGTTGCGGGATCACCTGGGCGACGTTGCGGCCATAGCCGAGAGGATGATCGCGGATATGAACGCCCGCCATAGCTGCGCGGTGACCGGGCTGGAGCCGGGGATGCTGGACCGGTTGAAGTCTTACCGGTGGCCGGGCAATGTGCGGGAGCTGCGAAACACGATTGAACGGGCGACGATCCTGGCGGGCAGCGGACGTTTGAGCGTGGACCACTTGCCGCCGCACTTCGGTGAGCCGGGCTTCGCTCCGCCGGCGACAGGACGGACGCGGTCGTCGGGGATTGCGGGCGGGGTGATGCACGACGCGGTGACGGAGGCGGAGCGGTTCCGGAAGGAAGAGAACTCGGTCCGGGTGGAGGTGGGGACGACGGTCGACGAGGCGGAGCGGCAGTTGATCCTGAAGACTCTGAACTCGACGCACAACAACAAGACAAAGGCGGCTGAGATCCTGGGGATCAGCTCGAAGACGTTGCAGAACAAGTTGAAGGAGTACCACCAGAGCGCAACGGCGAATAGCACCGGAGATGGATCAAACGGGGCGGGGTAGATGCGGCTGAAGACCAAGCTGGTGGTGTCGGCTACCGCTCTGACGTTTGCGATTGTTCTGGTGATGTCGACGATCTTTGTGAGTGAGCTTCTCCGTCAGCGGATCGAGCAGACTGCATCGGCGACGGAGTTGCTGGCGCACCAGGTGGTGCTGGTGGCGCTGAGGGCGCTCGAGACGGGTCTGCCGGGCGAAGCCGCCGGTGGACAGAAGTGAAGAGGCGCTGAAGGAGTCTGTGACGGCAGGCGCTGCGGGCGAACGACGCCCTGCTGCCGATGATGAGCGCGATCGTCCGGTATTCGCCGACGGTGCAGGACGTAAGCGTGACGGATACGGCGGGGATCACGCTGGTGAGCACGGACCCGGATGCGATCGGTCGCAGGTACCCTGGGCGGCCGGGGCTGGCGCGGGTGAAGCAGGGCAACGTGATGCTGCAGATGACGGAGCTGTTTGGGGCTCCGCGGGTGCTGGACCTGTCGGAGTCGATCCAGAGGAATCAGCGGCCGTTTCTGTCCGTGCACCTTGGTGTGCGGTCGACGTTTCTTCGGGCGTCGTATGAGCCGTGGCTGCGGACGGCGCTGGTGTTTACGGCGATGGCGGGGCTGACCTCGATGGCGGCGGCGGCGTTGCTGGCGAATCTCGCTTTGAACCCGATCGAGCAGATCAGCAAGCAGCTCGAGACCCTGAGTATGCGCGAGGGAGCGGAGCAGCTTGCGGCCGAGGACGAGGCGAACAAGACGAGGCGCGATGCGGTGGTCCGGGTGACACGGTCGATCGACCGGCTGGGCGAGCAGATGCGATCGACGGAGGCCGGGTACACGGCGCTGCGGACGAACCTGAACAAGATGCTGGATACGCTGAGGGACGGGGTTCTCCTGTTTACGGAGGATGGCCGGGCGGCGATGGCGTCGGAGGCGGCGGCACATTTCCTGAACAAGCCGGAGCACGAACTGGTGGGCAGCGGAGTGGGACAGATCTTCGAAGAGAAGACCGCGCTGGGATCGGCGGTTCTCCGCGCGTTTGACGCGGGGCAGGCGGTGAGTGGGAAGAGCGTGACGCTTGAGGACGGGCGGGAGGTGCAGTTTTCGCTGGACAGGATCGTTGACGGATCGGGATCGGGCCTGGCGATGGGAACGCTGGTGACCTTGCGCGACGTGGAGTCGGCGGCGCAGCTGGAGCAGGAGCTGGAGGTGTCGCGGCGGCTGGCAGCGGTTGGGCGCCTGACGTCGGGTGTCGGCCACGAGGTGAAGAATCCGATTAACGCGATGGTGGTTCACCTGGAGCTGCTGAAGAGCAAGCTGGCGGACATGGATGGCGGGGCGCCTCCGGGTGCGCAGAGGCATGTGGAGATCCTGGCCGGGGAGATGCAGCGGCTGGACCGGGTGGTGCAGACGCTGGCGGACTTTTCGCGGCCGATGGAGCTTCACCTGGCGGATCGCGATCTGCGGGACGTGGTTGACGCGGTGGTGGAGCTGACGGGCGCGGAGATGGAGGAGAACGGGGTGGAGGTGCTGATCGATGTGCCGCGTGAGCCGGTGGTGGCGAGGATGGACGCGGGTCTGATGCAGCAGGCGCTTCTGAACCTGGTGCTGAACGGGATGCAGGCGATGCCGGATGGGGGGCGGATGCGAATTTCGGTCCGGCGCGAGCACCACTTTGCGATTGTGCAGGTAGCGGATGCGGGATTGGGTATACCACAAGACGTGCTGCCGCGCATCTTCGACCTGTACTTTACGACAAAGGCCAAGGGAAGCGGAATCGGGCTGGCGATGACCTACCGGATTCTGCAGATGCACGGGGGTGCGCTGGAGGTGCGCTCGTCGATGGACGCCGGGTCGCCGAAGAACGTGGAACGACGTTTACGCTACGCCTGCCGATCGCTTCGACGCCTTTTGAGATGCGGAAGTCCGGAGCCACGGCAGGACGAACGGGACGCGGGGCCGGGGAGCGGGTTTTATGACGTGTGGAGGGCAGATACGCGTTGTGAGCAGGGCGCTGGTTCACGTCGCGCTGCTGTTGGCGCTGAGCGGCTGCCTGTCACACAAGAAGGTTCGCACGCTGGTGCTTCCGCCGTTTACGCCGGTGGAGCTGGCGCGAGGTGCCGCAGCCGGCGGAGCCCGCGATGCTTGAGGAGGAAGAGGAACCTGAGGATCTGCCGCCGGTGCCGGTGGCCGAGGGCGCGTCCACGCCTAAGCGGCAGAAGCGAAAGGTGAAGACGACGCCGGCGCCCGATACGGCAACGACGCAGCCGCCGGTGCAGGTGGCCGCTGCGCCGCCTACGGAGGCGGAGAATGCGAACGCGATTGGGGAACTGACGCCAGGTGGAGACCAGGATCCGCAGACGCAAAAGGAGGCGGCGGACCTGATTTCGGCGAACGAGAGGCGTTTGAACGCGCTTTCGGCGGAGACAGTGCGATCCCAGGCGTGCGCTGGTGAGCAACGTGCGGAACTTCCAGAAGCAGGCTCAGCAGGCGTTGCGAACCGGCGATGCGGCTGGGGCGAAGACGCTGGCGACGAAGGGGAAGCTGCTTCTGGATGATCTGGAGAAGGGCGCCGGGCTGTAGGCCAGGTTTGAGTGGGGCGCTTCCGCTAACCCAGGGAACCCGTTTTGCCGCGGGTTAGGCTTCGGCTCCGTGGCATTTTTTGAACTTCTTTCCCGAGCCACACGGGCAGGGATCGTTGCGGCCGACCTTTTCGCCGGTGAGGCGGGGGGAGTTGCCGTTGGAGTGTCCGTTGGAGGAGCCAGCCGCGCGGGCCTGGTCGAGCTCGCGCTGCTTTCGGCGTTCGAACTCGCGCTCAAGGGCGTCGATGGTGGTGGTGGGGGCTGTGGAGCGGGTTGGCTTCGGCTGGGGCTGAAGTGGAGGCAGGGTTTCGGGCCTGCCGGGCGCGTCGGGCGGGGTGACGGGAGCGGTGGGCTGGTTGCCGGGTCTGGAGGCGGGTGAGGCTCCGGGATCGAGCATGGGTGGATGCTGAAAGGGCTCCTCGGCCTGGCGCTGGGCCTGGAGCTGTGCCTGGTGCTGCGCCTGGAGGAGGGCCTGCTGCTGCTGGAACTGGGCCTGCTGCTGCTGGATGGCCTGGAATTGCTCAGGGGTCTCGATGGGTGTGCCGTCGGGGCCGATGATCTGCATGCGGAAGAGGTGGCGGGTGGTGTCTTCCTGGAAGCGCATCATCATGGCCTCGAACATCTCGAAGGACTCCTTTTTGTAGGCGACGAGGGGGTCCTGCTGGGCGTAGCCGCGGAGGCCGATGCCCTCCTTGAGGTGATCCATGGCGAGGAGGTGATCCTTCCAGAGACCGTCGAGGACGGAGAGCATGACGATGCGCTCGTGGTAGCGCATGGTGTCGGGGCCGAGGATCTGCTCCTTCATGGTGTAGCGCTGCTGAAGGGTGTTGTAGAGGGCTTCGCCGAGCTCGTGGCGGTTGAGCGAGCGCATGTCGACTTCGGACTCGAGGCGCGCGCCGAAGATGTCGAAGATGCCGTTGAAGAGGGCTTCGGACTTCCACTCGTCGGCGTGGACCTTTTCGGGGGCGTTTTCGTCGAGGAGGTTGGAGAGGATGGTGGAGAGGTAGTCCTCGGTGATGAGCTGCTTCTGGTCGACACCTTCCATGAGCTGGCGGCGAAGGCCGTAGACGGCTTCGCGCTGCTTGTTCATGACGTCGTCGTACTCGAGGACGTGCTTGCGGGACTCGAAGTTCTGCGACTCGACGGCTTTTTGCGCGGCTTCGATACGGCGGGAGATCATGCCGGACTCGATGGGAACGCCCTCTTCCATGCCGAGGCGCTGGAGCAGGGTGGAGACCCACTCGCGGGCAAAGATGCGCATGAGGTCGTCTTCGAGCGAGAGGTAGAAACGGGAGGCCCCGGGATCGCCCTGACGGCCGGCGCGTCCGCGCAGCTGGTTGTCGACGCGGCGGGATTCATGGCGCTCGGTGCCGAGGATGTGAAGGCCGCCGGCGGCGATGACGGCCTCGTGCTCGGCCTTTGCGGCGGCTTCGTGCGAGGAGACGGCGGCATCCCAGGCGGCCTGGGTGGCTTCGAACTCCTGTCCGGAGTAGTAGAAGCGGATCATGCCGGGGGCGGCGACGGGCTGGATGGTGCCTTCTGCGGCGGAGACGGCGCGGGCCTGCGACTTGCGGACGAGGTCCTGGCGGGCCATGAAGTCGGCGTTGCCGCCGAGGAGGATGTCGGTGCCGCGGCCGGCCATGTTGGTGGCGATGGTGACCATGCCGTGGCGGCCGGCCTGCGCGACGATCTCGGCTTCCTTTTCGTGGAACTTGGCGTTGAGGACGACGTGGCGGACGCCCTTGCGCTTGAGGATGTCGGAGAGCAGCTCGGACTTTTCGATGGAGGTGGTGCCGACGAGGACGGGCTGTTTGAGCTCGTGGAGGCGCAGGATCTCGTCCGCGACGGCGAAGTATTTTTCCTTGGCGGTGCGGAAGACGACGTCCTGATTTTCGAGGCGCTTCATGACGCGGTTGGTGGGGATGACGACGATGTCGAGCTTGTAGATCTTGTCGAACTCGGCGGCCTCGGTCTCGGCGGTGCCGGTCATGCCGGAGAGCTTTTTGTACATGCGGAAGTAGTTCTGAAAGGTGATGGTCGCGAGGGTCTGGTCTTCCTTGCGGATGTTGACGCCTTCCTTGGCTTCGACGGCCTGGTGGAGGCCATCGGACCAGCGGCGGCCGGGCATGAGGCGGCCGGTGAACTCGTCGACGATGATGACCTCGCCATCCTTGACGACGTACTCGACGTCGCGTTTGTAGAGGTTGTGGGCCTTGATGGCGACCTCGACGTGGTGCTTGAGGTCCCAGTTTTCGGGGTCGGCGATGTTGCCGATGCCGAGAAGTTTTTCGATCTTCTCCCAGCCCTCGTCGGTGACGGTGATGGCGCGGGCCTTTCTCGTCGATGACGAAGTCGCCGGACCAGGTCTTTTCTTCGAGCGACTCGATGAGCTCGCCGAGTTCGAGCTCGGGGATGATGAGGTTGACGCGGGCGTACTTGTCGGTGGTCTGGTCGGTGGGGCCGGAGATGATGAGCGGCGTGCGGGCCTCGTCGATGAGGATGGAGTCGACCTCGTCGACGATGCAGTAGTACTGGCCGCGCTGGACCATGTCGTTGAGGTCGAACTTCATGTTGTCGCGGAGGTAGTCAAAGCCGAACTCGTTGTTGGTGCCGTAGGTGATGTCGGAGGCGTAGGCGTCGCGTCGCTGCTCGTCGGAGAGATCGTGGACGATGACGCCGACCGAGAGGCCGAGGAAGCCGTAGATCTTGCCCATCCACTCGGCGTCGCGCTTGGCGAGGTAGTCGTTGACGGTGACGACGTGGACGCCGCGGCCGGCGAGGGCGTTGAGGTAGCAGGGAAGGGTGGCGACGAGGGTTTTGCCTTCGCCGGTCTTCATTTCGGCGATCTTGCCGGAGTGGAGGACCATGCCGCCGATGAGCTGGACGTCGAAGTGACGCATGTTGACGGCGCGGCGGGAGGCTTCGCGAACGACGGCGAAGGCCTCGGGCATGAGGTCGTTGAGGGCGGCTTTTTCGGCGGCGTAGATGGCGTCGCGAACCTCGGTCGAGCGCGCTTCGACTGGGTCGGAGGGGATGTTGACCTTCGCTACGGCGTCAGCAACGCGTTGGCGGAACTCGGCGGTTTTGGCGCGGAGTTGCTCGTCCGAGAGCGCCTGGATGGTGGGCTCGAGGGCGTTGATGGTCTTGACGGCGGGGAGGAGGCGCTTGATGGCGCGTTCGTTGCTGGTGCCGAAGATCTTGGCGAGGACTTTATTGAACACGGGGTGATCCTTTTTAGGAGAGGAAGAGCGCGGCGGACGCGGGTGGGGGGAGAGGGCTCATCCGGAGGCATCGCGTAAACGCAGCCTGGAACCGGGAGAGCCTCACGGGGATCGGCGAAGGCCTAGGCCCGGAGAAGGCTGGTGAAGCTTGAGACGGAGGTCGATGCGAGTGCAGGGCGGCGCATGGGCCAGGCGGCTTTGTGCGCGACGGCCGAGGCCGGGTCGAGCTGCTGCACGGGTTTGCCGGGGTTGGTATGCGGGCTCGCGGGCCGGTTTCGCTCGGCGGCTGCGGACTTTATCTCGAGCTGCTGCTGCGGGTTGCTGGCCGGTTCGGAGACGGCACCTGCCATGAGATGGAGGGCAAGGCTCTCGCGATTCTGCACGGAGCAGACGAGGAGAAGGAGGAAGACGAAATGGGGCGAGCGAAGGCGCATGAACGGGCTGTCGCGAGATGCAACTCACTTTATGTTACGCGAAATGGAAGTGGCCGTGCTGCGCCGATTGGGTCATTGCGTGGTCCGGTTGGCGGTGTCTGTTGGTGATGTCGGGCGGGCAGAGGCGAAAGGTGGGTAGCTGGCCGGGACACCGGGTGAGCGGGGCGGATTGCCGAGGCCGCCTACCTGGCCGACTGCCGCCAGGGTGCATCAGATAGGTGATCAAGGGTATGTGATTTTGGAGGAGTTGGGACCATGGAGTATGTGAGGCTGGGGAAGACGGGGCTGAAGGTTTCGCGGATATGCCTGGGTTGCATGACCTATGGCAAGGCTCCCGAGGGGGATTCGCAGAAGGCGGGCCGGCACGCGTGGACGCTTGACGAGGCGGAGAGCCGGACGTTTCTCCGGCAGGCGCTTGACCAGGGAATCAACTTCTTCGACACGGCCAATGTGTATTCGAGCGGTGCAAGCGAGGTGGTGCTGGGCAGGTTTTTGAAGGAGCATGCGCGGCGTGAGGATGTGGTGATCGCGACCAAGGTGCAGGGCGTGATGCGGGACGGGCCGAACGGCAAAGGACTGTCGCGGAAGGAGATCCTGTTTGAGCTGGACGAGAGCCTCCGGCGGCTCGAGACGGATTACGTGGACCTTTACCAGACGCATCGCTGGGACCCGGAGACGCCGATTGAGGAGACCCTGGAGGCGTTGCATGACGCGGTGAAGGCGGGCAAGGTGCGGTACATCGGGGCGTCGTCGATGTACTCCTGGCAGTTCGCAAAGGCGCTGTACCTGGCGGACAAGCATGCGTGGACGCGGTTTGTGTCGATGCAGAACCATTACAACTTGCTGTATCGGGAGGAGGAGCGGGAGATGATGGGTTTGTGCGCGGAGGAGGGGATCGGTGTGCTGCCGTGGAGCCCGCTGGCGCGCGGGAGGCTGGCAAGGCCATGGGGGTCGGAGACGACGAGCCGGTCGGAGACGGACAAGTTTCAGAAGGTGTTGTACGGCGGGACGGAGGAGTCGGACCGCACCGTGGTGGACCGGTTGGCGGAGCTGGCGAAGACAAGGGAGGTGCCGATGGCGACGCTGGCGCTTGCGTGGATGCTGTCGAAGCCGGTGGTGACGGCCCCGATTGTGGGCGCCTCGAAGGCGCATCATCTTGAGGATGCGGTTCGTGCGCTGGAGGTGCGGCTTGCGCCGGAGGAGCTGGAACGCCTGGAGGAGGCGTACGTTCCGCACCCGGTACTTGGGTTCAGCTGAAGTACTTTGCCTTCAGCCTGGTGATAAGGTTTGCTTCACGGAGGATGGTATGGGATTCGCATTGAAATGCGCGCCGCGGTTCACGGGATCGGCATCCAAAGGATGATGCTTTCACCCAGGGTTAGATACGGGTTCTCTTGCTGCGGGGCAGAGTCAAAGCATCCTGAGGTTACATAGTTGAGCCATCCAGAGCACAACGGTCGAGAAGCCGTGCTTACGCCATCTGCTTCCTTTGCCGGACCACAGTTGTGGCAGGACTCCGTAGACTCTGCAGATTCGCGAGGACCAGACGGTGAGCGTTTCAGGCGGGGGCACGCGAGGCGCAGGGGATCCTGCCAAGGAGGAGATAGAGTCGCGTTCGGGCGAGACGATGCCGGGCCGCGGGTCACCATGAGTATCTGGAGGGAACGAGCACGTGGCGGGGGATGCCGGCGCAGGGGACATGAGTGCGGGATCGCGGCCCGGCGAGGATCGACGGCGGGCCGGCCGGACTTGAACGAGTCGTTGGCACGGCTGGAGATGAACTCGCTCGAGGTGAAGCTGTACCTTGATTCGATCGACCAGCGAATCAGCCGGATGGAGCCCCGGCTCGAGGGGATACGAACTGTGGACGGCGGGGCCGCACCAGTGGTGACGCGGCCCCCGCGAGGATGCGGCGCGAGGTCTTCCGAACGGATCCAACTGAGGCAGCGAGCGGCAAGGGTTGCGCGGACGCGGGACTCCGGAGGCAGAGCGTGCCGCCAGGGTTGAGGCGCGGGAGGATCTCGGGAGACCGGGCCAGCGAGCGCTATGGGGCAGATGCCCTGGCTCCGGAGATGTCGACGACCGAGCGGAGACGGCGGGCGCAGGGCGTTCCGGTGGAACGACGACGGGCCCCGCGGACCCCGGTGATGGTTGATCCCGAGCATGGCTGGGAGTGGCGGCCGTGGATGAGAGCCAAGATGGCGGATGTGACCCGGGGACGGCTTCGGAGGTCGTACCGGACGATGTTGCCGCTGGCGCTGCTGAGCCTGGCGCTGGTTATGGGGGTTGCCTTCTGGGCATCGGGCCGGCAGGCTCCGCCGAGAGCTCCCGCGGTGGGGTCGGTGGATGCGGGGTCGGTTCTGGCCGGGGTGTTGCCCAACGGAAGTCAGAAGAGTTCCGCCTATGTCCCATTGCCGGGACGCGGCGGGACCGCCGGGGCCGTTCGACCCTCGACAGAGATTGCCAATGCCGGCGGAGGTATGGGCGGCAGGTCGAAGGTAGTGGAGCAGGGCGTTCTCGCTCCGATACCTGCGGGGTCGACGCGCATACTGCAGGAGCAGACGTGGGCCGCGGCAAGCTCGAATTCGGCAGGTGGGTCGGCTGGCAGTGGGCCTGGAAGTTCGGCCCGGTGCTCGAGCGGTACTGGCGCCGGGTCTGCGAACACGGATGTGGCGGGCGCTGGATCGACGGCTGCTGGAACGGAGGGGGCCGGCGAGGCGCCACGACCGGGCGCGGCTCTTCGCGGGGGGTCAAACCTTGCGGATCGAGGGATCTCGACTACGGCAAAGCGGGTCAACGTTTCGTCGGGAGTGATGGCCGGGAACCTGATTTACTCGCGGCAGCCGGTCTATCCCAAGGGCCTGATCGGCCTGTTCCATCCGGAGGGCAAGGTCGTGATGCAGGCGATCGTCTCCAAGAGCGGTCACATTGAGGACCTCCGCGTGCTTTCAGGGCATTTCGTCCTTCGTGGTCCGGCGAAGGACGCGGTCCGCACGTGGCGGTACCGGCCTTATTACATCAACGGAAATGCGGTTGAGGTTGCGACGATTGTGAGCGTGGAGTTTCATAAGTAGCGGCGCTCCGGCGAAGGTGAGAGTTCTCAGGCAGGTCGTTCGGGGTTAGCGATAGCCGGTAATTAGCCGCGCGACAATATTGGTAGCGGCTACCTTATCTGCCAGCTCGAAGACCATGTTGTTGAGGGGCCACCTGGGGGCTGCTGTAAAGGGTCTTTGGAATCTCTTCATTTGCGGATCATGGGTCCAGTCGCCCTCCATGGTCGCCCGCAGGATTTCAGTTGACTGGGGGCTGACGGCGGGGAGGACGGGATGTGCGCGACGGGGAAGTACGGCATGTTCGAGAAGGGTTTGCTGGCGGCGCAGCGATAGATTTCGAGATCCGGGTTGAAGAGCTTGGCAAAGCTGGGGAGCGCCGAGGAGGTCTCGATGACGCACCCGCAGAGGGACAGGAGAACGCAGTCAAGAACGGCGCGATCGGCGTTCTCGGTTCGCGAGACGGACCGCTCGGCGGCCATGTGGAAGTCGACCTTGCCGAGCGCGATGACGGGCAGCTTGATGGCGGCGCGGAGCTTTTCGACGAAGGAGAACTCGTCGGTTGCGGCGAAGATGAGATCAAACTCGGGGCGGGCCTCGAGGAAGTCGCGGATCAGGGTCAGGTACTGCGCCTGTGAGATGGGGTTGGTGTCCCAGGTGGCGGTCTGCTTGTCGGTCCCGCGGTAGTGGACACCGAGGACGCGGCCAGGAGGGAGGGTGGAGGCGGCGAGCTCCGCGATCCGTGGCGGGATGGTGAAGTAGGCGCGCCAGATTCGGTTCAGTTCGGACCAGTCGTTGCCGAGCACCTGGCCGTGTCGACGTCGGAGCTCGTTGAGCGGAATCTGGCGAAAGGGTCCAGATGGGGGGTCGTAGCTGAGGTCGAGTGAACCTGGGATGGTGATGTGTTCGGGCGGCTCTCCATAGTGCAGTGTGCGGATCTCCCATGCAGGGTAGATCTCGTGGGCATGGAGGTATGGGAGCACCTGGAAGACGTAGTAGAAGACATTGCCGAAGAGGCCCTGATCGAGATCCTGGGGCTGGCACACGATCGAGAGAGGAGGCTGTTTCATGGTTTGGAGCGGTATCCCTGGTTGTGCCGATGCTGAGTGGAATGTTTTGCGGAGGCGAACAGGGGCGGATGCCCGGCCGGTCACGTCCCCGGTACGTCATCTTACGTTGCGAGAGGTTTGCGGGAAGACGAAACTGAGCACGGAGTGGCGGCGAGCGAGGGAGGCTCGAGGGCTCAACCTATACTGGGTTCGGTACCGGGCTTGCCTCTTTTGCGCGTCGCGGAACGGGGCTGATCGAGAGATAAGGGGGTTGCATTTTGACAGTGTCAGCGATTGAGTTTGCGAGGGCAAACAGCGGGCGGTTTGTAGAGGAGTTGAAGGCGCTGCTGCGGATTCCTTCGGTTTCTACGGATCCGTCGCGGGTGGGGGATGTGCGGCTGGCGGCGGAGTTTTGCGCGGCGGAGCTCGCGGCGGATCGGGATGAGCAATGTGCGGCTGATCGAGACCTCCGAGGACGAGAGTATGGTCGCGGAAGCGGCGGGACCGGCGAGGCTGATCCCGGCGAGGGTGGGACATCCGCTGGTGTATGCGGATTGGCTCGGGCGCCCGGGAGCGCCGACGGTGCTGTGCTACGGGCACTACGATGTGCAGCCGGCCGAGCCGCTGGACGAGTGGATGTCGCCGCCGTTTGAGCCGACCGAGAGGAACGGCAACCTCTATGCCCGGGGCGCGGTGGACGACAAGGGCCAGATGTGGATGCACGTGAAGGCGCTCGAGTCGCTGCTGGTGGCGGGGGAGGGAGCGCTGCCGGTGAATGTGCGGGTGATCCTCGAGGGCGAGGAGGAGGTTGGGGGCGAGGGGATTGCGCGGTTTGTGCGGCAGCATGGCGAGGAGCTGAGGGCGGATGTGGCGCTGGTTTCGGACACGGAGATGTTTGCGCCGGAGCTGCCGACCCTGTGCGTGGGTCTGCGCGGGATGATCTATACGGAGATCGAGGTGCGGGGGGCGCGGACGGATCTCCACTCGGGCATGTACGGCGGAGCGGCGCCGAATCCGTTTGTTGCGCTGGCGCAGATTATCGCCGGAGCTGAAGGATGCGGAGGGACGGATTCTGATCCCGGGGATCTATGACGAGGGTGCAGGCTCCGACGGCGGACGAGCTGAAGGCGTGGTCGGCTCTGCCGTTTGACGAGGAGGAGTACAGGGAGGCGGAGGTCGGGTCATCGGAGCTGACCGGGGAGCCGGGGTACTCGGTGCTGGAGCGGACGTGGGCGAGGCCGACGCTGGATGTCCACGGGATGCCGGGCGGCTTTACCGGTGCGGGCGCGAAGACGGTGATCCCGGCCAAGGCGATGGCGAAAGTGAGTCTGCGGCTGGTGCCGGAGATGACGCCGGCGGAGACGTTTCAGAGGCTGAAAGAGTATGTCGCGACGAATCACGCCGAAGGGGGTGTCGGCCGAGGTGCGGCTGATCCACTCGGGCGATCCGATCGTGGTGAGCACGGACAACGAGTATGTGCGGGCGGCGACCGCGGCGAATGCATGAGGTCTGGGGCAGGGAGACGGTGTTTGTGCGCGGGGGCGGGTCGATCCCGATCGTCGGGGACTTCGTGCGCGAGCTGAAGATCCCGACGGTGATGATGGGGTTTGGGCTGCCGGATGACAATCTCCATGCACCGAATGAGAAGTTCCACCTCGCTAACTTTCACCGGGGAATCGCGTCGATCATCGGGTTCCTGACGCGCGGTGGGAGACACCCCGTCGCCGGGGATGAGGTGAGGCCGGAGCTTTGCGGGTACGTGCTGGCTGGCGGGCGAAGCTCCCGGATGGGGGTTGACAAGGCGGAGATGCAGATTGCATGGGCGGACCCTGCTTGAGATCGCGGCCGGGAAGCTGGCACGGACTTGCGGGGAGGTCGTGGTGGTGGGCCAGAGGGAGGCTTCGCCAGAGGGGGTACGCGTCATCGGGGACCGGTGGATCGGATGTGGGCCGATGGGCGGAATGGAGGCGGCGCTTACGGACCTTTCGGAGCGAGCGCCCGGTGACGGGGCGGGCAGACGGGCGATGTTTCTTCCGGTCGACATGCCTCTGGTTCCTTTGCGGTTGATCGAGGGAGTTGCGGAGCTTTGGGCTGGGAGCCGGGCCCGAGCGTGTTTCCTAGTGGCGGATGGCCGGGCGCAACCGCTGCTGAGCATGGTGGGCCCGGACCTGCTGCCCGAGGTGCGGGGTTCTCTTCAGCGGGGAGAGTACAAGGTGCGGCCGATGCTCGAGAGCGGGGAGTGGGCGCGGGGAGACGGGGGAGGGCCGGGTGCTGCGGAGCGAGGTCTCGACAGCAGTGCGGGAGACGGTTTGGCCCGGGTGGTTGCCGAGCGAGGCTGAGTGGGGGACGCGGGAGCTGTGGTTTCGGAACCTCAATACGCCGGAGGAGTTTGCGCGGGCGGAGGGGTTTACACCATAAACCAATTCACGGATGCGATCGGACCGCTCTCAAGGCCTGCAGCGGTGAATCGCCCAGGGAGCGACGTAGTCAGAGTCTAAATCCGGACCATTGTGCTGCAGGAGCCCTCTATATGGCTCTTCAGCGCCATTCAGTTCAACATCAGTTGGGCATCCCGGACCGGAATGTCTTTTCTAGACGAATTGGGCCCGAGCAGTTGCGTTCTCCCCCCGCGCCCGCAACCGAGTGGTGTCGCAGTGAGAAATCACAATGCTGAGTACATTTCGCAAACCACTTACACCCCCAATGTCGACGTGCACACATGATGCGAGCGACAAACCACGTCGAGGTCTGGTTGAATCTCACGGCGAAGCATTTGGATAGGACGCCAAACTTCGTGCCCAGAATGCTGAACCAGCCATCGAACAGCAGCGTTCCGCGGTACTTCAATTCTCGGGTTCATCCGAAACCGATGAAGGTCCCCAGAGCGTCCCCGCGGATGTGCCCGTCATTTCCCCAGAGATCGCAACTCCTTCATTCATTGGCGTCCCCGACGGGATTTGAACCCGTGTTACCGCCGTGAAAGGGCGGTGTCCTGGACCACTGGACGACGGGGACGCAAGTCTCGGCAGCGCCACACCCGACGCCGCCGATCACACTCTTAACACGATACCACCCTCAGAAAACCCGGCCTGGCTCCACCCGCCCGGATCCCTTCATGACAACGGCATCATCACCGCAACACACCCTCGCTTCAAGCTGAAGATTCGCCGTTGCTACTTCCGCGTTTGCTGCAAGTACCTGTGCCTCAGCAGCTTTCGCTTGCGCACGGGCAGCACCTGCCTGCATCAAACCAACCGATATGAGGATGCATGTTGCTTACAGCAGCAGTACCTGTACTAGCAAGCCCACTAAATCCTTGTGCAACGTTAGCCATGAGAACGTCGAATACATCGTTTCAGCCTACCAGCGCAGATCGTCTACTCTTCGTTTTAGGGATAGGCTCCACTCTTCAGCCAGAGACCCGGAGAGACTGAGTGGGCTCCGCGTGCACAGAGCGGGGAATCCTATGGGGGGTGGGGGTCTCCGCGCACTCTTATTCGACACGTAATGCGATATGTAGCCTGCCTCTGCCTGTTTTGGAGAGGTAAGTCGATGATCTATGGCGTCCCCGACGGGATTTGAACCCGTGTTACCGCCGTGAAAGGGCGGTGTCCTGGACCACTGGACGACGGGGACGCAAGCTCTCGGCAGCGCCACACCCGACGCCGCCAATCGCACTCCCTACACGATACCACCCTCAGAAAACACAGCCAAACCATGAACCGGGCATCCCTTCACCACACCGACATCTCGCGCCGCAACCCGCTATCCCCTGGAGCGCACGCGCCCTCTTCCGCGCACCGGTACCCTACTCAACAATCCCGCTTGCCGTGTTCCCGGAACCCGTTCTCGGCTGTACCCGCGCAGGCTCCGTCCGGCTGATCGGTCCATTGCTTACCGGCATCAGCGCCATCGGCTCCGTCAGGCTGAACACCAGCCTCGAGTCCATCGGTAGCACCGCCTGGCGATCCTGCTTCAGCCACCAGATCGCTCCAGCGCCCGCGCCAATCCCTGCGCCTACTGCCGCCCCAACACCTCCGCCGATCACCGCGCCCGCCGCCGCCGCTCCACCCGTCGAAAGACTCATGGCAGCCAGCGTCTCCCGCGGATGATCCCGCCGCACCAGCGTCCCTTCACGGTCAACCGTCGTATGCGCCGTCTGGTCCGTGTCGATCAGCTGTGCGTGAATCACATAATGTGTCCCGTCCGGCAGCGTCACCGTCCGAGGCTCCAGGTGCAGCATTGCCGCCCCCGAAATCCGACGCCCTCCATGAACCTGCGTCACCCGCCCATCGATCACCGCACCCACCGGCAGCACCACCCGGCCCTCCTTCTCCACGGGCTCAAGCAGCTCTGCCGTAAACGTCGTCCCCGGCACCGTCGTCACCGTCGACAGGCTCTGCCGGATCCGCGCCCGGATCAGCGTCCCCTCTCGCATCTCACCCGCACGCTCCGGCACCCGCGTCACAATACCCGCATCCGGATCACTCGAACTCCGCTCCTCCGCACCGGCCCCCGAAGCCGCAAGCCCTGAAGCCTCGATCCCCGGCCCCGCCCCGCCCTTGTACGGCACATACGGCCCATAAGCCTCTACCCGGGCCCCCTCATGCCGCGCCAGCGGCTTCACCGTCGCAGCACCCTCAGAAGTCTCCGGGATCGCCGCCGACGGCTTCGCACCCTTCACCGGGGTCGCCGCCTCATCCGCCTGCGCCGAGATCATCACCGGCTCCGGGTTCGACACACCCGTCCGCGCACTCTGCGACACTCCCGGAACAGATACCAGCGCCATCGTTACCGTACTCACACCAATCTTTGTCGTCAGCGTCGTCAGATCAATCTTCATGGGACAAACCTCCAGGGCCAGCAGCACATCCGCAACCGCACGCGCACACTGCCTTACGCCGAGCTTAGGTCCTCCCCAACCCCTCACCCGCCAAATTCCCCACACAGGAATCGACCCCGTCACTAGCCCGCCGTCCCGTTACACCCCTTTGCTAGAATCCCACTGGTGAGCAGATCCCCAACCGGCCGCCCCACCAGGCCTTCACCCAACCCATCCGCAATCCCCGCCGCCGAGCTCGTCCTCTCCATCACCGGCCCCGACGGCGACCGCATCTCCGTCGACCGCCGCCCCCACCTCCGCGACCGCCTCCACCACCGCGTCGTCCTCAGCTCAACCGCACCGCAACCCGGCAACAGGAGCAACATGACCGAGATCGTCTCCATCAACGCACGCGAAATCCTCGACTCCCGCGGTAACCCCACCGTTGAAGCAGACGTCGTCCTCGAAAACGGTATCCGCGGCCGCGCCATCGTCCCCTCCGGAGCCTCCACAGGCGAGCACGAAGCCGTCGAACTCCGCGACGACGACAAGTCCGTCTACATGGGCAAAGGCGTCCTCAAAGCCGTCGAAAACATCGAGACCATCCTCGCCCCCGAGCTCGCCGGCATGGACGCCTCCAATCAGCGCCTCATCGACGCCACCATGATCGCCATCGACGGCACCGAAAACAAGTCCTCGCTCGGCGCCAACGCCATCCTCGCCGTCTCCATGGCCGCCGCCCGCGCCTCCGCCCTCGCCCTCCGCCTCCCGCTCTATCGCTACCTCGGCGGCGTCAACGCCTGCATCCTCCCCACACCCATGATGAACATCCTCAACGGTGGCGCGCACGCCGACAACAACGTCGACTTCCAGGAGTTCATGGTCATGCCCGTCGGCGCCGAAACCTTCTCGGACGCACTCCGCTGGGGCGTCGAAACCTTCCACACCCTCAAGTCCGTCCTCAAGAAAAAGGGCTACAACACCGCCGTCGGCGACGAGGGCGGATTCGCCCCATCCCTCAAGTCCAACGAGGAAGCCATCGACCTCATCCTCGAAGCCATCGAGCTCGCCGGCTTCCGCCCCGGCGAAGACATCTCGCTCGCCCTCGACCCCGCAGCCAGCGAGTTCTACAACAAGGAGACCGGCCGCTACGTCTTCAAAAAATCCGATAAGTCCGAACGCTCCTCCGAAGACATGGCCGAGTACTGGGCCTCCTGGTCCCGCCAGTACCCCATCGTCTCCATCGAAGACGGCCTCGCCGAAGACGACTGGGACGGCTGGAAGATCCTCACCGAAAAGGTCGGCGACCACATCCAGCTCGTCGGCGACGACCTCTTCGTCACCAACACCCAGCGCCTCCAGCAGGGCATCGAGCAGAAGATCGCCAACTCCATCCTCATCAAGGTCAACCAGATCGGAACCGTCTCCGAAACCCTCGAAGCCATCGAACTCGCCCGCCGCTTCGGCTACACCTCGATCATCTCGCACCGCTCCGGAGAAACCGAAGACACCTTCATCGCCGACCTCGCCGTAGCCACCGGCGCCGGACAAATCAAAACCGGCAGCGCCTCCCGCACCGACCGCATCGCCAAATACAACCAGCTCCTCCGCATCGAAGAAGAACTAGGCCAATCCGCCGAATTCCTCGGAATCGAATCCGTCAACTACGGCGACTAATTCAGTCTCACAGCGATTTTTTTCAAGTTGAGCTCTTGAAAGAAGAGCGCACTGAAGACTACGTATTGGGAGTGCTAGAATGCCGGGCTATGTTTAGCAAAAGCTGCTTCGGCGTTCTCGCAATCTGGCTGCTGATACAACATCCCTCGTCTTCCAACTCTCCCCCTCTTGGGGCATCTGCAGGTAGTACGAGCAATCAGGGGCAGAACGTCAGTGCCCTTTCGGGTTCTATGAGCGATCAAGAACCCGTTCTTCCCCCGAAACCTGTAGTCTCCTTAGAATCAAGCAGAGCCGAGAAGTTCTTCTTGGCGGTCGCTGGCGGTTTCCTAGGTCTAGTTGGGACATATTTCGCGTTCGTACTCGTTCCCGCGAAGATAAAACGATTTGAGTACAACTCTGATTACATTCAGACCCAACTGAATAACCTTTACGGTCCTCTGTTGGGCGAGTGCGTACGCACTGACCGCATCTTTCTACGTATGGAAGGCAGCATTGCGAGTCTCTTTGGTGCGAATAGCCACCACCACAGTAAACTTGAGCCCCTGATAGCTGATTACTCGAAATCGGGTAGAGAGAGCTTGAAGCAGCTAGTCGAAACGATAATCCGTGACGTTTACCATCCTTGCAACGCTGAGAAAGTTCGTTTGCTAAAGAACTACGTCCATTTATATGGTCCTTATCCTCCCTTATCTTTTTTTCTGTTTCTCATCCATGCAGCTGAACTTGAGGCAACTATTGCGCTCGGCAATAACAAATCCCTTTTGCGTTTTTCAAGTGATAAAGTTGAAGGAAGCAATGTCGTTACCATATCTCCGTTCCCTTCTCCCTTGACCGCTGAAGTGCTAGCCAAAGTGGTTCTTCTAGAACTTGCAAAAAGAATACCGCTATCGAATGTCTCGGATTTGGAGGATGTTAATCAACGAGAGATCGACAGCCGTCTTCTCACGCGAGAAGTACTTTCTCGAAATACATCCCGATACACGCGACCTACTAAACAAAACTCCGACCCGAAATGAATATGACTATGCCAGCCTTCCCTTGCTCTGGGGCCCATATCTTGCGGTGGAGTTGATCGAAATGAGATCGTGGTTTATCGCACAATCTGATGCGTTAGCTAAACAACCAAATCTGATTGATCAAAGAATCTACGCAGAGGCCTTTCTTCATGCGACTCTGGTCAAGCTCGATCCCAAAGGCAGCAGGACTTACCACTTAGATTGCAGAGTCTTTCAAGCCTTCGACTCCTTGGATCCTCTAAGGTCCAAGCAGAGGATACTCTGGCGCGAAGCACTTGAGGTAAATCTGGCAGGTTCTTCTACTAAGCAGAACTCGCATACGAGGTTTTCCGCCGTGACATCTAAGGATCTTGCCGCGACCACTTACACTCTCGAGAACTTACCTGAATGGGACGATTTCGCCTACCACCCGAAAAGATTCTTGAAGCTTCACGGGGTGTGATCGGCGCGTGACCTCTGTCTCAAACACGGACACATTATCGGGCGTGCCATCTTCCCAGAACGGGTGTCGGCGGGTGGCCCAGGTCTAAATTAACCACAACCGGGTGCCGGGTGCCCCATCTTCGCGACAGCCTCAACGTCGCTAAGGTGGGCCTTCGCGCGGCACGCGCGAACCGCTCCCGCCCAACCTAGAACTCACCCCACAACGCAGATCCCTCCGCACTCCACCATCCCCACCCGCCCACCCCGCCCGGGAACCGCACCCCCTCACCCCAAACCCACCCCATCCCGAACCCGCAGGTCTAGCAAATCCTTCACCAGCGAAGACAGCCGCCGGAAATCCTCCTTCATCTTCAGCGCCAGCGACCGCTCATCCCCCACGCCGCCATTCTGCTCCGCCAGGAAAAGCAGGTTCGTCAGGCACTGCAGCGGATTATTGATCTTGTGCGCCAGCTCATGCGCCATCGCCGCCGCCGCCGCCACGCCCGCCTGCTCCACCATCCGCTGCTGTTGTCTCTGCTGCCGGATGCCCATCGCCGCAAAGTTCGCCAGCACCTGCATCAGCCGCAGGTCCTCGCTGTCGAACGCCTCCGTCCGCCCGTGCGCGATGATAAAGATCGTCCCCCGCATCTCCTCCACCTCCCATGGCAGCAGGAGCCCGTCCGTGACCTCCGCCGCCGCCACCCCCAGCATGTCGAAGAAGCGCTTGCCCACCCGGAACTGCTGCGGTACGCCCCGCTGCAGGCACACCGTGCACGCGCTCGGATACCGCGGCAGCGACGCGTCCAGAAACGACGTGTACACCCCCGCCGTCGCCACCCACCGGTAATAATGCTCTTCCGTCTTGTCGTCCCGCTCCACGCTGATCCCCGCGCTGTCCGCCCCGCACAGCTGCACCGCCGCATTGACCAGCTCTTGCAGAATCGCCTCCGGACGCTCCACAAAGGTCGCCGCGAGCCTGTGCATCTCATCCATCTGCATCGCTCCATTGCGCGAATGGAGACGCCTGCTCAAAAACGGCGATCCATGGGCCAGAGCAACCACCTCCAGCCCGACCTCCTCAAGCTCCGCTACTGTGCTGTCCATGGGGGCCGCCTCCTCCCGTCGATGCTCGTCTGCCTGGGTTTGCCTCCCATCCTACAAGCAGGCACACTCCACTGAAGAAACGATCTGCGGATCAACCTTGCTGCGTGCCGGACGCGCGAACCGCAAGCCCAAACAGCCGACCCGAAGTGGGGCGAAGCCGGGTGCCCCATTCATGCCGCAGCCTCATCGCGGCATGAGTGGGTTCCACTCTGCCGAAGGCTAACCCGACCACCGGAAACCCGGATCGCTCCGCGCCCCCAAACTCCAACCACCCTCACAACGCCAGCCAAGCTCCCCCCACACAAACCGCACAAAAGTCCACCCCCATTTGGCGTAGTCACCCCCACCCACCAGCTAGAATAGAAATAGAGATCAGGAGAGCCCGGCAAACGCCGGGCTCTTCTCTCGTTAACCCACCAACCCAAAAGGGAGCCACACCATGGAAGCCACCGTCCACATCCACCACCCCCACGCCAGCACCCACCTCCCCACCCACGAGCTCACCGCCCGCCGCCTCCGCGCCACCGCCTCGCTCCCTCTCCTGCCCAAACCCTCCCGCCCCACCCCCATCCCCCGCGGCCGCAAGACCGTCGACACCCGCTTCACAACCCTCTAAGTACCCCCACCCTAAACCGCATCGATCGAAGACTTTGAGTACTAAGTACCCGGGGGAGGGGTACCCACGCCATGCCAAACACCGCCGTCGCCATCAACCCGCGCCGCTACCAGTGCCGCCACATCTTCACCGACGGCCACCGCTGCGGCAGCCCCTGCCTCACCGGCGAGGACTTCTGCTTCTACCACGGCAAGGCCCACGCCCGCCGCGCCATCCCCACCCTCGACCTCTCCCAGGGCGAGCACCAGGCCGCCCCCTTCACCCTCCCCATCCCCGAAGACCGCTCCGCCATCCAGCAGGCCATCGGCGAGGTCCTCAACCGCCTCGCCTCCAACGAGCTCGACCCCCGCCGCGCCGGCCTCCTCCTCTACGGCCTCCAGATCGCCTCCCTCAACCTCCCCCAACCCCGCCAGGCCCGCGAGCCAAAGGAGCAGGGAAGCGTCGTCGAGGAGGTCACCATCCACCCCACCCACGGCCCCCTCGCCCCCCGCACCGAACTCCTCCCACCCACCCCCACCACCACCTCCACCCTCATCACCCGCCTCCTCGAAGACCTCCACCGCAACCTCCCCGAAACCGACCCCCAACCCGCGCAGCCACCACCCCAGACCCCACCACCCCAGCCCCACCCCCCCGACCCCGACACCCCCCAACCCACCACCCTCCCCAACCTCCAGGCCAATGCCACCACCCTCAACCCCTGTCATTCTGAGCGAAGCGGAAGAACCCCCATCCGCCCCCGCCCATTCCCGCCCAGGCCACCGCATCCACTCCCCCCCGCAAGCAGCCTTGCTATCCTCAAACTGCATGCCCAAACCCATCGTCCTCACCATCCTCGACGGCTGGGGCTACCGCCCCGAGACCCACGGCAACGCCATCGCCCAGGCCCGCAAGCCCGTCTACGACAAGCTCCTCCGCGACTTCCCCAACACCCTCCTCCGCGCCAGTGAGCACTTCGTCGGCCTCCCCGACGGCCAGATGGGCAACTCCGAGGTAGGCCACCTCAACCTCGGCGCCGGACGCATCGTCCGCATGGACATGACCCGCATCGACACCGCCATCGCCGACGGCTCCTTCTTCTCCGACCCCACCCTCCTCCACGCCATGCACCTCGCCTCCGAAGGCAGCCGATCGCTCCACCTCATCGGCCTCCTCTCCGACGGCGGCGTCCACTCCCACCCCCGCCACCTCTACGCCCTCCTCCGCCTCGCCGCCCAGCAGGGCCTCACGCGAGTCTTCGTCCACGCCTTCATGGACGGCCGCGACACCATGCCCACCAGCGGCCTCGGCCACCTCGAATCCCTCCACCAGCAGTTCGCCACCATCGGCACCGGCAAGCTCGCCAGCGTCTCCGGCCGCTACTTCGCCATGGACCGCGACCTCCGCTGGGAGAAGGAGCACCAGGCCTTCGACGCCATGGTCACCGCCACCCCCGAAGGTGGCTCCTACGCCGACCCCGTCGCCCGCCTCAAAGACCTCTACAACTCCGACCTCACCGACGAGTTCATCCCACCCTTCACCGTCGTCGACCCCCATGGCGCCCCCGTCGGCCTCATCCAGTCCAACGACGTCATCATCAACTTCAACTACCGCGCCGACCGCGTCCGCCAGATCACCCGCGTCCTCGCCCGCAACTCCGACGTCCCGGCGGCCTCACCGCCGCCGACGCCCACGACCTCCCCAACGCCGCCGAGCTCGAGGCCGAGATCCCCCGTGCCACCTGCCCCCAGAACATCCACTACGTCTGCATGACCCAGTACGACAAGAAGTACAAGCTCCCCATCGTCATCCCCTCCGAGTCCATGGACAACCTCCTCGCCAACCTCATGGCCGAGGCCAACCTCCGCAACCTCCGCGTCGCCGAGACCGAGAAGTACGCCCACGTCACCTACTTCTTCAACGGCGGCATCGAGAAGCCCTTTGCCGGCGAAGACCGCGCCCTCGTCCCCTCCCAAAAGGTCGCCACCTACGATCTCGCCCCCGAGATGTCCGCCGCCGGCATCGCCGACGCCGTCATCAAGGCCGTCTACGACACCGCCTTCGACGTCATCATCGTCAACTTCGCCAACGCCGACATGGTCGGTCACTCCGGCAAGATGGAGCCCACCATCCAGGCCGTCGAAACCGTCGACCGCGAACTCGGCCGCATCTACAACGCCATCCGCCAGCGCGGCGGCTCCCTCCTCATCACCGCCGACCACGGCAACGCCGAGCTCCTCATCGACCCCGTCACCGGCGGCCCCCACACCGCCCACACCACCAACCCCGTCCCCTTCATCCTCGTCAGCGACACCGCAACCCCCGCCACCACCCTCCGCCAGGGCGGCAGCCTCCGCGACCTCTCCCCCACCCTCCTCCAACTCCTGCATCTCGACCAGCCCAGCGACATGACCGGCTCGAGCCTCATCCTCGCTGTGGGAGACTGACTGACGACTACTCAGACTGAACCCTGGGCGCCGGCATTAGCGTCCGCAACTGAAATGAGAGCAGGAGGGAAGCGACCTAAACCTCGCGACGCCCATCCATCGCGCGTGACATCGTGACCTCGTCCGCATACTCGATATCGCTCCCGGCCGGAACGCCGGTAGCGATCCGTGTAATACGCAGGTCCGGCTGCACTCGGCGCAGCTCGCCCGCCAGGTACCCCGCCGTTGCCTCACCCTCCGTTGTCGGCGAGGTCGCCAATATCACCTCGTCCACCTCCGGCAGACGCTTCAGAAGATTCGCTATTCGCAGCTGCTCCGGACCTACGCCATTCACCGGCGACAATGTCCCATGAAGAACGTGGTACACCCCAGCATAGCCGCGAGTCTTCTCGATCGTGGCGATGTTCGTGGGCTCCTCCACAACGCAGATCAGGTGCTGGTCCCGAACTGCGCTGGTGCAATACCCGCAAGGATCCACGTCCGTGATGTTGTTGCAAACACTGCACAGCATCAGGCGTTCCCGCAACGTAAGGATCGCCTCCGCCAGCCCCTTGGCATCAGCATCCGTCGCACGCAGCACATGGAACGCGAGCCGCTGGGCAGACTTCGTCCCCACCCCTGGAAGCTTCTTCAACTCATCGATCAGTCGAGTCATCGGCTCGGCAAAGCGTGCCACCTTACGTCAGCCCGGGCAGGTTGAATCCACCCATCATCCCCTGCACGCTGCTCTTCATAGCCTCGTCCGCCCGCCGCCCCGCCTCGTTCACCGCCGCCGTAATCAGGTCCTCAAGCAGCTCAAGGTCGCTCCCCGCGCTCCCTACCGCCGAGGGCTCGATCTTCAGCCGCAGAACTTCCTTCCGACCGTTCATCCGCACCGTCACCACCCCGCCCCCGGACGTAGCTTCAACCACCGTCTCCCCCAACTTGCTCTCCATCTGCTCCTGCATCTGCTGAGCCTGGAGCATCATCTCCTGCATCTTTTCGAAGTCCATCCGTCCTCCCTATTTCGCCTCGGTCAGATCAATCACGTTGCATATCTCGGCACGGAACAGCTTCTGCGCCTGCTGCACAATAGGATGCTGTTCCGCCTTGGCCTGGGCGGACCCTGCCGCTGCCCCCCGCTGCCCCCGTTTCGCCTCGTCCCGTGCCACACCCTTGCCCGGCAGTATCTCCAGCCTCACCGCCCGGCCACCAGCCTCACGCAGCGTCGCACGAAGTACCTTCTCCGCCTCTCCGTTCATCACCATCGGCAGCATAGTCGCCGAGAGGCTCGTCTGTATGCAGATGGATTCCCCTGTCACCAGCCACTCCGCATCCTCCATCGCATCCGCCGCGGAACCCTGGTTCCTGGCAGCCAACAACGCCTTGACCGCGGCCGCCTTCAGCTGCTCCGCAACTAACTTCGTATCGGCCTCCACGTCGCCAGAGTCGCCGACGACCGTGCTCGAGACAGAAGACGCCGACGAGCCCCCGCGACCGCCGACCCTCTCGGGGCTCGGATCACCCACGAGTTCAGCCGTGTGCAACTGGCGAGATCTTGCCGCTTCAGCAGAATTAACGTCCTCTTGCGACATAACCACTTGCGTCGGAGCAGCAGGAAGAGCGCCACTCTGAGCCGCTGCGTATTCCGTGACAACCGGGGGTGTCGCCACCGGCTCTCGCCGTGTCATGTCCCGCGCAAAGGGCGAGAAGATGGCTTTTGTCCCGCTTCTTAGCCGCTCGGTCCCTTCCACGGCTGTAGCGATTGCCGCATCTCGCGAACCAGAGCTCGTCACAATCGCCTTGGGTCCTGGGGCACTAGAGAGCCTGGTTCCCGCTCCGGCTGGTGACCCCGGGCCCACAGGCAAGCCACTCAGTAACTCTTCGAAAGGCAGCAGCCGCCGGAGGTGTACCAGCTTCAAGAGCCCAAGTTCGAAATGAAAGCGCTGTTCCTGCCTGTATCCGAGCTCGTCGAAGGCGCGAAGCATGACCTGGAGAAACCGGGTTAGTTCCTCCTCGGAAAACTTCGCTGCGGTCCGAGCCGCACGCCGCTGCTCATCGGGCGAGGTCTGCAGCAGTTCGTTCAGATTGCCGTCCGTTCCAACCGACTCCGCGGTAAGCCCGGAGATCTTCGCCATCAAGCAATTCCGCAGGTACCGGACGCAGTGCCGAGCCAGCTGCGAGGGACTGTTGCCGGCATCGAGGAGCTCATTTGCAAGCGTGATCACTTCGGCGCTCCGCCCTTGGTCGACAGCTTCCAGCATGCGCTCGAAGACCGCATTCGAGACGGTGCCCATGAGTTCGCGGATCTGCGCCGGATCCAGCCGAGCCCGCCCACCCTCGACCGGTGCGCTCGCAATCGCCTGGTCCATGATGCTCAGCGCGTCTCGCATCGACCCGTCACCCGCCTCCGCCAGCAGACCTAGCGCCGTTTCATCCGCGTCCACGCCCTCGTGAACCGCGATGTCCCGCAGTTCAGCCAGGATGTCCGCCATCTTCACAGCGTGAAAGCTGAAGTGCTGGCAACGAGATCGTACCGTCTGCGGGATGTCCTCCGGCTGAGTCGTCGCCATCATAAACACGATGTGGTCGGGAGGCTCCTCGAGGGTCTTCAGAAGCGCATTGAACGCCGCATCCGTGATCTGGTGCGCCTCATCCAGGATGTAGATCTTGTACCTGTCTCTGGCCGGACGGTACCGGGCCGCGTCTCTCAGCTCGCGAATCTCATCGATACCACGGTTCGTTGCCGCATCGATCTCGATTACGTCCACCGCATTTCCGGCACGTATCTCCACGCAGCTGGCGCACTCTTCACAGGGCTCTGCTGACGGTCTCGGAGCGCTGCCGATCTCGTTCCGGCAGTTCAGCGCCATCGCGAGGATCCGTGCGATGGTGGTCTTCCCTATGCCGCGATGGCCACTAAAAATATAGCCGTGTGCGATCCTTCCCTGGACTAGCGCATTCATCAGCGTGACCGTCACGTGCTGCTGTCCAGCTACATCCGCAAATCGCTGAGGTCGGTACTTTCGGGCAAGAACGAGATGGGCCATAGGAGAAGGTTGCGAGCACAAAGCTCTGCGGATCTCTTTCCATTCTATCGTCGTCAATTCGAGGCGGGATACCCCGCCTGATCCCGCATGCATCGAGCTCAGGCTCCCATCCCTCAGGCTGCGGGTGCTGAACCACGCCCAGCCTGCCTCCGCCGCTCTGCCGCGTCACGTTTGGCCCGCCGCTTTATCTCTGCCCCGCTGAACATCGTTCCCCGGCAGTTTGGTGCACCGCAGTAACAATCGCCCTTCTCGTCATCGGAGTCATGGAGGTTGTACTCATACGTAAGCTCCTCGCCCGCCGCGATATCCCGGATCGCCGAGATGAAGATCCGTCCGTCGTCTTCCTCCGACTCGCAATTGGGGCTGCAGCAGTGGTTGATAAACATCGGCGTCCCGAAGCCGTCGATCACCGTGTTCTCCTCGCCGAAGCTGAACAGATACGTGATGTCGCGGTCCTTGTACCGCTCGTCCGCGTCATCCTTGCTGAATCGGGGGCCGTCGTACTCGCAGACCTTCTCGCCCTTTTGGATCGGACGCAACGTGTAACAGCCAGCAGCGTGAATCGATGAAGAACGAATGATCAGCCTTGATTTCACTGCAGCGACTCCACCAGGGAATAAGGTCCCACCCCATGCTAGGGCATCCGCGTCCCAGGCTCCTTCCACTCAACGACGGAAAGCTCCGAAACGCGTAAAATCAATGGCATGTGGTCTGTCATCACCATCGCTCTGGCGACCTTCGTGAGCACTGTGGCTGTGGCGCAGAGCCCTGCCGCACAAAAGGCCCCCGAGACACGCGATTGCCAGACCGCGGGTGTCCAGAGTTCAGCTCAGGCGGATGCTTCGAAGCCCTGTCCACGTCCAGCGTCCTCAGCACCTCAGAGCGCGGGTGAGCGGTTCCCCTATCCGGGCGAAACTCCAGGGGCCGAGACCAACAAGTCTGATCTGCACTCTACGCCGGACCCCCAATCGCCAACCCCTCAAACTCCCGGACCGGCCAAGCAATTTCCCTATCCCGGTGACCCGTCCGCATCGGGCGGGTCCAGTTCATCAAGCAGTAGCTCTAGTTCCTCAGACAACACGTCCAGTTCCTCAAGAAGTAGCGATCCGGACCCGGCTTCCGGTGGCAATGCTGCCGATTCTTCGAATCCGGACGAAGCGGCCGCTGCGGACAGGCACGGAAGTACGCGTCGCAAGCTGCCCAAGGTGCAACGAATCCAGAGCAACGAAGATCGCGAAAGCGAAGACCTGAGCGTCGCCAAATATTACCGCCAGTCAGGCAATCTTCAGGCCGCGTACCTCAGATCCAAGGACGCTGTCCAGATGCAGCCCGACGATCCTGAAGCGCATTTTGCCCTTGCTGAGGTCGCACAAACTCTTAAGAAAAAGGAGGAGGCAGTCGCTGAGTACAGCGCGTATCTCAGACTCGAGCCCGAGGGAGAGCGCGTCAACGCGGCGAATAAGGCACTAGCCGCCCTTCGCTAACCGCTCCCCTCGCTGCCTAGGCGTTCCTCGAACCCTTCGATGACCACGGTACTGCAAGACCTCGAAGTCAAGATCGCCCAGTGCCTCCACGGTCTTTCTCCGGCCCAAGTACAGGCTGGCCCGCCCGGAAGGTGGAGCGTGCAGCAGATCGTTGAGCACCTCATCCTCACTTATGAGGCCACAACGGAGGTCCTCACCGCCCGCATCGCGAAAGGCCGACCAACCCAGGCCAGGCCCACCCTTTGGCAGCACTGCACCCGGCTCTGGGTCGTTCGGCTGGGATACTTTCCGAGCGGAGTTCGCGCACCGGACGCCGTGACGCCACCGGCTACGACCATCCCTCAGCCCGGAGACGATCTCGCAGCCAGAGCGGCAGCCCAACTGAGGCGATTGGAAGCCACCCTCGAACATGCCTCCGAACTCTTCGGAGCCGAAACACGCTCAGTAAGCCATGTGGTCCTCGGTCCGCTCAGCCCGGCCGAATGGCGGCGATTTCACACCATTCATGGCCGTCACCACCTGAGTCAGATCGAAACGATTAAACGCACAAGGCTCCAGATCGCCTAGTCCACCAGAAAATCTTCGTCATCCATGACGAACCGTAGATCTCCAAGCTCTTCAATCGAGCCGACGGCAGCTTCCGTGTCCAAATCGTCCTCTACCCGCAGGAAGCGGCGGATGTAGCGGAGGGGATCGTCGGCCACTGACATCTCTCGCAGGTGGTACCGCCATACATCGGAGCGGGTCGTCCTTCGTGTGAAACTCTTCCGCGTTACCGTTCCGATCGTTCCATCAGACATCCGTCGCTCAAAGCTCTGCGTGGGCACCTGCAGCGTCATCTCTTCACCGCTCTTCCAGAAGCTCTCAGCGAACTCGCGCGAGAACAGAAGGGCATAGTACCTGCGACTCTCGCATAAGACTTCGGTGGCGCGACGGGAACCCTCCCACGGCAGCCCGAGCCACATCCCGTACCACCGGCGATACTGAAATCCCTGGCTGCGAGCCTGGCCCAGAATCAGCTGCAAAAGTTCGAATCGGGTCATCGTCTAGGTATCCCAAAAGCGAGAAGCTTGGTTCAGCGTGCGACCAAACTCGGGAGGTGAGATCCAGCCGAGCCCCATGTAACCGGAAGACGCTATGAGTCTAACAGCCTCTCCGCTCCGTCCAAAACCCAGGATCCTCATGCTAATTTCGAACGCCCGGCTCCTGTCCTTCTGGTTCCTTGCCACCTCGACTGTCCTCTACCCGGCCTCCCCAGGCCTACAGCCCGCGCCCAGTACCTCGGCCCACACCGACCCCATCAACCTGACGCAAGAGGTCCGTGAAGCCCACGAGCACTTCTACAATCTCGACTACGACGGCTCACTGATCCGTTTCGAAGCGATCCAAAAGGCAAATCCGGAGAACGCCCTTGCAGCAGGCTACGTTCTTATGGTGCTCGTGTTTCGAGAGCTCTACCGCCAGGATCTCCTGGACACCACCTACTACGCGCACGATAGTTTCCTGAGCTCCAGGCGCAATGTCCCCGTTTCCGAGGCCACACGGCGGCGCATTGAGTCGCTCACTGATTCCGCTATCGACCTCAGCGATCGGCAGATTAAGCGCAAACCTAGAGACAAGAACGCCTGGTTCGCCCGCGGGTACGCTCGCGGCATTCACGCCGTCTTCATCACCCTTGTCGATCACAGCTTTGTGGTCGCGGCGCGTCAGGGGCTCGCAGCCCGCAACGACAGTGAGGAGGTACTCAAGCTGGACCCCGACTATGCCGACGCGAAGATGGCCATCGGTATCCAGCAGTTCGCGGTAGCAAGCCTGCCCCGCGTACTTCGCATGATGATCGGCATCGCTGGAGTCAGCGGAAGCAAGGAACGGGGTCTCGACCTGCTCCGGGACTGTGCCGCACACGGCATCGTCAACAACATTGAATCCCGAACTGCCCTGTCTCTCTTTCTCCGTCACGACGGCCGTTATCCGGAGGCTCTCGCCGTTCAGCGTGGCCTTGCCGAGCAGTTTCCGCGCGACTACCTCTTTCGCCTCGAAGAGGCGAACCTCACCAAAGATAAGGGTGACGGACCAGCTGCGATCCTGAAATACGAGCGGGTCCTCGAGGACGCACGAAGGCCCGGATTCTTCATCGACCCGCGTCTACAGCTGGCCTACTTCGGACTGGCCGACACGCAACGTGGACAAAATGACATCGCATCCGCCGTGCGAAATTACTTGGAAGCGGCCAGGCAACCGAACTGCAGCGACTGGCTGCGCAAACGAGCGCAGCTGAATGCAGGGGAGATGTACGATCTCCTGCATCGTCGGGACGACGCGATCGCGCAATACCAGGTCGCGGCTACCGGCGGGGGAGACCAGTCACAAGCCGACACTGCGCGGCGCTTGCTCAAGACCGCCTACACGGGCAAGTAGCTTTGGCGCTCAGCACAGCTTTTGTATGCGGGATATGGCAGAATGAGAACCGCACGGAGCACACCTATGTTTTGTAGCAACTGTGGCAAACAACTCGGGCCAGGGACAAACTTTTGCCCGGCCTGTGGCACAAGGGTCACCCACGCAGGCGGGGCAGCCCAATGAGTCCTCGTCGGCTAACGATCAGCAAAGACCCTCGGCCGGCCCTGGCATCCCTGAACCTCCTCCACAGGCAGGCTGGGCGAGCGGTCAACGGTCCTGGCACAGCCTTGTCCGGCCCAGGTCGCGGCGAGTGCTGGGCGGTGTCTGCGCGGCGTTCGCCCTTCACTTCGGCTGGAACCTTGATCTTGTTCGCGTTCTAACGGCCGTCTTCGGTCTCTTCTATGGAATCGGAATCCTCGCCTACGTCGCTTGCTGGATCATCCTTCCAGAGGAGCAGTACGCCCTCCCTTCGCAAAGCAGGTAAGCTTGCCGACCCCCTTCAGCACGGGTGCCGACATCACCGCTGATCAGCCTCCCACGCGCCCCTTCGAGTACGAGGGCGGGGTTCTGAGCTGCGAAGGCCTCAACCTGATCGACCTGGCAACCGAGTTTGGGACACCTCTCTACCTCTACTCCGCCGCCCAGGTGCTCCATCGCTTCGCCCTCTTCGACCAGGCTTTTAGCCGCCCTGCCACACACGATCTGCTACGCGGTAAGGCCAACTCCTCGCTGGCCCTGCTCGCCCTTCTTGGTCGGCGAGGCACCGGCTTCGACATCGTCTCCGGAGGCGAACTCGAACGTGTACGCCGTGCCTCCCCGACGCGCTCGGAAAGGTCGTCTTCTCCGGTGTCGGCAAGCAGGCATGGGAGATCGACGCTGCCCTCCGTGCCGACATCCTGCTCTTCAACGTCGAATCCGAGGCCGAAGTCGATCTGCTCGCCGCACCGTGCGCAACTGCTCGGCGTCCGTGCTCGCTTCGCCCTCCGCGTCAACCCTGACGTCTTCGCGGAGACACACCCCTACATCTCGACCGGCCTGCGCGCGCACAAGTTCGGCATCGACATCCTGAAAGCGCGCTCTATCTATCGCGCCGCCGCTGCCCACCCCTCGCTCGAAGCCGTCGGCGTCAGCGTGCACATCGGCTCCCAGATACGAAACGTTGAACCCTTCGCCGCTGCGCTGGAGCGCGTCACCGAACTTCTGTCCGATCTCGAGCGCGATGGTCACAGCATTGAATACGTCGACATTGGCGGCGGTCTCGGCATCGACTACGGACCCGGGCCGGACTTCGACCCAGCCTCCGAGGTGCAGGCCTACGCTGCCGCTCTCCGCCCCGTGCTCGCCCGTGTCGAAGCACACCTCTTGCTTGAACCTGGGCGCTTTCTGGTGGCCCAGGCAGGTGGTCTGCTCACCCGAGTTCTTACTGTGAAGCAAAACGGCAGCAAGACCTTTGTCGTTACCGATGCTGGCATGAACGATCTGATCCGCCCATCGCTCTACCAGGCCCACCACGAGATCCTGCCCATTCTCAAGCCCATGGACGGCAGCCTCCAAACCGTCGACGTGGTCGGCCCGGTCTGCGAATCTGGAGACTTCTTCGCGCGCGACCGCAGCTTGCCCGCGGTCCTCGCCGACGATCTCGTTCTGCTGCTCGATGCGGGTGCGTACGGCATGAGTCTCGCCTCGAACTACAACACACGTGCGCGCCCCGCTGAGATCCTGATCGAGGCTGGCCAGGCGAGATTGATCCGCCGTCGCGAGACAATGGACGATCTCCTGACGACTGAAATCTTGCCTTGACCGACGAACGGTCTGGTCGATTCAACTCGTTTTCTAACGTGCTAAACTCGCAAGGTCGCGGGGCGCTCAATAGCGCGCCGACCTAAGCAGACTGGTTCAATCCCGCTAAAGAGGTAACCCATGTCCGGCCACTCAAAATGGGCCACAATCAAGCATAAGAAGGGTGCTACCGATGCCAAGCGAGGCAAGGTTTTCACTCGTCTGATCAAGGAAATCACCATCGCCGCAAAGGGCGGAGGCGGCGATCCTGACGGAAATCCGCGCCTGCGCACTGCCATCGCAGCCGCCAAGGCAGAGAACATGCCAGCGGATAATATCAAGCGTGCCATCCAGCGCGGCACCGGCGAACTCGAAGGCATCTCCTACGAGGAGATTACCTTTGAGGGGTACGGTCCTGGCGGCGTCGCTGTCATCGTCGAAGTGATGACAGACAACCGCAACCGTGCAGTCAGCGAAATTCGGCACGCCTTTTCGAAGAACAACGGAAACCTTGGCGAGACCGGTTCCGTCAACTACCTGTTCGCTAAGAAAGGACTGATCGTCGTCCCCAAGGCAGCCGCCGACGAAGACAAACTCACCGAGATCGTTCTCGAAGCTGGCGCGGAGGATCTTTCGGAGGAGGGCGATCATTGGGAGATCACATCCAGCCCGAAGGACTTCGAGGGCGTACGGGATGCCATCAAGTCAGCAGGCATCACTCCTGAAGTTGCGGAAGTCACCATGATCGCCTCCACATATCAGAAGCTCGAAGGTGCCCCGGCCAACGCGATGGTACGTTTGCTTGAGATCCTCGAAGACCTCGACGACACCCAGAACGTCTACTCAAACTTCGATATGGAGATGTCACAGGTCGCAGGATAGATATTCAACGCCTAAGCGGAAGAGGCCGCCGGATAACGGCGGTTTTCTTTTGCCATCAAACCGATGTTTTTTGCTGAGGAACTAGTCTTGTCGATGAAGCAGTTGACTCTCAGGAGTGCGATCTCTGGCCTGGGTCTGGCGTTCCTCCTCGGCCCCGGTATGCCAGGCTCGGCTCAGATCGCCCCTACCTCCAAGACCACCGCCACAACCCTCCCTCTCGAAGTGGGGGCCATCTTCCAGGGAGGCAAGGGTGTCACGGACAACCGTGATGACTTCCGATTTTTTATGGCAGGAATTCACGCGGGCAAGGTGCTCACCCGCGATCATGGCGCCAGCCCCCTGCGTGGCAACTTCGAGTACGCCGTCGAACTCTTCCCCTTCTGGCGGGCAGACACCCCCAAATTTCAGCGTGCTAAATGCCTCCCATCCTCCACGCCCGGGTTCATCTCCTGCTCTCCCCTTTACACAGTTGGGGGCGCCTTCTCGGGCGTCACCGTCACGCCCATCATCCTCCGGTGGAACTTCGCTGGTACGCGACGTATCACGCCGTGGGCCCAGGCCGCCGGCGGCGTCCTTTGGACGAACCATAAGTTTCCCGCCTTCGGATCGGCCGTCCTGAACCTTGGCAACGACGGTCCAAATACCGATGCTAGCGTCTGGAACTTCACACCTCAGGCAGGCATCGGTCTGCACTACTTCCTCAGCCCAACGCGCTCCATCGACCTCGGCGCAAACGCGGTGCACATATCCTCGGCCTCACTCGGAGATAAGAACCCCGGGGTCAATGCCACCATCCAGTTCTCCATTGGCTACAGCTGGTGGAGACCGATGGTGAAATAATGCCCAACTTACCTGCCACAGCAAACTGTCGGGGAGGTCGTCATCGCTCGATAAACCTCAAATCTCGAGCAGAACCACATGAATAACGAACCCATCATCGAATGCGTTCCGAACTTCTCCGAAGGCAGGGATGCCGGAAAGGTCGCCGAAATCATTCGGGCAATGCAGCTCGACGGTGTTCGTCTCCTCGACTACTCTCTTGACCCGGATCACAATCGCTCTGTTGTTTCGATAGCCGGTGCTCCAGCGGCCGTCGCAGAGGCCGCGATTCGGGCTGCCGGCAAAGCGACCGAGCTCCTTGACCTTACCGGCCAGGCCGGCGTTCACCCCCGCATCGGCGCGGCCGACGTGATCCCCTTCGTTCCCGTGAGCTCGTTCTCTCTCGCGGAGTGCGCCATTCTCGCGCGACAGGCAGGTCTGCAGATCTGGCGTCGATTCGGCGTCCCCGTCTACTTCTACGGCGCCGCCGCCGCCCGTCCAGACCGAATCGAGCTCGAGAACGTTCGTCGAGGCCAATTCGAAGGTCTCCGAGAGTCGTCACTCACCGACGCCTCTCGTCGCCCTGACATTGGAGGCCCTGAACTGCACCCGACAGCGGGCGCGAGCGCCGTCGGAGCCCGCAGCTTCCTTATCGCTTTCAACGTGTACCTCGGCCCGGGCGATCCGGGTGCTCACTCCCATGGCCCTCCAGCCGACATCGGCGTCGCCCGCCTCATCGCCAGGGACATCCGCGCGTCCTCGGGCGGCCTCCATGGCGTAAAGGCGATCGCTGTTCTCGCAAATGGCCGTGCGCAGGTCAGCATGAACATCACGGACTTTCGCGCTACCCCCATGCGTCGCGTCTTTGAAGCCGTCAGGGATCTCGCGGCCAGACACGCCGTGGCTGCGGTCCAGGCGGAGTTGATCGGCCTTATCCCCGAAGACGCCTACGAGGCAGGCTCCGAATGGATCACAAAGATCGGGGACTTCGACCCTCAACTCAAGGTTCTCGAGCGTCGTCTCGAGCAGCCAATGGCCTGGCCGTGATGAGAGGCCCCTCATACAGGAGCACAGCTACAACGGAAGGATCACCCTCCCCCGCGACCTTCACCTACAACTTCCGTCCAACTCTTGAGTCATTCTGCTTGCTTCTCACCCGTTTCCGCAGAAGAATATAAGGATGCGCATGCCCTGGTGTCCTTTATGGAGTTTGTCTTGCCTATCGAGCTGAAAAAGTGCCTTTCCGTCGTGTCTTTCTTACTCCTCGCAAGCGCGGGCCGCGCCGCGCAGCTTTCAACCGACGCAAAAGCAGCAATCCCGCACGATGTTCAACAGATCATTGTTGTTGACTACCGCGCAATGCAAAACTCTCCTGCGGCAATGAGCCTCAAAGACCGTACCCTCCCTCCCGAGTTGAAACGTCTCGAGACCTCCCTCAAGACCTCCGGCCTTAAAGTCGACCAGGATGCCGATATCCTCGCCTTTGCCGCCTTCCGTGCACCCGGAAGCGAGACAACCCGAACCCTGGGCCTGGCACAGGGTCAGTTTCACACCCGAGAGATCCTGGCAAACTTCGCCAAGCAGAAGACCAAGCCCATCCTTTACCGCAACAACAGTGTCTACCCTATGGGCTCCGTCGGGATGAGCGTAGTCTTCCTGAATCAGACCACAATGGTCTTCGGTGATCGGGACGCAGTCAAAGCCTCGCTCGATGCACGCGATGGTATGACATCGAACCTCCTATCAAACGGCGACATGGTCAACGAGATGGTCGCTGTCGATCAGCGAGCTATGTGGAGCCTCCTGGATCAGAAGGGCACTCAAACCATGATGAAGGGTGTTCTCGGCGACGCCTCCGGTCTCGCCGACTACGACACGGTTCGCAACCGCATGCGGAGCTCCCGTTACACCATGGACTTCCAGAACGGTGTCAAGTTCAACATGGCCGTTGTAATGTCTGACACCATGACGGCAGCCACCGCCGCAACGCTGATGAAAGGTGTTGCTCTCCTGAAGAAGACCTCGGGAACCCCGCTCGAAAAGACCGCCCTGGACGATACCATCATCGATTCCAACTCCGGAACCCTGACGGTCGCCTACTCCTCTTCCGACAGCCAGTTCGCCAGCCTGCTTTCTTCGCCCCTGTTCCAGTCTGTGGTCAAATGAGCGGAAGGTTCAGGGTTCGAGGTGGCGCGACCGTCCCGAACTTGGATTGCACTTTTCCAGGACACCTGAGTTGATCCTGGCGCCTATAACGAGACCTCCGTGAAGAAGCCCTCTCCAACACGAATCTCTTCGTCGACGACAGGCCCGTTTTCTTCGCCGAAGAAGCAGGCGGCCATAGCGGAGGATTTCGACCGGGTAAAGCGCCTCGAAGAGATTCGTTCCTCCCTTACAGCCGGCACCTACCGCATTAGTTCGGAACGCCTTGCAAGCAAACTTATGGAGCGGATGTCAGACACTGAGACCCCGGACGGGACGGATCCCCTTTAGGATCGTGCGGTGACGAGGTCGACCATGCGTGAAAGCATCAGATTCCTGTGGAACGCGACCCGCGGCTACCGCCTGCATCCATGGAACAGTCCGTTCCTGCGCTGGCGCATCGAGACCTACTCCGGCATGGAAGCCGGACACCTCACCCGGGGGCTGGTACTCAGGTTCTTGTGGCAGCAGAAGCGGCAGCTCCTCAGCTTCCTGGTCTGGACCTCGGATATGAGAGCTTACCGGACACTTGGAGAACCAGGCCGCCGCTGAACCTAAAGGCAGGGCAAAACCCGAAGATCGGCGAAATTGCTGCGAACTTTCGGCGGTGCTATCCTAAACCCAACACTAAGAGAGTGAACTAGAGATCAGGAGTAACGTATAGCTGTGTTGGCATCGGCAAGAAAGACAGACATCATAGAGAAGTTCCGAACCCACGATTCGGACACGGGGAGCCCCGAGGTTCAGATCGCGATCCTGAGTGAGCGGATCGGCGAACTGACGGAGCATTTCAAAACACACAAAAAGGATCACGGTTCGCGTCGCGGTCTGCTCATGCTCGTGAGTAAGCGGCGACGTCTGCTCGATTACCTCAAGAAGTGCGACGCCGACCGATATCGCGACGTCATCGGCAAGCTCGGAATTCGTAAGTAACATCACGACTTCTTGTGTCTTGTTCTTGAGCAGATCCACTCACTGCAACGGTCCCGGCAACTTCACTGCAAGGCCCACCATGACCCAGGCAGGGATTATGGCATCACCTGATCCGCGGCGATCTGGCCGCAGGCAACCGCGGAAACCGATAGGCTGGAAAGATCATCGACAGGCAGCCGCATGACGCGACCACACCCGCGTCGCGCCGGCTGCCTGTGCGCGCGTTAGCCGCATTCAAAAGAGAACCAGAGAGACAACGAAAGAGAAGAGGAAGCACACATGCAGGACGTCACAGTACAGCTTGCCGGGGGCAAGCAGATTCGATTTGAGACAGGCCGTATGGCCAAGCAGGCCTCCGGTGCTGCTCTCACTTCCAGCGGCGACAACGTCGTCCTGGCCACAGCAGTCGCCTCACCCGATCCCAAGGAAGGCATCGACTTCTTCCCGCTGACCGTCGAATATCGCGAGTTCACCTACGCCGGTGGCCGCATCCCCGGAGGCTTCATCAAGCGTGAAGGCCGTCCCAGCGAAAAGGAGATCCTCACCAGCCGGCAGATCGATCGTCCCATCCGTCCGCTCTTCCCGGAGACCTTCCGCAACGAGACGCAGGTCGTCGCCTTCGTCTACTCGGCCGACAAGGAAAATGATCCCGACGTCCTCGGCATCAACGGCGCAAGCTGCGCGCTTGCTCTTAGCGATATCCCGTTCCATGGCCCGGTCGGAGCCGTTCGCATCGGCATCCTCGGCGACCAGTTCATCGTCAATCCCACCTACACCGAGCGTTCTGAAAGCAAGCTCAACATCATGGTCGTCGGTACCAAGGACGGCATCGTGATGATCGAGTCGGGAGCAAAGGAGATCGAGGAGAGTCGCGTCGTCGACGCCATCGAGTTCGCCCACGAAGAGATCAAAAAGATCTGCGCCGCGATCGAAGACCTCGTCAGCCGCGCCGGCAAAACCAAGCGTGTCGCTGGCGCTCTCGAGACCGACCACGAGTACCTCCAGCAGATGACCGCCAGGGTCGGCGATCGCCTCAGAGACGCTCTCGATACTCAGAAGCATCCCAAGTTCGAAAGCTACGCTCTCGTTAAGGAGATCAAGGACGAGCTCAAGCGCGACCTCCCCGAAGGAGACGCCTCCGCCGCAAAGAAGCTCAGCAAGTACTACGAGCTCCTGCGCGAAAACATCTTCCGTGAGCAGGTCCTCAAGGATCGCATCCGCCCCGATCACCGCGCCTTCGACCAGATCCGCCAGATCTCGATCGAAGTGGGAGTCCTCCCGCGCGTCCACGGCTCCGCCCTCTTCACCCGCGGCGAAACCCAGGCACTCGTAACCGCCACACTCGGCACCACCGACGATGCACAGCGCCTCGAGAGCTACGAGGGCGAGCAGAAGCGTCGTTTCATGATGCACTACAACTTCCCGCCCTTCTCGGTCGGTGAGGTTGGAAGGATGACCGGTGTCGGTCGCCGCGAGATCGGCCACGGCGCTCTTGCGTTCCGCGCCATCGAAGCCGTCCTGCCGGCCGAAGACGAGTCGCCCTACACTCTTCGCGTCGTCTCCGACATTCTCGAGTCGAACGGCTCCTCCTCGATGGCCACCGTCTGCGGCGCCTCGCTCGCGCTCATGCAGGCCGGCATCCCCATCAAGGGCGCCGTCGCCGGTGTTGCCATGGGTCTCGTCAAGGAGGCCGACAACTACGCCATCCTCACCGACATCGCCGGCGCCGAAGATCACTACGGCGACATGGACTTCAAGGTGGCCGGAACCCGCAAGGGCATCACCGCCCTCCAGATGGACATCAAGATCATGGGCATCACGCCCCAGATCATGCGCGAGGCGCTCGAACAGGCGCGTCATGGGCGCATCTATCTGCTCGATCAGATGGACGCCGTCATCGCCGGCGCCAGCCAGGAGAAGTCGGCGTTCGCACCCCGCATCCACACCATTCAGATCCCCACGGATAAGATCCGCGATCTCATTGGACCCGGCGGCAAGGTCATCCGAGGCATCATCGACGCGACCGGCGTGAAGATCGATGTCGATGACAGTGGCCGCGTCAACGTCGCATCGAGCGATGCCGACGGTCTCGCCCGCGCCATCCAGATGATCTCCGACCTCACGGCCGTTCCAGAGGTAGGCCGCACCTATCTTGGCAAGGTCGTACGAATCGCCGAGTTCGGCGCCTTCGTCGAGATCTTCCCCGGCACAGATGGTCTTCTGCACGTCTCCGAGATAGCCGAGCACCGCGTCAAAGAGGTGAAGGACGAGCTCCGTGAGGGCGATCAGATCCTCGTCAAGGTACTCGCCATTGAGGGCAATCGGATCAAGCTCTCTCGCAAGGCTGTACTCCGCGAGCAGCGCGCCAAGCTCGGCCTCCCTGAGGCAGGTGCCGAAGCATCCGCATCGCCCTACGAGGCGCCGCCTTCCTCCACTCAGCGCCCCGAGCCCGCCGAAGCTCCCGAAGTCGAAGGCGACTTCGAAGACCTCGATGTCGACTCTGACGAAGACGAACCGAACTTCAATCGTGCCGACGATGCGCCGGTAGTTGCGGGCGTAAGCGCTCAACCGGGAGAGACGCAGACCCCCGGCGGCCAGCGTCGCCCCGGTGGCTCGGGCAATCGGCGGCGAAGAGGCGGTCGGCGCCCAGGCGGGCCAGGTGGAGCAGGCGCACCGCCACGCGGCAACGGCGGACACTAGACTCCCTCGGCAGATTCGTAATTTGCGCACCAACAAATCGGCCCAGCAAGAGCGTACTCCGCTCTTGCTGGGCCGACCTAACAGGAAACTCACGTCGATCGAAACTTAGGTGTGCCGCCTCATGCAAGGAGGTCGCAGTGACTTAGAAGACTCAGACTGTCAACGGTCAGAGTTGGATTCGGCCAGCTGCCCTTATGCCCAAGGGGGAACGTCTCTTCGCGAATCCTCCCGTGATTAAGCACAGACGTGCAGACCGGATGGATCGAGCACAACCGTTGTCGCCAGCTCTCATGAACGTACGGTTGCTCTCTTACCTCATCTTCCGTCCCCACGCGATTTCGAAGCAGTGGTCTGAGTTTGGAACGTTCGTCCCAACAGGCTCTCGCGCTCTCGAAGGGATGCGAGTCGGCCCTGGTTGCTGGCGGTGAGAACTGACGAACTGTGGCGTGCACGGTCCCGCAAAAGCAAACGAGCGGCCCTGGTCAGGAGGTATCGACCAGGACCGCTCGTAGCTGGTTAGGAAGCTCGCAGGCTTAGAACTGGAAACGAGCGCCGAACTGCAGCCTTCGCAAAGACGATCCATCCTGGCTGGAGACGGTGCCCTGAATGGTGCCAGCATTTTGAACGCCTGCGCCATTCAGGTCTTGGCAATCAAAGCAGGTATCCGGGTTGCTGAAGTTGACGTGGTTGAACACGTTGAATCCTTGTGCGATAAGCTGCATGTGAAGGCCTTCATGGATGGTGAAAGTCTTTGCCAGCGAACCATCCACATTCCAGAGGCCTGGGCCCCAGAGTGCATCGCGTCCGATGTTGCCCCAGGTCGCGGGTGCAGGACGGGAGATGCCGCTGAAGCTGTTGTTAGGCTGTCCCGGAGACTGCAGGACGTAAGGTGAAGGCGTGAAGTACGGAACGTATCGTCCGTCCGGATGGAACGAACCCTTCTTGATTGGGAAGGTTGTTCCTGAACCGTTCAGGAAGCAGGCGTTATCGTTGTGACCTACGTCATTGTCGGCCGAGCAGAGGCTGTAGTTGGTTGTGAAAGGCAGGCCGCTGTCGATGGTCAGGGTGCTGTTGATCTGGAAGCCGCCAATGATCTGGTTAACCCAACCTGGAGCCGATGACCCGAACATCTTGTCGCGGCCAAAGGGCAGATCATAGTTACCGGCAAACACGAACGCGTTGCGGCGATTGTAATATCCGTTACCGCGTCCGATGCGAGGATTGATCAGGAACTCGTAAGCCTCGTGCCCAATAGCATGCGACCAGGTGTAATGGCTTAGAAACTGCAGACCCGAGCTGAAGCGCTTATTGAGGACGACCTGAAGTGCGTTGTAGCTTCCGGTAGCTTGGTTCGCCATGTAGTCGATGCGTTGTGTCCACATACGGTTTGCACCGTACCTGACGCCGAGCTGACTTTGAGCAGTTCCGTCGTAGAACGGACGGCGTTCAGGCACGGTGTAGATCTGGTTGGTCTTCGGGTTGATCTGGTTGTAGCCGGCCAGTGTTTCCTCGTTGGCATTAAAGGAGGGAGACGACTCGAACATGTTGTGGTAAGCCTGGCTGCCGACGTATCCGATCTGTACGGACATGGTGGGGCCAAGTTCCTGCTGGACCATTACGTTCCAGCCCGCGACTGTGGGCAGACGTACCTGCGTGGGGCGGGCAGTCTGAGAGATGCCGTCAGGGAGCACGTAGTTTCCGTCCGTCGGAATCGCCGGGAAGGTGTAGCCCGGCGGCCCCTGTGCAAGCGAAAATACCGCCGCAGCGTTAGAGATGGGGCTCACGGTCTGTTGTACCTGCGTTGGAAATGACGAGGTCAGCACGCCGCCGAAGGTGTTACCGGCCCAGCCCTGGCCGTACACAACGCCGTAGCCGGCTCGGAAGACGGTACCCGTCGTGGGTTCGTACGCAACACCGAGACGTGGGGCAAAGTTGGCGAAGTTATTCTTTACGTTAAGGCTGTTGCTGTTGGATCCGTATCCCGCGATGTGCAGAATGCCGGTACTAAGATCGAGCAACCCGCCCGCGCCCTTGGCCGTCACCGACTCCGGCGTGTACAACTCCCAGCGAAGACCGTAGTTGATGGTCAGCTTGGGGGTCGCATGCCACTGATCCTGGGCGTAGGTGAAGAAGCGATTCTGGCGGGTGGCGGCATCCGTGTTGGCGGTCTGCGTGCGCCAGAAGGTGGTCGCGTCGCCGAGTAGAAATGTTGCGAAGCCCAGGCCGGCCGAGGTGACCCCGTTGCTGCTTCCCGAGGTGCGCGGTGAAGAGAAGAAGTAGGTGCCGGAACGGAGCGCATTGCTGGCTACCGAGACAGAGTGGTTCTTTCCGTACCGATAGTCGGCGCCGAACTTCAAATTGTGGTTGCCCATCTGGTGCGACCAGTTGTTCACGAACTGATACTGGCTGGTCTGCTGAAGGCTGGGATTGGCAGAGGTGCCGTACTCGATGTTCTGGCCGCCGTTGCTTCCGTTGCTGGGAATATCGATATTGAACTGCGGCAGACCGCCGTTCAAGGCCAGGTCCCCAACATTTGCATTCGGGATGCCGAGCGCATTGCCGAGCGCCTGGTTGCCATTGGGACCGAGCGTGTTGTTATAGATGCGGTAATATCCAAAGCGAAAGTCGGTCAACCAGGTAGGCGAGACAACATAGTCTCCTCCAGAAGCGATGCTCTGATACCGCGCCGAGTCGGTTCCAGCGAAGCCGCCAGGACCGTACCCGAAGCCGCCCGCCGGGCCGAAGTAGGGCGCTCCGCTGAGGTTGACGCCGAAGTAGGTATAACGGCCGAAGAGGTGAAGGTTCTGACCGAGTCTTCCATCGACACGTCCATCCGCCTGATTTGTGTTGAAGATGCCAGAGCCGGAGGTCGAGAAGTTGTTCGTAATGCTTGCGCCGGGCACGTTGGGCTGCGCGTTGGCCTGAAGGAGTTTGAAGAAGGCCACTGCCTGGGGTGACAGGTCGGAGGCTGGAATGATGTTTCCCGCGTAAGGAACCCGACCCGCGTTGGAGGTGTCGTTTAAGCTGTTTGGCTTGTAGATCTGGCCCTGCCCGCCCTGGAGGTAGTCGCTTAGATTGCAGGGTCCAGCGGAGGTGCAGGTGGAGAGAGCGAGGGCAGTCGGAACCGTTGTCAGCGTGGAGGAACCGGTCTTCTCACGCAAGCCTTGGTAGTCACCGAAGAAGAACAGGCGATCCTTCTTGATCGGTCCGCCGACGGAGCCGCCAAACTGGTTGTGAAGGGTCGGCGACAAGTATCTGCCAGTGAGGGGATCCCGCGTTGCGTTTGAGAACGGATCCCGAGCCTGCTGGGCGTCGGAACGGCGATACTCGAAGGCCGAACCGTGGATCTCATTGCTTCCGGACTTGGTCTGTGCCGTAACCAGGCCAGCGACGGCCTTCCCAAACTCCGCGTCGTAGTTCTGTGAGGTGACCTTCATCTCGGAGATCGAATCCAGATTCGGATTGATGACGGCGACTCCATTGATCGGTTCCTGATTATCGGTGCCGTCGAGCTCATAGCCGGTAGCGAACGGCAGCTGCCCGTTCACCTCGATCGACTGGCTCCGCTGCGGGTTGCCGCTTCCTTCCCCAGGGCCCCAGCCGATGTAGGTCGTCCCGGGAGTAAGAAGCTCGAAGGCGGTGAAGTTGCGATTCAGGTTCGGAAGATTCTCAACGGCGCGAGCATTCAGAATCGTGCTCACCTCGGCACGATCCGTCTCGAGGAGACCTGCCGCTGAGGTGACTGTCACCGTGTTGGTCGTGCCGCTGACTGCGAGTTGAAAGTCCACCTTGGGCGAGGTGTCGGCGTAGACCACCACATTCTCGGTGGTGTTCTTACTGAAGCCTGTACCCTGCGCCTCCACCCTGTAAGTGTCCGGAATGAGGTGCTGGACGGTGTACGTGCCGCTGCCGTTCGTCTGTACGGAGACGGCCGTCCCCTTTGCGATGTCAGTGACCGTGACCGTGGCGTTTGGAACGATCGCACCCGAAGGGTCGGTGACCGTGCCGAAGATCGACCCGTACACGGCTTGAGCATGTGCTGGTAGAACTACGCTGAAGCATGCCACGAACAGGAGACCCAGCGCCATGTAACGATGCGGTCTGGGAGCCCGGAATCGGCTCCCGCTGATAGAACTCGGAATGTGCATGTTAGGCTCCTGAATCTTTGCAGTCGTCTTCTGGCTCATGGGGTGGGTTATTCTGCGCGGAAGTGTCATCCTATGCCGGAACATGGCCTTACGCCAGTCCCTTTGGTGATTCGCCTCTTGCCTGAGGTGCACCATGCAGTTCTTCGGCCATCGAATTGCCCTCTGCGTAGATTCCCGGCACCAGCGTAGCGGGCACATGCTCTGCGAAGCTCAGTCCCTGCGACTCATAAGCTGGCGCGGGAACGGCTCCGGGTGGACCTTACGCATGGCTGATCATCATTGCGCAGACGAGTCACCGTAAAACCCTCCCTGCGGCCGCTTGCATCACGGCTCGGAGCCATGTCTGAACGTCTCCACCGATCCATTGGTTCGGAGAGCTTACATGGGACCGCTGGGTGGTGGGTTTTCGGCTCGAGGGTGTTGTCTGCAAAGGCTGGCATCCCGTAGGGACCGGATGGGCCGACGAGGTTGCGCTGAGATCAGGGCTGCGGATGTGGAGGTCCGCTCAGCAGAGTGACGAAACCCGGCGACTCATTGATTCTGTGGCGGAGGAGAGTTCCACCTGCGTGCGGCCGGCACGGGAGAATACGTCCTCGTGGAGCGGCTGCTGAATGGCGCTCAGACGGTCCAGACGTTCCAGATCGAGCATCAGAACAGCTTCTCGACGTGGCAGAATAAGGCCCAATCTTCCCCACTTAGAGATCAGGCGACTTACTGTAAAGAGCGTTGTCCCCGTCATCTGTGCAAGCTCCTGGCGTGAGACAAGGATCTCAATGCCTCGAGATGTCGGAGTTCCAAACTGTTTTGCCATGCGCAGAAGTGCGCAAGCCACTCGCCTCGCAACAGTCTCCGTCGATAACTCGTGGTAAGACCCCTGAAGCTCGTGTAACTGCCGGGTAAGGATAGAACAGACGTTTCTGCTGAAATTCGGCACGGTCGCCATCAATCTCTCCATGAGAGACCACTCCCACGTGATCGTTCGGCAGGGAATCAGGGCCTGCGCAGCATAGGTGTGAGTACAAAATGAGGGACCGGCGGGCAGGTCGATAGCATCGTTAGGACCACGCAAACCCAGGATGACTTCGCTCCCGTTCGGACAAAGTCGCGTCAGCTTAACGCAGCCGGACTCGACCAGGATCAAATGGCGGAAGGATTGCCCTTGCATGAACAGCATCTCGCTTCTTTCGTAGTTCCGGCGGTGCGCTCGCTCAAAGATCTCATGACACTCTGAGGCTGAGAGACCCGCAAAAAGTTGCGAGCTGCGTAGGAGCACGGCGCCGTCTGTCCCGGCCGAACTCAACGTAGAAGTCTGCTTACCGGCACACTTCCTGAGGTACTTAATTGCGGTGTCCAAGGCATTCCCTCCAGAGCAACAACCATAAGTAGGTCAGCTAAAAACAGGCCTGATCGAATGCCATCTTCGATCCCTTGGTTGGGGAGGGGGAACCTTGGATGACTGACACTAGCAAGGCTTGTCAATAAGTGTCAAGAGTTCTATTTTCGCGCTTTGCCTGAGTGGCTCTCCGATTAGAAGATCTGTCGCGAACTTCTCTGACACATAGCAAAGAGTTTCACGTTCTTTCCCAAAATCTTCTTTCTCTTTGCGCGAATGCAAAGACGCTCTTGCCGGCGCGCGACATTATCAGGCTGCTCTCGACATAGATCGCAAATGGCGCGAACGTGAGGTCACTCCCTGCACGCTCGACAGGAGAGCTGTGGGCCCCAAGGAGGATGGCATGAACAGCGGCACAGGTATCAAGCTCGTTCTGGTAGCGGCTCTGGTGGGATTTGGCGGACGTGCGGGCGCACAGGCCTTTCGGGTGCAATGCCCCACTACGACCTCGCTCCACCCCGCTGCGGGTCCAAACTCACCTACCGGCGCACTCTATAACGGGCCGGTGACAATCAGCGATACAGGCAAGGGTGGAACAGGCCTCAGTTACTTGAGCAACGGCGGCCTTATCAAGTGCCAGCAGGTCTCGGGTGGAGACGGCTACGCCACCATGGGAGACGGAAACCAGATCTATCTCTTCGCCTTTGGTCCACTCTCTGGACTTGCCGACATCGCGAATGGTCTGCCCGGAACACAAGTTCCAAGCGTGTTCAACACCATGCCTTTAGTGCCACCACTGGTGGGCGATCCGGCCACAACCAACAAGGGCGGGTCGTTCTCGTTCAATGGCGCAATCGGGCTGGCCCCCGATCCGGAGGCTGGCTACACCTTCACGGGACATGTGGATCCACGACCAATCATGGACGTCGGCGTGATGAACGGCAATATGCCAGCACCCCTGCTGGCCATCGACGAGGACGACGAATTTTTTCTGACGCTCAGCAACGTCGGCATGATCATGCGCCCTGACCTCTTCGAGCAGCACACGATTCACTTCCACGGTTACCCCAACGCATCGTCCTTTTACGACGGTGTTCCGGACGCCTCGGTTGCGGTAGACATCGGCGGCAGTATGACCTACTACTACCTGGCTCCGGATGCGGGGACCTACTTCTGGCATTGCCACATAACACCGCCTGAGCACTTGCAGATGGGTATGGTCGGACAGTTGTATGTGCGGCCACGCCAGAATCGGGTCGCGGCCAACGCGAACCTGTACGCCTCTGTGCTCAACCAGCAAAAGGACCCACGCACCGCCTCTAACTGCGGCACCGACATCCTGTGCTCGACACCCCTGCCCCCAGCAAAACGGCGCTGTGCACACGTCAAACGCGAGCGGCTCGTCCACCTTCTACGCCTACAACGACGGCGATGGATCCACCGCCTACGACGTGGAATACCCGTTGCAGATTCATGGATTCGATCCGAACTTCCACTTTGTTGGAATGACGTTCAATTCGGAAGGATTCGCGGACATGAAGGATAAGTACTTCCTTCTTAATGGACGCAGCTACCCGGACACAGTTCAGGCCGGAACCATGCAGACACCCGCGTCCGACGGGACGATGCATGACTCGCAGCCCTTGCCCTCGATCATCAACATCCCCATTGGCGGAAAGGCGCTGCTGCGCATCTCCGATCTGGATGTGAGCGAATATCAGACCCTGGCGTCGCTTGGGATTCCGATGAAGGTCATCGCCTTGAATGCGCGCCTGCTCCGCGATGAGGCGGGCAACAACATGTACTACAACACGAATTCCATCACGCTTGCAGGCGGCGAATCACTCGACGTCATCCTTGATGCCACGAACATCACAAGCGCCCAGAAGTTCTTCCTGTACACGCCAAACCTCGACCACCTATCAAACGACGCCGAGAACTTTGGCGGTCTGATGACAGAGGTGAATGTGTGCAAAGCGGTCGACCCACTTACCAAGGCCTGCAGCTAGAAAGTTCAGGAGAGCAGCGATGAGGACGACCCATTTCAAGAAGCCCCGATCGATAACACGCTTCATCCCGGTTGGGATCGCCGGCGCTGTCCTGCTGCTCTCAGTGGTCGCGCAGGCCGCCGCTCCCGGGATTCAAGGCGGCGCGAAGACTCCCATGTTCAATTTAACCGCGCAGCCTAGTTACATCACCCAGCCGGATGGGCAATCGATCTACTCGTGGGGCTACGGTTGCACCGGCCCTCAGCCGACCTTTGCTCCGGCCATGCAGAACGCGACCTGTCCAACGATGCAGATTCCCGGACCGACGCTGATCGTCACTGAAGGCGACAAGGTCACCGTGACTCTGACGAATCAACTTCCCAATACGGCCGGAAATACCTCCATGCTCTTCCCCGGATTTCAGGTCAACACGATAGGCGGAGTGCCGGGTCTGCTGACGGCCGAGGCCGTCTCCGGAGGAACGGTGACGTACGAGTTCGTGGCGACTTCGGTGGGAACCCACGCGTACTACAGCGGAACACAGGGCGACCTCCAGGTCGAGATGGGCCTATACGGGGCGGTCATCGTTCTCCCGAATCAGACCGCGACGTTCTCCGCCGCATGCGGTACGTTGCCTGGCTCGACTTCCAACGATCAGGCGAAGGCCTTCAATCACGAAACGGACTTCCGCCTGTCTCCGGCAGCGTATGACCACGCGTCCACCTGCTACGACCGCGAGTATCTCTTTCAGTTCTCTGAGATGGATCCAAGAATCCACAAGCAGACTGAGGCTGCGGTCGCGAACAACAAATGCTCGGCCGCGTCCTGCCCAGCCTTGGTCATCCAGACGGAGCCGTACCACCCCACCTACTTCATGGTGAACGGCCGATCGATGCCGGACGACATGGACCCGAACTATGCGCTGGAATACCCGCACCAGCCCTACAACGGCAACCCTCATATGCACCCGGGCGAGCTGGTGCTGCTGCGGGTTATCGGTCAGGGTCGATGGCAGCATCCTTTCCACGAGCATGGAAACCACGTGCGCCTGCTGGCAAGGGACGGCAATCTCATCCTGAGCCAGAGCGGCCCGCTCCAGACCGGTGGACCGACACCTCTCGCGGGACCTCTTCTCTTCACCACGACGACGACGCCGGGAATGGCCTTCGACGGGATCTTCTACTGGACAGGGAAGGGCCTGAACTGGGACGTGTATGGCCATAATGCGGCGTCCAAGGATGCCCTGGCCAAGCTCCCGTGTAACCCCGATGCAAACGGCTACAACACCCTTGGCACGGCATACAAGCAGGTCAACTACTACGAGTGGTGCGCGGATCACACCAAGCCGCTCGAGAAGTTTCCGTTTGGCGATGTGGAGGGTGCTGGACCGGCGACCCTGCCCGACCCGAACTACCTGACCAACGGATCCTGGTATGGAGGAAGCGCGTACCTCGGACCCGACGCAGGGAGCCGCGCTGTTGGTCCAAAGGGGACAACCCCGCCATCCGGAACTCTCGCAAATCCATCCTCGAGCGAAGCCGGCTTTGCTTTCATGTGGCACTCGCACAATGAGCGCGAGATCACCACCAACAACCTGTTTCCCGGCGGAATGATGATGATGATGCTCGTCGACTCCCGGGAGTTTGTCATCGACGAATCGAACTAGGCATGAGGAGAGCGAAATGCGCGTTAACCATCTGAAAGTGTGTTCAAAGTCGGCTGCTGCGGGCGCGATGGTCCTCCTCCTCGGGACGGTCGCATCGCTCGCGCAGGTTGTCAACCTAACAGCGACGTCCACAACGGCGCTGATGCCGGATGGTCAGGGTGTTCCCATGTGGGGACTGTCGTGCGCCGATCCGGGGACCGCTCCTGCGACCTGCGCGGCCGCTAACCCACATGCCGGCGCAAACTGGTCGCCAGTCGTCATTACGGTCACGCCAGGGAGCCTGACGATCAATCTGACGAACAGCCTTCCCGTCCCCACGTCGTTGGTTATTGTGGGGCAAGTTGGTGGCGGGCTGGGAACAGACTCCACCTCGACGGACAGTCCTAAGCACGCCTCCCAAAGCACGACCTGGCCGATCGTAAGTCCCACCGCTAATTACACCCCGCCTTCGCAGCCAAAACGCGTTCAGTCGTTTGCGACAGAGGTCCCTGCAAACAGCACCACCCCGACAGCACTCACCTGGACGAGTCTTAGGCCGGGCACCTACCTTATAGAATCGGGAACCCACCCCTCGATCCAGGCACCAATGGGCTTGTACGGCGTTCTCGTTGTAACAACACCCGCCGCGGTCGGTACCCCGGGCCTGGCGTACCCGAACGTTCCCTACAACGCGGACATTCCCCTGGTGCTCAGCGAGATCGACCCCGTGCAGAACGCCGCCGTAGCCAAAGCGGTTACTATGCCCGGCTTCAGCGAAACCGCGGTCTGGTCGGGACAGTCAGGCGGATGCGGCAACCCGCAGACCAGCAACTCCGGCAACTGCTACCCGCCGGCCGTGAACTACTCCCCCCTCTACTACATGATCAACGGCGTCTCGCTCGACCGGACCAACCTCGGAAATTCGATGTTTCCGACGACACCTGCCGTCGGTGTGACCGGCCAGGTGCTCGTGAGGTTCGTGAACGCCGGCCTCCGTATGCACGTTCCTTCCATTGTGGGCGCGTCGACTGGAACGATCCCGGGCTTCGCACTTATCGCGGAGGACGGCAACGTTCTGCCGGGAACTCCTCGCATCCAGAGCGAGGTCTTCCTGGCCGCCGGAAAAACCTACGACGTACTGATCGACGCGCCGGCGCCCCTGTCTGGAGCGGCCGCGCTCCCCGCGTTGCCGGTCTTTGATCGTCAATTGAGCCTGTCGGCGAACAACCAGCGCGACGGAGGCATGCAGGGCTACATCAACGTCAACAGCGCCCTCGCACCCACGCCCGCGCAGGCCAGCGCAGTCGCCAATCCGGATACGTACGTGGTCCTGCCCACGACCCCGCTCGCGATCTCCGATCCGGGCAAAGGGCTTATAGCCAACGACGTTGGGGTCTACGGCGTTCAGGTCAAGACGCTACCCGTCCACGGCAGCTTGAGCCTGAGTCCTGACGGCACGTTCACCTATACGCCTGACTCCACATGGACCAGTACGACGGCAGATTCGTTCACTTACATCGGCAATGGAAACCCGGCGGTGACGGCGTTGGTTACGCTGGGACCCTGCGCGGGTACATGCATGGGCGCGGCGCCCACAGCAGGGAACCTGAGCTACACCAGCAACGTTGCCTCCAGAATTCAGATCGGACCACCGGGAGTATTGTCTGGCGCGAGTGATCCCCAGGGTCACCCGATGACCGCCTCGCTACCCACCGGGATCAGCGGTGGCACCGTGACTCTGAATCCGGATGGTTCCTTCGTCGCATCACCGGCCGCACCACCTAGCGGCACGGGCACGGCAAGCGTCATGTTCACCTACACTGCGGTGAACTCCCAGAACACGGCGAGCAACGCCGCTACGGTAACCGTAACGTTCAACGGCGGCAGCGGTCTCAAGGTGAATGTGCTCGATGCGCCCGTTGGCCAGTCCGGAACAGGTACGCAGAGTGCGGCTGCTTCAGCCATCACTGACTATCGGTGGATCATCGAGGAGGACCGCACCTTCCAGGTCGACCCCACGCTCGAAGGCACACCTGCTGGTGCCACCGTCCAGAATCTTGGGACGAACTTCCATACCAGCTACATGCCGGTGGTGGCGTCGGGCTGCGTCGGCGCGCTCGCCTGCGAGGCCGGGCAGACCGTCTTCGATCCAAAGTCCAACATGCATGTTCCCGCCGTGTGCGACATCGGCGATGGAAGCTGCCGGACCGATGCATCGCAACAGGTCCCGGTCGATCCTGGCCAGGTGCACCTGGACCCCAGGAAGCACTACTACATCTCGGTTCTCCCGGGGGATGCCGGAAACTCCTTTACCGCTGGAGCCGGTGCGCCGGTCGGAGGTAGGCAGTTCGATATATCGACAGACTGCGGAATGTACTCCGATCCCTCAAAGGCGAAAAACTGGGCGCCCGGGACAGGCAAGTGCGGCCACAGCATGGGCGGAGCGCAAATCGCGAATGGGCAGCGCTCGGTCAACGTCCTCCTTCAGGAAACCCCCTTCCAGCCCGCAAAGATTGCTGTCTTTGTATATGAGGACGACTTTCCGTTGAACGGTGAGAATGATGCCGGCGGCGGTGTGGACATCATCGCTCCCAACGAGCCCGGCCTGGGTGGTTTCGAAGTTCGCCTCTGGGATGATGCTGGTGGCCCCGGCGGCGCAACCGGTCAGTTGAGCCACGACATGTTCAACATGCCGTTGGCGAACAGTCTCGCAGGTACGATCGACCCCGTTACCGGGAAAGACGCATGCCCGATCACGGCCGCACCCGACGGCATTACGGGACGAATCATTACGTGCCCGAAGTATGAGGCCGATAAGACCACCTTGTCCCCGTTGGCGGGTCAAGCCGTAATCGCCAACATGATGCCCGGCCGGTACGGTGTCCAGGCGAACCCCGGAGCGGACCGATTTGGACGTGGGGAAGAGTGGTTGCAGACCAATACCCTGGACGGTCAGAAGGCGCATGACTCCTTCATCAAGGTGGGCGGCCCTGCTTACTTCCAGGAGTTTGGCCCCGCAGGCTTCCACGTGTCGATCGGCTTCGCCAATCCAGCCATAATCAACGCACGCCTCTCGGGCGTGTGCGGCGGCACGGACGTGAATGTCACCGGAAAAAACTGCACCAATTCCGTGACTGGAATGGTGACCGAGATGCGGCAGAGCCATCCACCGGACCAGAGACTGTATAGCAGCGGAAGCAACGATGCGCTGAGCTTTACCCAGTGCTATGTAAGTCTTGGTGACGCGGACGGCGAGGACTTCGCCTTTGCCAAGTGCGACGCAAAGGGCAAGTTCACGCTTACAGGACTCCCTGACGGCGACTGGCGACTCACAGCCTTCGACCAGTGGAACGATCAGATTGTGGACGGTCTTTCGACCCCGGTCAGATTGGCCGGCGGAAAAATGTTGGATATGGGGAACGTCGCAGTTCAGCAGTGGCACACGAACGTCTCCACATCGAGCTTCTTCGATACCAATGGAAACGGTGTCCGGGATCCGGGCGAGCAGGGGCTTGCCTTGGTGCCGACCAACATCCGCTTCCGGGATGGGAGCTACTCGAACTTCAACAACACAGATCTGAACGGGGTTGCGCAGTTCAATGAGGAGTTTCCGCTCTTCAACTGGTATGTCATCGAAACGGATACGACGCGGTATAAGCAGACGGGCGTTCACGTAGTCTTCGACGGGGGCGGAAAGGCGGACCAGACTGGAATCGCCGCGTTCCTTGCGGGTACGACAGAGAGCAGCCACCTCCCGACGAACCTGCGCTTTCCAGGGTCCGTCTACTGCGGCGATGCAGATTGTTCCATGAAGAGCATCAAGGATGGCCCGGCTTCAAGTGTGGCATCTCCGTCCACGGGGCGAATCGATCCGCCTTGGGTGACGAGCGAGGGTTGGCAGGGATTTATCGGTCAGTATGAGTTTCTCGAGTTCGGCAAGGCCCCGTTTGCAGCGGGCGAGAACGGTGGTATCCGCGGAGAGGTGATCTATGCCTCGACCCGGCCCTTCGACAATCCCCAGTTACTGGTACACACCAGCTGGACGCCGGACGTGCCGAATGTGACGGTAAACCTTTACCAGGAGTCGACCGCCACTGATGGGACGACGACGATGAAGCTGGTGGATACGACCAAGACCAGCAGCTGGGATGAGTGGGCGCAGGGTTTCCGGTCCGATGGTGTGCCGAACATGAATTGCCCGGGACAGGGACCCGCCGCAACCGACCCCTTCTACTTCACCCTGAGCGGAACGCCCTTCTATCTCGACCAGTACAACTCGATCTTCAACGGGGGTACGCAGCACACCGTACCGAACAACTCACAGTTCAAATGCTACGACGGCCTTCACAACTTCAACCAGGTGCAACCTGCGCAGTACGATGGCGCGTATAAGTTCCCGAGCGTTACCTCACGCAATCCGATGACTGGCGCTGAGACCGGCACGAACTGCACCGTGTGCGTCGCTAACCCGACAGGCGACAAGACCAAGATGCTGCCTGCGGGTAAGTATGTGGTCGAGATGGTTACGCCCCCGGGGTACGAGTTGGTCAAGGAAGAGGATAAGAACATCCTGATCGGCGATAACTACATCGCGCCAGTCGTCCAGGAGTTCGGTCCTCTCGGCAATATCTTCATCCTGCCGGACCAGGCCTCCGTCTCCACCGAGTACAACGCCAACAACGCTCAGAACCCCACCAATGCTCTGGGTAGAACAACCTTCCCGACCTCGGAAGCTGACACCCATAACACCGAGACCTTCTGGCCGTGCGTTGGCCAGTCCCGCGTGGTCCCGGACTTCATCAGCCTCTTCCCGGGATCGGGCGAAGTAGCTCCCTTTGCCGGCGCAACCCGCAACCTCTGCGATCGTAAGGAGGTCATGCTGGCCGACCAGTCCACGGTTCTGGCAAAGTTCTGGGTCTTCAGTTCGACCCATGTTGCCGCGCATTTCACCGGCTTTATCCTGGACGATCTGTCCTCCGAGTTCGACCCGTTTTCGCCCCAGTTCGGAGAGAAGTTCGCCGTTCCTAACCTGCCTGTCTCCATTAAGGACTTCGCCGGCAATGAGATCGAACGCGTCTACGCCGACCAGTGGGGGACCTACAACGGCCTCAACTACTCCACATGGGAGGTCAACCCGCCCAATCCGACCGGTTACGCTCCGACCATGATGGTCGCCTGCATGAACGACCCCGGGACCGGAGCGACGCCGGACCCGTACTTCAACCCGTCCTACAGCAAGTTCTGCTACGAGATCCCGTACATGCCGGGGCAGACCCAGTACATGGACACGCCGGTCGTGCCAACGGCGGCCTTTGCCGAGGGCTATAACCCACCAGATTGCAATTATCCGGATGCGACCCCGGCCATTGCCTCGGTGATCGGGGCAGATGCAACAGGCTCGGTGGGAGGGGCAAGCGGCAAGGGACCATGGGTCAGCGGAACCGGTGCTGGCCATACCCTGACGATTACCGCGCTCGGTAAGAGGCAGGTGCCCAACCCCGCATACACGGGACCGCAGGCTAAGTCAGCTCCTTACAGTCAGAAGTTCCTGACGCGGAACTACAGCTTTGGCACCCAATGCACAGCCGTGAGTGGCAATTGCAAAGCTGTCTCAAGCGTCTTTATCGGCGGCGCTAAGGCACCGATCACCTCCTGGAGCGACACCTCCATCACGGTTACCGTGCCGGCAGGAGTTCCGTCGTGCTCCGCCAATGGAGCACCGCTTCAGCGGACGGGCAACGGCACAAACACGTACGCTGCACAGTGCGGGGAACTGCTGATCACCGCAGGCAGCGGCCAGAAGTCAATCGATACGGTAACGGTGACGGTCGGGGGCAAGCCGCCCACCTATGTCGCGGGCGAGAATCCGTCCGACAACGCTCTCCAGACGGCAATCGACGCCGCCGCCCCCGGCGATCTGATCCTTGCGGGACCAGGCATCTACAACGAGATGTTGCTCATGTGGAAGCCCATCCGGCTGCAGGGGCTTGGAGCCGCTGTCACCACCATCAACGCCAACACTCACCCATCGGGCAAGATGGATCCGTGGCGTCGGCAGGTCTCCTGCCTCTTCGGCATCGCTCTGAACGGCAGCCTTATGAACGCGGGCCATGCCTACGATCCGACTGGCAAATACACCTGCACCTCCCCGATGCAGGGTGCGGTCGATCCTCTGCCGCTAGAAGGCATTGTTGGCTGGGATTCCACACTGAACGGTAATGTCGCCGAACTTCTGCAGGAGCCCTCACTCATGGGCGCCTACGAAGGCGCGGGGATCACCGTTCTGGCCAAAGGCGAGAACATGAGCATCGATTCCAGCGCTACAGGACCGAACGGAAGCGGAGGTGACTTCCCCGCCGGCTCCCGTGTTCTTACGGCCAGTCTTGCTGACTGCACTCAGTTCGTAAGTAACTTCTGGTGCAATCCGTCCAGGATCGACGGGCTGACGGTCACCAACAGCTCGCAGGGCGGTGGCGGAATCTTCCTCCACGGCTGGAGCCAGAATATCGAGGTCGCCAACAACCGTATCTATGGCAATGCCGGCACCCTCTCCGGCGGCCTGAACGTCGGCCAGGGAGAAACTCCTGAGGCGACGTTTGACTCCCGCAACGTCCAACTGCCGTTCATGTTCGAAAGCAACGTCAACGTGCATAACAACTCCGTGACAGCCAACACCTCCTATGGAGACGAGCTCTTCTCGGCCTCTCCCTCGTCGGCCGGCGGAGTCACGTTCTGCACCGGCTCAGACAACTACCACTTCAACTACAACTGGGTCTGCGGCAACCTGAGCACCGGAGACGGAGGCGGACTAGCCCACGAAGGCTTCAGCTTCAACGGTGACATCTCGCATAACTGGATTCTGTTCAACCAGAGCAATAACATCACTCTTTCAACGAACGGCGGTGGTATCGCCGTTCTGGGCGCGGCTCCGGATGGTAACGTCCCTGGATCCGCGATCGAATGCGGCAACACCATTGCTGATGTGGATTGCGCCCCTGCTCTGAGTGACGGAACAGGACCAAACCTCGTGATCGACAGCAACGTCATCATGGGCAATACCGCCGAGAGCGGAAGCGGCGGCGGCATCCGCATCCAGCTAGTTAATGGAACCGAGATCGCGCGCCTTCCGCTTCAGCCGGGTCTTTGGAACAGCGTCAAGGTCACGAACAACATCATCGCCAACAACGTAGCGGGCTGGGATGGAGGCGGCATCTCCCTCCAGGATGCGTTGAACGTGGACATCGTGAACAACACGATCGCCTCGAACGACAGTACAGCCTCGTCCGGGGTGCTGTTCAACACCATCGCTGCTCCCAGCGCCAGCACGCCTCCTCCTGGATGCGATCCGTCCACGAACCCCACGTGCGCCGGCAAGCAGGTTGTCACGTCGACGATTCAGGCGGCGGGCCTGGTCACCATGCAGAACACCGCGAACCTGACCTCGCAGATGCCGGCCAAGATTATCTGCCCGGTTGGCCATTCGAGCGGTCTCGGAGCGACTATGCCCATTCCAAACGGAGACTGCCGCAAGGTCTCCTACCCGCTGATCGCCAATGACCTCTTCTGGCAGAACCGCACCTTCCACATCCAAGTGGGAGGCATGGGCACAGGAACACTCAGCCAGCAGAACCTCGTTACCCTGCTTCCAACCTTGAATCAGACCAAAACCGGCCAGTGCGTCAGCGACACCGGCAACTACTGGGATATCGGGGTGCGGGGAGATACGGGCCCCACGAACCACGCCTCGACCGTAACTCTCAACCCGAGCTACTCGATTCTTACCAGTACAGCGGGGTATGCCGCCTCGAACCGGTCCGGCAACCCCAACGTCGTAAGCCAGTACTGCAACGGATCGCGAGTTCCGCCGGAGCTTGGCGGCACCAGCAATCCCTTCGGGTACCAGGTTCCCCCTGGTATCTCGGACGCGACCGTTCCTAACCCGGTCTTCAACCTGACTCCGGCGGCGACGGTGGACGAGGGAAACAACTGGATCAACCTGGCGTATGGTCCCCTAAGCCTCGGGAATCCAACCCTGGCGCCCGCAGTCCTGGTCGCTGCAAACGGCACAGCCAACGGCAACTATGGGCTGACCGTAAACTCGACCTCGGCCATCAACGCGATCTCGAGCACAGGTCCCTCCGCTCTGAACTATGGAATCGCGCCGGCGTATGACCTCCTTGGCGGATATCGGAAGGCGAACAACGCTGTAGACATCGGTGCGATCGAGTTTGGCGCGGCGGGCACAGCCCCCATTTCGAGTGCAACCCTTACTCCCACGACCTGGAGTCCATCCGAGACCAGAACCTGCCCAGGAACCTCGCTGGCGCAGATCATTGCATGCGCCTTAGGTCCCGTCCAGGCGTTCACCCTAACCAATACCGGCAACACGCCGTTGACGGGTATCACGAAGGGCACGCTTGGCGGTGCCAGTCCGGGCGACTACTTTGTGGTGCCGCTGCTTTCTACCTGCGGTCCGAACGGCGGCGGGCAGTTTGTAGCGAACACCACTCTGGCTCCAGGCGGAACCTGCACCGTCGCGGTGCAATTCAAGGCACGAACGTCTGACCCCGCAGGGAGCGTCCGAAGCGCAACCGTCTCGGTCACCGACTCCGTCGGCACGCAGACCTCAACACTGAGCGGAGTGGCGAAGTAAGGCAGGAAATCTCCCTGGCGAAGGACCAACAAAGCCTCGCCAGGGGGAGTAGCAGACCAAGGAGAAGTACCATGGGCAAACATCCAGTTTCTGGTCCGGTTTCAAGGGTTCTCGGTGGCGTTGTACTGGGCCTCTCGCTCTTCCCCGCCGCCTTCGGGCAATCGTCGGCCCCGGCTCACGATTCACCCATCGCTGCCGCTCCCGCCGCGGTTACTCCGCCCACGTCGGCCTCCCCTCCGCGCCCCGCTGCCACTGCCGCTACACCCTTCCCAAGGCATGCAACACCCATGTCCTCGCACGCTAGAGAACACTATCAGCTGCTCTGGGGAGTGGACTCTTTGGACGTAAAGGCCGTGGAGTCCGGGCAGATGATCCGGTTCAGTTATTACGTGCTCGATTCGGCCAAGGCAGCGCAGTTGAATGACAAGATCAACAGTCCGTCTCTTATCGATGAACAGGCGGGCGTCAAGCTCGAGGTTCCCACGATGGAGAAGGTCGGCCAGCTGCGGCAGAGCAGTCCGCCGGAGGTCGGGAAGTCCTACTGGATGGTCTTTTCTAACAAGGGCGGTTTGGTCAAGCCAGGGGATCGGGTCAGCGTCCTGATAGGGAAGTTCAAGGCAGATGGTCTGTACGTTCGTTGAGAGTCGGCTCGTGTTGCCGAGGGGCACCTTGCCCCGACAACAACAGGGCCCGATGAAACCAAGAGGTTGACGTACCGGGAATACTGAGGAGATCACGATGTTTCAAAGAGCCAGGCACCTCTCGATCGCAATTCTGTGTGCAACCTGTTTCGCCGCGGTCGCGGAACAAACCCCTTCGCCCGTCAAACTGTCTGCGGCCGAGATCGCTGCACGCAACGTGGCGGCTCGGGGAGGTTTGCAGGCCTGGCGGTCTGTTCAGACCATCACCATGAGCGGGAAGCTTGAGGCGGGTGGAAACGATCGGTCGACTCTGCCGATTGCAGGTCGAAAAGACAGTCGCTTCATGCCTCCGGCCAGACCGGCCGAACAGGTGCGCCTTCCCTTTGTGATGGATCTGAAACGTCCGCGCAAAGTCAGAGTGGACCTCCAGTTCAAGGGTCAGAATGCGGTCCAGGTCTTCGATGGAAGCCGAGGCTGGAAGCTGCGGCCCTTTCTCAACCGGCGTGAGATTGAGCCGTACACCGAAGAGGAGATGAAGTCCGCTGCGAGCCAGGCTGATCTCGATGGACCGCTGGTCGATTACGCCGAAAAGGGAACCAGGATCGATCTGGTCGGGACAGACAAGGTCGAAGGGCACGATACGTACAGGCTCCGACTCACCCTGAAGAGCGGGACGACGACCGATGTTTGGATCGATGCATCCACGTTTCTCGAAGCGAAGATCGAAGGTACGCCGCGTCGACTGGACGGGAGGCCCCATCCTGTCGAGGTGTACTACCGGGACTACCGCACCGTGAGCGGGCTGAAGATTCCGTTTGCTCTCGAGACCGTGGTCCTTAATGGGCAGGCGAGTGCAGTGCGGCTTCCAGGCGCCTCCGAGCAGATCCTTCTCGAAAAGGTCGAGGTCAATCCGAAGCTGGATGACGCGCTCTTCACCCGGGCGGATCTGGAAAAGGCACCCGGCCTCAAACCGGCAATCACGACAGCGGCAGCCGCGACGGCCAGGTAGCGGGGGTCGCGATGTTGCGTAAAATCCTTCTCCTCGTGCCTGTGCTGGCCTCGCTTGTGCTGGGTTTCGCCTTTGGGTATCGCCGCGCATCGGTCGCAGCGCCCAGGCCGCGACAGCCGCTCTACTATGTGGACTCCATGCACCCGACCTACCGCTCCAGCAAGCCTGGTATCGCTCCGGATTGCGGGATGGAGTTGACTCCTGTCTACCTCGAGGACCTTGAAAATGGCTCGCCCCTTGCCCTGCCAGAGAGGGCAGGATCGCTGCAGATCAGTGCGGCAGCGCAGCGTATCTACGGTATAGCTCTTACAAAGGTGCACTCCGCGTCGGGTGAGGAGACGTTGCGGATGTTCGGCAGGGTCGCTGCCGACGAGACCAGGGTCTACCGGATCAACTTCGGAACCGACGGCTACGTTAAAGAGACGCACGAGGACGCCGTTGGAAGCAGGGTAGTCAAGGATCAGCGGCTGGCCACGGTATATTCGCCCGAGTTCCTTTCGGTGGCGGGTGGATACCTCTCCGCAAACGAACGTACGCAGAGCGCCTCCGGTAGCGGCACGAGAGATAACTCGGCCCCGACGCCAAACTCTGCCAGTGCGCAGGCACGTGCCGACCGTCTGCGCAACCTGGGCATGAGCGACTCGCAGATAAATGAGATGAGTGCCACGCGAAAGATCCCCGAGGACGTGTACCTCGTCTCTCCAACGAACGGCTTCATCCTGGCCCGCAACATCTCTCCTGGTCTCCGTTTCGAACGGCACACGGATCTCTACAGCATCGCGGACCTCAGCGATGTGTGGATCCTTGCGCAGGTCTCGGGTAAGGACGCGCAGGCAATCCGTCCCGGGGCGATCGCAAACGTCACCCTGCCGGACACTGGCGAAACCTTCAAGGCTCGAGTCAGCCACGCGCTCCCGGAGATCGATCCGGAGAGTCACCTCCTGACCGTCAGACTGGAAGTGAAGAATCCGGCCTTCAGGCTTCGACCGAACATGTCGGTCACGGTGGAGTTGCCGATCTCGCATCCGTCCGGCCTGACAGTACCCAGTGACGCCGTCCTCGATTCGGGTCTGTCCAAGCGCGTCTTTGTGCAAACGTCAGAAGGCAACTTCGAGCCTCGCCAGGTCAAGACCGGCTGGCGACTCGGTGACCAGGTTCAGATCCTCGCAGGTCTCGCCGACGGTGAGACAGTTGCCTCGTCCGGTACCTTCTTGATCGAATCCGAGAGAAGGATGCAGGTGCCCTCTTCCCCGGCGGCCTCTGTCAAGGTCGCGTCCAGAGGTCCGTCTGCACGAGATGCGCCGTCCCGGGAGCTTCGGCCATGAAGCGGTGGATCGATGGCGTCATCGACCTCTCGGTGCGGCACAAAGTCGCGATCTTCTTGCTCGTAGCCATTGGCTGCGGTGTCGGCTATTGGTGCATGTCCACCATGCGCCTTGATGCCATCCCTGATCTCGGCGATACGCAGGTCATCATCTACTCCCGCTGGGATCGCAGCCCGGAGATCATCGAAAGCCAGGTCACCTACCCCATCGTCACGGCGATGCTGGGTGCGCCGCATGTCAAGACGGTTCGCGGATCGTCCGACTTCGGATACTCCTTTGTCTATGTCATCTTCGACGACAACACCGACCTCTACTGGGCTCGGTCCCGAACGCTCGAGTACCTCTCCGGTGTGCAGGCGCAGCTGCCCGAAGGCGTAAAGACCGAGATCGGCCCCGATGCCACAAGTCTCGGCTGGATCTTCCAATATGCGCTCGTTGATTCGACCGGCCGGCATAACCTGGCTGATCTCCGGTCGTACCAGGACTGGTACCTGCGCTATTACCTCAAGTCTGTCCGGGGAGTCGCCGACGTGGCACCCATCGGGGGTTACAGCCGCCAGTACCAGATCAACGTTGACCCGGATCGCCTCCGCCGATACGGGATCACCATGACCCAGGTGGTCGCCGCGGTACGCGAGGGGAACAGTGAATCTTCTGGTCGCCTGCTTGAGTTTGGCGGAACAGAGTACATGGTGCGAGGGCGTGGGTACGCCAACTCGATCGACGACTTTCGCAACATTGTCGTCGGAACTCCCGCAGACGGGACGCCGGTCCGTATACAAGACCTTGGTGAGGTGGTCTTAGGACCGGATCTACGACGAGGCGCTGCCGACCTCGATGGCCTTGGCGAAACCGTCTCGGGAATCGTCGTCATGCGCACCGGCGAAAACGCGCTCGAGGTGATCGATCGCGTGAAGTCGAAGCTGAAGGAGGTGGAAGGAGCTCTCCCGGCGGGCGTAAAGGTCGTTCCGGTCTATGACCGGTCTGCCCTGATCCACCGCACCATCGACAGCGTCAGAATCACCATCCTCGAGGTTGTCGTCACCGTTGCCCTGATTATCCTCATCTTCCTATGGCACTTTCCCAGCGCTGTTGTCCCGCTGGTCACCATGCCAGTCGCTGTTCTGCTGTCGTTCATCCCCCTCCGAATGCTGGGCATCAGTGCCAACGTCATGTCGCTCGCCGGGGTCGCAATCGCCTTTGGCGAACTGATCGACGCCTCCATTGTGGTCGTGGAGCAGACGCATAAACGGCTCGAACAATGGCAAAAGGCGGGAAGCCCGGGACGTCAGCGCGACGTTGTCATCGCCGCCGTAAAAGAGGTCGCCGGTCCAACCTTCTTTGCGCTTCTGGTAATTGCCGTTTCGGTGCTCCCGGTCTTCGCGCTCGAGGCACAGGAAGGCCGGATGTTCAGGCCGCTCGCGTATAGCAAGGCGCTCGCAATGGTCGTTGCCGCTGTGCTCGCCATCACTCTCGATCCAGCGCTCCGGCTGCTCCTGGCCGAGATCAAGCACCTCCACTTCCGCCCGCAATGGCTCTCGAACTGGGCCAACAGGATCGTGGTCGGCCGCATCCGTCCCGAGGAGCACAACCCCCTCAGCCGAGCTCTGATCCGACTCTACGAACCCGTCGTCGGTTGGACCCTGCGCCACAAGGCCGTTGTCCTGTGCTCGGCAGTGCTTCTGATCCTGGTCACGATTCCCGCATTTCTCTCGCTCGGGTCCGAGTTCATGCCGCCCATGGACGAGGGCACGATCCTCTACATGCCGACCACGATGCCGGGTATCTCGATCACGGAGGCACAGCAGGTCCTTCAGGCGACAGACAGCATCTTGAAGCAGTTCCCCGAGGTTGACCGGGTTCTGGGCAAGGCAGGGCGTGCCGAAACGCCGACCGACCCCGCTCCGCTGTCTATGCTCGAAACACTGATCACCCTCAAACCCCGTTCGGAGTGGCGACGAGTAGATACCTGGTACACCGGCTGGACGCCCCAATGGATTCGCCCCGCCCTCCGGCACATCACTTCCGACACTATCTCCCCCGAGGAACTAATCCGTCAGATGAACACCTCGATCCATGCGCCAGGCGTAAGCAACGCATGGACCATGCCGATCCGCGGCCGCATCGACATGTTGAGCAGCGGCATTCGCACCCCCGTGGGCCTGAAGATCTCCGGTAATAATCTCGAAAGCATCGAGGAAATCGGGGACCGGGTACAAGGTATCCTTCCCTCCGTTCGCGGCACACGCGGCGTCTTCGCCGAACGAACCAACTCCGGCTACTTCATCGATATCCGGTGGCGGCGCGAACAGCTCGCTCGCTACGGTGTCAGCATGCAGCACGCACAGGAGCTGGTGAACAGTGCCATCGGCGGCGACAACGTCACCACGGTAGTCTCAGGGCCGGAACGGTACGCAGTAAACGTCCGCTACATGCGCGACTTCCGCAGCAGCCTCGACGCTCTTGGGCATATTCTCGTCCCCACCGGCAACGGCCGCCAGACACCCATCAGTGAGTTGGCGCAGCTTGAGATCAAGAGCGGCCCCAACATGATTCGAAACGAGAACGGTCTGCTTACGGGATATGTGTACGTCGACCTGGCAGATCGGGATCCCGGCAGCTACGTCGCCGAGGCCAGCAGGCTGTTGCACGATAAGTTGTCGCTGCCGCCGGGCTTCGTCGTCTCCTGGGCCGGCCAGTACGAGGCAATGCAGCGGGTCAGCCGGCGTCTGCGCATCGCTATACCGGCAACGCTCGGTCTTGTGACTCTGCTGATCCTCCTGAGTACGCGTTCAGCGGTCAAGACCACCATCGTTCTCCTGGCCGTCCCCTTCTCGGCGATCGGTGCGGTCTGGTTCCTTTATCTGCTCCACTACAACCTCAGTGTCGCGGTGTGGGTGGGCCTGATCGGTCTCCTAAGCATCGATGCCGAGACGGGTGTCTTCATGCTTCTCTACCTTGATCTCGCCTACGACGATGCGAAGGTGCGAAACCGCCTCCGATCCATCGAAGATCTGCGGGCGGCGATCACCTACGGCGCAGCCAAGAGAATTCGTCCCAAATTCATGACGTTCGCGACTACCTGCGTGGGCCTCTTTCCCGTCATGTGGTCGATAGGCGCCGGCTCCGACGTAATGAAGCGCATCGCAGCACCCATGGTTGGTGGCATTTTCACTTCATTTCTGCTGGAATTGTTGGTCTACCCGGTCATCTACGAGTTATGGAGACGTAAGTCGATCCCGCGGCAGTCAGATTATTCCAGGATTCACTCATCCGAAGATCAGGAAAGCATGGCGCTCTCAGCCATGGTGGACTAGTCTCGCATCAGGCTGATAACTCAACCGTGTCGAAAACGGGGTTTGGTCCAGGCGCGCTCGGAAGCGAGAAGGCAGGAACGTTTGTGAAGAGCAACAATGCAGCTTGGCTTCTTTCCCAGGGTCTCGTCGTCGCACTCTGTGCGAACGTTGTCGGTGCGCAGCAACCCCCGATCGACCAGGGCGCGGCCATCAGTTCCGCGGACATTGAGCCCCCGAGTGGCTTGCCAGCCCGGGCGACAGAGAACCCAGCCAAGCCTCCACGGGTAACTTGTCAGAACGACCGACTTACCATTGTGGCCGAGAACTCCACCTTGGGAAGCATTATGTCGAGTGTTCGTTCTTGCCTGGGTATCGTAATCGAGATGCCGGATAGCTCCTCCGAGGAGCGCAGCTACTTTCAGTTGGGTCCAGGTCCCACGCGAGAGGTGCTGGATACATTGCTGAGTTCGACCGATTTCAACTATGTCATCCAGAGTTCGAGCTCAGCGCCTGAAAAGATTACTACCATCCTGTTATCGTCCCGGACCTTGGATGCTGTGGATGGAGGAGACAGCAGGCGCGTGGTCCCCGAGGCTGGCCTTGTGATGACCCCCGCGCGTCGTGCGTGGATAGCCAACCGCAATGCAAACAGGCCCGCCGAAACAGGGCCGACGGAGGACAGCCCTCAACCAGCCAGCCATGAGCCTGTCACGTCAACCACCACTGAGCCCCAGGTTGCCTCGCAGGGTGCTTCCCAGGCCGGTTCGCAACTCGCTTCCCAGGTTGATCCCAAAGCCGCCACGATGGACGCGAACGCCCCGAAGGATGCATCGAAGGAGAATGACAGTGCAGCGAAGACCGTAGCCTCCGATGTGCCATCCACGGTCGCAGTTGCAACCGAAGCAGCCCCAACCTCCACCGCTTCGGATACGAGTCAGGCATCGACGGCAGCTCAGGAACTTCATAACAAGATCAGTGACATGCAGCAGCTCTTCGAGCAGCGAAAGAAGATGATCGCAAATTCAAGCGCCTCCCCAACCCAGAACTGACGGGCTTCAAGGTACAGGCGGGTCGGAGGCGCTTCTAGTTATTGTGGAGCAACGACGGGGGTCGCACTCGGCTTCGCTTCAGGTGCCCGACCCAGCTTGGACGACTCTGTAGGAAGGGGCCCTACAGGCTTCTCGGCCGCACTGCTGGGTTCGATCCCACGGTAGATCACCGCGCTGCCTGTACCGATATCCACCATCTTCATGTTCTCGTCCGTTACTTCGTTCGAGCGCACGATATGCGGTGTGATTGCGAATACTATCTCGCTCTGCTGACGCTCTTTATTCTCCTGGCCGAAAAGATACTTCAGCAACGGAATTCTCGTGAGGAAGGGATATCCACTCAGGGAGTGACTCTCGGAGTCCTGAAGGATGCCGCCGATCAGGTTGACCTCTCCATCCGCTAAGCGCGCCTGGTGTTCAATGCGACGTTGGCCTATGGTTGGTTCCGTCACCCCATCGATCGTCTGCTCACCAGTCACCGAGGACACCTCGAAGGACATCTTCAGTGTCACTTCACGATTGGCATGGATATACGGAACAATATCCACGTTGACGCCCACGTCGATATAAGTGAACTGTGTATTCACGCCGTTGTTGATGCCGCTCTGAAAGGATCCCGTCGCGATCGGGATCCTGTCCCCGATCTTCAAGGAAGCCTTCTCGCTGTCCATGGCCCGCATCTGTGGCTTCTGCAGGACCTTTGTGTTGCTGTCCGACATCAAGACGGAAAGCGATGCGCCCGGAATCGTGACCAGGACGTTGTTCGCCGTCAGTGAGCTGAGTGAGTTGAGCGTGAAGCCGCCCGTCGAAGAGCCATCGGTCGGCTGCAGGGAAGCGCTGATACTCGTCGGCGGATTGACGCCCAGCGTTCGAATTCGTCCTCGGCTCACCTCGAGCACAGCGACCTCGATCATCACCTCCGCCCTGGGCTTGTCGATATCCTGAAGAAGCTTCTGGGCCAGTACCATCTGGTCGGGTGTACCGCGGATGGTCAGCGAGCGCTGCTCAGGCGTCGTTTGGATGCGGGTAATATCAAGAATCGCCTTCAGCGTAGAGGCCGCCTCCTGGAGCTCAGCCGCTGTGGCGGCATTCTTCAGGTAGAAGGTCATCATCACGTTCTGTTCCAGGTCCTTGCGCTTTCCGGTGGTGTCCGATGACACCATGATCGTGTTTGGCGACACGGCTCGCCAGAAGGTCTTCGACTGCAAAGCAACCATGGTGAGAGCTTCACTAAGACTTACGTCCTTTAGCTCCATGTTGATCTTCTGTGGTTTGTACTCGGGGTCGATCAGCACGTTGATACCCGCGAGCTTGCCTATCGTCTTGTAGATAATGTCGGTGTTCGTGGTCAGGTGCAGAGACATGGGCACGTTGGACCTGAAGGCCAGCGTCGCCGGCCCCGCTGCCAGGCCGGCCGCCTTTTCGAGCGAGGTCATCTGCGCCCGCACCTGCGGCGTCTGGGCACTCTCCATCTCTTTCTTTCGGATCAGATCCGTGGTTCGACGGATCTCCTGCAGAGCAGCGAAGTTGCTCTTGTCAATCTCAGCGGCCCGCCGAAACTCGGCAAGCGCGTCCTGCAGTTTGTAAACGTCGCGGAGCGACTGGCCCGCCGTTATATGCTGCCCGGAGGCATACAGCCGTGCTTTCAGATAGGCGGCCAGGTACTTCGAATCCAGAGGCTTCTTCTCGTGAGCCTGTCGATACGCCTCATACGCCGCATCGAAGTTTCCCTTCGCTTCGGCGCGCACACCATTCTTAAATGAAGACTCGGCCCTTTGTGCATGTACCGGAACCAGCGTGGCCCACATCAGGACGAGGCAAATCGAGATACCCAGACGCATGATGTCGCCTCGAAGGTTGCTTCAGCACGTAATGTAGGCCGTCACCCCCCTCAGCTGTTTGCACAAACGCAAATAACTCCCCCCGACGTGGGGTGGACAGGAGGTCATCACGCTCGCACCGATTGTCGTTTGCTCGGCTCGCCCTCAAGCCTCGCAAAACCCACTAGAGCGCCTACCTGCCGGAAGGGTAAAACCCGGACCGGTGTCTGCAAAAAAGAGCACACGACCTACTCTGAAGCGATGACTGCGCAGCCTGGTGCGCAGAGTAGCGGCGCACCAGGTCTGAGCCGCGTCTTCCCGGAACGGAAGAAGCCGCGAAAGGGAAGCAGAAACGGACCTGTTTACTTGCCGACCACCATGATGGAGAAGGTTCCGGGAACCATCTGACCGCGGCCCGGACGCGCACCCGGTGCTGCCGGAGGTGGCGGTGTGAAGTCCGCCGTGATAAGCACCAGACGATCGGTCTTCGAGTCGAGGGTCAGCGTCTTCGCGCGAGGTTTCGTGGTTAGGGTTTGCTCTAAGGAGAACTTGGTAGGGCTCTCTTCCTTCACGATCGTAAGTGTCCCGTCTCCCTGCGAGCTGAAGACCTCCATGGTCTTCGCGTTGAATACCGCGCCGTCGCTGCCGCTTCCGATAGGAATCGTGCTGAGGATCTTGCCGTCAGCCGCGTTCAGAATCACCATGTTCTGGGGATCTCGGCAGGTCGCGAACAGGATGTTGTTCTTCACGTCCATGGCCAGTCCGGCGCAGCCGTCGCCCTTGCCCGAAAGACTATACCGAGCGGTTACGGAGAGTGTCCCCGCGTCGACGACTGCGATGCTGCCCTTGTCTTCGAGGTCAATGTAAAGGTGTCCATTCCCATCGCTGACGGCCTGCTCAGGCGCACCACCAAGATCGATCGTGCCGACCACCGAGCCGTCTTTCGCGTCGATGACCGTAGCATTTGGCGCGCCGTGGCTGAACACGTAAACCCGACCGCTTGAGGCGTCTGCGAGGATACCGTCTGGTCCGCCCTGAACGTCCACGGTCTTGATGAATTGCAGCGTCTTCGAATCCCACATGGCCACCGGCTTGCTGCTTCCAAAGGCATGACGAGACTTCTCGTCGACAGCCACTCCGCGCGCGTTCGTATTCGCGATCTCGCCAACCGGCTTCAGGGTATCGAGGTCAAACACCGTGATCTTGCCTGATGGGCCGGTCCGCGGAATGTAAAGACGACGGGCGACGACATCTGCATAGACGTAGTCAAACCCACCCTCCCCACCAACCGTGGTATTTGACAGCACCTTGTACGGACCCGAACTCTGTCCAAATGCCTGGGCACCAGCCACGGGAATTGAGAGAAGCAACGTTACGACGGGTAAAGCGGCAAAACGCATATCTGGAATCTCCCTCGCTCGAGTGAAGCATACGAGAGCGACGCGCATCAAGACGATCTGCCCGGGCGAGGCTCCGCAATGCGGACATTACATGGGCAACCTGAAGCAGTGATGAATACCCGCTCTCCGGTGGTCGCGTCCAGGACGCGTGCTGTCAATGCGGACGTGGATGCAATCGAAGTCCTGCAGCGATTCAAGGTCAGTTCATGTCCCATTCACGGCGTGTTAAAGATCGTTTCCTAGTCTTGATCAGGCGGCGCAGCCCGCGCCTCTACCCAAAACATCAGACGCAAGAACGAAGGAGTTGGCATGTCCATCAGGTACCTCACCATGACCCTCACACTGCTTCTCGCAACCGTCGCAGGTCCGCTTCTTGGGCAGACGGGGCGAGGCACGCTCACTGGGTCAGTGACCGACGCACAGGGTGCCGCACTTCAGGGCGCAAGGATCGCGCTCACTCCGGGGACCATCACAGCGCTCTCGGATTCTGTCGGTCAGTTCACGGTCACGGGTATCCCTTCGGGTAGCTACACGGTCACCATCTCTTACGCCGGCTTCACTGATCTTGCTAAGCCTGCAACCATCTCTGCCGGTCAGCTGTCGCGCGTTGAGGCAACTCTCTCCATCGCCTCCAATCAGCAGAACGTCCAGGTCTATGCCGGTCGTCAGGGCGGTGAGGTCGAAGCGATCAATCGTACCTTCACTGCGGACAACATCATCAATGTGCTGCCGGCGGACGTCATAACGAGTCTTCCAAATGCAAACGTCGCAGATGCTATCGGCCGCCTTCCCAGCGTCACGCTCGAGCGCGATGAAGGCGAAGGAAAGTATGTAAAGGTGCGTGGTACCGAGCCCCGCCTCACCCACACCACGCTCGATGGCGTCACCATTGCCTCGCCCGAAACCGTTCGCCAGATCAAGCTCGATCTCATTCCTGCTGACCTCGTCGAGTCCGTGCAGATCAACAAGACGCTGCAGGCCAATATGGAAGGTGATGGCATCGGCGGCTCCGTCGATCTGAGAACCAAATCCGCCGAGGATCACCCCACCCTGAATCTCGAGTCTCTTGGCGGATACGTTCCGATCATTGGAGGTCGGCCGAACTACCAGTTCGACGGCACAATCGGGAGGCGCTTTCTGGAGGGTCACCGACTTGGCGTGCTGGTCGGCGGCTCCTACGACTGGAACGGCCGCGGCATCAATGACGTCGAGCCTGCTCCTGCCCTCGCCGGCACGTACGACCTTCGCGACTACCGGTACTTTCGCGATCGCCGCGGATTCGCGGGAACGCTTGACTACCGCCTTAGCGACACCTCCAGTCTCTTCCTCAAGGCGCTCTACTCGCACTTCAACAACTTTGGCGACGACTGGATCTATAGCCCGGCCATTAACACCTTTGTGACCCCCACACAGGGCGGAGGGGACGGAACGGTCTCCTTCCAGGCGCTCCGTCGTCGCCCAATCCAGGACATCGGCGGTTTGCAGTTTGGCGGACGTCACGTGCTCCGCCAGTCGCTCCTCGCCTGGGACACCGAATCCTCCGTCGGTCGTACACGCGATGCCGGCTACTCCAATGCGCGTTTCGCACCTCAGGCGGCGACAAATCCCCTCAACAACGTCGTCTACGGCCTTGATGTCTCGCGGCCGCTGACACCTCACCTGAACGTGCAGAACGGCGTGGACATCTTCGATCCGTCGAAGTTCTTCTACAGCGGCCAAAGGGTGCAGAACACGTATAACCCTGAGGTCGATCTCGGCTTCGGCGCCTCCCTTTCAACGCCCTACACGGTGGCTGGACACGCGAGCACCTTCGAGTTCGGTGGCCGCTTTCGCAACATGCACAAATTCGTGAACCAGGACACGGAGAACTACACTCCCGGCGCGGCAGCGGGCAATGCAGAGGACCCGTCGCTGGCCATGACCAACTTCTTGAGCGACTTCTCGGATCCCGGCTACTACGGCGGCGAGTACAAGTTCGGCCCCGCAGTGGAGTACGACAAGATCCGGGCATTCACGGCACAGACGATCTCCTCGTCGGTCGTCGGCAACTCCTTCAACCAGATTGAGAAGGTGTCCGCGGGATACCTGATGAACACGACCAACCTCGGCCGCTTCCGCCTCGTCCTGGGCGTCCGCTTCGAGAACACGAGTGAGAACAATCTTGGTTACGACAACCAGAGCAGCGCAAACGACGTAGGCTCAACACCCATCCGCGTAAAGGCCTCCTATCTGGATGTGCTTCCGAGCGCCTCGCTGCGATATTCTCTGACACCCTCGTCGGGTCTCCGGTTGGTCTACGGCCGTGGTCTTGCCCGGCCACAGTTCAGCGATCTCATCCCCTTTCGGACCGTCACCAGCAGCGGCAACGCTCGTACCACGGTCAGCCAGGGCAACCCAAACCTCCGCGCCGAGTACGCCGACAACATCGATCTTCTCTACGAGAACAGCCTGCCCGGAACCGGCCTTTTGCAAGCGGGTTTCTTCTACAAGAACCTGAGTAATCCCATCGTCCCCACGCAGACCGTCACGCCGGCTAACCCTACGCTGACAGGCGACAACCTTCCTTACCTTCTGAACCAGACGCTCAACGCGGGCTCGGCCTACGTTTATGGCTTCGAGATCGCGTTTCAGCAGCACTTCACGCGTCTTCCCAGTGGCCTGAACGGCCTCGGCATTTCGACCAATTACGGTTACACAAAATCGCAGGCCAACCTCCCTCCTTATATAGATCCAGCTCTCCTGCAGCCAGGTCAGATTAGCGGCCCCAATCGTGGTCCCGAAGGCGCGAAGCCGGCGCTGATTGGGCAAGCGCCCAACAGCTATAACGTCAGCCCGACGTACGACAAAGGTGGTCTTTCCGTGCGCCTGGGAATGACATACAACCAGGCCAACATCGCAGCCTATCAATACACGACCGACAACTCCGGCCCGATCGTCTCGAGCGGAGGGTCGGTGACGGGTGGTGGCACACGTGGGCCGACCGGCGACAACTACTTCTACTCGCACCTGCAACTCGACCTGCAGGGAAGCTACCGGCTTCGGAAAGGGTTCACCGCGGTTGCTTACGCGCTCAACATGAACAATGAAGTGTTCGGGTTCTACAACGGAAGCACAATCTATCCTGTGCAGCGCGAGTTCTATCGCCAGACGTTTGGTGGCGGCCTGCGCTGGTCACCTTCGCGCGAGCGCTAAACTCCTTCCTCTCTCCAACTCTGATCTGCACCGGCGAGCAGCGCTGGTCATAGGCCTCGAGGGCAGGTTCAGGATTGAGGGAGAGCGGCCAGTAGGCTGAAAAAGCCTTCGGCTATCGCTGGACAAAGTGCCTTTAGAACGGCTCGGATGGGTTCAAAGAAACTGTGCTAACCTCCGAACCATCGGAGAGATTTATGAGCCGCTATTCCAGACGAGACTTCCTCAAGACCAGCCTGGCCGCCGGCGCCGTTCTGGGCGTTGCAGGGCCGCTCCAGGCTGAACCGCAGAGAGCCACCGACTGGGTGGAACTCGGTCACTCCGGAGTCAAGGTGACGCGTCTCGCCTTCGGAACCGGCAGCATGAGCGGCGAGGTCCAGCGTCGTCTTGGCCAGGCGGAGTTCACCCGCCAGGTCCGCTACGCCTACGATCAGGGTATCCGTTTCTTCGAAACAGCCGAGTCCTACGGCGACATGCACCGAATGCTCGGCGTAGCGCTCGAGGGCATCCCGCGTGACAGTTACCGGATCATGTCCAAGGTCACGACCAGCGACGGCGTGGACCCGCAGGCAAAGATCGATGAGCTTCGTAAGCTCGCCAGGACCGAGTATTTCGATATCATGCTGCTCCATTGGCAGCACACCGGCGCCTGGCCAACCGAGTCGGTCCGATGGCAGGACGGCATCGCCGCAGCCCAGCATCGTGGAGCTGTCGTCAAGCGCGGTGCGTCCGTTCACGGCCTGCCTGCGCTGCGCCAGGTCCCAGGGAACAAGTGGCTCGACGTGGCCATGATTCGCGTCAATCACAAGGGCACCCGCATGGATGCCGAAGAGCACGATGCCGACGTTCTCGGCAACGTCCCCGAGGTGGTCAGCCATGTCCGCCAGGTTCGCAAAGAGGGCATGGGCGTGATCAGCATGAAACTCATCGGCGAAGGTGTCTTCAATCACCAGGATCGCCAGCAGGCGATGCGCTTCGCCTTCCGCGACGCGGGAGTTCAGAGCGTCACTGTCGGCTATAAGAGCACCGCCGAAATCGATGAGGCCATCAACAATCTAAACCTCGCTCTGGCATAGGGACCGCACATCGGGCGCGCGTCCCCCCGACATTCGGGGCAGCGTGATCCAGCGTCCGTCCGTTCCGCCCATACCTCAGCCGGAGAGCGCGAACGCGTCTCACCTCCTATGCACAACCGTCCTACAAACACCTCCCCTCTGCACATCGGCGCCGACGAGCACCTGTTCGTTCTCACCGGTGCGGGAATCTCGGCTGAGAGCGGACTTGCGACCTTTCGCGGATCCGGGGGACTCTGGAACGGCTACCGCGTCGAGGAGGTGGCGACGCCCGAGGCCTGGCAGGCCGACCCGGAGCTCGTGTGGAACTTCTACTCCATGCGACGGCGGGACGCTCTCGACGCGCAGCCGAACCCCGCGCACATTGCCCTCGCCGAGATGGAACGCAGAATGGGCGAGCGCTTCTATCTCTGCACCCAGAATGTGGACGATCTCCACGAACGGGCGGGCTCCCATCGGGTCCACCACATGCACGGGAGCCTCTACCAATCGCGCTGCGAGAGTTGTGAGGTCCCCTTTGCGGATCAGGCACTTTACGAGAAAGCAGTCGATCTCCCCAGGTGTGCAACCTGCGGCGATGCCGTCCGTCCACACATCGTCTGGTTTGGCGAAGTTCCGCTCGATCTCGACGAGATCTACCGCAAACTCCATCGCGCCACAACGCTGCTTGTGGTGGGGACGTCGGGATCTGTTTATCCCGCGGCAGGCTTTGTGCAGGTCGCGAGACAGCGTGGCATCCGCACCGTCTATGTCGGTCCGGAGCAGCCCGCCAACGCTGGGGCCTTCGATGAGATCGTCAGTGGCACTGCAGTGGAAGTACTGCCGAGCCTCCTCCGAACCGAATCCCCTGCCTCCTGATATCTCCTATATCCCAGCCTTGCAGGAGAGGGGACCGCGTCCGATCGAGAGGATCGGGCCGAGTTTCGGGTACCGTGAGGTATGGCCTTTGCCGGATCATGGTTCTTCCGAAACATCCGCTGCTGCATGGCTCTCCTGTTCGCACCTGTTGCCGCCGGCTGCATGGCTGCACCCGTGTCGAGCTACCAGGTCGTGCGCACGTTTCCACACTCGATCGAGAGCTACACCGAAGGCTTCTTCTACCTGGATGGTCTCTTCTATGAAGGAACCGGCCTGAACGGCCGCTCCGCGATCCTCGTCACCCGGCCCGAGACCGGAGAGATCGTTCAGCGGCTCGATCTGTCTGGCCGCTACTTCGGCGAAGGAATCGTCGATTTCGGACCGAACCTCTACGAGTGGACTTGGCAGTCGCACGTCGGCTTCGTCTACGACCGATTCTCACTCCGGCCCATACGGCAGTTCGAGTACACAGGCGATGGCTGGGGAATGACCCGCGACGCACGAGAGATCATCACAAGCGATGGGACAGACACTCTCCGGTTCCGGGATCCCGCGACCTTTCGCGTCACCCGGCAGATCGTGGTGACCGATGGACGAAAAAGAGTTGATCAGCTGAACGAGCTTGAGTACGTCAAGGGCGAGATCCTTGCCAACGTCTGGCACACCGACCTCGTCGCACGGATCTCTCCGAAAGACGGCCACATCACGGGTTGGATCGACCTCAAGGGACTGCTCCCGGAAGAGCAAAAGCTGAACGCGGAATCGGTGCTGAACGGCATCGCATACGATGCCGCGCACGACCGGCTCTTCGTCACCGGGAAACAATGGCCCAGGATCTTTGAAATCAAGCTGGTCGAGCAGCCCCGGTGATCCGCAGGGAGAAGAACTCGCGCGAAGCACGCAGTCCCGGTGATCTAGGAGGTCGAAGCCTGGGTCTGCGTGGGGCTGGAGTGTCCCGAGTTCGTCTGCGTCGCGATGTTGACCTCCGGCCCACTTGGCGCCGGGCCCGCCGCCATCGTCACGCCTCCGTTGAATGGGATGATGTTGCCGGCCTCGTCCACCTCGTTTGAGTTGACATAGAAGTAGGTGAGGGGTGCGCTGCCAAAGCTCGTCGTGATCGCAACGTCCGCCGCGTCGCGACCCGTCGCCATCAGAACGCGCCCGAGCCGCTGGTAGTTGTGACGTGCGTCCAGATCGATCCACTTGCCATCCAGAAAGACCTGGTACCAGGCGCTGAAGTCTCCGCGTCCGCTGTAGGGCATCCGGATGTCGCCGATATATCCCGTCACATAACGAGCCGGAATGTTTTGGCAGCGGGAAAGCGTGATCGCGAGATGCTGGAAGTCACGGCAGACGCCCACGCGTTCCGTAAAGACGTCCATCGAGGTCTTGGTGGGTCGGGCAGCGTTGTAGTTGAATCCGACTTTATCGTGAACCCAGTCGCGGATCGCAGTGGCCCGCGCCCATCCAGGTGCCACCGATCCGAACAGATCCTGCGCAATCGCCCCGAACTGGTCGACCTCACAGTAGCGCGTCGGCAGAAGAAACTGAAGCACCTCAGACGGCAGGTCCTCGATACGCGCCTGTTCCGCCTCCGGATAGATCCGGTCAGGATTCGGATCCGCGTCGATCGTGTTTGAGCCAGACAACCGGAGGTGGCCCGCCGGTGCCAGGAATCGGGCGCACCGATTGCCGAAGGAATCGATGTACTCGGTCGAAGGGATCGTCGACCGCGATGGCGCCGGAGCGTCGGCGCTGAAAGCGGGAGGATCGAGGTGCTCCACCAGCAGCTTATTCCCGGAACGAAGCTGCGGCTCGAGCGACGGATGGAGGTGTAGAAGGGCAACCATCGCAGCAGGCGCCGGAAGCTGAAATTGAATATCAAACTCAGAGAGGATAAGCATAAAGGTCCCCGGGAGGTCTGGAATATCGGCAAGATCTTTCGACGAGAACACCTAGTCTAGCGTACGCATAGCGGTAGGGTGCGGTGCCGAACGCACTCCGCTTCAGGTCTCGGATCGCACGCTCTACGCGGGCAGCCGCGACCTTGGTAGCCAGAGACTGCGCCGCGACGGGCACCCACCTCGAAGCTGGCGATTCGCGCACTGACACGGACGAGGTCGAGCGTCGCAGGATCAGGAAATCGCGACCGCGACATTTTTGGGTACGATAGCTCTGAAGCAGCTTCATGAGACATTTGGCACCTCCATCCGCCTGCTACACACCAGGGGCGACGACGCCAGGAACGTCCGACAGAGCCGTACGAGGGTCAATGGGCATTCAGGTTGCACTGCACCACCAAACGGAGTACGCCTACGACAGGGCTGTTGCTCTCGGCCCGCAGGTCATCCAGTTACGTCCCGCCCCCCACTGCCACACGCCCATTCTCAACTACTCGCTCGATATCACGCCCGCAGACCACATCCTCACATGGCAGTTTGACGCGCTCGGGAACCACCTTGCGCGAGTGCTGTTTCCGCAGAAAACAAAGAAATTTGTCGTCGAGGTAAGCCTCGTCGCGGACCTCACGCCCACCAATCCGTTCGACTTTTTTCTTGAGCCCGGCTTCGAAACATTCCCCTTCGCATACACGCCGGAGCTGAGCAGGGATCTCGAGCCCTACCGTTCGGCCGAGCCGGCCGGCCCTCTGCTGCGCTCCTTTGTCGACACCGTCAGCGGCAAACAGCAGGGCACGGTCGCTTTCCTCGTCGCCTTGAATCAGCAGGTTCGGGACGAGGTCAGCTACGTGACCCGCATGGAGCATGGGGTTCAGAGCTGCGAGCAGACGCTCTCCGAACGGACCGGCTCCTGTCGTGACTCGGCTTGGCTCATGGTGCAGGTCTGCCGGCAACTCGGGATTGCCGCGCGCTTCGTCTCCGGGTACCTGATTCAGCTTGCAGCGGAGGAGCCGGCGCTCGATTCGGCGGACGCGCCCACCGTTGATTCGGCGGATCTCCACGCCTGGGCGGAGGTCTTTCTGCCCGGTGCCGGTTGGATCGGAATGGACCCGACCTCGGGCCTGTTCACCGCCGAGGGTCACATACCACTCGTCTCGACGCCCAGCGCATCGCAGGCCGCACCTATCGGGGGCACCGTCGAACGCGCCGGGGTCGAGTTCAGTCACACCATGTCGGTGCGCCGCATAAACGAGGCGCCCCGCCTGTCCAAACCCTACAACGATGAGATCTGGTCGGAGGTGCGGGACGTCGCGCATGCGATCGATCGCGACCTCCTCGCCCAGGATGTCAGGCTCACCATGGGCGGTGAACCCACCTACGTTGGCATCGACGAACCAGAAAGCCTGCAGTGGAACATAGAAGCCCTGGGGCCGATCAAGCGAACCCGTGGCCTGGCGCTAATTCGATCTCTTCGAAAAAGAACGGCCCCGGGCGCCCTGCTCCACTTCGGGCAGGGCAAGTGGTATCCGGGCGAGTCGTTGCCGCGCTGGGCCTTCCATTGCGTCTCCCGCAACGATGGCATCCCGGTATGGGAGAACGGCGATCTGATCGCCCTCGAAGAGGAGGTGTACACCTTCGGTGTGGCCGATGCACTTGCCTTTCTCGAGGTGCTGACACGCCGGCTCGAGGTGAGCGCCGAGAGCATTCTGCCCGGCTATAACCCGCAAGTCGACACCGCCTCCTCCACCGAGCCGGCCGGTTATGTACTTCCACTCCGACGCAGGCAGCCCGCGGGCCGGCTCGCCTGGTCGAGCCAGCTGTGGTTCGCACGCCCCGAGCCTCTGTTCCTGTCGCCCGGCGACTCGCCCATCGGCTACCGCATCCCGATCGGGCCCTTCCCCTGGGTCGCACCCGATGAACTGACGTACGACTACGAAACCGCGAAACACGAACCCTCTGAGGTGCAGGGAGGGAAACGTCCCAACACTCAGATCAGGCTTCCCGCAGGCCCTCTTCGGCGACCGGATCTGTTCCACGTCGAACCCGCGCCCGATCCGCTTCCTGCGCTCTCAAGCACCGCGGAAACGGCCACCGAACTCATCCGGCCGGCGCTTTGCGTCGAGGTCCGTGAAGGACGCTTACATGTCTTTCTGCCCTATGCGCCGGTGCTCGCCGATTACCTCGACCTCGTCGCGGCAATCGAGGACACCTGCCAGTACCTCGGGCGCCCGGTGTGGATCGAGGGCTACACGCCGCCCCCCGATCCACGCCTGCGTTCGTTCAGCCTCACGCCCGACCCCGGCGTCCTCGAGGTCAATCTCCCCCCGACGAGCGACTGGGACGAGCTCGAAAGCATCAACGAGGTGCTGGCCGAGGAGGCTCAACGAAACCGCTTGATCCCCGGCAAGTTCGCCTACGATGGCAGCCATCTCGCTACCGGCGGTGGAAGCCACATCGTCCTTGGTGCGGCCACGGTGCCGGACAGCCCCATGCTTCGCCGCCCTGACCTGCTGCGCAGCATGATCTCGTTTTGGCAGAACCATCCGTCGCTCTCCTACCTCTTCTCCGGCATGTATGTTGGCCCCACCAGCCAGTACCCACGCGTGGACGAGGCCCGCGTGGACGCGCTCTACGAGCTAGAGTTAGCCTTCAGCCAGCTGCCCGAAGGCGGTTGTCCTCCCTACATCCTCGACGGCCTCTTTCGGAATCTCCTGGTCGACGTAACCGGCAACACCCATCGCGCGGAGTTCTGCATCGACAAGATGTACCCACCCGAGGGGCAGGGCCTGCAGCTCGGTCTGCTTGAGCTTCGTGCGTTCGAGATGGCGCCGCACTTCCGCATGGGGCTCCTCCAAATGCTCCTGGTGCGGGCCCTGGTCGCGTTGTTCTGGAAGCAGCCCTTTAGTGGGGGGCTCCACCGCTGGGGCGCAGCACTCCACGACCGCTTCATGCTTCCGCACTTCGTTCGGCGCGACTTCCTCGACGTGCTCGCTCACCTGCGCGGGTCGGGCTGCAACCTCGAAGACAGCTGGTTCGACTCGCACTTCGAATTTCGCTTTCCAAAGATCGGATCCATCACCGCGCACGGCATCGAACTCGAAGCGCGACAGGCCCTTGAGCCATGGAACGTGCTCGCCGAGGAAACCAGCTCAGGCGGGACCGGGCGCAGTGTGGACTCGTCACTCGAGCGCATGCAGCTCATGGTGAATGGCCTTCCGCCCGACTCCCGCTACGTGGTCTCGTGCAACGGACGTAGAGTCCCTCTGCATGGCACGGCTCAGCCCGGTCAGGCTGTCGCCGGAATCCGCTACCGCGCACGTCGGCTCTCCGCCGCCCTGCACCCCACTATCCCCGTGCACACGCCACTGGTCTTCGACCTCATCGACACCTGGAAAGGGCTCTCGATCGGCCGCTGCACCTACTTCGCTGGTCCACCAGATGGCACCGTCCACACCACGCGACCGGCCAACGCCACTGAGGCCCGCGAGCGCCGGCTGGAGCGCTTCCAGGTCTCCACTTCCACCCACGACGTCGTCCCCACCCCCGCGGAAGAACACAACCCGGTCTTCCCCATGACGCTCGACCTCCGCTGGCCGGCACCCCAGCACAGGGCAGCGACCGGTCCGCCAAGGGTCTCCCCGTGATCGGCGATCTCTACCAGTCTCCGCTCCGCTACGGCGCGACCTTCGAGGAGTCGTCCGCAGACGGCGTAACCCCACGTCCCCATTGGGCGCACCTGATGGAGACCCTGCGCGCCATCGGCCCCGAAGAGCTCGGCCAGCGATGGGCTCGCGCCGAGCGTCGAATCCGTGAGAACGGAATCACCTACAACATCTACGGAGATCCCCTCGGTGCCAACCGCCCCTGGCGCATCGACGTCGTTCCGTTCCTGATCCCTGCCGAGGAGTGGCGCTTCATCGAGGCAGGCGTCATTCAGCGAGCGCATCTGCTCAGCCTGCTCCTCGAGGACCTGTACGGCCCCCAGGAGCTCCTGACCGGTGGTCATTTTCCAGCCTCCCTCGTCTACGCGAACCCTGCCTTTCTTCGGCCCATGGTTGGCGTCGGCGTTCCGCGCAACAGCTACCTTCACATGCTGGCCGTCGATCTTGCGCGCTCGCCCGACGGCCAATGGTGGGTGCTGTCGGACCGCACACAGGCGCCTTCGGGCAGCGGCTACGCCCTTGAAAACCGCACCATCGTCTCCGACCTCCTACCGGAGCTCTTCCGTAACTCAAACGTCCTGCGCCTTGCGCCCTTCTTCCGCGCGCAACGCGATGCGCTCAGCAGCCTCTCCGGCCAGGAAAATCCACGCGTCGTGCTGCTCACACCCGGGCCCCACAACGAGACGTACTTCGAGCACTCGTATCTCGCGAAATACCTCGGCTTCACCCTCGTCGAAGGCGCGGACCTCACCGTACGCGACCGCCGCGTCTACCTGAAGACCGTAGGCGGGCTGGAGCAGGTAGACGTCATCCTCCGCCGCGTGGACGACGGCTTCTGCGACCCGCTCGAACTCCGCGGTGACTCGTTGCTGGGCGTCCCTGGCCTAGTCGATGCGATCGTGGCCGGAAACGTGAAGGTGGCCAACGCGCTCGGGAGCGGCCTGATCGAGTCCGCGGCCATCATGCCCTTTCTGCCCGGCCTCTCGCGGCATCTGCTCGGCGAAGAGTTGAAGCTCCCCTCGGTCGCGACCTGGTGGTGCGGCCAGACCAGCGCGCGTGACTGGGTGCTCGAGCACCTCGAATCCGTCGTCATCAAACCTGCCTTTCCTTCAAGCGGCATGGAGCCGGTCTTCGGATCGGAGTTGCCTGCGGACGAGAAGGCGAAGCTGATCGCGCGCCTGCAGGCCTTTCCCCATGAGTACGTCGCCCAGGAGCAGGTCGCCCTCTCAACCGCACCCGTCTGGGAGGACGGCCGACTCAACTCCCGCAGCGTCGTCCTCCGTACCTATGTCCTCAACACGGGTACCGGCTGGGCCGCCATCCCGGGAGGCCTGGTGCGTGTCGCCGAGGCCCACGGATCGGTCGTCTCGATGCAGCGCGGTGGCCACAGCAAGGACGCCTGGGTTCTCTCCGACGGTCCCGTCGACACCTTCAGCCTTCTGCGCCCGCGCAGTGAACCGGTCGAGCTGCGGCGAGTCTCAAGCGTGGTGCCCAGCAGCGTCGCCGACAACACTTACTGGCTGGGCCGCTATGTCGAGCGAGCGGAAAACATCGCACGCATCCTGCGCTCCATGGTCCCGCGCGTTCGCCGCGCCGAGGAGACGGAACTCACCAGCCTCCTCCGTCTGCACGGCTGCCTTGGTTCCCGACACAGCAAGCTGCCGAAGAGCAAGCGCAAGCCCCCCACCTTTCCCACCCTCGAAAAGGAGGTGTGCTCGATGCTGACCGACAGGAAGCGGTCCGAGAGTCTGCCGTCCACACTTCGTGAGGTGTCGCGCATCGGCGACAATGTGCGGGAACGCCTGTCCGGCGACATGATGTTGCTGATCGGCAAGCTGCGCGACGTGATGAACACGGAGCCGAACCCGGAGCTCCTGGAGTATTCAGCTCTGCTCACCTCCTGCCTGGAGCTGCTCTCATCCTTCTCCGGTATGGAACGCGAAAACATCAATCGTGGCTCCGGCTGGCTCTTCATGAGCCTCGGCCGGCGTCTCGAACGAGCCATCTATCTCACTCGGCAGCTGCGCATGATCACCCGTCCACTCGCCATCGAGAACTGGTCGTTCCTTGAGTGCCTTCTTGAGGTCGCCGACAGCTCCATGACCTACCGGGCGAGATACTACACGACGCTCCAGCCCCTGGCAGTGCTCGATGTCCTGATGGCCGACGAGACAAATCCGCGGTCGCTCGACTTCCAGATCGGACATCTCGCCGATCTGTACTCGAAGCTTCCCAGGCACGTTCCCTCCGACCTCAAGGCCATGCAGGACGCCCTGAAGTCGCTGCGTGCCATCGATCTGCAGGCTATCCGCTATCCGGCTTCGGGCAAAGCCGCCCGCGACGACCACGGGCTGAAGCGACTGGACGGGTTTCTCACAGAGCTCGAGAACCTCTTGCCCTCCTGGTCCAACAACCTGTCCAGCCGGTACTTCAGCCACGCGCGGATTCTGCCAATCGCGATGGGCAATGATTGAGGAGAATGGTCTACAAACTCATCCATCGAACCACCTACAAGTACCGCTACCCCGTCTCGTTCGGCAACCATGTAGCTTGCCTGAAGCCGCGATCCTTTCTTCAGAACTGTCTGTTGCAAAACGATCTGAAAATCGAGCCAACACCGACCACGCTCACCGAGCGGACGGACTACTTCGGGAACTGCCTCTTCTTCTTTACAGTGGAAGAGCCACACACCAAGCTGGTCGTAGAGGCTACCAGCCAGGTCGTCATCAGCGCCGATCCGAACGGAACCCTCCCCCCGTCCCCTCCCTGGGAGGACTCGACGACGCCGCTGGCACGCGACCACACCAGTGAAGGGCTCGAGGCCTACCAGTTCCAGTTCGAATCCCCGCGCATCCGGATCCGGCCGGAGTTTGCCGCCTACGCACTCCAATCCTTCACGCCCGGGCGGCCGATGCGCGAAGCTCTCTTTGACTTGACAACCCGCATCTACAAGGACTTTCGCTTCGACGCAAAGGCCACCAACGTCCGAACGCCGACCGAGGAGGTCTTCAAAAGACGCGGCGGAGTCTGCCAGGACTTCGCCCACGTTCAGATCGCATGTCTCCGCTCCATCAACATCGCCGCTCGCTACGTTAGCGGCTATCTGCGCACCTATCCGCCTCCCGGCAAACCACGTCTTGTCGGCGCCGATGCCTCTCACGCGTGGGTGTCAGCGTATTGCCGGGGCGTTGGTTGGCTGGACATGGATCCGACCAACAATGTCGCTCCCACCGACGGGCACGTGACCCTCGCATGGGGCCGGGACTACGGCGATGTAAGCCCCCTGCGCGGCCTCATACTGGGCGGCGGTGGCCACACCCTTAAGGTAGAAGTCGATCTCGAACCGATCTCCGAGTGACTCGCACTCAACCGAAAGCTTTACCACACCGCAGACGTCTCTTCGCCAGCCCAAGGGCTGACCTCAGCGCGGCCTGAACCCGCGAAAGCAAAAGAGGCGGCGGCATAGCGCCGCCTCTCTACAATCCCGCCAGATCTACTTCTTGCTCTTCGTCGGATTCTTCGTCGTCTTCACTCCGGGCTGCGCCGCTGCTCCCACGCTGTCAGGTGTGCTCCCCTGGTATCGCGAGTGGAGACCGTCTCCCGGCTGAAGCGGCGAAATTCCGCCCTTCTGCATCAGCTGCGCCGCAATCTCATAGATCTCCTCTGGAGCGTAGTCCGGAGAGAACAGCGATCGGGATTCGCCAATTACAGGGCCCTCTGCCGCGTATTCGGGTACGCCCTTGATCACCTCGAGCTCGCCGCCGTCCGCCCAGTCAGCCGGACCCGACCACACACCCTGTACGTCGCCATAGTCGGCCTCCGAGAAGGTGTAAAGCTTCCGGTGCGCACCCTGTGCCTGCCACTTGCGTGCCTCGGGAATCTTCGCGTCATCGATGTTCGGTGTGGGCAGCATCTTCGTGACTTCGACCCCCGTCACCTTTCGCAGTGCAAGGGCGTACGCCGCTTGATGCACCCCGCCGCGAACCATCAGGTAGCCGATCACATCCCTCGCCGCCTGGTTGGTCGTCATCTGGTAGCAGCGATGCTTGTGCATGCGCGCGCCCGTCTCCAGGAAGAAGTTATGGAGGAGGTCAGCGACCAGGTTTCCGCTCGAGAAGACATGCTCCCCGCTCCAGAAATGTCCCATCGAATCCATCACCTGGTGGCCGCCACCGCCCACGATCGTGTGGTGCGTGTTGCGCAGATTCTTTGCCTCGCTGAGAGGTGCGTCCACAGGTTCAGCTTCAGGAACAGAATCCTCAAGCATCAGGTTAATCGCGGTCGATATCAGCTCTACGTGCCCAAGCTCTTCTGCAGTGATGCTCGCGACCAGGTCGTAAAACGGCTTGAGCTTCTTCTTCTCTTTGAATCCAAACGACTGGTGAAGGTAGTTGTTCAGGGTGGACATCTCGCCGAACTTGCCTCCCAGGAGCTCCTGGATGGCAGCGGCCCCGTTTGGATCGGGACGGGCGGGCTTTTCTAGGGGGATCAATAACTTCTCGGAGCGTAAGAACATTGGAGCCTCTCTCGTGGTGGGTTGAATGTGAAGCGGGGCGTGCACAGGTAAACGTGCGGAGAAGAAAGCGGTCCATCGAGCAAAGAGGGACCTTCTTTCTCAGATGCGTGCTCGCCCCTGGGACAATTTTCGGAAATGTCAAACTTTCGTACGACACAAAAACCCGCTCTGGCCAGCCCAAACCTCGCCGCCGCCCGTGCGGGCGATCGCCTCCTCCCGAGCTCCGGGCGAGCGGAACCGGGCAATCGTTGCCCCCGTACTCTGTCCGCAGGATGGGCCATTCGAGGCCCAGCCCTTCTCGGCTCCCGCTCCTCTTTGCCATCGCCGCTCCCAGCCCTTCGGCCTCGTCATCGCGTCCCTTGTTGTTCCCGTCGTGCTTCCCGCAGTTCTTCCTGCTGTGGTCGAAGCCGTCGTCCTGAAATAGGCCCTCCTCGGCTAAGCGTGCCTCCGAAGGCCGTACCATAGACCTGCTGTCGCATCCAGACATCCAGGGGAGCAGGGAAGTGCCCTACAAAGATCTTCGTGAGTGGATCGCCGCAATCGACAAGTCCGGTGACCTTCGCCGCATCAAGCAGCCCGTCTCCCCCTACCTCGAAATGGCCGAGATCGCCGACCGCACCGCCAAGCTGCGCCGCAACGGCGAGCCCTGGGGCGGCCCGGCCCTGCTCTTCGAAGACGTCATCGGCCACCCCGGCGCGCGGGTCCTGATGAACCAGTTCGGCTCCGAAGCCCGCATGAACCTGGCCCTCAATACCGACTCTCTCGACGCCATCGCCGACCGCATCCGCGTGCTGATCAAACCCGAAACCCCCACCAGCCTCCTCGATAAGCTCAAGCTCCTTCCGAAACTCGCCGAGATCGGCAGCTTCTTCCCCCGCCTTATCGATCGCGACGACGCCCCCTGCAAGGAGGTCGTCCTGAAAGGCGAAGCAATCGACCTCCGTCAGCTGCCCGTGCTCACAACCTGGCCCGGCGACGGAGGCCCCTTCATCACCCTGCCCTGCGTCATCACCAGGGACGCACGATCCGGCAAACGCAACGTCGGCATGTACCGCATGCAGGTCTACGACAAGAACACCACGGGCATGCACTGGCAGCGGCAAAAGGTCGCAGCCGAGCAGATGCGCGACCGCCTCCGCGCCACCACCTCCTCCACCGCCGAGGCCGTCGACCTCATGGCCCGTACCGCCGGTGGCACCACCGCCGAACCCCCAGCCCGATACCACCCAGGTGCCACATCGGGTGCCCCATCCTCTCCTGCAGAGCGCGAAACGGTGGCGTCTGGACCAGTACAGGGCCCTCACGCCAACCTCAACACCCCGAACACCCTCTCCCAGAGCACCATCACCAGGATCCGCAACAACCGCCTCGAGGTAGCGGTCGCCCTCGGCACCGACCCCGCAACCACCTTCGCCGCAATCGTCCCCGCCCCACCCGAAGTAGAGGAGTACCTCATCGCCGGCTTCCTTCGCGGCAAGCCCGTCGAGCTCGTCAAAGGCGAGACCGTCGACCTCGAGGTCCCCGCACACGCCGAATACATCCTCGAGGGCTACGTCGACCTCTCAGAACTCCGCTCCGAAGGTCCCTTCGGCGACCACACCGGCTTCTACACCATGCCGGACGACTACCCCGTCTTCCACCTCACCGCCATCACCCATCGAAAAAAGCCGATCTATGCCGCCACCGTCGTCGGCAAACCCCCAATGGAGGACGCCTGGATGGGCAAGGCCGTCGAGCGCATCTTCCTCCCACTAATGCAACTCACCCTCCCCGAAATCGTCGACGTCTGCCTCCCACCCGAGGGCGTCTTCCATAACCTCATGATCGTCAGCATCCGTAAGTCCTACGCCGGGCACGCGCGCAAGGTCATGAGCGGCATCTGGGCCCTGGGCCAGGCGATGTTCACAAAGTGCATCATCGTCGTCGATGAGGACTGCAACCCTCACGACCTGGCCGAAGTCACTCTCCGCACCTCGAACAACATCGACCCCGAGCGCGACATCCAGTTCACCCTCGGCCCCGTCGACTCGCTCGATCACGCCTCCCGTCTCCCCAACTTCGGCTCGAAGATGGGCATCGACGCCACCCGGAAGTGGGCCGCTGAAGGCTTCCATCGTCCTTGGCCGCCCATGCTCTCCATGCCCGCCGAGGTCAAGGCCCGCGTCGATGCGATCTGGGGAAAGCTGGGCATCGAATCAGCCCGGCGCGTCTGAATGCGCGCCGACGCTCTTCCGGCGCGATCCGCTTTCGTGGGCTTATAACCGCACCGCCCGAACCGAAGTAAGCCGCCTTTCGATGCCGCCCGGAACATCTATACTAGGCACATGTCCATCGTCAGCAACACCGCCGCGATCGTCAAAGGGATGAGCATCACCCTCCGCGAGGCCTTCCAGCCCACCGAGGTCGAGAACTACCCCGACGGCAAGGGCCCCATGCGCGGCGCGCAGTTTCAGGAGCGCTTCCGCGGCAAGCACCAGCTGCAGCGCGACGAGAACGGCCTGGAAAAGTGTGTCGCCTGCTTCCTCTGCGCCGCCGCCTGCCCCTCCAACTGCATCTACATCGAGGCCGCCGAGAACACCGAAGAGGTCCGCTTCTCCTCCGCCGAGCGCTACGCCAAGGTCTACAACATCGACTACAACCGCTGCATTTTCTGCGGCTACTGCGTCGAGGCCTGCCCCACCGACGCCATCACCCACGGCCACGGGTTCGAGCTCGCCTCGCTCAACGCCACCAACCTCGTCATGCGCAAAGAGGACATGCTGGTGCCCATCCTCCCCGCACTTCCGCTCGAGCCCCGTTCCGAAAAAGATCTAACCGAAGTTCTCTCCTAAGCGGTTCTCTGCCGGGCAACTGTTGCCTCCGCGAAACGAGAGCGTGGCACCCAATGCCGCGACTCACGATATCCTGATGGTTGGCTATGTCGACCTTCCTTGAGACCCTGAAGCAGCGCGTTATCGTCTACGACGGTGCCATGGGCACCTCCATCCAGAACTACAACCTCACCGTAGACGGCGACTACGCCGGCCTCGAAAACTGCTCCGAGATCCTCGCCGTCACCCGCCCTGACGTCATTCGCGAGATCCACGCCTCCTACCTCGAAGCAGGCGCCGACGTCATCGAGACCGACTCCTTTGGCGCCTCCTCGCTCGTCCTCCAGGAGTTCGGCATACCCCATCGCGCCCGCGAACTCAACCTCGCCGCCGCCCGCCTCGCCAAAGACGTCGCCCGCCAGTACTCCACCCCCGACCGCCCCCGCTTCGTCGCCGGCTCCATCGGCCCCACCACCAAGCTTCCCTCGCTCGGCCACATCAGCTACGACGCCATGCTCCTAACCTACGTCGAGCAGGCCGAAGCCCTCATCGAGGGCGGCGTCGACGTCCTCCTCATCGAGACCTCGCAGGACCTCCTCCAGGCCAAGATCGCCCTCGCCGCCTGCCACGACGCCATGCACAACCTCGGCGTCACCGTCCCCATCCAGATGCAGATCACCATGGAAGCCACCGGCACCATGCTGCTCGGCTCTGAGATAGGCGCCGCTCTGGCCGTCCTCGAATGCTTCCGCCCCGACATCATCGGCCTCAACTGCGCCACCGGTCCGAAGGAGATGAACGACGCCGTCCGCTTCCTCGCGCAGAACGCCACATGCCTGTCAGCGTTCTCCCCAACGCCGGACTCCCGCAAAACGTCGGCGGCCGCGCTCATTACGGCCTCACGCCGGCGGAGCTCGCCGACTACCACCGCCGCTTCATCGCCGAGTACGGCGTCCAGGTCGTCGGTGGCTGCTGCGGCACCACCCCCGCCCACATACGTGCTGTCGCAGGAGCAGTTGCAAATCTGAAGCCCGCCGCACGCGATCCGAAGATCCAGTCCATAGCCGCCAGCGCCTTCTCCTCCGTCCTTCTGGAAGTCGACGGACAGCCCGCCATCGTCGCCGAGGAGATGAACACCACCACCCGCAACGCCGCATTTCGGGACATGGTCCGCAACGCCGACTATGACGGCATCTTCACGATGGCCAAGCGCCTCGTCGCCGAAGGCTCGCAGATGCTCGACCTCTGCTGTGCCGTCGTCGGCGAAGACGAAAAGGCCTACATGAACGGTGTGCTCGAGAAGATCGCCACCCGCGTTCCCGCGCCCATCCTCGTCGACTCCACCGAGGCCGACGTCATCGAGGAAGCCCTCAAGCGCATCCCCGGCAAGTCCATCATCAACTCCATCAACCTCGAAGACGGCGAAAAGCGCACCTCGAAGGTCCTCCCCATGGCCCGCCGCTACGGCGCCGCCGTCATCGCCCTCACTATCGACGAAGACGGCATGGCCCTCACCGCCGACAAAAAAGTCGCCATCGCCCACCGCATCCACAAGCTCGCCACCGAAACGTACGGCCTCCGCGCGCAGGACCTCATCTTCGACCCCCTCACCCTTCCCATCTCGACCGGCCAGGAAGACTACCGCACCGCCGGCATCGAAACCCTCGAAGCCGTTCGCCGCATCCGCCTCGAACTCCCCGATTGCAAGACCATCCTCGGCGTCTCCAACATCTCCTTCGGCCTCAACGCCTACGCCCGCCGCGTGCTCAACTCCGTCTTTCTCAAGGAGGCCGTCGACCGCGGCCTCGACTCCGCTATCGTCAACTACTCCAAGATCTACCCGCTCTACAAGATCCCCGAGCAGGAGGTCGAACTCGCCCGCAACCTCATCTTCCGCAACGTCGAAACCGAACAGGATCCGTTACAGATCTACATGCAGTACTTCACCGGCCTCAACAAGGTCGCCGGCCAGGAAGAAGAAGCCGCCGTCGTCACCGACACCATGTCGGACGAGGAAAAGCTCAAGCACCTCATCATCAACGGCGAGCGCGGCCTCGGCCAGGGCGATCGCAAGCAGTCTCTCGAGCAGATCCTCGACTCCGCCCTCACCCGCTACACTCCCCTCGACCTCATCAACACCGTCCTTCTCGACGGCATGAAGACCGTCGGCGAGCTCTTCGGCGCCCGCAAGATGCAGCTTCCCAGCGTCCTCGACTCCGCCGCCACCATGAAGGCCGCCGTCGCCTACCTCGAGCCCAAAATGGAGAAGTCCGACTCCAACCAGCGCGGAACCATCGTCCTCGCCACCGTCAAGGGCGACGTCCACGACATCGGCAAAAACCTCGTCGACATCATCCTCTCCAACAACGGCTACAAGGTCGTCAACCTGGGCATCAAGCAGCCCTCCGATCTCATCATCAACGCCGCGCAGCTCCACAACGCGGATGCCATCGGCCTCTCCGGCCTCCTCGTCAAGTCCACCCTCGAGATGAAGTACGTCGTCCAGGACCTCCAGCGCATCGACTCCCGCATACCCGTCATCTGCGGCGGTGCCGCCCTCACCCGCAAGTACGTTGAAGACGATCTCCGCCGCGAGTACTCCGCCCCCGTCTTCTACGCCGAAGACGCCTTCGCCGGCCTACACGTCATGTCCGACCTCACCGACGCCGATACCTCCGTCCGCGAGAAACGCCTCTCGGACGGCGCCACCGTCAAGACCTTCATCCGTCCCGGCGGCGACATCGCTCCACTCCCGGCCAGCACCAGCTCCCAGCGCTCCACCATCGTCCACGATGTCCCCGAGATCCCGCAGCCGCCCTTTTTCGGCGTCCGCGTCCGTAAAGACTTCGACCTCGACACCCTCTACTCCTTCATCAACGAGACCGCGCTCTTCAAGAACCAGTGGCAGCTCAAAACCGCCTCCGCCACCGACTACGTCCGCCTCGTCGAAGAAAAGTACCGCCCCATCCTCAAGGAGCTCTCCGCCGAGGTCAAACGCGAAGGCTGGTTCGAACCCAAAGTCGTCTACGGCTGGTACCCCGCACAGTCCGACGGCAACGACGTCATCGTCTACGATCCCGAAGATTACGAACCCGCTGATCGCTTCGCCATTTCAAGCCCCGGAGCTCGTCATGCTGGACGAAGTGGCGAAGCCACCCAGTCGAAGGACCTGCGTCTCAGCCTCGCCACCGCCACCCCCAGGGAACTCCTCCGCATCACCTTCCCCCGTCAGCGCGAAGGCCGTCTCCTCTCCATAGCCGACTTCTTTTCCCCGAAGTCGACCGGCCGCATGGATGTGATCGGATTCTCCGTCGTCACCATCGGCAGCACTGCCTCGACTGTTACCCAGAAACTCTTCGAAGCCGGCGACTTCACCAAGTACCTCTATCTCCACGGCCTCTCCGTCGAGACCGCCGAAGCCCTCGCCGAGTACATGCACAAGCAAATGCGCGAAGATCTAGGCATCGCCGAGGAGGACTCCCCCGAAACCCGCGATCTCTTCCACCAGAAGTACCGGGGCTCCCGCTACTCCTTCGGCTACCCCGCCTGCCCCAACCTCGAAGACCAGACCAAGATCTTCGACCTCCTCAAGCCCGAAGAGAACATCGGCGTCCGCCTCACCGAGGGATTCCATCTTGAGCCTGAACAAAGCACAGACGCCCTTATCGTCCATCACCCACAGGCAAAGTACTTCGTCGTCTGACGAGATTTCCCTTTGTTGTTGCACCACCAACAGGTACTCTAGTCACCGAGACTTGGAGTTTGGCATCGGCGACGTTACCCATGACGAAGCCGAAGGCCCCTCACCATGAGCATCGCCCCGTATCATGTTTGCATTGAGACTACATGCCTGAGAGCAAAACTGTTCTGCCTGCCATTCTCCACGTCTGCCGTCGCGAGATGTTACGTCCACTTCGGGATGAGATCCTGCGCATCTCCGGGTTCCACGTAGATTCAACCCTCGACAGCTCAAGCGCACTCTCACTGTATGGCACGCGCCCGTACGACCTTGTTCTCGTGGACGTAGAAGGAGACAAGGGAGTCGCAGAAGCCGAGGACATCTGTTCCCGGGTCAAGACCGCCCAGCACACACAAAAGGTCGCCTTCGTCTGCAACTGGCGAGTGGCCCACCTGACCGACTGCCCGGATGAGATCCTGCGTACGGAGTTCGATCCAAGCGCCTTCGTCAAGGGCGTGCGCAAACTGGTGTCCTCCGCTGACCGGCTTCCCCGCGCCTCCGCAGTGGGCAGGTAGCAATCCATATCAGTCCTGGCGGACTCCCTGGACCCAACAATCCGAACCAGCCTGAATACCCTCGCCCCCGCGAACTTGCAGCGCACTCTCCACTGTGCTACAACTCATCTATTCCAGTCTGCTTCATCGCAGATTTGAATTTCATGCAGAGTGGTTGAGGGACGAGCCCTGAGACGCCACGACAACCGGACAGAACAAGTACGTACCGGTGTCAACTCTCTCCTGGAAACAGGGAACATGAGATTCGGAGCACGCAGTCCCGCACCTCGGGCCTGCAACCCCGCATTTCCTTTTCCCTGGCCGTTCGCGGCAACCCCCAAAGAGAGATAGTCTCAGCAGCCAAATCCCTTCTTCCCTCGGAGAAGAGTGATATGGCCTATTCCTGTACGGGGTACCAGTTGAAGTGCAACGAGTGCGGCAAGCTCTTTGGGAACCAGCCACTCTCCGCGTGTGACATCTGCCTCGCTCCCCTTGAACTCACCTACGACCTGGAATCCGCTCGATCCACCTTCACCCGCGCCAACATCTCCTCCGGCCCCATCAGCATCTGGCGGTACGCCGCCCTGCTCCCCGTCCCCGAAGAGTTCCGCCCCGATCTCCCGGTAGGCTTCACCCCGACCGTCCGCGCGAAGAACCTCGGCAAGCGCATCGGCGCACAAAACCTCTACCTCAAGAACGATTCCGTCTGCTTCCCGACCCTAAGCTTCAAGGATCGGGTCGTCGCCGTCGCCCTCGCCAATGCGCAGCGCTTCGGCTTCACCACCGTGGGCTGCTCTTCCACCGGCAACCTTGCCAACTCCGTCGCAGCTCAGGCAGCCCGCCTTGGCCTTCAGGCCACCATCCTCATCCCCGCGGACCTCGAACCAGCCAAGATCCTCGCCACACAGGTCTACGGCGCGCGTGTCATCCGCGTCGAAGGCAACTACGACCATGTCAATCGTCTGTGCACGCAGATCGCCGGCGAGCGAAACTGGGGGTTCGTGAACGTGAACCTTCGCCCCTACTACGCCGAGGGCTCGAAGACCGTCGGTTACGAGATCGCCGAGCAACTCGGCTGGCGTCTCCCGGACAACATCGTCTGCCCCATGGCCGGCGGCTCCGTCATCCGCAAGATCCGCAAAGCCTTCAACGAGCTGATCGCACTCGGACTCGTAGAAGACAAGCCCGTCCGCTTCTTCGGTGCCCAGGCTACCGGCTGCTCACCCATCTCCGTCGCCGTGAAGTCCGGCCTGGACTACATCCAGCCCCAGCGCCCCAACACCATCGCCCGCTCACTCGCGATCGGCAACCCCGCCGACGGGCCCGCGGCCGCGCAGATGATCCAGGGTTCCGGCGGCTATGCCGAAGATGTCTCCGACCTCGAGATCGTCTCCGGGATCCAGGAGCTCGCCGAAGCCGAAGGCATCTTCACCGAAACAGCCGGCGGCGTCACCACCGCCGTCACCGCTCGGCTCTATGCCCACGGCCGCATCCGGCCCGACGAGCTCACCGTCTCCGTCATCACCGGCAACGGCCTCAAGACCACCGATGCACTCGCGGGCCGGTACATACAGGAGCAGGCCATCCGTCCACGTCTCGCCGACTTCGACGCATACCTCCAGGAGCTCGACGGCCTATCCGCAACCTCTGCATCAGCAGAGCTCGTCACAGCGGGAGGCTCCTATGCAAATTAAGGTCACGCTGCCGACCGCGTTCGTCCGTCACACCGATGGCCAGAAGAACTTCGATTCTTCTGCGCCCAATCTCCCATCGCTTCTCACGGACATAGACCAGCAGTTCCCCGCACTCGGAACCCAGATCAAGGATGAGTCAGGGAAGCTTCGACGCTTTATCAACATCTACGTCAACGACGAAGACATACGGTTCCTGGGGGGTGAGACCTACACCTTCCAGGACGGTGATGAAGTCATGCTGATCCCATCCATTGCCGGCGGCAACCGCTGATCAGCAAATATACCTGACCGCAGCCGGTCCGCGGTCAAGCACGATAGGGCTCGTCCGGACCTCAGAACCAGCGCCGCACCTGCACAAATTATGGTGCGGCCGGTTACCCCATGGGTACGAAACAGGCCCATTCCGCACCGCCCAAGCAACGATCTTCCTTTGTTGTCTCTCTTACCATACGAGATCTCTGCGCAGGTAAGCGCGACTCCGTAGGTCAAGAAAGAAGGTTTGCATGTTTCTTATACTCGCAGTTGTCCTATTGGTTCTTTGGCTCGGTGGCTTCCTTGTCTTTCACGTAAGCAGCTTCCTGATCCACCTGCTGATCCTGTTCGCAATCATCTCCGTAATCATGCACTTCGTCACAGGTCGTCGATCGGTATAAGCCTCTCGCGTAAGCAGAAAGGCCGAGCCATAAATGGCCCGGCCTCTCTCCTTTACAGGCGATTTACTACTGATGAGCGCTGGGTGGGAAGACGCCCACAGGAGGCGGGATGACGGTGCCAAGGGCTGCTGGCGTCTCCTCCTGAAGCTCCGATAGCTCACCTTCAAGTGCGATGTGTAGAACTTCGTCCATCTCACTCACAAAATGCAGCTTCATCGTCGTCTTCAGAAGCTCCGGCAGGTCCGCAAGGTCCTTGCGATTATCCTCGGGTGCGATGGCTTCGAAGATGCCGGCACGGTGCGCCGCGAGCAGCTTCTCCTTGAGCCCGCCAATGGGCAGTACCTTGCCCCGCAGCGTGATCTCGCCCGTCATCGCAATGTCACGCCTCACCTTGATCTTGGTCAGTGCGCTTGCGAGTCCCGTCGCCATCGTAATGCCGGCAGACGGACCGTCCTTCGGAATGGCTCCTTCCGGAACGTGAACATGGATATCCACGTGGCGATAGAAGTCACGGCTCAGCCCAAGATGCTGCGCGCGAGAGCGGATGTAGCTCAGCGCAGCCTGCGCCGACTCCTGCATCACATCCCCCAGCTGACCCGTCGTCGTCATCTTGCCCTTGCCGTCAAGCACCTGGACCTCGGTCTGCAGAATCGTCCCGCCGACCTCCGTCCACGCCAGCCCAGTCACAAGGCCTATCTCACTCTTCTCGTGCGCCTGCGAGTCGCGGAACTTCGCCGTCCCAAGCAGGTCTGACAGGTTGTCGCCCGTCACGGCCTCCTTGTGCTCGGCTCCGTTCTTCACCACGCGCCGCGCTACCTTGCGGCAGACGTTTCCGATCTCACGCTCCAGGTTCCGCACGCCGGCCTCACGTGTGTAACCGCGGATGATCTGCTTGAGCGCATCATCCCCGAAGTCCACCTGGTCTCCCGTCAGACCCGTACCCTCACGCTGCTTCTTGACCAGGTACTGCTTCGCGATCTCAAGCTTCTCAAGCTCCGTGTATCCATGCAGCCGAAGAATCTCCATGCGATCCTGCAGCGGCCCTGGAATCGTATGCAGCACGTTTGCCGTCGCCACGAACAGCACTTGTGAGAGGTCGTACTCCACGTCCAGGTAGTGATCCTGGAAGGACGTGTTCTGCTCCGGATCGAGCACCTCCAACAAGGCACTCGCCGGGTCCCCGCGGAAATCCGATGCCATCTTATCGATCTCGTCCAGCATGAACACCGGGTTCTTCGTTCCCGCCTTCTTCATGCTCTGGATGATCTGCCCCGGAAGTGCTCCGATATAAGTCCTCCGATGCCCCCGAATCTCCGCCTCGTCGCGCACGCCGCCAAGCGACATCCGTACGAACTTCCGTCCGGTCGCCTTCGCGATCGACATCCCTAGCGAGGTCTTGCCCACACCCGGCGGCCCGACAAAGCACAGGATCGATCCCTTCGGGTTCTTGACCAGCTGCCGGACCGCCAGAAACTCGAGAATCCGCTCCTTGATCTTTTCGAGCCCATAGTGATCCTCGTTCAGAATCTGCTCCGCGTGGTCGATCGACCGGATCTCCTTCGAGCGCTTGCGCCAGGGCACCGACAACAGCCAGTCCAGGTAGTTGCGGCTTACCGTAGACTCGGCCGACATCGGTGGCATCGCCTCCAGCTTCTTCAACTCCTGCATGCTCTTCTCGAGCACGTCCTTCGGCATCCCCGCAGCTTCAATCTTCTTCTTCAGCTCGTCGAACTCACTCTTCTCGCCGCGCCCAAGCTCCTTCTGGATCGCCTTGATCTTCTCGTTGAGGTAGTACTCCTTTTGCGCCTTCTCCATCTGCCGCTTCACCCGCGACTGGATCGTGCGGTCCATATTCAGCTTCTCGATCGCAACGTCGAGCGCATCGGCCACCCGCGAAAGCCTGTCCTCAGGATCGAAGACCTCAAGCAGCTGCTGCTTCTCCTCGATCGATAGCTGCAGGTTCGCCGCAATCGTGTCCGCCAGCTTCGCCGGCTCGTCCGCGCGAACGCTCGCTGCCATCGTCTCGTAGTTCAAGCTCTGCTGCAGCTTCACGTACTGCTCAAACAGCGAATGCACCCTCTGCATCAGCTGCTCAACCTGCGGGCTCATCTCGAGCCGCGTCGCACCCGTGCGCACCGTGGCCACGAAGAAGCCATCCTCGTCCGTCACCTCGCTCGCCCGTGCACGCTCCACACCCTCGACCAACACCTTGATGTTGCCATCCGGCATCTTCACGCTCTGGACGATGTTGCCGATCGTTCCGGTCTCGTAAATGTCGCTCGCGCTCGGCTCGTCGACCGACGCGTCGTGCTGCGTCGCCAGGAAGATCTTGCGATCCCCGGTCAGCGCCTCTTCCAGCGCGCGAACGCTTGAGTCCCGGCCCACGACAAACGGCGTCATCATGAAGGGGAAGATGACCATGTCGCGGATAGGCATCATCGGCAGCTTGCGGACATCGCCACTCAGTATTTCTTTGGTTTGATTTGCCATTGTTCTCCCCCCAGTTAGACGTCCAGCAAGCACCAACGATGCACCCGGACGTCCCGAGCTTCCCGTGATTGTACTGCGAGCGCACGGGACACGCGGCTTGGATCACCGGAACGGTGACCCCCTGAACACAGCTTGCATCCGAGGTCGACCAAATAGTCCTTCGGAACCGGTCCGAGCTCAACGCCTCTATTTTCATACTGCAAGGCAAAAAGAGAGGGCAGGCGCCAGGCGCGTGCCCTCTCCCCGCTTCCAATTTGAGAGTTATCCAGCCTTCTCCAGCAGCAGCGGCAGCGTAAGAGAGCGCTTCTGCACCATCTCGGCCGTGATCGACAGCTCCTTCACCTTCTTGTTCCCCGGCACGTAGTACATGAGGTCGAGCATCAGCTCTTCGAGGATCATCCGCAAACCACGCGCCCCGACCTTGCGCTGCAGCGCCTCCCGTGCGATCTCGCGGGCCGCCTCCTCGGTAAAGGTCACCTTGACGCCTTCAAACTCGAACAGCTTGCTGTACTGCTTCAAAATCGCGTTACGAGGCTTGGTGAGGATGTCCATCAAGGCTGCCTCGTCAAGTTCGTCAAGCACTCCCAGCACCGGCAGCCGTCCCACAAACTCCGGGATCAGACCGTATTTCAAGAGATCCTGCGGCTGCGCCTGTCGCAGCAGCTCCGCATCCCGCTGGGCGCGAATCGGTGTCACGTCACCATCCTTGGCATCCGGCTCCGAGAGCGTCTTGAAACCAAGCGCCTTCTTCCCGATCCGGCGTCCGATCACCTTTTCAAGCCCGACGAACGCGCCTCCGCAGATAAACAGGATGTTGGTCGTATCCACGGCCGTAAACTCCTGGTGCGGATGCTTCCGCCCGCCCTGTGGCGGAACATTGGCGACCGTTCCCTCCAGAATCTTCAAAAGCGCCTGCTGGACACCCTCGCCTGAAACGTCGCGCGTGATCGACGGGTTCTCGTCCTTGCGTCCGATCTTGTCGATCTCGTCGATGTAGATAATGCCGCTCTGCGCCCGCGTCACATCGCCCTCGGCCGCCTGCAGCAGCTTCAGAATGATATTCTCAACGTCCTCGCCGACGTACCCCGCCTCGGTCAGCGTCGTCGCATCCACAATCGCGAACGGCACATCCAGCATCTTGGCCAGGGTGTGTGCCAGCAGCGTCTTTCCCGAACCCGTCGGACCCACCATCAGGATGTTCGACTTCGCGAGCTCCACATCGTTGCCGCGAGTCTTGTTCATCTGGATTCGCTTGTAGTGGTTGTAAACCGCAACCGCAAGCTTCTTCTTGGTCTGATCCTGGCCGATCACGTACTCGTCGAGAAAGGCCTTGACCTCCTGCGGCTTCGGCAGGTGAGCCGGCGCAGTTCCGCCCGGCTGCGCCTCGGTACGGTCATCCTCAAGAATCGAGTTGCACACCGCCACACACTCATCGCAGATATATGCGCGAGGGTAGTCGGATGGGGAAGAGATCAGCTTCGCAACGGCGTCCTGTGACTTATGGCAGAACGAGCACCGCAGTGAGTCATCGGAACCTCGTGACGTTTTCATACCGGAGACCACACTCCCAGGTGGAACACCTTGCGTTATACCTGTCTTAAGCTTACACCCCGGAAGTGAACGGGTGATCCTGACCCACAGCGCCGAGGTACCTCTAAAGTTGCACGACCCAGGTCACCCCGGGCCATGCGCGTGCCTCCGGCTCCCGGGGCTTCTAGCTGCGTGGCCTGTCGATGATGTCGTCGATCAGTCCATACTCCTTCGCCTGCTGGGCCGTCATGCTGAAGTCGCGATCCGTATCGCGCTCCATCTGCTCAACGCTCTGCCCCGTGTGGCCCGCCTGGATCTTGTTCATCAACTCCCGCAGGCGCAGGATCTCGCGCGCATGGATATCGATCTCGGTCGCCTGTCCGCTCAATCCCCCACCCATAATCAGCGGCTGGTGAATCAGGATGCGCGCATTCGGAAGCGCAAAACGCTTGCCCTTCTTCCCCGCCATCAGCAGAAACGCCCCCATGCTTGCAGCCTGCCCAATGCATAGCGTCTGGACATCGTTCTTGATGTATTGCATCGTGTCGTAGATCGCCATCCCCGCCGTGATCGAACCGCCAGGAGAGTTGATGTACAGCTGGATGTCCTTCTCCGGATCCTCCCCGCTCAGAAACAGCAGCTGAGCGATGATGACGTTCGCAATATTGTCGTCGATCGGTGTTCCCAGGAAAATAATATTGTCCCGCAGCAGACGGCTGTAAATGTCGTAGGCTCGCTCGCCCCGACTCGTCTGCTCAATCACCATTGGTACAAGTCCCATAGCTCTCTCTTTCTCTCTCTTACCGTTCAAGCTGCCAGTGGAAGTTCCTGCCTAGGACGCCAGCTTCTCGTACAGCACGCTGCCCGCACGCTCTCTCCGCATCTGCTCGCGAATCCTGTCCAGACCGCCATCCTTCGTCAAACGCTCGCGCAGCGTCTCGAGCGGCTCCCGCGACTGGATCGAAAGCATCAGCAGCTCGCGGTCGATATCGTCTTCCGAAAGCTCGATATTCTCCGCATCCGCAACCCGATCCAGGATCATCGAAGCCTTCACCTCGTTGATCGCCTGGTCGCGCTGTGCATCACGAAGCCGTGCAAAGTCCAGCTTGCGCATGTCCTCAGGCGTCATCCCCTGCTGCGCCAGCGCCCGCAAACCACGATCCAGCCGAGCCTCGATCTGCTGCTGCACAAAGGCCTCGGGAACCGGGAACTGGTACCGCGCAATCAGCTCCTCGAGCATCCTGTCCTTGGCCTGGTTCTCGAGTGAATCCTTCTTGCGCTTTTCCGAGTGCTCGCGCAGCTTGGCCTCAAACTCCTCAAAGCTCTCGTACTCCCCCAACTGCTTTGCAAACTCCGCATCGCGCTCGGGGAAGATCTTCCGCTTGATCGCCTTCACCGTGACGTCGTAGCTCACGGTCTGGCCCGCCAGCCGCGGCTCACCGAAGTCAGCGGGATACACCACCTCAAACGTAAGCTCCTGCCCGGGCCTGGTTCCACGCAGCGACTCGGTAAACGCCGGGATGGTGTTCTTGCCGCCGATCTCGATCAGGATGTCCTCGCCCTTAATCGGCTCCGCATCCTTCGCGCCCTCGAGACCCTCTTCGCCAACCGTTTGCGCCAACTCCTTCACCTGGCCGGTGAACGTGATGTCCGCCCAGTCTCCGTCGGCAAGCGCCCGATCCTCCTCGACCTGCTCCACCGTCGCATGGCCCTCGAGAACTCGGCTCAACTCCGCGTCGAACTCCTCCTGGGTCAGCGTCACCTCGGGTCGTTGCACCTTGACCGAGTCGTAACCGCTCAGGTCGATCTCCGGCATCACCTCAAACGCCGCCTTAAACCGGAGTGGCTGCCCATCCATCAGCTGCATGTCCAGCAGCTGCGGCTCCGAAATAGGACGGAGCTGCTGTTCATCGATCGCCCTCCGGAAACGCTCAGACACCAGGCTCTCGAGAACCTCCTGCCGGATCTCCTTCGCAAACTTCGATCGAATCAGCGAGTCCGGCACCTTGCCCGCCCGAAACCCCGGGATCCTGGCCAGCTTCTGGTAACGCTTGATCACCGTGCGGAAGCTCTTCGAAACCTCCTCGGCACCGGTCTCCACCTCGATCTCCCGCTTCAACTCCGGGTTCATCGCAGGAGCCTGGTGCTGGTGCGTATGCGCGTGACCGTCGTCATGCGTATGCCCGTCATCGTGCGTGTGGGCCAACTCGTGCGCCGAGGCACCCTCGTCTGTCGAAGCGCCCTGTTCCATCGGCTCCGCCGTCTCATTCATCTCTGTGATCTCTGTCTGACTCAAAATTCATGCCTTCCGAAGCTCGTGAAAGTAGATGCCGCCCCACCCGTCTGGATCAGACTCTGCGGCCAACGCCTCCCTTTCACTGTACGAGGCTTCAGCGGAGAGGGTCAAACCTCGACCCGCACTCCACCACGCTCCCTAAAGCGGAGAGCCCTCGGTTGTCGTCGTGAACAGCTCCAGCCTCACCTTCCACTGCACCGATTGCCCCGGCTGCAGAACCACCAGGCCCGTATCTTCCGACACCGGCCACTCCCGGCCAAACGGGTCGTCGTAGTTCAACTGCGGCGCGATCACCACGTACTTCGATCCCGCCGGCGAGGTCACGCGCATCTCGCGAATCGCTGGTGTCATCGCCGTGATCCTCAGCCGGTAGTTGCTGGCCGGGTCCCTGAGCTCCGCCGCAGGTCCAAAGTCCAGGATCGCCGGCCGGAGGTGCACAAAGCTCTCATCGAGGCTCGCCGACCCCAGCTTCGCGCCGCCCCTCGCCGTGAAGTCGTACGCCGTCCTCTCCACCGGGAGCAGCCGGCCCGTCGGCGCCCCGCCCGCACCGCCCCTCGTCTCAATCCGGTCGCCCGTCGGCATCCGCAGCGTCGCCTGTGCCCGGTCGCCGCTCGGAATCGAAAACCGCGGCCGCCATCCGATCCCAAACGGCTCCGCCTCCGTTCCCACGTTCTTCGCCGTCACGCGGAGGTCGAGCACATGGCTGCTCATCAGGATCGTCATCGTCACCTCCGTCTGCGAGGGCCACTGATCCCCAAAGGTGCCGGGCTGAAACACCGCCTGCGCCTCGCCCCCGTCCGGCATCACGCTCGAATTCACCGACTCCGCCGCCGCCTTCAGCAGCATGCCACCCGCCGCCGCAGCAGAGATCGCCGGCGAGCCCGCCGGCGTCGCACCCGTAGTCACCGGGAGCGCCAGGCTGTGACCCCTCCACTGCGTCAGGATCCGCGATCCGTCAGGCGACGTGCTCCCAAAGATCCGACCCGCCCACGGTGCCTCGATCGCTCCACCCATCCGCAGGCTCGCGGCTCCGTTCAGGTCCTGCCCCTGGCCATCCATCAGAACCGCCGCCTGCGCCACGCTCGGTGCCGAAAGCAGCGGAACCTCTCCCTTTCCCGGGAGGTACGCCGTGATCTGCAGCGTATTCATCCCGCGCCCTGGCAGCAGGGTCGCCGACACAAACTCCGGCATCCCACCGCCCTCGAGCAGGGCGCGTTGCAGCACCAGCGGATCCTGCCCGCCCGGCCGCGGTGGCTGCACCTCCACCTGCGGCGCGATCTTCTCCCGAATATGCGACTTCAATATGCCGAACCGGCCGCGCGTGTGCGCCGCCCACCCCAGCGGAAGGACGATCACCAGGCCGAGCACCGCAAGCCACACCAGCCGGGTGGCATTGATCGCCAGCCAGGCGCCGAACCTCTCCCAGAGACCCCCAATGTTGCGCGCCACCATCGACGCATACATCCGGCTCAGCCGCGGATCTTCCAATACCTGCCCCCAAAACCTTCGGTTGCATTCTACGTGGCCCGAGCCACCCCAGGCCGGCCCGAGAAAAGCCGCTCCCCCAGCCGCTCCGCAACTCCCGCGGTAACCTCGCGCACCAGCTCGCAGCCTCCCCCCGCATCCGCGTCATCGTCGCGCTCAGCAGAGATTGCTGCGCAGCGCCGTCAAGACGCAGCAGCCACTTCGAACGAAAAAGGGTGCCCAGGCCAATCGCCGGGACACCCCTTTCTTCAAGCCACCCTTCGCCTAGACGACGCTCAAAGCCAGCCCGCCAACCTTTTCCTCTCCATCGGACGCAATCGGCCGATAGAACAGCTGGTTGTTCTCGAGATACACCTCAAGGAACGCCGGCCGCTCCGCGATGCCGCCCGCGATCAACGCCTCGGAAAGGGGATCCTCGACAAACCGCTGCAGCGCCCGGCGCAAAGGCCGCGCACCGTAGCTCCGGTCGGTCACCGTCTTCTCGAGAATCCATCGCTTCGCGTCGTCGTTCACACTGAAAGCGTGATCGCCTTATGCACCAGGTTCACGTTCAGCTGCTGTACCAGCAGCTCCAGGATCTGCATCAGGTCCGCATCCGAAAGCGCCGTAAAGATGATGATCTCGTCCAGCCGATTCAGGAACTCCGGATTGAAGGTGCGCTTCACCTCGCCCTTCACCAGCTCCTCCATCTTCTCGAGCACCATATCCTCCATCGCTCGACTGGAAGCCCAGCCCCTCACGCTTCATCAGGTGCTTGGCCCCGATGTTCGAGGTCATGATGATGATCGTGTTCTTGAAGTCGACCGTGTTGCCCAGGCCATCCGTCAGCTGCCCATCTTCAAACACCTGCAGCAGCAGGTTGAACACATCCGGATGCGCCTTCTCGACCTCGTCCAGCAGCACCACCGAGTACGGCGACCGCTTCACCCGCTCGGTCAGCTGTCCACCCTCCTCGTAGCCCACATACCCCGGAGGCGATCCGATCAGCTTCGACACCGAATGCTTCTCCATGAACTCCGACATGTCGAACCGGATCAGGCTCTTCTCGCACCCAAACAGGAACTGCGCCAGCGTCCGCGCCATCTCCGTCTTTCCAACGCCCGTCGGCCCCAGGAACAGGAAGCTCCCGATCGGCCGCGCCGGGTTCTTGAGCCCCGCCCGCGACCGCCGGATCGCCCGCGCCAGCGCCGAGATCGCCTTCTCCTGCGAGATCACGCGCTTGTGCAGCTCTTCCTCGACCCGCAGCAGCCGCTGCGTCTCCTCTTCCTTGAGAGACGTGATCGGCACACCCGTCCATCGGCTCACCACATCCTCGATATCCTCGCGCGTCACAATGCCCGCGGAAGAGTCGTCCAGGTGATACTTGTCGCGCAGCGCCCGCAGGTTCTCCCGCTCCTTGCGCTCCTCGTCCGAGTAGAACCGCGCCTTCTCGAACTCGTGATTCGCAATCGCGTTCTCCATCCGGTGCACGATGAACTTGATCCGCTTCTGGACCTCGGTCAGCTCCTCCGGAAGCGAAGTCTGCCGCAGCTTCACCCGCGCTCCCGCCTCGTCGATCAGATCGATCGCCTTGTCCGGAAGAAACCGGTCCGGGATATACCGGCTCGAGTGCGACACCGAAAAGTTGATCGCCTCATCCGTGTAGCTCACCGCATGAAACTTCTCGTACTTGTCCTTGATCCCCATGATGATCTTGATCGCATCCTCCTCGTTCGGAGGCGGAACCTTGACCGCCTGGAACCGCCGCTCGAGCGACCGGTCCTTCTCGATCGACTTCCGGTACTCGGCCGGCGTCGTCGCCCCAATGCACTGGATCTCGCCGCGGCTCAGCGCCGGCTTCAGGATGTTCGCCGCATCGAGCGAACCCTCAGCCGACCCCGCACCCACCAGCGTATGCAGCTCGTCGATGAACACGATGGAGTTCTGGTTCTCCATCAGCTCCTTCATGATGGTCTTCAGCCGCTCTTCAAACTGCCCGCGATACTTCGTTCCCGCCACAATCAGCGACAGGTCCAGCGCCAGCACCTTCTTGTCCGCCAGAAAGCTCGGCACCTCGCCGTCCGCAATCTTCTGCGCCAGCCCTTCCACGATCGCCGTCTTGCCCACGCCCGGCTCGCCGATCAGCACCGGATTGTTCTTCGTCCGGCGGCACAGGATCTGGATCACGCGATCCACCTCCGTATCCCGTCCAACCAGCGGATCAAGCTGCTGGTCCATCGCAGCTCTGCGTCAGGTCGCGGGAGAACTCCGCCAGCATGCTCTGCTCCTGCCGCCCGCTGCCCTGACCCAGCCTTGCCCGTCGCCGGCGCCTTCTCCTGCGTCGTCCGCTGCAGCTCCTCGCGAATCGCCGGCAGCCTGCAGACCGCGCTCCGTCAGGATCTCCGCCGCAAAGCACTTCTCCTCGCGCAGCAGCCCCAGCAGCAGGTGCTCCGTCCCAATATGTTTGTGGCTCAGGCGCTCGGCCTCTTCGGCCGCATACGCCAGCACCCGCTTGCACTCGTTCGAGAGCGGCAGATCGACCGACGTCGACACCTTCTCCCGGACCGTCGTGTGCTGCTCAATCTGCTTCCGTATCGACTCCACCGACGCATGCGACCGCAGAAAGCGGTTCGTCAACGCCTTGTCCTCACGCAGTAACCCCAGCAGCAGGTGCTCTGTTTCGATATAAGGCGACCCAAACTGGCTCGCCTCGTAACGCGCAAAGAAAATCACGCGCCGCGCCTTCTCCGTATAGCGTTCGAACATGTTCTCCCCTTCGAACCGGTAGTCACCCAGGCCCAAAGGCCGAGACAACCCCGTTGGTCACCTTGCCCATCCATCCGCGTTGACCGCTCGCGGCGGACACTTCGCCTCCATCCCTCTTCCGATGGGGGCCTTCCACTACATCCAGTGTATTCCCCCGGCAACATGCGAAGAAAGTGTTGCCAGCATTATCCCCCGCCTGTACCTGCACAGGATCACAAACGGGAGCCATTCGTCTGCCCAAAGGTGGGATTGCCAATCCAACCCACCTCGTCTATTTGGACGAGTCACCGGCACTGCGCGATTCATTGCATAATCGTCCCTGGCGAAGCTCGCCCGAACGCCGGAGATCCGTATGTCCGATCCGCTCCATATCGCCCAGACCGAAGCCGCACCCATCACTCTTCTTGAGCTCCTCCCCGGCATGGCCAACCGCCACGGCCTCGTCGCCGGCGCCACCGGCACCGGCAAAACCGTCACCCTCCAGGTCATGGCCGAGGCCTTCTCCCGCATCGGCGTCCCCGTCTTCGCCGCCGACGTCAAGGGCGACCTCTCCGGCATCTCGCAGCCCGGCTCCCCCAGCCCCAAGTTCAACGCCCGCCTCCAGCGCCTCAACCTCTCCGGCTTCCAGCTCGAGCCCACCCCCGTCACCCTGTGGGACGTCTTCGGCGAGGGCGGCCACCCCATCCGCGCCACCATCTCCGAGATGGGTCCCCTCCTGCTCTCGCGCATCCTCAGCCTCAACGACATCCAGGCCGGCGTCCTCACCCTCGTCTTCAAGATCGCCGACGACAACGGCCTCCTTCTCCTCGACCTCAAAGACCTCCAGGCCATGCTCCAGTACGTCGGAGAAAACTCGGCCACCTTCCAGAAGGAGTACGGCAACATCTCCGCCGCCTCCATCGGCGCCATCCAGCGCGGCCTCGTCACCCTCTCCGGCCAGGGTGGCGACAAGTTCTTCGGCGAGCCCGCCCTCAACATCGAGGACCTCCTCCAGTGCCAGGACGGTCGCGGCATCGTCAACCTCCTCGTCGCCGATCGCCTCATGCAATCGCCCCAGCTCTACGCCACCTTCCTCCTCTGGCTGCTCTCGGAACTGTTCGAGCACCTCCCCGAGGCCGGCGACCTCGACAAGCCCAAACTCGTCTTCTTCTTCGACGAGGCCCACCTCCTCTTCACCGACCAGACCGCCGTCCTCAAATCCCGTATCGAGCAGGTCATCCGCCTCATCCGCTCCAAGGGCGTCGGCGTCTACTTCGTCACCCAGAACCCCATCGACATCCCCGACACCGTCCTCGGCCAGCTCGGCAATCGCGTCCAGCACGCCCTCCGCGCCTTCACCCCGCGCGATCAGAAAGCCGTCAAATCCGCCGCTGACACCTTCCGCGCCAACCCCTCCCTCGACACCGCCACCGCCATAACCGAGCTCGAGGTCGGTGAAGCCCTCGTCAGCTTTCTCGACGAAAAGGGGACCCCAACGGTCGTCCAGCGCTCGCTCATCTACCCGCCCCACGGCCAGATCGGTCCCATCACCCCCGACCAGCGCAAAAGCCTCATGCAGACCTCACTCGTCGCCGGCGTATACGACACCCCGGTCGACCGCGAAAGCGCCTACGAACGCCTCAAGAACCGCGCCGCCGCCTCACCCGCCCCCGCCAACTCCGGCAACCCGGCCTGGACCCCACCCCAGCCCTGGATCCCGCCCACCAACAGGCAGCCCGCCAGCAGTCAGCCCTACCAGCCCGGCCCACCGGAGCCTCCGTCGCAACCCGTGGGGCAGGGAAGCACCTGGTCCCAGGCTCCATCCGGCGGCGCCCAGCAACCCTTCCCCGCACCCGGCCAGCAGCCCGGTGCATCTGTCGCCAGCTCCATCCTTGGCGGCCTCACCTCTCTGATCGCCGGTTCGACCGGCCCCCGCGGAGGCCACCACGAAGGCCTCGCCGAGGTCATGATGAAGTCGGCCGCACGCTCCACCGGCACCGCCATCAGCCGGCAGATCGTTCGCGGCGTCCTCGGCTCCATCCTCGGAGGCTCCCGCCGTTAGGCAGCCAGGGTGCGGCACGCGGAGAAAGCGGCCGCCACCTCCAGCGCAACCTCATCCCACGCAAGTGCTACAGAAGCCCGCGACGGGGAAGGATTACTCTTGGCGCATGATTCGAAGCTCGGTAGTGCCGCCGGAAGTCTTTGCCGCCTATGCCAAAAAGCGTAACGAAGCTCGCACCGAAGCCCTGCGTCAGCGTTTACAGCTCCAGATGAACATCCAGACACGTCATCCAAGCCAGGGGCCCGCAACTTCGCCTCCGGCAGCCCCTCCCCGTTCTGGGTTTCTCCCCGTCCGCCGCCCGCGATAACCTGGACCGCACGCCTACTCGACCGGAAGCTTCGCCTTGTAGCCGTCGCGTGACACCACCGAGTACTTCAGCGGCTTCCCCTTCTCATCCTGCATCCGCAGCGGATGCCCCTCGTTGTCGACCAGGTTTACCTTCACATGGCGATAGCTGCCATCGTTCTTGTTGTTCGTCGGTCGGTACGTCACGACGTACTGGTTCCGGATCGAGTCGTTGATCTGGTTGAACACATCCGGCAGCGCCCCCTGGAACAGCGGGTTGAAATACATCCCGCCCGTCATCTGCGCAAACGTCTTCAACTGGTTCTCCGCCTGCAGGTAGTCCATGCGCTGAATCCCGCCCATCTGCCCCCGCGAGTCTGCCATCTCCCGGATAAACGCCCCAGTCCCAATCGAAAAGATCGTCACATTCGGCGTCGCCTTGATCTTCGCCAGCATCTTGTCGAGCGTCAGCTTCGAAAACGTATCCCGCCCCGTCCCGATCAGGATCACGTACTTGCGCCCCTCAATCCGGCTCGTCCGGTCCAGCGTCTCGTATAGAGCATCGAACATGTCCGTATCCGAAAACCCCGGAATCGTAAGCGACCGCAGAGACTCAGCCACAACATCCTTATTGTTCGTAAAATCTGTCAGGATGTGCGTCCGCAGGTCATACGTAACCACGGCGATATAGTCGTCCGCCCGCAGCGTCCGGAAAAACTGCGCCGAAGCATTCTGCATGTCCCGGATAAAGTAGTAGCTGTTCGAAGCAAACTCGAGCAGCATCACCGCCGTGATCGGCGTCTGCGCCGTCCGGACGCTCGTAACCTGCTGCGGTACGCCGTCCTCGATCACCTGGAAGTTCGGTGCCTTCAGCCCCGGAACGAACTGGTGCGTCTTGTCCAGAATCACATTCACATCCAGGTTCACGATCGGAACGTCCACCCGCAACGAATAGGTCTCGCCGTTCGGGTTCTTCACCTTGGGCTCAGCAGGAGCCGCGGGCGCGGGAGGCTCGGCATCCGTCGGCTCCTTCTTCTTCTTGAGGACGATCGGTCCGTTATCGGTCTGCGGACCCGCCTGGTCATCCGGCTGGGCCGGCTTCTGCTGCTGGGGCGAGGGCGCGGATGGAGCCTCCTGCGCCAAACCGGCAGGGCCAAAGGGCAGCATCAGGGTGGCGGCAGTTAGGAGGCGGACAAGCTTGGCATGGCACATCATCATCAGTGAATTTACTCCGGCCGCGGAAGGTCCTTACGCAGCCTCTGTCCGCCCCCGTCGCGCCGTCTTCGGCGCAGCGGTTACAAACGCTTTAGTCTTCTAGTCTATGAACATCATGGCTCCCCGGGACAGAACCGCTCGCCGAAAAGACCGCCACCGTCCTTCAGGCCGGCTTCTCGTTTGGACGTTCCTGGCAGGCTTTTTGGTGCAGGGGCGTGGATGGGGCCAGGGTCCCGAAGCCCCAGGCAGGGTCGCTCCCATGCCCGTCTCCGCCCCGGCCGCGGGAGCCGACATGCAGATCTTCCCCCTCCCCGAGGTCCATCGAGGCCTAAAAGGCATCGCCTACACCGTCTTCGAGGGCGTCTCCCCGGAGAAGATGGACGTGGAAATCCTCGGCGTCCTCAAGGACGCACTCGGCCCAGGCCGCGACATGATCCTCGCTCGCCTCGTCGGCGTCAAACCGGAGTACACCGGCGTCGTCGCCGGCATGAGCGGCAGCCCCGTCTACATCGACGGACGGCTCCTCGGCGCCCTCTCCTACCGCATCGGCCAGTTCAGCAAGGAACCCATCGCCGGCATCACCCCCATCGCCCAGATGCTCGAGGTCCGCGACGGCGTCGCCACGCCCTCCGGAGCCCCCAGAATTGCAGCCGGCCCCGAGCACACCACCAACTCCGGCATGCAAGCCATGGAAACCCCCCTCGTCTTTGGCGGCTTCAGCCAGGACGCCGTCGATCGCTTCGGCGACCGCTTCCGCTCCATGGGCATGACGCCCGTCGCCGGCGTCGGCGGCATCGACGCCCGTGCCCGCCAGCCGGAGCCGCTCGTCCCCGGCAGCGCCGTCAGCGCGGTTCTCGTCGAGGGCGACCTCTCCATGACCGGCACCTGCACCGTCACCTACGTCGATCCCACCCGCCTTCTAGCCTGCGGCCATCCCATCACGCAATCGGGCGCCGTTGACATGCCCATGACCAAGGCCGAGGTGCTCGCCACACTCCCCAGCCCGCTCAACGCCTTCAAGATCGTCAACGCCACCGAGGAGGTCGGCGCCTTCACCGAGGACCGCGCCTCCGCCATCCTCGGTCGCTTCGGCGCCCGCGCAAGGATGATCCCGGTCGAGGTCGAAATCCACACCGCAGGTCTCGCCCGAACCGGCACTTCCGCACCAGCCCAACGCCCAGGCACCGACGCCGATACACGAACCTTTCACCTCCGCGTCCTCGACAATCGCGACCTCACCCCGCAGGCCATGCTCGTCTCCGTCTACCAGCTCATGCAGCAGACCAACGCCGCCTCGGCCGACACCAGCTGGAAGCTTTCAGGCGAGATTGGCGTCGCTCGGCGAGGCCCCGACGACCGCCAGACCGAAGCGCTGCCCGCTGTCCGCATGCACGGCACCATGGCCCCGAACGAGTTCAACCCGGGCGCCATCAACGCCGCCCTTCTGGTAGGCGACCGCTTCAGCCGCGTCTACAGCAACAGCCTCGAGCAACCGCTCGTCACAGGAGTTCACCTCCGCCTCGAAGCCATCGCAGAGCGGCGGGTCGCCCTGCTCGACTCCGCTCGGCTCGGCCGCACGGAGGCCAAAGCTGGCGATACCGTGTCCGTCGAAGCCACCCTCCGGCCCTTCGCGGAACCTCCCAGGGTCGTCCGCCTCGACGTCAAAATCCCGTCCTCGACCGCCCCCGGACCGCTGCGAGTCCTGGTCAGCGACGCCGCCACCGTCGACCGTCTGCTCGCGCCCGCCTCCGGCACATCGCGAGGCGTCTCGCTCGAAGACGCCATCGCCGAGGTCGATCGTCTCCGCTCCAACGACCGTCTCTACGTCACGCTCCTCGATCACTCGGCCCAGGCCGTCCTCGACTCGGTCGCGCTCGGCTCCGTGCCGCTCTCGATGGCCAACGTTCTCGAGCCTCTAAAGGACGCGCAGCGGGTCAGGCTCTCAAGCGAAAGTGTTCGCGAAGCAGCATCCGTCGAGGTAGGCGATGCGCTCACCGGATCGCAGGTGTTAACGCTCAACGTCCACCCCTGACCATCCTCCCCTGAAGCCCCGGAGTGCGTCCGAAAGGCGAGAGGCACCGCTTGTTGTAGCATCTCTCAGGTGCGGGCGTGGACATCAGAACGACCTGCCAGAAGGACAACACTCCATGAGCGACATCCAAGGTCTGGCCGCGCACGCAGCCGGTGCACAGCTGCTCGCGTACCGGTACGACCCCGGCGAACTCAAGGCCGGAGAGATCGAAGTCAGGATCTCGCACTGCGGCGTCTGCCACAGCGACGTCCACCTCATCGACAACGACTGGGGCCTCAGCAAGTTTCCCTTCATCCCCGGTCACGAGATCGTCGGAACCGTCTCCGCCGTCGGCAGCCTCGTCACCGACCGCAAGCTGGGCGAGCGCGTCGGCATAGGCTGGCAGGCCGATAGCTGCGGCATCTGCGAGTGGTGCCGCCGCGGCGATGAGCACCTGTGCGCGAAAGCCCAGCCCACCTGCGTCGGTCGCAACGGCGGATACGCCGAACGCATCCGCGTCAACGCCCGCTTCGCCATCCCCGTCCCCGACGCCCTCGAGAGCGAAAACGTCGCCCCTCTCCTCTGCGGCGGCATCACCGTCTACAGCCCCCTGCGCAACCACGGTGTGCGCCCCTCCTCGCGCGTCGGCGTCATCGGCATCGGCGGCCTTGGCCACATGGGCCTGCAGTTTGCCCGCGCCTTCGGTGCCGAGGTCACCGCCTTCTCCACCTCCAGGGACAAGGAAAAGGAGGCCCGCGAGCTCGGCGCACATCACTTCGTCAGCACGCGCGACACAGGCGCGCTCAAAAAGCTCGCCGGCTGCTTCGACTTCCTCCTCAGCACCGTCAGCGCCGACCAGGACTGGCCCGGATACGTCAACGCCCTTCGGCCAAAAGGCATGCTGTGTGTCGTCGGTGTTCCGCCCTCGCCCATGCAACTCGGCGCCTTCGCCTTTATCGGAGGGCAAAAATCGCTCTCCGGATCCCCGACCGGAAGCCCCACCGACATCGCCGAAATGCTGGACGTAGCCGCGCGCCACGGCGTCAAGGCCGTCACCGAGCGCTATCCCATGGCCAAGGCTAACGATGCCATCGCAAAGGTCAAAAAGAACCAGGTCCGCTACCGTGCTGTACTGACAAACTGAGTCCACCGGCACAGCTTCAATCGCCACGGCCGCCACGCCTCTCCGCATCCGCAACGTAAACTTTGAGAACGATGATGATGCGGCGACAGACAGTGGGGTTGGGCCTCTTGTGGGTGGTGGCACTTGCAACGACGGCCCTGGGGCAGGGAACAAAGCTGTGGAGCGTGGGGCGCTTCGACGAGATCGAGCGCGGAACCTCCGACGGCGTCGCCATTCGCAGCGACGGCCACATGGAGGCCGGGCCCGCGACCTCCATCCTCTACACGGCCGGCGCAAGCTACATCTGGTCCCTTGCAACAGACACGCAGGGCATAACCTACGTCGGCCTCGGCGGAAGCACCGCCGGCTCCGCAGCAGTCATGCGGGTCGCACCCGACGGCCGCGCGGAGAAGATCTTCGAGGGTCGCGAGCTCGGCGTCCAATCCGTTCGCCTTGGCACAGACGGAGCCGTCTACGCCGCGACCTCTCCCGACGGAAAGGTCTATCGGCTCACAAACGGAGCCCGAGCCGCCGCCCCGACCGTCCTCTTCGATCCATCCACCACCTCCGAAAAGCCGAAATACCTCTGGGACATGGTGCTCGGCAACGATGGATCCCTATACGTGGCCGCGGGAGCTCCAGCCGTCGTCTACCGCATTCCCCCAACCTCCGGTGCCCAAGCCGCAGCAGCCAGGCCTGAGCTCCTGTTCCGAACCGCCGATCAACACATCCGCTGCCTCGCGATGGCCCCGAACGGAACGCTCTGGGCGGGCTCGGACGGCGCCGGTGTAATCTACCGCATCTCCACCTCCGACAGAAACGCGCGACCCTTCGCCGCCTACGCAGCAGGTCGCCGAGAGATCACCTCCATCGCCCTCGGAGACGCCGGCGAGGTCTACGCGGCCGCCGTCGGCGCAAAGAGCGGAAGCACCCTCCCCCCGCTCCCCGTCACCGGAAATGTAGGCGTCACGGTTACATTTCTCCAGCCCGGCTCCGCCACCGCCGCCAGTGCCAACTCCGTCGTTCCCGAAGGCTCGGAGATCGACCGGATCGCCCCCGACGGCACGCCCTCCAAACTCGTCACCATGCGCGACGACGTCATCTACGCGCTCGCCATGCGTCGGGGCGAGGTCATGGCCGCCAGCGGAAATCGGGGCCGCATCTATCGCGTTGATCCCGGGGTGCCCGGGCAGTACACCGAGGTCGCCCGCGTCGAAGGCGCAGCCCAGGCCACGTCGTTGGCACCCACCAGAGATGGCCTGCTCGTGGGAACAACCAACGGTGGAAAGATCATGCGCATCGCCGACACCCGCGCCGCCCTCAGCACCTATACCAGCGAGGTCTTCGACGCCGGGCAGATCGCCCGCTGGGGCCGCGTCGAGCTCGCGTACGGCGGCGCCCTGACAGCCATCGACCTCTCCGTCCGCACCGGCAACGTTCCCAGTGCCGTCGAGGGCTGGAGCGACTGGGCCAGGGTTCGCCCAAACGAGGTCGCCTCCGCCCTCCCTCTAGGCCGCTACGCGCAATGGAAAGCAGAGCTGCGCGCCGGAGCCGATCTCGATAGCGTCGGCCTGAACTACCTCGCCAGAAACGTCGCCCCCGTCGTCGATGACGTAGTCGTCGCTCCGGGCGCACGTGTCGCCCCAAACCCGGCATCCGCGCAGGCCCCCACGATCCAGGTCGTTCTCTCGCCAGCACCCGGAACCCCGCAGCCCATCAGCTTTGTGCAGGACGCCGGCACCGCTCCCCTGGCCGCCCAGAAAGACAAAAACGCCGTCACCGTCCGCTGGGCCGCGCATGACGATAACGGCGATGACCTGATGTTTGCTGTCTGGTACCGCGGCGAACACGAAGGGAACTGGAGGCTCCTCAAAGACAAGATCTCCGAACGCTTCCTGAGCTTCGACGCCTCGCTCCTGCCCGACGGAAGCTACCTCCTCAAGGTGGTCGCAAGCGACGCCCCCGTCCACACCGATTCCGACGCTCTCACCGGCGAAAAGGCGAGCCCATCCTTCATCATCGACACCACTCCGCCAGTGCCGGGAGCGCTCACCGCCCGCCTCGAACCCGCAGCTCCCGGCTCCGCTGCCTCTGCCCCGCCCGGATGCACGTAACCTTCGAGGCCCACGACGCCACCTCCCCCATCGCACACGCCGAATACTCCGTCGACGCCGGGCCTTGGCAGTACGTCGAACCGGTCGGCGGCCTCTCGGACTCGCTGACCGAGCACTACGACTTCACCGCGGATCTCCCAAAGCCCGCAGCGGACTCGGCAGCCAGCCCCGCAAAGCCCGGTGAGCACGTGCTCGCCATGCGTGTCTACGACCGCTTCGAAAATGCCGTCAGCGTCAAGACGGTGGTCCGCTAGGCGTGCGCTTCGAGCTCTTCATCGCCGCCCGCTACCTCCGCGCCAGGCGCCGGCAGGCCGTCGTCGGCGTCATCACCGCCATCTCCGTCATCGGCGTCGCCGCCGGCGTCGCCTCGCTCATCATCGCGCTCGCCATCACCAACGGCATGCGCCGCGACCTCCAGGAGCGCCTCCTCGGCTCCACCGCCCACGTCGAACTCATGCGCGTCGCCGGCGACGGCATCCGCGACTGGCGCCCTCTGCTCGATCAGCCTCCGCCACCCTCCCCCACGTCACCGCCGCCGCCCCCGGCCTCTACGGACAGGTGCTCATCTCCCGCGGCGCACGCAGCGGCGGCGCGCTCATCAAGGGCATCATCCCCGCCGACGAGCGCAGAGTCGGCGACCTCCTCCAGTCCATCAAGCTGGGGAGCGCGGCAGAGCTCGAGCCGCTCGCCCCCGACCCCTCCCCGGGAGCCGTACCCGCCGTCCCTCCGACTCCGCCCATCGTCATCGGCAAAGACCTCGCCGAAACCCTCGGCGCCGGCATCGGCGACTCCGTTCTCGTCACCAGCCCGCAAGGCGACCTCACCCCCCTCGGCCTCGTCCCCCGATACCAGCGATTCCGCGTCGTCGGCATCTTCGCCTCCGGCTTCTACCAGTACGACGCCAGCTACGCCTTCATGCGCCTCGCCGACGCCCAGCACCTCTTCTCCGAGCCCGACCTCATCTCCGTCCTCAGCTTCAGCATCGACGACCTCTACCGCGCCCAGCAGGTCGGCCGCCGCCATCGAGGCCAGCCGCCGGCAACGGCTTCCAGGCCACCAACTGGATGGAGCAGAACCGCGAACTCTTCCGCGCCCTCAAGCTCGAGCAGATCGTCACCTTCATCGTCCTCGCCCTCATCGTCTGCGTCGCCGCCCTCAACATCCTCATCGCCCTCACCATGATGGTCATGGAGAAGACCCGCGACATCGCCGTCATGATGAGCTTCGGCGTCACCGCCGCGCAGGTCCGCCGCATCTTCCTGCTCCAGGGCCTGCTCATCTCCGTCATCGGCACCGCCCTCGGCCTGGCTCTCGGCTACGCCGTCAGCTGGCTCGGCGGCCACTACCGCTTCATCCCCCTCGACGCCGCCGTCTACTCCATCGACTACCTCCCCTTCGCGCCCCGCTTGGATCGACGGCCTCATCGTCGCCGCCGTCTCCCTCGGCGTCAGCCTCGTCGCCACCCTCTACCCCTCCGGCTCGGCCGCCAGCGTCCTTCCCGCCGAGGCCCTGCGCTATGAGTGACCCAACCTCGCTCGTCCCCGAAATCGTTCCTGAAATCGCCTCCGTCATCCTCCGCGCCGAGGGCCTCACCAAGCTCTACCCCGCCGTGTCACGCAACGCAAAGCACGCGCCCGTTGACCTCGAACTCTTCCGCGGCCTCGACCTCGAAGTCCGCGCCGGCGAGATGGTCGCCATCGTGGGCGAGAGCGGCGCCGGCAAGAGCTCGCTCCTCCACCTCCTCGCCGCGCTCGATCGCCCCACCGCCGGCGAAGTCTGGTGCGGCGGGCAAACGGCTCGGCGCCCTCAGCCCCACCGAGGCCCCAAGCTTCCGCAACCGCGACGTCGGCTACGTCTGGCAGTTCCACTACCTCCTCCCCGAGTTCACCGCCCTCGAAAACGTCGCCATGCCCCTGCTCGCCCGCGGCGAGCGCCCCGCAACCGCCATGGCCAAAGCCCGCACGTTGGCTCGACGAGGTAGGCCTCGCCGAACGCGCCGAGCATCAGTCCGGCGAGCTCAGCGGAGGCGAGCAGCAGCGCGTCAGCCTCGCCCGCGCCCTGGTCACCGAGCCCAAGGTCCTCCTCGCCGACGAACCCACCGGCGACCTCGACGAACGCACCGCCGAGGCAGTCTTCGCCCTCATCCAGCGCCTCCACGCGAGCCCACCGCCTCGCCAGCGTCCTCGTCACCCACAGCATGAGCTTCGCCCGAAGATGCGACCGCGTCCTGCGCCTCCGCGAAGGAAGGCTCGTCCCCATCTCCTAGCCGTCCTCCTCCAACAAATTCCCGGCAAGCACCACCCCTCCCGACCAGACCGCACCGCAGCCCCCGCCCACTCCCCTTGCCCAGAATCGAAGCCGCGCCGCCACCGAACACCTCCCGCCCTCAAGGCCCGCAGCCACCCCCGATCTGTTACCTTAAGCATCCGTTCGGACGCTCTCCCCACCGCCATGCCCGCCCCACCGCTAGCTATCGGCATCGACTTCGGCACCACCAACAGCTCGGTCGCCCTTGCCACGCCCGCCGCTCCCGGACAGCCCGGAAACATCGATCTGGTGGAGGTCCCCGGCCTAGCCGAAGCCACCACCACCACCTCGTCCCGCTCCATCCTCTACCTCGAGCAGAGCCGGCAGCGCGGCCGCGTCACCATCGAGTCCTTCACCGGCGCCCCGGCCATCGGCCGCTACCTCAATCGCCACGACACCGCAGACGCCTCAAGCCACTTCGAAGCTCGCCCCGGCCGCCTCATCCAGTCCCTCAAGTCCTACCTCGCCGTCCGCAACCTCACCGGCACCGAGGTCTTCGGCCGCCGCTACACCGTTGAAGACCTCATCGCCCGCATCGTCGCCGACCTCCGCCTCGCAACCGAGCGGCAGCTCGGCCGACAACTCGGTGAGCAGGACTCCATAGTCGTCGGCCGCCCCGTCCGATTCGTCTCGGCCGACTCAGCCGCAGACGACGACTTCGCCGCCGCTCGCCTGCGCTCCGCCCTCGCCCTCGCCGGCCTCCCCAACGTCACCTTCCTCCCGGAGCCCGTCGCCGCCGCGCTCGCCTACGAGTCCACCCTCGCGCACGACGAGCTGGTCCTCATCGGCGACTTCGGCGGCGGCACCTCCGACTTCTCCCTCGTGCACGTAGGCCCCACGGCACGCAACCTCCCCCCCGAAAAGCGAATCGTCGGCACCGCCGGCCTCGGCCTTGCCGGCGACGCCTTCGACGCCAGGCTCGTCCGTCACCTCGTCTCACCAGCCCTCGGCTCCGACTCCTTCGCCCGCTCCCTGGGCAAAGACCTCCCCGCCGTCCCCGCCTGGATCTACGCCAACCTCGAGCGCTGGCACTACCTCTCCTTCCTCCGCACCCGCAACGTCGACGAGATCCTCCGCTCCGCCCGCCTCCGCGCCCTCGAACCCGAAAAGATCGAAGCCCTCATCACCCTCATCGACGAAGACCTCGGCTACCAGCTCCACGCCGCCGTACAACGCACCAAGATCGCCCTCTCCGCCCAGGATGACGCCGAGTTCGTCTTCGAAGAGTCCGGCCTCACCTCCGCATCCCGGTCGCCCGCTCCACCTTCGAGACCTGGATCGCCGTCGAGCTCCGCGCCATCGAGCAAACCATCGACAACCTGCTCGCCACCTCACACGTCTCCGCCCCAAACGTAGACCGTGTCTTCCTCACCGGCGGCACCAGCTTCGTCCCCGCAGTCCGCCGCATCTTCGAGCAGCGCTTCACCCCGGCCCGCGTCACCGTAGGCGAAGCCTTCACCTCCGTCGCACGCGGCCTCGCCCTCCACGCCCTCGAACGCTCCGAAGCACCCGCCAGCCCTACACCTCCGTCCAACTCGCCCCAGACCGTACGCCTGTAGCGAAGGCCCCGCTTCTCCAGCCAAAAAACACCAAGCTCCTCCACAACGTTTTGTCATCCTGAGCGCAGCGAAGGACCCGCTTCTCTACCCAGAACCCCAAGCCCCTCCACAAACCTCAAATCTCGTCCGATGGCAAGATCTACCCCCAAAAGCCAACTCCGCCCCGCCAACCCTCTCGCCGAACAAAACACGCCGTCCTATAATCGACACGCACCCGGCCCCACACCGCAAATCAAATCCCGACGTGCGCGATCGCCAACGGGATCGCCGCGCACGGAGGTCACCGGACTGCCCAAAGGGAGACTCGCATGGAAACCGCCGCACCGCCAATCGACAAGATCAAGCAATCCATGCGCAACACATGGATGGCCGGCGACTTCGGCGTCGTCGCCAAGACCATCACCGGCAGTGCCGACGCCTTCACCCGTCTCTCGACAGTCCTGCGCAGAGGGCCCGGCAACGCCCTGACATCAACGGATCGCTCGTCCTCGACGTCGCCGCCGGTACCGGCAACCTCGCCCTCCCCCTCGCCCGCAGGGGTGCCGTCGTCACCGGCGTCGACATCGCCCCGAACCTCCTCGTGCAGGCCCGCCAGCGCGCCGCCGACGAAGGCCTCAACCATCACCTTCGACGAGGGCGACGCCGAGCAGCTGCCCTACCCCGACGCCTCCTTCGACGCCGTCGTCACCATGTTCGGCGCCATGTTCGCCCCTCGCCCCGAACTCGTCGCCTCCGAGCTCGCCCGCGTCCTCAAGCCCGGCGGCCTCCTCGCCATGGCCAACTGGAACCCCGCCAGCTTCTCCGGCCAGATGTTCAAGGTCGGCGGCCGCCACGTCCCTCCCCCCCCGGCATCGCCCCGCCCGTCCTCTGGGGAGACGACGCCACCGTCCGCCAGCGCCTCGCGCCCTTCTTCACCGGCATCGATACCAAACTCATCCCCATCGACTTCGACATGCCCACCAGTCCCGCCGGCGCCGTCGCCTTCTTCCGCAAGTACTTCGGCCCCACCCAGGTCGCCTTCAGCCGACTCGATCAGCCCGGCCAGGCCGCCCTCGCCGCCGACCTCGAAGCCCTCTGGTCCGGCGCCAACGTCGCACCCGATCCCGACAGTCACACCCTCATCCGCAACCAGTACCTCGAGATCACCGCCATACGCAACGACACTCCCGCAACGTCGACCATGCCACCCGCCTGAACCGTCGTGCACTAATCGGCCCCGCTGAAGCGCTACCCGTTCGCCAGCTCCTTCGCCCGGATCGTCGCCCGCTTCACCGCCTTGATCAGCGTCACCCGCAGCCCACCCTCCTCAAGCTCCAGGATCCCGTCCACCGTGCATCCCGCCGGCGTCGTCACCTCGTCCTTCAGCAGCGCCGGATGCGACCCCGTCTCGAGCACCATCTTCGCCGAGCCCAGCGTCGTCTGCGCCGCCAGCAGCGTCGCCATCTCCCGCGGCAGGCCCACGTTCACCCCCGCCTCCGCCAGCGCCTCGATGATGATGTACAGAAACGCCGGCCCCGACCCCGACAGCGCCGTCACCGCGTCCATGTACTTCTCATCCAGCACCACCGCCCGCCCCACCGTCTCAAACATCCGCCGCGCCACCGCCATCTGCTCCGCCGCGCAGAACCGCCCCGCACACAGCGCCGTCATCCCCTCGCCCACCGCCGCCGGCGTATTCGGCAGCGCCCGCATCACCGCCAGCTCGCACCCCGCCGCATCCTCAATCGCCCGCGTCTTCACCGAAGCCGCAAACGACACCAGCATCTTTCCCTGCGTCAGCGCCGGCCGTATCTGCGTCACGACATCCAGCACCTGCGAAGGCTTCACCCCCAGCAGGATCACGTCCGCACCCTCCGCCGCCTCGAGATTGTCCGTCCCCACCCGCACCCCGAGACGCTGCCCGACCGCCCGCGCCCGCTCCTCATGCGCCACCGTCGCCACAATCTGCTCCGGCAACAGCAGCGCATTGCTGCAAAAACGCGCTCAGCAGAATGCCGCCCATCTTTCCAGCGCCCAGCACCGCCACGCGCATCGCCGCGCATCGTCTACCAGCACCCCCACCACTCACCTCGACAGAATCATCCCCAAAGCCTAGCAGAGCTCACCCGCCGCACTCGCCGCCGATCACCGCTTCTGCGCCGCAATCCACGCCGTCACCCGCCGATCCAGAACATCCAGCGGCAGCGCACCCGAGTCCAGCACCTCGTCGTGAAACGCCTTCAGGTCGAACTTCGCCCCCAGCTCCCGCTGCGCCCGCGCCCGCAGCTCCAGAATCTTCAGCTGCCCCATCTTGTACCCCAGCGCCTGCCCCGGCCACGCAATATACCGGTCCACCTCCGCCTGCACATTCGTCTCGTCGATCGTCGAGTGCTCGTGGAAGTAGTCCACCATCTGCTGCCGCGTCCAGTGCTGCGAATGCACGCCCGTATCCACCACCAGCCGGATCGCCCGCCACATATCGTTCTCCAGCCGCCCATAGTCGCTGTACGGGTCCTTGTAGAAGCCCGACGTCCTTGCCCAGCTGCTCCGCGTACAGCCCCCATCCCTCGGTGAACGCGGTATAGTCCTCATGCTTGCGAAACTCCGGCAGCCCCGTCAGCTCCTGCGCAATCGAGATCTGCAGATGATGCCCCGGCAGCCCCTCGTGATACGCAATCGCCTCGACCGGCGCCAGCGACCGACTCGCAAAGTCATACGTGTTCACATTCACGCGCCCCGGCCGCTTCCCATCCGGCGACCCCTCCTCGTAGTCCGCCGCCGCCTGGTCCTTCTCCATGTACGCCGGCATCGGCACCACCTCCATCTGCGCCTTCGGCAGCCGCCCAAACAGCTGCGGCAGCTTCGGCCGCATCCCGTCCTCGTACGCGCGATACGCCCCGAGCAGCGCCTCCTTCGACGCCGGATGCCGCTTCGGATCCGCCTTCATCGCTGCGCCGAGAGCTCTTCACATCCGCAAACCCCAGCCGCTTCGCGATCGCCAGCATCTCCGCCTCGTCCCGCTTCACCTCGTCCAGCCCGATCTGGTGGATCTCCGCCGGCGTCTTCTCGAGCGTCGTGCTCTGCCGCACCCGAAACGCGTAGTACGCATCGCCATCCGGGATCGCCCAGACGCCCGGGTCCTTCCGGCACGCCGGGATGTACTGCGAGCTTCAAAAACTTCCCAAACCTCTCGTACGCCGGCAGCACACTCGTCGAGATCGCCTCCAGCATCTCCCCCGAGATCCGCTTCCGATCCGCCGCCGCCACCGCCGCCGGAAACTTCTTCAGCGGCAGCGCAAACGGGCTCTCCGCCGCACTCTCCCCCGCAATCCCCTTCGTCTGCGCCAGCACCTTCTCCATCAGGTACTGCGGCGGCGTCCGGTCGCTCGTCCATCCCCAGCATCATGTTCGCCTCAAGCTGCGAAAACGCCCGGGAATCTTCCTCAGCCGCACAATCCAGTCGTCATAGTCCTTGACCGTCTCAAACGTCAGCTGCCCCGCGAGCTGCGCCATGCTCGGTGTGAAAGCCGTCGAACTGGTTGACCGGCATCTCCCATGCCTTGAACTTCGCGCCCTCCTGGTCGTCGATCAGCGACCGCAGCATCACCTCCGCCGAGATCTGCTCCTGCTCGCTCAGCCCCGACGTGTCGATCGCTCCCAGCCGGCTGATGTACCCCCGCTCCCGCGCCAGCCGGTCATTCACCTCGGAAGCCGAAAAATTGGTCAGCTGGTCGTTGTATCGCTTGTCCCCAAGCATCGACGCATACTCCGGCTCGTGCTTCAGGCTGGTCCTCCCAGATCTCCGCAAACAGCGTCGAAAGTGCCTTGCTCCCGTCCGCACTACCTGGCGCAGCCGCAGCCTGCGCTCCCGTCGCGGCCCACGCCACACCGCCTCCCGATCCCGCAAACATCAGCAGCGAACCGATCACAAGCACCGCACCGATCTTCATACCCCTCCACAACAACACACCGAGCCCAAGTCTAATCGCACACGCTCCTCTCAACTCCCCTGGCGCGAACCTTGGGCCACCGCTGCAACTCTTCCTAGCTAACAGCAATCGCAACCGCATCCAGCATCCGGTACAGCGTCGACCGGCTGATCCCCAGCACCTCCGCAGCCCTCAGCTTGTTGCCCTCGCACCTCCGCAGCACCTCCTGCACATGCGCATCAACCACATCCTGCAGCTTCATTGAATCGAACCGATATCGCAGCCGCCGGCACCTCCGAGGTCGCCTCGGCATGAGCCCTCGCCCGCGGGAGATGCCTCTCCTCTATCAAACCTCCGCCACTCGCCAGCGTCGCCATCCGCAACGCGCTCTCCAGCTCACGATCGTTCCCCGGCCAACCCCGCCGCTGCAGCTCCCGCAGAGCCTCGACCGAGATCTTCGGCGTCACGCCGTGCGAGTGAACCGCCGCACCTTCCAGAATCCTGTGTGCGACCGCCGCAACATCCTCAGCCTCTCCCGTAGCGGTGCCACCGCAATCTCGACCACGCCCATCCGCTCCCGCAGATCCGACCGCAGCGTCCCCCCCGCAACCATCGCCTGCACATCTCCACTCACCGACCCGATCACCCGGATGCGCTCGCCCTTCTCCTCGCCCACACGATCCAGCAGCTGCATCAACTCCGCCTGCGCCGCACTCGAGAACAACCCAAGCTCCGGAAAGAAGATGGTGCCGCCCCGCGCCATCCGTCGCAAACTCCTCGTAGCTCCCCAGCCCGGCGACGCCCTCGCCCTTCCGCAGCGCCTCCATCGATCCCGCATCGCACACCACAAACGGTCCCGCTGCCGCTGGGCTCGCCGCATGCAGCGCCCGCGCAACCTCCTCCTTGCGTGCACCCCGCTCGCCCGTAATCAGTGCCGTCCGAAAGTGCGGCCCGATCGTCCGCACCTGCGCCCGAAGACGCTCCGTAGCCGGACTAACCGTCCGCACCTGCGCAACACCCTCGGCAGAGCTCGAAGCAACGCGTCCCGAAGCAACATCGTGGAGACGCCGTGAAGGAACCGAAACGCAGGGAAGGGAGGTGGTCGCCGTTGACATGCTCCCCCTATCGGCACCCCACGGGAAAACATGAGACCCTCACACAAAAAAAAATGGCCGGACCGCCCAAGGGCGAATCCAGCCACTCTAACCTGCAAGTCTTCGGAACGTTCTAAGCAGTCGTCTTCGCGCAGTACGTGTCGAACGCCCGCTGCAGCTCCGCCGCAATCGCCGGTGCCGTCGAGGTCTCGATCGCCGACCGCTGCATCAGGTACACCAGCTGGCCGTCGCGCAGAATCGCAATCGCCGGCGAGGTCGGTGGATGCCCGCCAAAGTAGCTGCGCGCCTTCTCGGTCGCCTCCCGGTCCTGCCCCGCAAACACCGTCACCGCATGGTCCGGCTTGGTCCCATGCTGCATCGCCAGGCGCACGCCAGGACGCATCTTGCCCGCCGCGCATCCGCAGATCGAGTTCACCACCACCATCGTCGTTCCCGGCTCGCGCAAGGGCCTTGTCGACCTCGGCTGCAGTCCGCGCCTCGTCGAGGCCAGCGCGCGTCAGCTCCTCGCGCATCGGAATCACCATAATCTCTGGATACATAAGCACTCTCCCGCGGCCCGCGCTCTCAATCCAGATGCGCACACCCGCACCTTCCATACTACGGTCTCCTCGCCAACGCGCGTCACGCCCGCTCGTTGTTGTACCCTCAAACCCGTGCCCGGCCCCGACCTCCAGATCCAGGAAAACGTCGCCCTCGCCCCCTTCACCACCCTCGGCATCGGCGGCCCCGCCCGCTTCTTCGCCGAGATCCACTCCGAGCCCGAGCTCCTCGAGGCCGTCCGCTTCGCCAAAGCGAACCACCTCGCGCATCTTCACCCTGGGCGGCGGCTCCAACCTCCTCGTCTCCGACGCCGGCTTCCCCGGCCTCGTCCTCCATCTCACCCTCACCTTCCCCGTCGACCGAAACCCGCGGCCCCCACCACGTCGACCTCCGCGCCCCCGCCGGCCTCGACTGGGACACCCTCGTCCTCCAAACCTGCAACCTCGGCCTCTCCGGCATGGAGTGCCTCGCCGGCATCCCCGGCCTCACCGGCGGCTCGCCCATCCAGAACATCGGCGCCTACGGCCAGGAGGTCTCCGAGACCATCAGCACCGTCCGCGCCCTCGACCTCCACACCGGCACCTTCGCCGACCTCCCCAACGAAGACTGCCGCTTCCGCTACCGCTCGAGCCTCTTCAACACCTCCGCCCGCGGTCGCTACATCGTCACCGCCGTCACCTTCCGCCTCTCTCCCGAGCGCCCGGCCCAACCTCACCTACGCCGACCTCGCCAAAGCGCTTCGCCGGGCCGCACCCCACGCCGCTCGAGGTCTACCACGCCGTCCGCGAGATCCGCCGCGCCAAAGGCATGCTCCTCACACCCCGGAGACCCCGACGCCCGCAGCGCCGGCTCCTTCTTCAAGAACCCCATCGTCCCCACCAGCGTCCTCGAAGACCTCGCCCGCACCCTCGCCATCGACCCCGCCCGGATCCCCCACTGGCCCGCCCCAAGCGTCGGCACGGACCGCGCGTCAAGCTCGCCGCCGCCTGGCTCATCGAGCAGGCCGGCTTCCACAAAGGCTTCGCCCTCGGCAACGCCGGCATCTCCTCCCGCCACACCCTCGCCCTCATCAACCGCGGCGGAGCCACCCACGCCGACCTCGTCGCCCTCCGCGACCACATCCGCTCCGACCGTCCAGACCCGCTTCAACATCCACCTCGAGCAGGAGCCCGTAGACCTCGGCGCCTGACCCCATCTGCTGTCACCTCGCCGCCCTATTGTTGCGATCCCGCGCACCCTTGTTGTCATCCATTCGCCGCAGGCGAAGGATCCGCTCCACCCCGCCACGCCACGAACACCCTCGCCCAGGCGAGAACGCCTCACGCCTCCAGACAGCCACACTCCGCGACTTTGCAAACCACGCCCATCCCGCGCCCAACCCGAACCCCTACCCGCGCAACCCCGCCAGCAGCCGCTCCCGCTCCCCCGCCAGCACCACCTCCGCCGCACCCTGCTCCACCACCCTGCCCTCCGCCATCCGGATCACCTCCGCCCCCAGCAAAAACGCCTCGCCCACATCATGCGACACCGATAGCACCGGCACACTCCACCGCTCCAGCCAGTCCCGCAGAGCTAACCGCCAACTCATCCCGCAGCGCCGCATCCAGCCCCGAGAACGGCTCGTCCAGCAGCAGCAGCGCCCTCCCCGGCCCACCGAACGTCACCGCCGACGACCACCGCCCGCGCCACCGAAACCCGCTGCCGCTCGCCCCCGCTCAACTCCTCCGGCCGTCGCTCCGCTCAAGCTCGTCAGCCGAAACAGCCCCAGCACCTCCTCCACCACTCCTCGCGCGTCATCCGTCCCGCCGCTCGACCATCCAACACCGTACTCTACGTTTCCGCGCACGCTCATGCCCGGCAAACAGCCGCGCCGTCTGCCCCGCACTCCGCACCGGTCGCAGGTAGGCCGGCACAAATACCCGCTCCGCCGTACTCCAGCACGCGGCTGCGACCCGCACACGATCCGTCCCTCATCCGGCCGCACAAACCCCGCAATCGCCCGCAGCACCGTCGACTTCCCGCTCCCCGAAGGCCCAAACAGCACCGTCCACGCGAGCCGCAGCCCGGAACTCACATCCAGCACGCAGCGACCCCTGCCGATGCCGCAGCCTCACCTCCAGCAAGCCCTCCTCACCCAAGCACGTCACCCCGATCCATCCGCGGCCACCCCCGCCCGCAACCCTGCCGCGCAACACGTCGGTACACATAGATCAGCAGCAGCCCCACCATCGCCACGCCCACCAGCAGCGCCGCCGTCTCATTCGCCGCGCCGTACCGCCCATCCTCAACCATGTCGTAGAGCGAGATCGACAGCGTCCGCGTCGCCCCCGGGATATTCCCGCCCAGCATCAGCACCACCCCAAACTCCCCCACCGTATGCGTAAACGTCAGCACCGCGCTCGTCAGCAGGGAAGCCCGCGCCATCGGCAGCACCACGCCCAGAAACACCTTGCTGCGGCGGCACGCCCAGCCCCTCCGCCGCCTCCACATACTCCCGATCCACACCGCGAAATCCCGCCACCAGCGGCTGCACCGCGAACGGCAGGCTGTACAGAATCGACCCCACCAGCAGCCCCGCAAAGCTGAACGCCAGCGGATGCCCGACCAGCCCGGATCAGCAGCCTTCCCGCTCCCGTCATCGGCCCCATCAACACCAGCAGGTAAAACCCCAGCACCGTCGGCGGAAGCACCAGCGGCAGCGCCACCAGCGCCTGCACAAAACCTCGCCCGAAGCCCTCACCGCGCGCAATCCACCACGCCAGTGGCAGCGCCAGGATCAGCAGCACCGCCGTCGTCGCCCCAGCCAGCCGCAGCGTCAGCCAGAGTGCCTCAAAGTCCATCCCGCCAGTCTAAGCCCAATCCACTCCATACACGATTCGATCCGCATCGATCCGTGATCGCCGCCCTAGCCAACCCTACCGAACCGCCTCCAACCCCACATTCGGCAGCTTCTCCTGGATCTCGGACGACAACAGCCACTCCAGAAAGTCGTGCGCCTCGTCCCGCCGATCACTACTCTTCAACACCACCGCCGTCTGCCGGATCTCCGGATACTGCGAGTCCGGCACAGCACAAACGTCCCCAGCTCCCGGTAGTGCTCCGAGCTCGCCAGCGTCAGCGAGATCAGCCCCACCTGCGCATTTCCCGACTCCACAAACTGCCCCGCCTGCGCCACGTTCTCCGCCATCACCAGCTTCGGCCTCAACGCCTCCATCATCTTCAACCGCTCCAGCGCACTCGCCGCCGCCCGCCCAAACGGCGCATGGAGCTCATCCGCAATCGCGACCTTCTGTCACCCGCGGGTCCATCAGCCTCTCGAGCGCAACGGCTGCAGCGGCGAGTCTTTCCTCGCCCACACCACCAGCCTCCCCCGCGCATACGCCATCGGAGCCTTCGTATCCGCCAGCCCCGCCGCAACAATCCTCTCCGGGAACGTAAAATCCGCTCCCATGAAACAGGTCCACCGGCGCACCATTCTCGATCTGCGTCGCCAGCGCCCCCGAAGATCCGAAGTTCACCACCAGCCTCACACCCGTCTTCTTCAGGTAAAGATCCGCCAGCGCCGGCATCACCGGCTGCAGATCCGACGCCGCCGCGATCCGAAGCTCCTTCTTCTCCTGCGCCACCGCCCTCGTCCCCATCCCACCAACCGCCACCGCAACCAGCAAAGCCGCCCCAGAACCCCACCGAAACCTTGGCCCCACAAAACGCATGCGATACCCTGTCCCTACCGATGAAAGTCGCATCCCACCAGCTTAGATGCACCGAGTGCAGCGCCGGCATTGCACCGCACGCCGCCGCCGCGGACTTCCGCTGCCCGATCTGCGGCGGACTCTACGAGGTCGTCTATCCCTGGTCCTCGACCGCCAGCAAGACCTCCACCCGCACCCCCGGCACCGTCATGCCCGACGTCCGGCTCCCCAACGCCAGCGCCCTCCGCTGGCTCTGGCAGGAGCGCCGCACCTCCACCATGTCGGTCGACCAGTCCGGCGTCTGGCGCTTCCGCGACCTCCTCCCCATCCTCGATAACCCCGAGAGCCCCGTCACCCTCCGCGAAGGCAACACCCCGCTCTTCGACCTCCCGCGCTGCGGCAAAGCTCTCGGCCTCGACTTCCTCCTCGCCAAGCACCAGGGCATCGGCAACCCCACCGGCTCCTTCAAAGACACCGGCATGACCGCCGCCCTCTCCGTCGCCCTCGAGCGCGGCTTCGAGTGGGTCGCCTGCGCCTCCACCGGCAACACCTCCGCCGCCATGGCCGCCTACGCCGCCCGCGCCGGCCTCCGCTCCATCGTCCTCATCCCCGAAGGCAAAATCGCCTGGGGCAAGCTCTCGCAGTCCATGGACTACGGCGCCATCACCCTCCAGCTCCGCACCGACTTCGACGGCTGCGTCCGCATCCTCAACGAGCTCATCCGCCGCCTCCCCATCTACCTCCTCAACTCCGTCAACCCCTACCGCGCCGAAGGCCAGAAGACCCCCGCCTTCGAGCTCGTCGAGCAGCTCGAGTGGCAGGTCCCCGAGCACGTCATCGTCCCCGGCGGCAACCTCGCCAACGGCGCCGCACTCGGCAAGGGCTTCCGCGAGATGCGCGAGCTCGGCCTCATCGCCCGCGTCCCCAAAGATCTCCGTCATCCAGGCCGAAGGCGCCAACCCCCTCTTCCGCTCCATGCAGGAAAACAACGGCGCCCACGTCACCCCCGTCGTCGCCGACACCCGCGCCTCCGCCATCCGCATCGGCAATCCCGCCTCCTTCCGCAAGGCCGTTGACACCATCCACTCCACCGGCGGCTGGTCCGAGCAGGCCTCCGAGCACGAGATCGCCCTCGCCAAGGCCGAGATCGGCGCCGAAGGCATCGGCTGCGAGCCCGCCTCCGCCGCCACCCTCGCCGGCCTCAAAAAACTCGTCCGCAAACGGCCGCATCACCCCCGAAGAGCGCGTCGTCCTCATCCTCACCGGCCACACCCTCAAAGACCCCGAATACACCATCGACTACCACCGCGGAACCCTCCTTCGCGACGACGAACTCGCACCCGCCACACCCGCCGAACTCGCCCTGCACGCCAGCCTCCGCAAACCCCCCACCGTCCTCGATGCCGACACCGATACCGTCCTCCGCACCATCGACGCCGTCCTCCAAACCTCCCCCGTCCCCGCCTGACGCACTCGCGCCATCACCCTGACCAGTCCCGCAACGCCGCCTGTCATCCTGAGCGAAACCGAAGAGCCCGAGCCTCCCCCACCTGAAAGCGAAGCACCAACCATGACCGAAGCACCACCACAGAACCTCCGCCTCCGTCTTCCAGCCACCTCCGCCAACCTCGGCCCCGGCTTCGACGCCCTCGGCCTCGCCCTTTCCCTCTATCTCACCATCGACGCCCAGCTCTGCCCCGGAGACGTCCATCCAGGCCACCGGCCGCAACGCCGACCTCTGCGGCTCCACCGCCAACAACCTCATCCTCATGACCTACACCGAGGTCCTCGGCGACCAGGGCCTCGCCGCCCCGACCCTCGCCCTCAACGTCGCATAACGAGATCCCCCTCGGCATGGGCTGCGGCTCCTCCGCCGCCGCCATCCTCGCCGGCGTCTACCTCGCCAACCACTTCGGCGAGCTCCTCTGGTCCCCCAGCAGATCCTCGACGAGGCCTGCCATCCGCGAAGGCCACCCCGACAACGTCGCCGCCTGCTTCCACGGCGGCATGACCGCCTCCTCCACCGTCCTCACCCACTCCGTCGAGCCCGAGCCCACCACCCTCACCGCCACCCTCGGCCGCGACCTCCCCTGGCGCCTCCTCCTCGCCCTTCCCAAACGGAGCCTCTCGACCGCAACCGCCCGCGCCCTCCTCCCCGCCTCCTACCCCAGGGCCGACGCCGTCGCCAACATCCAGGCCACCGCCCTCCTCGTCGCCGCCTTCGCCCTCGCCCGCCCCGACCTCCTCGCCGCCGCCATGCACGACCGCCTCCACCAGCCCTTCCGCGCAGCCGTCTGCCCCCTCCTCCCGGCCCTCCTCCCCCTCACCGGCCACCACGGCATCTACGGCGTGGCCCTCAGCGGAGCCGGCCCCTCCGTTCTCCTCATCGCCGACCCCGAAAGCTCCCCTCGAACCCATGCTCGAGGCAATCGCGTCGGCAGCCCGCCAATCACGTCACCGAAGTCCTCTCCCTTCAGGTAGGATCGGCCTGCGAACTCTCCATGGGCTCTTCTTCCTGACCCATCGGTAACTCCCCAAATGGTTGCCTTCTTGTTACCTAAGAGTTCTTTACGCCATCCAACTTTGTCTCTACTCTTCCTCCTGTAGACAGTTCTGGGGAGGGCTGCTACACCGCCCGTTGACCTCTTTCGAGAGGTCCGGGCGTTTTCTTTTGCCCCTTCCCTCCGTTTCCAGTTCCGCCTCACCTTCCCCCGCCACGACCCCACTCCAGCGAGCCGTCCCGCCTCCGCAGCTCTCCTCAAATCCGTGTTCGCACGAGCCGTTTCCCGGGTGGCAGGAGCCGTCCATGGGCCGCGAAAGCACCATCCGCGGCCAGTTGAAACTTCCGTCTTCGTTTAGCATCTAAGTTAGGTATCGCGAGCCGGCCCGAAGTTCATGGTCAGTGCGGAGCGGCAAGGGGGAAGCAAATGGCAGGTCAGTTCGTAACTGAAGTAAATGATGGATCTTTCGAGAAAGAGGTTCTCCAGTCGGAGCAGCCCGTTCTCGTCGATTTCTGGGCCGCCTGGTGCGGTCCCTGCCGTGCCCTTGCGCCCGTCGTGGACGAGGTCGCAACCCAGTACCAGGGCAAGCTCAAGGTAATGAAGATGGACGTGGATGCAAACAACGCCACGCCTGCGCGCTACGGCATCCGCGGAATCCCCGCGCTGCTGCTCTTCAAAGGTGGAAAGGTCGCCGACCAGATCGTCGGCTTCGTTCCGAAGGATACGATCGCCAAGTCGATCGAAAAGACCCTCTCCACGGTAGTCGTCGCCTAAGCACGCGCGACCTGCCAACGCTCTCTCCTGATCGGATCGGTTGAGAGCCCGAAAGGCCCGGAGCGAACCTGCTCCGGGCCATTGTGTTTAACCCGCGAGCCAACTGCTCCCCCCGGCCTCCGCCCCGAAAACTCCTCCACCGGGAGTAAACTAGCCGCGTTCTCACAGGAGCCATCCATGCGAGCGCCAACTCTTTCCGCCTGTCTTCTTCTTCTCACCCCCTCCGCCATCCTCGCCGCCCCATCCCCATCGGACGTCCTCCTCCGGATCGAGCCCCTCGGGGTCAACTGCCCCGTCGGCTTTTCCGTCGAGCGCAGATCGGCGACCGAGGTCGTCAACGTCGGGCAGGCACCTCGTCACAGGGCGAGCCAGCGCATCCGCCTCACCTTCAGTCCCTTCGACACGCTCGGCGTCGCCCGCGTCGATCTCGTCGTCCACGCCGCCTCACCCAACCTCCAGCTCCTTCCCGCAGTCGCCCCAACGGAGCCGCAGCCCGACATCGATCGCAGCTTCCAGCTCGGCGCCGACGGCACCTCCAGCCTCCATCAGCGGGACCTCTGGGTAGACGGCGTCGGCAGCATCCAGTCCGTCGACCTCCGGTCCATCACCTACGCCAACGGCGCCACCTGGCACCCGTCCGCGAACTCCACCTGTCGCGCCGTCCCCAATGGCTTGACGCTGGTCAGCGCTCCCTAGAGTCCCGCTCCCAGCAGCCACTCCCGCCGCCATCAGCCCGGCCCAGCCTCCAGCTCCGAGTTGCTAAACTCAAGCTCTAGATGTTTGAGCAGATCCTCTTCCGCGCGATCATGGTGGCCTTCTTCATCCTGGCCAACGCCTTCTTCGTCGCGGCCGAGTTCGCCCTCGTCAGCGTCCGCGAAACCCGCATCCAGCAGCTCCTCGCCCTCGGCCGTCCCGGCGCTCGCACCGCCCTCCAGCTCAAGCACAACATCGACGAGTTCCTCCCCGCCGTCCAGTTCGGCGTCACCCTCGCCGCCCTCGCCCTCGGCTGGCTCGGCGAGCCCGCCATCACCGAGATCCTCCTCCGCGCCGCCTTTCACCTCGGCATCCTCCACCCCGACAGCCGCGCCCTCCACGCCGCCTCCATCGCCCTCGCCTTCGCCGTCATCACCTACTTCGAGGTGCTCCTCGGCGAGCTCGTTCCCAAGTCCCTCGCCCTCCAGCGCGCCGAACGCATCGCCCTCGCCGTCTCCGGCCCCATGGACGTCTTCATCCGCATCACCCGCCCCGCCGTCCGCCTCATGAACGGCTCCGCCACCCTCGTCCTTCGCCTCTTTCGCGCACCCCTCCGCGGCGAAGGCGCCGTCCACTCCCCCGAAGAGCTCAAACTCATCGCCACCGCCACCCGCCGCATGGGCCTCCTCCCCGCCTTCCAGGAGGAGATCATCCACCGCGCCATCGAGCTCAACCACGTCACCGTCCGCGAGATCATGACGCCCCGCGGAAAGATCTTCTCGCTCCCCGCCGACATGCCCGTCGAGCTCGCCAGCGCCCGCATCATCGACGAGCAGCACTCCCGCGTCCCCGTCTACGACCCCGCCGGCAGCCCGCACGCCAACTCCAACTCCGGCAACGACCACATCATCGGCATCGTCTACTCCAAAGACATCTCCCGCCTCATGCACTTCCGCTCCGCATCGCTCTCGCTCGGTGGTGCCGGAGCCAGCGGCCTCACCCTCCGCCAGGTCATGCGCCCCGCCCTCGTCGTCCCCGAAACCAAGCTCGCCGTCGAACTCCTCCAGGACTTCCAGGAGCGCCGCCAGCTCATCGCCATCGTCGTCGACGAGTTCGGCTCCACCGTCGGCATCGTCACCGCCGAGGACGCCCTCGAGCAGATCGTCGGCGAGCTCCACGACGAGTTCGACACCGCCCCGCAGATGCCCCTCTCCAGTCCCGCCGGCGTCATGACCCTCGACGGCACAACCTCCCTCCGCGACCTCACCACCCAGCTCCGCTGGAACTTCCCCCGCGAGGCCGGCGTCGAAACCCTCGCCGGCTTCCTCCTCACCGAACTCGGCCACATCCCCACACCCGGCGAAACCATCGAAGACGGCGGCCGCCGCTACATCATCGCCCAGATGCAGGGCAACCGCATCGCCCGCGTCCGCGTAGAAAGCACCACCGGAGCCCCCCTCGACCTCTCCACCCCCGAAGCCGAACAGGGCAGGGAAGCCCCCGTCTAACCACTCCCAAACCAAGCGCGCCCCTGCGTCAGCCGAAGGTAGCCCGAGGCTTCAGCCTCGGGTCTCACACGATGGGGGAAGGGACGGGCTTTAGCCCCTGCGGTATGCTCTTCCGCGTGGCAACACTTCGGCGGACGCAGAACACATACTCCTTGACCGTTTGCACACATCGGCGGCATCGACATTTCCAACGCTTGGCAAATGCCGATCTGCTCATCGAAACGCTTCTTCGTTACAGAGGTCAAGGGCGATTTCATCTGCATGGCTTTGTCGTTATGCCGGACCATATCCATACCTTGATCACGCCCGCACAGGATCAAAGTACGAGCCGATGTGTCCAACTCATAAAAGGAGGCTACTCATTCGCTGTTCGTGCTGAAAGACCCGGAGAGGTGTGGCAAGCGGGCTACCACGACCATCGAATCCGCGACGGGGAAGATTTCCGAAATCAACTCGCATACATCGCCAACAATCCTGAGAGAACCGGCGACGACAGCAGTCCCCATGTTCACACCCACAAGCGATACGCCGGTCTGCTCGATGCTGCGCCTTCGTGGGACTAGCCCTTCAGCCTGCTCCGCCCGTCCTGCTAGCCTCGTATAACCGACTCCAGTGAGCCCCGCCCTCAAAGCCCTCCGCCGCACCCTCATCACCCTCCCCGTCCTCTGGGTCGTCGTCTCCGTCGTCTTCCTCCTCATCCACCTCGTCCCCGGAGACCCCATCGTCCAGATGCTCGGCGAAGGCGCCACCGCCTCCGACATCGACGCCCTCCGCCACAGCTACGGCCTCGACGCCCCACTCGCGCAGCAGTACCTCCACTACGGCCGCGGCCTCCTCCACGCCGACCTCGGCCAGTCCCTCCGCCTCCACGACTCCGTCCTCCACCTCATCCTCCAGCGCTACCCCTACACCCTCGCCCTCACCGCCGCCGCGCTCCTCATCGGCATCGCCATCTCGCTCCCCGCCGGCATCGCCTCCGCCATCCACCGCAGCCGCTGGCAGGACCGCACCCTCGGCGTCCTCTCGCTCGTCGGCCTCTCCTTCCCCAACTTCGCCCTCGGCCCCATCCTCATCCTCCTCTTCTCCATCCAGCTCGGCTGGCTCCCCGTCTCCACCGCCGGCACCGGCGGCCACGGGACCCTCGGAGATCTGGGCGACTTCCTCGCCCACCTCATCCTCCCCGCCGTCACCCTCGGCCTCTCGCTCGCCGCCATCCTCACCCGCATGGTCCGCACCTCCATGCTCGAAGAGCTCGGCCAGGACTACATCCGCACCGCCCGCGCCAAAGGCCTCACCGAGCGCCGCGTCCTCTACCGCCACGCCCTCCCCAACGCCCTCATCCCCATCCTCACCGTCCTCGGCCTCCAGTTCGGCTCCCTCCTCGCCGGAGCCATCGTCACCGAGACCATCTTCTCCTGGCCCGGCATCGGCCGCCTCACCCTCTCCGCCATCTCCAACCGCGACTACGCCCTCGTCCAGGGATGCCTCCTCGCCGTAGGCCTCACCTACGTCCTCGTCAACCTCCTCACCGACATCGCCTACACCGTCGCCAACCCCCGCATTCGCCGCACCTGACCCGCCCTACGCCACCGGCCTCCACGGTCGCCACCTTCGCAAACGCTTTTCACACCGCTTGCACCAGGGCGACACCGCAAAGCCACACCCTCGGAACCCACATGATCCGTCCCTGCACCCCCATCGACTTCGCCCAGATCTGGACCATCATCAACGACGGCGCCGAGAGCTATCGCGGCGTCATCCCGCCCGACTGCCTCTCCGACCCCTACATGTCGCCCGACCACCTCCAACGGGACATCGACGCCGGCGTCCAGTTCTGGGGCGACGAAGAGCTCGGCAACCTCCGCGCCGTCATGGGCATTCAGCACATCCTCGACGTCACTCTTATCCGTCACGCGTACGTCCTCACTGGCAGCCAGAAGCAGGGCCTCGGCACCGGACTGCTCCATCACCTCCGCGCCTCCACCGATCGACCCATCCTCATCGGCACCTGGGCCACCGCCACCTGGGCCATCCACTTCTACCAACGGCACGGCTTCCACCTCGTCGACACCGCCACCACCGACCGTCTTCTCCGCACCTACTGGACCGTCCCCGAGCGTCAGATCGCGAGCTCCGTCGTCCTCGCCGATCGGCCGTGGCTACCGATCGCCATCACTCCACCCACTCGCGACATCCCCCATAGGGGGTAAAGCCAGGACCACTCCGACGCTACTATCATCAGCAGAGCGAAGCCATGCCCAAGCTCCTCCCTATCCTCCTCATGGCAGCCCTCGCCGCATCCGCGCCGGCGCAGCAGCTTCTGCGAAACCCCTTCGCCCACAACCCCTCCATCGTCGACGAGCCCACCGCCCCACCCGCGCAGCACGTCCACCTCCTCACCCCCGGCTTCTCCTTCGACCTCCCCGTCGGCTGGAACGCCGCCCGCCGCGACGGCGAACTCAGCACCTTCGCCCTCGACGCCCGCTCCTCCCTCCCCAACACCCACTTCCTCTCCGTCGCCCAGCTCGCCTTCAACCCCTTCCCCTACTCCACCTTTGCCGGGGCGCTCTTCTATTCCAGCACCACCCCGCACTCCACCGCGCTCAGCTGTTCCAACCAGGCGACGGCACCCGCCTCACACCCCGTCACCACCGCCCAGATTGGCAACCAGACCTTCAAGCACGGCTACAACGAGCACGGCGAAGTCTGCATCGAGGAGCGAGACGAGGTCTACACCGCCCTCCGCGGCTCCACCTGCCTCCGCTTCGACCTCGTCATCAACACCTTCTGCGGAGGCGAGGTCTCCGGCTCCCGCGACCTGACTCCCCAACAGCTCGAATCCGTCCGCCACCGCCTGGAAAACATCCTGAACACCGTAACCTTCGACCCCAGATAGACACCCTAAGCTGTTGTGGCTGTCATTCTGAGCGAAGCGGAAGAACCCCCGCATCCGCCCGTGCTACCCCGAACTCAAAGGAACGGAACTGCTCCCGACCCGCCGCGTCTCGTCCCCCCACCCCACGTCCTGCAAGTATTACTCCGCGAACCTCCTCCAACACTCTCGTGTTCACCGCCCTTGCCTGAATCCGTTACAACAGCTCCTCAATCACCGCCCCAACCCCCACCTCCAAAACCGTCACCAGCGCCACCGTCACCGGCAGCGAGAACCGCCGAGGCCCCGCACTCCCCGGGTTCAGATACATCACCCCATCCTTCCAGGTCACCCCCGCCCGGTGCGAGTGTCCACTCACCACCACACTCACCTCCGCTGCAACCGGGTCCAAGTCCAGATCCCGCACCGAGTGCACCAGGTAGAACAGCCGCCCGCCAAGCTCCACCGCCTCCGTCGCCGGCAACGCCGCACACTCCCCACGCACATCCACATTCCCCCGGATCGCCGTCACCGGCGCAATCTCCTCCAGCCGCCGCAGGATCGCAACATCCCCAACATCGCCCGCATGCAGAATATGCTCCGCCCCCGCCAGCGCAAGGAGCGCCTCCGGCCGCAGCAGCCCGTGTGTATCCGAAATCACCCCAACCAGCACCAGCACCCGCCCATCATCTAACCCACCCGCAAAGCCACCAACGTCGCATAGTTCACGCTCCGCCCGGCATCATGCACCCGGTCCGGATCGATCCGCAGCTCCAACACCCGCACCCCCTCAAGCGAAACCCGGTAGTCCTCCACCTCCTCCGTCGATCCACCCGGCGAAAACGTGAACTGCTGCCGCACCACCTCCCGCATCTCCCCCACCCCATGCCCGGCAAAGATCGCAAACTCCTGCGACCGCTCGGCCGCACGCTCCACCACGTGCACCTGGATCCTCCGAACCGCGACCGCCTCGTCAAACAGCAGCCGGATCACCTGCGGACCCGGGACACTCGCCCGCCATCCCGTCGAAACGCGCTGCACCAGCGCATGCTCCACCGGAAAAAGTTCATCCTCTGAGCTCACCTCCACCCGCGCGATCTTCTCAAGATCGAGCCATACCTCCGTCGCCAACGCGCCCCCATCCCCACTCAACCCCGCACCGCTCGTCACACTCTTTCGCATCCCCCGCACCTCAGCACCCTAGGATGCAGGAAACCAAAGCCCAGACCCGTTCCAATGCCGGGCTTAAGCCACCGCCAGGGGCAAAGCCGCCCCCATCCCCGGCTCCACCCGCACGCTGATCTCCGCCGGCAGAAATACACTGAACACCGTGCCCCCGCCCCGCTCCTGCGCCCGGCTCCGCAGCAGCAGAACCCCCTCGTGCTTCTGCACGATTCCCTGCGAGATCCAAAGGCCCAAACCCGTCCCATGAAGGCCCTTCGTTGTGTAAAAAGCCTCAAACACCCGCTTGCTCGTCTCCGCATCCATCCCGCATCCCGTGTCCGCCACCGTGATCCGCTCGCCCACCCGGCCCGTCCTCCAGTCCGTCGCCTTTTGCGCGCGGATCAGCAGACGTCCCCCGCTCCGCATCGCGTCAATCGCATTGCCGACCAGGTTATTCAGCACCTGCCGCATGTCCCCCTCGTAGCAGGTCAGGTTCGCCCCGTCCCGGTACTTCCGCTCCACCCCCACCCCGGCGTTCAGCAGCCGACCCTGGTAGAGCGCCAATACCGGCTCCAGCAACTCCTCCGGACGCATCGTCCGCGGCCTCGTCGACTGCCGGTGAAACCGCAGCGTCTGCCCCACGATCTGCGATACCCGCGCCAGCTCCGACTCCGCCAGCTCCACGTACGCCTTCGCCTCGTCCGGCAGATCCGGCCGCATCCCCGTCAGGTACAGAAGGTTCGTCACCGCCTCCAACGGGTTGTTGATCTCGTGGGAGATCGACGCCGCCAGCCTCCCCACCGCGGCCAGCTTCTCACTCTGGATCAGCGCCTGCTCCGCCTTCTTGCGCGTCGTAATCTCACGCGACACCGCCAGCAGATGCGTCATCCGTTGTTCCCGGTCCATCACCGGCGTCAGCGAAACATCCCACCACGTCGTCTCGCCCTTCGGCGTCTGCATCTCCCCTTCAAATCGTCCCTCACCCGAAGCCTTCGCCGCCCTCATCGCGCGATCCGCCTCCTCCCGCCCCGCGCCAGACCACATATCCACCCAGCACCGGCCCCGGTAAAGCTCGAAATCCAGGATCCCCAGCCGCTCCTGGCCCTCCTTGTTCATCGAAATCATCTTCCCGTCCAGGTCCAGCAGCTTGATGCAGTCACGCGTACTCTGCAGAATCAACCGGCTCTGCTCCTCGCTCGCCTGCAACGCCGTCAACGCCCTGTCCGTCTCAAGCAGACTCTCTCTTACCTCGTACTGCCGCTGCCGCGCCCGCAGTGCCGATCGCACCGCGCTCAGCAGCGTCTTCTGCCGGATTGGCCGCTCCAGCAGGGTCACATTCACCAGCGGAATCCATGCATGCTCGAAACTCTGGCTCGTCGGCGTCTCTCGCCCGCTCGACGTCAGCACCAGCACCGGCAGGTCCGACCACGAAGGCTGCTGGTGCAGCAGCTCCGCCAGCGACGCGATCGCCTCGCGCGACAACGCCTCCTCCGCGACCAGCAGGCACCCGCACCGCCCCGCGCGCGCCGCCCCTACCAGCTCCGCGATCCCGTTCGGTAAGCTCGCCGCGATCCCCACTCGTTCGAGCTCGCTCCGCAGCAGCGTCGCGTCCCTTCCTGTGGGTGCCACCACCAGCACTGTCAGATCATCCAAGGCCATCGTCTCCGCCCAATCCCAAACCCGGCCTCGTTTCCATCTCCGATGCGCTCCGCAGCTCCGGCACCCCCGTCAACACTCCGCGAAACTGCCGCAACGGCTCTCCAACCCGGATGCCACCCGGCCCAAATGAAAACTCGCGCAGCGTCCGCTCGTGGTTGCCCAATCGTTTCTTCAGCACCGAGATCGTCTGCCGTATCTCCCCTTCCGCCTCGAAGTACCGCATCAGCAGCACCGAATCCGTCAAGTAGCTTACGTCCACATCGGAGCTCATCGTCCCCACCAGCCCGTGCTGCGTCATCACCAGCAACGTCACCACCCCCTTCTGGCTAAGAAACGCCAGCAGCTCGTGCATGTGCAAAATCAGGTCCAACTCCCCCTGCATCGAGTACAAAAATCCGTTCAGGCTGTCGATCACCACCACACGCGTGTCCCGCTCCTCCACATCCCGCCGGATCTGCCAGGTAAATTCCCCCGGCGACAGCTCCGCCGGATCTACCTGCGTCATCGCCAGCATCCCCCGCTTCATCTGCCCCTCGACGTCCATCCCCATCATCGATGCCCGTTCCTGTGCCGTCCGCAACACCTCGTCAAACATATAGATGATCGCCCGGTCGCCTCGCGCCGCCGCCGCCACCGCATACTGCATGCACACCGTTGACTTCCCGACCCCCGTCGGTCCCACGACCAGCGTGCTCGATCCCCGCGGCAGACCTCCGCCCAGGATCGAATCCAGCTCCGCCACGCCGCTCTTCACATCCTGTCCCACGTACCAGCTGTCATGCTCGCCGGCAACGAGCCGCGGATACACCACCACGCCTCCCTCCCGCAGCGTGTAATCGTGATACCCCTCACGAAACGCCGACCCCCGCATCTTGATCACCTCGATCCGTCGCCGCGTAACCCCGTAGCTCCGCGGAAGCTTCTCCATCCGGATCACCCCGTGAGCGATACTCTGCAGCTGCAGATCCGTCCGGTCCGTCGTCCGGTCGTCCAGCAGCAGCACCGTCGTCTGCCGCCCGCTGAAGTAGTGCTTCAACGCCAGCAGTTGCCGCCGGTACCGGATCGAGTCCGACGCCAGCAGCCGCAGCTCCGAAAGCGAGTCGATCACCAGCCGTTCCGGCTTCACACGATCGATCTCGGCGATCAGCCTTTGAATCGTTGTCGCCAGCTCCAGCTCGCTCGGATGAAACACCGTGTACTGCCCGTCTGGTGCCAGCGTCGCCTCGTCCGGAACAAACTCCACCACCTCGATCGAGTCAAGCGACCAGCCATGCGACTCCGCCGACGCCTTCAACTCCGAAACAGGCTCCGACAGCGTCACATACAGCGACCGCCCACCCTGCGACGAACCCTCCAGCATGAACTGCATCGCCAGCGTCGTCTTCCCCGTCCCAGGATCCCCCTCGATCAGGTACATCTGCCCGCTCGGTATGCCGCCCTGAAGTATGTCGTCCAGCCCTGGAATTCCCGTTTGGATACGGTGCGGTTGCTTCGCAGTCGTCATAGATCATCAGCATACTTCGGAAAGAAAGGTAACCGGTTACCGAAGCTGATTTTCCTCACCTAAGTGTGCCAGGACTCTCACCGGGAGGCCTTCTAGACTCAAAGCACCACATGCCCGTCCCGCCCCGGCCGCCAGCTTCCGGTCCAGGCCCGCCGTCCCCTACAATCCACCCACATGCCGAGCCCCCGCCGACCACGCATCCTCGTCACCCGCTCGCGCCTCCAGGCCTCCACCCTCGCCTCCGAGCTCCAGGCACTCGGCGCCGATCCCATCCTCGTCCCCACCATCAGCATCGCCCCACCCGCAAGCTACGCCGCCCTCGACGCCGCGATCGCCCAGCTCCACACCTTTCACTGGCTCCTGTTCACCAGCGTCAACGCCGTCGAGAGCTTCGCGCAACGCCTCGAACTCTCCGGCCAGCCGACCGCCCCGCCCCTCCAGCCCGACCCGAACGCGCTCGCCGATCCACCCCTGAGCACCAGCCGCCTCCTCCGCATCGCCGCCATCGGCCCCGCCACCGCACATGCCCTCAACGCCATCGGCCGACCCCCCAATCTCCTCCCCCCGCACGCCGTAGCCGAGTCCCTCGCCCAGTCCCTCCTCCCCCACATCACCCCAGGCCAGACCCGCATGCTCCTGGTCCGCGCCGAAACCGCCCGAGACACCCTCCCCGACACCCTCCGCGCCGCCGGCGCCCATCTCCTCATCGCCCCTGCCTACCGCAACGTCATCCCCGCCGAATCCATCCCCCTCCTCCAGTCCCTCTTCGCCGATCCCGCCACCTGGCCCGACGCCATCACCTTCACCAGCTCCTCAACCGCCAGCAACCTCCTCGCCCTCCTCGACGCCGCCAACCTCACCCTCCCTGCCGCCCCTTCCTCCGGCCACCCCGAGGGCCACACCATCCTCCGCGCCTCCATAGGCCCCATCACCTCCCAGACCCTCCGCGACCTCGGCTACCCGCCCCACATCCAAGCCGCCACCCCCGACATCCCCTCTCTCGTCCAGGCCCTCGCCTACCACCTCCATCTCTCCCCGGGGTAAGGAGGAGGTGCCCACGGACCTCTATCGGCAGACCAGCGTCGCCGGTGGCGCAACCGCCGGAACCGCCGTCACCACGATCGGACTCGCAGCCGCCGCATGGCACGTCGCCGTCCCATTCGCAACATTCGTCGGGTCCGAAACAATGCTCGCATCCGCCGCATCCGAGATAGACCACTGGTACCCGATCGCCACCGCTGGCACCGCACAATGATCTCCGGTGTAGGTCGTCACCACCCTGAACTGGACCGAGCCTCCCGTCGCCCCCGCACCATGGCTCAGGGTCGCCGAAGCCGGCGTAATAGCCGTCGTGGACGTGCACGGCGTTGGCATCACCCCACCACAGCCCATCAACGCAACCGAAACACAAAGCGAGGCAAAGGCCCGGAGAACACTCACGCCGACCAACCTAAAGAACAGGCTGCCGCGCGTCAACAGGGAACCAGGCCCCGGACAACACGTCGGTCACGTCCACTCGGGAGATCATCCCCCGCCCCCAGCTCCGCAGACCCACCACCGCCAAACCAGTGCGATCTCTGCAAAAAGCAACTCCCCAGCCCCCAGCCACCCCGTCCGCAGCCCAGCCCGCCACGCCGCAGTCCACCGAACAGCGACCCTAGTGCGAGCTCCACGTCTTATCGCCCGAGTTGCAAGCCGCTCCAGCGTGCAGTCCGCACACCGCGGCGTCCGCGCCACGCAGATCTGCCGCCCATGGTGGATAATCCTGTGGCAGAAGTCGATCCACTGGTCCCGCGGAATCATCTTCATCAGGTCCTGCTCCACCTTCACCGGATCCGTCTCCTTCGTCAGCTCCAGCCGCCGCGAGATGCCGCAGCACATGCGTATCCACCACCACCCCCACCGCAATCTCGAACCAGCTCCCCAGCACCACGTTCGCCGTCTTCCGCGCCACCCCCGGCAGCTGCAGCATCTCCTCCATCGTCTGCGGCACCTCGCCCGCCGAACCGCTCCACCACCGCTCGCGCCGCACCCTGGATCGACTTCGACTTGTTCCGAAAGAACCCCGTCGTCCGGATCACCTCCTCAAGCTCCGGCAGGGAAGCCGCCGCCATCGCCGCCGGCGTCGGATACATCCCAAACAGCGTCGGCGTCACCAGGTTCACCCGCGCATCCGTGCACTGCGCCGACAGAATCGTCGCCACCGTCAGCTCCCACGCATTCCGGTGGTTCAGCGCGCACACCACCTCCGGATACGTCTTCCGCAACGCATCCAGAATCGCCGCCACCCGCTCCGGCGCCAGCGGCTTCACCGTCCTGCCTACACGCTTCTTCTTAGCCACCGGCTCCGTCGCCGCAATCGCCCGCGCCGCCTCTCCCTCAGGCGAAGCCTTCACCCGCCGAACCGCCTTCACTTGCTTCTTCAACGTGGCCACGGGCGCGCCTACCCCAGCCGGTCCAGCATCTCCGCCGGCGGCACCCGCACACAGCTGAAGATCGGCGTGTCCTCAAGCGTATACAGGCTGATCTCCGTCTCCCGAAGCTGCTGCACCAGGTCCAGAAAGTCCTCCGGGAAGTTCGTCTCGAACGCCACCACAAACTCCTGGTCGTCGATCCCGAACGAGTACGTCGTATTCAGCTTCACCCGCGGATACATCAGCCCCATCCGGATATGCTCATCCATCAGCCGCTTCCGCTCCGTCCATCGGCAGCAGGTACCACGGCCGCGTCTTCCAGAACGGATAGATGAAGATGTACTTCTGCCCGCCCGGCCGGATCGCCCCGCGCCCTTCGCCCTCGCTCTCGTCCGGCCGATCGATCTGGTACTGCGACCGCTTCGTCATCGCCAGAAAGTTATGCGGCGAGTCAGGTACCCGCCCAGCGGCGTCCCCATCAGCTCCCACCGCATCTTGTTCAGCTCATCCACCCCGTACCCGATCGACCACACGCACATATCCACATCGCCCCGCGTCCCCACCGTCGAGTACGTCAGCGACAGAAACTCCCCCGGCTTGTTCCACCGCGTCAGCACCTCCGCAAACGCCGCCTTGTGCGCCGCCTTCGTCCTCCGCGGGCAGCCGCCGCCACTCCGGCATCACCTTGTAGAAGCTGAAGCACACAATCTGCCGCTTCACCGCCGGCTTCGAAGGATCAGGCGCACCATACCCCGCACTCTCCGGCCGTTCCCCCATCGCGCCGACCGCCCGGCAACCGCCGCCGAAGCCGCCCCACCCGCCTTTATCTCCGCCACCTCAACCTGCGCCGTCCCTGTCTCTGCCATATCTAGATTGTCTCCCGAACCCCCAAATCCAGCAAAGCTCCGCACGCAGCCAACCCCAGCCCGCCCACCCACGACACATCCCCAGCGCGGCCCCAGACACACCCCACATCCCCCGGCAGACCCAACCTGCCAGACCCACCCCGCTATACTGAAAGCTCATGTCAGAAAAACTCATAGCCCTCCTCGTCGGCCTCATCGCCAGCGGCGGATACGCCAGCGTCGCCCTCCTCATGGCCATCCAGTCCGCCTGCATCCCCCTCCCGTCCGAGGTCATCATGCCGCTCGCCGGCTACGCCCTCGCCCACACCCAGACCCAGCTCATCCTCCTCGCGACAGTCGCCTCCCTCGCGTCGCAACCTCGGCTCCATCCCCGCCTACTGGGTCGGCGCCCGCGGCGGACGCCCCATGGTCGAGCGCTACGGCTGCTACCTCCTGCTCAGCCGCCACGACCTCGACCTCGTCGACCGCTTCTTCCTCCGCTTCGGCTCCATCACCGTCCTCATCGGCCGCATGCTCCCCATCGTCCGCACCTTCATCGCCTTCCCCGCCGGCGTCGCCCGCATGAACCAGTCCGGTTCCACATCTACACCTTCATCGGCTCCTGGCCCTGGTGCTACGCCCTCGCCTACGTCGGCATGAGGCTCGGCGCCACCTGGAACACCGACCCCCGCTTCAAAGCAGATCTTCCACCGCTTCCACCTCGGCGTCGAAGCCGTCCTCGCCATCGCCATCGTCTGTTCGTCGCCTCCCACTGGAAGAACCGCATCCGCACCGAACCCGCCTAGCACCCGCTTCTCGGATCCCACGTCCCATCGTCAGCTCTTCCCTCGATGCGCTCCGGCATGCCGTTGCACTCGGAAGCACGATCTGCCTCGGAAGCTGCGGGTGTGCCGCATGAACTGACACAATTTGGCAGCGCTTAGTCATTGCTGCAGCTTCGGTGCTCGTCGCCTTTCTCAGCAGGAGCGTCGAGTCCGGCAAAATGAAGCAAGCCGCAGTCAGCGCCTTCGCACATCGTGCGCATGGCCCCACCATCTCACACCAGCGGTCTGGAGCCTGGACGTGCAGCCTTTGCTTCTTGCTCTGCGTACGCGCTCAGCTCCATGCGCTCATCCATCGATGATCTCGTCCGCCGAGAATTCGTTCCTCATCCCTCTCTCCGGCCTAATCTTGTCGCTTGCCGTTGCCGTACGCTCCGCTGCGCGCAGCCTGGATCATCGCTCGCACTTTTCGCCGGAAACTGTATGCTGGGCCCGCTCAGCAATCAACTTCACGGCTCGCACTACGATAACCAGATCATCTACAGTCGACGGCGAGCGTCATAAGGAGTTCTAACGTGCTATACATCGCCTTCGGCTCCGCAATCGTCCTGTCTACGTTGTGCTACATCCGCTTAAAGTGCGCGTGGCATCCCCATCGTACCGCCGACTCCGCCGCATGAGCCCGCGAAAGCCATTGTGCCAAGGACCCACGAGGACGTATCCACCTATCCTCAACCACGTAGCGTGGCTTCAGACCTGGAGCAGCTTGCGACGCTGCATGAACGAGGGCTTCTCTCCCGGGAGGAGTTTGTTACAGCGAAGCGTAAGCTGCTCGGCCCCCTTTAGCCGTCTCTCTCCACGGCGGAGAACGATGACCCTCGTTGCTGTCGTGACGCCTCCTGCTGCTGTTTTACTCTTCGTTCTGCTTGCGCGCACGACCTCTCTTTTATGGTCAGCGTTACGGACCCATCTGACGTGGATGCTTCCGCAACATACTAGAATCAAGATGTCCGCCCACAACCGGAACTCGCACCACAGAAGGGTACTCCCAGAACCATGTCCACACCCGAAGCCGCCACCACCCCCAGCGCGGCCGAGCATCAAGCCCGCCACAGGAAAACTCGGCATCATGATCCCCGGCATGGGAGCCGTCGCCACCACCCTCATCGCCGGCGTCGAAGCCATCCGCCGCGGCCTCGCCAAGCCCATCGGCTCCATCTCCCAGATGGGCACCATCCGCCTCGGCAAGCGCACCGACGAGCGCAGCCCCCTCATCAAGGACTTCGTCCCCATCGCCCCGCTCGACGACCTCGTCTTCACCGGCTGGGACATCTTCGGCGGCAATCTCTACGACGCCGCCAAGACCGCCCAGGTGCTCGACCGCGACCAGCTCGAACAGATCCGCCCCTTCCTCGAATCCATCGAGCCCATGCCCGCCGTCTTCGACCAGCACTACGTCAAGCGCCTCACCGGAACCAAAATCAAGACCGGCAAGAACAAGTGCGACCTCGCCAACCAGATCCGCAACGACATCGCCGAGTTCAAAACCAAGACCGACCGCCAGGTCATGATCTGGTGCGGCTCGACCGAGATCTTCCTCGAGCAGACCGCCGTCCACCAGACCCTCGAAGCCTTCGAAAAGGGCCTCGTCGACGACGACCCCGACATCTCCCCCTCCATGCTCTACGCCTGGGCCGCCCTCAAGGAAGGCATCCCCTTCGCCAACGGCGCGCCCAACCTCACCGTCGACATCCCCGCCCTCCACGAGCTCTCCCGCAAGATGAACGCACCCATCTGCGGCAAGGACTTCAAGACCGGCCAGACCTTCATCAAGACCGTCCTCGCCCCCGCCTTCAAGACCCGCATGCTCGGCGTCGCCGGCTGGTACTCCACCAACATCCTCGGCAACCGCGACGGCGAAGTCCTCGACGATCCCGAGTCCTTCAAGACCAAGGAAGAGTCCAAGCTCGGCGTCCTCGACATCATCCTCCAGCCCGAGCTCTACCCCGACCTCTACAAGGACCTCTACCACAAGGTCCGCATCAACTATTACCCGCCACGCGGTGATAACAAAGAGGGTTGGGACAACATCGACATCTTCGGCTGGCTCGGCTACCCCATGCAGCTCAAGGTCGACTTCCTCTGCCGCGACTCCATCCTCGCCGCCCCCCTCGCCCTCGACCTCTGCCTCTTCATGGACCTCGCCGCGCGCACCCCAGCGCTGCGCGGCCTCGGCATCCAGGAGTGGCTCAGCTTCTACTTCAAAGCCCCCGACTCCGCCCCCGGCGTCTACCCCGAGCACGACCTCTTCATCCAGTCCATGAAGCTGAAAAACACCCTCCGCCACATCATGGGCGAAGACCTCATCACCCACCTCGGCCTCGACTACTACGGCGAATAACCACCGGGGCAAAGCTCCCCGCCACAGCTCTCCTTGCCTGTCATCCTCCGTCCTGAGCCCCCCGAAGGGCGGAGGATCTGCTTCTTCACCTCGTGTCATTTAGTAAAAATAAGCCCCTCTGTCAGGATTGACGTCGTCCAAGCGTTCCCCACGACAACCGGAGTTGTCGTGGGCAGCGCGGTTACAGGCGTTCTGGATTATTATTCGTGCGAACATCGCAGGATGAGACGCCTTCAGCTGCTTGCGTTCGCCGGTTTGATTGTCGGAATGGTCGACCCCGGATGGGGGCAGAAGGTATCAGCGGTACTCCCACTGGTCGATGCTCAGCAAGCAACCGTCATAGCGTTTTATCCTCGCCAGTCGAAGGACTCAGTCCGTGGATACCGACGCCAACGAATCCCTGAGCGACTTTCAGCTTTATGATGCCCGCGTAGAGAAACCACTAACCAGGGCCGGAATTCGATTTAAGGAGCTGTATTCAAGTTCCTTTCGGGTCCACATTGGGGTGAAGACGCGGACCTTCCAGCCGACGAGCGGCGTGGGCTACTACTTCGTTGCGCCCGGAAAAAGCCACACGTTGAGTATGGCGTCATGACGGATACCGACCTTCTGCAGGTAGCAAAACGGTACTTCGGCCTTACATCTTTACCCAACTAGGTGCCCGCCGTCTTCTTGTTACTCCTGAAACGGACGATTCAGACGGCAACCAGATTAGTACCGGTAGACCGTCTTTACGCCCCAGACAAAAAGACCTCGACGAAAGCCTCACGCTGCAACATGCCGAGGCCTTGCGAACCATCTAAACTCGCGTGGTGCCCGGCCGCTCTCGCCCTTTCGAACCATCCTCGGCAGACGTCAGCCACGTCACCGAAGCAAACGCACCCACCCACGACCCTACGCGGCGAAGCCGACATAGACCCAGTTCCGCGTATAGCTGATCACCGCAAATGCCGACAGGAGATACCACAGGCTGCTCCAGGTGGCCGCCCTCACGCGCAGACGCGATTGAACGGCGGCGCTGAACAGCACGTAGACGGCATCCGTAGCAGCTGTCGACGCCATCACGCCGAGCGCCAGCATCGGTTGAATAATCACCAGACGAGCCTCCCGCGAAAGTCGCTACCATCAGGCCTGCCCCACTTGAGGGTACGTCCGTGCCCAAGCACCTCGGCAGAGCTCCTTCGAAACCACCGCTCAGCGCGGATATGCCGTACGTAGCAGGCCGGACCTTTTTGACACGAACCACGCAACTCCAGCTCCGCGCTGCCAACCTCGACCCGTGGAGCTACTCTGCCGTCCACCATAGTAGCCCCGTTGTACCCGTTGCTTCCCCGTATTGCGGAGATCCGGCCGGCGTTGAAGGACCTTGCGGGAAAGCTTTCAGGCTGGGCGGACGGACAGATGACGATTAGCGCGCCGCCCTCGTCCCCTCACTCACACGCAGGATCCACGTCTCACGTACACCTCTGGGGCACACTGAGAATCAGCACTCCGTCTCTTCACGCTTCCCGGACGCACGTAAACTGATTCCAGTCCATTGACCCCGCCACCCGAACAGCCACAGCTCCAAAAGAACACCCTCACCCTCTACGGCGAGCTCGTCTGCCGCCCCATCCGCTGGCCCGGAGAACTCGTCTACTCCGCCTTCCCCGGCGCAGCCCTCACCGGACTCTCCGCGGCCGCCAGCATCGCCGGCGCGGCCTCGCTCGTCGTCGACGCCGACGCCGATTCCGTGCGCAGCCACAGCCGCGACCGCGCCTTCGACTTCGTCGTCAACTCCCTCGACGAGGCGCTCCGTACCCTCAAAAACGAGATCCGCAAAGGCCGTCCCCTCGCCGTCGCCCTCGTCGCCGACCCCGACCGGGTCACCGCCGAAGCCGCCGAGCGCGGCCTCGCCCCGCGCCTCATCCTATCCCGCCCGGACCCCTCCCCGCCTTCCGAACCCCCGCTCGGCGACGAGGTCATCCGCCTCCGGTGGTCCAATCCCCCCACCCCCTCACCCCTCCTCTCCGGATGGCTCCGCGACCGGAACTGGTCCCCCACCGCAGTCCTCCGGCCGCAAACCGGAACATCGGCGGCCAACTCTCCCGGGGAGGTCCCCCAGCCCGGGGACCCGGTCCGCTCAGCCTGGCTCCGCCACCTCTCCATCTACCAGCGCTCCGCCCGAAACAGCCCTACCCTCTGGTCCTGGCTCACGGAGGAAGAGAAGCGGCTCACCAGTCCCGGCGAAATCGCAAGCGCTCCCAGCCTGTAAACCCCCATATACCCGCAACGCCCTCATAGCAGGGCACATGCCCGTGGCGCAAAGAGGTGCCCGGCGCCGGTAAACTGGACTTGGGGTGGCATCCAACAACGGGCGAGAAAACGCCCACCTCAACTCGTCACGTCGGTAGTACCCCCTGGCTAAGTCGCCATTCTGGAAGTACTTTCAGACCAAAGTACGGGGGGGAGGGGTACCCTACTCCACCACCGCCAGCAGCCGCGCCCACAGCGCCTTCATCCCGTCCGACGTCTTCGCCGAAACCGGCAGGACCTCCTCCACCTCGTGCGCCGCCCGCAAAGCCGCCAGCGACTTGCCCAGCAGGTTCTTCGACACCCGGTCCGCCTTCGTCCCCACCACCAGGAACGGCCGCTGCGTCTGCTTCAAATACGTAATCAGCTGCGTGTCATTTGGCTGCGGCGGGATGTTCGTATCCACCAGGCAGACGCACAAGCGCCAGCGCCTCCCGGTCCGCCAGGTAAGGCTCAATAAACTTCGGCCACTCCGCCGAGATGCTCTTCGAGATCTTCGCGTACCCATACCCCGGCAGATCGGCAAAGATCAGCGACGGCTTCAGCTTCCGCTTCGACCCCGAAACCTCGTGCAGCGTAAAGAAGTTGATCGCCCGCGTCCGCCCCGGCGTCGACGACGTATGCGCCTGGTGCGACCCCAGCAGCGAATTGATCAGCGAAGACTTGCCCACATTCGATCGGCCCAGAAACGCAATCTCCGGCGCCCCCTGCGTCTTCGCAACGTCAGGGAAGTGAGCGACATCGGTCGCGGACAGAAGAAAGGTAGCAGTAAGCGGCACGCCCTTGAGTCTACGTGAGCCCCCGTCTGCTACCTCCAACTACCGCGACACAGAGCTCGTCAGCTGGAAGGTGACCAGCGACTCCGACGGAATGACGACATCGTGGTTGCCCGTGTAAGCCGCGCCCGCCGCTCCAGCTCCCGCTCCCGCCAGTCCGCCAATCAGCGCACCCTTGCCCCCGCCAGCGATCCCGCCGATGATGGCGCCCAGCCCGCCGCCCCCGCCAACGAACGCCCCCGTCCGCTTCCCCCTGCCCTTCTCTGCTCTTCTCGTACTCGCTGCTCGAAACCCGCACTCCGCCGATGGACGTCAGCTGGATCCCAAGCGCCCCCGCCCCCTTGAACCGCCCGCGCCCCTTGGACGCAACCACCGTCCCAGCGACACGCGTCCCCCGCTCAAACACCGTGCCACCCCCCTTAGAGACCAAAGGCTCCGCCAACACCCCGGTGAAGCCATCGCCAACGTTGCTGGTCGAGGCCTTCAGGGTCTCCGTTACGGTCACGGCCACCCGGCTCCCAGCAGGAGCGACTCGAACACGCGGCGGCGGCGCAACCCGAGCCACGGCAGACTCCGGCTCGGATACGCGAGGCGGCGCCCCGACTACCCCGCTCGGAGCAACCCCGGGCCCCTGAGCCGGGCTACCGGCCGCGGGAGTGGACGCCGTGCCCGGCGCCGGTTGCGCCCCCGGTGCAGCAACCCCGTTCGTGGTGGAAGCACCCTCGGCGGGAGCCTGAGTCGGCGCAACCGGCGCCGGTGAGGACTTGCATCCACCGAGCAACAGCACCGTTGACAGCGTGACTCCCGTTGCCATCTGAAACAGCTGTGTACGCATTCACGTTCTCCGTGTCTTCTTCCAAGCGTTTTAGAAGCTAATCTTTGTGCCGGACCGGTGACCGGTCCAGAAGCGCGATCTCTTACTCCGTAAGTGGCCTGACTGTACTACTGATAAGCCCACCTGACCACCCTATCGAAAACTTCGCTAGCGTGGGTAAAATTTTCCCGCAAAGCTCTTTTTTCACCATATGCTCTCCTTGGTGAAGCGGCGCTAAAGAATCGGCTGCCGTTTCAGTCGCTCGTCGCAGGTTTCAGAACGGTCGCTCGTAGAAGTTCCTCACCCTCCCCCGATCCATCCAAGGGGGACCCATCTGCAAGTTTTTGGAGGCAACAAATGGCTGCGTCTCATTCTGCCGTCACCCAACGATCTAGCCGCCGGCTCATCTATTCCCTCGCATCGACTGCCATCTTGGCTTCGGGTTGCTCCAACTACGTCAACACGGCCCCCAGCGGCGCCGATCTCGTCACGACCACCGGCAAGATTGCGGGTCGTGTTCATGGAGGCAATCAGCCTGTCGCAGGTGCGACCGTAAACCTGTATTTCGCTGGTCAGAACGGCCTCGCCGCCTCCGCCACGCTCGTGGCTACCACCACCACCGCTGACGACGGAGCCGGCAGCTTCTCCTTCACCCGGGTAGCGGACGGCCTGCCTAACTCGGGGACGACCTCCTCCTTCTCCTGTCCGAGCCATCCTGGAAGCCCCTTGGTCTATGTCGTCGCTCGAGGTGGAAACACCCTCAATACACACAACGCAACCAACAATTCGGCCTCGGTCTTTATCGCTCCTTACGGGCTGTGCGCCAGTCTCAGTGCGTCCAGCTTCGTCTCGATGAGCGAGGCCGTCACCGCCGCCACGGTCGCTGCGGTACACCAGTACATGAACGTCACGACCGGCAACATCGGTTCCGACGGGATCAACGTGGCCTATGACGGTCTCGCGAACTCCTTCAGGCTCGTCTCCAACATGGTCAACCTGTCCACCGGTCAGACGATCGCCTCCGCGGCCATCACCGGCGGTGCCGCCGGCGTAACCGTCACCGCCACGCCGGAGCAGGCCAAGGTAAACCAGGTCGCGAACATCCTTTCCGCCTGCGTCAACACCCCCACCGGCCCGGCCGGCAGTTCGGGCACCGCGAACGCGTGTGACATCTTGTTCGCCAACGCGCTCCCCCCGGCAAGTCCCTCCACGACCAGCACACCAAACGCCACCTTCAGCGCGCCCACCGATGTGCTCCAGGCAGCCTATTACATGTTCACGAATCCAACCGATACCTCGCCCGCGAACCTGATGGCCTTGTATAACCTGTCCCCCGCAACCGGTGCTCCTTACCAACCAACGCTGACCGCCTTCCCCTCCGATTGGAGCATCGGCATAAAGTACTCCGCCACCGGCACCTGCGGCACGAACCTCTCGCTCCTCTCAAATCCGTACGACCTCAACGTCGATGGCAACGGCAACATTTGGATCGCCAATAACCAGGCCGGTGGAAGCTCCCTCTCCGAGATCAGCTCCATCGGCGCACCCGTGGCCTGCGTTGCAATCGGGGGCGCATCGCTGGGCGGCACCATCGACAGCGCTGGAAACATCTGGGCAGGGGACCGCGAGCACAACATCCTCTACCGTTACGATCCCACCGGAAGCAATCCGACCCTGCAGTTCCCAACCCCGGCAGCTCCCTTCGCTGTCGCTGCCGACGGCTCTGGCAATGTCTTCTTCTCCACCCTTGGGGCCACGCCTTCCGTCTACAAGATCGCTGCGGCTGCCACCACACTCACAGCCGTCACACCCGCCGTCATCTCCACGGACGTCGGAAGCACGGCTCCACAGATCCTCGTCGATCAAAATCAGGCCATCTGGGCCTCCACACGGAATACCTTCGTCTCTCTCATCTCGCCGGCAACCAGCGGTGCGAACTTTATGAACGGCTACATCACAACGCACGTCGGGACGCGTGGCCCAAGCTACGGTCTAGCTGTAACGAAGAACTTCAACAGCACGAATCAGCTGTTCATCTCGGACCAGGAGGGAGGCAACGTCATCGACCAGGTCACCGGCTCGGGAGTCATCTACTCGACAGCAACGAACTTCCCGACAACGGCCGGCGCAGGCGGCCTCAACGTCCCAAGCGCCGTTGCTCTCGACGGAGCTCAGAATGTATGGGCTGCAAACGATCAACCTGGAACTCAGACCACATCGGGCAGCACGACCACCTCAGGCGTTGTCAGCCAGTTCTCCTTCTCCGGTGTCAGTCTCTCGCCAAACGCTACCCTCGTGAATGGCGTGCAAACCTCGGGGGGCTACCAGAAGGATGTGACCTCCTTCCTTCACGGGAGGACGATCGCCGTCGATCAATCTGGAAACGTCTGGATTGGCAACGATGGGAGCCCCGCAATCACGGAGATCGTCGGCGGGGGCGTTCCAATCTACCAGCCGTTCGCAATCGGTCTCGCGAACGGGCGCTTCCAAACCATCCCCTAAATCATTCCTGACCTCAGGAAGAGAGCCCCGGACTCACATCCGGGGCTCTCCTTTTTTCTCGGCACACGGAAACTGGCGAACGCTCAACCACCGCCTCGATCCGTCATCACAACACATGCTCGACTCACTACCCCATTCGAGTGATACCGAGCAAACCCCTCGGCGTGAATCAATGGAACAGCAGTCTCGTTCGCGGGTATGCCGAGCTCTCTATACCCCTCATCTCGTCGGAGCGGGATTCGCTGGTTCCTCCTTCTCCTGCTCACCTCAGCATGCGCCTATCCGCAGGGCGTGCCAGTGCCTGCGACCTCGGTGCCTCTTCTTCTACCCAGCGCCATCGCCTACGACCCCGCTGGCAACCTCTACCTCGCCGAATCCCAGGGTCACAGGATCCGTAAGGTGGATACACTCGGCAACATCGCGGGCCTTGCAGGCGACGGTACGCAGGGTTTCAGCGGCGACGGCGGAGCCGCCACCGGAGCCCAGCTCAACTCGCCCGAGGGCCTCGCCGTCGACCCCGCTGGGAACGTCTACCTCTCCGACTCCGGCAACAACCGCGTCCGCCGTGTCGATGCCGCAAGCGGAACCATCTCCACCGTCGCCGGCAACGGGAGCCCCTCCTTCTCCGGAGACGGCGGACCAGCACCCCGGGCTTCGCTCGACCTTCCCCGCTCCATCGCGCTCGACGCCACAGCGAAGCACCTCTACATCGCCGACACCCGCAATCACCGGATCCGCGTCGTCGATCTCGCGTCGGGTACGATCACGACCGTCGCGGGGAACGGAATCGAGGGCTTCTCGGGCGACGGCTCGCCCGCAACATCCGCCAGCCTCGACAGCCCGGACAGCATGGCCCTCGATGGAGGCGGCAACCTCTACATCGCCGATACCCACAACGGGCGCATCCGCAGGGTCGCTGCCGATACCAGGCTCATCAGCACCATCGCCGGACCCGGAAGTGCCTCGGCAGGCACATCGGCATCTCCACCCTCGCTCGGTTTACCGAGGGGTCTTACCGCGGACACCGACGGCAACCTCTACATCGCGGAATCTGGCAACCACCGCGTGCTCCGCATCGACCACATCTCAGGTGCCGTGACCGTGGCGGCCGGCACCGCCATCCAGAGCTTCGCCGGAGACCAGGGTCCGGCAGTCCTCGCCGCCCTCAACTCGCCTCGCTCGATCGCGATCTCCCCTTCCGGCCTCCTTGCGATCGCGGATACGGGAAACGCTCGTGTCCGGCAGCTTCTCGCCATCCCCGCGCCAACAACGCCCATCCAGACAGTCGCAGGCCTCGGCGATGGCGCCCCCCTTCCGGGCGTCTTCTCCCTCGCCGCCCCAACATCCCTCGCGTACGGCGGCGGCACTCTCACCGCCTCCTTCACGCCTGCGGGAACCGCGACGGGACAGGTAACCTTCTACGATGTCGGCGACTCCTCTACCTCCGTCGTCGGCAAGGGCGCTCTTACCGCAGGCATGGCATCGGTCAGCCTTTCAACCCTCAACGCCGGGCAGCATCATCTCCTCGCGACCTACCCGGGAGATTCGACCCACCCTCCAGCCCAGGCCTCTGCACCTCTGGTCACGATCTCTCCACTCCCCCTCCGCGCAACGCCCAACCCCTCTCTTATCCCTTATGGCGCCGCTATCCCGGCACTCACCGGCTCTCTCACCGGTCTGCTTGTGCAGGATGCCAACAAAGTCACCGCAGGCTTCACCAGCGCAGCGACGCCCACGTCCGTCGTCGGCGCCTACCCCATCTCTGTCGCTCTGTCCGGCGCCGCGGCGGCCAACTACACAGTTCAGCAGACTCCCGCAAACGTCATCATCACGCAGGCAAACACATCCACTCTTCTTCGTAACAGCAGCTCTGACGGATCCTTCACCGGCGCCCTTCAGCTACAGGTCGCGAGCTCGACCTCCGGCTCTCCCACCGGTTTCGTCACCCTCGCCGACAATGGCGCGATCATCCAGCAAACCGCTCTAACAGCCACAGGGTCAGCCGACCTCTCGGCACTCAACCTCGCCTCGGGAGCACACGCCATCACGGCCACCTACTCCGGCGATCCGAACTTCCTGCCCAGCACCTCACCTCCGCTCGCCATCCTGATCTCCTCGGCTCCAGCCGCCGACTTCACACTCGCCGCCGCGCAACCAAGCACCCAGGTTCTGCTTGCCGGCACCTCCGTCGCCTTCAACCTCTCCGCGCAGATGACCTCCCCCACGCTCTCGAGCCCCATCGTCCTCTCCGTCACCGGTCTGCCAGCCTTCACCACCGCGTCCTTCAACCCCGCCTACATTCCACCCGGCTCAACCACCCCCCGCGCCATCGTTCTCACCATCACCGCCGCAGCCGCCTCGGCCAGGCTCTCCCCCAACCCGGACAGAGCCCCCTTCTTTGTCCTCGCCTTCTCCCTGCCGCTCATCGCGCTCTTCGGGAATCCTAAGCGAACCAAGCTCCCCAAGCTGATGGTCCTCCTCCTGGCCGCAGCAGGCGCCTCAACCTTGCTTGGCTGCGGCGACCGCACCAACACGAGCGCACAGGGACCTGCCTCCATCCAGACCTACACCGTGACCGTGACAGGAACGTCGACTGACAGCAACGGCTCTCCTCTACAGCACTCAGCAGACCTCACCCTCCAGATGACCTCCGCACCGTGACATCTTCAGATCGCCGGCGCCAGCCATCGAAGCAGCAGGAACAGAGCCACGCCCGCCGAAGAACACCAGCGCCATCCGCACTCCAGGCTCGCGATTCACCTCCGGCACCAGGTCCGACGCCGCCACGTACATCGTCACACCCGCCGCCAGCGGTAGCCCGAGGTGCACGAGACCCGGCGCAGCGTTGATCATCAGCACGCCCAGCACCGTCGTCACACCCAGCAGCAACGCCGATCCGAACGCCATCCTCCGACCACGGCCGCCCGCCAGCATCACGCTCGCGACGGTGAAACCCTCCGGGATCTTGTGGAGAAAAATTGCCACAAAGATGATCCATCCCAGCCAGCTCGAAATCACAAACCCCGACCCGATCGCGATCCCGTCGAAGAACGTGTGCACCGCCAGCCCAAGCAGCACGGAGTAGGTCGTCTTCAGCGACAGAAACTCGTCGTGATGCGTCTCCTCGCCAAAGTGGAAGTGGGGAACCAGCGTATGCTCCAGCAGGTGCATGCCACCGTAACCCGCCAGCAGAAGCACCGGCCCCCAGCGCCTGTTCAGCGCCAGCCCCTCGGGGATCATCTCCAGCAACGCTGCTGAAAGCATGAAGCCCGCACCAAGCGCAATGAAGTACCGCAAGGACCGCGTGGAGGGAAGCCGTCGCACCAGGATCAGCCCGCCCGCAACATTGGCCAGGCCCGCCACCATCCCCAGCAGGGAACTCGTCCAGAACGGACTCAACACCACGCGCAGCACCAGCGAAGCACAACGTCTTCGCCACCGAGGGCTGTTCCAGAAAAGGTCGAACTCACGGGCAAGCCGCTCCCAGATCGCGTCAGCATATCGTCACGATTCTAGCTTCCTCACCTGCTGCCCTCGCCCGCAACCACCAGCAGCAACCCAAGTCCTCCCAGGAGGACCCCGCCCTCCAGCCTCTCCGAGAGGGCGTGCAATCTCTCGAACTGCACCTTCCGCGGGTCCGACTTGCTCACACCATCAAGGTCTCCACCCGCCTCCGCCCGGTAACGCTCCATCGTCGGAAGCACGCTGAACTGCGAGAACGCCGTAAGCGCAGCCATCGCGCCTACAAGCAGGCACTCCGTCAAAAGACGCCGTCGCGACCGCGCATGGTCGGCTCCTGACAACGTCAACGTCAGAAAGGTGGCACCACAAACCAGCCCGAGCACGTGGAGAACCCGAAGCGCCCCGCCCACCACCAGCCCAGCCTCGTGCGCGCTGGGCAGCCTCCCGAACGCGACTGGCGCCAGTACAAATGCAAAGAACGCAATCCCTCCAATCCACAACGCCAGCGAGAGCAGACGTCCAAAGCGAAGCATTGTCGACACCGTGAGCAGTCCCTCCGAGATCTTCCGCACCAGCAATGAGGTTCGCCGAAATCTAGACCGAACTTCGCGCGGCCGCCGCTGGAGGGACATCTCCTCTGCCTTCGCCCCGCGCCAGCACGCGCCGAAGCACGATCTCAAGCGCCGCCTTATGCTCCTCGTACTCCGCATCCGTCATCCGGCCCTGCAATCGGTCCGTCTCAAGCGAGAACAGCTCATCCTTCAACGCAGCAAGCGAACCCCCGCCATGAGCTCCGGCGTGACCCCCGAGCGCCTGCGGTCCGGGTACAGGCTCGGATCTCGCCTCCGGAGATCGCTTCAGCATCACCCCCGCGCCCGCCGCCAGCAGCAACCCCAGCCCGCCCAGGATCCACCACTTGTACTTCGCCCACGGATCGTTCGTCCCCTCGGGATCGATCGGGTTCCCAAGCCCTCCGCCCGGCCGCGTATCCGTCGCCGCCGTGCCTGCGTTGCCCGTCGCCTGCCCCTGCGCCTGCGCCGGCGTCACCCGCCGCCGCACCGCCCGTCGCGGCCGCTGCGTATCCCGCGGCAGCTGCCCCGCGCCGCTCACCGTGAACTCCAGCGGCTGCGACGGCTGCACATTCCGCGCCACAAACGTCTGCGCATTCACCTCGTCGTTCACCGGCCGTGTACGGCGCCGAAGGCCCCGCCTTGAAGCTCATGCTCTTCGGCATCATGATCGCGATCGTGTCCGTCGCGCATCACCAGCTTCGGCGCAATCTGCAGGCTCCCGCTATACGGCAGGTGGTACGTAATCTGAAACCGCGTCTCCCCCGGCCGCATCGGAAAGATAAACGCATAGTGATTCGGCATCCCCCAGCGGCACCGGCGACGCCTGCACCGGCATCCCCCCCGGACCCAGCGCCGCCGACGCCTCCACCACCGCGCCCGCCGGCAGGTAAAACTCAAAGGGTCGATCGCTGAACTGCGTCATCGGCGGATCCGAGTCGTTCTTCACAAAAAAGTTCTCAACCACCCGCAGCGCCTTCCCGCTCTCGTCCGTCTGGATCCGCATCACGTCCGCCTCGCCCGCAATGCCGTCCACCTTCGCCGCCGCGTTGAAGACCTCAATATCGACCGTCGTCTGTCCCCGGAGGCGCCGGCCGGAAGTAGTTCGCCTTGTCATGCGTCACCCGCACCAGGTGCACACCCCCGCATCCCGGAAGCTCCAGCCTGAAGCGCCCCCGCGCATCCGTCTTCGTCCGGTTCGACTCCTGCATCCCCTGCGCCAGCCGGATCAGCACCACGTCATCGCCCGCCGCAGGCTTGTTCGTCGTCTTGTTTGTCACCGTCCCGGTGATCGACTCAGCGCCGGCCAGGCATCGCAGAACGCCAGCAGAAGAGACCGGCAACAAGAACGCATCAGGTCGCAGGTCAATCGTCGCGAGAGTCAGCGCAGTTCACTCCAATCACCGCTCCTGAGCTCATCCGTCCACCGTCCGTCCACCGCAACTGCGCCGCAGCAACAACCCTAAGCCTCGCGTCCGCCGCCCGAACACCCGCCTGCGCCTTCGAGCGTGTCAATCTCCTCGAGCACACCCGCCGCCTCTTCCTCCAGCCCCGCCGCTGCTCCGCATAGTCCTGCTCCGGATACTTGCCCGCCAGGTACTCGAAGTTCAGATCGCGCAGATTCTCGTAGATCGCATCCTTGCGCTCCCGCAGATAGTCCACCCGCGTCTTGTCCGCCTGCACAAACAGATTCCGCTCCGGCCAGAAGATGTAACACGAACAGCAGCAGCGTCAGCACGCAGCCGCAACCAGCAGTCCCATCAGTACTCCGTCTCGCGCCGGATACGCTCCCGCAGCGCACGCCACTCGTCGATCCCGGCACCGCGCCGGCATCATGCCCGCGCCCGCGATCGTCAGCCGATCCGTCCGCCGCTTCCACACCCTCACCAGCACCGCCGTCCCCACCGTCGCCAGCACAGAACACCGCGAACGGCGCAATCCACGCCACATTGTCGAAGCCGCCGCGCATCGGCGCCGCCAGCACCGTCGCCCCATACTTGCGCGACAAACCAGTTCAGAATCGACGCTGTCGCGTCCCGCCGCTCGTCCAATCTGCGTCTGCAGCTCGCCGATCATCCTGTCCGAGTCCGGGCAGCCCACATGGTTGCACTCCAGCAGCACCTGCCCGCAGCCGCACGCGCAGATCATCTTGTGCCCCACGCCGGTTGAACCGCGCCGAAGCGTCGTCCGCCCCCAGCATCACCACCGCCAGCACACCGACCGCCAGCGCCTGCACCGGCTCGCGTCAGTCCCAAGGCCTAAGCATGGTGCACCTCGCTCCAGCCGGCCGGCACCTCGGCATCACGACCCTCTGCCGCGCCGTCGCACCTCGTCAAGATTCGGCACCAGCGCCACCAACGTCCCCACCACCACAATCCCCACGCCAATCCAGATCCAGTTGATCAGCGGATTCAGAAACACCTTGATGATCGGCTGGTCCGTATCCGGATTCTTGCCCTCATAAGATCACATACAGATCGCTCGCCAGCGTCGAGTGGTTCGCCACCATCGTCGAGTTCGTCTGGCTCGCCATGATAAAACCGCTTCTCCGGCGCCAGCTGCGTAATCTTCTTGCCGCCCGCGATACACATCCAGCAGCGCATACTCCGTATCAAAGTTCGGGTTGCTGTCCTGCGTAAAGCTCTGGCACACCAGCCGGTACGGCCCCATCCGCATCGTCGTCGCCAAAGCCCATCTCCTGCTCATGCGACTGGTTGAACGCGCCACCCGCAATCCCGATAAACATCACCACGATCCCGAAGTGCACCAGGTACCCGCCATACCGCCGCGTGTTCCGCCGCACCAGCAGCACCGTCGACGCACAGCAGGTTCCTGCCCCGTCTGCGTCCGCACCACGCCCGCTCCGCGCAGAAACTCCGCCCCAATCGCCGTAATCACCCCCGCCCCCAGCGAGAACGCAATCAGCGAGAAGATCGTCGCCTGCATATCGTCGCCCGTCCGTCCACGGCCGCACCCCGCCGATCATCAGCCCCACCAGCGTCACGCCCACCGCAATCCCCGGCAGCACGAAGTTCCGCCGAATCGACCGCAGCGACGTCGAACGCCACGCCAGCAGCGGACCCACTCCCGTCAGCAACAGCAGAAACAGCCCGATCGGCAGGTTCACGCGGTTGTAGAACGGCGCACCCACCGTCACCTTCGATGCCCTGCACATACTCGCTCAGCACCGGAAACAGCGTCCCCCACAGCACCGTAAAGCAGGCCGCCAGCAGCACCAGGTTGTTGAACAGAAAGCTCGACTCGCGGCTCACCAGCGACTCCAGCTGGTTCTCCGTCTTCAGGTGATCCCTCTGCTTGAAGAACGTAAACAGGCACACCGCCAACACAATCACGATGAAACCCATAGAACCAGTCGCCGATCGACGACTGCGCAAACGCATGCACCGACTGCACCAGCCCCGACCGCGTCAGCAGCGTCCCCAGAATCGTCAGCAGGAACGTCGAGAAGATCAGCCACACGTTCCAGCTCTTCATCATGCCGCGCTTCTCCTGCATCATCACCGAGTGCAGAAACGCCGTGCCCGTCAGCCACGGCATCAGGCGACGCATTCTCAACCGGATCCCATCCCCAGTAGCCGCCCCAGCCCAGCACGCTGTACGCCCAGTGCGCTCCCAGGAAGATCCCGCAGGTCAGAAACAGCCACGTCACCATCGTCCAGCGCCGCGTAATGTGGATCCACTTCTCGCCCGGATACCGCATCATCAGCGCGCCCAGCGCAAACGCAAACGGCACCGAGAACCCCACATACCCCAGGTACAGCATCGGCGGATGGATCACCATCTCCGGATACTGCAGCAGCGGGATTCAACCCGAAGCCATCCAGCGCCACCGGCCCCGGCTGAATCGCAAACGGAGGCGCCGCAAAGTTCAGCAGCAGCAGAAAGAACACCTGCACGCCCGCCAGGATCGTCGACGCAAACGCCGTCAGCCGCACATCCACCTTGTGCCGCATCCGCAGCACAAACCCATACGCGCTCAGCAGCCACGCCCACAGCAGCAGCGAGCCCTCCTGCCCGCGACCACAGCGCCGAAAACTTGTACGCCGTCGGCAGGCTCGCGATTCGTATGGTGCAGGATGTAGCGAGACCGAATAGTCGTTCGTGAACGAGGCCCACACCAGCGCAAACGCCGCACAGCGTCACCGCCACAAAGCTGCCGATCCCCGCCCGCCGCGCCGTCTCGCCCAGCCGGCTCGCCGCGCACGATCCACCGTTGCCCCGCACGCTGCGTGCGCCACAGCGCCAGCCCGCCCGCGACCAGCGTATAAACGACTCAAGAGTCAGCGCGAGCAGCAGCGTAAAACTGCCGAACTCCGGCATGGGATGCAGTTGCATTGGCGCCTCTGCATCCATTCTCTCAAGCGCGATCGCGGGAACAGCAATCGCAAGCTCGCCCGACAACCCATGGAACGGAGCCGCCAGCCTTATTGACCCGGCTTCATCAAGCGTCATGCACACGTCGCCAGCAGATGATCCGGAGGCAGCGGCTTCATGCCGGAAGATCACATTCAGTCCCGTCGTACTCCTCTTCCGCCTCTTCCAGCCCGCTGATCACCAGCACCGGCAGCATCGGATGCGTCTCGCGCAGCTCCCGCACAAACTCCGACCCGCTCATCCCCGGCATGATGTGGTCTGTGATCACCAGCCGGATCTCGGCGGGAAACTCACCCTTCTGAAACTGCTCCAGCGCACGCTCCGGATTCAGCACCGCAATCACAAAGTAGTCCGGCCCGCTTCAGAATCGTCTGCCGCGTCGCGGCCTGGATGGCATTGTCGTCGATCAAGAAGTACGGCAGATGTCATGCGATCAAGAGCTCCCGAATCCGGAACCAGTCCCTTCTGATTGCTCCAGGAAGGTCCGTTCTGCAACTCGTGTACAAGTCTTCTGGTGTCCGTTGCAGATTGTGATGCACAATTTTGCTCATGCGCCGTCCAGTAGCGACAAACGGTTGCCCGTCGTAGTCGACTTAGTACGCTTCCACGATTGCCTCGCCCTGCAGCTCCAACGCTGGACGAGCCCCATAAACTGTTTACATTGGCCCCAGCACTGCGCAGCGCAACCTTCGTCCGCTAAAGGGTGACCGTGAATCTGTCCATCATCGACTGGCTCATCATGCTGGTCTACTTCGTCTTTGTCCTCGGCATCGGCTTCGCCCTCAAGCGCTACATGCGCACCTCCAACGACTTCTTCCTCGCCGGCCGCTCCATCCCTGCCTGGGTCTGCGGACTCGCCTTCATCTCCGCCAACCTCGGCGCCCAGGAAGTCATCGGCATGGGCGCCTCCGGCGCCAAGTACGGCATCATCACCAGCCACTTCTACTGGATCGGCGCCATCCCCGCCATGGTCTTCGTCGGCATCTTCATGATGCCCTTCTACTACGGCTCCAAGGCCCGCTCCGTCCCCGAGTACCTCCGCATGCGCTTCGACGAGAAGACCCGCGCCGTCAACGCCTTCTCCTTCGCCATCATGACCGTCTTCTCCTCCGGCATCTCCATGTACGCCATGGCGCTGCTCATCCAGACCCTCGGCCTCTTCCACGGCATCATCCCCGACGCCTGGATCTTCCACGTCTCCATCGTCCTCTCCGCCCTCATCGTCCTCGGCTACATCTTCCTCGGCGGCCTCACCCGCGCCATCTATAACGAGGTCCTCCAGTTCTTCCTCATCGTCGCCGGCTTCGCTCCCCTGGTCTGGATCGGCCTGCGCAACGTCGGCGGCTGGCAGGGAATCAAGCAGACCCTGCCCGCCACCATGACCCACTCCTGGCGCGGCATGGCCCACGCCTCCACCAACTACCCTCGGCGTCGAGTGGGTCGGCCTCGCCATGGGCCTCGGCTTCGTCCTCTCCTTCGGCTACTGGTGTACCGACTTCCTCGTCATCCAGCGCGCCATGGCCGCCGACTCCGAGGTCTCCGCCCGCCGCGTCCCCCTCATCGCCGCCATCCCCAAGATGTTCTTCCCCTTCCTCGTCATCCTCCCCGGCCTCATCGCCGTCAGCGTCACCAGCCACATGGCCGGCGCGGGCAGGGACCGCCAGCCATGCCAACCGTCACGCTCGCAGCGATCGCCAGCGACACCCGCGCTCACCGCCGCCAATCGCAGCCGTCAGCTCCCGCTCGACGAAGCCCACCCCCACGGCATCATCCCCGTCAAAACCGACCCCCTCAGCGGCGAGCCCGTCCTCGACGCCAACGGCACTCCCGTCTACAACTACGACCTCGCCATCCCCGTCATGCTCCTCCACTTCTTCCCCACCGGCATCCTCGGCCTCGGCCTCACCGCCCTGCTCGCCAGCTTCATGTCCGGCATGGCCGGCAACGTCACCGCCTTCAACACCGTCTGGACCTACGACATCTACCAGGCCTACATCAACAAGAACGGCACCGACGCCCACTACCTCTGGATGGGCCGCATGGCCACCATAGGCGGCATCCTCCTCTCCATCGGCGCCGCCTACGCCGCCACCAACTTCAACAACATCATGGACGCGCTCCAGCTCATCTTCTCCATCGTCAACGCGCCCCTCTTCGCCACCTTCCTGCTCGGCATGTTCTGGAAGCGCACCACCGGCCACGGCGCCTTCACCGGCCTGCTCGCCGGCACCGCCGCCGCCCTCCTCCACCACGGCCTCACCCTCCCCGCCGACGCCGCCCCCGGCATCCACGGCGGCTGGATGCACCATCCTCCACACCTACCCCAGCGACATGGCGCAGAACTTCTGGACCGCCATCTTCGCCTTCTCCGTCAACCTCGTCGTCACCATCGCCGTCTCGCCTCGTCACCACGCCCCGCCCCGAGTCCGAGCTCGTCGGCCTCGTCTACTCCCTCACCCCCAAACCCGTCGAAACCCACCTGACCTGGTACCAGAAACCCGCCACCCTCGCCGTCGCCGTCCTCGCCATGCTCGTCGTCCTCAACCTCGTCTTCGCCTGATCAACCTCGTCTTCACCCGATCACGCACCTACGCAAAACGTTGTCATCCTTCGCGCAGCGGAGATCTGCTTTCGCACCGCCCACCCCGAAGGAGCTCCATGGGTCTCGACATCCGCATCCCCCTCGGCCTCATCTTCCTCATCACCGGCGGCATCATGACCCTCTACGGCCTCTTCACCCGCGCACAGCCGCCATCTACGAGCAATCCATGGGCATCAACCTCAATCTCATCTGGGGCGCATCATGCTCGTCTTCGGCCTCATCATGTTCCTCGTGGGCCGCCGCCAGAAGTGGCAGGACGACCCCGTCACCCCCGCCCCTGGGAGACGTGACGGCCCGCCAGCACACTAGCCTGACTCTCTCCCACCGGAGTCTCCATCCCACGGCAGATCAGCGGCAACACGTTTCTTACAATCCCGTGACGACCGTGTGACAACCGAGGTTCTCAGGAGACGTAACGTTACTCCGAACCGTTCCTGCACCATTCCCGGGCGGAGAAGGAGCAACATATGATCGAAAGTCAGCGAAAATTCGAACAGAGCACGGATCGGCGGACCTTTCTCAAGAAGGGAGCCTTTGCAGCAGGCGCTGTAACAGCAGGAGCCGCTTTGAGTCCACCGGCAGGTCTTCCCGCATTCAGTGAAGAAAAGGGCGGCGCCCTCCCCCGCGGAGACGCAGCGATCCTCAGATTCCTCGCAGCCGCGGAGATCATCGAGACCGATCTCTGGATCCAGTACACCGAACTCGGCGGATTTCACAGGTGAACCAGGGAGGTTCCCGGGCTCAGCGGCGGAAATCCTCTCTACACCGACGCCCTCTCCATCTCTTGACGGCGACATGGCCCAGTACATCACCGACAACACCGACGACGAGATCTCCCACCAGAGATTCATCAATGCATACCTCGCCTCTAAGGGAGCCGACACCGTCGATCTTCACCACTTCGCGACCATTCCCGGAAGCACGGCTAGAGGATCAAGCGGCAAAAAGCGGCTCACCAACCTGATGGACCTCAGCGTCGATACCAGCTTCTGGACGCGGTACCGGATCAGCAACAAGAATCCCGACCTCGATCGAAAGCTTCGTCTTCCCGCAGGCTGTCGAGATCTAGGAATCGCGACGGCGATTCCCAGGTCCGACGCGGATACAGCCGGGCAGCATCATCGGCAGACCCTACAGCACCATCTCAAGGCAATCGCCTTCACAGCAGGATTCCAACTTCGCGTTCATCGAACAGGGTGGGACCAGTCCTCTACGCCTCGCTCGCCCAGCGCGTATCCCATCCGGAGGTGCTGCGCATCCTCCTCAGCATCGGGCCCACCGAGACCATGCACTTCCAGACATGGCAGCGCCATAGAGAGCCTCGGCAACGCCACTCCGGTGCACGACGTGCGATCCCTTCACCGGGGCTGCGGTGACCTTCGTTGACCTCAACAACAAACCAGCCGGAGTCGCTGCAGGCCAACCTCATCATGCCGGAGCCAACCCCGTTCCTCAGCCGGAAGTTCCCGCCCTGCTCGATCATCCGGCCGACCGAGCACCAGGGGAGCTGCCATGGCGCGCGCTGAAAGCCCTCACAGAGGACGGCCTCTATCATTGGCCAGAAAAGACCGCCGGGTTCTTCAACTACATGCGTGACCTCGCCGAAGATCGCGCGATCGAAGTCGATGTCTGCGACGACAAGCGCTCCATCGGCACATCGCATTACTATAGCCCCGGATTCGTCTGCCACCTGCTCCTGCACAAGGGACGCACCCGCAGTTCGTTGGGTGCTGCCGGAGCGCAGAGGGGCTGCTGGCCACGCACATTTCCGCACGCAGCTCGGCAGCGCACAGCCTTGCGAGCGCCTCCCGTCTGGCAACTCTCGCTTCCATATCAGCCAACCTGCCACCCGCTCATCTCGCCCGTTCATCATTCCGAGCCTCCGACTTGCGATAATGAAGCCATGAAGCGCCGCACAATCGAGCACTACGAGTTCGTCCGCAAGATCGGCGCCGGCGGCAGCGGCGTCGTGTACCTCGCCAACGACACCCTGCTCCAGCGCCCCGTCGTCCTCAAGCTGCTCAAGCGCGGCACCCTCACGCCCGAGCAGATGCGCACCACCCAGCTCCGCGAAGCCCGCCTCGCCTCCGCCATCGACCACCCCAACGTCTGCGCCATCTACGAGGTCGGCGAGGCCCCCGCCGAGACGGCGCGCCCGACGACGCCGAAGCCTACATCGTCATGCAGTACATCCCCGGCAAGTCGCTCGACAAGCTCATCGCCGAGGGCCCCGCCAGCCTCCAGCTCGTCCTCTCCGCCGGCATCCAGATCGCCGACGGCCTCTCCGCCGCGCACTCGCTCGGCATCTTCCATCGCGACCTCAAACCCGCCAACGTCATGCTCACCGACGGCGGCCTGATCAAGATCCTCGACTTCGGCCTCGCCCGCCGCCTCACCCCCGACGAGGCCGACTTCGACCCCGCCGGCCCCGAGCAACGCGCTCCATGCCGCCACCCGGAGCCACCTACACCGCCCGCGGCGGCACCATCGCCTACATGGCGCCCGAGCAGTTCGTCACCGGCCAGTCCTCCGTCCAGTCCGACATCTTCGCCCTCGGCCTCATCCTCTACGAGCTCGCCACCGGCCGCCACCCCTTCCACCGCCCCGACGCCCCCGAGTTCCAGATCCATCCGCGCCATCCAGTTCGCCGACCCGCCCGTCCCTCCGCGAGATCGCCCCCGAGCTCCCCGTCGAGCTCGAAGTCCGTCATCCTCCGCTGCCTCGAAAAGCAGCCCTCCGCCCGCTTCGCCTCCGCCGCCGACGTCCGCGAAGGCCTCAAGACCATCATGAGGGCCATGCAGCTCGACTCCGTCGTCCTCCCCGGCGACTCCATGGCGCGCTCTTCCCTCGCAGGGCCGCCTCGCCCTCGACGACTCCCGAAGAAGAGAAGCGCACCACCGGCATCCTCTCCATGCTCGCCGAGCGCTTCCGCGAGTCCGGCCGCCACCGCCGCCGGCAATCAGAACACCATCGTCGTCCTGCCCTTCATCAACTTCGGCCCCGCCCAACGTCGCTCCCGCTCTACGGCTACGCCCTCGCCGACGCCATCGCCGCCCGCCTCGCCCGCATGCCCACCCTCGTCGTCCGCCCGTCCAGCTCCCTCATGACGCATCCCCGCCCAGCAGCTCGACCCCCTCGCCATCGGCCGCAAGCTGCTCGTCCAGTTCGTCCTCGCCGGCAACTTCCTGCGCTCCGAAAAGGGCTTCGACCTCAACTGGCAGCTGCTCGACGTCCCCAGCCAGAGCGTCCGCGCCGGCGGCTCCATCAACGTCGCCTCCTTCGATCTCATCAGCGTCCAGACCGAGATCTGCAACGAGGTCTTCAGCACCCTGCAGGGCTTCGGCGATCTCCACTCCGTCAACGACAATCGCGGCACCGCCCGCCAGACCTCGCTCACCGAAGACCTCTCGGAGGAGTACCTCCAGGCCCGCGCCGTCCTCTCCTCCTTCATGTCCCGCACCGGCAGCCGCGACGACCTCGACCGCGCCCGCGACCTCTTCGACCTCCGTCGTCCAGCCAGGATGAGAACTTCGCCCCCGGCTGGTCCGGCCTCGGCATCACCCACCTCCAGTACGCCCGCCACGGCCTCGGCGGCCAGATGCACGTCCTCGAAGCCCGCCGCGCCTTCGACAAGGCCCTCGCGCTCGACCCCGGCTCCGCCGAAGCCAACCTCTACCGCGTCTACATGCTCCTCTCCCGCGGCGAAAAAGAGTCCGCCCGCCACGGCATCGAGCACCTCCTCCAGACCGCCGCCAACGACTGGAACGTCCACCTCGTCGCCGGCCAGACCCTCCGCATCGACGGCATGTACGAGGAAGCGCTCGACCAGTTCAACACCTCGCTCCGCCTCAACCCGTCGCAACGCCGCCGTCATCTACAACCACCGCGCCCGCGTCTACCAGTATCAGAATCAGCTCGAGCTCGCCGCCGACGAGATCGAGAAAGGCCTCACCCTCGAGCCCCGCCAGCCCCTCCTCCGCATCTCGCTCGGCTACCAGCAGATGCGCACCGGCGACCTCGCCGCGAGCCATCGAAACCCTCGAAAGCGTCATCCGCGACGACGCCTCCCTCCGCATCGTCTTCCCCACCATCGCCCTCTGCTACGTCCAGCTCGGCGACCGCGCCAAGGCCGCCAGCTTCATCGTCGACGAGACCCTCTCCGCCGCCGAGGCCGACAGCGAGATGGCCTACCGCCTCGCCACCTACTTCGCCGTCGAAGGCGACGAGTCCGAAGCCCTCCACTGGCTCCGCCGCGCCATCTACCTCGGCAACGAAAACTATCCCTGGTTCTCCATCAATCCCTCCTGGAAGCGCCTCAGCGGCCACGCCGACTTCGAGCGCATCCTCGAAGACCTGAAAAAGACCTACCGCCGCAACCAGAAGAACTGGAAGCGCCTCCTGGCCCAGGTACGGCCGTAAAAGGTCTCTGATCGTCAGGGACCGAAGCGCGCCGAGGGAGACCCTGTGCGTACGCTCGGGCCGATTTCAGAACTTTCCGAAACCTCCGGAACCTGCTGTTCATCTATCTGCGTATAAAGGGTCCCAACCGATCTTTGCAGCAGCGATACCTCGGAAACGGCCAATTACAGGCGGTAACCGAGGTGCTCTGCGGACGAACTCGCGCAAGGGGCCAGCGATTACAGGAGAGCGCAGTGCAACTTGAAAGAAAGATCGACCGCATTCGCTTAGGAAAAAGGCTTTGGAGTGCCGCAGTGGGGAGCCTCGCCGTGGAACGTACAACGGTCCTCCGTACGGCAGCAACTATCGGCGCCATGGGCGCGATCCTTGCCTTGGCCGGCTGCAGCAAGCCCGCGCCTCCGCCCGCCGCACCGCAGGCCATGCCCGTCCAGGTAGCGCCAGTCTCGCTCTCGCCCGTTGCCAACAGCGACACCTACGTCGCGACCATCAAGAGCCGGCGCTCGGCCACCATGCAGCCGCAGGTCGATGGCAACCTGACCCGCATCTTCGTGCACTCCGGCGACGCGCGTCAAGGCGGGCCAGGTGCTGATGCAGATCGACCCGCTCAAGCAGGTCGCCACCGTCCAGCAGCAGCAGGGAACCGAGGCGCAGCAGAAGGCCGTCTACCAGTACAACCAGGCCGACGTCGAACGCCAGCGCAAGCTCTTCGAGGCCGGCATCATCTCAAAGCAGGCCTACGATCAGGCCGTGCAGGCCTTCAAGAACTCCAAGGGCGCCTATCGACTCCGCCGCCGCGCAGACCGACACCCAGCGCCAGCAGCTCGCCTACTACCAGATCCGCGCGCCCTTCGCCGGCAGTCGTCGGCGACATCCCCGTGCACCTCGGCGATTACGTCTCGCCCACCACGGTGCTCACCACCGTCGACGAGAACTCGCGACCTCGAAGCCTACATCTACATCCCGACCGAGCGCGCCGCGCAGGTCCGCATGGGCCTGCCGGTCGAGATCCTCGACACCGACGGCACCGTCTCGCGCACTCCACCATCGACTTCATCTCTCCGCAGGTCGACAACGGCCTCCAGAGCATCCTCGCCAAGGCCGCAGGTCCCTCGCGCCGCCGAGCGTCTGCGCAACGCAGCAGCTCGTCAACGCCCGCGTCACCTGGAGCACCACGCCCGCGCCGACCGTCCCCGTGCTCGCCGTCACCCGCATCGGCGGCCAGGCTTCGTCTTCGTCGCCAGCCCCCAAGGGCGACGGCTACGTCGCGCACCAGGTCGCCGGTCAGTCTCGGCGAACCGTCGGGCAACAACTACCCCGTGCTCGCCGGCCTCAAACCCGGCGACAGGGTCATCCTCTCCGGCCTGCAGTTCCTGCAGGAAGGCGCGCCCGTCAAGCCGCTTGGCTAGACGCGCCAGCTCCGCCAGCTGCGGCTGGAGCTTGCCTCATCGGCTCCGTAACACCGAGCTTCAACCGGCCCAGCACGCACCGGAAGAGGGTATCTCTTGTTCGTAGACTTCTTCATCCGCCGCCCGATCTTCGCCACGGTCTGCGCGCTGCTCATCGTGCTGGCCGGCGCCGTCTGCATCCCGACGCTGCCCATCTCGCTCTATCCGCAGCTCGCGCCGCCGCAGGTCATCGTCACCTGCAACTACGTCGGCGCCAACGCGCAGCGATCGTCGAGTCCGCCGTCACCATCACCGCTCGAGCAGTCGATCAACGGCGTCGAGGGCATGCGCTACATCTCCTCGACCAGCTCGAACGACGGCACCTCCGCCATCACCGTCACCTTCCACACCGGCTACGACCTCAACATCGCCGCCGTCGACGTGCAGAACCGCGTCGCCTCCGCGCAGGGCCGCCTGCCCGCCGCCGTCAACAACACCGGCATCACCATCACCAAGGCCAACTCCAACTTCGTCCTCGCCGCCGGCTTCATCTCGCCCGACAACTCCCTCTCGACCAGCCTTCATCTCCAACTACCTCGACGTCTACGTCGCGACGCGCTCAAGCGCGTCCCCGGCGTCGGCGACGTCATCATCTTCGGCGAGCGCAAGTACGCCATGCGCGTCTGGCTCGACCCCGCCAAGCTCGCCGCGCGCGCCTCACCGCGCTCGACGTCACCAACGCCCTCGCAGAGCAGAACGTCGAAGTCGCCGCCGGCCAGCTCGGCCAGCCGCCCTCCGACGCCCAGCCAGAACTTCCAGATGGCCGTCCGCGTCGTCGGCCGGCTCTCCGACCCGCAGCAGTTCGAAAACATCATCCTCAAGAACGCCGGCCACCGGCGGCAGCCGGTCTCGTCCTGCTCAAGGACGTCGGCCACGCCGAGGTCGGCGCCGAAAACTACACCACCGCTCTCAAGTTCTCCGGCGGCGACGCCGTCGGCGTCGGCATCCAGCAGCTCTCCAACGCCAACGCGCTCGACGTCGACAAGCAGCTGCCGCGCCGTCCTCGCCGAGCTCGAGAAGTCCTTCCCGCCCGGCCTGAAGTACATCATCGCCGTCGACACCACCACCGTCGTCTCCGACTCCATCCGCGAGGTCGTACGCACCCTCGCCGAAGCCATCGTCATCGTCATCATCGTCATCTTCCTCTTCCTGCAGGACTGGCGCGCCACCATCATTCCCGCCGTCACCATCCCCGTCTCGCTCATCGGCACCTTCGCCTTCATCAAGATCTTCGGCTTCTCCATCAACTCGCTCACGCTCTTCGGCATCACCCTCGCCACCGGCCTCGTGGTCGACGACGCCATCGTCGTCATCGAAAACGTGCAGCGCCACATCTGCCGAAGGCGACGCCGACCCGCACGAGGCCACCAGCGTCGCCATGGGCGAGGTCACCAGCGCCGTCATCGCCACCTCGCTCGTGCTCATCTCCGTCTTCATCCCGGTCAGCTTCTTCCCCGGCACCACCGGCATTCTCTACAAGCAGTTCTCGCTCACCATCGCCTTCTCCATCGCCATCTCGGCCTTCAACGCGCTCACCCTCTCGCCCGCGCTCGCCGCCATCCTGCTGCGCCCGGAGCAGCACAACGACCGGCATCATGGGCCTGCTGCTCAACCCGATCGACCGCGGCATCAAGTGGCTCATCCGCACTGGTACGCCGTCGCCGTCACCTTCGTCGTCGCGCATCCGCTACGTCATGCTGGTCCTCTTCGTCGCCGGCCTCGCCGCGACCGCCTACATGTACAACCACGTCCCCACCGCCTTCGTCCCGCAGGAAGACCAGGGCTACTTCCTCATCATCGTGCAGACGCCCCCCGGCGCCTCGCTCAGCTACACCTCCGAGTTCGCCGACCGCGTCGCCGCCGTCGTCCGCAAGAATGACGGACGTCTTCGGCACCTTCTCCGTCATGGGCTTCTCGCTCTCCGGCGGCAGCTCGCCCGAACTCCGGCCTCATCTTCGCCCCGCTCAAGCCCATCGACGACCGCACCAAGCTGGGCCCGGGCCACACCGCGCACGCCATCGTCGGCCGACGTCGCGCCCGAAGCTCTTCGGCGTCCCCGGCGGCATCGCCTTCGCCGCCGAGCCGCCCGCCATCCCGGGCATCGGCACCGTCGGCGGCTTCCAGTTCATCCTCCAGGACGCCGGCCGCAACACCTTCGGCGACATCGACCGCGTCGCCCACACCATGGTCGGCCAGGCCCGCGCGCCGGGCACGAGCTCACCGGCCTGAACACCACCTTCACCGCCAACGATCCGCAGCTCTGCGTCACCATCGATCGCGAGAAGGCCAAGGCCATCGGCGTTCCCTTCACCCAGATCACCGCCGCCATGGGCACCTTCATGGGCTCCAGCTACGTCAACGACTTCGACTTCAACAACCGCTCCTACCGCGTCTACGTCCAGGCCGACCAGCAGTTCCGCCGCAACCGCGCAGGACCTGCAGCCAGTACTACGTCCGCTCCAACTCCGGGCAGATGGTCCCGCTCGACAACCTCGTCACCATCAACGAGACCTCCGGCCCGCAGGTCATCAACCACTACAACCTCTTCCGCTCCGCCGAAATCGACGGCTCGCCCGCACCCGGCCTCACCTCCGGCCAGGGCCTCGACGCCATGCAGCAGCTCTTCGACAAGAACAAGCTCCAGGGCATGACCTACTCCTGGACCGGCCTCGCGCTCGAAGAGGTCGAGTCCGCCGGCAAGGCCATCATCATCTTCGGCCTCGGCCTGCTGGTCGTCTACCTCACCCTCTCCGCCCAGTACGAGAGCTTCGCGCTGCCGTTCATCATCCTGCTCGCCGTTCCCATGGCCATCCTCGGCGCGCTCTCGCTCGTCGCCGCTGCGCGGCCTCGTCGACGACGTCTACGTCCAGATCGGCCTGGTCATGCTCATCGGCCTCTCCGCCAAAAACTCCATCCTCATCGTCGAGTTCGCCGAGCAGCTGCTCGGCCAGGGCAAGTCCATCATCGACGCCGCCATCGAGGCCGCCGAACTCCGCCTCCGCCCCATCCTGATGACCTCCATCGCCTTCATCCTCGGCGTGCTGTCCGCTCTACTTCGCCACCGGCGCCGGCGCCTCGGCCGGCACTCCGTCGGCACCGCCATCGTCGGCGGCATGGTGCTCTCCACCGTCCTCAACCTCTTCTTCATCCCCGTGCTCTACGTCATCCTCAAGACCATCCTTGCCGCATTCTCGAGGAAGGGAAAGCCCCTGCCGCCCGCCCGCGCCGCCGCCCACGTTGACCCCAGCCACGAGCTTCCCGCACAGACCGTCTAGCAAAGCCCCAGATCGGCGTATCGTGAGGCGCTTCGTGAGGCCCCAGAGTCGGCTATCGTGAGGCCCTCATCCTTTGCAGCTCCATCGCAAAGGGTGGGGTGGGTCACTCGCGACTAACGCCAAGGCCGATGTGGGGGTAATCAGCAGAGATATGCGCTCTCAGCAAAAGCCCCAAAGAACACCCTCCATCTGCTCCGGAGAACCAGGGTCCCAGGACGCATGAATATCCAATAAAGCCTGCATAATCATTAGTGTTGACGATCCCGCCGCAGTCAGCCAAGCTCAACTCTCAAAGACAGATCACCGAGAGAGAGCAGCACCCATGAGCACCACCCTCAACCCAGTCCTCACCTCCGACCCCCAGACACGCCCGGCCCGCGCACGCGCGACCTTCCTCATGTGCCCGCCCACGCTCTACGACGTCGACTACGTCATCAATCCCTGGATGTCCGGCAACGTCCACGCCTCCTCCCGCCAGCTCGCGGAGACCCAGTGGACAAACCTCTACAGCGCCCTCGCGGAGCTCGCCGACATCCTCCTCATCGATCCGGTGCCGGGCTCGCCCGACATGGTCTTCACCGCCAACGCCGGCCTCGAACGCAACGGCATCGTCGCCGTCTCGAGCTTCTTTCATCCCGAGCGTCAGGCCGAAGAACAGCACTTCCGTCGCTGGTTCGAGGAGCAAGGCTACAAGCTCCTCGACCTCCCGCGCGAGGCCCCCTTCGAAGGCGAAGGCGACGCCCTCTTCTCCTCCGACATGAGCCGTCTCTGGATCGGCGAGGGTCCACGCACCGACGCCTCCAGCCACCGCGTCCTCGCCGACGCATGGCAGGTCGAACTCTGCGCCCTCCGCCTCATCGACCCACGCTTCTACCACCTCGACACCTGCTTCGCTCCGCTCTCCGACGGCTCCGTCATGTACTTCCCGCAGGCCTTCGACGCCGCCTCCCGTCGCGCGCATCGAGGCCTTCTACCCCCCCTCCAAGCGCATCCTCGTCGAGGAGTCCGACGCCGTCCGCTTCGCCTGCAACGCCGTCAACGTCGATCGCACGGTCGTCCTCAACACCATCAGCCGCGTCACTCTGCCATCAACTCGAGGCCCGAGGTTTCAACGTCGTTCAGGTCGAGCTCACGCGAGTTCCTCAAAGCCGGGGGCGCCGCCAAGTGCCTCGTCATGACCCTCCGCCACTAGCGTTCGGGACCGACACGCTCAGGCCTTCAGGCCCACAGCCTGCCGCGTCTCCGCCGTAACCGCCTGCTTCATCCCGCCGATCCCCGCCCAGGGATCCTTCTTCAGCCGCGCCCTCCACTCCGCAAAGTCCGCCACCCGGAACACCGGCCGCTCCTTCAGCTTCAGCTCGCTCCACGCCAGCGGCATGCTCACCCCCATCCCCGCCCGCGCCCGCGGCGAGTACGGCGCCACCGCCGTCGCTCCGCGCTCATTCCTCAGGTAGTCCAGGTAGATCTTCCCCACCCTCGCCGACTTCGTCATCTTGGTCAGGTAAAGCGACGGCTTCGCCCGCTCCATCGACCGCACAAACGCGTACGCAAACTCCCGCGCCGCAGGCCACTCCATCTCCGGCTCAATCGGCACCACCACGTGGAGACCCTTTCCTCCAGTCGTCTTCAGCAGGCTCTCGAGCCCAATCGCCTTCAGCCTCGCCCGCACCTCCGCCGCCGCCTCCGTCACCGTCCCCCACCCCAGCGCCTCGTCCGGATCGAGGTCGAAGATCAGCCGGTCCGGCCTCTCCAGCTCAACGTTTCGCGAGCCCCACGGATGCACCTCGAGCACACCCATCTGCGCCAGCCCGGCAAGCGCCTCCCGCCCCACCGGCCCGCTCGGAATCGTGACGTACGCCTCCGGAACCCTGGTCTTCTTCTCCGGAACCTCCACGCTCCCCACGCCCTTCGGAAGCATGTGGTTCACATGCTTCTGAAAGAAGCACGGCCTCTCCGACCCCTCCGGACAACGCACCAGGCTCAGCGGCCGATCCGCAATGTGCGGCAGCATCCAATCCGCCACCGCCCAGTAGAAGTTCGCCAGCATCTGCTTCGTCACCTGGCTCTGGACATCAAGCACCTTCTCCGGATGCGTCAGCCGCACGGGCGGCTTCTCAACCACGCCATCTGCCTTCGTCGAACTCTTGGCGCGCTGGTCGCGCCCCAGCCTTCAGCCTCTTCGAAACCTCACTTGCCGCCACCGCATCGATCGCCGCGCTCTTCGGGTTCCGAGGTCGAACATAAAACTTCTCCGGCGCCGCACTTGCTCCGTCCGCGACGCACCGCCTTCACTGCTCTCCATCCGATCCCCGTTGGACGCCGCCGCGCTCACCGCACCCACCTGCCCAGCCTTCCGTCCACGCCCTGGCTTCGCACCCCGCTCAGCCTTCGGCTTGGGCGCCACATCGGCACCCTCCCTCCGCACCTCCGTCGCCGCCTTGTCCTCGCGCAAGCCCAGAAACGCCGCCTGCCGCACCAGGTCATCCCCCGTCCACGTCGCAAACCTCACCTGCGCCACCAGCTCCGGCTTCACCCATATCGCACCGCGTTTTGCGTCCGGAGGCACCGCCGCATAAGGCCATCTTCGCGACCCGCATCGGGTCCAGCTGCCCTCGCAGCGACCTCCGCAGCTTCTGCGTAAAACCCGTCCCCGTCCGCCCGGCATACACCAGCTCTCCATCCCGGTAGTACCCCAGCAGCAGCGACCCGATCCGATCCTCCCCATCCGACGACGTCGTAAACCCGCCCACCACAAACTCCTGCTCCAGCAGGCACTTCGACTTCATCCAGTCCCCACCCCGGCCCGCCCGGTACGGCGCCATCCGCTCGCTTCGAGACGATCCCCTCCGCATGGAGCTCGCACGCCCTCTTGAAACACCTCCGCCCCGCTCGCCTGGAGGTGCTCACTCAACCGCACCTCGTCCCCATCGCCCGCCGCCAGCACCTCCCCCAGCAGCTCCTTCCGCTTCAGCAGCTCGAGCCCACGCGGATCGCGGCCTTCGAGGTGCAGCAGGTCAAAGCAGAAGTACGTCAGCGGATTCCGCGCCCCCTCCTGGAACGACGCCTGCAGATCCGCGAAGTTCGTCGTCCCATCCTCCCGCAGCACCACCACCTCGCCGTCCAGCGTCACCGACCCGACCGGCAGCCGCCGCACCGCCTCCGCCATCGCCGGCACCCGGTACGCCCAGTCCAGACCGCTCCGCGTCAGCATCTGCACCTCGTCCCCTGACTTCCGCGCCTGGATCCGGTACCCATCCAGCTTCAGCTCATGCACCCACCCCGTCCCCTCCGGCGGAGTCGCCCCCTCCATCGCCAGCTGCGGCTTCAGGAACCCCGGCTGCACCTCCTTCGGCAGATCCTTCAGCCTCCCCGCCAGAGCCCCCGCCAGCGCGGAAGCGCGCCCGCCGTCTGCGCCGCCCCAGGCACGCCAAGCTCCCCTTATCTCCGCGCAAGCCAATCGAAGCCGACGAACCGCCCGCGCCACGCCGAGCAATCCAGGGCACAGGAGACTTCCCGCCCTTTACCGGAGCCGCAGGCTCAGCACCATCCGCCCTCCCCAGCTTCCGATACCACGCCTGCCCCGTCCCCGCCGTCTCCTTCGAGTTCCAGACATGGTCTTCGTTGTGCGCAATCTGCTCCAGGTCCCGCCCCGTCACCACGCTCTTCGACTCCGCGTCCGTCACCGCCTCCGCCTCGCGCGGCCGCTCAAACTCGTCATGCTCCTTGATCAGCAGCCAGTTCGGCTTGCGCTCCGTCGCCGCCTTCCCACCCATCCGGATCAGCGCCCACTTCCCATGCATCTTGGTCCCGTGCATCACGATCTTCAGCGACCCATCCCGCAGCCCCGCATCCACATCCGTATGCCCGGCCTGCGGCTCCCACGTCCCCTGGTCCCACAGCATCACCGTCCCGCCGCCATACTGCCCCGCAGGAATAATCCCCTCGAACCCCCCATACTCCATCGGGTGGTCTTCAACCTGCACCGCCAGCCGCTTATCCCCCACAAAGTAGCTCGGCCCCTTCGCCACCGCCCAGCTCTTCAGCACCCCATTCCACCCCAGCCGAAAGTCATAATGAAGATGGCTCGCCGCATGCTTCTGGATGCAGAAGGGAAGCGCCGCTTTCGTCCCGTCCCGCGCCGCCCCGGAAGGCTCAGCCGTCACATGGAAGTCGCGCATCGACCGGTACTTCGCCAGCTGCGCATCCACCACATCCGCCGCACTCTCACCCACAGAACCGGCAGACGTCCCCCGCGGTCTTCCGGTCCGCTGCCCTCGTCGTCTTCTTCGCCACGGCCATCTCTTACCCTCGTCCTCCGGCCACAAGCCCATCTGTTGACCTAAGTCTTTGCCCCGACCCACAGTCGCTGCCAAGTCTGACGTCTTCGGTTATCCACCATGCCGTCGCAAAGTCCGCCTCACCCGGCCACCTAAGGAACTCCTTGCCACCCCATCATCCCCGGAGCAGAATGGGGCCATGCTGAACTCACTGCCCGGACCTATCCTGCTGACACTCTGGCTACCGCGCTCGCATGGGGCCTCGGCTTCTTTATCGCCGACCGGCGATGTCCATGTCAGACTCCCTCCCATCGGTCTGTTGTCGTAGTCCTCATCGGCTATGCTCCACAGCCATCGCTTGGGCTCCGCCCTGGCTCGTTATCGCCGCGCCTACCTATGGATTTCGTCCCGAGGCTCTGGTATGTGATGCGGACGCCAGCAGCAGAGATGGCGATCGCCTATGTGCGTCGCATACAATATTCGTCAGGCCGACTTCTTCCTCTTCGCAGTCTTCGCCGCCGGGGCCTTCTCCCCCGACTTCACCAGCGCGATCCCTTCCTTCTCCGCCGCGTGCTTCGCCGGAGCCTTGCCCGCCTTCTTCTCCGCCCGTTCCGCCGCCGCCGGAGCCTCTTCCGCACCCACACTGCTCACACTCTTCCGCAGCGCATCCATCAGGCTCACGACCTTTCCGCGTGCTGGCGCCGCAGGCTCATCCTTCGGCACCGGCGCGTGGTTGATCTTCGCCTCCACCAGCTCCTTCAGCGCAATCTCGTACCCGTCCTTGAACTTCGACGGATCGAACTGCGCCGCCTTGCGCTTGATCAGGTCCATCGCCAGCCCCAGCGACTCCTCATCCACCGCAATCTTCTTCACATCGGCGAAGTACTCCTTCGGGTCCCGCAGCTCCTCCTGGTAGCGCATCGTGTACGCCATCATCCCGCGCTGGTTGTCCTCGCCCTCAAGCGGACCCGCCGCCGTAATCGCCAGCACATGCTCCCGCCCGCCAAACGCGATCTTCCCGAGCGCCGCCTTCTTGGTCTGCCGAAGCGCCTCCCGCACCGTCCCGAACGCCTCCGCCTGCAGGTCATTCTCCGGAACCACAAAGTAAGGCTTCTCCAGGTACTCCGGAGCCAGCTCGTTCAGGTTCACAAACTGCTCGATCGCCACCGTGTGCTTCGACGGCACACGCAGCTGCGCAATCTCCTCCGGCTCGATCAGTCACGTACTCGCCCTTGCGGAACTCGTAGCCCTTCACGATGTCGCTCTGCTGCACCCGGGCCGCCGCCGGCGTATCTTCGCCCGTCGCCTCCTGCTGCTCAGCCGCGCTCTGCGAAACCTTCTGGTACTTCACCCGTTCGCCCGTCTTCCGGCTGATCTGGTGAAACCGAATCTCGTTCTTCGCCTCCGTCGCCACAAACAACTTCACCCCAAAGCTCACGAGCGAAATCTGAATCTGACCAGACCAGTAAGGACGCGCCACAATGCACCTCAATATCCCGCGGCGTCACACAGCCGTGGGGGAAAAGAATAGGATTGCCACGGCCGAAAGCAAGATGCTTTCGCGCACAAAGAGTTTGCCTGGCCGCCGACACGACAGTAACGAGCTGGTTAACTCCGCTCCGCCGCACCCTCCGCCGCCACCACCCGCGCATACGCCGGCACCGTCAGAAAATCCGTAAACTTCGGTGCCTTGATCAGCTCCCTCATCAGAAACGCCGCATGCTCATACGCCCGGTAGCGCTCCCCATCCACCGCTCGCCTTCGCCCTGCGCCAGCTCCTCGTCGATCACCGCATCGCAAAGCTCCACCGTCACCGGCCGCCCATCCTCCAGCGCCGCCCCGTGATGCACCCACTGCCACAGCTGCGCCCGGCTGATCTCCGCCGTCGCCGCATCCTCCATCAGGTGGAACAGCGGCACACACCCGATCCCGCGCAGCCACGCCTCCACATACCCCAGCCCCACCGCGACATTCTGCTGCAGCCCCGCCTCCGTCACCGCACCCTCGGGCACCCGCAGCAGGTCCTCCGCCGTCACCTCGAAGTCCTTCAGCTGCTTGTCGATCTGGTTCGGCCCCGGCATCACCCGGTCGAACACCTCCATCGCCACCGGCACCAGCCCCGGATGCGCCACCCACGTGCCGTCGTGCCCGTCCGTCGCCTCGCGCTCCTTGTCCGCGCGCACCCCCGCCATCGCCCTCTCGTTCGCCTCCGGATCGCCCTTGATCGGGATCAGCGCGCTCATCCCACCCATCGCATGCACCCCCCGCCGATGGCACGTCTTGATCGCCAGCTTCGAGTAGCTCCGCATGAAGTGCGTCGCCATCGTCACCTGCGCCCGGTCCGGCAGAACGATCGCCTTGTTCCCCGCAAACTTCTTGATGAACGAAAAGATGTAGTCCCACCGCCCGCAGTTCAACCCAGCCGAGTGCTCCCGCAGCTCATACAGGATCTCGTCCATCTCAAACGCCGCCAGGATCGTCTCGATCAGCACCGTCGCCTTGATCGACCCCGCCGGGATCCCCAGCTCCCGCTCCGCCGCCACAAAGATCTCGTTCCACAGCCGCGCCTCCAGGTGGCTCTCCATCTTCGGCAGGTAGAAGTACGGCCCCGATCCCCGCGCCAGCAGCTCCTTCGCGTTGTGAAACGCATACATCGCAAAGTCGAAGATCCCCCCCGACATCGGCTCGCCATCCACCACCACGTGCGCCTCTTCCAGGTGCCACCCGCGCACCCGCACAAACAACACCGCCGGCCGTTCCACCAGTTTGTAACTCTTTCCGTTCGCCGCGTCCTCAAACGTGATCGTCCGCCGAACCGCATCCCGCAGGTTGATCTGCCCCTCCATCAGGTTCGCCCAGGTCGGCGTCGTCGAGTCCTCGAAGTCCGCCATAAACACCTTCGCGCCCGAGTTCAGCGCGTTGATCACCATCTTCCGATCCACCGGCCCCGTGATCTCCACCCGCCGATCCAGAAGATCCGCCGGCAGCGGCGCCACCTTCCACGCCACCTCCCGCACCTGCCGCGTCTCCCTCAGAAAGTCCGGCCGCTCCCCCGCATCCAGCCGCACCTGCCGCGCCGCCCGCTTGGCCAGCAGCTCCCTCCGCCGCCCTCCAAACCGCCGCTCCAGCCCGACCGCGAACGCCACCGCCTCCGGAGTCAGGATCTCCGCATACCGCTCCGAAGCCGCCGCCCGCAACACCACACCCGCACCCATCTCAATCATCGATCCTCCCCTTCAAACCTCATCTGCCGCTCATCCTCATACAACACGCCAGCAAAAGCACCCCGCCTCAAAATCACCGGAAACGTACCGCCGTACCGACGCCCCCGGCAGACCCTTCTCAAGCTCCTGCTCCGGCTCAAACCGCATCGTCACCCGGCCCAGCCTGCCCAAAGCTCACGTCCACGCTCGAGTGCGACTCCGCAACCGTAGCTCCCGTCCAGCTCCCTGTCGTAACCCACTGCCCGGCTCGGAGCCCGCCCGTCCTCACCGCCCCCTCGTTCGCCAGCCACGGCAGCAGCCGAAGCAGATCGCCCGCCGTGTTCGACCCGGTCCGCTCCACCCGCAGCATCCCGTCTACCGCAAGCGTGACCGTCTCGGTCGACCAGTCGATCTCCCTCCACTCCGGGCACGCCGGCCCATACACAAACCCTCCATGCATCTGCAGATCCGCAATCATGCTCAGCCGCTCCGCCTTGGTCGGATCCGTCAGCCCCGACTCCAGCACCTCGATCGCAGGATGGCAGCTCCCAATCGCATCCAGCACCTCCTCCCGCGAGTACGACCCCGAAACTCGCCGCGGCAGGTCCTTCGCCAGCAGAAACGCAACCTCAGCCTCCAGCCCCCGGAAACGCCTCGCCCGGACCACCGCTCCCCCCTCCGCCATCCACACCCTTGGCATCGGTGCAAACATCGGCTCACCGTCCGCGCTCGCCGCACCCACCTTCCAGCCGCCGATCCCCCCATACGCCTCCGCCAGCATCTCCTGGACGGCGTACGCCTCCTCGGTCGATTGAGGCCGCAGAGACAGCGGCAACTCCTCCATCGGAAGCCCCGTCCGCCGCGCGTCCCCAAGCGCATTCGCCGTATCCATCAGGACGCTCTCCCGCGCCCCACTCAGATTCGCCGCCACTCCCCCAAACTCTGCCATCGCACTCTCCTAACCGACGTCCGTCCGCAGTAGGATGCCAGGTGTCAATCCCCCGCAGCCCCACCCCACCCCACATCCGCATCGACCCCGATCCTAGGGCCGCCTCCCCAGGCTCACCATGTTCGCCATCAGACGATACGCCCCCGGAACCCCCTCCGGCATCTGCCGATACAGCGCATAAGCGCAGTACACATACGCCCCCTTACCCACCCGCGCCACCAGCAGACCACCCCGCTGCGGATCCTGCCCCGCATCGTGAACCTCCGTGACCGCCTCGTACCGCGAGTCCCACTCCCCCATAAACCCGTGCCCGCGCTCCTCCACCCACCCCGCAAAGTCCCTCTCCGTGATCCCGTTCGGCCACGAAAGCACCTGCGATCCAGGAGCCAGCAGCTGCACCCGCGAGTCCTCCTCCACCACCTTCTCCGACCCGCCCAGGCTCAGCGGATACGGCGCGTCCCTACCCTGGAACTCGCCCGACTGGTACTGCAGCACCACCACCCCACCCGCCCCCGCAAACTCCAGCAGCTTCGCCGTCGCCGAAGGCAGCTCCTTCTGCGCCGCATACGCCCGAACCCCCATCACCAGCGCGTCAAACCCCGCCAGCCTGCCCGCCAGGATATCGGCAACACTCACCGTCGTCGCCTGGATCCCGATCCCCCCCAAAGCCATCTCGACCGCATCCCCCGTCCCCGGCAGATACGCCACCTTCAACCCGGCCGGCACCTTCACGTCCACACCCCGCGTCCGATACGTCGCCGGCGAGTAAAGATTGTCCCTCGCGATCCCCGGATACCCCACCGCCCGGTACCCCTCCCGATACTCCTTCCCATTCCGCCGCGACATCGCCAGCGCCGTCAGCGTGTACGCCCGCTCGCCCAGCGGCCCCGGCGTCACCTGGAAGGGAATCGCCCGCTCCTCCCCCGCCCCTTTCGTCTCGAACTCCACCGAACTCGGCTCCGACCTCCATCCGCTCGGCAGCTGCAGCTCCACCAGCCCCTGCGCCCCACCCGCCTCCGCGCTCTTCACCCGCACCGTAACCGGAAAGCTCCGCTCACTCAGCGGAACCACACCCGCCCTCGGCGTCACCGAAACACTCATCCCCGGAACCACGCTCAGCGGCTGGTAGGCCCCAGCCACCTCCTCCCCGACAACCCGCCCCAGCCTTAGCGGCACCCCCCCGTAACGCACATCCATCCAGGCCGTCATCGCAGGCAAGGCCAGCGCCGCATCCCGCATCTTCGGGTCGTCAACCTCGTAGAACGGCTGCTCCGCCGTCTTCTTCGTGAACGGCACGCGATCCCCCTTCGCGTCGGTCGGCACAACACCGCTCGCTACCCTCTCCACGTTCCCAGGCACAGCCCCCGCGCCCCGCAACCCCGCGCAAAAGTCCACACCCTCCTCTCGCTTCGCCGCAGCGGAATCGACCTCCATCTCCACGTGGCAGCGACTCACCTCCACCGCCGTCCCACTCCCATTCCGCAGCTCCACCCGCACCTTGTACCCCGACCCCGGCACCAGAAGCAGCCCCGGCTCGCCCGAACCCCGCGCCTCCAGCCCCTCAGGCACCGCCCTCAGCTCCAACCCCAGCGCCGCCCCCAACGCATCGTTGAACTGCGTCTCCTTCACCCGCAACTCATGCAACACGTCATACCGCTCCCGCTCGCTCACCCCCCGCATCGCGCTCACCCGCGCAATCAACTCCCGCGTCATCAGGAGCCCCTCCCGAAGCCCCGGCGCAGCCTTCCGCGTATCGCCCGATCGAAGACCCTCCTCCGCCTCCGCCACCTTCGCATCCACCCCCAGCAACCCCCGCCTCAACTCCGTCCGCTCCCTCCGCCGAAAGCCCCGGCGCCAGCTCCGCGATCCCACCCAGCGTCACATCCACACCATCAAAGAAGCTCTTCTCCTGAGCCCGTCCCGCACCCACCCGCGACCCATACCGCGTATACCCCACATCAAACTTCCCCGCCGGAGCCAGCCTCACCCCACCCCCGATCTGCGTCCGCTGCAGCGCCAGCCCCTCCCGCGCAAACTGCACATAGCTCTTCCCCAGCAGCGCGCTGTACTCCCCCTCTGGCACCTCCACCGTCGGCTTCGGCGCCTGGTCCGACCACGTCTTCGTCACGTAGTTGGGAAACCGCGCCGGCACATACTTGCCCGTGGCATAGTCGAACATCCCTTTCTCATTCACCGGCGCAAACGGCATCCGCCCATACACCTTCGACGGCGCCCACACCGGCAGACCCATCTCCGGAAACACCTTCGGGTCCGCCGCCGCCTCGAAACACCTCCTGCGCAATCTCACCCGAAACCTGGTGCTGCCCATGCCCATCGCTCGGCGCCCCCAGAAACACCGCCGTTACCACCAGCGGCCGGTACAGCCGCACCGCCCGCACCGCGTCATACAGCACCCGCTCATGCCCCCACTGCGCAAACGCCTCCTCCTTGGTCTTCGAAAACCCGAAGTCCACCTCCGTCCCAAACATCTGGTCCACACCCATATACCGGTCGGCCGCCAGCAGCTCCCTCGTCCGCACCAGCCCCAGCGCATCGTCGAAGTCGCCCGTCATCACATTCTGCCCGCCCTCACCCCGCGTCAGCGTCAGCATCCCCACCCGCGCACCCTGCCCCCGCGACTCATACGCCAGCATCCCCCCATCCTCATCATCCGGATGCGCCACAATCATCAGCAGGCTGGCCCGCGTCCGCAGCTTCCGCAGCATCTGCTCCAGCCCCGCCGCCCCCCGATCCACAGCCAGCGGCTCCGCCCCACAGCCCGCACCCGCTCCCCCTTCAAATTCGCCGGATCCTCCGCAAAACTCCGCGCCTCCCACCCGCCACCCTCCGCCCCGCCGCCGCAGCCCCGGCCTCCGACATCCGCCCAGCCCCACCCCGCCTACCTCCGCCCCGGTCCCACACGGGCCTCACATGCCCCGGCCTTCGCCCCCTCTGTCGCCCCGGCCGTACCCTCCGCCCCCGCCAATTTGTTGTCATCCTGAGCAACGCGAAGGATCCGCTTCTCTACCCAAGCGCCCCCGCCCCCCCACATCACCCCCGTCGTCATCCTTCGCAAAGCGAAGGACCCGCCCCTCCCCCGAAACCTCCGTCACCATCACCGCCGCCCGCACCCGCCCGCCCGCCCCAAGCCGCCCCGAACCCCACCAACCCCGCCGCCGCCCCTACAATCCATCGCCGCATCGTCATTGATTCCTACTCTCTCCCAACCACCCGCTAAACTCAACCTCATCACCCCCCACACCCAATCCGAGCGCCTCGGCGAGCAAGCCACAAAGCCCGAGCTCGCCCGCTCCCTCAACCTCCGCGGCGCCGTAACCCTCAACCTTCTCAACATGATCGGCGTCGGCCCCTTCATCACCCTCCCCCTCCTCGTCGGAGCCATGGGCGGCCCCCAGGCCATGCTCGGCTGGGTCCTCGGAGCCCTCCTCGCCCTCTGCGACGGCCTCGTCTGGGCCGAGCTCGGTGCCGCGCTCCCCAAGGCCGGCGGAACCTACAGCTACCTCCGCGTCATCTTCCCCGGCCGTCTCGGCGAGACCCTCTCCTTCCTCTTCCTCTTCCAGGTCTTCTTCTCCTGCCCCCTCTCCGTCGCCTCGGGAGCCATCGGCCTCAGCCAGTACGCCACCTACCTCGCACCCTCGCTCACCCGGCACACCCTCCTCCACGCCCTCCACCTCGGCCCCTACACCGCCGCCATCTCCATCGGCCCAACCACCGCCGTCGCCATCGCCGTCGTCCTCCTCGCCGTCCTCCTCCTCTACCGCAACCTCGACCGCATCGGCGCCCTCTCCGCCATCATGCTCGGCATCGTCCTCGCGGCCATCGCCTGGATCATCGTCACCGCCCTCCTCCACGGCCACCTCTCACAGGCCGTCCGCGTCCCCCCGGGGGCCTTTCACCTCACGCCGGCCTTCTTCGGAGGCCTCGCCTCCGCCATGCTCATCGCCTCCTACGACTACTGGGGCTACTACAACGTCTCCCTCCTCGGCGCCGAGGTGAAAGACCCCGGCCGCACCATCCCCCGCGCCATCCTCCTGTCCATCGCCATCGTCGCCGCCCTCTACATCGCCATGAACCTCTCCATCCTCGCCGTCCTCCCCTGGCAGGGCCTCCTCGCCGAGCAGGCCCTCCCCGCCCGCCGGGCCATGGTCTCCCTCTTCATGGTGGAGGCCTACACCCCCTCGCTCGGCCCCGCCACGGCCCACCTCCTCGGTCTCCTCGCCGCCGTCCTCATCATGGTCACCGCCTTCGGCAGCGTCTTCGCCCTCCTCCTCGGCTACTCGCGCATCCCGTACGCCGCGGCCGCCGAGGGCAACTTCTTCCCCGTCTTCGCCCGCCTCCACCCCACCCGCGGCTTTCCCTACGTCTCCCTCCTTACCCTCGCGACCGCCGCCGCCGCCTTCTGCTTCTTCTCGCTCGCCGATGTCATCGCCGCCATGGTCGTCATCCGGCTCCTGCTGCAGTTCCTCACCCAGCACATCGGCGTCCTCTACCTGCGCCGCACCCAACCCGACCTCCCCCGGCCCTTTCGCCTCTGGCTCTACCCCCTCCCACCCGTACTTGCCCTCATCGGCTTCAGCTACATCCTGTTCGCCCGCCCGAACTTCACCCGCGAGCTCGCCCTCGCCGCTATCGTCATCCTCCTGGGCCTCGCCCTCTTCTTCCTTCGCCATATCAAAACTCCATCCACTCTCCCACCGGCCGCGTCAGTCTAATAGCTCTAGGAAGCTCGCTCCGGCGCTGCATCCCGCAACGTCACCCGAGAGTGGAAAAGGAATCGCACCATGCTCGTCCATGACAACAGGAAACTAGGCCCCGAACCACGCTCCTCCGAGATCACCCCCGAGTCGTCCTTCCGCGAACATCAGGCAGAGGGAAGCCCCACCCGCCGCCGCTTCCTCACCGGTGCCGCCTACACCGCCGCCACCGCCGCGGTCGGAGCCCTGGCCTCCCGCAGCATCCCCGGCCTTTGGACTCCCACCGTCCACGCCGCCGAGACCCCGCTCAAGACCATCCCGAGCCAGTACACCGTCGCCGATCCCGAGACCCCGTTCGCCAAGGCCACCCACTACAACAACTTCTACGAGTTCGGCACCGACAAGTCCGATCCTGCCCGCAACGCACACACCCTCCAGACCCGCCCATGGACGGTCAAGGTCGACGGCCTCGTCAAAAAGCCGCTCAACGTCAACATCGACGACCTCCTCGCCTACCGCCCCATCGAGAGCCGCGTCTACCGCCACCGCTGCGTCGAGGCCTGGTCCATGGTCATCCCGTGGGACGGCTACTCGCTCTCCGAGTTCATCAAGTTCTGCGACCCGCTCCCATCCGCCAAGTACGTCCAGTTCCTCTCGCTCGTCGACAAGAAGCAGATGCCCGACCTCCCCGGCGGCTACAGCTGGCCCTACTCCGAAGGCCTCCGCATGGACGAGGCCATGAACCCCCTCGCCCTCCTCACCTTCGGCTGCTACGGCAACGTCCTTCCCAACCAGAACGGCGCCCCCGTCCGCGTCGTCATGCCCTGGAAGTACGGCTTCAAGAACGCCAAATCCATCGTCCACATCAAGTTCACCGACAAGCAGCCCCGCACCACCTGGAACGACATGGCCTCCAGCGAGTACGGCTTCTACTCCAACGTGAACCCCACCGTCGACCACCCCCGCTGGTCCCAGGCCCACGAGCGCCGCATCGACAGCGCCGCCTTCCCCCACCAGGTCCCCACCCAGATGTTCAACGGCTACGGAGACCAGGTCGCCAGCCTCTACAACGGCATGGACCTCAAAAAGAACTTCTAACCTCCCCTACCCGAAACCCCATCCTCCAACCGCCGACGCGACAGGTCCAGCTAAACTCCAAAGCGAGCCCACACCCCCGCCCTTATGCCCAGGAAATACCTCCTTCTCCTCAAGGCCGTAACTCACCTCCTGCTCCTTCTCCCCTTCCTTACCTCCTCGAGCTCTTCCGCACCGGCGACCTCGCGCTCAACCCCGATCCCGTCCGCCTCATCACCCACTTCACCGGCGACTGGGCCCTCTGGATCCTTCTCGGCGACCTCGCCATCACCCCCATCCGCCGCCTCTCCCCTCGCCTCAGCTGGCTCATCCGCCTCCGCCGCCTCGTCGGCCTCTACGCCTTCTTCTACGCGACCCTCCACCTCGCCACCTACGTCTTCCTCTTCTCCGGATACGACCTCCCCGCCGCCCTCACCGCCACCCGCAGCGGCCACCCGGCAGCTCTCCTCACCGAGGCCCAGCGCGTCTGGCCCACCATCTGGGACGACCTCCGCAAGCGCCGCTTCATCCAGGTCGGCCTCCTCTCCTGGACTCATCCTCCTCGCCCTCGCCGTCACCAGCCCCACCGCCGTCCTCCGCCTCATGGGCGGCAAGAACTGGCAGCGCCTCCACCGCCTCATCTATGTCGCCGCCATCGCCGCCATCATTCACTTCTGGTGGCTCGTCAAGCCCGGCGTCCGCACCCCCTGGAGAGTCACCGCAATCCTCGACCCTCCTGCTCCTTGCCCGCATCGCCTACACCGCCCTCAAACACCTCCGAGCCCCCGCCCGCGCAGTTGCACCCGCGCCCACCCGCCCGTAAGCCGAAGCATCTCAGCCTTCAGGCAGCGCCCCAAGCCCCACGAAGGTCCCGCCCCCATGAGCCCCATCGATCGCAGAAAGTTCGCCGCCGGCATCCTCGCCTCAAGCCTCCACGGAGCCTCCGCCCAGCCCCCATCAAGCCCCGCACCCACCAGGCCCGAGCACTTCCTCCTAAAACCCAACGGCTGGATCCCCAACAACCCGCAGTTGCCCGTCCTCCTCTACCGCGCCGCCCTCCCCCAGCCCGCCGGCGAACCCCTCGCCACCGCCATGGAGCAAGTCTTCACCGCCAACGGCTGGCCCCCACAGTGGCGCAACGGCATCTACACCTTCCACCACTTCCATTCCACCGCCCACGAGATCCTCGGCATCGCCGCCGGTGAGGTTCAGGTCCTCCTCGGTGGCCCAGTCACCGGCCCCACCACCGGCCAAACCAGCACCGGCCGAGACCTCACTCTCAGCGCCGGAGACGTCGTCGCCCTACCCGCCGGCACCGGCCACTGCAAGCTCCGGTCCACCCCCGACCTCCTCGTCATCGGAGCCTACCCCACCGGCCAGCACTGGGACATCTGCCGCACCGCCCTATCTCCGGCAGCCCTCGAAGCCATGCGCCACATCGCCTTCCCCCAATCCGACCCCGTCCAAGGCCCTAACGGCCCTCTCCAAACCCTCTGGCCCAGCTCCTGGCCTCTCGAAAAACCCCGCCGGGAGTCCTAGCTCTGCCCCACAGCAAACCCCGACTGGTGCTTCGAGTCAGACTGCAGCAGCTCGTAAGAGTCCGGGTGCGTGTCGTCGTACACAAACGACAGCTTCATCAGGTCGAACAGCGCGAAAAAACCCTCCCACGAGATCGGCTTGAACTCCGGTGCGCTCTTCGGTCCCCGCGTGAAAAGGAAAGCCAACTTCGTCGGCTCTCCATCAAAAGCGTCGTCGAAACCTCCACCGGCACAGCTCCATTCACCGCCGCCCACCCGCGTATCTCCCCGTGGTCGCTCGTAGGTCCAAATAAAGCCATGCATCAACTCCCTAGAATTTCCGCTCCCTTGCGCAGTCTATCCCACCCCTAGCCTGTCAGAGGTCCCGAATTTTCGCAAGTGCCGGAAGTCCCTACGGATACAACCGTTCGACCGCCCACCCGTCCGTGCCCCGCACAAACAGAAACCGGTCATGGAGCCGGTCGCTCCCATCCACCCAGAACTCCATCCGCTCCGCCCGCAGGCAATACCCCCGCCAGTACTCCGGCCGTGGCACCTCGCCCGGATGCTCGGCCGCAAACCGGCGCACCCGCTCCTCCAACTCCTCCCGGCTACCAAGCGGCCGGCTCTGCGCCGAGACCGCGGCTCCCAGCTGGCTCCTTCGCGACCGGCTGTGAAAATACTCATCCACCTCACTCGAAGGCAGCCCCGACACCCTCCCCGACACCCGCACCTGCCGGCGCAGTGACTTCCAGTGGAAGCACATCGCCGCCCGCGGATTCTCCGCCAGCTGAACACCCTTCTCGCTCTCCGCATTCGTAAAAAAGCAAAAGCCCTGCGCATCGACGTGCTTCATCAGCACCATCCGCACGCTGGGCACACCGCCAGCGCTGCACGTAGCCAGTGCCACCGCGTTCGGATCGTTCGGCTCGCTCGCCTCAGCCTCTCGCATCCACTCCCCAAAGAGCGCTATCGGATCGGTCGCGTTTAGCTCAAAGCCCGCCATCTCGTGATGGTAGCCTTCGCACACTTGCCTGCAACCCACCAGCCGGCACCTACCCCTGTGGCACGCACAGACCAGGGAGCACCTTCAAACCCCACCAACATCTTCCGTCAACCCGCCGCCGGCTCGAGCCCCGCAAACAGATCCGTCGCCTGCTCCGCCGCCCGAGCCTCCGCGCTCGCCATCAGCGTGTAGAACTCCTCGCCGCCATACCGCGCAAACATATCCCTGGTCTTTTCCACCAGCGGTGCCTGCGACGTGTGCGCCCGAAACGCCTCCATCTTCCGCTCCACCGCCCCCCGTATGTCCAGCGTCACCGTCCATGGCGCCGGCAGCGGTGCCTCCCTGTCCTCCATAAAGAAGTTCGTCGTCAGGTAAAACAGCCGCTGCGGCTGAAATGCCTCCGCCAGCTCCGGGTACCTGCGCTCCCTCCCCGACCAGTGAAACGCCGACGTCGTCAGCATCGAAACCATCATGTGATCCGCATGGGTATTCAACCCCCCATCGACCCCAAACGTGATCACCACGTCCGGCCGGAACCGCCGCATCCGCTCCACCAGCCGGCCAGCCGTCTTCGAAAAGTCCACGAACTCCATCCGTCCATCCTCGTAGTCCAGCAGCTCCTGGTGCCTCACACCCAGCACCTTGCACGACGCTGCAAACTCCGCCCGGCGCATCCGGCCCAGCTCGGCGCCATCCGTCGCCGTCCCCCGCGCGCTCGCCGCCTGCCCGTCCGTAAAACACACAACATAGGTCTCAACACCCCGGTCCGCCGCCAGCGCCAACGCACCTCCAAACCCAAAGCACTCGTCATCCGGGTGCGCCACAACACACATCAGCTTCAAGCCCAATCTCCCTCCTCCAGGTCCCCATCCTCAAACAAAAGCTCCACCGTCGCGCACTCCTCAACCACCGCATCCGGATCAAGCGCGGCATACGGATCCAGCAATGCGCCAGGATCGATCAACATACCCGGCTCCAGCACGACCCTGGGGTCGAGCACGAAGTTCGGGTCCGACTCTGCCACCGGTCGAAAGCTCCTCCGGTGCAGCGGGGAAGGCCCATGTGCCCGCAACGCCCTCCTGTGCTCGGGCGTCGCATATCCCTTGTGCGACGCCAGCCCATACACCGGATGGAGCACATCCAGCTCCCGCATCAGCGCGTCCCGATGCACCTTCGCCACCACCGAGGCCGCCGCAATCGACAGGCTCAGCGCGTCGCCATAAAACAGCCGCGTCTGCGCACACTCATGGTCCAGTCGCATCGCGTCGATCAGCAGGTGGTCCGGCGCAATCCCGAGCCCGTTCACCGCATGGCACATGGCCCGGCGCGTCGCCTGGTAGATATTCACCCGGTCGATCGTCTCCGCATCCACCTCGGCCACATGGAGACAGAGCGCCAGCTTCCGGATCCGGCGATCCAGCCGCTCCCGCTCCTCCCGCGTCAACTGCTTCGAGTCCTTCAGACCCGCCCGCGCCAGCGATCCCATCCGCTGCGGAAGAATCACCGCCGCCGCCACCACCGGCCCGAACAGCGCCCCCCGGCCCACCTCATCCACACCCGCAATCACCTGGAACCCGCGGTACCGAAGCGCCTGCTCCGGAGCATCGCTGCACACCAGCTTCTTCAACATCTGCTGCTTCGCCGTAGCCTTCGTAACAGCCTTCTTAGCAGCCTTCGCAACCCGAATAGAAGAGGAACTAGCCATGCCGTCCCCCAAGTCTAAACCGAGACCCCCTTCGCCCTCTTACTTGCTCATCCTCCGTCCCCTTGCTTGTCATCCTCCCCCCTTTGCTTGTCATCCTCCGTCTCCTTGCTTGTCATCCTTCGCCGAAGGCGGAGGATCTGCTTGTCCGTCGTCGCCGTCCACGCCGCCAGCCCTTATGCCGGTCATTCCTCATCGAAGCGCGTCAACCCCCACCCAACACAACCCATTCCCAGTCAACGACTTACCGCTGGCGTAAACACCCACGCCCATCCTCTATCCTTGAAACAAGCCCCACCCCAGCGGAATGTGAGCCCCTGCACCCGAAACACCGGGGGTACTTGGAAGTACCCCCGATCTAAGCCGCGCAGATCGAAGACTTTAGGTAGCAAGTACCGGGGGGGAGGGTACCCCGGAAACAGCGAGGGCCACGGCATCTGCCGTGGCCCTCGCACCAGAAAGGAGAATCTTACGAAGCGCGCTCGACCTCGCGAAGCCGGGCAGCCTTGCCACGAAGCCCGCGGAGGTAGAAGAGCTTCGCTCGGCGAACCTCGTACGACCGGATCTTCTCGACCTTGTCGACAACCTTCGAGTTGTACGGGAAGATGCGCTCGACGCCCTGGCCAAAGCTCATCTTGCGAACGGTAAAGGTTCCCTGCGGACCCTTGCGGCTGGCGATCACCATGCCCTCAAAGGCCTGGAGACGCTCCTTCTCACCCTCGCGTATCTTCACCTGGACGCGGACGGTGTCGCCAGGGGCAAACGGAGGGAGGTCGGTCCGCTCAAGCTTCGCGGCCAGTTTCTGCATAATTGGATGAATAGACATGGGTTACTTTCCTGTGTTGAACTCAATTCCTAAGTCTACACGAACCGAAGCCGGTTACCGGCCAAATCCGCCCTTCACCGCACTTGAATGGCACTCTTCGAAGGCTTCTGGACCTACTCCGGTAGCGCAGACGACCCGCCTGAAGCTCCTCCGCACGTAACTCCTCGAGCAGCCGCCTGTCCTCCTTCGAAAGGGCGGCACCCTCAAGCAGGTCAGGACGATTCCGAAGCGTCTTCGCCAGCGCCATCCGCCGCCGCCACCCGCGAACCGCCTCATGATCCCCACCCATCAGCACCTCCGGGACCGACACCCCCCGGAACTCCGCCGGCCGGGTGTAGTGCGGATAGTCCAGCAGCCCGCCCGCCCCATGCGTCGCCCGCGGAACCCCACCCACCACCTCCGCCCGGACCTCCGCATCCCCCACACCAAAACTCTCAAACCTCGAAGAATCAGGATTTCCAAGCACTCCAGGAAGCAGCCTGACCACCGCATCCACGATCACCGCAGCCGCAATCTCCCCACCCGAAAGCACATAATCCCCGATGGACAACTCACGGTCGCACAGCATCTCGTTCACCCGCTCGTCCACCCCCTCATAGCGTCCACACACCAGCACCACCCGCTCCATCCCGGCAAGCTCCTGCGCCACCCCCTGCGTGAACCTCCGCCCCTGCGCCGACAGCAGCACCACCGTCTCCCGCCGGGCCGCTCGCCCATCCTTCTCCCCAACCCCCATCCCCCCCAGCGCCTCAAAGATCGGCTCTGGCTTCAACACCATACCCTCACCACCCCCATAAGGCCGATCGTCAACCGTGCGGTGCCGCCCCCTCGTGAAATCTCGCAGGTCATGGACGCCCACACGCACGAACGACGCCTCTTGCGCCCGCCGCAACACACCGAAGTTCAACGGCCCACGGAAGAAATCGGGGAAGATCGTAAGCAGGTCGAATTGCATCAAGGTTTCTGCGTTGCTTTTCCTGCCGCCGTTGTCCGACGATTCAGATCGAGCAGGCCCTCAGGCAGCTCCATCACGATCCGACGTCCACCAGTGTCAAGGCTCACCAGAAACTCCTTCGCAAAGGGAATCAGTATCTCGTCCTCTCCGTTAGCGACCGTGAGAAGTGGCGCTGTCTCAGTCAAACGGCGCTTGCCATCAGACGTTGTCACGTAGTGAACGTCCGAGACAGGACCAACGGCGATCTCTCCATCGTAAAGGGTGCAGCCGATGAGTTCGTCTACATAGATGCTCCCATCCGTAAGCTCGACCCTCGTCTGCTCGGACACGACCACATCAAGGCCCGCAATACGTTCAGCCTCCTCAATGGAACGGATATGCTCAAAAGCAAGTACTATGCGACCCTCGTTGCGTCCATGTGGAAGCCAATGAGAGACGATCGTTGCCGGAATCGCCATCTCAGGACTCCCCTCGAACATGGGAGGTGCAAGATAGACGAGACTCGTCTCACTAAAGCGGTCAGGGAAGTCCGTGAGCAGCTCGGCCAGGAGCTCACCCTTTCGCCCCTGAGGGCGAAGAAGGTGAGCCAACACAACCCATCCTGTCCTTACTTGAGCCACCAGGTCCGCCTACCTCGAATAGGGTGAGCCGATCATTCGGTCGCGTGCTTTTCCTCAGTCAATCCATTCTCGATGATGTCGAGAGAGAACCGATGCTTCAGCTTCATGCTTGCTGCGCTCAGGATGGTGCGGAGCGACCGGGCCGTGCGACCTTGCCTCCCGATCACCTTACCGAGATCGTTAGCTGCAACTCTCAGGCGAAGAATTGTTCCGTCGCCATCCGGAATTGCGTCAACGGACACTGTATCCGGGCTATCAACAAGGGAACGGGCGACGTCGGAGATCAGTTGTACCATCCGAGGTGCAGGGTCAATCCCTGCCAGGGCTTCCATGGCTTGCGTCATCACACACCTCTTGGGAGTCACGCGTCCCACTCATGCCCACTCTTTCGTCTCGTCTGAGCGAGATCTTCCAGAATGAGCCAATACGAGTGAAACGACGTCTTCTACGTTGCTGAAGGCTACTAGAACCTTGAGCAGCATGGCGTTATCACGGGTTAGTGATGCCGCCTGACTCGCAGTCTACGTGAGGAGAGAACCTGAGCAGACACAAACCCTGTTTCCTGCGCAATCCTTCGGAACTCTCACGAGTACCTAAAGATTCTTTCAGACCGTGACCCCTAAGCCGCCGAGGTCTCAAGCGTATTCGTCACCAAAGGAGCCGCCGCGAGAAGCTTTCCGACCCGCTCCGACAGCTGCGCTCCATTGCTGGTCCAGTACTCGATGCGATCCCGTTTCAGATCGACCGTGGCCGGCGCAGTTCGGGGATTATAGGTTCCCACCACTTCCACGGAACGGCCATTACGCGCACGATCCTTCTCGATAACAACGACCCTGTAGTGCGGCTGCTTACGCGCTCCAACGCGCGCCAAACGAATCATCAACAATGGAAATGCCTTTCGTAACACAATTTAGTGGTCAGGGACTCACGCAAGCGCTGACCCACACAACACCTAAGTATGGCGGAAGTTATAGGTTTTCGCAATGATCAGAGGACGACGGGGCGGGGAAGAGGAAGCGGAGCACATCGCCGAAGCGCGCCGCCCAAGCGTCTTCAGTATGAAGGCCTCCCGCCACACGACGGTACTCGAGGTCAACTCCATCTCTCCATCCTCGCTGCAAGAGGGAGTTGTAGAGAAGATCTGCGTCCTTGAGGTGTCGCTCACCTTCTGCTGAGCCCATATCTAACCAGATCTTGAGGTCGGGTCTTTCCTTCAGTCGCGACGGCAGGTTCAGGATCGAGCGTTGATCCCACCAGAGAGAAGGAGACATCAGGGCCAGCTTACTGAACACTTGCGGGTACCTGAAACCCATGTACAGGGAGATCAACCCGCCGAGCGAGGACCCACCCATCGCCGTATGTCGCGCAGAGACAAGGGTGCGGTATTGGCTGTCGATCAGTGGCTTAAGCTCCTCGACGATAAGACGGCCATACCGCGGCCCCTCTCCGCCGCCCATCTTTGTGTCGCGCGTAGGGGTGTACTCCGCCATACGACGAACGCCGGTATTGGCAATCCCGACCAGAATCACCGGTTCTATATGGCCTGCGGCCACAAGTTCGTCGGCGGTCGAGTGCGCTCGCCATGTTGAACCTGGGACGTACGAGGTGGTCCCGTCGAACAGATTCTGGCCATCATGAAGATAGAAGACCGGGAATCGATTCGACACACCCGCGGCATAGGCAGACGGTAGATAGATGCTGATGAGACGATCATCGGGAAGGATCGCCGAGTGGAACTCGTAAGTCTCGTAGCGATCTTGAGGCAACGCAGGGTCAGCGAAAGCAGCATCGTTGGGCCGGCTATTCTGGTTGAGACTTGTCGAGATGGGGATCAATCTTGGAAGAGATTGCACCAGGTGTGCTCCGTCAGTTGGCCCTCCGAAATGCACTAAAATTCAGCGAGCAGCAGAGGTCAGGAAATGAAGCGGGAGTACTGCAAGTGGTTCTCCGGAGCACTCAAGCGTGACATGGAGATGCTTGTCTTCGGTCATGGCGGAACTCCAGCTATCGTGTTTCCAACGTCCGGTGGACGTTTCTTCGAATTCGAAGACAACGGGATGGTTCACGCCGTGCAGGCACAGATCGATGCGGGTAGGTTGCAACTCTTCTGTGTGGACTCCGTTAACGCGGAGAGTTGGTATAACCGCGGTGTTCCTCCCCGCTGGCGCATCGCCCGATATCTGCAGTTCGAGACGTACATCCTGGACGAGGTACTATCACTTATCCGGCAATGGAACGGATGGGCGCGCCCCATCTCTGTCGGCTGCAGTCTCGGCGGATATGATGCCGCCTGCCTTGCTTTGCGTCATCCGACCATCTTTGGAGGGTCTCTATCCATGAGCGGCATCTTCGATCCGGGCATGTTCCTCGAAGGGTACTACGATGAAGACGTGTACTTCCACTCGCCGACACACTTCCTTCAAAATATGTTTGATGAGCACGAGTTGGCGAAGTACAGGCCAAATCTTTACGTCCTCGCTACCGGCGACCACGACCAGTGCTGGGATGCCAACGAACGGATGGCGGAGGTAATGCGTGCCAAAGATATTCCACATCGCCTTGATGTTTGGGGTCACGGAACACGGCATGACTGGCCGTGGTGGCAGCGTATGATTCAACGTTACCTGTAGGAAAGCAAGGAGGTCCGATGAAGAAGGTCGGTGTGTTGTTCGGCGTGGAGAATACCTTTCCAGGTGCTCTGGTCGAGAAGATCAACTCTATGGAGGTCTCTGGTATCTCGGCCGAGTTCGTTCAGGTCGGTGGAGTCGAGATGGCGGTTCCATCCGGCTATGATGTCATCGTTGACCGTATCTCTCACGATCTGCCGTTCTACCGGTCGTTTCTGAAGAACGCAGCTTTGACCGGCACTCAGGTCATCAACAATCCTTTCTGGTGGTCGGCCGACGATAAGTTCTTCAACTTTGCCCTTGCCGCGAAGCTGGGCGTCGCCGTGCCAAAGACGGTGCTCTTACCTCACAAGCACTTTCCGGCCCAGATCAGTGATCAATCGCTTCGGAACCTGCAGTTTCCGCTGGATTGGAATCGCATCTTCGATTACGTCGGGTTCCCGGCATTTCTGAAGCCGCATGACGGCGGTGGCTGGAGAGACGTCTACCACGTTCACGACCCAGGTGAGTTCTTCCGAGCATATGAAGAGACTCGCGATCTTTGCATGACACTTCAGGCTGCGGTGGATTTCACGGAGTACTTCCGTTGCTATGTCGTCGGTCAGGCGGAGGTCCGCATCATGCCATACGATCCTCGCCGACGGCATGAATGCCGCTACGTGCTCGACCCACCCGAGTACGATTCAAAGCTTCTGAAGCGCGTTGAACAGGACGCGCTGATTCTTTGCAAAGCACTTGGTTACGACCTCAATACCGTCGAGTTCGCGGTCGAGAACGGCATTCCGTATGCCATTGATTTCATGAACCCTGCCCCCGACGCTGACCTGCACTCGGTGGGGAAGGACAGCTTCGATTGGATCGTGGACGCCGTGGCGCGACTTGCGATCAGGAAGGCGCAGTCGGCACCGACCGGCGAGCCCACAATGAACTGGGCAGCGATGCTGCGAGGTCCATCTCCCGTCCCAGCTTCTTCAGGAAAGAGGATCTCCAAGCCTTCCGTTCCGAAGATTCCTCCGGAAGCGATCGCCTCCAAATCTGCAGCCAAACGGTCTCCGAAACCGCAGAAGTAGGTTGGATCTCGGGTTGATGTTAAGCTCTGTTCCTTATGAAGACAGGTGAGTGCATGCGACCATCCTTCACCCTGGGTATCGAAGAGGAATACCAAACTGTAGATCCGCAGACGAGGGATTTACGTTCGCATATCGCAACGGAGATGCTGGCGCAAGGAAAGCTGCGGCTCGAGGAACGCGTTAAGGCGGAGATGCACCAGTCCGTCATCGAGGTCGGCACCCGCATTTGCAAGAACATCAAGGAGGCTCAGGAAGACCTCTTCGATCTCCGGCGAAACATGGTGAGACTGGCGGAGGAGCACAGACTGGTTCTCGTGGCGGGTGCGACACATCCATTCGCCGATTGGCGAACGCAGGAGATCTATCCCGATCCCCGGTACGCCCAGGTGGTAGAAGATCTTCAACTAGTCGCACGAGCGAACCTGATCTTCGGTCTCCACGTTCATGTCGGGATCGAGGATAAGGAAGCAGCGATTCGCGTCATGAACTCACTCCGCTACTTTCTTCCTCACATCCTCGCCCTCTCGACCAACTCGCCATTCTGGCAGGGCATGAATACCGGGTACAAAAGTTATCGGGCAAAGGTCTTCGAAAACTTTCCACGGACCAATCTCCCAGATTCGTTTGCGAGCTATTCCGAGTTTGAGAATTACGTCGATCTCCTGATCAAGACGAAGTGTATCGACAACGCCAAGAAGATCTGGTGGGATATTCGCCCTCACCCGTTCTTCGACACTATCGAAGTGCGGATCTGCGACATTCCCCTCAGGGCGCAGGAGACAATTGCGATTACGGCTCTGATTCAGGCCACCGCATGTAAGCTTTGGAAGCTGCATTCGCGCAACGTGGATTACCGGGCCTATTCGAGAGCGCTGTTGATGGAGAACAAGTTTCGAGCAGTCACGGTACGGGCTCGATGGGAGGATGATCGACTTCGGCAAGCAGGTGGAGCTTCCCGCGCGCGAACTGATCTTGGAATACCTGGACTTCGTAGATGATGTCGTGGACGAACTCGACAGCCGGGATGAGCTTGGCTATGTACGCACAATGCTGGAGCAGGGCTCCGGGGCTGACCGTCAGCTCAGGGTCTTCCGCGAGACTGGAAGCTTGAGCGAGGTTGTGGACTATATGGCGCTCGAGACAAAGGCTGGCCTCTAGCTGCATCTAACTAGCACGCACACGCGAGGGAGCTCACCAGACGATGGATATGATGGCGGATCAAGAAGTGACCCAGACGGAGGAACTTCGCTCCATCCCCTTCCCCGAAGACTTCCGTTTCGGTGCCACGAACGCGGTGTCGACCTGCCTCAGGATCCGACCGGACGAAAAGGTCACGGTGATCACGGACCGTAAGTGCCAGGTGATAGCCGCATCCCTCGCCCGCGAGCTGGACCGGCTCGGTTGCGAGTGGCATGGCTTCATCCTTGAAGAACTCGCCCAACGCCCCGTAAGAGAGATGCCCGAGCGACGTGCTTTCTGACATGGAGAGCTCGCAGGTCAGCATATTTGCCGTTGAGGTCCAGCCCAACGAACTTCGCAGCCGCATGCAGATGACGGACGTGGTCAATCGTCGCCATATGCGCCATGCCCACATGGTCAACATCACGCCCGAGGTTATGACGCAGGGCATGCGCGCAGACTTCCTTGCAATCGACCGACTGAGCCAGGCGGTGTTGGATAAAGTTCGTGAAGCGAGCTACATTCGAGCCACCACGTCAGTCGGCACAGACATACATGCTGAGCTCTCGAAAGAGTATCGCTGGTTCAAGACCTCAGGGATTATCAGCGCTGAGAAGTGGGGCAATCTTCCCGGCGGCGAGTGCTTTACCGCACCCAAGGAGGTCAACGGGGTGTTTGTTGTCGACGGAGTTGTCGGCGACTTCCTCTGTGCTCGTTACGGAATTCTGCGCGCCACTCCCTTGACCATCAACATCGAAGGAAATCGAATCACACGAATCTTCTGCGAAAACAAGGATCTGGAGCGGGACTTCTGGACTTATACACATACGGACGAGAACTCGGATCGCGTCGGTGAGTTCGCGATCGGAACGAATATCGGGGTGACAAAGCGTGATCGGAAACATCCTTCAGGACGAGAAGTTTCCCGGAGTTCACATCGCCTTCGGAGATCCTTACGGCGCGCACACTGGCGCGCAGTGGAAGTCTTCTACACACATCGATGTTGTGGGCCTGGGCTTCAATATTTGGCTTGGAGACGCGGCCGGAGAAGAGCAGATCATGCGAGATGGCGTTTTTCTTCTCTGAACCGCCTCTAGTTCGCAGGTGCCGATCGACCTGATCCCCCGATCCTTACGAAGGGAATCTTCGGAGATGCTTGAACCTTTTCGCACCGATTTCAACCGAAGGTTTACGGCCGATCGCTACGCCTCGTTCCTTGCCTCTCTGACATCGCGGTCGGTGAGACCATCGAATTTCGTGTGTGCGAAACACCCTGCTTCATCCCGAAGTCGACTCTCGACGAGATGGCTGGTGCTGGGCGAGTGATGACCCTCTCCCTCACAGGAGATAAAGAGTACATGACGGTTGTCGGGCCGTTCGATCCCGGCCCGGTACCGTGTTCCCGGGCAATGATGCACAACCGAATTTCATGACCGTCGACTTCGGCTTCGTGCGTGAGGCGGACGGCCAGCATAGGATATAAGCTCGTCGAGCTGCAAGCCTTCCCTTCCGTCTACGGCTACCAGGATCTGCTCTCCCGAAAGTATGTCGAAGCGTACGGGCTCTCACCCGAGCTCGGGTGGCACCTCAATGGCCACGACAGCAGCAGCTATTGGAATCTATTACGTCAGGTCATTGTTGGCAATCATGATCCGGAAAACGTCGTGCTTCTGGAAGTAAGTCCCGAAAAGCAGAAGACACGAGCAGATTTCCGGATCTATGAACAGAGACTCGGCATAACGCACCGTCGATATTGCAAAGGTGCGCCAGCAAGGGTCTAGACTTTACTATCGAGACGGCGAGCAACTCGTTCCGATCACAAGGGTCTTCAACCGGGCCATCGTCGATGAGATAGAGCGGGAGGGAGTAGCCCCGGGCTTCGACCACCGAGATGATCTCCAGGTAGAGTGGGCCGGTCACCCTAACTGGTACTTTCGTGGGAGCAAGTTCTCTCTTCCCTATCTGACCCACGCGTCAGTTCCGAAGGCAGTCTTCCTTAACGACTGGTTTGACGGTTTAGGGCGAGATAAGCCTGCCGAGCGATCGGCAGAACCTGCTTTTGAAGCCGCTATACTCCTTCGCTGGGAAGGGCATCCAGTTTGCTCCGTCCGATCAGGAACTTGCTGCCGTTCCTGAAGCGGAGCGGCACCTTTACCTGCTACAGGAAAGGGTGCAGTTCGCACCGGTGATTCGGACCCCTCACGGCGCGACGCAGGCCGAGGTACGCATCATGTACGTCTGGCCGGATGGTGGGGATCTTGAGCCTGTCATCAGCCTCGTCCGGCTCGGTCGGGGGTTGATGATGGGAGTTGACCATAACCGCGATCAGGAGTGGGTGGGTGGTTCCGCAGCACTGTTTCCGAGGGTTTGAGTGTGGGTACGAATGTTGGTTACCTTGCGAGAGATCTGGGGTAGACTCTCGGTGATCGCCCCTCTCAACGTTGTCGGACGGGGTGTGGAGGAACGTTTGGCTTATATGCAGAGGCCATCGGGAGATAATCCCGTCCGCACGGCAGTCCGGTTTCCCATGAAGCTTGCCATACACATCGACACAACCGAAGGCGTGCTCGAAGCCGTAACCGAGAACATCTCAGCAAACGGTCTCCTCTTTGTGGGTGATCGGGTACCTGAGGTTGACAGCAGGATAGAGTTCACGATCAACATGCCTTCCGCTGTCATGGGGTCGGAAAAGGATGTTACGATTCACTGCTTCGGCCGTGTGGTCCGCCACCAGGATCACGGAGACAAAATGAAGGCTGCAGCAGTGATTGACGAGTACTATCTGAAGGCCTGAACATGACATCTACTCCCGGGAACCACCCTCAAAATGGCGCAGAGACACAGCAGGACGGAGTCGGACCAGCTGGCGTGCGCGTGATCTTAGCAGACTCTCAAGCAATCTACCGTGTAGGGATGAAGAAGATCTTCGCCATTGAGGACGACATACGTGTCGTCGCGCAGGTGGAGACGCTTACAAACCTTTATGCCGCGCTAGAGAGGTACCCCACTGACGTGGTGATCCTTGAAGGACAGTTGATCTCGGGGACCATCGATGCGGTGCCGGAGCTGGTGAAGCAGGCGCCTCACGCCAAGCTTATCGTCCAGGTGAGCGAGTCGGATGAGGCGAACACGGTGGAGCTGTACCGGCGGGGGGTGCGGGGGGTTGTGCCGCGATCGATCTCGCCAGACCTGCTCATCAAGTGCGTCCGCAAGATCGCCGACGGCGAGACCTGGATCGATAACCAGTCCATATCGTGGGTCATCGAGGCCTACCGCTCCCAGGCAACGGCGCTGACGAACCCCCGGGTGCAGCCAAAGCTTTCGCGCAAGGAGCTGGCGATCATCAGCTGCATCACCCGCGGGATGCGAAACAAGGAGATCGCCTACCAGATCGGGACTACGGAGCAGGTCATCAAGAACTACCTCCGCAAGGTTTACGACAAGCTGGGGGTATCCGACCGGCTGGAGCTGGCCCTCTACTGTCTTCACCATGAGCTGTTGAAGCAGTATGACGACACTCAGGATCCGGCGCATATCGCCCCGTCCGACGGATGCGACGCAACCACTCAGCGCCAAGATGTAACCCCTCCATCCGAGAACTCAATCTGGATGCAAACAAGAAGGACCGCTCTAGCGGCCCAATCTCGTTGCATTGAAGACCCCTGCCGCGCGTGCTACTTGTCGATCTCCACGTCGATGGTGAACTTGACCTCGTCCCCGATCATCGGGAGGACCCATCTTGTCGCCGAAGTGAAAGTCGCTGCGGAGGATGGTTCCGGTGGCCGAGAAGCCGCTGACGGTCTTTCCTCCCATGCCCTTTTGTGGCGGGGCGGGGCCATCTACATCCAGCGTGACGGGCTTGGTCACGCCGTTCAGGGTGAGGTCTCCAGTCATCTGGAGTTTGCCGCCAGGGTTGCTGAACCGTGTGGACTTGAAGGTGATCTGGGGGTATTTCGCGACGTCGAAGAAGTCCGGGGACTTGAGGTGCTTGTCTCGAGCGTCATTGCTGGTTGAGACGGTTGCCGTGTCGAGAGTCGCGTCCACTGAGGACTTGGTGACGTCCTTCTCGTCGAGCAGCACGGTTCCCTTGGCCCCGGTGATCGAACCTCGAACGGTGCTGACCCCAAGATGGCGTATCTGGAAGCCGCGCTCGAGTGGGCGGGGTCGATGGTCCAGGAGGAGCTTTGGGCGTACGCTCTGTTGCCCGCGAGGCAAAGGGTTGCCATAGCGACGAACGAGAGAAGCTTGAATTTCATGCGGGTCGTCCTTTTTTCGTGCGTTGTGCTGCGTACGGCGTACTTCCGGCCGGCGTGAGAGGGGGACACGGAATGGTTGTGTTGCCGCGGAAGGTAAAGATAGCATCAGGGTGGTGCCCCCCTGGGTCAATGCCTAAAATAGCCAGAATGAGCGACTTGCACATCGCGGGCCCGCCAAAATCGCCCAACCATTGGACTTACGCCTAAATTCCTCGAACGAAAGTGTTACCTGGGGCGAGACATGGAGACGCAGCTTTCCTCGCTATCTTCTATGTTACCGGGGCGAGGCTGCTGGCTACGCCAATATGCAGCTACCTAAATCGAATCAGTCGGCGCGATATCGCCGGGAGCGGCGCGGAGGAGGAGAATGGACGTCGGTGATTTCCGGGGACAACGATGATGACGCAAGGCGCAAACACGGCGGGCCGGAGACAGAGCTGAGCAAGGCGGCACCTTTTCTGATTGAGCAGGACTATGGCGCTTACACGGCGGAGCAGAATGCGGTGTGGGGCGAGCTGGTGGGGCGCCGGATGCCGCAGCTCAGGGAGCATGCCTGCCGCGAGTACCTGGACGGGCTTGAGCAGATCGGGCTGCGTGAGGACCGGTTGCCGGACCTCAAGGCGGTAAGTGCACGGCTCGGGCCGCGGACGGGTTGGCAGTCCACGCCGGTGAGCGGCTTTCTGCCCGCGGATGCGTTCTTCGAGATGCTGGCGAGCCGCAAGTTCCCGACGACTACCTGGCTGCGGTCGCGGGAGAGCATGGAGTACACGCCGGAGCCGGATATCTTCCACGACGTCTTCGGGCATGTGCCGATGCATGCGCACACGGTGTTTGGGAACTTTCTGCAGCACTACGGAAAGGTGTGCGCGGGTTTGAAGAACCCCAGAGGCGCTGGAGCGGATGGGGCGGCTGTTCTGGTTCACGGTGGAGTTTGGGCTTATCCGGGAGGATGGTGAGGTAAAGGTGTATGGGAGCGGGCTGATCTCGTCGCATGGGGAGTGCACGCGGGTGCTTGCGGGCGGTTGCGAGGTGAGGCCCTTCGACCTGGATGAGGTGCTCGAGCAGAGGTTCGACACAGGGGCGATGCAGCCGGTGTTGTATGCGGTCGAGAGCTTTGAGCAGATCTACGAGGCGACGAAGGCGGCGGAGGAGCGGCTGAGCTAGGGTGCGAGTGGTGTCCTGCAGGAGTGGCTCCAGAAGTGGTGCCGAGACTGGTGTAGTCTGGTCCCGGGCCGTATGCGAGAAGCAGGGCGACAAACTTCGGAACATGGTTCGTCCGACGATTAGATGTTGGTCCAAGATGGACGAAGGAGATCGTGTCGAGATCGGGAGCCGGACCATCCGCACGGGAGTAAAGGTTGGTTCGCGCATTTATGCGCGGGTTACGAGGAATCACTTTAAAGTTTTGTGGTGCAACCAGGCGGGACGGTGGGCTAGTATTGCTTCGTACTACGAAAGGAGTGTTGCTGATGACGGAACCGAAGATGTATCCAATTGAGGAAGCTTTGAAGGCGCAGAAGGCTTTGCGCGAGGCCAGTGGGCTTGGACCGGAGATGTTTCCGATCGAGGCGTTTGTGGGCATGATCAGCGATGAGGTCGAGTCGTTGCGTAAGCGAGGCAAGAATGATGAGGAGATCGCGCAGATCATACGAAGCAACAGTGCCATCGATATCTCGCCTCAGGAGATCGTCGCGAACTATGCAACACCTGAACAGCGGCACCATCACGGCGAGTAGGAGGTTTCATCAGTGTTTCTGGCGTAAAGCCGCAAACTCTTCCAAGCCCTCGACCAACGCTCGCCGACCTTTCTTTGACATGCGTGCGAAGATGTCGGTCATAAGCAGGTGGAAGTGTTCGGAAGCGTTGTTCTGCATCGCTTGGCCTTCGACCGTCGCAATGATTTTGACCTTGCGGCGGTCGTTCTGGTCTGGGGTACGGTTTACAAGGGAACGAGCTTCAAGCGAGTTAACGGTCGCATTCAAGGTGGCCGGGCTGAGGTTGAGCTTTCGGGAGAGCTCGGAGAGGGTGAGGCCTTCGGCAGGGATGACGTTGAGCGTCATGAACTGTGTCGCGCTTAGCCCGGCCTGATGGAAGCGATTGAAGTTAGCACCCTGGACCATCTGCCGCACCTCTAGCCAGGCAGCCAAGAATCGTTCCGTCTCCTCGCGCGCAGAGATCACAGAACAATTATGGAACAATGATCGCAGAAGAGCGCCGGCGCATGTGATTGGAGGGAAGACGAAGATCTGTCCGGCGGTGCCGGCTTTTCGGAGCAGGCCTTCTGGCACTACTATGTCAGCCATGAACAAAGTAGCGCCATTCCTCTGGTTTTCTGACAACGCTGAAGAAGCTGCTGCGTTTTACCTGAGTGTCTTTCCACACGCGCGGACGATCGATGAGGTGCGTTCGAAGGGTGTCGGCCCCTGGCCGGTGGGCAAGATCGCGACGATCACGATCGAGCTTGAGGGCCAGGAGATGGTCTTTCTGAACGGCGGCCCGGTGTATCAGCTCAACCCGGCCTTCTCGTTCTTCGTCCGATGCGACTCGCAGGAGGAGATCGACAGCTACTGGGACAAGTTGATCGACGGCGGTAAGCCTATGGCGTGCGGCTGGCTGACAGACCGCTTTGGCCTGTGCTGGCAGATTGTGCCACGCAATATCGGCGAGTTGATCAGCCACCCAAAAGCTATGGACGCGATGATGGGGACGAGCAAGATGAATCTGCGGAGCTCAGGGCGGCTGCGAGAGAGGGCTGAGAGCTTTCTCTTGCCATAGCCCGTGTGAGAGTCCGAGACGTGTGGGCTTTCGGGCTTTAGCGGGGAAGCGGCTTCAGTGTGACGGTGCGGCCGGTGCGTGCGGACTCGCGCGCGGCATCGAGGATCTGCATGACGACGATATTGGTGTCGAGGGCGGAGTCGTCGCCGTCGGGCTTGATCTCGCCGTGGAGGACGGCGGCAAGGTAGTCGAGAGAGTTGGCTCGATTTTTGGGAGCGGCGGAGCGGTGGCGGTGGATTCGGTCTGCTCGCCGTGGTAGCGCAGGCGCAGGTGGTCTGCGGCGACGGTGATGGCGTAGCCGTCGACGCCGTAAACCTCCATATCCTTTCGGGCGAAGCTCCAGTTCCAGGAGGGCATGAGGACGGCCTGGGCCCTGGGGTAGCGGAGGATGACGGTGGCGTCGTCGTCGACGTGCGGGTAGATGTCGGGCTTGTCGGTCTGGGCGACGGCGGTGACGCTGACGGGGGCCTGCCCGTGCATGAGCAGCGTCATGAGGTCGGCGCCGTAGCAGCCGAAGTCAAAGAGGGCGCCGGCACCGTTCTGGACGGGATCGGTGAGCCAGGGGAGCCACTCGGGGCCGACGCCGATCTCCTTTGGGCCCTCGTGGCCGTCGTGGACGACGACCTTGCGGATATCGCCGAGCTTTCCCTGATTGACCTGATTGAGGACATCCTGGTTGCTGGCGTACCAGGTGGTCTCGTAGTTGACGAGGACCTGGACGTGGTGCTCGCGGGCCGCGGCGCGGATGGCGAGCGCGTCGGCGAGGCTGGTGGCGAGCGGCTTTTCGACCATGGAGGAGACGCCGTGGCGGGCGGCGGTCTCGATTACCTTGCGATGATCCTGGATGGTGGTGTAGACGAGGACGGCGTCGGGGTGCTGGGCGTCGATCATGCGATCGGTGTCGGTGTAGAAGAGGCTGGGGTCGAGGTGGTACTTCGCGGTGTAGCGGGCGGCGAGCGCGGTGTCGGGTTCGACGATGGCGACGAGCTTGGCACTGGTGTTGTTGGGGAGCGCGCTGAGAAAGCCCTGGACATGGCCATGGACCAGGCCGACGATGGCGACGCGGATGGGTGTGCCGGGGGTGGGGGCGGCGTGCACGAGAGGGTGGTTATCGCGCAAGCAGCGCTGAGAAGGCGGAGGAGCGGTCGGGTGCGGTTTGCCATGCGTTTCCTTGGGGAGCTTGAAGGGCCGGTTCATCGGTAGCCTGGCCTTTCGGGCGAAGGCTCCGATGTGCGGTGGTGTGTTTGCCGGGGCGGGACGGGTTTAGCCGCGGAGGGTGGGGAGGAGAGAGACGAGTTTGGCGTGGGCGCGTTCCGCTTCGGGCTGGTTGTAGCTGGGGTTGTCGGGAACGCTCCAGCCGTGTCCGGCGTTGTAGACTTCGCTCTCGTAGAGGCCACCCCAGCTGCCGAGGGCTTCTTCGAGGTGCCCGATCGCCTCGGCGGGCATGCTGCCGTCGTCCTTGGCGTGGCCGAAGTAAAGGCTGCCCTTGATCTTCGGGATCTGAAGGTGAGGGCTATTGGGGTCGTCCTTGCGGAAGAGGCCACCGCCGTGGAAGGAGGCGGCCACGCCGATGCGTTCGGGCATGGCGGCGGCGGTATAGACGGCGATGCCCCCGTGAAGCAGTGGCCGATGACGCCGATGGAGCCGGGGCGGCTCCGTGCTCGTCGAGGGTGCGGACCTAGGCGCGGGCGTCTTCGGCGACGGCCTCGGGGGTGAGCGGCGAGGTGAGGGTCTTGAAGCGCTCGATGGTCTTGGGGTTGGTGAAGTCCCAGGGGACGTCGTTGAAGACCGGTGGCGGGCGAAAGCGGTAGAAGAGATTCGGGTGAGAGGACGAGGTATCCCTCGTTGGCGAGGCGCTGGCTCATGGCGCGGCTGGTTTCGCGGAGGCCGCCTATGTCGGGGTAGTCGATGACGGCGGCGAGCGGCGTTTTGGCGTCCGTGCTTTCGGGGGTAAAGAGGAAGGCATCGGCTTCGCCGTCTGGCATTTGGATGAGGATGTGCTGCTCGGGCATTTTGGAGTCTCCTGCGGGTTGGTGATCGACTTCGGGATTGCTTTTGGGGGGCGCTCCTGTAGCGTTCACCCTGGTCTATGATTCTGCCCTATGAGCCTGTTCTTTGGCAGCGGATCAGTGACGACGGAGATGTCTGTTGACGAGGTCAAGGCCAACCTGTTCGGTGCACTTGCGCAGTTGGGAGAACGGCGAAGGGTGCTGGCGGTGCCTCCGGATTTTACCCGGTCGCACTCGGGTGCGGGTGCGCTGACGGAGTTGTGCTTTGAGTTTTACGGCAATCGCCTCCTGGATGTGCTGCCGGCTCTTGGGACGCATCGGCCGATGACGGACTGGGAGATCGAGAGGATGTTCGGGCGGACGCCGCGGGAGCTGTTTCGTGTGCATGACTGGCGGCGGGATGTGGTGACGCTGGGCGAGGTGCCGGGCGAGTTCATGCGCGAGGTGAGCGAGGGCAAGCTCGGCTACACGTGGCCGGCTGAGGTGAACCGGCTGCTGCGGGACGGGCCTGGGAACGGCGGGCAGCATGATCTGATCGTGTCGATCGGGCAGGTGGTGCCGCACGAGGTGGTGGGGTTCGCGAACGGGTCAAAGAACATCCTTATCGGGACGGGCGGCGTGATGGGGATTCACCGGTCGCACTTCCTGGGCGCGGTGTACGGAATGGAACGGATGATGGGGCGCGTCGATACGCCGGTGCGGCGGGTGTTGAACTATGCGACGGAGCACTTTGGCGCGATGCTGCCACCGATCGTTTACGTGCAGACGGTGGTGGGCAAGAACCCGGAGGGGCGGCTTGTGATGCGCGGGATGTTTGTGGGGGATGACCGGGAGTGCTTTGAGCGGGCCGCGGCGCTGAGTCTCCAGTGCAACTTCGAGAGGGTGGATCGCGAGATCAGGAAGGCCGTGGTGTACCTCGATCCCGGGAGAGTTCAAGAGTACGTGGCTGGGAAACAAGAGCGTCTACCGGACGCGGATGGCGATGGCAGATGGGGGCGAGCTGGTGGTGCTGGCGCCGGGGGTGCGGGAGTTCGGGGAGGATCCTACGATCGATCGGCTGATTCGGCGGCATGGGTACTGCGGGACGCCGCGGACGCTTGAGGCGGTAGAGGAGGATCCGGAGCTGGCGGCGAATCTGAGTGCGGCGGCTCACCTGATTCACGGGTCGAGCGAAGGGCGGTTCGGGATACGGTACTGCCCGGGGGATGGGATGACGCGTGCGGAGGTGGAAGGAGTGGGGTATGCGTACGGTGATCTCGAGGAGGCGAGGGCGCGGTACCGGCCGGAGACGTTGCGGGACGGGTGGAACGTGGTGGATGGGGAGGAGATCTTTTACGTGTCGAACCCGGGGCTTGGGCTTTGGGCGTTTGGAGAACGGATGCAGGACAGGAGCTAAGGGAGGTTCTGTGGGGAGGTTCGTTCGAATTACACCCTTCATGCATGTTGCGGATGTTGCGGGGGCGGTGCGCTTCTTCGTGGACGTGCTCGGCTTTAGAGCCTGGATCAAGGGACCGACGTATGCGTATGTGCAGCGGGAGACGGCGGCGGTACGAATTCTAAAGGCGTCGGAGACGCCGGGCGAGGTACCGGGGCCTGGGACCCGAGCGTTTCGGTACTACATCGATGTTGACGACGTGGACTCCCTGTACGCGGAGTTGAAGCCAAAGATCGATGCGCTGTGGAAGGGGCAGATGTATGGGCCGGTGGACCAGGAGTATGGGCAGAGGGAGTTCATGGTGACGGCGCCGGACGGGGACATGGTGGTGTTTGGGCAGGAGATCTCAAGGGACGACGGTTGAGGGCGTCCCCGGGCGTGGAGAGTTTGAGTCGGCGGCCCCGAGATAGGAAGGAGGGGCCTGGCTCTTTGCTCGGCATCGGGCGCAGTGCGTATGCTCGACCCCTGGGGTGGGTTTGTACGCCCAGAGTGCGATCTTACTTGAAGCGGAGCATAAGAATGAGTGACGGATTGAGGCTGCCCAGGTTTTCAGTGGGTGTGGGAGACCGGTTTGCGCACCAGGCGAGGGCGCAGCTTGCAGCCTGCCTGATGACGCACGAGCAAGGCGTGGAGGTGGTTCCGGTGTGGAACAAGTCGAACCGGGAGCACATGATTATCGGCTCGGAGCCGGGCGCGACGCGCGCGGCGGCGGAGAGCGCGGTGAAGGAGCTTGGATGGACGAAGCCTTACTTCATCGATGCGGATCATATCAATCTCTCGACGGTGGAACGGTTTGTGGGTCCGTGCGATTTTTTCACGATCGATGTGGCGGACTGGATCGGGAGGTCTGCGGCGGAGGAGAGCGTCGGCAGCGTTTGTGGCGAAGCATCCGGAGCTGATCGGCGAGGTGCGGATTCCGGGCGTGGAGGAGGCCGTTTCGGACGGATGCAGGGTTTGTGCGAGGTGTGGCGGACAGATTTCTGGCGGCGGTGGAGGAGGCTGGAAAGATCTACCGGCATCTGGTGGAGGTGAAGGGGGCGGGCAGGTTTGTGCCGGAGATCTCGATGGACGAGACGGAGCTGCCGCAGACGCCGATGGAGCTGCTGATCATCCTGGCGGCGATCGCGGATGAGGGCATTCCGATCCAGACGATTGCGCCGAAGTTCACGGGGCGATTCAACAAGGGTGTGGACTACGTGGGTGACGTGAGGCAGTTCGCGAAGGAGTTCAACGAGGACATTCGCGGCGATTGCTTTTGCGGTGGAGACGTATGGATTGCCGGAGAACCTGAAGCTGAGCGTGCACTCGGGCTCGGACAAGTTCTCGATCTACGGTGCGATTCACGAGGCGGTGACGAGGTCCGGAGCGGGTGTTCATCTGAAGACGGCGGGGACGACGTGGCTGGAGGAGCTGATCGGCCTCGCGGAGGCGGGCGGCAGCGGGCTCGCGATTGCCAAGGAGGTCTACGCGAGGCGTATGCGCATGCGGACGAGTTGATGAAGCCGTATGCCGCGGTGATCGATATCGACCGCGCCCGGCTGCCGTTGCCTGGGATGGTGGAAGGGTGGACGAGCGATGAGTACACGTCTGCGCTGCGGCATGACACTGGGAATCCGGCGTACAACCAGAGCTTGCGGCAGCTGCTGCACGTCGGGTTCAAGGTTGCGGCGAAGATGGGCGACCGATATCTGCGGGAGCTGGAGGCGCACGAGGTGTGATTGCGCGTAACGTGACGCGGAATCTGTATGAGCGGCATATAAAGCCGGTGTTTGTGGGCGGGTAGCCCTGGCGGCTTGTTGACAAGCGACGGTGAAGGCGCGACGGGGATAACTTCGCTCGCTCAGAATGCACAAGTGAGGATCGTTCGATGATTGTGGTGTTGATGGGTGTCAGCGGGTCGGGGAAGACGACGATCGGGACGCTGCTGGCGCAGCAGATGGGAGTGACGTTTGCCGATGCGGACGACTACCATTCGGCGGCGAACAAGGCGAAGATGGCGGCGGGACATCCGCTGGACGATGCGGATCGTGAGCCGTGGCTTGAGGAGTTGAACCGGGTGATGCGGGGTTGGTTCGCGGCGGGGCAGGGGGGGGTGCTGGCGTGCTCGGCGTTGAAGGAGAGCTACCGGGTGACGCTGCATACGGGGATCCCGGAAGGAGCGATCAGGTTTGTTCTGCTTGAGGCATCGAAGGGGCTGATCGCGGAGCGGCTCGCGGAGAGGCGTCATGAGTTCATGACGCCGATGCTGCTCGCGAGCCAGCTGGCGACGCTCGAGAAGCCGGGGGCGGATGCGCTGGACATCGTGAACGACCGCACGCCGGCTGAGGTCGTGGCGGAGATCCTGACGGGCCTGCAACGAGGGGCGGAGAGTGGAAACGGAGAGGAGCGCGATGGGACATTCATTGTTTGACCTCGAGGGGAAGGCGGCGGTGGTGGTGGGCGGAACGAGCGGGATCGGGCTCGCAATGGCGTTGGGGCTGGCGGAGGCAGGGGCGGACGTGGTGGCGAGTTCGCGAAGGCAGGAGCAGGTGGACGCGGCGGCGGCGCTGATCGAAGCGAAGGGTCGGAGGTCGCTGCGGCTTGCGAGTGACGTGGGCGACCGGTCGACGCTGGAGGCGCTGCTTGCGGGGACGATCGAGGAGTTCGGGAAGGTGGACATCCTGATCAACTGCGCGGGCAAGATCAAGCGGGCGCCGACGTTGGATTTCCCGGAGGACGCCTGGGACGACATCATGGACACAAATGTGACGGGGACGCTGCGGGCGTGCCAGATCTTTGGGCGGCACATGCTGGAGCGCGGCTACGGGCGCATTATGAACATCGCTTCGCTGAACACGTTTGTATCGCTGAAGGAGGTGACGGCTTATGCGGCGAGCAAGGCGGCCGTAGGGGCGCTGACGAAGTCTCTGGCGGTGGAGTGGAGCTCGCGCGGTGTGACTGTGAATGCGATCGCGCCGGGGGTGTTTCGGACGGCGCTGAATGCGGAGCTGCTGGACAAGAGCGAGCGCGGGAAGGAGCTGCTGATGCGGACGCCGATGGGTCGGTTTGGGAGGACGGAGGAGCTGGTGGGATCCGCTGATCTTTCTGGCGAGCGATGCTTCGGCGTTTGTGACGGGAGAGATCCTGGTGGTGGACGGGGGATTTCTTGCGAGTGGTGTGAATCAGTAGGGCGACAGGAGAAATTAGAGCGGGCGTGAACACTATGTCCACGCCCGCCTTCTGCTATTCCGAGTTGTTTGTTCGGTGCATCGCACCGAGTTCATTCCCACCAACCGTTTGCTGAGGGTGGGACTCGTTTGCAGTGCATGTGCGAGAGTCTAGACCCGACGGCCACAATTTGTCGACTCAGATGAGAGACCCTTCTATCCAAGCCACTTAGGGTTCTGGGCGGTGGAGTCAAACTGCGGCGATGGTTTTGAAAAGCTCGGTTTTGCCGGTGAGGGCAACCTCGCGGGTGCGTGCCAGAAGGCTGGCCTGTGCCTCCTCCGACATGGGCTTGAAGGTGCGGGCGGCTTCGATCGCCTGATCGAGGATCGCGGGTTTGTCGATGCCGGTGATCACGACGGAGACCGGCTGCGAGAGGCCGTAGTGCAGGGCTTCGATGGGCTGGAAGAGCTTGGTGCGGAGGATGAAGTCGTCGCCAAAGGTCTTCATGGCGAGGACGCCGGTGCCGGCCTTTGACGCGACGGGGATGACCTCTTTGGTGAAGGAGCGGAAGTGTGCGTCCATGACGTTGACGGGCATCTGCACGGTGTCGAACTTGAAGTTGTGCTTGGCGGCCATCTCGAACATGCGCAGGTGGACGGCTGGGTCCTTGTGGCCGGTGAAGCCGATGTAGCGGATCTTGCCTGCCTGGCGCGCCTCCATCGCGGCGTGGATGGCGCCATCGTCGGCGAAGATGCGGTCGGGGTCTTCGAGACGGATGCACTCGTGAAACTGGACGAGGTCGACATGATCGACGCCGAGGCGGCCCATGGACTCTTCGAGCTGCTTCTTGTAGGAGGCCTTGGTGCGGCCGTCGATCTTGGTCATGACGAAGACCTTGTCGCGGCGGCCGTCCTTGAGGGCCTTGCCGAGACGCACTTCGCTGATGCCGTCGTTGTAGTCCCACGAGTTGTCGAAGAAGGTGATGCCGCGATCCATGGCGGAGTGGACGAGCCGGACCATCTCCTCCTGGGTTGCGAGGGGATCCTTGGCGAGGTGGTAGCCGCCCATGCCGATGGCGGAGACCTTCTCGCCGGTGGTTCCGAGCTCGCGGTAGATCATGTCGGGCGATTGTGGGCGGGTGACGGGAGCTGAGGAACGAGCCGATGCGCGGGGTGCCCTGCGCCGCTGCCGAGACGCCTGAGGCGGCGGCGGCGACTCCGGCGGCGGTTGCGGATTTGAGGAAGTCTCTGCGCTCCATGAGGGTGAATCTCCTTGACCCGGAGTCGTGCGATGTCGGTGATTCTGTGCGGGTCTTAGGGCTTTGGATGCAGAGTCAGGAGCGGTGGGTGGCGCGGGCGATCAGGGTTGCGACGTAGGCGGCGCCAAAGCCGTTATCGATGTTGACCACAGTGACATTTGGCGAGCAGGAGTTGAGCATGCCGAGAAGGGCGGCTGCACCTGAGAAGGAGGCGCCGTAGCCGACGGAGGTAGGAACGGCGATGACGGGTACACCGACGAGGCCGCCGACAACGGAGGGCAGCGCGCCTTCCATGCCCGCGCAGACGATGACGGCATCGGCCTCTGTGAGCTGCGAACGGACGGCGAGGAGCCGATGGAGGCCGGCGACTCCTACATCGTAGAGCCGGGTGACGCGGGCGTTGAAAAGCTCGGCGGTGACTGCGGCCTCTTCGGCGACGGGGAGGTCGCTGGTGCCGGCGCAGAGGATGGCGATGTGACCCTTCGGATCGGATGCTGGAGTCTGGCGAAGGGTGAGGGTGCGGGCCTGCGGGTTGTGGGTTGCGGCGGGGGTCTCGGCGAGCACTGCTTCGGCAGTCGAGGGGTCGGCGCGGGTGGCGAGGACGTCCGAGCCGGCGGCGGCCATGCGGGCGAAGATGGTTGCGGTCTGGGCGGGGGTCTTTCCGGCGGCGTAGATGACCTCGGGGAGGCCGGAGCGGAGCGTGCGGTGGTGGTCGATGCGGACTTCCGTGTGTGCGCCGTCTGGCTCGCTGACCTCTTCAAAGGGCAGGCTTGCGAGACGGGCGGTCGCCTGCTCGGGTGTAAGCGTGCCGCGCTGGACATCGGCGAGGAGATCGAGGAGGGAGTTCTTCGTCATAGTTGGAGATGGCGGGGCGGGGGCTCTGTTGAGTGGGGTGATGGTCAGTTCCTGGTATTGGTGTAGGCGGCGATTGCGGCTTGCACGACCTGCTTGACCGGGACGTTGTGGGCGAGGGCGGCGGCTCGGCAATCCTCGAACTCGGGCGCGGCGTTGAGGTCTTCCCCGTCGAAGGAGCCGACCTTAATGCGGATGCTGCCGAACGGCGTGGTGACCTCCGTGTGATGCCGGGCGAGACAGATGCGGCGCTGGCTATGAATGCGGATGCCAAGTGTGGTTGTCTCGCGTAGGAGCAGCCGCTCAAGTGCTGGACTGTGGGCCTCGTCCGTAAGGATGGTGATGAGGGTGCCGGGTCGGCCCTTCTTCATGCCGACGGCGGTGGTCATCACATCGAGGGCTCCGAGCGCGAGGGCGCGCTCGGTGACGTGGGCGAGGATCTGCGGGCTGAGGTCGTCGAGTGCGGTTTCAAGGACGGTGACGGTATCGGTGTGCGCCGGGTGGCTGTGGTCGCCTTCACCGAATGAGACGGGAAGCGGGTGGGAGGAGCCGGCAGGAGAGTTGATCGTGGCTGCACGAGCGGTGCTGGCGCGAGGCTGAGGAGACGGCTGCCTTTGCCGGGGCGCGTCGCTTCGCCGAGCGAGAGGCGGAGGACGTTGGGGAAGCCTTGCGGGTTGCGGGTGCCAGCGCCATAGCCGATCTCGGAGACCTGCATCGCGGGTTGAGGTCCGAAGCTGGGATCCAGGGCACGGATGAGGGCAGCACCGGTGGGCGTCACCAATTCCTTTCGAACGTGGGCGGAGTAGGTGGGGAAGCCGCGTAGGAGGTCCGCGGTCGCGGGCGCGGGGACCGGGAAGTTGCCGTGCGCGCACTGGACCATGCCTCCACCGACGTTCAGGGGGGAGCAATGCCACTGGAGCGGCGCGCCGGTCTCGTCGATAGCCTGCTGGTTCAAGGCGTGGATGCCCGCGCTTGCAGCGACGATGTCGACAATGGCGTCGACGGACCCGACCTCGTGAAAGTGGATCTGGTCGACGGGGACGTTGTGGATCTTCGCTTCGGAGGTGCCGAGAAGTTCGAAGGCTTGGAGGGCGAAGTTCTTGACCGGCTCGGCGAGTGAGGAGGCACGGATGAGGTGACGGATATCCGTCAGTGAGCGGCCGTGTGTGTGCGCGTGAGGTTCCGCTGCGGGATGGGTGTGCGCGTCGGCGTCGTCCTGCCCGGGCACGTGCGTATGCGGGTGCTGGTGTGGGTGGCCCGTCTTGTGAAGGTGCTGGGTCTCGGGGTGTTGGTGGTGCTCGTGCGTCTGCTGGTGTTCGAGATCCTGCGACTGGTCCGCGTGCTGGTGGGAGTGTGGGGCCGAGACCTCGGTTTGCTCCTGCGGGTGTTCGTGGGTGTGGGCTGGGGTATGCGCGGAGGCTTCGGCGAGGCGGCCGTTCTCGAGAACGTCGACCTTTGTGGACGTGATGCCGGAGCGGTCGACCTTGGTGATCTCTAAGGTGGCGCCCAGGTCGAGAGCGGCGGTTGCTTCACGGAGCACTTCAGGGCGGAGGCCGGCGTCGAGCAGGGCTCCGAGGAACATGTCTCCGGAGATGCCGGCAAAGCAATCGAGATAGGCGATCCGCATGAGCGATATTCTCCCATGTGAGGTGGTGCTGATGGAGGCGTGTGGATAGAGGATCGTGTTGATGCGTGCGAATGTTCCGGGATAAACGCGGGTTCCTCGACTCGTCGCCTCCGCTCAGGATGTCCCGATTGCGGCAGGCCGAAAGCGGTATGACGTCGAGCGACGCGGGGAGGCTGCTACCGGGCGGGAACGATGGAAGACGCGGGCAGGACGGCGTTCATGGATCCGGTGCGGTAGCCCGAGGTGTCAAGCGTGATGTAGAGGAAGCCGAGGGCCTTAGGTTGCGCAGTGATGGTGTCGAGGGTCGGGAGGTCAAGGGCGCGCGGGAGGTCTTCGCGGCTGATCTCGATGCGGGCGAGGTCGCCGTGGTGGCGGACGCGGACCTGTGGAAAGCCGAGCTGGTGGAGGACGCCTTCGGCCTGCTCGACCTGCGCGAGGCGTTCGCGGGTGACCGGGAGCCCGTAGGCGATGCGGGAGGAGAGACATGCGCTGGCGGGCTTATCGGCGAGCGACAGGCCGTGCTCGCGTGCGAGGGCCCGGATCTCGGACTTGCTGAGCTCGGCTGTGACCAGTGGCGCGAGCGCACCGTGCTCGACGGCAGCTTTCTGACCGGGGCGGAAGGCTGCGATATCGGGGGCGCGATCGTCGAGGTTCATGCCGTACGCGATGGCAGCGAAGCCCCGTCTCGGCGCGGAACTGCTCCATGACGGTGAACAGCTCGTCCTTGCAATGGAAGCAGCGCTGCGCATCGTTACGCTGGTAGTCGGGGTTTTGCGAGCTCCTCGGTCTGGAGGATCTCGGTCGGGATGCCGTGGTGGGCCGTAAAGGCAAGGGCGGCTGCGAGCTCGGCGCGCGGAAGGGAGGCGGAGTCGGCGATGACGGCGAGCATGTTGGGGCCGAGTGCCTGGTGGGCGGCGTAGGCAAGAAACGCGGAGTCGGTTCCGCCGGAGTAGGCGACGAGGAGGCTGCCGAGATCACGGAGGGTCTGGCGGAGCAGCTCGGATTTTTCTGCGAGGTTCATCTGAGTGTTGATTCTAGTTGGATGCGCGCGACAGTGGTGCGGCGGCGGGTGGGTTTGAGCTGAGGTTGGGGCCCGGTGTGGACGCGCGTGCCTGCGAGACCTGTCGGAAGATAGAGCATCTCAAGGAGGGTCCAAGCCTCGCGAACCTCCACCTGGGGATCAGGGCTGCGGTCGGGTGACCCAGAGGATCGGCTGGCGGATGGGAAAGGTGCGGAGGATCGCGGGATCTGTTGGGTCCGGGTTGAGCGACCTCCAGAGGGTGGCGTACTCGGGCCGCTGGTAGGCGCGGGCGGCGAAGAGCAGGGCGGGGCGGCGGCAGGGAAGACTGTTGAAGAGCCGGGCATCGGCGCGATAGGGCCATGCGCCGCGATTCTCGATGAACGGCACGTGGCGGGCGAGGGCAACGCGGAGCCCGGGGCCATCCTGGAGCTGGAAGTCCCAGAGGGTTTCAAAGCGCGTGGAGAGGAGCTCGCAGGCTGCGGTCAGCAGATCGAGGTTGAAGAGCGAGTTGCGGTAGGGCGTAGGGCTGCTGAGTTCGTGGGGGAAGCTCCCGTCCGCGAGGATCTCGGCACGGAGGGTGACGGTTTTGAAGTGGTGACGGAGCTCGCTCAGGGTGGTGTCGTCGGCGAGGAGGCGGGCGTAGGCGGTGCACTGGAGAAGCCAGGAGCTGCCGACGTGGTCCTTGCGATCGCGCGCGAGACCGGCGAGGCGGGACGTGGTGAGCCACTTCAGGAGATCGGCGAACCAGGCCTTGATCGCCGCGAGGGTCGCGGGCGGGAGCGCGTCGGTGCGAGCCAGGAAGGGGAGGGTCTGGGCGACCTCCGCGAGGGCGGAGGTTTCGGCGACGCCCTCGGGGTGGCCGCCCGTTCCGGCGGATGCGGCAGCGTAGCTGAGCGAGGGTTCCATGCGGGTCTCGGGCGTGACGAACCAGGCTTTGAGGTGTCGCGACGGCGGCTTCGGCGTAAGCGGCGGAACGGGTGGGATCGGAGGTGCGGGTAAGGAGCGAGGCAGAGGCGAGCGCCGGGACCGCAAGGGTGAACTGGAGGAGAGCGTCCCGGTGAGCGGTGAAGGCGGGTGAGGCGGCAGCATCGGGGGATGTTGCGGAGGGCTGGGGATCGAGGTCGGAGACGAAGTCGTTCGGGGTTCCGCCGGCCGAGGGGCGGTGTGGGCGGTGAGGGTGTCGGGGGCGAGGTGGAGGTAGCGTTCGGCTGCGGCAAGGATGCGGTCGTGGTCGATGGCCGCCACGTCAGGGCGGGAGGTGGGCCCAGCTGGGTGAAGCTCCTGTGCGCGTCCCTGCACATAGGAGAGGCGTGAGGCGGCGAGAGCTGTGGCTGCGGTAAAGCAGAAGTGGCGGCGGGAGAGGGGCATCTGGTTCTTTTTGGGGAAGAGTAGCACGCGGGGAGCTGAAAGGGCGATCAGCCCGGGGTCCTAAAGGCTGAGGCGGCATGTGTTGCGACGTTCCAGGAGGTGACGCGACTGTGCTGGCGCTCTGACGGCGATAGGATGTCCCTATGCGTCTCTTTGCGGCACATTCGTCGTTCCTGATTGTGACGTTGGCCTTGGTGGGAGGTCCGTGTGCGGGGCCGAAGGGCGTCCGGTGCAGGTGTGTGTTCGCGATGCGGGCGGTCGGGCGATCGTCGGCGCGGGCGTGAGCATTGCAATGGAAAGTAGTCAGCCGCCGGCGACTTTGCTGACGGGAGCTGACGGTTGCGTGTCCTTGATGTTGCCCGAGGCTGGGCGGGTTCGCTTGCGGGCCGAACGGAACGGCTTCGCCCCGGCGATCGGTCGATGCCGCGGGTGGGGCCGAGTGACGCTGGTGCTTTCGCCTGCGGGCGTGACAGGAGCAGGTGGAGGTGACGGCGGCGCGGACGCCGTTGGCGCTCGATGCGAGTGCGAGCAGCATGCGGACGCTGAGCGAGCGGGAGTTGACGGAGGCCCCGGGGTTTCTGCTGGATGATCGGCTGCGGCAGGTGGCGGGGTTTCAGCTGTTTCGGCGGACAGGCTCGTGGGTGGCGAATCCGACGACGGAGGGCACGAGCTTGCGGGGGCTGGGGTCGACCGCACCGAGCAGGACGCTGGTGTTGAGCGACCAGGTTCCGCTGAACGATGCATTTGGGGGATGGATTCACTGGGACGAGATTCCGCAGCTGGCGGTGCAGGTCGGTGGAGCTGGTGCGGGGCGGGGCTTCGGATTTGTATGGGTCGAGCGCGATCGGCGGGGTGATCGACGTGATGCCGGTGGTGCCGCAGACGCGGAGCGTGGCATTAGATCTGGCGGGGGCGACCGAGGACACGATGTCGCTGAATGGGCTTGTGACCGAGGCGATGGGGCGTTGGGCGGGGCTGGCGGCGGTGACCGTGTTTGACACGAACGGTTACATATTGACGGCGCCGGCGTTTCGCGGGGCGGTGGATACGCCGTACGGACGTGCACTCGGAGAGTGGGCGGGTGGAGCTCCGGAGATTGGTGGGCAGGATGGGTCGGCGTTTCTGCGGGGCAATCTGCTGAACGAGGCGCGCGGGAACGGGACGCCGGTGCAGACGAACGGGACGCGGCATCTGGCGGTACCAGGCGGGTGCGCGACTGGACGGCGGGCGAGGTGGGGCGGTTCTTTGTGCGGGCGTATGGGGCTGGATCGAAGCGGTATCGGCAGAGCTTCTCGAGCATTGCGCCGGACCGAGCGACGGAGCAGCTTGACGCGGCTGCAGAGGTCGCCTTCGCAGCAGGTGGGTGGGGCGGCGCAGTGGGCGCGCGGGGTGGGGGCGTTTACGTTTGTTGCCGGGCGCGGATGTGCTCGATACGCGCGGAACGGATGATGAGACGGCAGTGGCGCGCGGGGTGGCGCAGGCGACGAGTGTCGGTGAGTGCGCGGCAGCGGGACACGGGCGGGTATGGGGAGGTGCTGTGGCAGCCGGTGGCGCGTGGAGGTCTGCGCGGCGGCTGGTCGGCGGCGCTGTCCGGGACGGGTGGACCGGTTCCGGAGCTTCGATGCGCGGCAGGCGGTGACGGGGCCGGCTGACGCCGGGCGCTGCCGGAGACGGACGAGACGGTGTTCAATCCGCAGGCTGGGCGTGGTGAAGCAGGTGGGCGGGGGCGTGTCGCTGACGCGGCTCGGTGTTTCGGGCGTTTCGCGGGCCGACGCTGTATGAGCTCTACCGGACGGGGCAGGTGGGGCAGCAGACGACGCTGGCGAATGCGAGTCTGCGGTCGGAGCGGGCGACCGGGTATGAGCTGGGCGGGCTGGTCGAAGCTGGGCGGCAGGGTCGGTGCGGGCGAGCTACTTCTGGACGCAGGTGAACCGGCCGGTGGCCTCGGTGGTGGTGCAGCTCGACGCGCGACGACGCAGCTCTTGCAGCGGGAGAACTTGGGCAGCTGGAGAGCCGCGGGATCAACGCGGAGTGGGAGCTGCGGTCGCTCCAGGGCTGGCGCGATGGATCGGGTTGACGGGCGGGTACCAGTTTGCGGTGTCGACGGTGACGCGGTTCGAGGCGGATACCGGAGCTGGTCGGGGAAGTGGACGGCGGAGGTGCCGAGAAACATGGCGACGGCGCAGGTGCGGTTGGAGCGGAGGGGCCTGGGGGTGTTGTTGCTGGATGTGCGGACGAGCGGGCGGCAGTATGACGACTCGGCGAACACCTGGAGCTGCACAGCTACACGCAGCTGAATGCGTATGCGGAGCATGGGTTTGGGGAGCGATGGGCGGTGTATGCGTCGGCGCAGAATCTTTTGGACCGGGGGATCGAGGCGGGACGAACGCCGGTGCTGACGCTGGGGACGCCGCGGACGGTGATGGCGGGGGTGCGGTTTCGGCGATAGGGGCAAAGATTTCTTCGGCGGTGGAGGCGGCTGGGGGAGCAAGATAGGTGAGTGCCGTCAGCTGTAGAAGGGCTGCGTGCAGGCGAGGGATGCAGTACTGATGATGCGAAAGTTGATGGTGCTTTGCGAGGTGCGTTTGCCGTTGCCGTTCCGGCGTTGGGCACAGAGTGTTCTGGAGGCGACGCCGCGGTTTCCGCTCGTTGAAGAGCGACATGGCGATCCGGCAGGCGGTACAGCCGGATCATCCGTTTACGGTGACGGGAGCGACCGGGGCGATTCTCGGGTTGCAGAACGGCAGTGTGGAGATCTGGGATCTGCCGACCAAGGTGCTGACGCGGGCTGCGGGTGAAGGCGGAGATCGACGGGTATCCGGTGCCGATCGATCTGACGGCGCATGCGGCGGAGATCGAGGTGCAGCCGGACCACACGACGATCACGTACTCGCATGCGGCGATCACCGTCCGGCAGCACATGTTTGTGCCTGCGGGCGATACAAATACGGCGAGCGGGCGCGCAGGTGTTCTTCGAGATCGAGGCGATCAGGCGGGCGGTGGTGACGATCTCGTTTGAGCCGTCGATGGTGCAGGAGTGGCCGGCTCCGCAGTACGGACGGCCTTCGGCGAGCTGGGTGCCGATGGGCGCGGGCGGCGGCTATGTGCTTGTCGACGGATAATCCGGCGGTCTTCGGGATGGTGGCGATGCCGCAGTCGATTGCCGGGCGTGATGGCTCCTTACCAGGAGCGGCCGCAGGGGTATCCGCTCGAGTTCAGGGTGCGGTTCGACCCGGCGACGGATCGCGGTAAGTTCTTTCCGCTGCTGACGGAGGTGAGCTGCGGCGAGGAGAAGAACACGCGTGAGACAGTGGCGGCGATGGAGCAGCGGGGATCGTTGGCGAAGGCGGCGGCGCTGCCGGCTGTGTACCGGGCGACGAGCGACTTTTATGCGCACTTCTTCGACGACGCGGCTGACGGTGAAGACGCCCGATCCCGATGTTTGATAAGGCGCTTCGGTGGGCGGAGATCGCGATCGAGCAGAGCAAGGTGCGGACTGCCGGTGAGACGGGGCTGGTGGCGGGCTGGTATCCGTCGTTTGATTCGGCGCGGCCGGGGTTCGGGTGGTACTTCGGGCGCGATACGCTTGTGGTCGATGTATGCGATCGACAGCTACGGAGATCGGGAGCTGGGCCGGGAGGCGCTCGAGTTCCTGGCGAAGCGGCAGAGAGCGGACGGCAAGATGATGCACGAGTTCTCGCTGACGGCGGGTGGGTTTACGGGAGCGATGCAGTGGTCGAACTTTGGCTACGAGTATGCGGCGGCAGATGCGACTCCGCTGTTCGTCATGGCGGTCGAGGACTATGTGCGGACGACGGGCGACATGGCGTTTCTGAAGGAGCACTGGGAGGCGGTGAAGCTGGCGTACGCGTTTGAGCGTGCGCATGACTCGGACGGCGACGGCGTGTACGACAACAGCGAGGGCACGGGGTGGGTGGAGCAGTGGGCGTCGGGGCCGCCGCACCAGGAGCTCTACCTGGCTTCGCTCGACGAGAGCTGCGGCGCGTGCGATGGCGGTCCATGTCCGGATGGATGGCGGATGGGGCGCTGGGCGCGAAGGCGACCGATGATGCGGACCACATCGCGGGTGTGGTGAGGTCGTACCGGCAGGCGGACGGGACGTATGCGTTCAGCAAGAACAAGGATGGGAGCTACGATAAGACGCTGAGCGTGTACCCGTCGGTCGCGATGTGGAGCACGGGCGCGGGGCTGCCGGAGAGCGGGCCGATGCTGTCTGCGTGGTCGGGCTCGCACTTTGGGACGGATTGGGGCGTGCGCGCGCTTGGGGACGCGCAGGCCGTGTTTGATCCGATGGCGTACCACCAGGGAACCGTGTGGCCGCTGTTTACGGGATGGGCGGCGATGGCGGAGTATCGCGGTGGACGGCCGATGGCGGGGTATCGGGCGCTGATGCAGAATGTTGGGCTGACCTGGGCGCAGGATCCGGGGTTTGTGACGGAGGTGATCTCGGGGGCGTTCTTTCAACCGCTGGGACGCAGCAGCTCGCACCAGCTGTGGTCTTCTGCGATGACGCTGGCGCCGGCGGTGCGTGGGATGTTTGGCGTGGAGGTGGATGCGCTGCGGCATACGATGACGGTTGCGCCGAAGCTTCCCGCCAGTTGGGACGGGGCGGAGTTGCGCGGCGTTCGGGTTGGGGACGAGATGTACACGGTGACGATGCGGCGGGAGCGCGGGCGGATGATCGTGAACGCTGATGCTGGTCGGGAGACGGTGCTCTGCATAAACGGGCGTGCGAACGAGGCGTGTGTCGCGAAAGGCTGCACGGGAGCATCGCGCGCGAGATCACACTTCCGCCGGTTGAGGTTGGGATGACCGCACAGCCGCTGCCCCTTCCAGGAGCGCGACCGAACAGCCCCGGGTGACGGACGAGGTATACCGGACTGACGGGGCGCGGTTGACGGTGGAGGGCAGGGGGGGGAGATACGGTTGAGATGCGAGTGAGGCGCAATTTCGCCTGCGTGCTCGTGTGTCGGATGGATGGAGCTGCCATCACAGGCGATGTGCTCGCGATCACCCTGCCCGCGGGTGAGGGGATGGTGAGCAGAACGGTGGAGATTGGATGGTCGAAGTGAGGTTGCCGATGATGACTGAGGGTCGTGATGTTGCGCATTGCGGCGATCTGCTGTCCCCGGTGTCGCTGATGGCGCAGGCTGCGCCTGCTGTGCAGTCGAGTGCTGATGGCACGGTGCACCAGACTACGGCGCCGATCCCGATCCTGGACTACATGCACCAGGCCTGGGATGTTCTGTCGCGATCGATGGTGGAGTGCAAGTCGGTGCGGGACGTGAAGGTGACGACGGCGCCGCTGCTTTATCTTCCGGCAGGCATGCCGGAGCCGAAGGCGGTGACGGCGCTCAAGTCGGCGTGCGGTGTAGAGGTCGTGCGGCTGCCGAGAGAAGATCACGCACCTGGGCGAGGTGATGCCCCAGGAGCTGAAGCGTCCGGGACTGCTGTATCTGCCGAACAAGTACGTGGTTCCGGGCGGCCGCTTCAACGAGATGTATGGCTGGGACAGCTACTTCATCGTTCTGGGGCTGGTCGCGGATGGGCGCGCTGCGGCATGGCCAAGGGCATGGTCGAGAACTTCGAGTTCGAGATCGAGAACTATGGCGCGGTGCTGAACGCGAACAGGACGTACTTCCTGACGCGATCGCAGCCGCCGCTGCTGGCGGAGATGATTCGCGAGGTCTATGGCTCGGGGCACGGCGAGGCTTCGAAGGAGTGGCTCGCACATGCATATGCCGCGGCCGAGAAGGACTATGCGCTGTGGTTGACGCCGGCGCACCAGGCGGGGAGCGACGGGTCTGGCGCGGTACTTCGATGTGGGTGAGGGGCCGGTGCTGGAGATGGCGGACGATAACACGTACTACCCGGACGCGATCAAGTGGATGCTGGATCACAAGGAGGTTGGCGGGGAGTACCTGGTGCCGGCGCGACAGGGGAGATGCGGCGAGCTGCGACCGCAAGCTGACGGTGGTGTGTGCGCATGCCGAGGTGGACGGGATGCGGCTGACGCGGGACTTCTACGAGGGCGACCGGGCGATGCGCGAGTCGGGCTTCGATACGAGCTTCCGCTTTGGTGCGTTCAGCGGATCGACACATCATTATGCGCCGGTGTGCCTGAACAGCCTCCTGTACAAGTACGAGCTGGACATGGCGGGCTTCGCGAAGGAGCTGGGGAAGAAGAACGAGGCCAGGGAGTGGACGCGGCGTGCGGCAACCAGAAAGGCGGCGATCAACCGGTATCTCTGGGACGCGCCGACGGGCTTGTACATGGACTACGACTTCACCAGGAACGTCCGGTCGACGTACCTGTATACCTCCATCTTTTATCCGCTGTGGGCGGGTCTCGCCTCTCCCCTGCAGGCTGCGGGCGTTCAAAAGGCTCTTCCGCGGCTGGAGGCGGAGCATGGGCTCGCGATGAGCGACAACATCTCCGGCATGCAATGGGACCGGCCGTTTGGGTGGGCGCCGGAGGTGTGGTTTGCGGTGCTCGGGCTGAGGGAGAATGGCTTCAAGGCGGACGGGGACCGCGTTGCAGAGGAGTTCCGCTCGACAGTAGAGGCGAACTACCTGCGGGACGGGACTGTGCGCGAAAAATACAACGTCGAGACGGGCAGCAGCGTCATCAATCTCACGGCCGGATACCGTTTGAACTCGACCGGATTCGGATGGACGAATGGAGTGTATCTACGGCTGCTTCCGCCCGACTAGGCAGCTTAGGTACGCCAACACTCGCCGAATCTCTCTATCTGCGTGCTCGTAGAGTGCCCGGTGAGATTACTTCACCGAAGCCACCCATGAGGCATACGGAGGCAGGGTGACCGAGCCGGCGCTGGTAGTTGCGTTGAGTGAGGCATCGCTGGCGAGAAGCGTCTTGACCCTGGCACCCGAGACGCCGGCCTGCTTGAGATCGAGTGAGATCGTCTGCGGCTGGTCAGTCATGTTCAGAGAGACGATGACGGCAGACTTTTTACCTGGGGCGGTGCGGAGGTAGGAGAGGACGTTGGCGTTAGTGATGTCCAGCATAGTGACGGCGCCGTCGCGGAGTGCTGGCGTCAGTTCGGCGCATCGCGATGAGCTTCTCGTTCCAGACCAGGAGCGAGTTGGGATCCTTCTGCTCGACGGCTACGTTGACTGTCTTGTAGTCGGGGGCGACGGGAAGCCAGGTCTTGTCGGCCGGTGGAGAAGCCGGCGTTCTTTGTCCCGTCCCACTGCATGGGTGTGCGCTCGCCGTCGCGGCCCTTCTCCTTGGGCCAGCCGGTGATGCCGATGGGATCCTTGACATCCTCGACGCGGGTGGGTGTGGTGGTCACCATGCCGATCTCAGCGCCCTCCCAGGTCATGGCGGCGCCATTCGACGGTGTAGAGAATGGTGGCGAGGATGCGCGCAATCGCAAGCTTCTGTGGCATGGTCGCGCCCGGCGGAGCGTAGCGGTCGATGGAGCGGACGTTGTCGTGGTTATCGAAGACAAAGAGCGGCCTGAGAGCCGTGGACCTGCGTGTCGGCTTCGCTGAGGTGAGCGCGGAACGCGGTAGCATCGAGCTTCTCGCGGTCTCCGTGGATGCCGACGAGGAAGTCCATGGGGAGCTGGAGTTCGTCCTTGGCCGCGCCGCCGTACCACTTGTCGAGTTCGGCGGTATTGGGCAGGTATGTCTCCCCGATAAGGACGCGATGGTCCGGGGTAGGAGTCGATCATGGCGCGCATACGCCGGATGGTGCCATGGACCTCGGGAAGATTTTCCTGGTAGATGGTGGAGTAGTTAGGGTCGCCCTGCGCGTTGACGCCGCCTGTGGCTTCTCCGTCGCGGAGTTGAGGATCTTCAAAGAGGTCGGAATGGCATCGAGGCGGAAGCCGGCGACGCCGCGATCGAGCCAGAAGCGCATCTGGTCGAACATGGCCTTTTCGACGGCGGGGTTGCGCCAGTTGAGATCGGGCTGCGCCCTGTAGAAGTAGTGGTAGTAGTACTGGTGGACGGCGGGGACCCACTCCCAGGCCGAACCACCAAAGGTTGAGATCCAGTTGTTGGGCGGGACTTTGCCCTCGTGCTCGTACTTTTTCTGGTAGGCGGTGACGCCGGGGGAGTCTGCCGGGGATGCCATCGTTCCAGACGTAGAAGTCATGATGGGGACTTGTGCGGGAGCTGATGGCTTCGAGAAACCACTTGTGCTTATCGGAGGTGTGATTGAGCACCATGTCGAGGACGATGCGGATGTTCCGCTTCTTTGCTTCGGCCTGGAGCCGGTCGAAGTCCGCGAGGGTTCCGTACTTAGGGTCGACGCTTTCGTAGTCGGAGATGTCGTAGCCGAAGTCAACCTGGGGCGAGGGGTACATGGGCGCGATCCAGACTGCGTCAACGCCGAGCGTCTGGAGGTAGTCCAGCCGCATGGTGATGCCGTTAAGATCGCCGACGCCGTCGCCGTCCGAGTCCTGGAAGCTGCGCGGATAGACCTCATAGATCACGGCGTGCTTCCACCAGACGTTGTCGTCCTTCGCTGTTGCGGCGCGTGGCGGTCGTCTGCGGGGTGGGCTGCGTAGAACTCTGAGCGAAGAGGGGAGTGCACGGCCAAGTTCGCGGCGAAGGCGAGGGGCAGGATTCGGCTGAGCATGCAGGTCCTTTGATCCATCGAAGTCAACGGCACGAACTATACCAAGTTCAAACGATACAGAATATCTCGAATCGGGACGGCAGCTTGCCGCAACCGGGTCACGACTCTTCGCCCGTCGCGTCACGGGTGCCCGGGCGAAGTCTTGCCGGTGCCTTCGGTGAGCTCGAGAATCCGGTCTACCGGTGCCGGAGGAAAGGATTCGGACTGCCCGTTCGGCCAGCGGACCTCGATCGACTTGAACGTCGTGTCGGCGCCGAGTCCAAAGTGCAGGCGGAGATCGCTCGAGCTGTTGTAGCTGGAGCCGCTGCGTACCTCGTCGACCCAGCTTCTGCTGCTGCCCCGGACCGTCACACGGGCCCCGATGGCATCGCGATTCGAGCGTGTCCCGAGGAGGTGAATGCCCAGCCAGTGGTTGGGGTTCCGCGGCTAGGTTGACGAGCAGCATGGGCCGGTCGCTTAGGTTGTTGATCACGGCTTCGAGGCGGCCGTCGTTGAAGAGATCCGCTGTCGCCAGCCCGCGGCCGGAGAGCGGCTCGAGAAGTCCAGGGCCAGAGGTCTTCGAAAGGTCGCGAAACTTCACCGGGCCGCTTCCGCGATTGCCCGCCGAGGTTGTAGTAGAGGAAGCGGGGCTCGCGGTAGGTGGCGCCAAGTTTGGCTGAATCGACCTCGGGGTAGACATGGCCGTTGGTCACCAGGAGGTCGGGGAAGCCGTCGTTGTCGACGTCGGCGAACATGGTGCCCCAGCCGAGCGCATCGGCGTTGATGCCGAGACCGGCGGCAAAGGTCTGGTCGGTGAAGGTGCCGTCGCCGTTGGCGCGGTAGAGGGTGGACGTGTCGTCCGAGAAGTTGGTCTTGAACAGGTCGAGGTGGCCGTCGCCGTCGTAGTCGGCCGCGGTCGAGCCCATGCCGGCCTGCTCGCGGCCATCCTCGTTGAAGGCAACGCCGATGTCGGGTGCTACATCGGTGAAGGTGCCATCGTGGTTGTTGCGATAGAGGATGGATGGGGTTGAGTCGCAGGCGACGTAGATGTCGGGCCAGCCGTCCTCGTTGTAGTCGAGCGTGGTGACCGAGAAGCAGTAGTGGCCGTAGGTCTTCTCGATGCCGCTCGCATGTGAGACGTCGGCGAAGTGCCCGTTGCCAAGATTGTGGAAGAGCGTGTTCGGGGCGCTGGCGAGGCCGCGAGGACCGCACATCACGGGCGTGCCCTTCCATACGCAGCCGGCCTCGTCACCGGGCCTGGGGGTCTTCGCGAGATCGAAGTGGACGTAGTTGGCGACGACGAGGTCGAGCCTGCCGTCGCGATCGTAGTCGACAAACGCGCATCCGGTGCCCCACTCCTTTCCCGTGCCCGCGACCCCGGCCGTCTCGGCGACCTCGCGAAAGGTGCCGTCGCCCTGGTTGTGGAAGAGGCGGTTCTTACCATAGCCGGTGATGTAGAGATCGTCGAAGCCGTCGTTGTCGTAGTCGCCGACGCAGGCGCCCTGGCCCCAACCGTTTGAGACCAGGCCGGCCTTTGCGGTGACGTCGGTAAAGGTGCCGTCGTGATTGTTGTGGAAGAGGTGGCTGGTAGGCTGTTCGGCGGTCTTTGGTAGGCTGGCGGCGTTCGGATCGAGGTTAGTGCCGTTGACGAGGAAGATGTCCGGCCAGCCATCGCGATCGTAGTCGATGATGGCGACGCCGGAGCCGGTGGACTCGATGATGTAGTGCTTTGACTCGACGCCGCCGTTCACGTTACGGACGGTGATGCCGGCCTTTCCAGCGACGTCAACGAACCATGCGGGCGGGGGATGCTCCGTGGTGGCCGGGTACGGGTGCTGAGCGCGCGCGTTTCCGATCAGGAAGAGGAAGGCGAAGGCTAACAGAGGGAGCGCGAGTTCTTGCGATAAGAGGGCAGGGAAGCATCGATAGCTGAAGCCTGGCAGACGGCGCTACGGCGCTTGGCCCTGCTCGATGGACGCACTCATTTGGGACGAGCCGCGGGCTGGCTGGACGGCTTGCCCATAGCCAACGTTTTAAGGATCTTGCCGCCCTCTTCGATGACGTAGAGGTTGTTGGCAGCGAGGTCCTTGAGGAGGTCTTTCGCGCCCGAGGGCCAGGCGATTTCGACGGTGTCGACGTGCCTCGCCTGGTCCAGGCCGAAGTGAATGCGGAGATCGTTCTGCGAGTAGTAGCTGCCTCCGCTGCGCACCTCTTCGACCTGGCGCATGGCTTTGCTTGCGGGATCGTTGAGCGCGGTGACGGTGATGCGCGCGCCGATGCCGGTGCGGTTGCTCTTGGTGCCGACCAGGCGGATCTTGATCCAGTTTCGCTGGATCGTGGTGTCGCAGCGGAGCAGCTGCGGAAGAGCGTTGACGCAGTTCACGGCGATGTCCATGTCGCCGTCGTTGTCGAAGTCCCCGAAGGCACAGCCACGTGCGGGCGCCGGATCAGTGATGCCTGGGCCGGCGACGTTGGTGACCTCCTCGAACTGCCCGTTGCGCAGGTTGCGGTAGAGGTACTTGTGTTCGGCGTACGGTGCGTCGATCTTGGATCCGTCGACCTCCGGGTAGACGTGTCCGTTTGAGACGAGGATGTCGAGCCAGCCGTCGTTGTCGACGTCGACGAAGCCCACGCCCCAGCCGAGCAGACGGGTATTGACGCCAATGCCGGAGACGTAGGTCCGGTCCTCGAAGGTTCCGTCGCCGAGGTTCTGGTAGAGCGAGTCGGTGTCGCCGGCGAAGTTGGTCTTGACGATGTCGAGGTTGCCGTCGCGATTGTAGTCACCGACGGAGACGCCCATGCCGGCCTGCGGTTTGCCATCGGGCGAGTAGGCGATGCCCGCCTCGATGGCCTGGTCCTGGAAGGTGCCGTTCTTCTGGTTTCGATAGAAGGTGGCCGCGGTCGAATCGTTCGCGACGTAGATATCGGGCCAGCCGTCGTTATCGATATCGGCGACCGCGACCGAGAGTCCGTAGGTGCCGAGAGTGTCCAGAATGCCCGACTTCTGAGAGACGTCGGTGAAGGTCCCATCGCCGTTGTTGCGGTAGAGGAGGTTCTTCCCGCCTTCAAGGCCGGGCGGACCGCAGGCGACCTGGATGCCCTTGTACTGGCAACCAGCGACCTCGGGAATCGGAGCCGTCTTGATGTCGAAGTCGATGTAGTTGGCGACGAACAGGTCAAGATGTCCGTCGCGATCGAAGTCCAGAAACGCACAGCCGGAGTTCCAGCGCGTCTTCGATTGCAGCAGGCCGGCCTTTGCGGTGACGTCAGTGAACGTTCCGTCGCCGTGGTTGCGGTAGAGGATGTTCTGGCCGTAGTAGCTGACGAACAGGTCGTCGAGGCCGTCGTTGTCGAAGTCTCCAACGCAGCAGGCCTGGCCCCAGCCGGAGCGTGTCATCCCGGAGCCCGCGGTGATATCGGTAAAGGTGCCGTCGCGGTTGTTCTTGAAGAGCCTGGAGATCGGCTCCTGCGCCTTGGGAAAGCCGTCGATACGGGTTCCGTTGACGAGAAAGATATCCAGCCAGTCGTCGTGGTCGAAGTCGTAGAAGGCTACGCCGCAGCCGGTGGTCTCGAGCAGGTAGCGATTCTTGTGTTCGCCTCCGTAGATCGTTTTGCTGTTGAGACCCGCCTGCCGGGCGACATCGAGGAAGCTGAAGCCGAGCGGTGTTCCGACGACCGGGGAGGGAAGACTCTTCGGAGCCGCATGTGGTTGCGCGTCATAGGTGGGCCGCGATCCGACAGGTTGCTGTGGAGGGGCCTGCGCGGGCGCAGCAAGCGAGAGGACATCGTCAAGCGAAAGAACGAGCGCGGTACGGGAGAGCGACTTGAGGAAACCGCGACGGGATCGGATCAACGACATGAGCTCCTGGGTCGCCAGTCTGCTGACCCAAGCCAAGTATAGGGACGCGCTTGGAGGGCTCACAAGTTTCGGCGCCGCGAAGCCTTTGGATTGCATGGAGCGTCAGGGCTGTGCCCGTCTCAGAGTGACGAAGCTGCGTCCTAGGTAGAGCCGAAGCTCGTCAGGCGTGGCCGCCAGTGACCAACTGCAGCGGTCGTGGACGCTGCATGTTCTCGTCACGTGTCGTCCGGGAGAGCAGAAGATCGTGGCCACCGATATCCATTACGACAAAGGTGCCGTCCTCCAGAAATCCAGCGCCATACGCACCTGCCGGGAGAGACTTTTCGCCGACCCTCAGAGGAACCTCCGTGACCAGATAAAACTGGTAACGCTCGCGAACGCTGGTCGAGTAGCCGGAGGTGTCGACGAGCGAGGCAAAGAGCACCGCGTTATCCGGAAAGCGGACGGCACCGGCGTTGCGAAGCTGTAGCGGAGCTGTCTGCCCGCGGAAGTACACGGCCTGAGGAAGAAGCTTGCTGACCTGGTCTGGCGACAGGAGAGCGAGCGCACCGGGACCAGCCTGGGTGGTCGATGGTGTCGGGTGCCGGTCTGGAGGGTGCTGCCCGGAGAGAGCAGCAGGGCTATTGATAGGAGCAAGGTGGTCAACGTGCCGGTCCTTTCAAGAGTTGCGGTTGCGGGATTTGGTGTGCCAGGCCGGTGCGGCCAATTTGAGGGTACCGCGTTTAGGTCGGCGCAGAGGTGCCCGCGGGGTTACGGGGCCTTCTTCCCTGGCGGGAGGTCCGCTGCGGGCGATCCTGCAAGAGCCACCGCCTTTTGTCGTTCAAGGGCCGCGTCCGCAAGCTTATGCTGGCGTGTCAAGGTGTCGGCAAGCAGCAGGTGCGGCTCCGAGAGATTGGGCGCGGCGGTAATCGCCGCTTCGAGTTGCGTGACCGCGCCGGGCAGGTCGCCCTTTTCCAGCAGCGCGCGACCACTCTCAAGCGAGAAGGTGGCCTTCTGGCGGGCGTACGCGACGCGACTGAGTTCGGCGCCGATCTTTCGCTCACCCGCAGCCCCGACCGTGTCCCCCTCCTGCGAGAGGATCGCCGCAAGAGATATGTGAGGTCCGGGCTGCTCAGGGAGCAGCTTCGAGGCACGTTGGAGCGCGAGCTTCGCCTCGGGCAGCTGATCGCTCTGCTTGTACACATTTCCCAGCAGAGCCCAGGCCTCGCCGTTATCCGGCCGAAGCTCCGTCGCACGCCTCAGCTTTTCCTCTGATTCGGGAAATCGACCGAGCTGCATGTACAGCACGCCGAGCGTGTAAGGGGGGTCGGGGAGGTTTGGATCAAGGCGCTCGGCTTCCAGAAACTCCGGGACAGCCTCGCTCGGCTTGTCCTTGAGCTTGAGAGCAAGCGCGAGATCGTAGTGAAGGTGTGGGCTCGCCGGGTCGAGCGCAAGACCCTTCCGAAACTCGTCCAGGGCGCGATCCAGCTCGTTCAGCTGCAGGTGAGCGACACCGAGATCCTCGCGAAGCGTCGCCGAATCGCCGCCCGCTGCCAACGCCCTTTCGTAGGTCGGGATCGCCCGGCGCGCTTCGCCGGTCTGCACCAGCGCAAGCGCGTGATTTGTAAGCGCATCGGTGTCTTGGGGTCGCGCCGAGATCACTCTCTCGAAGAGGGGCAGGGCCTCCTTCACCTTTCCTTGACCCTGGAGGGCCAATGCAAGAGCGTACTCGACGTCAACGGATCCAGGATGCTGCACCAGTGTCTTGCGGAGAACCTTGGTGGCCTCATCGTCCTGCCCGTCCGCACTTAGAGCCTTGCCCAGCTGGAGCGAGTAATCCTGTCGCCCCTCGTCAAGAGTCAGTGCGCGAGCAAGCTCCTGGGCGGCCTCTTTTGTTTGACCCTGAAGCAGGAGCAGGGAGCCGAGGTGGAAGTGTGCCGAACCGAGGTTCGGGATCAAATTCGACGGCCCGCTGGAACTCGGCGCCGGCCTCGTTCATCTGCTGAGTCTGCGCAAGCAGGGTTCCAAGAGCGTCGTGGAGCGGCGCACTCGCCGGGTAGGAGCGTAGCGCCTCGTCCACCAGCCTTCGCGCCCCCGGGAGGTCGCCTGTCTCCGAGAGTGCGCCTGCGAAGCTGACGGTCTCCTCGGGACTGAGGAGGGAGCGAGAGCCAGCCGGCGACTCCGGAAGCAGCCTGAAGGTGGCCACCGCAGCCGGGAACTCACCGAGCCGCTGGTATGTCTGCGCCAGGTTGATGATGGTGCCTGTGTCCGTCTTATCGAGCTCGTGTGCCCGCACCAGCTCAGTCAACGCGGTATGGAGATCGCCCTCGGCAAGAAGGACCGCACCCAAGGCGCTGTGTCCAGCACCGACCTCGGGAGCCATACGAACGGCCTTCGCAAAGCTCGCGTGCGCGGAAGCCAGGTCTCCCCTTGCCGACGCCGCGGTACCGGCCTTGAAGGCAGCGGCGGCAAGCGCCTGCTTTCCCGAAGGAACGTCAGCTGACTGTCTGGGCCCTTTCGGCTCCTTCCGCAAGGGGCGAGCCGGCGAGCAGAACGAGAAGCGCCGTGGAGCAGGACGAGACCATACATAACGAGCTTTGATTGTAGTGGCTGCTTCTGGCGCCAAGCAATCTGGAGCGTCCACGGCCGACCCCGTTCAGGCACTTCCGGACGAACAATTTCCGTGCCTAGATGTTGTAAGACCAACTGGGGTAACTAAAGCGGCAAGTGAGCTCATAACCATTATTGACACTGCCGCCTACGCTGCAGTAGCTTTCATGCTCGGCCCATAGATTGTGTTCTGCGCTCCATCCGAAAGGTGGAGATGGGGTCTAGCGCAATGCAGGCGATGCGCGTTTCGGCAGACAGCATGAGAGAAGAGCCGAACCCACGATGGCAGCCAATGCTTCACCAGCACTACTTCAGGAGGTTTTATGAACAGAGTCTCTCGCACCCTAACGCTTTCGCTTTCGGCGGCGCTTTTGGTGGCTTCAAGTACCCGGTCCTACAGCCAGGCCGTCTATGGCTCGATCTTCGGCACCGTGACGGACACGACGGGTGCGGTAATCCCCAACGCGGCCGTCACGGTCACCGATGCGGAGAAGGGCACCTCGGTCACGGTCCAATCGAACGAGAGTGGCGAGTTCAAGGTCGACCACCTGATCCCCGATACATACGACGTCAAGGTTGCCGTCGCAGGCTTCAAGGGGTACGAGACCAAGGGTCTCCGCCTCTTCGCCGATACCTCCGCCAAGGTCGAAGCCTCTCTGACTGCAGGCGGCACGGACCAGACGGTCGAGGTCAGCGCGGACAGCATCCCGCAGCTGAAGACCGATCGCGCCGACGTTTCGACGATCTTCAACTCCCAGGAGATCGTGGACCTTCCCATTCCGGACCGCAACTTCACCAACCTGCAGCTTCTGCTCCCCGGTGCACAGCAGCTCGGATGGAGCCACGCGGCCAGCGAAAATCCGCAGGGAAGCAAGCAGATCGAGGTCGATGGCCAGGCGTTTGCCGGCGTCGCATTCCAGCTGGACGGAACCGACAACCAGGATCCGATCCTGGGAATCATCGTCATCAACCCGAACGCGGACTCGCTCTCCGAAACCAAGATCACGACGCAGAACTTCGACGCCGAGTTCGGCAAGGCGGTCTCGTCCGTCATCACGGCGCAGACGAAGTCGGGCACCAACAGCTTCCACGGCTCGGCCTTCGACTACCGCCAGAGCAACGCCAACCTCGCACGCGATCCCTTCACGCAGTCCGACCAGCAGCCAGCTTCTTTCCTGCGGGCCTTAAGAACCAGTTCGGCGGTTCAGTCGGCGGACCCATCCTGAAGAACAGGCTCTTCTTCTTTGGCGACTACCAGGGAGTTCGGCAGAAGGTCGGTACGGTGAACACGCAGACCGTGCCAACGGCACGCCTCATCTCAAGCTGCCTCGGAGCCACGGGCTGCGACTTCAGTGAGTATGCAGCGGCTCCCGAACGGCGCTGGCATCATCTACCAGGCAAACGGCACACCGTTTCCGAACAACATCATTCCGGCCGGTCAGGTCTCTCGCCCAGGCGAAGGCCTTCTTCACGCTTCTCCAGCCGTACGCTCCAAATCCACCGACGGTCCTGCCCTGGGTCTCTCAAGAACAACTACTCGGCCGGCGGCACGGGGCTCTTCAACAGCAACCAGTGGGATGTTCGCGGCGACTACACGCTGAGCGAGCGTACACACGTCTTCGGCCGGTTCAGCCGCTTCACCGATACGCTGACCGGCGGAACCATGTTCGGCGCCGCGGGCGGAGCCGGGTTCGGTATCGGAGGCTATGGCGGAACATCAAAGGGAGCCAATGACAGCGCTGCTCTTGGAGCTGACATCGCCGTCAACGCAGGTCTGGTCACCGATGTTCGCCTGGGATACTTCCGGTACAACATCGGAACCAGTAAATACGATGCCGGAACGAATCTTGCGACCCAGTTGGGCATCCCTGGGTTGAACACTCGGCTGACCCCATCACCAGCGGCGCTCCCAGCTTTCAACTGACGGATCCCGGTTTCTCGGGTAATCCGTCGGGATCCACAAATGACGGTCAAGCCCAGGGCTCACAGTATGGTGCCGGGCTTGAACGTGGACCGCTGCAACTGCCCACTGATCGAACGCGAGGATCAGTACCAGCTCGCAAATAACTGGACGAAGACACTTGGCAACCATTCCGTCAAGTTCGGAGCTGACCTTCGCTATGCGCGCAACCTGCGCGTTCCCAGCGACAACGACCGCACTGGCCTCTTGCAGTTTGGCACCGGTCCCACTTCCAATCCCGCGCTCGCCTCACCAACCTTCAGCGCGGGAGGACTTGCTTTCGCCACCTTCGCGCTTGGCGAGGTATCCTCTTCAACCGGTACGTGAGCACGTCCACCAATGCGAAAGAGTTCCAGAAGCGTGACTTCTTCTACGTCCAGGACACCTGGCGTGCGACCCAGAAGCTAACGATCAACTACGGCCTGCGGTACGAGTTGTACTTCCCCGAAACAATCAACGCGCCTCAGCAAGGAGCTCTCCTGGATCTGGCGACCGGGTATCTGCAGGTGGCGGGGACCGGTGGCATTGGCAGCAACATGAACTACCAGAAGCCCGGAAATGCCTATAACCCACGCCTTGGCGTTGCCTATCAGGTGAACGAAAAGACCGTCGTCCGGGCCGGTTACGGGCGAAGCTTTGATATCGGCGTCTTCGGATCGATCTTCGGCCACTCCGCAACTCAGAACCTGCCAGTGCTGGCAAATCAGCAGATCCAAGCGAATGCCGGCCCGACAAGCTACGCCTTCAAGCTTGACGCGGGACCAACGGCTCCACAGGCCATCGCCGTTCCGGCAAACGGTTTGCTCCCGAATCCTGGTTACAGCGTGACCTCACGGGCGCGGCCGACCACGCTTCGTCTACCAACACTTGATGCCTGGAACGCCAGCGTGCAGCAGGCGCTGACCCCGACCGTCTCGCTGACGATCGCCTATGTCGGCAACAAGGGAACACACACCTTCGGCGACAACTCGGGAAATACGACGAATCCCAACGAGGCCGGTCTCGTTCCTTCCCGCGAATTACAGCATCACGGGTAGCGCGCTTCATTACGATCCAGCCGGCGGCAACTGCTACCCGGCCGGAGTGAACTGCACGGCGACAGGAACCAACGCAGCAGGTACGACCGGCTTGCTGGTACAGAATGGCGCAACGAGCAACACCACTTCCTGCGCCGTTACTACGGCGGCAAACTGCCAGCATGCTCAGACCCCGCGTACCTGGCCAGCGCCTCACCTATCCCGGGTGCCTGCGGCTGGACCAATGACATCACCAACTTCAGTGATGATCTGGATACCCACTACAACGCCCTGCAGGTCACCATGTCGAAGCAGTTCACGCATGGCGTCTCCCTCAACGCAAACTATGCCTGGCAGAAGGCCATGAGCGAAGCCACCGGCTACTCAACATGGGACCGTAAGGCCGTACGCGGGCGTGACAGCTCGCTGCGCCAGCAGCAGGTCATCATTTACGGGCTCATGGAGCTTCCATTTGGCCGCAACCACTTGTTCCTTAGCCACGCAAACGGGGTCGTGAACCAGATCGTTGGTGGGTGGCAGGTTAGCCCGGTCATCAACTACTCGAGCGGACTGCCCTTTACCCTGAGCTACAACTCATGCTCGAGCAGTGTTGGTGGAAGCGCCCCTTGCTATGTGAACGGAGATACAAAGCAGTTTCACTCTCATGTAAAGGGCTTCCCGGGTAACGGTCTGTCCTTCTATCGACGCAGATCCCTCTGGGCGGAGCGTTCACCGCGCCTGCTCTGGATCAGATCGGAACAGCGGGTCGCAACAGCGTCTTTGGTCCGCACTTCTTCAACACCGATCTGTCCCTTCAGAAGAACTTCCCAATTCGTGAAAGCGTCGTCGCCCAGTTCCGGGTCGATGGCTTCAACGCCTTCAACCACATCAACTTCGGCCTGCCCGGTGGAAACATCAACGGATCCTCCACAGCAGGTGCTATCTCGAGCGGACCGGGTGTCAACGGGTCCACTAATCCACGGCAACTGCAGTTCTCGGCCCGCGTCCAGTTCTAAGCTTGGACGGGAAACCGAAACAGGGGGAGCCTCGGCTCCCCCTGTTCCTTTCCCCCTTACACTGGTCAGGAGCCAGATTTGGCGCTCGAATTGAATCAAATGGTCCGCGCACGCTCCAACAAAGCTCCCCTCGTCTCCCTCGTTGTAGGCCTGGTTATCATGGTCCTCTCGCCCGTGACCACGGCCCAGACGCCCGCGCCGCGCAGCCCAGACGCGCAAGCCAGCAGCACAACCGCGCACGAGGGCACGGCGGGCCAGACACTCCTCGTCCATCCGCCAATCCATCAACGCCGGGCACCTGGACGAGGCACTCCAGGCGCTTAACGTGTTGTCCGGGAAGAGCGCCAGCACGCCGGGCGTCGACACGCTTCGGGGTCTTGCCTATTACGAGCAGGCGAAGCTGCAGGAGGCAGATCGCGCCTACGCGGCCGCGCTCCAAAGCTGATTCCGGGGACAAAGAAGCCGCCCAGATGCGTGGACTTACGCTCTTTCGGCTCGGCCGGCCCGCCGCCGCTATTCCCCTCCTTGAAGGATCAAGGACCTGGGCGACCGAATCCAAGGTCGATCCGAGCTATGTGTTGGCGCTGTGTTATCTGGACACCCGACGCTACGACGATGCACGGCACGCCTTCGCGGCTCAGTACGGTTTTCCGCCGGATTCGGCTTCTGCTTACCTGCTGGCGGCCCGGATGCTCTTCAGGAGGGAATATGTTCCGGTTGCAAAGGAGTTCGCGACGAAAGCCCTCGAACTGGATCCTCATCTTCCGCTTGCGCACGCTCTGCTTGGAGAGATCGCGCTGGCCGGCAATCACCTGGACGAGGCCATCGCCGAGCTGGAGTTGGAGCGAGCACACGATCCGCTCGAAGGTTCTGTCTACGATCGCTTGGGCGACGCGTACTACCGCGCCGGCAGATACGAAGATGCACAGAAGTCGTTGCAGGAAGCTCTTCTTCTTGAACCCAACTCGACCGGACCCTACATACTCCTGGGCAAGGTCTTGATTGAAGCGGCAGGACGCCCTCGGTGCCGCCACCTACCTCGAGCGTGCAAAGGCCCTGGATCCCGCGAATTACCGTACGCGCAGCCTGCTGGGACAGGCCTACCGGCTCCTTGGACGGCAGGAGGACGCCAGCCGTGAGACGGAGGCCTCGCAGAATCTGCAGGCAGCCAGCGAACCGAAAATCGAGAATGCTCACTAGATCTCCAGGCGCAAAGGTGACAACGCCTCGAGGAGTCACTCGCGAGCTTCTGCGGTTTGGTCGCCCTGTCGCCCTCTTTCTCCTCGCTCCGGCGCTGGTCGTTGTTGGCCTCGGTGCCCGGATCATTCGTCCAGGGAAGACAACTGTCGCTGCGGCCTCGAGTCAGGTAGCCGTGAAGAACCGGCTGGGCACGCCCGACGCTGCATGTGCCCGCTGTCATCGCGATATCTACACGGCATACCAGCAGACTTCCATGGCTCGAGGGAGTGGCTTGGCGCCTGACGGACTCATAGAGGGGCAGTTCAGGCATGCCCCATCCGGGATCACCTATCGCGTCTCTGGGCAGGACGGCAAAGCGACCATGTCCTACGACCGGCCTATTGCGCTGACTGGAAGAGAAGCAGCGCCGTCCCTCCACGGCGAGCGCGATCTGGTCTATTTCATTGGCTCCGGACACCGCGGAAGGACCTACCTGTACGAGGTTGCCGGGCAGTGGTTTGAGCTGCCGATCAACTTCTATGGCAAGCGTGGTCTCTGGGACATGGCTCCGAATTATGAGGGAGCAACGACCATGCCCGGCCCCTTGCCGGTCGACTCGAACTGCCTGCACTGCCATGCAACGGACGTCGGGACAGCTCTTCCCGAAGCCCGGAACCGGTTCTCCGGAGCGCCGTTTCAGCAGGGCGGCATCGGCTGCAGCGGATGTCATGGCGACGCGTCGAAGCACCTGTCGCAAGGGGGCCACGGACCCATACTGAACCCGGACAAGCTCCTTCCGACATTGCGCGACGACGTCTGCCTGCAGTGCCATCTTGAGGGTGATGCCGTCGTCTATCGCCCGGGTCGATCCCTCGCCCAGTTCAAGGCCGGGGACCGCCTCGGTGATGACGCAATGTACTTCGTTCGGGCGAGTGCCGAGATGGGTGGACGACGCGCGACCAGCCAGTACGAGGCCCTCTTGCGAAGCGCATGCAAGGCCGGCAGTGGCGACCGGCTCACGTGTACTACCTGTCACGATCCGCACTCGTCGCCGGCTCCTGCGAATCGAGTGGAGTTCTTTCGAGCGCGCTGCCTGACCTGCCACACGGACCAGAAGATCGCTCTCGAGCACCATCCTGAGCAGAAGGATTGTGCGTTCTGCCACATGCCCACCCGGGCAACCAGCGATATCTCACACGAGCAGGTCACCGACCACAATATCCAGCGAAGCCCGGCGCGTTCGGAACAGACGCACTCCCTCGCGATCGGCGCCGGAGAGGACCTGAAGCCAGTCGGCCCAACCTCCGCAGGCGATCGGGAGCTTGGACTCGCCTACGCCCAGATGGCCGAGCGCGGAGACCGCAAGGCCGCGGCCAGGGCCTTGGCGATCTTGTCGAAGGCGGAGGCCGACGGTGCCTCGGACGCACCTCTTCACGCACAGTTGGGGTACCTCAGTCAGATCGCGGGCGACACAGCGCGGGCAGCCGCCGAATACCAGATGGCGCTCGAGAAGAGTCCGTACGAACCAAGTGCCCTGGGCAATCTCGCAGTACTCGCGGCCTCTCAGGGCCGGTCCGCAGAGGCCGTCTCTCTCCTGAGACGGTTAGTCGCCGCCGACCCCGCGCAGACCTCCGCCGGTCTGAATCTCGCCTTTATCGACTGCCGTTTCGGACAGAGAGCCGAGGCCCGAGAGATCCTGCACCACCTCCAGGCCCTCAGCCCCGACGACGCCCAGGTACGGTCCTTTCTCGGAGCCGGCAACTACGCCGGGCAGCGATGCGACCTGCAATGATGGCGTTGAGAGCGTCCGCCCCGTTCCAGCTCGCGTCTCCGCTTGTAGACTGCATAGGAGTCCGGAAGCTAGGAACGAATGATTGGAACCGAAAGACCTGTACTCATGTGGGCGGCCGTCCTAACCCTGGTCCTTGCCGCTCCCCTGAGCGCCCTAAGTAGGCGGCACGCACTCACTCAGTTCGGTCAGCAGACCTGGCAAAGCGACTCCGGCCTTCCACAGAACACGGTCCATTCCATCCTGCAGACACGTGACGGCTTTCTATGGATCGCGACCGAGGGCGGTCTGGTCCGCTTCGACGGTCTGAGCTTCCGCGTGTATGACACGGAGAACACGCCTCAGTTGCACAGCAACATCACCCTCGATCTCAAGCAAGACAAGTCGGGGGCGCTGTGGATCAGTACGACAGGCGGTCTTCTTCGCGAGAAGGACGGCGTCTTCCGTCTGTTCGGTGTCGCCGACGGGCTGCCGTCGAGCGCCGTCTCGGCGACCTACATCTCCCATACCGGCAGACTGCTGGCATTTACCGCCGCCGGCCTCGCCGAGGTCCACGGCGAGCGATTCGAGGTCGTTCCGGAAACGGCAGATCTTCAGAGCGGAGACGGCAGCCCCAGGATCGCGGAAGACGGTCGCGGTCAAATCTGGGTTGCGGGCGACCGCGATGTCTACCGGTTGGACGGAACTCGTTCGATCGCAACCAGGGTAGCCGTTGATGGAGGCATCGGCGAGCTGAGGGCACTGGCAGTCCTGCCTTCGGGCGCCGTCTGGGTAGGCGGTCGAGGCGGGCTCGAGGTGATCGACGGAGACCATCGAAAGACCCTCGGCACAGCGGATGGACTTCCGTCCACCGGGATCGATGCGCTGCTGTCCGACGGAACCGGCTCCATGTGGATCGGCACCGATCGCGGGCTCGCGTTCTGGCACGATGGCAGCATCTCGACCGTTGGAACTCCCGAAGACTTTGGAAGCGTTCCGATTCAGCGCCTACACATGGACCGCGAGGGATCGCTGTGGGCTGCAACGAATCGCTCGCTCGCCCGTATTACCAACGGTCGAGTCGAAGCCGCCACCCGACGTTCGCGCCTGTCGGGCGTCCTCGCGATCTTCGAAGATCGCGAGGGAAGCCTCTGGCTCGGCACCGAGAATTCAGGCCTGACCGTATTACGCGAGCAGGTCTTCTCAACCGTGAGCGAGCAGGACGGATTGACGGCGGGTGCTGTCCGCGCCGTCTTTCAGGATCACGAGGGCACCATCTGGCTCGGCACCAACGGTGGTGGGCTCGATCGCGTTGAGGGTGGGCGAGCGTCCGCGCTCGAAAGCAGACCAGCCCTGTCGAGTGACGTTGTACTTGCGGTGGCCGAAACAGGCGCCGATCTTTGGGTCGGCACACCAAACGGTCTTGACCGCATCCGTGATGGCGCTGCCCGCGTCTTCACCACGGAAGACGGCCTGCCAGACGACTTCGTTCGCTCCCTCTTCGCAGACACCGATGGTTCGCTCTGGATTGGCACCCGCAACGGTCTGTCGCACATGGTCGCGGGCCGATTCACCTCGTACTCGACCATGGATGGTCTCGGAAGCGACCTCATCGGAGCCATTCTTCGGAGCCGCACGGGAGATCTGTGGATCGGAACCCTGGGAGGTCTGAGCCGTCTGTCCGGCAGCAGCTTCGTGAACCTGACGATGAAGGACGGTCTCGGAAGTGACGCGGTCACCTCGCTGCTTGAGGACAGGAACGGAACGCTGTGGATCGGCACGCAGAACGCCGGGTTGAGCCGCCTTCAGTCCGCGCGAGTCACCTCGCTCCCTCCGTCCAGGACCGGCCTGCCAGACACTATCTTCGGCATCCTCCAGGATGCGGCAGGCGACCTTTGGATGAGCTCGAGGAGAGGCATCTGTCGTGTAAGCGCAGCCGCGCTCGACCGTTTCGTCTCCGGAAACGGCGGGTCCGTTCCGATCAGGAGCTACGGAACTGCCGACGGAATGCGCCTAAGCGAGGGCAGCAGCGGAGGCCATCCGGCTGCATGGCGCATGCGCGACGGCTCGCTTTGGTTTGCGACGCTCGATGGCGCAGCCTCAGTCAGTCCGGAGTCGACGTCGGGAAACGATCTGCCGCCGCTCACGGCCATCGAACAGATTCTGCTGAACGATCGTCCCGTTCCCGCTGCGTAATGGAGACCGTTCGGATCCGCTGGTTGTGCCCCCGGGCGAGCGCCGAATCGAGGTCCGCTATGCAGGACTCAGCTTTGTTGCGCCACAGAACGTTCGCTACCGCTACAAGCTTGAAGGGTTTGATAAGGAGTGGGTCGAAGCAGGCTCGCGCCGGGAGGCTTTCTATACCAATGTTCCACCGGGCAAGTACCGATTTATGGTGCTGAGCTCGAACAACGATGGCATATGGAGCACCGAGCCGACCTCGTTCTCTATGCGCGTCCAGCCCACCCTCTTTCAGACCTGGTGGTTCTATGGCCTGGTCACGCTCGGGCTCTGTGGGCTCGCGTTTCTTCTGTATCGATGGCGAGTGCTGACCGTTGAGGCGCAGTACAAGGCTGTGCTGGGCGAGCGCGGACGCATCGCGCGAGAGATCCACGACACGCTCGCGCAGGGGTACGTCGCGATCTCGGTGCAGCTGGAGATCACGGCACGACTTCTGCAGGTCTCCAAGGAGGCTGCTCTCCAACAGCTGGACGTGACCAAGGAGCTCGTGCGAGGAAGTCTCGAAGACGCTCGAAGTTCCATTTGGAATCTGCGCTCGCAGACGGAGGCAGGAACACTCCCATCACTGCTCGCCTCCATGACCGAGACGAGGTCCAGCGCCGATGGTCCAACGCTGAAACTCGAGATCAAGGGCATCTACCGCCCGCTCTCTTCCACCGTCGAAAAGGAGGTCCTGCGGATCGCGCAGGAATCCGTGACGAACGCGCTTCGGCACGCCGGAGCGAAGCACGTCAGGGTGACACTGCGGTACGATGCGAGTACCCTCCAGCTCGAGGTTGCGGATGATGGAAGAGGGTTTGCAAACGCCTCGAACGACCTCAGCGGAACCGGCCATTTCGGCGTTCAGGGCATGCGGGAAAGGGCGAAACGCATCGGTGCGATGTTGACCGTCGAAAGCAGGGAGGGGAAGGGAACCACCGTGCTCCTCGAGATCGATCCGCGCAAGGCGGAGAGAAAGGAACTTCTTTGAACCCCGAGATTCGTATCATGATCGTGGAGGACCACCACGTGGTCCGGCAGGGTTTTATCGCGCTCCTTCGCCTCGTGGAAGGCTTTGAGATCGTCGCAGAGGCGCCTGACGGCGACCGGGCGATCGCGCTCTTCCGCCAGCATCGGCCGGACATCACTCTTATGGATCTCCGGCTGCCCACGATCGGCGGTGTCGAAACCATCAGTAAAATTCGCGGCGAATTTCCCGACGCCCGCATCATCGTTCTGACCACCTTCGATGGCGACGAGGATATCTATCGCGCCTTGCAGGCGGGCGCAAAGGGATACCTGCTCAAGGGCATGAACTCTGAGGAACTCATCTCAGCGATCCGGACCGTGCACGCGGGCAAGTCCCGTATTCCGGCAGAGGTTGCGGAGCGCCTTGCCGAACGGCTCGCCGGGCCCAGCCTCACGGAACGGGAGACGGATGTGCTCCGCCTTATCGTGAGCGGAAACAGTAACAAGGAGATCGCGGGCGCGCTCTTCATCTCCGAGGCCACAGTGAAGACTCACGTGAACAATCTGCTCGGAAAGCTGGGCGTGACGGACCGGACGCAGGCAGCGACCACCGCCCTGCAGAGAGGTATCGTCCATTTTGACTAGACCTTCCAGGCAGGCAGGCGCTATGGGTAGATGGGCCGTGCTCGCCCTCTGTTTTGCGTTCACCTCTTTCGGCCAGGCAGCTCAGGGCACAAAGCCTGCGGTCTGGAGGGCAGCGACCGGCGAAGAGCTTCGGTCGATCATTCCAGCAAGGGCGCCCGTTATCGCGGAGCGCATCGAGACTGAGATGCGAACCGCGTCCGGCGTCATCGACAGCCAGGGCCACACGATTGCCGGCGTCGTGTTGATCACCGCGGGATACTCCGCAAACGGAAAGTACTCGGACTTCCTGCTGACCCAGGTCGCGATGAGCATCGGTGATCGAACCTTGCCCGCAGGTGCCTATCTCATCGGATGGACCAGGAGCAGCGACGAACTGCTGGTCACGATCTCCGAGGCCTCGACCGGCAAGGCTCTCGTCGAAGTGCCCGCCGTTCGAAACCCACTTATCCATCGCGTCGAGTCATTTCGCGTCTGGCCCCCGGGCGCGCACCCGATGATCCAGCTTGGCCGCTTCACAATCGACTACAGCCTCCCCTGAATCATCGGGCAGACCTCGGACTTCCAGTCTGTTGTTTCCCCAGTCAAGGTCAGGCAGAACGCGGTCAGGATCAATCATCGTCTAGATAATTCACCTGGTGCCGTCGAGACGAAACGCGCGCCTCGACGTCTCCAGTCAGGCATCAAGAGCCACCGGCTCCTCCCATCGGCGAGGTTGATCTGCACAAGGGTCGAGAGGCCAGGCTGCTCTCATTTTGTTCGTAATTTCCTGTATAAGGGTCACCGAGGAAATTCTGTCGCGTTCGGTGTCGGCGAACTCCAGGAGCGGAACGCTCATGGCCGTGCGGCCAGGGCGACGGGCGATCTCCAGGGGAGAGCGGTTTGAACCATCGGCGTTACATACTCGCACTGGACCAGGGCACGACCAGCTCTCGTGCCATGGTGGTCGACGGCTCCGGCACCGTCCAATCTCTTGCTCAGAGAGCGTTCGGCCAGATCTATCCACAACCCGGGTGGGTCGAACATGACCCCGTAGAGATATGGTCGACGCAGATCGGCTCGGCCGCCGAAGCCCTCGCGGGTGCTGGCCTGAGCAGCTCCGATATCGCCGCCATCGGCATCACCAATCAAAGGGAGACGACCATCCTCTGGGATCGCGCGACCGGCGATCCCATCTACAACGGCATCGTCTGGCAGGATCGGCGAACCTCCGAGTTCTGTGATCGGCTACGCTCCGATGGCTTCGCCGAAGAGATCCAGCAGCGATCGGGTCTGCTTCCCGACGCCTACTTCTCAGGAAGCAAGATCCGCTGGCTGCTTGAGCACGTTCCCGGCGCAATGGACGCGGGCGCATCGAGGTGAGCTCGCCTTCGGCACGGTGGATTCGTGGCTGATCTGGAAGCTGACCGACGGTGCACGCCATCTTTGCGACGTCACCAACGCCTCCCGGACGATGCTCTACAACATCCACACCCATCAGTGGGACGAACAACTGCTCGCGATCTTCGGAATTCCTCGCGAGCTCCTCCCCGATGTCGTTCCGTCAAGCGGTGTGTGCGCAACGGCCTCCGGCTCCCTTGCCGGGATCCCGATCTCGGGCGTCGCCGGCGACCAGCAGGCTGCACTCTTCGGACAGATGTGCACCACCCCGGGAATGGTCAAGTGCACCTTCGGCACCGGCAGCTTCATGCTTCTGAACACCGGCGGCACGCCCATGCCGTCCAGCAACAAGCTCTTGACGACCATCGCCTGGCAGCTCGGCGGAAGAACGTCCTACGCGCTTGAAGGAAGCATGCTGATGGCGGGTGCCGTCGTGCAGTGGTTGCGGGATGAGCTGCAGATCATCCGTACCTCAGCCGAGGTAGAGGAACTGGCGCTATCCGTTCCCGACTCGGGCGGCGTCGTGCTCGTCCCCGCGTTCTCCGGCCTCGGAGCCCCGCACTGGGACCAGTACGCGCGCGGTACCCTCGTCGGAATGACCCGCGGAACGACGCGGGCACACATCGCCCGTGCGGCTCTTGAAGGCATCGCGCTCCAGGTCGTCGATGTGCTCGACGCAATGCAGGCCGACTCGCGGCTTCCGCTCCAGGAGCTGCGCGTGGACGGTGGGGCATCCGCTAACAACATGCTGATGCAGCTGCAGGCCGATCTCCTTGGCGTGCGTGTCGTCCGCCCACGCAACGCGGAGTCGACTGTCCTGGGAGCCGCGTACCTTGCAGGTCTTGGCGTCAGACCTCTGGCCTTCGATCGAAGCGATTGCAAGCCAGTGGGAGGCAGAACGCATCTTCGAGCCACAGATGTCGGCCTCTGCGCGAGACGCCATGCGAACCCGTTGGAGAAGGGCACTCGGCCGCGCAGCAGCATGGGAGGAGCCCACGTGACCCTGGCGCGGGCTGACGTGATTCGTGAGATCGATACCGACCCGGTCTGGGACGTGCTCGTCATCGGCGGCGGCGCCACCGGCCTCGGATGCGGCGGTCGACGCCGCCTCACGCGGTTACCGAACGCTGCTGGTCGAGAGAGACGACTTCGCGAAAGGTACCTCGAGCAGGAGCACCAAGCTCGTCCACGGGGGTGTGCGCTACCTCGAGCAGTTCAACCTGACGCTGGTGCTCGATGCCCTCAAAGAGCGCGGGCACATGCTCCGAAATGCACCACACCTCGTCCACCGCATGTCCTTCGTCGTTCCAATCTACGACTACATCGGCCTGCCCTACTACGGTCTCGGTCTCAAGGTATACGAGCGCCTCTCTGGCAAGCTCTCGCTCGGCCGATCGAGGATGCTGTCCGTCAGCGAAACAGTCGACCGCCTTCCAACCCTCACCAGAGCCGGCCTAAAGGGCGGCGTCCTCTACCAGGATGGACAGTTTGACGACGCGCGATACGCCGTCTCCCTGATGCGAACACTCTTCGATCTTGGCGGCTTCGCGCTCAATCACGCCCCCGTCGTTCGTCTCCTTCAGAAGGACGGCAGGATCTCTGGTGCCGTCGTGCGCGATGCAGGAGACGGGCAGGACCGGGAGATCCGCGCAAAGGCAGTCCTCAACGCGACGGGTGTCTTCGCGGAAGATATTCTGACCATGGATTCACCCGGTGAGAAGGCAGGCCTTTCGATCAGCCAGGGAACCCACTTCGTTCTGCCGCGAGAATTTCTGCCTGGCAGCGATGCGTTGATGGTTCCGAAGACGAGCGATGGACGTGTTCTCTTCGCGATCCCCTGGCACGGACACCTGGTTGTCGGAACCACGGACGAGCCAATGCCCGCAAGCTCCGCTGAGCCACGATCGACCGCCAGCGAACGGGACTTTCTCGCCGACCATATCCACAAGTATCTCGGCAGGGGCGTAAAGGAACGTGAGGTCCTGAGCGTCTGGTCAGGACTCCGGCCCCTCGCCGCAAGCGGCAACGCAAGCACCGCCAAGCTCTCGCGTGATCACAAGGTCACCGTCTCGCCCACAGGTCTCATCACCGTCACTGGCGGCAAATGGACGACGTACCGGCGCATGGGTGAGGATGCGATCGATCACGCGGCGGAGGTCGGCCGGCTGAAGGCGTCGCCGTCCCGCACCCTTGAACTTCCCCTGCATGGAAGCCCGGGCGCAATCCCGCAGTCCGTCAACGGACAGTTCGAACGACGTCTATGGATCTGACCTGCCGGCCCTTGACGCTCTCTGCAGCGAACGCCCGGAGCTCGGCGAGCCTCTCCATCCGCAGCTGCCATATCGCAAAGCAGAGGTGCTCTGGGCTGCGCGTTACGAGATGGCGCGCACCGTCGAGGATGTTCTTGCAAGAAGGACACGCTCGCTCTTTCTCAATGCCCGCGCGGCCATCGAGGCCGCTCCCCTGGTCGCAACCATGCTCGCGGAAGAGCTCGCACGAACCCCGGAGTTCCGCGATCGGGATCTGAGTGCCTTCGAGACGGTCGCGCGAGGATACATCTATGAGGCCTGACATGATCGCAACGGAGTCTTCGAGACCTGCAAAAAAGGAACTGCCCCGATGAACCTGGCATCCCCCGCGATGGGAGAGTTCTTTGGAACGATGGTTCTGATCGTGCTCGGCAACGGTGTTGTCGCGGGAACGCTGCTGCAGCGGTCCAAGGCTTACGGTGCTGGATGGGTCGCGGTCACGGCTGGATGGGCGATCGGCGTCTTCGCCGGGGTCGCCGTCGCCTCCGCGATGGGCGACGCTGACGCGCACCTCAACCCGGCCGTGACGCTTGGATCCGTCCTGATGACGGGCAACGCCTCGCGCCTGCTCACCTACATCCCGGCGCAGATCCTCGGTGCCTTCCTCGGTGCCGTTCTCGTATGGCTCCACTACAAGCCGCACTGGGCCGCAACCCCCGAGGCGGACCTGAAGTTCGCCTGCTTTGCGACGTCGCCGGCCATCCGCAGCCCGCTCTGGAACTTCTTCAGCGAACTGCTCGGCACCGCTATCCTCGTGCTCGTCGCCGCCGCACTCTTTTCGAGACGCGTCTCGCCCGGCGGCCTTGCTCCGGGGCTCGGTCCGGTTCTGATCGGCTCGCTCGTCTGGGGCATCGGCCTGTCTCTCGGCGGCAGCACGGGGTACGCGATCAACCCGGCGCGTGATCTCGGGCCGAGGCTCGCCCACTTCTTCCTCCCTATCCCGGGCAAGCAAAGCTCCGAATGGAACTACGCCTGGATCCCGATCCTCGGGCCGCTGGCTGGCGCCGCCGTCGCTGCTCTGTTCGTAAAGATCTTCGGTGTGGCCTGACGTAGGCTCGCACTCAACCTGGGGCTGAGATAGACGGCCCACCGGGGCGCCACGTACCATGCGCAGAATGAAGGCTCACCTCAACCGTCGTCAGCTCGTCCGATCCGCGGCCGCGCTGGCGGGTATCTCCCTGCTCCCGGAGTTCGCGTTCGGACTACCCGCAGAAGCATCGCCCAGGTCCCCCGCGCCAGTACGTCTCGGCATCGCCAGCTACACCTTTCGGAAGTTCAGTGACGCGCAACTCATCGCGTTTATGAAAACTCTGAGAACGCCCTTCCTGAACCTCAAGGATGTTCACCTTCCAATGAACCCCGCAGACCAGGTGCGCGCCAAGGCCGAACAGTACCGAACCGCCGGCCTCCAACTCACGGCAGCCGGAACCATCTACTTCCCGAAAGACGAAGACGAGGACATCCGCAGCAAGTTCGAGTACTGCAAGGCAGCCGGCATCCCGCTGATCGTCGGCGCACCCACGCACGCAACACTTCCACGCGTCGAGAAGTTTGTGAAGCTGTACAACATCCGTCTCGCGATCCATAATCACGGCCCCGAGGATAAGGACTGGCGCTCGCCTCTCGATGTCCTCTCAGCCGTGAAGAACATGGACCCACGCATTGGCTGCTGCGTCGATGTCGGACACACCATGCGCGCCGGAACGGACGTCGTCGAGGCGCTCCGCAAAGCCGGACCGCGCCTGTTCGACATCCACATGAAGGACCTCTCCAACGCAACCGAAAAAGAGAGCCAGGTCGCCGTCGGCCAGGGCATCATGCCCGTTCGCGCCATCTTCCAAACCCTCATCGAAATGCGCTACGCCGGCAACGTCGATCTCGAGTACGAGATCATGGCCGACGATCCTATGCCTGGTGTGGTCGAAAGCCTCGCGTACATGCGCGGCGTACTGGCCGGTATGGGATCCCAAACCTGAGCATGCGTTCAGGCCGAGGCCGGACGCAGGAGCGAAGGGGGAACCGCGCTCAAGCCCGTTCAGGCGAGCGCCTTACTTCCCATCTCTTGTGAGTGGGTGAGTAGAGTCTGACTATGTTTTTTGTTTGATTGGTTGCGGGGGTAGGATTTGAACCTACGACCTTTGGGTTATGAGCCCAACGAGCTACCGGGCTGCTCCACCCCGCAACTCAAATATATCGCAGCAGACCGCGCTGGTCAATCAGACGCGCGCCGTCCGCGAGAGTACGATTCCCCCGCGCGGCTGTCCTCAAGGCCTGTCGGGAGATGCCTGGACAACACCGCACTCCCCCGTAACTTTTTCCGCGAATCGAGGTCTACATGGTTACAGTCCCGCGCCACAAGGGCGCAAGACCGCGGAGGCAGCAATGAGCCAGTTCAGCTGGATCCCTGGAGGCGTGCTCGCAGCTTGCTTCTCTATCGCATCGAGCGCATGTTTTGCCCAGGCAACCGTGACCTCGGTTCCCGACGCGCAGGTAGAGTCCGACGTTCTCCGAGCACTCGCAGCAAGCCCGAAGCTGGCCGACCAGTCGATCAGCTCCAACACCGTCTATGGAACAGTGACCTTGAGCGGAGCCGTGCGCGACGAAGACACGCGAAAGCTGGCCGAAACCATCGTCTCTCAGACCCCCGGTGTTCGAAAGGTGATCGACGAGCTCACGCTCCACGCAGACTCCGCCCAGACCGGCGAGGAGAATGCGCAGAACTCTGTCCCAGCCTCGGATGGCACAGTCCAGGGCGCCCAAAACGACGGCAGCTCCACTCCGCTCCTTCAGTCCGACGGAACCATGGCCCCGCCACCCGGCCCTGGTCCGGATCAACAATCAAACCCGCAGCCCTCCCCCTCGCAGCAACAGCAGCCCCCCCTACCCGACAGGGAGCCCGGCCAGCCTCCTTATGCCCAACCCCAGTACGGCGAAACCCAACCCGGCCAGCAACCATATAACCGCACCAACCAGCCGCCCTACGGCCAGCCGGGCCAATCACCCTACGGCCAGCCGGGCCAATCACCCTACGGACAGCCGGGTCAACCACCCTACGCACAGCCGGGTCAAACACCCTACAGCCAACCCCAGTACGGCCCGCAAGCCGGAGATCCACGCCCGCAGTATCCCGTAACGGCCCCTTACGGCGCCCAGATCGGAGGCCAACCGGTCACCGTTCCACCTGGCTCCATGCTGCGCATCCGCATCAACCAGGGTCTCGATAGCAGGCACACCCAACCAGGCACCGTCTTCGACGCCGTGGTCCTGAATGATGTCGTCGCGGCAGGGTACGTCGCCATACCGCGCGGCGCCACCGTGCAGGGTACGGTGGTTGAGTCACACGGCGGCGGTGCACTCAAGGGCCGGGGCGAACTCGCCCTCCAGCTCACACAGCTCTCACTGGCGGGCCGCAGCTATCGCATATCCTCTGACGTCTGGTCCGACGCAGGCCCAGACAAGACGGCGCGCACTGTCAACAACGCGCTCGGCCTCGGAGCAGTGGGTGCCATCGTCGGCGGTGTCACCGGCGGGGGTGCCGGAGCTGCCATCGGCGCAGGCGTCGGTGCCGCCGCAGGCGTCGGTGCCTCCGCTGCCTCCGGCAACGGGCAGGCCTTCGTTCCGGCCGAAGCCATCCTCACCTTCCACCTGACGCAGCAGGCAGATGTCACGACCGTCTCGCAGGCAGAGATGGACCGGCTCGGATACGGGGTCCCCGTCGGCTCCCAGATGCGCCGCAGATACGTCCGCCCCGCTCCCTACGGCTATCCCGCCTACTACCCACGTCCCGCCTACCCCTACGCCTACCCCTATCCTTACTAAGCAGGGGAAGTCTCTTGGTTATCTCGAAACGCGCCCGGCCAACGGAGCGGGCGCGTCTAGCCCTCCGGACCAGCTGCGTTGGTTGGTCCCCCTGGAACACGAGGTCCACGCACCCGGGCCAGCCTCGCCCGCGACCTCTGATTTATACTTTAGACTCGCCGTGCATCCGTCCCGGCCTGTCTCCCCAGACACAGTCGCGCGCGCAAAATCACCGGCACCGGCAGTTCCCGCACAAGGGCTCGTCGCCGCACGAAACCGAAGGTCTCGAACCCACGTATGATTCGTCTTCTGCAACAGAACAATCGCGTTACCAAGATCATCTTCGCCGCAATCATTGGCCTCGCCGTCGTCACCATGGTCATTACGCTCGTTCCGGGCATCTTCGATAACGCGTCCACGGGCAACGATGGTACCGTCTTCGCCACCGTGCACGATCCCGGCATCCTCGGTCGGCTCGGTGCGGACAGCACCCCCATCCGCCAGGTCGAGGTCAACCAGCTCGCGGAGCGTCAGCTCCAGCAGCAGCGCCTCCCCGAGATGCTGCTGCCCTACATGGCGCAGCGCGCCGGGCAGATCCTCGTCCAGCGCGAGATCCTGAAGCATGAGGCCGACCGCATGCACCTCCAGGTCTCCGATGAAGACCTCCGCCGCGAGCTGCAGACCGGTGCCTTCGCCCAGTACATCTTCCCGAACGGCACGTACATCGGCGACGACGCCTATATCAACTTCGTTCAGTCCGCCTTCCAGACGACGCGCTCGGACTTCGAGACCCAGGTCAAGAGCGACATGGAGCTGAACCGTCTTCAGGCGCTCATCACCGGCGGCGTCACCGTCTCCGACAACGCCGTCCGCGACGCCTACCGAACCCAGGGCACCAAGGTCAAGTTCGACTACGCCGTCATCTCATCCGACGAGATCCGCAAGACCATCAACCCCACCGACGCGCAGCTGCAGGACTTCTTCAAGCAGAGCCAGGCCCGCTACGCGACCGCCATCCCCGAGATGCGCAAGATTCAATACGTCAGCTTCAATGCGGACAACCTGCCCGGCGGAAAGCCCCAGGTCACCGACGCCGATCTCCAGGCCTACTACAACGCCCACCAGGCCCAGTTCCAGGTCAAGGAGCAGGTCAAGGTGCGCCACATCCTCATCGCCGTACCTGCCGGAGCCGACGCGAAGACAGACAGTGCAGGGAAGTCCAAGGCCGAAGACCTCCTGAAGCAGATCAAGAACGGCGGAAACTTCGCCGACCTGGCCAGCAAGAACTCGGACGACCCCGGAAGCAAGACCCAGGGCGGAGAGCTCGGCTGGCTCGATCGCGGCAAGACCGTACCCGAGTTCGACAGGACGGCCTTTACCCTCGCCCCCGGTCAGACCTCCGACGTCATCAAGACCCAGTTCGGCTACCACATCCTTCAGGTCGAAGAGAAGAAGACCGCCCACACACGTCCGCTGGCCGAGGTCAAAGCGGAGATTCTTCCCGTCCTCGAGCAGCAGCGTTCCGGTGCCGCCGAGCAGACCTTCGCCTCCCAGCTCTCCGACGACGCGAAAAAGAACGGTCTGGAAAAGGCCGCCGCCGCAAAGGGTCTCCACGCCGTCACCACAGACTTCATCCCCAAGGTCGGCCTTATCCCGGGCATCGCCGATGCCTCCGGCCTTCTGGTCAAAGCCTTCGCCGTCAACAAGGGCGCAGCGCCTGAAGCCGTCTCGACCGGCGACGGATTCGCTGTCTTCCAGGTAACCGATATTCAGGCTGCCCACGCCCCCACCTTCGCCGAGTACAGGCAGCACATCCTTGACGACTACCGCGAGCAGCAGGTCCCTCAGCTTCTCAATGCGCAACTCCTCAAGCTCGACGACCGGGCCAAGGTCCTCAATGACCTAAAAAAGGCCGCGGCCGAGTTGAACGTCCCGGTCAAGACCAGCGACTTCGTTGGAAAGGATGGGCAGGTGCCTGATCTCGGAGCCATGACCGGCCCCGGTGCGGTCGCCTTTACGCTCGACAAGGGTGCCATCTCCGGTCCCGTCAACGCGGGCCGCATCGGCGCTGTTCTGAGCATCGTCGACAAGCAGGAGCCCAGCGCCGAGGACATCGCGAAAAACTTCGCGCAAACCCGCGAGCAGCTCCTCAGCGTGCAGCACGATGAGATCTTCCGCGTCTACCTCGGTACACTCGCCCAGAAATACGAGAAGAGCGGTGCCATCCGCTACTCCCGCAAGCAGCCCGCACCCGGCTCCTCCCCGTTCGGCGGATAGACTCTCCCGCCCCCTATCTCGACGGCCCTGTTTCACCACCCGCAACGGTCGTGAAATAGGGCCGTCGACGTTAACCTCGGGACGCCCTAAGAAGAGACTCCGTGCGGTTAAGCATGCGGACGAACATGCATCAAAGACAGAAACCGCTGGTTGGGGCATATTCGATGAGCACCGAAATCAAAGAGCACAAACGTCACTCGGGAATCCTCCTCCACGTCACCTCGCTTCCGTCGTACGGCGGAATCGGCGACTTCGGCCCCGCTGCCTATGCCTTCGTTGACTTCCTCCACGCCGGCAAACAGCGGCTCTGGCAGGTCCTTCCCCTCAGTCCCACAGGCTACGGCAGCTCGCCCTACTCGGCCCTCTCCGCCTTTGCCGGAAACCCTCTCCTCATCAGCCTGGAGTTGCTCGTCCGCGACGGCTGGCTCACGGAGGACCGCATCGCCGGCCTTCCCGGGCACGATGGTCCAGTCGACTACAGCGCCGCCCAAAGGCTCAAATCTCCCCTCATCGAAGAGGCAGCAGCAAACTTTCTCGATCACGCCGACCCTGATCAGCGCATGCGCTTCCAAAAATTCTGCGCCGAAAATCGATCATGGCTGCCCGATTACGCCCTCTTCAACGTCCTTCGGCGAACCTATGACCACGTGAGCTGGAACGAATGGCCGATCGACTTCGCACAGCGCCAGAACGGCGCACTCGCCCACCTCATGAACGAGCGTGGCCGCGATCTCAGCATCGAGCAGGCCATACAGTTCCTCTTTACCGAGCAGTGGGCTGCCCTGCGAGCATACTGCGCCCGGAAGGACGTGAAGATCCTCGGCGACATCGCCATCTTCGTCAGCTACGACAGCGCCGACGTCTGGACCAACCCCGACATCTTCGAGCTCGACGAGCAGCGCCGGCCCATCCGCGTCTCCGGCGTTCCCCCGGACTACTTCTCCAGCACCGGTCAGCGCTGGGGCAACCCCCTCTATCGCTGGGGTCTCCTCCAGGAGCGTGGCTTCGACTGGTGGGTCGCTCGCATCCGTCGCGCCCTCACCCTCTACGACAGCATCCGTCTCGATCACTTCCGCGGCTTCGAGGCCTTCTGGTCCATCCCCGCCAACGAAGAGACCGCCATGAACGGTCAGTGGGTCCACGCTCCCGGCCATGCGCTCTTTACCCGCCTCCGCGAGGTCTTCGGAGATCTGCCGTTCATCGCGGAGGATCTCGGCCTCATCACACCTGAAGTCGACGAACTCCGCGAGCACTTCGGTCTTCCGGGCATGCGCATCCTTCAGTTCGGCTTCGCGGATCGCGGCGGCCACCTCTACCTCCCGCACCGCTTCGTGCCCAACGCCGTCGTCTACACCGGAACCCACGACAACAACACCACTCTGGGTTGGTGGACCTCCGATGCAACCGACGTAGAGCGTGATGCCGTGCGTGCCTACCTGGGCCGGGTGCATGATTCGGACGTGGTCTGGGCAATGATCCGCGCCGCCGCGGCATCCGTTGCAAACCTCTGCATCTTCCCCCTGCAGGACGTTCTGCAACTCGGGGGCGAAGCCCGCATGAACACCCCCTCGGCAGGGGAAGGGAACTGGAGCTGGCGCTTTCGCCTCAACGAGCTACACCCAAACTCTGCCGCCCAGCTCGCCAGCCTGATGGAGGTTACCGACCGTGATGGCTACGAGCAGCCCGTCGAAGGTGCCGCGGCAGGCAAGCCCACAGAAGAGGCCAGCCTCCGCCTCGAACTCGGCTCCACCGTTTAGACTGTTCCTTGAAACCTATCTTTGTCTCAAAAGGATCTTAGGAATGCCCCTCTCCGGTGAAGCCATCCGCACCATGAACTATGTCGACGACATTTCTGTGACCCTGCGCCGCATCCTCGCCACACTCCCGTCCCTTACCCCCGACGAGCGTCAGCGCGTCTCCGAGCACATCGAGCACGCCGACCCCAGCTACGAGTCCGTCGTCTCCGCGGTGGCCGTCAAGAAGTAAGCCCCGCCGAGCACCCCATGAAGCTAAGCCAAGCAGATTCCTCCCAACCCAGCCAGCAAGAAGCTCCGTCAGCATTAGGCGAGCCAGCCGGGCCGGACCGCATCCGCACCATCGCCGTCATCGGAGCCGGCCCGACCGGCCGCCACTTCGCCTCCTCCTGCCTCCGTGCCGGCCTCCACGTCATCCTCGAAGACGTCATGCCCAGCAACCTCCGCCGGGCCGAGGCAGACCTCCTCTCATCTCCTGGCCGGCTCACACTCTCAACCACGGTAGAGGACGCAGTCCGCGACGCCGATCTCGCCATCGACTTCGTCCCGGACGAGCTCGAGTCGAAGCTCGAGATCTTCTCCATGATCGACCGCATGGCGCCGCCGCGAACCATCCTCTGTACCCCCACCGAAGTCCTCAGCATCACGGACCTCGCCTCCTGCGTCTACCGGCCAGAGCGCTCCTTCGCCCTTCGCGGCCTACCCTTCGCCTCCGCCTCCTCAACGGGAGCGGCCGTCCAACTCCTGTACCCACCCTCCGCCTCCGCCGGCCCCCTCGAGGCCGTCCAGAAGCTCCTGTCCACGCTCGGCTTCGAGGCTCAGCCCCTCCCCGACCCGGATGCCCCCGTCCTCCTCAAAAACCTCCCATGACCTCGCCCCCAGGCTCCTTCGTCGTCCACCGATGGAACCCCGGCCTCTGACCCTGCGTATCCTCGGCAGCATGCGTCACCAGGCGCCCACACCATGAGCTCCTCTACAGTCGACATCTTCGCGCAGGTCTTCCGCTCCATCGCGGCCAACAAGCTGCGCTCCTTCCTCACCATGTTCGGCATCGCCTGGGGCGTCGCCTCGCTCCTGCTGCTCATCGGCCTGGGTGAGGGCTTCCGCTCCGGTCAGCGCCGCAGCCTCTCCGAGCTCGGCACCGACATCATCATGATGTGGAGCGGCAACATCCCCGCGCTCGCCAACCAGCACACCGGACAGCGCCCCTACAAGCTCACCGTCTCCGACGTCGAAGCCATCCGCGCCGACGCCCCCCACGTCCGCAACGCCACCGCCACCCTCCAGCGCGGAGACCTCAAAGAGGTCAGCGAGTTCACCAGCGCCAGCGGTCCCGTCTGGGGCGTCGAAGTGAACTTCCCCGAGATTCGCAAGCTGCCCATCACACAAGGCCGCTTCTTCAACGCCAACGACCTTCTTCAGCATCGCCAGGTTGTCATCCTCGGCCAGAAGAACAACGATCTCCTCTTTCCAGGGCGTCCCTCTGTCGGCTCCTACATCACCATCAACGGCTTCCGCTACCTCGTCATCGGCACCGCCGCAAAGATCGGTCGCGGCAACAACAACAACGACAATCAGAAGATCTACCTGCCGATCACCACCATGATGGACTCCTTCCCCATCACCGGCTTCAACATCCCGCGCGACGCCATCACCTCCATCCAGTACCAGCCCACCACCGAAGACCTCAACGAGACCGCCAAGGCCGAGGTCCACACCGTCATCGCCGGCCGCCACGGCTTCGATGCCAGCAACAAGGACGCCTTCGAAGAGTGGGACACCATCAAGTCCAACCGCACCGTCGGCGTCATCTTCACCGCCATGGACTGGTTCCTCGGCGGCGTCGGCATCGTCACCCTGGCGCTCGGCGCCGTCGGCATCATCAACATCATGCTCGTCACCGTCACCGAACGCACCAAGGAGATCGGCCTCCGCAAGGCGCTCGGAGCCACCAACCGCAGCATCCTGGTGCAGTTCTTCATGGAAGGCCTCCTCCTCACCGGCATCAGCGGTGTCATCGGCATCGCGGCCGCCGCCGCCCTCATGCTCGCCCTCGGGTCAGCTCTCGGCAACAACGACATGGGCTTCGATCCGCCGCGCCTCGTCCCCTGGTCGGCCGCCATCGCGCTCGGAACCCTCTCCCTTTGCGGCGTCGTCGCCGGCATCTACCCCGCGCACAAGGCCGCCATGCTCGAGCCCGTAGAAGCTCTCAGGAAAGAATAAAGCTTTCAGGAAGGTCTGCCCATGCTCACCGACATCTTCGCCCAGGCCCTCGAAGCCATGCGCCACAACGGCCGCCGAACCCTCATCACCATCGTCGGCATGGCCTGGGGCATCGCCACCGTCGTCCTCCTGCTCGCCTACGGAGCCGGCTTCGGCCGCGCCTTCGAGACCATCTTCGCGCAGTTCGGCACCAACATGATCGGCGTCTTCCCCGGCCGCACCAGCGAGCAGGCCGGAGGCTCCAAGGCCGGCGTTCAGGTCCGCCTCCAGCTCGAAGACGTCGAACACATCCAGGAGACCGTTCCCGGCATCATCCACGCCACCCCGATGCTCTGGAAGAACGTCACCGTCGCGAACGACCTCCACACCTTCACCTGGGAGGTCGACGGCATCAAGCCCGAGCTCTCCGAGATCCAGAACATGGAGGTCGAGATCGGCCGCGGCATCTCTGCCGACGACGTCCAAAGCCGCGCGCACGTCGCCCTCCTCGGCTCCGAGGCCAAGACCAAGCTCTTCTCCGGTCTCTTTCCGCTTGGGCAAACCGTCCGCATCAACGGAACCAGCTTCGAGGTCATCGGCGTCCTCAAAGCCAAGATGCAGGAGGGCGACGACAACCTCAACCGCGTCGTCGACATCCCCTTCTCCACCATGTCCGAGATCAAGGACGCCAAGTACATCGACGGCATCTGGATGAGCTACCACGGCGATCACGCCATGGTGCAGCAGGCACTTCGCAACGAGATCGCTGCCGCCCACGGCTTCCGACCCTCCGATCGCAACGCCATCTTCGTCGCCGATATCATGCAGCAGCTCGCGCAGTTCCGCATGATCTCGCTCGCCCTCCAGGCCCTCCTCCTCTTCATCGGCGCCCTCACCCTCGGCATCGCCGGCATCGGCCTCATGAACATCATGCTCGTCAGCGTCCAGCAGCGAACCCGCGAGATCGGCGTCGAAAAGGCCCTCGGCGCGCGCAAGCGCCACATCCTCCTCCAGTTCCTCGCCGAAGCCATGGTCATCACCGGCGTCGGCGGTCTCGGCGGCATCATCCTCGCCTACACCATCGCGAAATCCGTCGGCAGCATCACCTTCTACAGCGCCCTCGCCTCAAACGCGGAGGCCGCCGACATCCACCTGCTCGTCTCCCCCTACATCGTCATCGTCGCGACCACGATCCTGATCATCGTCGGAACCATCAGCGGCATGATCCCCGCCATCCAGGCCTCCAACCTGGACCCCATCGAAGCCCTCCGCTACGACTAGCAACAGCTGCGGTCGCCCACCCGCCAACCCAACGCCGCCCCTTGGTTGTCATTCTGAGCGCAGCGGAAGAACCCCGCATTTCGCCCGTGCGCGCCCACCCAACACACGCATGCAGTTCTCGCACCGCTAACACCAATGTCCTACTTGGTTGTCATCCTGAGCGAAGCGAAGGACCCGCTTCTCTACCGAAACCCCTCGCCCCGCCCAGACCACCGCATACCCGGTCGCCGATAGACCAACCCAAGCCCTACTTGGTTGTCATCCTGAGCGCAGCGAAGGACCCGCTTCTCTACCCGAACCGCCCGCCCCGCCTAGTTATCCGTCCGCACCCGCTCATACGGCTTCTGCATCGTCGCCCGCGCCTCGTTCACCGCACCCTGCGTATTGTCATTCGTCTGCACGGCCAATCGATACTCGTTCACCGCGCGATCCCTCTGCCCCGTCACATCGAAGATGCGCCCCAGCATCACGTGGCTCCAGACCTCCGTCCACTTCGGATCCCCATCGCCGCGCAACGCGTCCCGGAAGCTGTTCGCCGCCGACTGGTAGTTCCTCTGCTGAAAGAACACCTCCCCAATCCGGTAGCTCGCCAGCGACGACGTCTTGTTCGCGTCCAGCGCCTTCTGGTACTCGATCAGCGCCTGCGTCAGGTCGCCCTGTGCCGCCTGCTGCTGCCCTCGAAGCACCGCCACACGCACGGCCAGGTCCGGCGTGCTCTTGAGCAGCCAGGTCTGCGGATCGATCGTGATCCGCCGCGGCCGCCCAAACGTCTCAACCGTGTAACGCGACTCCTGCCCGGAAACATCGACGCGCCGGATCTCCGTCTTTCCATCTGTCTCGATCCGCAGCTCCACCGGCATCCGAAACAGGTCTAAATCCTGGTCGATCGACCCGATCGTCCGGAAGCCCTTGTTGTTCCCCAACCGGAACACCGTGAACTTGTCCGTAAATGTCGGCGCTCCCGTCCCGTCCAGCCACTGCGCGAAAAACGCCGTAAGCTGCAGGTTGCTCTGCGCCTGCGCCACTGACTCCACATCCGAGCTCCGCACGCTCTTGTCCGTAAACTGACTCAGCAGACCGCGCAGAAACTTCGTAAACACCTCGTCGCCCATCTCCCAACGCAGCATGTGGAAGACCATCGCGCCCTTCTCAAGCGTCATGGACTGGAACTGCGGCGAGAACGGATCCAGCCGCCCCACCGTGCTTAGCGGCTCCGTGTCATACGCCAGCGCGCCCGCCGAAACGTCTGTCACCGCGCCCTGAAACGCCGTCTTCCCCGCGGAATCCTCGAGATACATCAGCTCCGCATAACGACTCATCCCGTTCGTAATCCAGGCATCGTTCAACGTCGCCGGAGAAATCTCCGATCCCCACCACTGGTGCGCCAGCGTGTTCGCCAGCAGCCTCTGCGCGTTCCGCGGATCCGCAATCCGGCTTCCCGCAATCGCCACGATCTCGGGCGCCCAGGCCGCCGATACCGCATCATCCGGCAGCTCCACAATATTGATCCGCCCAGACTCCGGCTGCCCGAACGTGCTCGTCATAAACTCAAACTGCTTCGCCGCATCCTGCGCAAATGCCACCGCATTCGGCTTCCGCTTCTCGGTCACATACACCCGTATATTGTTCACCCCCGGAGCAGCGATCGGCTCCAGAAACTTGCCCGCCACAATCGTCCCCGGAAACCCCGGCTTCCCCCAGTTAAACGTGTACTCGCTCCGGTTCCCCGCAACGCTCTTCACCGCCGCCACACCGCTTCCGCTCCCGACAACCCGCTCGTCTGAAGGCACACGGATGTGCATCTCCGCCGTAAACCGGTTCGTCCACAGCCCCACCATCGGGAACCATCGCCCCGGGTAAAGCAGGATGCTCACCGGGTCAGCCACCGCCGCCAGCTTGATGCCCTCAACCGGACTCGTGTCCGACCCAACCAGCGTCCCCGCATACTCGAAGTTCCAGGTCGTACTCGTGCCCTTCGCCATCGGCGCCGGGAGCGCCACCCGCACCGTCGAGTTCGTGCTCAGCCGCTCGCTCGTCAGCGGCCTCTTCGACGCGTCCGTCAACTTCGTAATCTGCAGTCCATTGTTCAGCTCAAACGTCGCCGACGTCATATCATCAAGCGCCGTAAAGGTCACCGCCGCCGTCGCCGTTAACTTGTTCGTTGCAGGGTCAAGATCCGCACCGATCACGTATCCCGTAATCTGTACCGGCTGCCGCAAAGGCGCGGCAACACCCGCCTGCGACAGCACGACGAAACAAGCCATGGCGAGGAACGTTCCTCGAACTATCTTCAACATGCCAGCGAGATCCTCAGGGGCAGGGAACCCGAACCACCTGCCAACATATCTTTAGACGCGAGAGGCGGCCAATCGGACCTCTACGCCCCGGTCCCCTTCAACAATTCCATCACCGTCTCCACCACCCGGGGGACTCCTCTCACCGCCCCGGGCGCCTCCAGCCGCCGCCCGACCTCGGCCAGCCCCCGCATCTGCTCCTCCCGAGCAGGGCCCTCGGGCAGCAACTCTCGAACTGCCGCAGCCACCCCCTCCGGCGTAAACCGCTCGTTCAAAAGCTCCGGCACCAGACGCCGTCCAGCCACAAGATTCACCATAGCCACCGGCAAATTCCCATCCAGATCCACCGCCGCCGGGATCTCGGAAGGGTAACGAATCAGGCGTTTTGCCAGCCGAAACGTCAATCCCGACACCCGGTACACCACCACAAACGGATTCCCCGCCACCGCCGCCAGCACCGTCGCCGTCCCGCTCGCCACCACACTCACACGCGCATGCGAAAGCGCCGCCCGCGCCTCCGGAACCATCGTCAGCTTCGGCAAAGGCTTGCCCGCCAAAGTGCTTACGCCGCGCCACCCACGCACCGATCTCCGCCTCCACCCACCCCGCATCGAGCGTGGACGCCACCGGAAGCAGGAACTCAAACTCACCTTCCTCGCTCAGGAGAATCGCCGCCTGCAGCATCGTGTACAGGTTGGCCTTCACCTCCTTCACCCGGCTCCCTGGCAGAAGCGCGACCCACGCCTTTGACGCGTCCAGCCCAAACTCCCCCGCATACGCCGCCCTCGACGCCACCGGCTCCCTCAGCCGCCGCCAGCGGATGCCCCACAAACTCCGCCTCCACCCCCCTCGCCCGATAAAAGCTCTCCTCAAACGGAAAGATCACCAGCATCCGGTCCACCCGCTCCTGCACCCATCGCAGCCTGCGCCGCTTCCACGCCCACAGCTGCGGACTCACAAACCACACCACCGGCACACCCGCCCTCCGCAGGTGCTTCGCCAGCCGGAAGTTCACATCCGGAAAATCAATCAGCACCGCCACATCCGGCCTCTGCTCCCGGATCGACCGAACCAGCCTCCGGTAGCTCCCGTAGATCCGCGGCACATGCCGCACGATCTCCGTGATCCCCATCACCGCCACATCCTCCGCCCGGACGACGCGGACAACCCCGGCCCGCGCCATCTCCGCGCCGCCCAGCCCCGTGAACTCCGCCTCCGGCATCACCGCCCGCAAGCCCTCCACGATCCCCGCCCCATAGTGATCGCCCGAGGCCTCACCCGCAGAAAGAAAAATCCTCGGATTGGCTCGGGTCGCGATAGCGCAAGTTTAGCTTGCTCCCGCATCCCCGCCTGGAGCACCCTCAAGGGTGCATGCCGTCCCGCCCCGCCAAGGCCGCCACTCAGCGCCCCTCACCCAAGCGCGTCAGCCCGCCCGCACCCGCAGCCCCGGCTACCGCCGAAGCCCGCAGCTTCCGAGCCCTGCTCGAAGCCGACCACACCAGCCTCAAGTGGACCGTCGCCCGGGTCCCTTTTTCGTGCGCTGCCGTATGGCCCCATATGCTTCGCCGCCGCGTCGCCGGCACCATCAACGGGCACCCCTTCCGCACCACGCTCTTTCCCGCTCCCGCCGGCGGCCCCGCCGGAGAGGTCATCCTGGTCAACAAGAAAATGCAGGCCGCCGCCCACGTCCACCTCGGCTCCCAGGCAGACTTCGTACTCTGGGCCGATCTCGCCGAGCGCCCCGCCCAACTCCCACCCGAGCTGCTCTCCGCCTTCGAAGGTGACAAGGCACTCCTCCGTTGGACCCTCAACCTCTCAGACTCCAACCGCCGCGAGATAGGCAAGTGGATCAACGACGTCAAGTCATCCCAGAGCCGTGTCAAACGAGCTCAGCAGATGGCCGAGCGGCTCCTTCTCGCAATGCAGGGTGAGAGCGAAATCCCTCCCATCCTCGAACTCCTCTTCCGCGCCAACCCAAAGGCACGTGCCGGCTGGCTCGCCCTCACGCCGTATCAACGTCGTTGCCACCTGCTCGGCATCTTCAACTACCAGAGCCCGGAAGCCCGCGAGCGGCGCGCGCTCAAGGCCGTCGACGAGTCCCTCCGCCGTCTCGCCCGCGAACCCCACATCTGACGCCAGCACCATCAATCCGCCGGAACCGCCTCCACCGCCGCGCTGCTCGTTCCCATCTCCTGGTCCCTGTATTGCAGGCGGTAAAGCTTCCAGTAAAGCCCCCGCTGCAGCAGCAGCTCCTGGTGCGACCCCTGCTCCCGCAGCTGCCCCTTGTGCATCACCAGGATCGTATCCGCCCGCTGGATCGTCGAAAGCCTGTGCGCGATCAACACACTCGTTCGCCCGTTGATCATCCGTTCGAGCGCCGCCCGTACCCGCAACTCCGTATCCGTATCCACAGAGCTCGTCGCCTCATCCAGGATCAGAATCCCGGGAGCATGGGCCAGCGCCCGCGCAAAGCTGATCAGCTGCTTCTGCCCCGTGGAGAGCGTCGACCCACGCTCCGTCACCGGCTCGTCAAACCCACCCGGAAGCGTCCGGATGAAGTCCGCCACGTTCACATCCTCAGCGGCCCTCTCCATCTGTGCGTCATCGATCCAGCTCGACCCCAGCCGTATATTCGTCGCCACCGTACCGGTAAACAGGAACGGATCCTGCAGCACCACGCCAAACCGCCGCCGCAGAGCATTCAAATCCTGCTCCCGCACATCCACGCCGTCCACCAGGATCTGCCCCCGCTGCACGTCGTAGAACCGCATCATCAGCGCCGTGATCGTCGTCTTTCCCGCGCCCGTATGCCCCACGATCGCCGCCGTCTCGTTCGGCTCGACGACAAAGCTCACATCGCGCAGGATCCACTCCACCCCGGACCGCACCGACAGCTCCGACGCAGGCATCTCGCCCAGCACACGAAGCTCCTCCGCGGTCAGCCGCTCATAGGTGAACCACACATTGCGAAACTCGATCCGCCCCGACCCATCCCCCGCAATCGTCTTCACCGGCGAAAGGATCTCGGGCTCGGTATCCAGCAGCTTGAACACCCGCTCGCTCGCCGCCATCGCCGCCTGCAGGATGTTGTACTTCTCACTCAAATCCATAATCGGCCGGAAGAACCTCTGCGCATACTGCATAAACGCGATCAGCACGCCCAGCGTCACCGCCCCGTGAAGAACGCTCGCTCCACCCCTCCAGATCACCATCGCAATCGCAATCGAGCTCAGCAGCTCCACCGCCGGGTAGTACAGCGCATACGCCAAAATCGCGTCTTTGAACGCGTCCATATGCTGCCGGTTGATCGCCGCGAAGTCGTCATACGCCCTCTGCTCGCGGTTGAACAGCTGCACCACCTGCATCCCGCTCACATGCTCCTGCATGTAGCTGTTGATCCTCGCAATGGCCGACCGTATGCGCCGGTAGCTCTCCCGCACATGCTTCCGAAAGATCTTCGTGACATACAGAATCATCGGCAACACCGACAGCGTCAGCAGCGCCAGCGGCCAGCTCATATCGAGCATGATGACGACAATAAACAGCAGCACAAACACGTCTTCAAAGATCGCCAGCACGCCCGACGTAAACATCTCGTTCAGGGCATCTACGTCGCTCGTCACCCGCGTCACCAGCTTGCCCACCGGGTTGCGATCAAAAAACGCCGGGCTCATCCGTTGCAGATGCCGGAAGATCTCGCTCCGCATGTCGAACATGATCTTCTGCCCGGTCCACTGCATCAGGTACGTCTGCAGGAACTCCAGCGCAAACGTCAGCAAGAGGCTCCCGAGGTACAGCATCCCGATCTGCGAGATCCCCGTCGAAGGATCCCGGCTCAGGTGCCGCGGGAGCCACGAGAGATGCCCCAGCCTCTCCGCCGTGCTTGGCATCATGTACGTATCGACCGCCACCTTCACCAGGTACGGCCCGATCACGTCACTTCCAGCCTTGAAGATAATGGCCGCGGCACTCAGCGCCGTCTGCGGACCATACGGTCTGAGGTAGCGCAGAAGTCGCCTCATCAGGCGGCTGTCATACGCCTTCCCGACAACGTCGTCATCCTGCGCGGCCGCCGCCGGCTTCGCGTCTTTATCCTCGGTCTCGTCCTTCGGGTCCCTGGTCTTTTCGTCGGGCATCAGCTTTATACCTATTCTAGATGCGCAGTCACCGCCCTTTGACTCGCACAAGCTCCCTCCTCCCCCTCTTCGGCCCCCACTCATCGACTCTCCAGCCCACCCTCACAGACGTGCCATCGTCAGCTAAGCCGAAGCTCCCGCTTCTCCACCGCAGTCTCCCGCCCGACCCAGAACGCCCCAACCCAGAACGCCCCGGCCCAGAACGCCCCCCGCCCAGAACGGCGTCGGCCCAGAACCCCCAGAACGCGTCGGCCCAGAACGCCCCCGCCCAGAACGGCGTCGGCCCAGAACGCCCCCCGCCCAGAACGGCGTCGGCCCAGAACGGTTCCCCTTCTTGGTTGTCATCCTTCGCGAAGCGGAGGATCTGCTTCTCTCCAGCCCCGCCTGACGCTTCCCCGAGGCGCACTCCCCTCACTTCGAAACTCAGCCTCCCCACAACCTCATGAAACAATCAGTTGAAGCCCTCATGGACCCCCTCGGCCTCTACATCTCGGTCCCGTTCTGCCGCGCCAAGTGCAGCTTCTGCAACTTCGCCTCCGACGCCTTCGCCCCAGGACGCCTCCCCCTATACGTCAGCCGCCTCTGCCAGGAGATCCGCGGCTCCCGCAACCGAGCCTCACAGATCAACGCCAACCTGCCCCGTCAGGTCGACACGCTCTACTTCGGCGGAGGCACACCCAGCCTGCTCCAGCCGCCCGACGTCCGCGAGATCTTCACCACGCTCCGAGATCACTTCGACCTCGCCCCCGACGCCGAGATCACCGTCGAGTGCGCCCCCAACCAGCTCAGCCCCGAGACCCTCGAAGAGCTCCAGCGGCAGGAGTCAACCGCCTCTCCTTCGGCGTCCAGAGCTTCATCGACAGGGAATCCGCCGCCATCGGCCGCACCCACACCGCCGCCGAGCTGCGTCCCGAGCTCGACCGCGTCCGCTCCGCCGGCATCCTCAACCTCTCGCTCGACCTCATCGCCGGCCTCCCCCACCAGACCGAAGCCTCCTGGCGCAGCTCCGTCGCGCCAGGCCATCGCAACCGGCGTCCCCCACATCAGCGTCTACATGCTCGAGGTCGACGACGAGTCCCGCCTCGGCCGTGAGATCCTCTCCGCCGGCACCCGCTACGGCGCCCCGCTCGTTCCCACCGACGACGCCTCCGCCAGCCTTCTACGAGATCGCCTGCGATCTGCTCGAGTCCGCCGGCATCGCCCAGTACGAGATCTCGAACTTCGCCCGCCCCGGCTTCCGCTCCGCCCACAACCTCAAGTACTGGGACCGCAAACCCTACCTCGGCCTCGGTCTCGACGCCCACTCCATGCTCCCGACCCACTCAGACTCCAACTCCGGCGCCGTCCGCTTCGCCAACACCGACGATCTCGACGCCTACCTCGCAAGCCCCGGCCTACCCGGCCGCAACGCCCAGCAGCAGGGAAGACCTCAACATCCTTCCCGCTCCTTCCACGCCCGAACCGGCCCCCGACTACATCTCCCGCGACCAGGCCTTCGAAGAGACCCTCTTCCTCGGCCTCCGCAAAGTCGAAGGCGTCCCCCTCGACCTCCTTCGCCGCGACTTCGGCCAGCCCGCGTCGACCTCCTCCAACCCGCCCTCACCGAGCTCGAAGAGGCCGGCCTCGCTCACCTCCGACGGCCTCACTCTCCGCCTCACACCCCGCGGCCGCGTCCTCTCGAACGAGGTCTTCGAACGCCTCCTCCTCCCCATCCCCGCCTAAGCCTCAACGTCAACCCAAGCAAGCGACCACGCAACCCAGGAGCCGCATCACCGTGCCCATCGATCTCCGCAGCGACACCGTCACCCAGCCCACCCCCGCCATGCGCCAGGCCATGGCCTCCGCCGAGGTCGGCGACGACGTCTACTCCGAAGACCCCACCGTCAACCGTCTCGAAGCATGGCCGCCGAGGTCTTCGAGCGCGAAGCCGCCATCTTCGTCCCCACCGGAACCATGGGCAACCAGATCGCCATCCGCCTCCACACCCAGCACGGCCAGGAGGTCCTCTGCGAGGCCCGCTCCCACATCCTCGACTGGGAGATGGCCATGGTCTCCGCCTTCTCCGGCTGCCTGCCCCGCGCCGTCGCCGCCGCCCGCGGCATCCTCACCTGGGAGCTCCTCCAGCCCGCTATCGCCCCGGACATCTACTACCGCGCGCCACACCGCGCTCATCTGCCTCGAAAACACCCACAACATGGCCGGCGGCACCGTCACCCCGCTCCCCATCCTCGAGGAGATCTGGGCCGGCGCCCGGCACGCCGGCCTCCCCACCCACCTCGACGGAGCCCGCGTCTTCAACGCCGCCGCCGCCCTCAACCTACCCGTCGCCGAGCTCACCCGCGGCTTCGACACCGTCATGTTCTGCCTCTCCAAAGGCCTCGGCGCCCCCGTCGGCTCCATGCTCGTCGGCTCCGCTGCCGCACATCAAGCGAGGCCCGCATCTACCGCAAGGCCCTCGGCGGAGGCATGCGCCAGGCCGGCATCCTCGCCGCCGCCGGCCTCATCGCCCTCGAGGAGATGCCCGCCCGCCTCCCGAAGACCACAGCAACGCACGCCTTCTCGCCGAGGCCGTCGCCCAAAGCGCGGCCGTCGACGATCGATCTCGGGGCCGTCCAGACCAACATCGTCATCTTCTCGCTTCGGTCCGGAGGCAGGCGCACCCGCATTCGTCGCCGAGCTCAAAGACGCAGGGCGTTCTCGCCAGCGCCATCAGCCCCGACTCCGTCCGCTTCGTCACCCACCACGACCTCTCGCGCCAGGCGTGTGAGACAGCCGCCCGCATCGCCGTCCAGCAGCTCGACAAGCTCAGCGCGGCCTAGACGAGACCGGCCTCACCGGTGGAGCTCCAAGCGGCAGAAACACCCGCGCCGACGTGCCGTGCGTGCCCTCTTGCGTGCTGCTCTTCAGGTCGATCCTGCCGTTGTGCTTCGATACGATCCCCTTGCTCACCCACAGCCCCAGCCCCGTTCCCCGCTCCCCCTTGGTCGTAAAGAAGGGCTGAAACAGCTGCGGCAGCACGTCCTCGTCGATCCCCGGCCCATCATCGTCAATCGTCACCGTGGCGCCCTTCTGCAGCCCCTGACCCGCAATGTCCGTATCCCACGCGACATGCACCCGCACCTCGCCCCCCTTGCCTGCAGCCTCCGCCGCATTGGTCACCAGGTTCGTAAACACCTGCCTCAGCTCCGCCGGAAACCCCATAATGCAAACGTCACGGGGCAGATCCGAAACCACGCGAACTCCCAGCTCTGTAAACCGCCGCTCCACCAGCAACAGGATCTCGTGCATCGTCGACCCCAGGTCCACCAGGATCGGAACCTGTGACTCGCGGTAGAGCCCCAGCATCGCCCGAACAATCTCCCCCACCCGCGTCAGCTCCGCCTCCGCCATCTTCATGTACTGCTTTGCGTCCGCCTCCTCCACCCCGTTCCGAACCAGGTAAAGCATGTCCAGAACCGAGCTCAGGGGATTGTTGATCTCGTGCGCAATGGTCGCCGCCAGCCTCCCCGCCACCGCCAGCTTCTCCTGTGCGAACAGCGCCTCCTGCGTCCGGCGCTCAATCGTCACATCCCGAAACACCAGCACAAAGCCGATAATCTCGCCCTGCTGGTCGCGTATCGGGGCGCCGCTGTCTGCGATCTGCATCTCGCTTCCATCCCGCCGGATCAGCACCGTGTGATTGGCAAGGCCGACCACACGGTTCAGCCTCCGAACCTTGGCTACAGGGTTCTCGACCTTTGCCCGGGTGGTCTCATTCACGATGTTGAACACCTGCTCGAGAGAAACATCGTTCGCCTGCTGCTGCGTCCACCCCGTCAGCTCCTCCGCCGCCGCATTCATCAGTTCGATCCGACCCTCCGGATCGCACGTGATCACACCGTCCCCGATCGACGTCAGGGTCGTCCTCAGCCTCTGCTCCGACGCGAAGATCTGTTCCGCCCGCTCCGTCACGTCCTTGAGCGAGCTCCGGTAAGTATCCGAGACCCACCGGATCCGGTGCCGCGTAAACCAGCCGATCAGCACCCCCGCACCGATCGCCAGGCCAAACAGCGCGAACTCGGTTGCCCTTACCTGCCGGTCCCAATCTGCGATTCGCTCGGCCCGGCGCTGCTCTGCCCGTGTCACGATCCCGCCAAGCTCGTTCCGGATGGCGTCCATCATGACCTTCCCCCGCATGTTTAAATCAGGGTCGTCCACCCTCCGTCCCGCACGCACACCGGCCACGATCGGAATGGCGAAGCTCTCCTTCCAGGCCGCGTACGCCGCCTTCAGCTGCACGATCCCGTGGACCGGAATGCCATCTGGCCCGACGCTTCCAGGGGTGGTGTCGAGCTCATGGAGCACCTGGTCTAACGGTGCCTGCGCCTGGAGGTAAGGCCCAAGAAAGCGAGGGTCCCCGGTCACCTGGTACCCCCGAAGGCCCGTCTCCTCGTCCACAATCAACTTCGCCGCAAGCGTCGCCCGCGAGATCCGCAGGTCCGATCTCTGGATCAGCGCGACCGTCCGGTTCGCATTCAGGATCTGCAGGTACAGCACTCCCGACGTGATACCAAGGGTAAGTACGGGGAGAACCGACACCTGACGCAGAATGCGGTTGAACTTACGAAGTTTCACGTCGCGCTTACGGCTCCTTTTTCTTTGGGCTTCATCTCAGGGCCGCGGGGTAGAAGACTCCGGAGCTTCTGAAGCAGCAGCTCCGCCCCCTCGCCCTTCGTCATATAAAGATCCACCTGCGAGGTAACGTCCTCAGGAACTCCAAGGTAAGCCGAAAGAAGAAGGATCGGTACCGCAGGCTTGCTCTGCCGCATCTTCGTCGCCACCTCGCCCCCATGCATCCCCGGCATCGAGTAGTCCAGAACCACAGCCCTCACCGGCTCCCGCGCAAACAACTCCAGACCCTCGGCTCCATTTGCCGCCGTGATCACGTCGTACCCCGCCCGCTCCAGAATCACCTTCCGCACCCGGAGGCCCAGGGCCTCGTCGTCCACACAAAGCACAAGATGTCTTGCATCAGGCATCCCTCATCCTACGGGTCAGGCCTGCTACCGGCAACCCGATTACCTCCGACCACAGTTATGCGGCAGTCATTCATCGTGCGTTCGCAATAGGGACGTAGCCTTGTACGTACCCCAGCAGTCACATCGGCCCACAAACCACGAATTCGTACCACCCAGACCGAGCAAGGACGACACTTTGAGCCAGACCATCGTTGTATTAGAGGATGACGCCGATATCTCCCGGCTTGTGCAGTATCACCTTGAAAGCGCAGGCTATATCGTCCGCCCCTACCTCACCCAGGGAAGCCTTGTCGCCGACGCCGAGCGCGAAGCCCCGGCCCTCTTCCTCCTCGACATCATGGTCCCCGGCGGCGACGGCCTCGACCTCTGCCGGCGCCTGCGCCAGAACCCCTCCCTCTCCGTCATTCCCATCATCTTTCTCACCGCCCGTGCCGCTGAAAACGACCGCGTCCACGGCCTCGAGCTCGGTGCCGACGACTACATCACCAAGCCCTTCGCCACCCGCGAGCTCCTCGCCCGTGTCAAGGCCGTCCTCCGCCGCTTCGAGCGCCCCAGCACCCCGTCCACCGTCCGCTTTGAAGACATCGAGATCGACGCCGGCGCCATGCAGCTCCGCGTCTCCGCAAAGCTCGTCACCACCACCGCGACCGAGTTCCGCCTGCTCGACTACCTCGCCCGACACCCCGGTCGCGTCTTCAGCCGCGACCATCTCCTCGATGCTGTCTGGGGAGACGCACGCTTCGTCACTCCCCGCTCGGTCGACGTCTACGTCCGTCGCATCCGCGAAAAGATCGAAGCTGACCCGGAGTCGCCCCGCTACCTCAAAACCATGCGCGGCGCCGGCTATCGCTTCGAAATTCCCAAATCTTCAGCGCCAAGACCCGAATCGGAAGTAACCTAAACTAGACTGGGGAGCCCCGCCGGAGAAAGCTCCTGGACCTCTGGCGCACCTTCCATGTGTCACACCGCCCTGCGTCGACTCCTCTGGCGCACGGGAAAAGAACACCCTGAAACGCACTCCCCTCAAAAGGCCTCCCCGCCCGCCCATGACCCGCAGTCTCTTCTTCGCCTTCTTCGTCCGTCTCGCCTTCGCCATGGCACTCGTCATCGCCCTCCGCGCCTGGCTTGCTCCCCACGGATGGATCCTCGCCACTCTCCTCGTCCTCGGTTGGGCATCGCTCAGCGCCTACCTCCTCTCCCGCTCCGTGCGGTCCAGCATCGTCCCCCTCCAGACCGCCGCCTCAGGCATCTCGGGCAGATCCTCCGCGTCCGACCCTTCCACCAGCCGTCTGGTCGCCAACCTCGCCGACCGCATCGTCGATCAGGGATACAGCGACTTCGACCTCCTTGCCCGCTCGCTCGCCCGCGCCTCTCGTAACGTGCATCGCGCCCTCGACGAAAACACCGCCAGCCGCAACGAACTCGAGGCCATGATCGACAGCCTCCAGGATGCCGTCGTCGCCATCGACCCAGCCGGCCGCATCCAGTGGTCGAACCAGCGCATGCAGCGCCTCCTCCCCTCCTGGAACCCCGCCACCTCCACCAACACCACCGTCCGTGTCGGACACTCGCTCGTCCAGACCGTGCGCGACCCTGACGTCCTCGAGTGCGTCCGCTCCGCCCTCGAGCAGCGCTCCTTCTCGCAGCAGCGAACCACCTCCCTCGTCCCCGGCCGCATCTTCGAGGTCAACGCCTCACCCATGCCCTCCGGTGGCGTCGTCGCGCTTCTTCACGACATCACCCGCCTCGAACAGGTCGAGCGCACCCAGCGAGACTTCGTCGCCAACGTCTCCCACGAACTCCGAACCCCGCTCACCTCCATCACCGGCTACGTCGAAACCCTGCTCGACCACGAGAGCGCCCTCACCCCTCAGGCCCGCGGCTTCCTCGCAATCATCCTCAAGAACGCGAACCGCATGAACCGCCTCACCGAAGACCTCCTCACCATGGCCCGCGTCGAATCCCCGGGCGAAGTCCTCCACCCCAGCCCCATCCCCGCCGATACCCTCGTACGCGACGTACTCCAGGCCCTCGCCGGCCTCATAGACGACACCAACGCCAGGGTCGAAATCGGCTCCCTCTGCTCGGACCACGTCAACGCCGACCCCGATGGTGCCGTCCAGGTACTCTCCAACCTCGTAGAAAACGCCATCAAGTACGGCCGCGATCGCACCACCGGCGTCGCCCGCGTCCTGATCAACGCCACCCCAGCCTCGAACGGCATCCCCTCGGTCGAGTTCTCCATCCGCGACTTCGGCCCCGGCATCGGCTCCGAACACCTCCCACGCCTCTTTGAACGCTTCTACCGCGTCGACAAGGCCCGCTCCCTCGAGTCCGGAGGCACCGGCCTCGGCCTCGCCATCGCCCGCCACATCGTCCAGGCTCACGGCGGCACCATCCGCGCCGAAAGCGAGCTCAACGCAGGCAGCAACTTCGTCTTCACCCTCCCCCTCCAGCCCGCCCCCACCGCACCGCCCGTACCCGCCACAACTCTCCCGTAGCTCCTCCTCCGGCACAGCGCCAAATCTCGCCTTTGCCACGGGCTCCATCCCCCGCCCGCGAACTGTGCCTGTCGCTTCGCGCCCAAACGCCGGACCCCTTTCGCCGGGAATTCTCTCCCGTGTAACCTTCCCGTAACACAACGCGACGGACACTACCTCTGTGCGCCCCCATCCCGGAAAATCACCCTGCACCACCAGAAACCACAGGAGCTCCTTCGTGAGACCGTCTTATCTCCTGGCCGGAATCCTCGGCCTGTCGTCCATCCCAGCCCTCGCGCAAAACATCAACGGTGCCGGCGCCACCTTCCCCTATCCCATCTACTCCAAGTGGTTTAGCGAGTACAGCAAGGTCAACCCGAACGTTCACATCAACTACCAGTCCATCGGCTCGGGCGGCGGCATCCGCCAGGTCTCGGAAGGAACCGTAGACTTCGGCGCCACCGACGGCCCCATGAGCGACGACCAGATCAAGGGCGCCAAGGTCAAGACCATGCACATCCCCACCGTCCTCGGTGCGGTCGTCCCCGTCTACAACGTCCCCGGCGTCAACAAGGACCTCAACTTCTCCCCCGACGTCATCGCCGACATCTACCTCGGCAAGATCACCAAGTGGAACGACGGCCGCATCGCCAAGGACAACCCGGGCACCAGCCTCCCCGATAAGCCCATCCTCCCCGTCTACCGCTCCGACGGCTCCGGAACCACCTACATCTTCACCGACTTCCTCTCCAAGGTCAGCCCCGACTTCCAGTCCCACGTCGGCAAGAACACCTCCGTCAAGTGGCCCACCGGTATCGGTCAGAAGGGCAATGAGGGCGTGGCCGGCATGGTCCGGCAGTCGCCTAACTCCTTCGGCTACGTCGAGCTCATCTACGCCGTCCAGAACAAAATGTCCTTCGGCGCCGTCAGAAACTCCTCCGGCAAGTTCGTGAAGGCCACCACCCAGGGCGTCACCGATGCCGCTGCCGCCGCCGCGAAGACCATGCCCGCCGACTTCCGCGTCTCGATCACCAACGCCGCCGGACCAACCTCCTACCCCATCTCGAGCTTCACCTGGCTCCTGATTCCGACCCACTCGGCCGACCCGGCCAAGGCAAAGGCGCTCCAGGGCTTTCTCACCTGGATGCTCGCTCACGGGGAGTCCGAGGCCGCCGAGCCTCAGCTACGCGCCCCTTCCTAAGCCCGTCGCGGACGCCGTCCAGCGAGCCATCGCACAGGTGAAGTAAACTTCTGCAGGAACTGGGGAGGGCGCGACCCATCCGTAGCCGTGCGCGCCTTCCTCATCGCTCCTACATCCCGTCACTCAACCTCGACCCCCGCACCACGAAAAAGCTCCGCAGTTGGCATCTCAAAGAGAGCAGCTTCCGTGTCCCCACCGCGTATCCCTACTCCGATATCGACCCTCCCGAACCTAGGTCCGCTATGCCGCCCATGTCTCGCGCCACCCCCGGCCGAGCTGTCACCCGCCGCCGGCGCCGAGGTCGCCCGATGCTCACTTCCGAAGTCCGTCGCTTCCTCAACGCACGCCCGAGCGGAAACCTCGCCGATCGCAGCTTCGGCACGCTTCTGCTCCTCTGCGCCTGCTCCATCTTCGCCATCGTCGGCTTCATCTTCGCCATCCTCGTCCTCCGCTCCAGGCTCTCTCTCGCGCAGTTCGGCTGGCACTTCTTTGTCGGCTCCAACTGGGATCCCGTCAGCGGAGACTTCGGCGCGCTCCCCTTCATCTACGGCACCCTCGCCACCTCGTTTCTCGCTCTGCTCATGGCCGTCCCACTCGCCCTGGGCGTCGCCGTCTTCATCACCGAGCTCTGCCCCCGCCCCCTCCGCGCCCCCATCTCCTTCCTCACCGAGCTCCTCGCCGCCATCCCCTCCGTCGTCTACGGACTCTGGGCCGTCTTCGTCCTGGTCCCCATCATGCGCGACCAGCTCGGCCCCTTTCTCGCCAAATATCTTCGGCTGGACCCACCTCTTTGAGGGCGCAAACTTCGGCGTCGGCCTCCTCACCGCCTCCATCATCCTCGCCATCATGATCCTGCCCATCATCTCGTCGCTCACCCGCGACATCATGCTGGCCGTACCCAACTCCCAGCGCGAGGCCGCCCTCGCCCTCGGAGCCACCCGCTGGGAGATGATCCGCATCTCCGTCCTCCGCAACTCGCGCATCGGCATCGTCGGTGCCGTCATGCTCGGCCTCGGACGAGCCCTCGGCGAAACCATGGCCGTCACCATGGTCATCGGAAATCACCCCACCGTCGGCGGATCCCTCTTCTCCCCCGCAAACACCCTCGCCAGCGTCATCGCCGGCGAGTTCTCCGAGGCCACCGGAGACCTCTACCTCTCCGCCCTCATCGAGATCGGCCTCGCCCTCTTCCTCGTCACCATCGTCGTCAACGCCATCGCCCGCGCCATGGTCTGGGCCGTCACCCGCGGCGCACCGCCAAGGGTCGCCTAGGATGACCACGCCACAACACCGCCAACTCCCGGAGCGTCGCACTGTCGTCCACCAGCCCCATGCACGTATATCTGAGCACCCACCACAACCCTGTCATCCTGAGCGAAGTGCAAAGCACGCAGTCGAAGGACCTGCGGCTTCACGTCCACTAAATCCACCGGCAAACTCATGAGCTCACCTCCCATCCCCGTAGCCAGCCAGACAATCGCCAGACCCTCCGCGCCCGACCTCCTCCCGCCGCGCGCCGCCCTTTCGCCTGTCCACCGGCAACCGCCGCCGCCGCTCCGCCGTCAACATCTTCGTCTCCGGCCTCGCGGTCCTCGCCACCATCCCGTCATCACGCCGCTCATCGCCATCCTCGGATACCTCCTCTTCAAGGGCGCAAGCTCGCTCAACCTCGCCTTCTTCACCCACATCCCCGCGCCCGTCGGCGAGCCCGGCGGCGGCATGGCCAACTCCATCGTCGGCTCCGGAATCGATCCTCGCGCTCGCCAGCCTCATGGGCATCCCCATCGGCATCGCCGCCGGCCTCTACCTCGCCGAGTTCGGCCGCGGAACCGCCGTCGCCGCCGCCGTCCGCTTCACCGCCGACGTCCTCAACGGCGTCCCCTCCATCGTCATGGGCATCTCCATCTACGCCCTCGTCGTCCTTCACCAGAAGCACTTCTCCGCGCTCGCCGGCGGCATCGCCCTCGCCATCATGATGATCCCCACCATCACCCGAACCACCGAGGAGATGCTGCTCATCGTCCCCAACTCCGTCCGCGAAGCCGCACTCGGCCTCGGCGTCTCCCGCTGGCGCACCGCCATCTCCATCTCCCTCCGCACCGCCTCCCCGGGCATCATCACCGGCTGCATGCTCGCCTTCGCCCGCGTCGCCGGAGAGACCGCGCCCCTCCTCTTCACCGCCTTCGGAAACCAGTTCTGGTCCTTTCACCTCAACGAGCCCATCGCCGCCCTTCCGCTCCAGATCTTCGTCTACGCCATCTCGCCCTACGACGAGTGGCATCGACTCGCCTGGGCCGGCGCCCTCGTCCTCATCATCCTCATCATGGTCTCTGTCACCCTCGTCCGCGTCTTCGCCGGCCGCGGCATCCTGAAAGGAAACACCTAAGCCGTGGGCGTCGGAATCAACGTCGAAAATCTCAACGCCTGGTACGGGGACAACCACACCCTGCAGGACATCAACCTCAAGATCCCCGCCAACCACGCCACCGCCCTCATCGGTCCCTCCGGCTGCGGCAAGTCCACCTTTGTCCGCTGCCTCAACCGCATGCACGAGACCAACCCCGACGCGCGCGCCACCGGCACCGTCATGATGGGCGACCTGGACGTCTACAAGGACGCCTCACCCGTCGAGATCCGCCGCCGCGTCGGCATGGTCTTCCAGCGCCCCAACCCCTTCCCGACCATGTCCATCTACGACAACGTCGCCAGCGGCCTCAAGCTCAACGGCTTCCGCAACCGCCGCATCATGGACGAGACCGTCGAGCGCTCGCTCAAGCAGGCCGCCCTCTGGGACGAGGTCAAAGACGACCTCCGCAAAAAGTCCGGAGCCTCCCTCTCCGGCGGCCAGCAGCAGCGCCTCTGCATCGCCCGCGCCCTCGCCGTCGACCCCGAGGTCCTGCTCATGGACGAGCCCGCCAGCGCACTCGACCCCGTCTGCACCTCCAAGATCGAAGACCTCATCTTCCAGCTCAAAATCCGAATACACCATCGTCATCGTCACTCACAACATGCAGCAGGCCGCCCGCGTCGCAGAGAACACCGGCTTCTTCCTTTCCGGCAAAATGGTCGAGTTCGACTCCACCCACAAGATCTTCACCAACCCCAAGGACAAGCGGACCGAAGACTACATCACCGGGAGGTTCGGTTGAGAATGCGAATCAAATTCCACCAGAGCCTCGACGACCTCAAAGAGCGCCTCCTCGTCATGGCAGGCATGGCCGAGCAGGCCATCCAGCGCTCCATCGAGGCCTACACCACCCGCGACCTCAACCTCTGCGAGCTCGTCTTCCGCTCCGAGCCCGCCATCAACCGGCTCGAGCGCGAGATCGACCAGATGGCCCTCGACCTCCTCGCCATGGAGCAGCCCATGGCCGTCGACCTCCGCTTCATCCTCTCCGTCATCCGCATCAACGCCGACCTCGAGCGCGTCGGCGACCAGGCCGTCAACATCGCCGTCCGCGTCCGCGAGATGGGAGCCTTCGCCAACATCGACCTCCCCGTCGACATCCCCCGGCTCGCCTCGCTCGCCTCCGCCATGGTCCGCAAAGCCCTCCAGGCCTTCATCGAGGCCGACGCCGACCTCGCCCGCTCCGTCCTCACCCTCGACGACCAGGTCGACGAGATGAACGACACCGCCTTCTACTCGCTCTCCAACCTCATCAAGGAAAGCCCCGAGCTCACCCCCCAGTCCCTCAACGCCCTCATCATCGCCCGCAACCTCGAGCGCGTCGGCGACCACGCCACCAACATCGCCGAAGACGTCATCTTCTGGGTCCGCGGCTTCGACGTCCGCCACAACACCGCAATCGAGCAATAACCCCCGCGCACCGGCCCGCACCACCGCCTTGAACCTCCCCGGCCACCACCGTTCAAAGACCTCCCCGTCATCATTGTCCTCAAGCTCTTGTCATCCTGAGCCTCGCGAAGGGTCCGGCACCCCGCGCGGCACACGGAGGAGCCTACGTCATCCTCGCCCTCAGAACCTACCCGCCCGGAAGTCTCTAAGCGCCCAGAAGTCTCTGAAACGCCCGGAAGACTCTAAACGAAGGACCCGCGCCTCAAACTCCGGTCACCCGCTATCCCTCCACCACCCACCAGACCAGCCGCCCCACCAGCGGATACCAAAGCCCCACCCGCACCGCCCTCCGCCCCACTCGCGCGCGCATACCCCTCCATCTGCCCCGCATACCTCTCCCGCTCGCGCTCCAGAAACACCTCCACCCCCTCCGCCCCGTGCGATCCGGTCTTGTAATCCACGATCCACAGGAACTCCTCGCCCTCCGCCCCCGGCGAGGCCCCCGCCCGAAACACCCGATCCATCCGCACCCGGCTCCACCGCTCCGTCCACACCGTCAGCGCATACTCGCTTCGCGCATCCTTCCGCCGGCCCAGCAGCCATCGCCCCACCGGATCCCCAAGCGTGTTCGTCAGCGCCAGCACCACCCGCGCCGCCAGCCGCTCCACCACCGCCGGCGGGAGCCCGTCCGACCGCAGCACCGAGCTCGCCCGATCCCTCCACCGCACCACCTCCAGCGCCAGCTCGCCCTCCGGCACCCCCGCCTGCAATCGCCCCGCCGCCATCTCCAGAAACGCATGCACCGCATTCCCAAAGCTCCGCGCCGCAAACGACCCCTCCGGCCGCTCAAAATGTGTCGGCACCCGTTCGCTCTCGCCCGCACCGCACATCCGCCTGCCCCGAAACCGCGCCGCCGGATCAAAGCTCATCGGCAGCCGCTCCAGCATCGCCGGCCGCATCTCACCCTCGTCCTCCGCCCCCGCCGCAAGGTCAAGCACGCCCATCTTCTCCCGCCTCCGGCATCTCCAGCAGCCTCGGCCTCCCCCGGCCTGAAGTGCATCGCCGCCGCCGGCCACGCCGCCTCCAGCAGGCTCATGCCTCCGCCTTCACCGCCCCGCCCTTCAACCGGTTCGCCGTCCCAAACAGGTGCAGCTCCTCCCGCGCCCGCGTGCACGCCACATAAAACAACCGCCGCCGCTCCGCCGCTCTCACGCGCCGTCCGAAGAGCCCGAACCCACTTGTGCAGCGCCTCCGACTCCCGCCCCTTTCCCTGGATCGGCGCCAGCATCACACCCGCCGCACCCTCGTCCTCGCTCACCATCTCCTCCCACTCCAGCAGCCGCGACCGCGTCGGCGGAGCCGTGCGCTCGAGCTCCGGCACCATCACCACATCCCACTCCAGCCCCTTCGCCCCATGGATCGTCATCAGGTCGACCGCCGTCGGGTCCGTCCCCGCCGCCGCATACAGCCGCTCCATCGCGCTCTGCAGCGACCCCGTCTCCACCCGCCCGCACCCCCGTCACGATCAAGCTCGTCCAGCAGCTCGAGGTACCGCATCGCATTCTCCAGCGCCGCATCCGAAGCCCCGCATCTCCGCCCAGCGACCGCCACGTCCGCTCCACCAGCTCCGGCATCCGCAGCCTCGATCGCCGCTCCACCGCCGCCTCCAGCACCGGCCACACCCGCTCCAGCCGCGCAATCGCCTCCGGCCCGCAGCAGATCTCCGCGCGTCCTCACCAGCTCCGTCACCGTCGCTCCCGCAAGCTCCCGATCGTCCTCCCCCGCCAGCACATGCAGATCCGCCAGCCCCAGCCCGCACCACGGCGCCCGCAGCACCGCCCACCACGCCACACGATCGCCCGGGTGCCGCAACGCCCGCGTCAGCGCCAGCAGATCCAGCACCTCCTGCTGCTCCTTCAACGGCTCCACCTTGACCGCGCGAAAGGGAAGCGCACCCCGCCCCTCATCCCGCTTCAGCGCCGCGACAATCTACCCCAAGCTCCCTCCGCGACCGCACCAGCACCGCGATCTTCCACGGCTCCGTCCGCCCCGGAGGCAGCGGCCGATCCCGCCAGCGCTCCGCAATCTCCCGCACCGTCCGTCGCATTCCTCTTGCGCACCTGCCCGCTTCGTCTCCGTGATCTCCTCCGCCGATCCCTCCGCCAGCGCCGCCATGCCATGCCATCCCCGCCTCGCTCTCGTACCGTCCAGCCCGCGCAGCCCTGCCCCGCAACCGCCTCCGCCGCCACAAACGGCACACCTTCCTGCCGACCTCGGAAAGAGCTCCGAGAAGCTCTCGTTGAACCCCTCCACCAGCCCCGCCTGCGACCGGAAGTTCGCCGTCAGCCGCAGCCTGCCCAGCCGCAGCTCGCCCATCCGCTCCGTCTGCATCGTCGCCACAAACCGCTCCACCCGCGCCTGCCGGAACAGGTAGATCGACTGCTTCGGATCGCCCACCAGGAACACCGTCTTGCCCTCGCTCTCCCAGCCCTCCGTCAGCAGCTCGATCAGCTCGTACTGGCTCGTCGACGTGTCCTGCATCTCGTCCACCAGCAGGTGCCGCAGCTCCGACCCCATCGCCGCCTCGTACCCCTCCACCCCGTGCTCCTGCCGCAGCGCCGCCCTCGCCACCAGCGCCGGCTCCGCAAAGTCGCACTCCCCGCGCTCCGCAAACACCATCTGCAGCTCCACCAGCGCCCGGCTCAGCACCCGGAACAGCGCCTTCGCCACAACCCACTGGTCCGCCGGATACCGCGCCGGCGGCAGCTTGTTGAAGCGCTTGCATCGCCTCGAGCGCCCCCGGTCGTCTCCTGCAGACTCGCCACCAGCCCCTTCAGCGGTTTGGTCATGCTTCGGGTCCCACGTAAACCGCAGCCAGTTCGCTCCGAAACCCAGCCCTCCAATCCCCGTCCGCCGTTCACCAGCAGGTGGATCAGCGCCTGCCAGTGCTCCAGATGCTCCGCACCCTCGCCAGGCACGCTCGCTGATCCCGGCGCAGACCGCCATCGGCTATGGGTCAGCTCCCCGTCCGGTGGAGCATGCCCCATCTCCGCCGCCAGCACCGTCACCTCCGCCAGCGTCTCCCCCGGGATCGCCCGCGCAAGCTCCGTCAGGCCCTGGCACACCGCCAGCTCCAGCGCCCGCTCGAGCCGCGGCCGCACCTACTCCTCCAGCCACTCCTCCGTCAGCTCCGCCCGCCGCAGCGGAACCAGCTCGCCCCACTGGTCGCGCACCGCCAGCATCTCCGCGATCAGCCGCTCGCACTCCACCAGGCTCCCGTCCCGATGCAGCAGCACCGTCCGCAGCGCCTCGTCCAGCCGCAGGTCGTCCCCGCCCAGCTGCATCAGCGTCCGTCGCGCCGCCTCCCTGTACAGCGCGTCCGCCATCTCAACCGGCGCAAGACCCGCCGTTGCCTCCGCTCGTCACCGGCAAAGCCCGCGCAATCTCCGCGCACACACTGTCGATCGTCCGCACATTCAGCCGCCGCGGCCCTCCAGCAGCCCCAACCCATCAACCTGTCCCGCCGCAGCACCGCCTCCGCCAGCCCCCGCGTCTCCCGCTCGAACTCGCCCCTCGGCGCCGCGTCCCGCGCCGCCGCGCTCTCAAGCTCCCCGACCACCCGCTCCCGAATCTCCGCCGTCGCCGCCTTCGTGAACGTGATCGCCAGCACCTGCTCCGGCCGGTCCACGCTCGCCCTCCGCCAGCAGCTTCAGATACCGCTGGATCAGCAGCCCCGTCTTCCCCGACCCCGCCGGCGCCTCCACAATCCACGACGCCCGCGACATCCAGCGCCCGCTCCCGCTCCCTCCAGTCCGGCGCCCGCCCGTCCACTGCCGGCATCCAAACCGTCGGCGGCCCGTCAGCCGCAATCGCAGTCCCACCACGCCCCTCAGCCTCCTCCTTACCCCGCGACGCATCCTCGACCGGCCACTCGAACAGCTCAGCCATCCGCATCCTCCCCCTTCTCGTCCTCCTCCATCTCCTCCAGCAGCGACGCATCCAGCCGGCACAGCATCCGCTGCCCGCAGCGCTCGCACGTCGACGGATAGTTCTTCGGCCGCACCCGCGCCTCGCCCGCCGCAAACTCCTCCGCCAGCTCCGTCAGCACCCCCTCCCAGCGCTCCACCTGCCCTTCAAACGTGCTCGCCTCCATTCGTCGCGCGGCTTGCCCGGCAGCAAGCCCCTCCCGCGCCGCAAACCCGCGCAGCCCCATCTCCTTGCCCGCCTGCACCCGCCCAAACGCAACCGCCCCCAGCTCCCCGCGCCCCATCCGCCCCCAGCTCCCCCCTGCTCCTCGCCCGCCTCCACCCGCCCGCCCGGGCCGCCAGGATCGCATACAGCGGAACCTGCGGCGCATCCGGCCGCTCCCCCAGCCAGTCCTTCGTCCCCGCCGCACCCGTCTTGTAGTCGATCAGCACCTGCATCTCGTCCACCACATCCACCCGGTCCACCCGCAGCTGAAACCGCAGCGGCCCCACCCGCACATCCTGCAACCGCTCCTCGCTCTGCTCACCGTAAACGCCGGCCTCGTCATCTCCATCTGCCAGCCACCCCCCCAGCAGCCGCCGCAGCCGCTCCCTCTGCGTCGCCAGGTACGCCTCATCCCACGCCCCGGCCGCCCCCACCGCGCCCTCTCGCAAACCCTCATCCACCGCCCGCAACACCGCCCCGTCCCGCTCCTCCTCGCGCATCTGCAAGCAGCGCCGCCTGCGATCCCACCTCCCTCCAGAAGCACTCAAGCGCCGCATGCACCGCCGTCCCGCTCTCCTTCGCATCCAGCCCCAGCCCCCGATCCTCCAGCTCGCTCGACCACAGCCGCTGCTCCGCAAACGCCCGAAACCCGCACGCCGCCTGCAGCTCCAGCACCCGCACGCCCCCATGCACCGCCGCATCCGGCAGCGCCCGCACCCGCCCCCCATCCTCCACCCACTCCATCGCGACCACCGCCCGCGCCTCCTCCTCCCCCGCCACCTCCCCGATCTCCACCTCCTCCAGCCCCATCGCCCCGCACCACCCCCGAAGCCCTCTGCCTCGCCTCGCTCGCCGTCCGCGCATAGCTCACCACCACCTCGCGCCCGCTCCCCGCAATCCGCTCCGTCATCACTCGCGCCATCGCCAGGTCCCTCTCCGCATCCGTCCCCGGCATCCCCAGATCCCGCTGCAAACCCCAGCGGCAGCAGCGGCATCGCCCCCACCACCGGCGGCCAGCTCGCCTCTCCCGCCCGCAGAAACCACACCGCGTCGAACTCGCTCCCCGCCGCCTCCATCGGCCCCATCACCTGCACCGCCGCCGCCCTCGACTCCGGCGCAAACATCGTCTTCCCCGCAATCCGCTCCATCGCCCGCAGCGCCTCCGCGTAGTCCACCGCCTGGTTCTCAAAGTCCAGCGTCGCCAGCGCATCAAGCGCCCCCTCCCACCGCTCCCGCACCTGGAACTCCTCGCTCGTCTCCGCCCCCGCGGCACCCCACTCCGCCGCCAGCAGCAGCTCCCGCATCCCCGCCGCCCACTGCCCATAGCTCTGCGACACCCCATCGAACCCCGTCGACCACCCGCTCCATCCCCCGCAGAGCCCGCAGCAGCCCCGGCAGCCGCGCCGATCGCCGCGACCCCGCAACCATCCGCACCATCCCGTGAAACCCATCTCCGGCCGCAGCATCCCCGCCCGCCGAAGCTCCAGCGCATCGAACTCCGCCCGCGCCTCCCTCTCCTCCTCGCGCACTCGCCGCAAAGTAGTCCGACACCAGCAGCCCGCTCACCCGCTCCAGCGGCAGCGGCCCCTCCACCCACCGCAGCAGCTCCATCGCCACCGCCACCATCGGCATCTCCGCCAGCGCCCTGCCCAGCGAAAACTCGTACGGCGCCGCCCGCCTCGCTCCCGATCAGCTCCAGCTCCGGCGCCAGCACCTCCCGAAACACCCGCTCCACTCCCGCCCGCTCCCCAGCAGATCCGGCACGATCACCGCCATCCGCGCCCCCGGCTCCCGCCCGATCCACTCCGCCGCCCACCGCGCACACGCCCGCAGCTCCTCCCCCTCATCCGCCGCCGACGTCAGAACCCGTCGCCCCCCACTCCCCCCGACCGCAGCCCGCGAGACCAGCACCCCACCGAGCTCGCAGCCTCCCAAGCAGCCGCTCCGCGCCGGCGTCATCCGGTCAAACCCCACCAGCAGCACCTCCGGCGCGTCCACCGCGACCGCCCCCGCCCCCATCGCCCGCCAAAGCGCCGCCTCCAGCTCCGCCACCGTCAGAAACTGCTCCGCCCCGCACCTCTCCTCAAACGCCCGCGCCCACCGCGCAAACGCCGCCGTATCCCGGCTCCCAGCACGTCCGCACCCTCATCCGAAAACAGCCCCCCTGAAAACAAGCTCCCCGAAAGCCCGGATGGAGCACCGGCTCCAGCTCCACCTCCGGGCAGCATCGCCGCAAACCCCAGCGTCCGCGCACCCCGCCTCGCGGGCGGCCGCCTCCCCGTACGCGCACATCCGCGCCAAGCTCTCGGCTGCCATCTCCGCCAGCCCATCCACCCCGCGCTGCCCCCATCCCGCCACCGCTTCCATCCCGGTCCGCCGCCAGCACCCCCCGCCACACCGCATGCTCCTGGAACCGGTTCAGCAGCAGCGCCTTCGCCCGCCCCTCCAGCAACATCCGCCGCCACAAGCGAGCTCGTCCACGCCGCCCAGCTCATCACGCGCGCCGGCTCCCACCGCGCACCCCCGCCGCCCTCAGCCCCTCGTCATACCCCCGCCGCAGCGTCCGCGCCGCCCGCTCGTTCGCCGTCACCACCAGCGCCCCGCGCCGCAGCGCCTCCGCTCACCTCCCGCCCACAACCCCACCCTTCCAGCCCGTCACCCGTTCCATGTCTCCCTTATACGCCTTTCCTTCGCCTGTTCGAAACTCATTCCCAGCAGCCCCGCAGCCGCCAGAACGGAATCAGCCAGCGCCACCTGCAGGCTCCCGCACGCGTCGAAACCACGCCCATCAGCCACGGCAGCGCCGCCGCCCCCAGACCGCTCACCGCAATCACAATCCCCGCCTGCCGCGCCCTCGGCCGCTCCCCCATCAGCAGCGAAAACGTCACCGGAAACCACGGCGCCAGGCTCAGCCCCAGCAGCACCGTGCACACCGCAATCGCCACCGCCGTATGCGCCACCGCCAGACCCGCCGTCAGCACCACCGTCACGCCCAGCGCCACCCTCCGCACGCAGCCGCTCCGGCGCCCGCAGCAGCAGCAGGGAAGACCCCGCCCGCCCCGCCGTCAGGCTCATCCACAGCAGCAGCGTCGTGTACTCGCTCACCGCCAGCGTCCTGTCCCCATACCGCAGCGCATACGTCGTCAGCCACCCGCTCAGGCACGTCTCCAGCCCCCCATACAAAAACAGCATCGCCATGAAGAAGCACAAACACCCGCCGCCCCAGCCCCTCGGCCCCCGTCACATCGCTCTCAAGCACCCTGCGCTCGGCCACCCCACCCCGCATCTCAAGCGCCATCACCGTCCCGCAGACCACAAACAGCGCCGCAAACCACTCCAGCAGACCTCGCAGCGCGAACCGCGGCGTCAGCCAGCGCCGTCAGCAGCGGAGCCAGCATCGCCCCCAGGCTCCAGAAGAAGTTCAGCAGCGCCAGCGCCGACGCCCGCCTCTCCGTAAACCGCTGCCCCGCAAGGATGTTCACCGCCGTAATCGAGTGGCCCAGCCCAAACCCCGCCACCAGCAGCCCCACGCACGCCAACGCAGCCCGGGCGCCAGCGCAAAGCACCCGATCCCCACCGCCGCCGCCCCCATCCCGATCAACAGGCTCCGCCGCAGCCGCCACGACACCGTCACCCCACCCAGAAACGATCCGCAAAACTGCGCCAGCAGAAGCAGCCCGCTCTGGTCGTCGCGCAGCGTCCACTGCCGCGTCAGCAGCGGCAGGATCGGCCCCAGCATCGCCGTCCCGAGACCCGTCAGGATAAATGCGAAATGCATGGACGCCGCGGATGGCCTGGCTCGCGTCCCCTCAACCTCGTCCCGTGCCATCCTGCCTCCGGTCGTCGACCCTGTCCTCGAGCCACTGTCGTCGGTCCCGTGACCCTGCCGCCGTAACCCGGCCGTTTCCAACCCACCGGGCTCCTGCCTCAGCCATTATCGCTGCCCAGCCATTATCATCGTCCCATGAGAGTTCCGCTCACGCGCACCCCTTGCCTGCTGCTGACACTCGTGCCTCCCTCCTCGCCGGCTGCCACCCCTCACCCAGCTCCACCTCCGCCGAAGACCGGCACGACAGACACGACCGGCACCTCCGCCACCGCATCCTCCGGAACCGACGCCAGCTCCGGCAACTGCCGCCGACACCAGGACCTACCCCGTCCGTGGCCGCGTCGTCGCCATCCACGGAACCGACGTCACCCTCGATCACGAGGCCATCCCCGGCTTCATGGACGCCATGACCATGTCCTACAAGCTCAAGGACCCCGGCATCGTCTCCGAGCTCCACCCCGGCGACCGCATCACCGCCAACCTCCTCGTCCACAAGGAGCCCGACGGCTTCAACAACGAGCTCCTCGACAACATCGTCGTCATCGCCCAGGCCAAGCCCGACTACAAGCCCACCGTCCAGTACCACGTCCCCACCCCCGGCGACACCGTCCCCGACTTCGCGCCTCCTCAACCAGAGCGCCCGCACCATCCACCTCGATCAGTTCCGCGGCACGCGCCCTCCTCATGACCTTCATCTACACCCGCTGCCAGCTCGCCGACTTCTGCCCCCGCATGAGCCACAACTTCGCCGACATCGACCAGCGCCCTCGCCGCCGACCCCAGCCTCTACGACCGCACCCACCTCCTCAGCATCTCCTTCGACCCCGCCTACGACACCCCCGCCGTCCTCCGCAGCTACGGCGGCGCCTACACCGGCCGCTTCACCAACGAGACCTTCACCCACTGGGACTTCGCCGCCCCACCCGCCGCCGAGCTCCCCGCCATCACCCAGTACTTCAACGTCGGCGTCACCGGCTCCGACCCCAAAACCGTCACCCACTCCCTCTCCACCATCCTCATCGGCAAAGACGGCAAGGTCGTCGCCTGGTACCCCTCCAACGACTGGCAAACCGCCGACGTCCTGGCCAAGCTCAAAGCCGCCGCCACCGCCTGAACGCCCCCACCCGGCTGTCACCCTGAGCGAAGCTGAAGGACCCCCGCATTGGCCCTTGCCATTGCTTGTTCTTCTCTGCATGCAGAAGCGAAGCGATGAACGTGCGTCGCTCTTCGCTCCGCAAAACTGCTCATCCTGAGTAAAGTCGAAGAGCCTGCATCGACAGCCCTCGCAAGGGAATCGCACCAAACCTGGCGCAATCTCTCTCACATCTAGCTATCATTGAAATAGGCCCTTTCACACCACGCCCACGAACCGCCACCAATGCACAAGTACCCCCAGCCTAACCCGCGATGACGCGAAGACTTTACCCCTAAAGTACGGGGGGAGGGGTACCCACCCCGACCCCGGAGAACCAAATGGCCAAACTCACCATCGCCCTCGGCGCCCTGCTCATCCTCATCGCCGTCATCGGCTTCGTCGAGACCGGCAGCTCCCACCCCACCGCCCTCATCCCCGGAGCTATCGGCATCCTCTTCGCCGTCTTCGGCGCCCTGGCCAACTCCGAAGACCCCAAGAAGCGCATGCTCTGGATGCACATCGCCGTCACCGTCGCCCTCCTCATGTTCCTCGGCACCATCCCTGCCGACATCAGCGTCTTCCGCCTCAGCCACGGCGCCGACCTCCCCCACCCCGTCGCCATCGTCGAAAAGGCCGCCATGTCCCTCCTCTGCCTCCTCTTCGTCCTCCTCTGCGTCCGCTCCTTCATCGCCGCACGCCGACAGCGCCTCGTCTGAACGCACTGCGATCCCTGCCATTCCGCGTCGCACGGAAGCCACGTGCTCCGATAGAGCCACAAGGCATAGTATCGGACAGCATGTCCAACGTTCGGCACTTCCACAGGTATGCCCTCCGCCGACCGCCCCTCCCGCGGCACCGGTCGCGCCACCACCGCCGCCCTCACCGCCGCCCGCCCCAAGCCGAAGCTCAGGAAAGATCCTCCCCGAGGTCTGGAAGCTCATCCGCCCGCGCCGCTAGCTGCTCGCCGGCAGCTTCCTCCTCATGATCGTCAACCGCGCCAGCGGCCTCGTCCTCCCCGCGTCGACCAAGTACCTCATCGACCGCGTCATGGGCAAGCACGACCTCGCCATCCTCCCCTGGATCGTCGGCATCGTCGTCACCGCCACCATCCTCCAGGGCGTCACCTCCTTCGTCCTCACCCAGCTCCTCTCCAAGGCCGGCCAGCGCCTCATCGCCGAACTCCGCACCCAGGTCCAGGCCCACATCGGCCGCCTCCCCGTCTCCTTCTACGACGAGAACCGCACCGGCACCCTGGTCGCCCGCATCATGACCGACGTCGAAGGCGTCCGCAACCTCATCGGCACCGGCGTCATCGACTTCTTCGGCGGCGTCCTCACCGCCATCTTCGCCTTCGGCTACCTCATCCACCTCTCAGTCAGGATGACGCGTCCTCACCTTCGTCATCCTGGTCATCTTCGGCGCCATCCTCCAGCGCGCCTTCAAGACCATCCGCCCCATCTTCCGCGAGCGCTCCAAGATCAACGCCGAGGTCACCGGCCGCCTCACCGAATCGCTCGGCGGCGTCCGCGTCGTCAAGGGCTACCACGCCGAAGACTCCGAGGCCAGCGTCTTCGTCGCCGGCGCCCAGCGCCTCCTCCAGAACGTCATCTCGTCCCTCACCGCCCAGTCCCTCATGGCGCTCGCCTCCACCGCCGTCCTCGGCCTCGTCGGCGCCCTCATCATGTACCTCGGCGCCCGCCAGGTCGTCGCCGGAACCCTCACCACCGGCGGCTACGTCACCTACGTCATGTTCCTCGCCTTCATGATCGCGCCCATCGCCCAGCTCGTCTCGATCGGCACCCAGCTCACCGAGGCCCTCGCCGGCCTCGACCGCACCACCGAGATCCTCTCCGAGCGCCAGGAAGACTCCGAGCCCACCCGCACCCGTCGCCCTCTCAACCATCCGCGGCGACATCGAGTTCGAGGACGTCAGCTTCGCCTACGAGCCCGGAAAGCCCGTCCTCCACGGCATCTCCTTCGACTCACGCCCCGGCACCGTCACCGCCCTCGTCGGCTCCTCCGGCTCCGGCAAATCGACCATCATCTCGCTCATCTGCGCCTTCCACAACGCCACCACCGGCCGCATCCTGGTCGACGGCATCGACCTCGCCACCGTCCGGCTCTCCAGCTACCGCAACCAGCTCGGCGTCGTCCTCCAGGAGACCTTCCTCTTCGACGGCACCATCCGCGAGAACATCCTCTTCTCCCGCCCCGACGCCACCGAGCAGCAGCTCATGGAGGCCTGCCGCATCGCCCGCGTCGACGAGTTCGCCGAGCGCTTCCCCGAGGGCTACGACACCATCGTCGGCGAGCGCGGCGTCAAGCTCTCCGGCGGCCAGCGCCAGCGCATCTCCATCGCCCGCGCCATCCTCGCCGACCCGCGCATCCTCATCCTCGACGAGGCCACCAGCTCCCTCGACTCCGAGTCCGAGGCCATGATCCAGGACGGCCTCAGCTACCTCATGCAGGGCCGCACCACCTTCGTCATCGCCCACCGCCTCTCCACCATCCGCCGCGCCGACCAGATCCTCGTCGTCGAGCCGGGACAGATCGTCGAGCGCGGCACCCACGAGACGCTCTACGCCCTCCACGGCCGCTACCACGACCTCTACACCCGCCAGCACGGCCTCGAAACCAACCTCTTCCTCGCCCCCGGCGAAGGCGACAAGGTCGAAGAGCCAGTCGCGGCCAAGGTCTAATCGCCGCACCGACAGGTTCTAGCTGGCCGTCTCCACCCCAAGCTCCCCCAGCAGAAACGCGTAGTCCATCGCGATCTCCTTCAGGTAGTCGTACCGGCCCGAAGCCCCGCCGTGCCCGGCGTCCATGTTGATATGCAGCAGCAGCGGCGTATCGTTCGTCTTCAGCGTCCGCAGCTTCGCGACATACTTCGCCGGCTCCCAATACATCACCTGCGAGTCGTTCAGGCTCGTCTTCACCAGCATCGCCGGATACGCTCCCGCCTTCAGGTTGTCATAGGGCGAGTAGCTCCGCATGTACGCAAACGCCTCCGCCTCGTTCGGGTTCCCCCACTCCTCGTACTCCGCCACCGTCAGCGGCAGCGAAGCGTCCAGCATGGTGTTCATCACATCCACGAACGGCACATGCGACAGCACCACGCGGAACAGCTCCGGCCGCAGGTTCACCACCGCCCCCATCAGCAGCCCGCCCGCGCTCCCGCCCTCGATCGCCACCCGGTCCCCGGCCCCATACCCCTCCCGACCAGGTACTCCGTGACGGCGATGAAGTCCGTAAAAGTGGTCCGCTTCACCATCATCTTTCCAGCGTCATGCCACGGATCGCCCATCTCCCCGCCACCGCGAATATGCGCGTACGCCATCACGACACCGCGGTCCAGCAGCGATAACCGCGTCGGACTGAAGCCCAGCGGCAGCGGGTACCCGTACGACCCATACCCATAGACATACAGCGGGGAGCTTCCATCCCGCCTGAAGCGATCTCGCCGGTAGACAAGCGAGACCGGCACCCGGACGCCGTCCTCCGCCGTGACCCACAGCCGCTCGGACGCATACCGGTGCCGCATCGAAACCGCCCGGCACCTCCTGCTGCTTCAGCAACTTCGACGCGCCCGACGCCACGTCGTACTCATACACCGACGGCGGCGAAACCAGCGACTGGTAGCTGTACCGGAACACGGCACGTATCGAACTCCCGGTTCACATGCGCCTGCGCCGTGTACGCTGGCTCCGGAAAGCTGATCTCCTTCGCCGACTCCAGCCCCGCAGACTCCTCGAAACGCTGCACTTCGAGTGTCGTAAGGCCCGTTCGCCGTCGTGAGCACACGCAGAATCGCTGAAAAACATCGAAATCTTCGAGCGGAGCATCTCGTGTCCTCCGGAATGAACTCCTTCCACTCGTCGCGCCCGCTGTTCTCCACTGGAGCCGTCACCACGCGGAAGTTCTTGCCCGTATCGTTCGACCCGGATATAGAACAGCCCATCCCGGTGGTCGACCGAGTACTCCTGCTCGTCGATCCGCGGCGCGATCAGCAACAACTCGCCCTCCGGCTCGGTCCGCCAGAAGCCACCGCACTCGCTGGATGTATGACTTCCAGCCTCCATCATCAAGTACTTGCCATCACGCGACTTCCCCACCCCCAGGTTGAACCTCTCGTCCGGCTCCTCATACACCAGCACATCCCCGTCCACACCCCCAAGATCATGCCGCCACAGCTTGTCGTGCCGTTTCGTCACCTCATCTTCGGTCGTGTAGAACAGCTTCGCGCCATCGCCGCCCAGGCAATGGATCCCAACCCGCTCCGCCGTATCCGCAGATCCTTCCCTGACCTCAGGTCCCGCACGTGGAGCGTGTACTGCCGAAACCAGTGTTATCGGTCGAGTACGCAAGCAGATTCCCGTCAGGGCTCACCGCCATGGTCCCCACAGACATGAACGCCTGGCCCTGGGCAAGTTCATTCACGTCCAGCATGACCTGCTCAGGTTCGGCCTCTTCGCCGATCCTGCGCCTGCAATGGATCGGATACTGACTTCCTTCGACCGTCCTCGTGCTGTACATCCAGCCCCGGTACGGGTAGGGCACCGACTCGTCCGTCTCCTTGATATGCGACAGCATCTCCCCGTAAAGCTTGCTCTGAAGCGGCTCTGTCGAGGCCAGCACATCGGCCGTATAGGCGTTCTCTGCCTGCGAGGTACGCAAGCACCTCGGGAGAGGTCTTGTCCCGCATCCAGGCATATCGATCCTCAAGCGTCTGCCCATGGACCGCAGTCTGCGTCAGCTCTTCCCGGGCTGCAGGTGGCCGTGGTGCTTACATCTGGCATAGCGTAATCCCCACTCGAGAGAATACAGTGTTCCGCACGGCGCGCCGGCCGAAATGGCCCGGGTTGCACACGAGTCGACTGAACTGCCGCATCGCGCTCTATCAACCCCGGTTGCGCGCGCAGAGGAGATCACCATGATCAGTCCAAAGATCTGCATCTGACGATACTTGCCGCCGTCGCCCTTCTTCCCGCCACCTTTGCCTGGCCCCAGTCCTCTCCGCTGCAACCGGCCGTCAACCACCCAGCGATGGCCGACATGCAGGACTCTGCCCCCAACTCCGGTGTCTCCGGACAGATGATGAAAGACAAGATCTTCCTCCGCAAGGCTGCCGCAAGGTGGAATCGCGGAGGTACAGCTTGGCCAACTCGCCTCGGAAAAGGGAAGCAGCCAGGACGTCAAGGACTTCGGCACGAAGATGGTCGCGGATCATACCGCCCTCAACGAAGAGATGAAGCCGATCGCAGAGTCGATGGGCGTCATGCTTCCCTAAGAAGCTGAATGGGAAGGATCAGGCAGAGTACGCCAAACTGAACGGCCTCTCCGGAACTGACTTCGACACGGAATACGTGACCTTCATGGTGAAGGATCACCATGAGGACCTCCACGAGTTTCGAATGGAAGATGCCAGCACAAGCGATGCCACGCTCAAGGCTGCCGTCGAGAAGGGAACCAAGGTGATCCGCGAGCACACCAGCATGATCGAATCCATCGCGCGATCGAAGGGCATTGCGGTTCCCCCTCGCGGTCAGCATCCAGTACCGCCGCCAGCCCAGTAGGGCCTCGGATTCGGCCACCAGATGTCCGCCCCCGCGGAACCGGCCCCTGGCTGGCGCGTAGACTGGTCGGTAGATGAAGTCGCTCTTACGTTGGCTTTACCTTGCTATCGTCCTCCTGTGTTTGGCGCCGCAAGCGCGTCTCCATGCTGAAAGCGTGGCCGCCCTTCCCGCGCCCACCGGCTACGTCAACGACTTCGCTGGCGTTCTCTCGGCGCCTGTACGCCAGGAGGTCGAATCCCTCTGCACCGCCGTCGATCGGCAGGCCCACGCACAGATCGCCGTGGTCACCGTAAAGACGATTGATGGGGACGAGTCCATCGAAGAGTTCGCTACGGAACTCGAAAACAAGTGGAAAGTTGGAGCCAAGGGTACAGATCGCGGCGTGCTGATGCTACTGGTCATGAGCCCCCGTCGGGGTCGCTTCGAGGTTGGCTACGGCCTCGAAGGCATCCTCAACGACGCCAAGGTCGGAGATATCGGACGCGCCATGGAGCCCGCAGCAGTGGCAGGCGACTACGACCGCGCCGTTCCTCTCGGCGTCCAACAGCTCGCGCAGATCATCGGGACCGACGCCGGCGTTACCATCACGCCCATCGTCCACCAGTACCGCCGGGAAACGCAGGCCGCAACTCCAATCAGCCCTGCACGCGCCATCCTCTCCGGGCTCGTCGTCCTGATCATCCTCTTCTTCATCATCCGCGGCGGCGGCGGGCCCTTACTCTGGTTCTTTCTCGGCAACATGATGGGCGGAGGCTTCGGAGGTGGAGGCGGCGGACGCGGACGTGGAGACGATGACGGTGGCGGCGGTGGCTTCGGAGGCTTCGGCGGTGGAAGCTCCGGCGGAGGTGGCGCCAGTGGCGACTTCTAAGTTGCCCAAAGGCAGCCCTCCTCCAGCAGTCATCACGCCAGGATGGTAGAGTACAGCCGTGAACCCCTGAAGGTCGAACAACGTACTTACTCAGGAACAACAAAGGAAGATCAATGAAATCGCTGTGGATCGTGCTGGGAATTGTAGGACTCATCATCGTGGTGCTGGTCTTCGCCGGTGGCAGCTACATCGGAGCGAAGAACACGCTCGTGCAGAAGAATGAGGATGTCAACCAGGCCTACTCTCAGGTAAACGTCGTGCAGCAGCGCCGGTTGGACCTCATCCCCAACCTCGTCGCCACCGTCAAGGGATACGTCAACGAGGAAACCACCGTCCTTACCAACATCGCAAACGCCCGCGCCGGCGTTCTCGGTGCGACAGACCGGGCCAGCAGCATCCAGGCCAATACCAAGCTCGACGTCGCTCTTGGACCGTTCTTCCGTCTTCAGGAGCAGTACCCCAACCTCAAAGGGAGCGAGCAGTTCACCCGCCTGTCGGATGAACTCGCCGGTACCGAGAACCGCATCGCCGTCGAGCGCGGGCGCTACAACAAGACGCTCAAAGATTACAACGTCTACGTGCAGCAGTTCCCGAACAGCTTCTGGGCTAACTTCGCGGGCTTCCACGTAAGGGATGAGTACTTCAAGGGCAACCCGGCCAACACCGAGGCACCTAAAGTCGACTTCGGAAAGTAAGCTTTCGATGACAAGGCAAGAGGCCGTCGCAACCGCGACGGCCTCTTGCTTTTCCTGCTGGCAACGCTACTTGGTGAACGAGGAGATGGCCGCGGCCTCATCATCCTTGATGTCGAAAACGGTGTAGAGCTTCGTGATCTGAAGCAGATCGTGAACTTTCTTCGTCAGGTTCAGCAGCTTCAACTCGCCCCCGGTGTTCTTCACGGACGTAAACGCGCTTACCAACTCTCCAATACCGGAGCTGTCGATATAGTTAATGTCGCCCAGGTTCAACAGGATCTTCTTCGACCCTTTAGCAACCACGTCGCGAACCGCATCGCGGATCGTCACACTACCCTCGCCCAGGGTAATTCTGCCGCTCAGATCGAGTACGGTTACGCCGTCCACCTGGCGAGTGTTTACTTTCATGCTCATGGTTTTAGATCTCCTTAGGTCCCCGGCTGTGTGGGGGTTCGGTGTTTGATCAAGGTGAGTTCCGTGCCAGGATGTAACTGGCGGAAGTGTACCTCATCCATAAAAGCTCGGATGAGAAAGATGCCGCGCCCTGATCCGCGAAGGATATTCTCTGGGGCCAGCGGGTCTGGGATCGTCTCTGGATCAAGACCGGGTCCCTGGTCGGCCACCCGGACCATCAACGATTCAGGGGTCGTTTCAAAAAGAACGCTGACCTGCTTCTCCGGATCGTAGGCGTTCCCGTGCATCACTGCGTTTACCGCAGCTTCACGCGCGGCCATCGCAATGTGCGCCGACGTGTCCTCGTCAAAGCCGGCACGCTCGGCATGCTCCTCCGCCGTCTGCTCTATCTTGTTCACGCTCTCAAGATTCGATCCAAGTGTGAAGCTGACACGGCTTGTGGAAGAATCGGCCAAAAACTGTCCTTATAAGTTGCAGGTGAAGACTGATCGTAAGGAAAAATGATGAAGGCAGTGTGCTTGCACAAACCTCGAAAGTCAAGCCCACAAAAGCCCGTCCGGCTGGACCGACCGGTTCCGATGACGCCATGCCCCACCATGGACACGCGGAACTCTAGCGGCCACTGCATCTCTCGAGCATCGCGCGTGTAAATTCGAGAGGGACGAGAGATGACCAGAAACTCCCACAAGACGAGTGCGGCTCTTCTCCTCGGAACAGTCGTCCAGGACGCCCAAGGGGGCACGCTCGGCCACCTTCAGGAGTTCGCCGTCTCTCCCATGATCGACGCGGAACACGTCTCGGCCCTCGTCCTCCGGCGCAAGGGCGCAAAACGCGCCGGGCCTCTCGCCATCGTCGACGTCAAGCAGATTCGACTCACTGATGCCGGTGAGATCCGCCTTCGAGAGGGCGTGCACACCTCCGACCTCGGCGCCGACAACAACTTCCTCATGCTTGAGCGCGATCTGCTCGATCAGCAGATCATCGACGTCCATGGCCACAAGGTCGTCCGCGTCAATGATGTCTGCATGATCTGGGACACCTCCCCCGAAGACCATCAGTCCACCGTGCTTCGTATTCATGAGGTCGAGATCGGCCTTCGTGGGGCAGTCCGTCGCATATTCAAGGGTCTGCCTACATCTTTGGTGGATCGCATTGCTGCGAGCTTCCGCCCCAACGTCATACCGTGGGAGTTCGTCGACCTCATCGACCGCGACCCGGCCCGGCGCGTTCGGCTCAAGATCGAGCAGGATCGCCTCTCAAAGATGCACCCCTCCGATATCGCCGATATCCTCGAAGACCTCGCGCCCTCCGAGCGCCGCGCCCTCTTCAGCAGTCTCGATGAGGAGGTCGCCGCAGAGGCCCTTGAAGAGGTAAACCCCAAGATGCAGCAGGCGCTCCTTGACGCGCTCGACTCCGAGACCGCCGCAGGCATCGTCGAAGAGATGGACCCCGGTGCTGCCGCCGATCTCCTCTCCGAGCTCCCGGACGAGCGCTCCGAAGCCATCCTGCAGGAGATGGACCCCGACGAAAGGCGAGAGGTTCGCGACCTTCTCGAGTTTGCCTCGGACTCGGCGGCCGGCCAGATGACGACCGACTACGTCTCCCTCCCGTCCGAAGCCACGGTGCGCGACGCAACCGAGCTGCTTCAAGGCTTTGACGGCGACGTCGAACTGGTCAACGATGTCTACCTCTCGGACGCGGCCGGTCGCATCTGCGCAACGATACCGATCGTGCATCTGCTGCTCGCGGACTCCGCAGCGAGCCTCGACTCTCTTCCGCACGGTCATCTCGTCAGCTGCGAGGCCGACGAGCCCGGGAAGAAGGTCGCCGAGCTCTTCGATAAGTACAACCTCCGCTCTCTCCCCGTGGTCGACAAGCAAAAGCATCTCGTCGGCGTCGTTCACGCCGAGCAGGTGATCGCCTCCTTGCGATCCAGGCACTAGACCAGGCGAGCCTGGAAAACCTTCATGAAAATCCTGTACGCCGGCAACCTCACCCCGAACGACTCCACCCTCTACCGCATGTGGGCGCTCCAGCGACTCGGTCACACACCCATCCCCTTCGACGCTGGCAGCTACGTCCCGAAGGGTCGGCTCACCCGCAAGATCGCCTTCCGGCTTGCCGCCGGCCCTCACATCCATCGCATGAACCGCGACCTTCTCAACGTCGCCCTGCGCGAACGGGTCGATGCCGTGTGGACCGACAAATTGCTCGGCATGACGCCAAGGACACTCCGTCAGCTGCGCGACAGCGGCATCGTCAGCGCCAGCTACATGATCGACAACGCATTTGGTCCGCGACGCGATCCGGGCTGGCGTCTCTACATGAAGTGCCTCCGCCTCTACGATCTCCACATCACCCAGCGCGATGTCAGTGTCCAGGATTACAAGGATCGCGGCGCACGCAACGTCATGAAGATCCAGACCGCCTTCGAGCCGACCATCCACTTCCCGCCAGCCCCCGGCTGGAGCGACCACGACCGCACACGCGGTGTCTCCTTCATCGGCACCTCCTACGACAACCGCGCAGAGATCCTGTCACGCCTTTGGAAGGAGCACAATCTTCCCGTCGTCGTCTCCGGGTACTCCCATTGGGCGCGCGTCCTCGGTCCCGATGCCTCAAAAGCCATCTACCGCGACGGCGAACTCTACCGCGACAAGTACCGCGAAGCTATTTGGCGGTCAAAGATCAACCTGAGCTTTCTCACTCGTTCAAACCAGGACGAGTTCGCACACAAGAGCTTCGAGATCGCAGCCTGTGGTGGCTTCCTGCTCGCCGAGCGCTCCCCAGGTCACACCGAGCGATTCGTTGAGGATCATGAGGCAGTCTTCTTCTCCTCCTACGAGGAATGCGTCGCCAAGATCCAGCGCTACCTGCCCGACGAGGAAGCCCGCGAGCGTATCGCAAGGGCCGGGTATGAGCGAGCCACGCGCAGCGGCTACGACAACGACCACCAGGTCGAACTCATCGTCGATCGCATCCAGCAGATTTCGGACGCACGCAAGCGATCCGAAGTCTGATCTGCGGGTCCGCGAAGCACCGCTTCAGCGACCATTTCCAGATAACAGAGAAGCAGCGCTCCACCCAATCGGCGCCACTGGTCTGGCTGTAAGGTTGAGGCATGCCGACCGACCGCAAATCGAAAGCGCCACCCCTCTCCTGGCGTCGATTCCGCACCTCGGCCCTCCTGATGTTTGCCGTCCTCGGCCCCGGCTTCATCACCGCCAATGTGGACAATGACGCTGGTGGAATCCTTACCTACTCTCAAGCCGGAGCACAGTACGGCTACAGCCTCCTTTGGACCATGATCCCCATCACGGTCGCCCTCATCGTCGTGCAGGAGATGTGCGCACGCATGGGCGCCGTAACCGGCAAAGGTCTCAGCGATCTCATCCGTGAGGAGTTCGGCCTCCGCACCACCCTTCTCCTCCTGGTGCTCCTGGTCATCGTCAACTTCTGCAACGTCGTCGCAGAGTTCGCCGGAATCGCCGGAAGTATGCAGCTCTTTCACGTCGCGAAATACATCAGCGTTCCCATCGGTGCAGCTCTCGTCTGGGCACTCGTCGTCAAAGGCGACTACAAGAGCGTCGAGAAGGTCTTTCTCCTCGCCAGCGTCTTCTACATCGCATACATCGTCGCTGGCGTCCTCAGCGGTCCCAACTGGCATCTCGCGCTCGTCGAGACAGTCAAGCTTCCTTCCGGAACCGTTCTCCACGACAGCAGCTACGTCTACATGACGATAGGCGTCATCGGCGCCACCATCGCACCCTGGATGCAGTTCTACCTCCAGTCCTCGATCGTCGAGAAGGGAATCGAAGCCCACCAGTACAAGGCCTCCAGGCTCGATGTGATCGTCGGCTCCATCTTCACCGATGTTGTCGCCTGGTTCATCGTCGTAGCCTGCGCCGCCACCCTCTACGTTCACGGTATCCGCGATATCGGCGTCCCCTCCGATGCAGCAGAGGCTATGAAGCCCATCGCCGGACGATACGCCTTCATCCTTTTCGCTGCCGGCCTCTTCAACGCGTCGATCTTCGCCGCATCCATCCTTCCGCTCTCAACCGCGTACACGGTCTGCGAAGGCCTCGGCGTGGAGAGCGGGCTCGACAAGAGCTTTCGCGAAGCCCCCTTCTTCTACTGGTTCTACAGCCTGCTCATCTTTCTCGGAGCCGCCGTGGTCCTCATTCCGAGCTTCCCACTCGTCAAGATCACCGTTCTATCCCAGGTGCTCAACGGCGTTCTCCTGCCGTTCGTCCTCATCTTCATGCTCCGTCTCATCAACAAGCACGAGCTCATGGGCGAATACACCAACTCGCTTGTTCTAAACGTCGTCGCGTGGGCCACTCCATCGTCATGATTCTGCTCTCGGCCATCTACGCATGGGGACTGATTCGAGCTTGAGCACCCCACCGTAAAGCCAGTTAGATCAGCCGGCCCTCGGACAGGTCTCGGATCAGACCCAGGTCTGCAGCCAGGAAATCGTAGCCGGGCAGGGAAGTGAGTGGCGTCCACCGCATGTCGTTGAAGATCAGGTTCTGCATGTCGCCCGAGAAGCTCTCCACCAGGAAGAACTGCAGATCGATCGAACCGCCGTTGCGGTACTTGTGCCGAACATTTGCAATTCGACGCCCAATCACGGCACTGATCCCAAGCTCTTCGTTCAACTCACGTGCCAGCGCCGCCTCCGAGCTCTCCCCCGCTTCGATCTTCCCCCCGGGAAACTCCCACTTCAGGCTCATCGGCTGATCCGGCCTGCGCTGACAGATCAGCACCTCACGCGCTGCCCCACCCACCGCCCGTACAATCAGGCCGGCCACCACGAAGCGCACCGGAGTCGACACCCCGCTGCTTCTCTCACGTCCGTCTAACTTGCGAATAGTGTCTTTCACTGGCTGTTCGTTAGACGAGGCAGCGAACCCGAAGGCTTCAAACGCCTACTTCAAAGGTTCGCGCACAGACATCGGATAAAACACAGGCCAGTGTCGTTCAACGCTCAGTTGCAGAAGCGCCGGGGACGCGTTCACCGGGAAGGCCCTCCCCGCAATTCCGAGCATCGCCGCGTCATGCAAGGAATTACCGAACACCACGTCCGGTGCCGTGACCCCCGCGCGAGCAAGCGCCGCGACCTTCCCCTCATCGGTCGGCACGTCCAGCAGTTCATTCGTCACCACGCCACCCTCGACCCTGACCCGCGCTGCAAGCACCCTCTCCGGCCCTATCCCAAACCGGGTCATACCCTCTTCGATCACCCAGTCGTTCGTCGAGCTAACGGCCCAGATCTCGGTCCCACCCGCCTGGAGGTCCCGAACCAGGCCCTGCATCTCCGGAAAGATATTCGGCTCGATCAGCCTCGAAAAGAACGCACTCCGCCGCCTTCCGCATCTCCGACTCGCGCAGCCCCTGGTACATCTGCACCATCTCTCCACAGATCGCCAGCTCCGAAACCTCCCCCCGCAGATACATCCGGTAGCGTGCGTCGATTGCGTCTGTCACCTCGCGTGAGATCAGCCCGGTCTCGATCGTCCAGGTCATAAACGAGGAGCCCGCATCGCCGGACCAGAGCGTGCCATCGCAGTCGAACACCGCAACCCTTGGCGCGGCCGCGCGCACCGAATCCAGAAACTCCGGCGTCGAAAGAGAAAGAACCGTCAGAACTCCACAAAGCACTCCACTCGAAAAAGCTTGCAAAAACCTCGTCGAAACTAAAGACAGATTCTACGTTAACGTGCGTCGAACCGCGCGCTCGGGGGTCAGAGCCTCCATCACGCGCATCCAAGGGGAAAGGAGGTTTCAAGATGCCTGAACAGAAGCACCTCACCGGAGAAGAGGGCAAAAAGAAGATCGGGGAGCTGGTCAAAAGTATTCGCATCGCCATGCTCACCACCGCAGCGGACGATGGCTCATTCGACAGCCGTCCCATGGCAACACAGGAGACTGACTTCGACGGAACCGTCTACTTCCTGACCCGCGAAGAGTCCGGCAAGGTCCAGGAGATCAAGTCCGACTCACACGTCTCGCTGCTCTACTCCGACCCGGGCAACTCGAAGTTCGTCTCGGCCAAAGGTCGCGCCTCGGTCAGCAAGGATCGCGCGAAGATTCACGAGCTCTGGAACCCCATGTACAAGGCCTGGTTCCCCGATGGCGAAGAGGATCCTCACATCGCCGTACTTCGCGTTGAGATCACCGAGGCGCAGTACTGGGAGGCGTCCTCGAGCAAGCTCCTGCGCGGTCTCAAGTACGTCGCCGCCGCAGCTACGGGAGGCGCGATCGATCTCGGTGAGACCGGGACCGTCAACCTGAACAGAGAGCTCGAAGGGCTTCAGCCGCTGCCGATCTCTAGATCGGTGGCATCCCTTCAACAATCGCCAGCCCCGGAGGCGGATCGATAGCGGAATTCGCTCTCCGGCAGGCTGACGTTCTCTTCCGATCCCTCGAAGCTGAACTCGTACTCGCGCCGTCAACCTCTTCGATCCGTATGCGGGTGATCCGCCCATCCGCCAGTCGTCTCAAGCACGCAGCTCCCTCACGCGACCGCCCATCCCCTTGGGACACCCCGTGATCCGGTAACCGCCGGCCCCGGGGTCTACGCTAGATCCCCTCCAGCTCCTTCTTCAGCTGCGTATGTCCCAACAGAAACCGTAGCGGCGATCGCAAATCGTCCACCTGCTTGGCAGGACTGCGTTCCACCTGCGCGTCCCCCGGCGTATACGACCACGCATACTTCCCGTCCAGGACAAACACCTTCCCCGCCGGCGTTGCATAGCTCCAGCGCATCCGGCCCGGCTTCTTCAGCAACAGAACGCCCGTCTCGGAGCGGTCCATGCCCAGGCCCGCATACCGCTCCGTAAAGCGCGTCCGCAGAGAGGAAAGGTGGTTGTAGTGCTCGTCCACCCTCTTGAGAACTCGGTCCACATCCGTTGCGAGGCTGCGACGGCAGGTCCCGGCAGGCACAACAACGCCGCATCCGACCAGGGATGCGCCAAGCACTCGCTTCACTGCAGCGGTTGCGTACAGTTCGTTCCACCCGCCGGGTCATAGCGGATGAGGTTGTTCTCGTCGGTGCAGTAACCCAGGTCGCCCGTCTTTCCCAAGGACTGGGGAACGGCCGTGATCTGGTACGACGTAAACATATCCTGGTTGTTCACCGTCACCTTGGTGCAGTTGCTGATCGCAAACGTGTACCCCGCCTTCTGTCCCGTCGCAAGGTCAGGCGGAATCATCTGCGCGCTCAGAGCCGTCGGTGCTCCGGATCCGGGCTGTCCACCAAGCGCCGAAAGCGTGCATGCGAATCCATTCGCCGGGTAAGTGGAGTTGTACTGCAGCTCAGCCTGTGCAATCGCCCGCAGCGACTGGATCGCCGAGGTCTGATTCGCCTGCTTCCTCAACTTCAATAGCTGCGGTACGGCCAGCGTCATCAGGATCAGCATCACCGACATCACGATCAGCAGCTCGATCAGCGTGAAACCTTCTTCGTGTTGCCGCCGTACTTCGGTCCAGATTCTCATCGAACTCCCGGTGCCCTTCTCAAACGTTCTTCAGGCACTGCAGACTCTAGCAGCAAACTCGCTCAGCAAGCTAGATCCTCACGTGCCACCTTCATGGACTTCAAGTTGCCCAGAAGTGTCAACGCGATCGAATCAGTTTGGAAGAGCTCCACCGCAAGGCGCTGCACGTCCTCCACGATGAATCCGGTCGATATCCGCAACGATCTCATCTACTCCGAAGAATCGTCCAAAGTACATCTGCTGCCGCGCCAGATTCGACATCCGGCTGCCGCGAACTCTCGAGACCAATGACGATGTTGCTCTTCAGCTGGTCCTTGGCACGCTTCAACTCCGACTCGCCGACCATCTCCCTCTTCAGACGGCTCAACTCCGCGAGCGTAAGCTGCACCACCTGCTCCGTGTTCGCCACCGAAGCCCCTGCATAGACGCAGATCGATCCGCTGTCCCGAAACGGGTTCATCTCCGAGTAGATCGAATACGCAAGTCCTCGATCCTCTCGGATCGTCTGAAACAGCCTCGAACTCATCCCGCCGCCAAGGATCGTGTTCAGCAGGTACACCCCGTACCGGCGGTCATCGCTCACCCGCGGAGCCTCGACGCCCAGGCAGATCTGAACCTGCTCGAGTGACTTCTTCTTCCGCAACGTGATATGCGGCGTCGCGACGGGAGCCCTCCGAAGCGGACCATCACCGAGCCTGCCCGTCACCAGGCCGCCGAAGTGCTGCTCCACCTCAGCCACAAAGTCGTCGTGCTCCAGGTTTCCCGCAGCCGAAAACACCATGTACGTCGGCGTAAATCGATCTGCGTAATAGTCGAACACCACCCTCTGGTCAAAGCTGGAAACCGTCTTCGACCGTGCCCAGGATCGGCCGCCCCAGCGCATCATCCTTCCAGAACCTCTGGGTGAAAATCTCATGCACCAGGTAATCCGGATTGTCCTCATCCATCTTGATCTCTTCGAGGATCACGCCGCGTTCCCGCGTTATGTCCTCCGGCGCAAACGTCGGGTGCAGCACAAGGTCGGCCAGAATTCAAGCGCCGGTGCAACATTCTCGTCTAAGCACCTTGATATTGAATCCGATCGTCTCTTTTCCAGTGAAGGCGTCGAGGTTCCCCCCGATCGTATCGACCTCTCGCGCAATCTGCTGTGCGGAGCGGGACGTCGTCCCCTTGAACACCATGTGCTCGACAAAATGGGAGATCCCATTCACCTCCAGGGCCTCGTCTCTCGAACCGCAGTTGATCCACACCCCCATCGACACGCTGCGCAGATGCGGCATGCTCTCCGTCAGCACCATCAACCCGTTCGGAAGAATCGTCTTCCGGATATTTCGTCGGAACATTGGAACTCGTCGGTAATTCTCGTATAAGCGTCGCGGCCATGCTGCTCCTTACCCCCATTCTTTCATAACCGGTTGCCCTCCTGCCAAAGCGGCTGCCCGATGACCAGTGCCCGCCCACGTCCGCTCGCCTGAATGCACCAGGTAAACTATCGAGCAGGTCTTCCGACGCCGCGAAACGTATCGGGCAACCGTCAGAACCCGCCTGCAAATCAGCATGCACAGCTCAACAAAATCCCGTTCCGCCCAGCACCGCCACGGCACTCTTCGGCATGACCCTGCCTCAACTGACTGCCCTTATGGCGGAGCACGCCCAGAAGCCCTACCGCGCCCGTCAGCTCTTTGAAGCTCTCTACCGCCACCGAGTCACCAGCTCTCGACGAGGTCAAGGTCCTCCCGGCGGAGCTGCGCGCCACCCTACTCCGCGGGCTACACCGTGGGTCTGCCCGAGATCGTGCAATCGGCCAGGTCGGTCGACGGGACCGAGCGCTACCTCATGCGGATGGCCGACGGCGAGACCGTTGAAACCGTTTGGATGCCGGATGGAGACGGCGGGGAGCGAGGGGACGGCAGCCTCGCGGCCTCAGAGGAGGAGGAATCCGTACCCTCCTACCGCCGATCCACGATCTGCGTCTCGAGCCAGGTCGGGTGCGCCGTCAACTGCCAGTTCTGCCTCACCGCCAAGCTCGGAATCCGCCGCAACCTCACCGCAGGCGAGATCGCCGGACAGGTCGTCGCCGTCCTCAACCGCCATCAGGTCAAGCTCGGCAGCTCCGCCGGCGAACGACAGCCCGGCCCGTATCAACCTCGTCTTCATGGGTATGGGCGAGCCCTTCCTCAACTACGCCCCCTTCATGGAAGCCGTCCGGCTGCTGGTCACGGGCGTCGGCATCCCCGAATCCCGCATGACCGTCTCCACCTCCGGCATCGAGCCCGCCATCCGCGCCTTCGCCTCCGAAGCCATTCGGCCCAAGCTCGCCCTCAGCCTCAACGCCTCGAACGACACCGTGCGCGAGAGCATCATGCCCATCACCCGCAAGTGGAACATCGCCCATCTCCTCGACGCCGTTCGCACCATCCCCCTGCGCACGCGGGAGTGGGTCACCTTCGAGTACGTCCTGCTCGGCGGCATCAACGATCAGCCCGTCCACGCCCGAGAGGTGCTCGCTCTCCTCGCCGGCATGCGCGCCAAGGTCAATCTCATCGTCTGGAACCCCGGCCCTGGCATCGCCTACTCGCAGCCCTCTCCCGACGCCGTCGCCCTCTTCCAGAAGATCCTCATGGCCGCCGGCATGCCCACCTACATCCGCCGCCCCCGCGGCCGCGATATCTACGCCGCCTGCGGCCAGCTCAAGCGTACCCTCGACTCGGGGAACGTACCTCCAGCCCTCGCCCCCCAGCTCGTTTCGATCGCCACCTAGGCCACCCCCAGCGACTTAACTCACCGGCGCCTCTCGCCTCGGTGCCTTGCGCCGCTCACGAAATCCGACTCCCAGCAGCTTCTCCGTCACCTGGTCATAGTCGTGCCGAAGCACGTCGCCCTCGTGCACAAAGTTTCCCGGTCACCGCGCGCCACGCCCATCCCTCCACCCGTTCAAGATCCGCCACAATCGGTCTCTGCCCCTCTCGCTCATACTGCTCCAGCCGCCGCGCCGAGATCGGTGCCGTATTGATCAGCGCATAGTCGAACAGTCGTCCCGGGCCTCGCGTGCCGGGTAAGCTTTTCGATGTGCTGCGACGCATTCAGGCCCAGCGATTCATTCGCCTGGGTCATCAGGTTACAGACGTAAACCTTTGTGGCCTTCGAACTCTTCAGCGCCTCCGGTATCCCCCGTACCAGCAGGTTCGTGATCAGCGAGGTGTACAGCGATCCCGGCCCCATCGTAATCAGATCGGCGTTCGCAATCGCCTCCAGCGTCTCGGGCAAAGGATCCGCCGTCGCCGGCTCCAGCATCAGCTCCACGATGCTGCCGCTTGCTCGCCGTGATGCTCGTCTCGCCCTCGCACCAGGCTTCCATCGTCCATCCGCGCGGCCAGCGAAACGTTCGTATTGGTCGCCGGAAAGATACGCCCGCGCGTAGCCAGGATCTGTGACGACATCTGCACCGCCTGCGCAAAATCGCCCGTGATATTCGAAAGCGCAGCCAGGAAGATGTTGCCGAAGCTGTGCCCCTCAAGCTCCCCCTGCTCGAATCGATACCGAAACAGCTTCGATAGAAGGTGTTCGTCCTCCGACAGCGCCACCATGCAGTTCCGGACGTCCCCCGGCGGCAGCATCTTGAAGTCTTCGCGCAGCCGACCCGACGACCCGCCGTCATCCGTCACCGTCACCACCGCCGTGAGATCGCGGATCAGGCACGGAGTCTCCACGCAAGGCGACCCTTCCATGTCCTGCAATGCAGGGGTCGCCACGTACCGCTTCAGCCCCCGAAGCAGCGTAGACAGGCCCGTGCCTCCGCCTATCGCAACGATGCGAAGCGAGCGTTCCCCCTGCGGCAACGTTGGCACAGAATTCATCGTTTGATCGTCATCTCCGTCGGTCGTTTCTGCCCACTCAACCGAAGCCTGCAGCCTCGCAGCCCTTAGCTCTCAGGGTAGAGCAACTCCGTGAACCGCGGATCATCCGCCATATCCTGAAAGTCGGAATCGGCTCTCGCCTGGATCCGGTTGCGCGGGTTCTGCCGGATCGCCTCCGTCAGGTGCTCGAGACACGTATGCGCGTCGCTCGTCATGCTCGCCAGAACAGCCAGCCCGTAAAAAGCATAATCGGCCTTGTCGTTCTCTTTCAGGATCGCCTTGAACTGCTCCCGTGCATCCTCGTAATGCCCATCGTTCAGCAGCGAGATCGCGTAGTCGTAATGCTCCTCGTGGCTCGAAAACGTCGCCTTTCCCTTGGAAACCTGCAGCAGGCACGCGTTGATGTACATCCGGATCCGGTCGCCGAGGTCCGGCGGGCTCGACGCCAGCATCTTGTCGAACGCAGCGTGTGCCTTCTCGTACTTGCCCTCCTGCATCAGGCGTACAGCCGCCTCATACAGAGCCAGGATCTGCATCCGTTCACTGTCTGCTGGAGTAGGAACCGTCCCAGCCAATGTACGCGGGGTCTTTTTCGTCGTCGATGTCGGTACCGTCTTGCTTTGGGCCATGGTGATCTCCGCTGGTGGTGCTCTGCCCAGCTCCGATTCCACGGCAGCCTGCTTACCCGTACCAGCCCTCGTCTCGGTTTTATACGCAGACTCCGCGCTGCGGTCAACCCCTCTGAAGTTGCACTTCACCCGCCCAGACGATTGCCATAGATCACAGGATTCAACTCCGGATCGTTATACATCTTCATCTGCCGGTAGATCTTGAAGCGCCGTCTTCCACCGCTTACCTCGCTCCAAAGATCCCTAAGGCAACCCGCCAGGTCTGCTCGTTGCTCCTCAAGGATGGTCAGCCGTTCCGCGTTTCGAAGCCGGTGCGCATCCGGAACACCCACTCGCTCGACCTGTTCGCGCGTGTGAAAGATCTTCAGCGCAAGAATGGACATCCGGTCGATCATCAGCCCCGGCGTCTCCGAGTGCATCGGCGCCGTCGCGTGCTGCGCCGCCTCTCGCAGCAACAACTCGTCCATCGCCTCCACCAGGTCGTTCCGCCGCTGATTCAGTCGATCAATCGCTCGCTTCACACGGGCGATCTCCGCATCGGTGCAGGTCGGATCACGCGCCTTGTCCTCCTCATGCCAGAGCGCGAAGTTCGCTTCGTGGTTCCCCATCACCAGAGCCCAAAGTCCCTCGCCCCAGCCTCCCGTGCTATCGTCACCGTGCCACCGCGCCGTCCACTCGTCCTGCAGTCTCGCAATCTCACTCGCTTCGATCATCGCGCCATCCGCACCAAGACTCTAACAGGGGAGCGCAATGGCGAACCGCGTCGCCGAGCGAAAGCTCCTTCGGCCCGGGTTGCGATCGCGCCGAACTCCAAGCAGACTAGACAGAGACATGGCAAAAGCAATCCAGCGGGTGCTCCTCTATCGCGTCGGCAGCCTCGGCGATACCATGGTCGCCCTTCCTGCATTTCATCTCGTCGCGCGTGCATTTCCCGGGGCCGAGCGGCGACTTCTCACCAACTATCCCGGTAAACGTCAAAGCTCCTCCCGCTGCCGCAATCCTCGAGAACACCGGCCTCGTCCAGGGATTCTTTCGCTATGTCGTAGGCACTCGGGATGTCCCCGAACTCCTTTCACTCTGGAGCCAGCTGATCCGTTGGCGGCCCGACGTCGTCGTCTACCTCGGCCCGCCTCGCGGAACGAAGTCGGCAAAGCGCGACGCGCTCTTCTTCCGTCTCTCCGGTATCGGCAGACAGATCGGTGTCCCACTCACAGAAGACATGCAGCGCAATCGTATCGAAGCCGACTGGCGCGCTCGAACCCGAAGCAAGCCGTCTCGTCCGCAACATCTCCGCGCTGGGTCCCGCGGATCTCGACGATCCCGCAAGCTGGGACCTCCACCTCACCGAACGCGAGCGCAGACGAGCCTGCGAGGCGCTCTCCTCGGCCTCCGGTCTGCCGCTCATCACCGTCAGCGTCGGCACCAAAGTCCAGGCTAAAGACTGGGGCCTCCCTAACTGGCAGGCCCTCCTCTCCCGGCTCGCTGCCCTCTACCCCGGTCACGCACTCGCGCTCCTCGGCGCCACCGAAGAGCGCAGCCGCCAGCGAGCTCGCCTCGGCCCACTGGCAGCAGCTCGTCCGGCAGCCCCGTCCTCAATCTCTGCGGCGAACTCACGCCCCGCGAAAGCGCCGCCGTCTTCGCCCGCGCTCGCATCTTTGTCGGCCACGACAGCGGCCCCATGCACCTCGCGGCCGCCGTCCAGACTCCCTGCGTCGCCATCTTCGCCGCGCGGAACCTACCCCGCATCTGGTTCCCTTACGGCCCTCGACACCGCGTGCTTTACCACCACGTCGACTGCGCCGGATGCGGGCTCGAAACCTGCATCGTCCAGAGAAAAAAATGCCTCACCTCCATCTCCGTCGATGAGGTCCTCGCCGCCGTACAAGCTATCCTCGACAGCAGCACAGCAACCCGTCCAGATCTCGAAGGCCGAAGTGCGATGATACGTTGAGGAGTCTCAGTCAGACCTATGCTCTCGGACCTCCACGCAACTCTCAATCTGCTTGAAGGCGGCTTTGGCAAATATCGCGTTCTGGTCGTCGGCGACCTCATGCTCGACCGCTATATCTCGGGCGAGGTCGACCGCATCTCCCCCGAAGCGCCCGTGCCCGTGCTTCGCCACGCACAGCGCTACGAGCGCGCAGGCGGCGCCGCCAACGTAGCCATGAATCTCGCCGGTCTGGGATGCCAGGCCTTTCTCGCCGGCTTCTGGGGCTCAGATCCAGAGCAGGCCGCGCTCTCCTCCATCCTCGAACGCGCCTCGATCGACTCCCTCGGCGTCGTCTCGACCAGCATGCCGACCATCTCCAAGACCCGCATCGTCGGCCGCAATCAGCAGCTTCTCCGGCTCGATATCGAGAGCCGCGATCGCCCCTCGGCGGAGGATGCCTCACGTCTTCGCGACCGCGTGACCGGCCTCGTACCAAAGGTCAACGCCGTCATCCTCTCCGACTACGCCAAGGGTGTGCTCTCAGAAGACCTCTGCCAGGCCATCATCGGTGTTGCCCGAGCCCACAGCATCCCCGTCTTCGTTGATCCCAAGACCCCGGACTTCACCAAGTACAACGGCGCCTTCACCATCTGTCCCAACCTCCACGAGCTTGCGCTCGCCACCCGCGTCCCCGCGCACCACACCAGCGAACTTCTCGCCGCTGGCCAGGCACTCGTCGCCCACCACGGCCTCCAGTTCCTCACCGTCACCATGAGCGAGAAGGGAATCGCCGTCCTCCGCCCCGGCAGCCCCGCAGACCCTGGCGTCATCGAGCTCTACACCGCCCGCGCCCGCGAGGTCTTCGACGTCTCCGGCGCCGGCGACACCGTGATCGCCACCCTTGCCGCCGGCATCTCCGCCGGACTCCCCGTCCACTACCGCCGTCGATCTGGCCAACCTCGCCGCCGGCGTCGTCGTCGGAAAGACCGGCACCGTCCCCATCGCAGCCCACGAGCTCGTCGCCGAACTCACCCCCAGCTCCGGCGTCACCGCCGGCGGAAAAGATCCTCGATCTCGATCGCGTAATCAAGCGCGTAGCCGAGTGGCGCGCTTCCGGCGAGTCCATCGTCTTCACCAACGGCTGCTTCGACCTCCTTCACGTCGGTCACATCACGCTCCTCGAAGAGTGCCGCCGCTTCGGCTCGAAACTCATCCTCGGCCTCAACACCGACGCGTCCATCAGCCGTCTCAAGGGACCCAGTCGCCCCATCGTCGGCGAACAGCGAACGTGCCCGCGTCATGGCCGCCCTCGCCGCCGTCGATGCCGTCGTTCTCTTCGCCGAAGACACCCCCCTCGAACTCATCCGCGCCCTCGCCCCCAACGTCCTCGTCAAAGGCGGCGACTACACCGTCGAAACCGTCGTCGGTCACCAGGAGGTCCTCGCCGCCGGTGGCCGTGTCGAAATCGTCCCGACCGTCCAGGGCTTCTCCACCACCAGCATCGTCAAGAAGCTCACCACCCCCATACCCGTCCCTGAGCCGGCGGCCGATGAGGTTCAGCCTTGATCATCGTCACCGGCGGCGCCGGCTTTATCGGCTCCAATCTCGTTCACCAGCTCAACCGCAACCGGCGAACGCGACATCCTGATCGTCGACAACCTCAAGCCCGCCTCGAACCTCAGCTCTCCGAAGTTCCTCAACCTCGCCGGTGCCGAGTACATCGACTTCATGGACAAGGTCGAGTTCCGCAAGGCCCTCAACGCCGGCCACTTCGACTCCCTCACCGTCCGCGCCATCCTCCACCAGGGTGCCTGCTCCAACACCCTCGAAGATGATGGCCAGTACATGATGGACAACAACTTCACCTACTCGAAGGAGCTCCTTCACTTCGCCCTCACCAACCAGGTCCCGTTCGTCTATGCCTCCACCGCCGCCGTCTACGGCGCGAGCACCAGCTTCGCCGTAGATCCCCGCAAACGAGCGCCCGCTCAACGTCTACGGCTTCTCCAAGCTGGTCTTCGACAACTACGTCCGCCGCATCCTCGGCACGTCGGACGTCAGCTCAGATCAACCATCGTCGGCCTCCGTTACTTCAACGTCTACGGACCCCGTGAGCAGCACAAGGGCCGCATGGCCTCCGTCCTCCATCACTTCACGAAACAGCTCCTCGAGACCGGCACCATTCGCATGTTCCAGGGCTCAGGCGGCTACGCCGACGGCGAACAGCGCCGCGACTTCGTCTTCGTCAACGACCTCGCCCGCATCAACATGTTCTTCGCCGGCCTCCTCCCCGAAAGCCCCCACGATCCCGTCCACGCCATCCTCAACGCCGGCACCGGCGAGGCCCGCACCTTCAAAGCCGTAGCCGAAGCGCTCATGCGGACGCATCGTCCCGGCAACATCGAGTTCATCCCATTCCCCGGCGACCTGAAAGATCGCTACCAGCACTTCACGGAAGCCGACATCTCGGGCCTTCGCGCCGCGGGCTACAGCGATCCCTTCACCACCCTCGAGGAGGGCACCCGCCACACCTTCTCATAAACCCGCCCGTCTCTGAAGGGCCTGCGACCCGCATTCCCTCACCGAGCGCCCTCGCCACAGACCCCGCAAATCCCACCCCCGCTGCCTATACAAAGAATCTGCTTTCCTTCGCCCGAGCGCCATCGGTACTCTGGATGGGTCGAAACCTCATCGCAAGGGAACGGCACGGCAGCATCACAGAACCTCCGTCCGTCAAGCAATCGACCATCACCGGGCCCGCTGAGACCGCCCAGCAACACCACCCCAAACGTGAACTCCGGAAGCCGCATGCTCAAAGGAGGCCCGATGCCTGACCCGAAGCCCACCCTCCTCTGCATGAGCACCTACGAGAAGGGCCAGCCCTTTCTTCGCGAAGCCGCAAACCTCGGCGTCAACGTCATCCTCCTGACCGTCGACAAGCTCGAACACGCCGACTGGCCCCGCGACGTCCATCTCCCGGCTTCTCACCATGCCCGAGGGCCTCTCGCCCGAGCAGGTCCTCAACACCGTCACGTATCTCTGCCGAACCCAGCCCATCGATCGCATCGTCGCTCTCGATGAGTTCGATCTCGAGACCGCCGCGCTCCTTCGCGAGCACCTCCGTCTCCCCGGCATGGGTGAAAGCGCCACCCGCTTCTTCCGCGACAAGCTGGCCATGCGCGTCCGTGCCAGGCAGTGCGGCGTCCGCGTTCCGGAGTTCACCTCCGTCTTCCACTACGACGACATCCGCGCCTTCCTCACGCACGTGCCCGGCCCATGGCTGCTCAAGCCCCGCACCAACGCCTCCGCCATCGGCATCCACAAGCTCAACGACCCCGCCGAGATCTGGCCGCTGCTTGAGTCCCTCGGAGATCTGCGGAGCCACTACATCCTCGAACGCTTCGTCCCCGGCGAGATCTTCCACGTCGAAGGGGTCACCTCAAACGGCGAGGTCCTCGTCGCCGTCCCCTTCCAGTACGGCCAGCCGCCCATGCAGACCATGCACGAAGGCGGCGTCTTCACCACCCGAACCCTCGACCGCAACTCCCCGGACGCCCTGGCCCTGACCGTCATGCACAGGGAGATCATGGACGCACTCGGCTTCATCTCCGGCGTCACCCACACCGAGTTCATCCGCGCCAACTCCGACGGCCAGTTCTACTTCCTCGAGACCGCCGCCCGTGTCGGCGGAGCCTACATCGCAGACGTCGTCGAGTTCGCCACCGGCATGAATCCGTGGGTCGAATGGGCTCGCCTTGAGGTCTCCGCACTCTTCGGGAACCGGCTACAACCTGCCGCCGCTCCGGGACGAGCTACGCCGGCAGCGTCATCTGCCTCGCCCGCCAGGACCAGCCCGACACCTCCGCCTACACCGACCCCGAGGTCGTCCATCGCCTGCACAAGCACCATCACGCGGGCGTCATCGTTCAGTCATCGTCCGCTCTACGCGTCGAAAGCCTGACAGACGGCTACGCCCACCGATTTCTCCAGGACTTCTGCGCCGTGATGCCCGTGCCCGACAAAGCCACCGCCTGAAGCCCACAGCGATGCCTGCGACCGGGAACGTGATCGCTTGTTCAGCAGGCTCGCCTACAGCTTCGGTGTGAGGGGGAATGGTGAGCGCGCTGGGGCTCGAACCCAGGACCAACGCCTTAAAAGGGCGATGCTCTACCAACTGAGCTACACGCTCTCAACCTCTTCCAACTTAGCACAGGATCACCTCCCCGCCCGGCCTCCTCTCACCTCGTTGAAGGCCCATGAACACAGCCGATGAGGCACGCGCACTGCATAGTCGCAAGGTTACCTCGGACACGTTACGGAGGTCGCATTCTGCTCCTGGTAATCACGTCCCGAGCACTCTCCTCCATCACCACGAAAATTGCACCCGAAACAGTGCAGGCATCCGCTCCCGCGAATGCTCGGAAACTGGTGTACGTATGCCACTTAAGTATCAGCGCACCTTCATTGACTTGCTCTAATCCTCACAGTAGCCTCAGCGTATTGACGAAGAGCTCCAGACGCTTGGGTACCTCCGCAACGCCACATCGACCTACATAAATCTGCCTAAGGTTGTTACCAGTAACCACAGGACTGGCCACCATGGAAAAGCGCAACACAGAGCGATTTGACGAGCTGCCCACGGTAGAAACTCCGGAAGACGTCGCCGTCCTCTACTCCTGGGCCAACCTCCACGGGGCGAAATACCGCGACTTCTCAGCCTCACGTCGCGAATACCGTGCACAACTTCGTCATCGCGCCGCCGAGCAGGCCCGCGAACAGGAACTCAGGGCGCAGGCAAGCGCAGAGAATGCAGCAACTTTTGCTGAAAGGGCCGTCCGTCAGGCGGAGGAAGTCGCCATGTCGAATCAGACACGAGAAACCGAGCACACCCACCAGCAGGCGCTCTACCAAGCAGAGGAGGCCGCTCGCGTCGCCGCCGCCGAGCGAACCGAAGCCGCCCGCCGCGCCGAAGCAGCCGCGGCCGCCGAAGCAACGGCCCGCCTCGAAGAGCGAGAGATGGCCGATGCCAACGCGTCCGCCCGCCGCCAGGCCGCACAGTACGCCGACTCCGAAGTGCGCCGTCGGCAGGGCGCCGATCATCGCGAGGGTCACCGAGCTCTCAACCGGAGGTGCCCGGCGAGATCTCCGACCCCTACACGCCCCAGCCAAATGCGCAGCCCCGGCCCCTTCCCGGGAAACCAGCCCAGCCCCCAGCCGCCCGCAAACCTGCACACACTGCGACTCAGGCCGTCGCGAACCGCGCCCGCGGCGCCCCTCCGCGCGGACCTCGCTCCTGTGCCCGCCGACGCCCCGGTACGCGGCGCCCCAGCCTCCACCACCCATCATCGAGTACGCTCCCAATCCAACGCCGTCCTTCGCCGCCGAACAGTCCTCGCCCTCCGCTCGCCGCCCTCAGGGCTATCGTCCCGACGACGCCTCCGGCGTTCGCCAGATCTACCGTGGACCTGAGTTCGAAACCCCACGGCAGGGGCGCCGTTCAGGCTCCGGCAGCCAGAACATCCCCGTTCAGGATTCATCCGACAGAACGCGCGACCGCCGCTGCTAGCGCGGCTCTCCCAATCAGGATCGAGCGTCCGCATGGTCCGACGGCCTCGCCCCAAGCAGCCGTCCTGATAGCTCCATCGCCGCTCGCCAGGCTCAACCAGGTCCCCGGCGTCCTCTGCGCTCCCCCCGGCCTACGCCTCACCGCGCACACCTGTCGACCACCAGGCCTCCACGCTCGCGACCCGCCTCCTCCTTCTCTCGCATGAGCCCGAAGAAAGCGCTCCCGATCACACCCAGGCGTCGCCGCCAGGACGCCCCGGGCTACAAGGAAGAGCACCCCTCCGACTCCGGTGCTAATCGCCGGCATGATGACGGCATCAACTACCGCGCTCCAGCAGCCGGCCAGGCCTCCTGCCGCTCGTATGCCCATTGAAGACCCGACGCCCCGGCTAGCCCCTCTGCCCGAGCCCTCCGGCCCCGCCTGGCTCTACGCCACCACGCCCCAGCCAGCTCCGCCGCCTCCCGCGCCCCTCGCCCCCCAATCCTCCGTTGCTGAAACCCTCCAGCACTCACGCGAGCGCGTCGCCTCCCGCTGGTACGCCCTCAAAGGCGTCTTCGAGCAGCCCGGACAGGAGCAAGCCGAGCCCGCGCCCGTGCGCCAGAAGGAGATCCGCACGCCCATCCTCGCCGTCTTCTCGCATGGCCGGCGGCGTCGGCAAAACCTCCCTCGTTGCCACGCTCGGCCGCTCGCTCTCCTCCCTCGGCGAAAAGGTTCTGCTCACCGACACCACCTCGCACGGCCTGCTGCCGTTCTACTTCGGCGCCAGCGAACTCCGGCAGGGAACCGTCCGCACCTTCTCTCCGCCCAGCGGCAGCACCGACGCCCCCATCTACCTCGTCAGCTACGACGTCGAGGACAAACGAGGCGACGAGGCCGCGCAGGAGCCCTCGATCGACGAGATCACCGCAGCCAGCCGTGGCACCCACCGCGTTCTCCTCGACCTCACCGTCAGCTCCGGCTGGATCGTCCGCCGCATGGCGCGCCTCAGCCCCACCATCCTCGTCCCCGTCGCGCCCGACATGAACTCCGTCATCAGCCTGCAGTCGGTCGAGAAGTACTTCAACGGCGTCGTCGACTCCGAAGGCCGCCCACTCAAGCTCTTCTACCTCCTCAACCAGTTCGACGCCTCGCTGCCTCTGCATCTCGACGTCCGCGAGGTGCTGCGCCGGCAGCTCGGCGACCGTCTCCTGCCCTTCGTCATCCGCCGCGCGCCGGCCGTCAGCGAAGCTCTCGCCGAAGGCATGACCATCGTCGACTACTCCCCTGAGGCGCCCGTCGCCGAGGACTACCTCAACGCCGCTACCTGGCTCAGAACGGTCGCCGCCCCCGCTACCGCAGGCTTTCGCAACGTCCGCTGGAGCGAACGATGAACCGATCTTCCGCTTGGAGTGAGTTTGAGTCAGGCGAAGGCCTCGGCTCCACGCACACTCCGCATCCTTCATCCTCGTCGGCGGAATCCTCTTCCTCGGCTTCACCGGCATCCTTGAGCTCACCTGGCCGCAGCAGATCATCCTCGGCCTCCTCACCATCTTCATCGCCATCTGGATGGATCGCAGCTCAAGCTCCTACCTCGTCACGCTCACGCTGATGTTCGTGTCCATGTTCTCCACCTTCCGCTACGGCTACTGGCGGATCTCGACCACGGTCAAGTTCTTCCTCGACCCCGGCACGCACTGGACGCGCCTCGACGCCTTCTTCATCTCGCTGCTGCGTCCTCGCCGAGGCCTACGCCTTCATCATCCTCTTCCTCGGCTACCTCCAGACCCTCTGGCCGCTGCGCCGCACGCCCGTCCCGCTGCCCGACGACCCCGACGCCTGGCCCGCCGTCGATCTCCTCATCCCCACCTACAACGAGCCGCTCTCGCGTCGTGCGCTACACCGCGCTCGCCGCCATGAACATCGACTGGCCCGCCGACAAGCTCAACGTCTACATCCTCGACGACGGCAAGCGCGACGAGTTCCGCAGCCTTCGCCGAAGAGGCCGGCATCGGCTACATGACGCGCGACGACAACAAGCACGCCAAGGCCGGCAACATCAATCGCGCCCTCGAGCGCCTCGACTCGCCCTTCGTCGCCATCTTCGATTGCGACCACGTCCCCACGCGCAGCTTCCTGCAGGTCACCCTGGGCTGGTTCCTGCGCGACTCCAAGCTGGGCATGCTGCAGACGCCGCACCACTTCTACTCGCCCGATCCCTTCGAGCGCAACCTCGACCAGTTCCGCACCATCCCCAACGAAGGCGAGCTCTTCTACGGCATCGTCCAGGACGGCAACGACTTCTGGAACGCGACCTTCTTCTGCGGCTCCTGCGCCGTCCTTCGCCGCACCGCGCTCGACGAGATCGGCGGCATCGCCGTCGAAACCGTCACCGAAGACGCGCACACCTCGCTGCGCATGCAGATGAACGGCTGGAACACCGCCTACATCAACATCCCGCAGGCCGCCGGCCTCGCCACCGAACGCCTCTGCGGCCACGTCAAGCAGCGCATCCGCTGGGCGCGCGGCATGATCCAGATCCTGCGCACCGACAACCCGCTCTTCGCCCGGGGCCTCAAGCCCGCGCAGCGGCTCTGCTACTTCAACGCGATGTCGCACTTCCTCTACGCCTTCCCGCGCCTCATCTTCCTCACCGCGCCCGCTGATCTACCTGATCCTCGGCCACACCAACGTCCCCGGCTACTGGGCCGCCATCCTCGCCTACGCGTTCCCGCACCTCGTCCTCTCGAACATGACCAACTCGCGCATCCAGGGCCAGCACCGCCACTCGTTCTGGAACGAGATCTACGAGACCGTCCTCGCGCCCTACATCTTCCTGCCCACCATGCTCGCCCTCATCAATCCCAAGCTCGGCAGCTTCAACGTCACCGCCAAGGGCGGCGTCGTCAACCGCAGCTTCTTCGACACGCGCATCGCCCAGCCCTTCATGTTCATGCTCGCGCTGAACGTCATCGGCCTCCTCTGCCGCATTCCCGCGCTACTTCCAGTTCCCGGGCGCCGGCATGATCTGCCCGCTTAACATCCTCGCCCGCATGTACGACGGCAACCATCTCGGCACCATCGTCATGAACATGATCTGGGTCTGCTTCAACATGGTCATCCTCGGCGTCGCCACGGCGGTCGCATGGGAGAGCCAGCAGCGCCGCCAGACCGTTCGCATCGACATGGCGGTCGCCGCAAAGATCGTCACCTCGCGGATGGCATCATCGTTCACGGAACCACCGCCGACATGTCTCCAGCGGCGGCGTCATGATCAAGATGGACCGCGAGTTCTACTGCCTCCCGGCCGAGTCCGTCAAGCTCATCTTCCCGGTCCTCGACGGCGACGCGGAACTCCCCGCAACCATCGTTCAGGCCGACGGCAACACCCTCCGTGCACAGTTCGACCCGCTCACCCTCCAGCAGGAAGAGGCGCTCACCATGGTGCTCTACTCCCGCGCCGACACCTGGCTCGGCTGGGGTGAGTCCCGCGAGGTCGATCGTCCGCTCGTCAGCCTCCGCCGCATCTTCCAGCTCTCTCTCATGGGCCTCGCCAAGACCGGCAAGAGCTTCTTCAAGCCCGCCGGTCCAGCTCCGCCCAAAGGGCCGTCTCGCCACCAGCATCGTTCCCGTCCTCCTCTTCTTTGTTCTGGCCTCAAGCACCCTCTTCGCCAGGTTACCGGCGCAGGGCGAGGCGCCCTCCGGCCAGCGCGAGCTCCAGTCCGCACAGGCCTCCAGCTCGCCTGCTGCACCCGCGGCGCGCGACGGCGGCAACCCTGCACGCGACGTACCGCCAGGCAGCTTCGATAACGTCTTCTCGCTCGCCGATATCGGCGTAGCAGGATACCGTCGTTCTTCGCGGCGTCGACGCCTACCACTCCGTCTTCTTCTCCGTCCCGCAGACCCAGGTCGTCCAGCTCCGCGACCATGCACATCCGGTATCACTTCTCGCCCGGCCTCATCCCCTCGCTCAGCCATCTCAAGGTCTCGCCTCAACGGAACCCTCTTCGCCACGCTCGCCGTCACCCAGCAGCCCACACCCGGTGCCGTCCAGGCCGCCCAGCAGGCCGATCAGACCTCCGCCAGCGGCGGCCAGAACGTCTCCATCACGCGCTCGGAATCGAGCGCCATGCTCGAAGCCACCCTCACCATGCCGGCCGAGATGCTCGTCCACCAGAACGAGCTCACCTTCGAGTTCATCGGCCACTACACCACGCAGTGCGAAGACCCCTCCTCACTCCGCCCTCTGGAGCCACGTCGACGCCAACTCCACCATCGAACTCGCCGGCGCGCTGCTCCCGCTCCAGAACGACCTCAAGCTCCTCCCCCTCCCCTTCTACGACGCCTCCGTCAACCTCCACCCCGTCGTCCCCATCGTCTTCCTCGCCCAGCCCTCGCCCAAGGCCCTGCAGGCCGCCGGCATCATCGCCTCCTGGTTCGGCATCCTCACCGACTTCCGCCCCGTCCGTTTCCCGGTCTCCTTCGGCACCATCCCCTCCGGCAACGCGATCGTCATCAGCGAAAACTCCGCCGAACTCCCCACCTCCTTCAACATCAGCGGAAGCTCCGGCCCCACCATCGCCATGCGCTCCAATCCCTCCGACCCCTACTCCAAGCTGCTCGTCATCTCCGGCGATAACCCCGACGACCTCGTCACCGCCGCCATGGCCCTGACCCTGCAGCGCGACGTCCTCCAGGGCGACCAGATGCGCATCGCCGGCCTCAAAGCGCCCGCTCCGCGCCAGCCCGACGACGCCCCCCGCTGGCTCTCCACCGACAAGATCACGCACCTCGGCGACATCGCCCAGACCGGCGACCTCCAGGACACCGGCGGAGCTCCCATCCGCGCCTACATGCGCCTTCCGCCCGATCTCTACTACGGCACCCAGCAGAACCTCAGCTTCCACATGAGCTACCGCTACAACGGCATCCCGATCTCGAACGAGAGCTCGCTCCAGGTCTACGTCAACGACGCCTACGTCAGCTCGACGCCGATGCCGCACACCGATCGCGCCTCTGCCCAGCTCGAAACCGTCGTCCCCGTCCCGGTCGCCAACATGCGCCCGTTCTCGAACTCGCTCATGATGCAGTTCATCTTTCTCCTCCCCAAGAAAGGCCGCTGCCAGGACACCGCCCCCTACAATCTCAAGGGCGCCATCCTCAAAGACTCCTACCTCGACATCCAGGACATCCCCCACTGGGCCGTCCTCCCCAACCTCGAGATCTTCGCCAACGCCGGCTACCCCTTCACCCGCAAGGCCGACCTCTCCGACACCGCCGTCGTCCTCCCCGACACCCCCGCCGCCGACGAGATCGAGATGTACCTCACCATGATGGGGCACTTCGGCGCACAGACCGGATATCCCGTCCTCAACGTCTCCGTCACCAACAACGACGGCATGAAGACCGACGGCCAGAAGGACTACCTCGTCATGGGCACCGTCGAGGACCAGCCCGCCCTCACGCCGCCTCAACCAGGCCCTGCCCGTCGTCATCGACGGCAGCGGCCTTCACATCCAGGACACCCAGGGCTTCTTCGCCCAGGTCCAGCACGCCTGGTGGAAGGTCCGCAGCTCCGACCACGTCCAGTCCGGCCAGCTCGAAACCGCCGGCGGCCTGCCCGACGCGCTCATCGAAGGCATCGAGTGGCCCTCCGGCTCCTCGCACTCCGTCGTCGTCATGGCCGTGCGCGACCACGCCGCCATCCCCAACTTCCTCTCCGTCTTCCTCAAGAACTCGCAGTCCTCCGACATCGCCCAGTCCGTCAGCGTCCTTCACGGCTCGCGCTTCGTCTCCTACCGCATCGGCAACGACGTCTACCACGTCGGCTCGCTCTCCCTCTGGATCCACTTCAACATGCTCTTCTCCGAGTACCCGTGGCTGATCGTCCTCTCCTGCTTCTTCCTCTGCTTCCTCCTCGCGGCCTTTATCCGCGCCATGCTTCGCCGCCATGCCCGCGCACGCCTCCAGGGCAACGACTAGATCCGCATGACGCCACTTCACTCTCATCCGGCGCTGCCTCTCGGCCGCGCGGCAGAGTCTGCATCTCGACCACGTCTCTGCCTCACCGTCCTCCTCGTTGCGCTCTCGCTCGGCGTCCAGGCAGGCTGCCGCGCAGAGCAGCCCTGGCCACTCTGGCAGGCCTATGGTCAGCGCATGATCGCCGGCGACGGTCGCGTTCTCGATCGCACCGCCGGCGATCGCACCACCAGCGAGGCGCAGGCCTACGCCATGTTCTTCGCCCTTGTCGCCAACGATCGGCCCCGATTCGACAAGCTCCTCAACTGGACCGAAGCCAACCTGGCAGGTAACGACCTCACCACCCATCTCCCCGCCTGGAGCTGGGGCAAGAACCCGGACGGCGGCTGGAAGATCCTCGATCCCAACCCCGCCTCCGATGCCGACCTCTGGCTCGCCTACGACCTCCTCGAAGCCGGCCGCCTCTGGCGCGAGCCTCGCTACGAGCGCCTCGGAACCCTCGTCGCCTCCCGCATCGCCCAGGCCGAGGTCGCCCCAGTTCTCGGCGTCGGAACCACCCTCATCCCCGGCGCCATCGGCTTCCACCCCGACCCCGGCACCTGGATCCTCAACCCCAGCTACCTTCCTCCGTTCGTTCTGGTCCGTCTCTCAACCGCCTTCCCCGAAGGCCCGTGGAACGCCGTCCTCGGCTCCCTTCAACCCATTCTCACCAGGGGCTCGCCCAACGGCTTTGCCATGGACTGGGTCGCCGCCGGCTTCACCATCGCGCCCTCCCTCTCCCCCGCCCAGCTTGCCTCCGGCGACTTCTCCGTCGCCCCCGCAGGCAGCTACGACGCCATCCGCGTCTATCTCTGGCTCGGCCTCTCCGACAGGTCCACGCCAGGGCTCAAGAGCCTCTCGAGGCCACCTCCGGCATGGCCACCTATCTCAAGTCCAACGTCACGCCCCCGCACAAGGTCGACGGGCAGGGAAGAGTGATCGCAGTCGATACCCCGGTCGGCTTCTCGGCCGCCCTCGTCCCATACCTCCAGGCTCTCGGCCTCAAGACCCAGGAACGCACCCAGATGGACAGGATCGCCGCCCTCAGAGGACCCATCCTCCGGCCTCTACGGCAAGGACGCCGCCTACTACGACCAGAACCTGATCCTCTTCGCCACCGGCTGGACCGAGGGGCGATATCACTTCGACCGGGATGGAAAACTGGTAACCAGCTGGAGGTAACTGCAATGGTCAACCGGCTGCAACTTTCGCGCCATCCCACCCTCGATTCAGAACAAGAGGCGGTACAAATACCGGAAAACGAGGTAAGCTTCGGTCTGAGAAAGATGGTTACTGATGATGGGTTACCCTTTCTACCCAAAACGAGCAATCTATGAAGCGCAAGCCGCCAAAGCCATCCATCGGCCCCTCGCTCTAGCTCTCCTCGGCGGAGCGATAGCCTGCGCAACGACCACTCTCCCGATCTTCGCCCAGACCTCAGGCGCCGCCACCCAGACCCTTCTCGAGCGAGCGCACACCCTCGAGGTGCGCGGTCGCATGGACATGGCCGCCCAGACCTGGCAGCAGGTTCTGCTCTCCGACCCCAACAACACCGAAGCCCTCGGCGGCCTCGCGCGCTCCGCCAAGCTCAGCGGCAATCTCGCCCTCGCCAACACCTATACCGAGCGGCTGCGCGCCATCAACCCCAAAGACCCCGCCCTCGCCCGCGTCGACAACATCAACGCGCAGCAGAATCAGACCGCAGCCCTCCAGCAGGCCGGCAAGTACGCAGAGGCTGGTCAGTACGCGCAGTCCATGGCCATCTATCGCAAGGTCTTCGGCAGCAACCCGCCCCCCGGCGACTGGGCGCTCGCCTACTACGAGACCGAGTCCGCCACCGAAGAAGGTCGACCGCACGCCGTGGCCGGCCTCCGCGGTCTCACGGAAAAGTTCCCCAACGACTCCCGCTACCAGATAGCACTCGGCCGCATCCTCACCTACAACCCCAAGACCCGCTCCGAAGGCCGCCGCTACCTCGATCGCCACCCCGCCGATCCCGAGGCCATGAAGGCCCTCCGTCAGTCGCTCGTCTGGGACTCGCAGAACCCGGCCTCCGCCCCGGAGATCCGCGCCTACCTCGCGAAGCACAACGATCCGCAGCTTGCCGAGGCCCTCCGCAACCAGCCCAAGCCCTCCGCCGCCGCCCCGGCCGTCGCCCAGCAACGCACCTCCGCCATCCGGCGCGCCGCAGCGCCCGCCGCCCCGTAGAGGATTCCCCGAAGTCATCGCCAATCGCGCTAAGGGCGCCGAGATGGAAGAGGCCTACAAGTCCCTCAACGCCAAGCACACCGAAGAGGCCGAAGCGCGCTTCAAGGCCATCCTCGCCAACGATCCCCAGAGCCCCCGCGCCCTCGCCGGCCTCGGCTACATCCGCATGCAGCAGTCCAACTTCGGCGCCGCCATCAGCTTCCTCGATCAGGCCAAGCAGAACGGAGCCAAGGACGCCGGCCTCGACACCGCCCTCGCCTCCGCCCGCTTCTACTCCACCATGAGCGACGGCGCCACCGCCCTCAACGAGAACGACCTCACCACCGCCGAGCAGCAGTACCAGGCCGCCCTCGTCCTGCGGCCCACCAGCCCCGAAGCCCTCGAAGGCCTCGGCGGAACCCTCCTCAAGGCCCAGCAGCCCGAAGCCGCCATCCAGGTCTACGAGCGCTACACCAAGCTCAAACCCTCCGCACCCGCCGCCTGGCGCGGCCTCTTCATGGCTCACTACGGCGCCGGCAACGCGCCGCAGGCGCTCAACACCGAACGCCGCATCCCCGCCTCCGTCCGCGCCCAGCTCATGCAGGACCCCGACTTCCTCCGCACCCTCGCCTCCGCCTACTCCTCCGTCGGTCGCGATGCCGACGCCCAGCGCGTCCTCCGCAGCGCCCTCGACCTCCCCTTTCCCGCCGACGCCGGCGGCCTCAAGATCGAGACGCAGCTCCAGTACGCCGGCCTCCTCCAGCAGGCGAACCACCTCGACCAGGCATCCGGCCTCTACCGCCAGGTCCTCGCCGCCGATCCCAACAACGTCTCCGCCTGGCAGGGTTTCGTCCGCCTGGAGCACGCCCTCAAGCAGGATCCGCAGGCCCTTCAGGCACTCACCAGCATGCCGCCTCCCATATACGAGACAGCGATGCGCGACCCCGGCTTCCAGCAAACCGTCGCCTCCGTCTACCAGGGCTCAAACCGGCTCGACGCCGCCCAGGAGATCCTCGAGCGAGCCATCGGCCAGCAGACCGCCGCCAACCAGAAGCCCTCCACCGCCCTCGAGCTCCAGCTCGCGGGCGTCTACCTTTCCCGCAACAACGCGCAGCAGGCCTACCCCATCTACCGCCAGGTACTCTCCGAGAGCCCCGACCGCCCCGACGCCTGGAAGGGTCTCCTCACCGTCCTCCACGGAGCCAACCGGGACGGCGAAGCCCTCGCCCAGGCCCAGCAGATTCCGCAACAGGTCCGCCTCCAGCTCGAAAACGATCCCGAATACCTCCAGACCATCGGCGCCGTCTACAACGCCCTCGGCCAGCCTCGCGAGGCCGCCGTCTTCATCAGCCGCGTCCAGCAGCACTACTCCAGGCAGCACACCGCCGCCCCCGCCGACGTCGACATCCAGGACGCCTGGCTGCTCTTCAACGGCACCAACGACGCCGGTCTCTATCGCCAGCTCATGCTGCTCGGCGGCCGGCAGGATCTCTCCGACGAACAGCGTCGCACCGTCCAGACCATCTGGACCAACTGGGCCGTCCGCCGCGCCAATCAGGCCGCCGCCACCGGCAACGAAAAGCGCTCGCTCGCCATCCTCAACGCCGCCGCCAAGGCCTTCCCCGAAAACCCCGGCGTCCTTCGCGCCCTCGCGGCCGGATACGCTCGCGCCGGCCTTCCCCAAGCAGGCCGTCCTCATCTTCAAGGCGCAGGACATGACCGCCGCCACAGCCTCCGACTACAAGTCCGCGGTCGGCGCCGCCCTCGCCTCTGGCGACAACAAGGACGCCGAAGCCTGGCTCCGCTACGGCCTGGACGCCTACCCCAAAGACGCGCAGATGCTCACCCTCGGCGCCCGCTTCGAACAGGCCCGCGGCAACAACGGCCGCGCCGCCGACTACTTCCGCGCCTCGCTCGCCGCCCTTCCTCCCGGCGACCCCGGCTCCGAGCTCGCCACCGAGCTCAGCCAGCCCGACACCCGCCGTCCGGCTCCCCTCCGCGACCCAGTCCCAGGACCTCGCCTCGCTTCTTTCGAGCGGCGGCGAGACCGGCGGCAGACCCCGCAGTTCAGAACGCCGAAGCCGCCCGCCCCTACCTGCCCAGCTTCGGCAACATCAGCGGCCAGGCTCCCGTCCAGCTTCCCGGAGCCGCCGGCCCGGCGGCCTACAACGGATCGACCAGTGTCGTTCCGTCCTACATGGCAAACCCCTCCTACCGCCTGAACCAGACCCGCACCGGCAGCCGCTCGACCCTCAAGGACTACGTCCCACAGGCCAGCTCCGCGCAGGCCCCGCTCGACGTCGCATCGCCCCAGCCCCAAGCCTCCGCCAGCCTCCCGCCGCTCTTCCCGCCAGCCTCCACACCCGCCGCTCTGCCCGCCACAGCGGATACCCAAGCCGCCCCCTACACCCCGCAACCTGCCGCCGTCGCCCAGCGTGAGCCCTTCGGCCCCTACGTGCCCTACGTCCCTTCCACCCTGAACTCCGGCTTCACCCCAACGCCCGTCCCCGTCCAGCTCGGCGACAACACCGCGCAGGTCGGCCCCGCGCAGCGCGAGGTCACCGACGTCCTCCCCACCGCGCGCTACATGCCCAACGCCCAGAACGCCAACACCCGCAACACCCAGTTCACACCCCAGCCCCGGCAGGCCGGCGACAGCAGCGGCCAGCAGTACCCCCAGCCGGACATCGGCAGCGGCTCCGCTCCGCGCAGCACCCGTCGTCGCGCCAGCTACGGCACCAGCGCACCGCTCCCGGGCAGCGCGCCCACACTCGTCCGCGCCGCTCAGCTACCCCAGCGTCGCGCAGCCCCTCAGCTCGCAACCCTACCCCACCATCGGCCCCGCTGCCCCCCTCGGCGTACCTCCCACAGACGCCGACCTCGCCGCCAAGAATATTCCGCCCCTCCGCGGCTCCTACGATTCCGGCGGCACCGTACCCACCGGCAACAACTCGCAGCGCGAGCAGACCGAACGCGACCTCGCCTCCCTCGAAGCCTCCTACAGCGCCTGGGTCGGCGGCACCGGCTCCGCCCGCTACCGCAGCGGAACCCCCGGCTTCGACCGCCTCATCGACATCGAAGCACCCGTCGAAGCGTCCGCCGTGCTCGGCAAATCCCTCCGCGTCACCGTCGTCCCACGCCCCGTCTTCCTGAACTCCGGCACCATCGACACCACCACCTTCCAGAACTCGACCACCACCGTCCCCATCCTCGGCACGCTTCCGGGCAACGTCACTCACCGCCCCCGCCCAGCAGTTCTCAAGCGGCATCGGCGGCGAGATCCAGCTCACCAGCGCCCACATCAGCCTCGCCGCCGGCTACACCCCCTACAACTTCCTCGTCTCCAACATCACCGCCCGCGCGCAGGTCCACCTCGGCAGCCACTTCACCCTCTTCGGCGACCGCGACACCGTCAAGGATACCCAGCTCTCCTACGCCGGCCTGCGCGATCCCGGCTCCGTCACCAGCGTCTTCTCCGGCAACATCTGGGGCGGCGTCATCTCCACCACCGGCGGCGCTCGCATCGACGTCGGCGACGAAAAGTCCGGCCTCTACATCTCCGCCGACGGCGGCACCCTCACCGGCTACCACGTCCTCGACAACAACAAGTACGAAGGCCTCATGGGCGCCTACTTCCGCGTGGCCCGCTGGCCCGGCTACGGCACCCTCAACGTCGGCGGAAACCTCTTCGCCATGCACTACGACCACAACGAGCGCGGCATGACCTACGGCCCGGCGGCTACTTCAGCCCCAACGTCTACTTCCTCGCCTCCGTCCCCGTCACCTACACCGGCTACTACAAGTCCGACTTCCACTACACCATCAACGGCAGCCGTCGGCGTCCAGACCTTCCAGGAAGACTCGCGCACCTTACTTCCCGCTCGACCGCGCGCTCCAGACCGGCTTCAACAACGCCCAGTACGCCGCTCAACAGCAACACCGGCCTCAACTACGCGCTCAACTCCGAAGGCGCCTACCGCATCGCCGACCACTGGTACGTCGGCGGCTTCCTCTCCGCCAACAACACCAACAACTACAAGACCGCATCCGGCGGCTTCTTCGTCCGCTACCTCTTCAAGCCGCAGCAGCCCACAGAGGACTACCCCACCGGCCTCTTCCCGGTCACCGGCTTCCGCCCCCTCCGCGTCCCGTAGGTCACACCCGTCCTCGCACCACTGCTCTACAACTTAATCGCCACCGGCGTACCTCCCCGCGGTGGCGATTTCTCTTGACTCCGCTGCCCTTCCATCGCCGTATAACTCGCGCATTCAAGCGCAGTCTCCGAGCTAACGCTGGGCCTCCGCCGACGTCACTTTCGCGCCAGAGGGAGTTTTGATCGTGCGCGCTCTCTGCAACGGTTCCTGGGCAGGTCTCCTGCCTCGCCTTCCTCTCTGTCATTCTCCTGCAACCGCGGCAGCCCACGCCTCCAAACCGGACAGCGTTCCCGACTGGGTCCGCTCCGCCGCCGCACAGACCATCCCCGCCTACCCGGCCGACACCGACGCCGTCGTCCTCCTCGACGACACCACCTACACCGTCGCTCCGGACGGCACGCCACCGAGCACTGCCGCCACGTCGTCAAGATCCTCCGCCCCAGGGCCGCGACGCCGGCATCGTCTTCGTCCCCTTCGACAACGACACCAAGATCCTCAATCTCCACGTCTGGAGCATCGGCCCGGACGGCCACGAGTACGCCGTCAAAGACAACGAGATCGTCGAGATGCGGCTACCCCGGCCAGGGCAACTTCTACGTGGACATCAAGGCCAAGCGTCGCCCGCGCCCCCGGCCGCGATCCCGGCGGCGTCGTCGCCTACGAGTACGAGCAGCGCATCCGCCCCTACCTCACCGAGAAGACCTGGTTCTTCCAGGGCGACACTCCCGCACCTCAACCAGAGCTTCACCCTCGAGCTCCCCCCCGGCTTCACCTACGGCACCGTCTGGGCGCACCACGCCGGAGATCAAGCCCGCCGACCTCGAGCACGGCGCTGGCGCTGGGAGATGAAGCAAGATCCCCGGCCATCGATCTCGACCGTGTCCCCATGACGCCCTCCGAAGCCGCGCTCTCCGGCCGCATGACCGTCCACTACGCCGCGCCCGGCGCGTCCGCTCGCCGCCGACGGCACCTGGCAGAGCATCGGCGAGTGGTACGACGCCTCTCCAGCGACCGCCTCGTCCCCACCCCCGAGATCGCCGCCAAGGCCACGGAACTCGCCGGCGCACGACCGACTTCTACGACAAGACCGAGGCCATCGCCGAGTTCGTCCAGAAACAGATCCGCTACTTCGTCATCGAGATGGGCATCGGCGGCTACCAGCCCCACTTCGCCGCCGACATCTTCCGCAATCGCTACGGCGACTGCAAGGACAAGGCCACGCTGCTCTCCGCGATGCTCTCCACCGTCGGCGTCCACTCCGCGCTCATGATGGTCGACACCGGCGCGGCGTCGTCGATCCCGACGCGCCCTCCATCGTCGGCAACCACATGATCGCCGCCATCGAGATCCCCAACGGCTACAACTCGCCCGAAGCTCCGCAGCGTCGTCACCGCCAGATCCGGCCGCCGCTACCTCATCTTCGATCCCACCTGGGAGAAGACCGCCTTCGGCCAGCTCGAGCACAACCTCCAGGGCAGCTACGGCGTCCTCATGGAAGGCGCGCAGACCGAGATCATCCAGCTCCCCATCCTCGCCCCGGAGCTCAACACCATCCACCGCACCGCCACCTTCCACCTCCAGCCCGACGGCTCGCTCAAGGGCACCGTCACCGAGAAACGCTTCGGCGACCTCTCCGAGCGCCGCCGCGACCTCTACACCACCGGCGACGCAAAGGAGCAGAGCGAGTTCCTCGACCACGTGCTCGCGCAGGACTTCCCCGCCTTCACCGTCTCCGACGTCAAGATCGAAAACGCCGACGCGCTCAACAAGGACCTGACCACCACCTACACCCTCACCGCCGACCGCTTCGCCAGGTCCATGGGCCCGCTGCTGATGGTCCGCCCGCGCGTCCTCGGCAGCGAGGGCCTCCACGCTCGATCGCAAGCCGCGTCACGTCCCCATCGACCTCGACGAAACCATGCAGTCGACCGACGACTTCACCATCGAGCTGCCCGCCGGCTACACCGTCGACGAGATGCCCGACCCGGTCAAGCTCGACCTCGGCTTCGCCTCCTACGAGAGCTCCAGCAAAGCTCCACGACAACATCCTCCACTACACCCGCACCTACACCGTCCGCCAGGTCTCTCTTCCCGCCGATCGCTACGCCGACGTCCAGAAGCTCGCCGGCGTCATCGCCGCCGACGAGCAAAGCACCGCCGTCCTCAAAAAGCAGTAGTCCGAACCCCAGCCACGTCGCCATCTCCAGCACGCGACACGCACCCGAAGGATCCATCCATGCTGCTCAATGTCACAACCTGTCCTGCTCTCTGCTGCCGTTCCTCACTTCCGCTCTTCATGCTCGCTGCCCTCTCAGCCCCTGCCCGCGCCGACAGTGGACGCGCGCCCACCCCCGAAGAGCTCTCCATGACCTCGCAGCCAGAGGTCCCCGGCGCACCTGCCGTCTACCTCTTCCGCGAAGAGATCACCGACGACAACCTCCACATGTGCAGCATCTACGTCCGCCTCAAGGTCCTCACCGAAGGCGGCAAGAAATACGGCAGACGTCGAGCTCAAGTACGCCGCCGGAGGCGCCCGCAGCCTTCATCGATCGGCGACATCGCCGGCCGCACCATCCACCCCGACGGCACGATCATCCCCTTCACCGGCAAGCCCTACGAGAAGCTCATCGAGAAGGGCCAGGGCTACCGTACATGGCCAAGGTCTTCACCATGCCCGACGTCCAGGTCGGCAGCATCATCGAGTACCGCTACAAGCTGCGCTACGACGACAACTACTTCGTCCCGCCCCAGTGGTACATCCAGTCCGATCTCTACACCCGCAACGCCCACTATCTCTGGAAGCCCACCGGCAGGCAGCTCGTCTCAAGCGACGAGCGCGGACAGCTGACCACCACCATCGCCTGGACGCCCATCCTTCCCGCCGACACCAAGGTCAAAGAAACCGCCTACCCCGGCAGGCACAGCAGACCGTCCTCGAGCTCTCCGTGCACGACATCCCTCCCTCGCCGCACGAAGACTACATGCCGCCCATCTCCACCTTCAGCTACCGCGTCCTCTTCTACTACTCCGCCTACCGCACGCACCGACGAGTACTGGAAGAGGAAGGGAAGTACTGGGCCAAGAAGCGCGACAAGTTCATCGGCCCCGGCGGAGCCGTCAACGCCGCCGTCAATGAGCTTGTCCTCCCCTCCGACACCCCCGAGCAGAAGCTGCGCAAGATCTACGCCGCCGTCCAGAAGCTCGAGAACACCGACTTCACCCGCAATCACTCCGGAGCCGAAGAGAAATCCCAGGGCCTCGGCGAAATCAAGTCCACCGACGACATCTGGAATCGCAAGCGCGGCACCGACGACCAACTCACCGAGCTCTTCGTCGCCATGGCCCGCGCCGCCGGCATCAAGGCCTACCTCATGTCCGTCGCCGATCGCAGCCAGCACATCTTCTTCCCGACCTACCTCAGCTTCTCGCAGCTCGATGACGACATCGCCATCGTCAACGTCGACGGCAAGGATCGGTTCTTCGATCCCGGTTCGAGCTTCTGCTCCTACGGCCACCTCGCGTGGAAGCACACCATGTCCTCCGGGATCCGCCAGGCCGACGGTGGATCCGCCATCGCCCACGACCCCCATCGAGCGCTACACCGACACCCGCATCCAGCGCGTCGCCAACCTCAACATGGAGGAGGACGGCACGTCTCGGGCACCGTCAAGATGACCTACACCGGCGCTCCCGCACTCCAATGGCGGCAGGTCTCGCTCGAAGGCGATGACGAAAGCCTCCGCCGCGATCTCCGCACCAGCATGGAGGAGTTTGCTTCCCACGGGCTGGAGATCAAGCTCACCGGCATCGAGCAGCTCACCGACTACGAGCAGCCCTTGTCCGTCATCTACGACGTCAAAGGAGTGCTCGGCTCCGCAACAGGCAAGCGCCTGATCCTTCCCGGCGACCTCTTCGAAGCAAACACCCGAACCGCCTTCCCGCACGAAAAACGTGACATCGGCATCTACTTCGAGTACGGCCACATCGTGCAGGATGCCATCCGGATCAGCCTTCCCAAGGACTTCCTGGTCGAGTCTCTCCCCGCCGGCAGCAAGCTCGAATTCGAGAACGTTCGCCGCCTACAACTCTCACCGCCGAGTCCGCTCCCGCCAGCATCACCATCCGCAGAAACTACGTCCTCGGTGAGGTCATCTTCGCCGCCAAGGAGTACACCGGACTCCGCACCTTCTACTCCGGCATGGAAGCCAAGGATCAGCAGAGCATCGTTCTCAAAGTCCAGCAGCCCCGGCAGAAGAAAAGACCACCTCCGCCGCGAACTGATACCTCAATCCGCGTCACATAGCCGGGGGGCGACGATCCCTGTTCGTGCTCTCGTCGCCTCGGCGTCGTCCGCGCAGTCTCCCCCTTCCAGGCTTCTCCTCCGCCTCGTCTTAGGCCATGGACGCTACAATGGAAGGGCATGCTCCCTCTTCTATCGGCAGTGCCCCTCGAACCAGGCAGCCCTCCTGCATGAGCGCGATCGCGTGGTCGCAGCCTCCTCAAGACCCTTCCCGGCCTCCTCATCAGTGCCTTCTTTCTCTGGTACACCTTCCAGGGAATCTCCTTCGCCCAGATCCTCGCCCTCCGCTTCGTGCACCCTGCCTGGCTGCTCGGCGTGCTCGCCTTCACCGCCGCCAGCTACACCCTGCGCTGCGTCCGTTGGACCCGCATGCTCCGCCCCACCGGCGCCCGCTTCCCGGTCTGCGCCCGCGTCCTCATGACCTCGCTCGCCGCCAACAACATCCTCCCGCTCCGCATCGGCGACGTCATGCGCGTCTTCACCTACGCCGGCGACATCGGCGCCAGCCCCTCCGTCCTCCTCTCCACCGTCATCCTCGAAAAACTCCTCGACATCTTCATCCTCGTCCTGCTCTTCGTCCGCTTCATGGGCCCCAACGTCTCGCATCACTCCCGCATCCTGGCCGAGTCGCTCCTCGCCATCTCCACCATCGGCCTGCTCGTCCTCCTTCTCGGAGCCCGCACCCTCGAGCGCCCCCTCCGCTCGCTCTTCGACAGCCTTCCTCGCAGCCCATCATCGCCAAGGTCGAGCACTGGCTCACCCTCGCCCTCGACTGCATCCGGCAGATCGGCGTCGCCGGCTCCCTCCTTCTGCTCATCCAGTCCGCCGTCATCTGGTTCTGCGAGGGCATGATCTTCGTCTCCGCCGCCTACCTCATCGGCCTCGAGGTCGACCGCATCGGCCCCTGGCAGGCCGTCTCCGTCGCCAACCTCTCCTATCTCATCCCCAGCTCGCCCGGCGCCATCGGCACCTTCGAGTGGGCCGTCAAGACCTCCCTCTCCAGCCACGGAGCCAACCTCGGGCAGGCCGCCCTCTTCGGCCTCGCCCTCCACGCCTGGCTGCTCATCTCCGTCACCGGCGTCGGCGGCGCTCTCTTCCTCTGGCACCGCTTCCACACCCTCCCCCACAAGCCCCTGCTCGAAGACATCCACGAGCTTCCCACAGAACTTCCCTGACCACGCACTAGCACAGGGCAGCTCCGAAACCGCGTATAGCAGCCAACAGCACCCATTCCTTCGCTGTCCTCTCGATTCCAGCGAGGGAACCCGGTCTTCACCCACCCACCCGCGTTCGCCAGCAGGCTCGGCTGGTCACGAAACCTCTGAGTAAACCGAACCCACCCAACTCTCCAAGCCGGTGATCGCCCAAGCATGTATCGCACAATCCAGCAGACCCTCGTCGCCGCCATCCAGGCCATCCTCGCCGAAGCTACAACCTCACGCTCCCGCACATCGCCATCGAGCAGCCGCCCGACATCGCCCTCGGCGAACTCGCCACTGCCCATCGCCTTCGAGCTCGCCAAGCGCCTCCGCAAGGCCCCCCGCGTCATCGCCGCGGAGCTCGTCCAGCACCTCGACCGACTCATCGCCGCCGGCCGCCTCCCCGGCGTCGCAGTCCGTCGAGGTCGCCGGCGCCGGCTACCTCAACATCCGCTTCGACCGCGCCGCCGCCGTCCGCGACATCGCCGCACGACCGCCACGCCGACGTCGGCGGCCCCGGCTTCCGCCTCATCGAGCACACCAGCATCAACCCCAACAAGGCCGCCCACATCGGCCACCTCCGCAACGCCATCCTCGGCGACACCTTCCCCGCCTCCTCCGCCCGGACAACTACAAGTCCGGCTACGAGATCGGCGTCCAGAACTACATCGACAACACCGGCGTCCAGGTCGCCGACGTCGTCGTCGGCCTCGTCCACCTCGAACGGCAGAGACCTCGACCAGCGTCCGCGAGCTCCTCACCGAGCTCCTCGAGACCAACCAGCGCATCGACTACTACTGCTGGGACCTCTACGCCCGCGTCTCCCAGTGGTACACCGCCGACCCCGCCGCAGCTCGCCGCCCGCAAACAGATCCGCCTCGACACCCTCCACGCCCTCGAAGCACGGCGGCAACGACACCGCCGACCATCGCCGACCTCATCGCGACCGCCGTCCTCCGCCGCCACCTCGAAACCATGCAGCGCCTCGGCATCGAGTACGACTTCCTCCCCCGCGAGACCGAGATCCTGTCCCTCCACTTCTGGGACGCCGCCCGCACCCTCATGATCGATCGCGGCGTCCTCTACCTCGAAACCGAGGGCAAAAACAAGGGCTGCTGGGTCATGCGCCGCGCCGGCAATCCGCCGAAGCCGCAGCCGAGCAGGGAAGCGACCGGCCCCGACGAAGACGCCAAGGTCATCGTCCGCTCCAACGGCACCGTCACCTACGTCGGCAAGGACATCGCCTACCACCTCTGGAAGTTCGGCCTCCTCCCCGGCAAGGACTTCGGCTACCGAGATTCCACGAGTACCTCCAGTCGCCGACCGATCCTCCACCGGCCAGCCAACCCACACCTGCTGGATCTCCACCGCCGACACCGACCCCGCCGGCAAGACCCTCACCCGTCCTTCGGCCACGCCGACGCCATCTACAACGTCATCGACTCCCGCCAGAACGACCCGCAGAACAACGTCGTCGCCGCCCTCCGCGGCATGGGCTTCACCGACGCCGCCGACCGCTACACCCACTTCTCCTACGAGATGGTCGCCCTCACCCCGCGCTGCGCCATCGACCTCGGCTACACCGTCTCCGAAGAAGACCGCGCCGCGCCCTTACATCGAGGTCTGCGGCCGCAAAGGCTTCGGCGTCAAGGCCGACGACCTCATCGACCAGCTCATCGCCGCCGCCCGCTCCGAGGTCGACACCCGCCACCCCGAGCTCCCCGACGCCGAGCGCCTCGCACATCGCCACCCAGATCGCCGTCGGCGCCCTCCGCTACTTCATGCTGCGCTTCACCCGCAACACCGTCATCGCCTTCGACTTCCACGACGCGCTCAGCTTCGAGGGCGAGACCGGCCCCTACATCCAGTACGCCATCGTCCGCGCCGCCAACATCCTCCGCAAAGCCGACACCACCCCCGAGCTCACCCTCGGCGCCTTCGCCGCACTCGACCCGGCCATCCTCGAGCCCCTCATCTCCGCCGCCGAATCTGCCCAGCACGGCACCAGCATCTGGGAGACCTGGCTCCTCGCCTCCCGCCTCACCGCCGTCATCGATCAGGGCATCGCCGCCGCCGAGCCCGCCATCCTCGCCCGCTACGCCTTCCAGCTCGCCCAGCAGTTCAACAACTTCTACCACCGCCACCACGTCCTCAACGAGACCGACCCCACCCGCCGCACCCTCCTCCTCGCCACCGCCGCCGTAGCCGCCCGCGAGCTCACCCGCGCCCTCGGCTACCTCGGCATCGAAGCTCCCCCCGTCATGTAACGACGCACGCGCATAACTGTGCTGTCCGGATCCCACTGCGCCGCTCTGACAATCTCCGCGTCGCTGACCATCTGCAATCAGGCTCGCCCACGAACGCATCCAGCTACGACCGCCGCTGCCCGTCCTACCCTCAGCGCAGCACGGAAACCAACTCCGAAGGAGTCTCTCCCCATGGGTCTATTCGGTAGCAAACGCACACTCAAAGGAAACGCATTGCCATCCTCGCCACCGAAGGCGTCGAGCAGGTTGAACTCACCAAGCCCCGAAAAGCACTCGATCAGGCCGGTGCCACAACCCACCTGATCTCTCCCGCCTCCCACGTATCCGGTGGCAAGATCAAGGCCTGGGATCTCACCAAGTGGGGCGACAAGTTCAAGGTTGATCGCAAACTCGCCGACGCGAACCCCGCACGACTACGACGCCCTCGTCCTCCCCGGCGGCGTCATGAACCCGGACTTCCTCCGCATGGATGCGGACGCGGTTCGCTTCGTCCGCAGCTTCGTCGAAGCAGAACAAGCCCATCGGCGTCCATCTGTCACGGCCCCTGGATCCTGATTGAGGCCGATGCTGTCGCGGGCCGCACTATGACCTCCTGGCCATCGCTCAGGACCGACCTCCGCAACGCGGGTGCCGAACTGGGTCGACCAGGAGGTCGTCGAGGATCGCGGCCTGATCACCAGCCGCAACCCCGAGCGACATCCCCGCCTTCAACAAGGCGATCATCAAACTGTTCGGCGCTGCCGCGCTCAAAGCGCTCCGCAGTCGCAGCCTGACCCCGCCACAACACCTCAAACAACGCTGAGCAGGGCGATGACCCAGCACGGATCGACCCTGCTCAGTCACTCATCGCCCTCTGCCTGCATGAGCGGTGCCCAGGACAGTACCTCTAGTCCAATCCGATCTACGCGGAATACGCCCGCACCCACTCCAGAATCGACCGCACCCCGATCCCCGTCGGACCCTTCGCCAGCCACGGCTTTGCCTCGTCATCCCACGCCGTTCCCGCGATATCCAGGTGGATCCACGGCGTCTCCCCCGCAAACTCCTTCAAAAACATCGCCGCCGTAATCGACCCGCCATACCGCGTGATTCCCGTATTCTGAATATCCGCAATCGAGCTCTTGATCTGGTCCGCATAATCGTCCGTGCAGGGCAGCCGCCAGAACTTCTCGCCCGAAGCCTTCAACCCTCCGTCAAACTTCGCCACGTCTCATCATCGTTCGAAAACAGCCCCGCATTCAGCCTGCCCCAGCGCCACCCCGATCGCTCCCGTCAGCGTCGCCGCATTGATCAGGTGCGTACACCCCAGCGTCTTCGCATAGTGCAGGCCGTCCGCCAGCACCAGCCGGCCCTCCGCATCCGTATTCACAATCTCGATCGTCTTCCCGCACATCGCCGTCACCACGTCGCCCGGCTTGAACGCCTGTCCGTCCGGCATGTTCTCCGCCGAGCAGATCACCCCGATCACCCGCACCTTCGGCTTCAACTCCGCAATCGCCTGCATCGCGCCGATCATCGCGCCCGCGCCCGCCATGTCGTACTTCATCTTCTCCATGCCGTCCGCCGGCTTGATCGAGATGCCGCCCGTATCGAACGTAATCCCCTTGCCCACCAGCCCCATCACCGGCGACCCATCGGCCACCCCGCCCTCCGGCTCGTACCGCATCACAATCAGCGCCGGCGGCTCCGGCGACCCCTGCGACACCGACCAGAATGCCCCCATCTTCAGTTCCTTGATCTTCGCCGTCGAGTGCACCTCGCACCCGATCCCCACCCTTGCGCACATCGCCGCCGTCCGTTCGCCCAGCACCGTCGGCGTCAGCACATTGCCCGGCTCGTTCACCAGCGAACGTGCAAAGTTCTGAGCCCCTGCCACGATCTTCCCCTCTCCAAATCCCGTCCGGATCTCCTCCTGCACAGACCTCTCGAGCGACGGAGCGACCACCGACAGCACAGCGATCGACCTGTCCTTGCGGTCGCTCTTGTACGTGTCGTAGTCGGCGTCCGCCAGCTCCGCGCCCTCAACCAGCGCCCGCGCCGTCAGCTCGCACGGCAGCTCCTCAAGACGCTCGTCGCTCAAAGCCTTGTCCTCAGGAAACGCAATCGCCAGCTCCCGCAACCCGCGCGGCTTCGCTGATCGCACCGCCGCCCCCGCTCCCTTCCGCACCTGGTCAGGAGTCAGCATCTTCGCCTTGCCCAGCCCCACCAGCAGCAGCCGCTCTGCCTTCAGACCGCTCGGCGCATGCAGAAGCAGCGTCTCGCCCAACCCCGCCTTGAACTCGCCGCCCTTCAGAAAGCGCTCCGCCGCCCCCGCCACCGCATCCGAGGTCGTCAGCAGCGTAGGTATCGCGTCCGCACCTGCAACCGTTGCCAGGTCAACAGCAAACACCGCGAGCAAAGGCGTGTGCAAACCCGCCACATCCTGAAACAGAAGTCGCGTATCCATAGAGCTCTATCGTAACGCGCAGACATGGACCTCTTTGCGCCTCAGTGCACCACCGGTCTGCAACTTTCGTAGAGCTACCGCCGTTGCCCCCGAGCGACCGCCGCCTTGGTCTCCTTGTCCACCTCGCGCCGCCGCTCCGTCTCTCGCTTGTCCCACTCCTGCTTGCCCTTCGCCAGCGCAATCTCGCACTTCACCCGGCCATTCCGGAAGTAAAGCCGCACCGGGATCAGCGTGAACCCCTTCTGCCGCGTCGCCGCCTCCAGCTTCCGGACCTCAGCCTTGTGCAGCAGCAGCCTCCGCGTTCGCAGCGACTCATGGTTCATCGCGTTCCCATGCGAAAACGGCCCAATATGCGCGTTCAGCAGAAAACACTCGCCGTCCTTCAGCAGCCCATAGGCGTCCTTCAGATTCGCCTTGCCCTCGCGGATCGACTTCACCTCGGTCCCACGCAGCGCAACCCCCGCCTCGAACCTGTCCGTCAGAAAGTAGTTGAAGCTCGCCGAACGGTTGAACGCCGCATCGCGCATCCCCGCCGCAACCGGGTCGCGGTCCTTCTGCTTCACCACCGGCTTCGGTGCGTTGGCGACGGTTGGATTGGAAAGGGAGCGAGGCATCAGAACCTCTAACTTTAACACGCAAATCGCCCCTGCAACTTTCGGGTCATCCGCCCCTCACCCACCGCGCGTCGGCTCCGTCTAAGCCACATCCGGGTGCTTCCCATCTGGTTCCTTTTCAGAGGTCTGGACCGGGCCATGCGGCAACTCCGAAAGGCGCTCCGCACAAGAGGCTCTCCCCGTTGACGAATGCTATACTCACGCGAGCGCAGAGGGACCAATCCGCCCGTCCACCGAACCCTTCCAGAGTCTCTGATTCAAGGGTGCCCCTGCACCCACCACACCCCTCACGCTGCAAAGGACGTTGACGGAAGAAGAATGGCTCGCAGGCACTCACTCCAACTCACTCGATTCACTCTCCTTCACCGGGTCCTGTCCGTCCCCCTTATCGTCTCCCTCCTCGCATCCTCCGCGCCCGCGCAGTCCGCCAGCGCCTTCGATAAGCGCGGCCAGGCCGCCGAGACCCGCGAAGACTACGACGCCGCCTATGAAGCCTTCCGCCAGGCCCACCTCCAAAAGCCCGAGGACCTCCGCTACAAGGCCCGGTACGAGCGCCTGCGCTTTCAGGCCGGCGCCGCCCACATCGATCGCGGCCGCGTCCTTCGACAGAACGGCGATCTCAACGGCGCCCTCAGCGAGTTCATCCGCGCCCACAGCATCGACCCCTCAAACGAGACCGCCGAGCAGGAGATCCGGCAAATCCAGCAGCAGCTTCAAAACGCGCCGCGCCCCCTGCCGCCTCCCCCCGGCGCACCGTCCTCCGTCCCACCTCAGGCTGCCGGCTCCCCAGGAGCCCAGATCGCCCCAGCCGACGCCGCCCTCGCCGCCCTCGGCTCCGTTGCCGGTCCCGTAGCCCTCCAGCCCGTCTCCACCGACCCCATCACCATCCACTCCGTCGAAGACGTCAAAAACATCTACACCGCCATCGGCAAGGTCGCCGGCCTCAACGTCCTCTTCGACCCCGACTACACCTCCCGCCGCATCCCCGTCGATCTCACCAACGTCTCGCTCTCCGACGCCCTTCGCATCGTCGGAACCATCGCCGGCACCTTCTACAAGCCCATCACCCCCAACACCATCTTCATCGCCCAGAACACCCGCACCAAGCGCACCGACCTCGACGAGCTCGCCGTCCAGACCTTCTACCTCACCAACGCCGCCCAGCAGAACGACGCCAACGAGATCTTCACCGCCCTCCGCAACCTCCTCGATCCCTCCGCCAAGCTCGCCCTCATCCCCACCCAGAACGCCTTCGTCCTCCGCGCCACCCCCGACCAGCTCCTGCTCGCGCAAAAGCTTCTCAACGATCTCGATCGCGCCAAGCCCGAGGTCGTCGTCGACGTCGCCGTACTCGAGGTCAACCGCGACAAGGTCCGCAACCTCGGCATCACCCTCCCCCAGTCCTTCGGCCTCACGCCCACCGCCACCACCACCACCAGCACCAGCGGGAGCAGCACCGGCACCGGCACCGGCACGGGCACCGGAACCGGCACCGGAACAAGCACGGGCACCAGGGACCAGCCGCACCAATCTCACCCTCAACCAGCTCGGCAGCCTCAACGCCACCAACTTCGCCGTCTCCGTCACCGGCGGAACCGTCAACGCGCTCCTCACCGACGCCGACACCCGCATCCTCCAGAACCCCAGCATCCGCGCCACCGACGGCCAGCGCGCCACCCTCAAGATCGGCTCCAAGATCCCCGTCGCCACCGGCAGCTACAACGCCGGCGTCGCCACCGGCGTCGGCTCCATCGGCGTCCAGACCCAGTTCACCTACCTCGACATCGGCGTCAACATCGACATGACGCCCACGGTCCACTACAACCGCGAGGTCTCCCTCAAGACCAAGATCGAGGTCCTCACCCACAACGGTGACCAGACCATCTCCGGCGTCACCGAGCCCATCATCTCCCAGCGCTCGAGCGAGCAGGTCATCCAGCTCAAAGAGGGTGAGCCCACCATCCTCGCCGGCATCTTCTCCAAGCAGGACACCCGCGGCGTCAACGGAACCCCCGGCCTCGGCGAGATCCCCTTCCTCAAGTACTTCTTCTCCACTCAGAACAAGGAGACCGCCCAGGACGAGATCATCTTCATCCTGATCCCGCACATCGTCCGCGAGTCCGTCCTCACGCGCCTCAACACCCGCGCCATCGATACCGGCACCGGTCAGTCCATCGAGCTCCGCCAGGACCCCAACGCCGACTTCAACGTCCCCATCATCCCGCGCCCGCGCCCGGCCAACGGAAGCACCACCGCCGCCGTCGCCGCCTCCTCCATGGTCGGCCAGCTCAGCCAGCAGGCCCAAATGCCCAACCAGACGCCACCACCGGCGCCCCGAACCGGCGCCCACACCTCGGACCCTGCCGCCCAGCTCCCGCAGCCCCGGCCGCTGCCGGCTCCCGTCAGCCTCTCCGTCGTCCCGCCCGACTCGAACCAGGTCGTCGGCACCACCTTCCAGGTCGCCGTCATGGCCGCCGGCGCACGCGATCTCTACTCCGTTCCTCTCCAGCTCCAGTTCAACCCGGCGGTCCTCCAACTCGTCAACGTCGACTCCGGCGACCTCCTGGCCGCGATGGCCAGGCCGTCGCCGTCGTTCACCGCGACGAGGGCAACGGTCTCGTCACCATCTCCGCCGCCCGTCCGCCCGGAGCCCCCGGCATCGCCGGTCAGGGTGCCGTCTGCATCCTCACCTTCAAGGCCATTGCCCCCGGCGACTCCACCCTCGCCCTTCCCAGGGTCGGCGCCAAAAACAGCGCCCAGACCAGCATCCCCGCCGTTGGAACACCGGCGGTCGTCCACATCAAGTGAGCCCCGCATGCTCGCAACCCCGAACGTCCTTCGAACCCGTCACGCCCAGCGTCGCCCGACGCGCTGTGCGCACCCCGGCAACTCGCGCGCTCCGCACAGGGATCCCCTTTCGCCCCGAGGCCGGCGTCACTCTCATCGAGCTCATCATCACCATCGCCATCATCGCCATCCTCGCCGCCGCCGCCGTTCCCGTCGCCCGCTTTCAGATCCGCCGCGAAAAAGAACGGGAGCTCCGCCGCGACCTGTGGGAGATGCGCGACGCCATCGACCGGTACCGGGACGCCGCCGAAAAAGGAGCCTTCCAGACCAAGGCCGACAGCATGAACTACCCCCCCGACCTCCAGACCCTCGTCGACGGCGTCGATGTCCAGACAAAGAAAGTCCGCTTCCTCCGCAAGATCCCCATCGACCCCATGACCAACTCCGCCGAATGGGCCCTGCGCTCCAACCAGGACGACCCGGACTCCGACTCCTTCGGCGGCCAGAACGTCTTCGACGTCCACTCCAAAAGCACCGGCACCGCCCTCGACGGCACAAAGTACGCCACATGGTAGCCAACCCTCCATCTCGCTTCTCGCTCGCTTCGCCTCCAGGCGGCAGGATCGCGTTTCTCGTCCAGCGAACCCCCGCACCCACGCACCGCCCAGCAGCCGGCTTCACCCTCATCGAGCTGATGATCGTCATGGTCATCATCGGCCTCCTCGCCGCCATCGCCGTCCCGGCCTACGTCCACAACGTCCGCAACGCCCGCGAAGCCGTCCTCAAGGAAGACCTCCACACCCTCCGCTCGGCCATCGACTCCTACACCATCGACAAGCAGAAGGCCCCCCAGACCCTCGACGACCTCGTCCAGGCCGGCTACCTCAAGGTCATGCCCGTCGACCCCTTCACCCATCGCTCCGACACCTGGCAGCCCGTCCAGACCGACGCCCTCCAGAGCCTCGACCAGACCGACACCGGCATCGGCGATGTCCACTCCGGCGCCCAGATGCTCGCCGTCCGACGGCACCTCCTACAACACCTGGTAGCTCAGCAGCCAGCACCCGCGAACTCCTGCGCTCCCGCGCCCTGCCCGTCCCATACCCAAAGCTCACCAACAGGCGCATACTAAGTCAAACGTACTGGGGAGTTGCGCCCGCAGCAGGGAAGCGGCTCCAAGGAGATCCTCCCATGCGTCAGCTCGCGCATCTCGGCCTAGCCGCTACGCTTACCCTCTCCACCACCCTTCTCGCGCAGCAGACCCCAACCACCATCCCCGCCCAGACACCGGTCGGACAGAACCCCTCCGAAATCCTTCCCAGATCCCGAGCTCCCAGAATCCGACATCCTTGCCCCCCGTCACCAACGATCCCGGCCCAAGCACGCCGCCCACCCCGGCCGAAGACAAGGCCGCACGCGACTCCGTCGCCAAAAAGAACAAGTCAGACTCCCTCCCGTCCCCCGGCGAGAACCTCGACCCGCAAGATCAAGAAGGGCTCCGAAGACGACGTCGACGCCATCGGCAACCGCAACATCGGCGGCCGCGGCATGGGCAACTTCTACTCCACCAACTGGGAGATCGGCACCGGCAAGCAGTACTCGATGGAGATCGAGAAGTCCGCCCACATGGTCACCGACCCCGTCGTCGTCGAGTACGTCAACCGCGTCGGCCAGAACATCGTCAAGAACTCCGACTGCAAGGTCCCCTTCACCATCAAGGTCATCGACTCCGACGAGATCAACGCCATGGCCCTCCCTGGCGGCTTCTTCTACGTCAACTCCGGCCTCATCCTCGCCGCCGACGAAGAGGCCGAGCTCGCCGGCGTCATGGCCCACGAGACCGCCCACGTCTGCGCCCACCACGCCGCCCGCGAGATGACCCGCATGAACTACATGCAGATGGGCCAGATTCCCCTCATCATCTTCACCCAGGGCTCCTGGACCGGCTACGGCATCTACGAGGCCTCGCAGCTCGCCGTCCCCCTTACCTTCCTCAAGTTCTCCCGCAACTTCGAGTCCGAGGCCGACTGGCTCGGCCTCCAGTACATGTACAAGTCCGGCTACGACCCCCAGGCCTTCGTCCAGTTCTTCGAGAAGCTCGACGCCCTCGAGAAGCACAAGCCCGGCACCCTCTCGAAGGCCTTCAGCGATCACCCCCAGACCCCCGATCGCATCGAGCACTCCGAAGTCGAGATCGCCACCATCATGCCCGCGCGGCCGGACTACGTCGTCACCACCTCCGAGTTCGACGACATCAAGACCCGCCTCGCCCGCATCGAGAACAAGCGCAAGCTCAACGACAAGAAGGACGGCAACAAGCCCACCCTCCGTCGCGTCGGCGGCAGCGGCAACGACCCCGCCAACCCCACCGGCAACTCCGGCGACGACCGCCCCACCCTCGGCAAAAGGAACTGATCGGGCGTCCGCAATCCGGCCTCGCTTAAGCGGGACCGCCTTGCGGATTCCCCTTGCCTCCATCGCACCCATCCGTTAGCTTGGTCTTCGCGAAACCGGGCCCCTTCGGAGGAGGCACATGCTGCCAACGCGGTTCATCACGCACTGTATCCTGGCCCTTGCAACCCTGTCCGCTGCCGCGCAACAGGTTCACGTGCCGACACCCAGCACCTGGAAGCTGAATGCCGCGAAGTCTGACCCGGCAGGCCCCCTATCCCAACTCACCTCATACACCCTCACCTTCCTTAGCGATACGCCTGAGAAGCTGAGCTACCGCGCTGTCTGGACCGACGCGAACGGCAAAACGGTATCCAGTGGTTACGACGGTCCGGAGGATGGCACGCTCCGCCCGCTCCTGGGTTCGAAAGATCGAGCCAGCTTCACCCCCGGCGGCATGGGTCACTTCGTTGACGCCGACGGCACCACCAGCGACGCCCAACTCAGCCTGTCCCCGGATGGCAAGAGCATCACCATGACGCTCTCCTTCAAAGGCACGGGACGGATCCGACGGGCACTCAAAAGCAATCTTCGACCGCACCAAATAGCGCGTCCCTGAGGACGACCCAGGAGGGGACAACGCCTCCGAGCTGCCCGCCCGGAGCGCGGTCCACGCGGTCGCACGCACCCTTTCCCGCGATAAACTAGATCCATGCCCACCCAGAACACCGGCTACACCGACGACCACGCCGCCTCCGGCCTCGACGCCACCTTTCCCCCCATCGACACCTGGCAGAACCAGTTCCAGTCCTACGAGATCCTCATCGACGATCCCGAGTTCACCAGCGTCTGCCCCAAAACCAGCCTCCCCGACTTCGGCGTGATCACCATCCGCTACATGCCCCGCGAGCTCTGCCTCGAGCTGAAATCCCTCAAGGAATACCTCTTCTGCTACCGCAACCTCGGCATCTTCCAGGAAAACATCGTCAACCAGGTCCTCAACGACATCGTCAAAGCCACCGACCCCGTCTGGGCGCTCGTCAAGGGTGACTTCCGCCCCCGCGGCGGCATCTCCACCGTCGTCGAAGCCTTCTACCCCCGTCCCGAAGACTCCACAGGCCCTCGCATCTCCTAGAGCCGTTCACGCCCACATGGCCTCCGCACGCAAACCCCCGCCTCCGCCACGCCCTCCGTCGCCGGAGCCACCACCGCCCTCGTCCTCCTCACCGCCCTCAACTTCGTCAACTACATCGACCGCTACATCCTCCCCGGCGTCCAGGAGCAGGTCAAACACGAGTTCCACATCTCCGACGCGCCAGATCGGCTCGCTCACCCTCTGGTTCATGCTCGCCTACATGCCGCCTCGCCCATCACCGGCTGGCTCGGCGACCGCTTCCCCCGCAAACCCATGATCGTCGTCGCCGCCCTCTTCTGGTGCGCCGTCAACCTCTTCACCGCCTCCGTCCACTCCTACGACTCGCTCAACCTCCGCCACGCCGCCCTCGGCATCGGCGAGGCCACCTTCGGCATCTTCGCCCCCGCCCTGCTCGCCGACTTCTACCCCGAAGATCAGCGCAACCGCGTCCTCACCATCTTCAACATCGCCATCCCCGTCGGCGCCGCCCTCGGCTACCTCGTCGGCGGCACCGTCGGCGAGCACTTCGGCTGGCGCATCTCCTTCATCGTCTCCGCCATCCCCGGCATCCTCATCGCCCTCCTCATCGCCTTCTTCATGCAGGAGCCCGCACGCGGCGCCAGCACCCGCCACGAGCAAGGCGCAGCTCGAAAAAGGAACCGTCCTCTCCCTCCTCCAACAACCCCGCCTACCTCTGCCTCCATCCTCGGCATACGCCGCCGTCACCTTCTCGCTCGGCGGCATCTCCTGGCTGGATGCCCTCCTTCCTCCAGCGCGTCGACGGCCGCTCCCAAACCTCCGCCGCCTTCCTCATGGGAGCCATCACCGTCGTCGCCGGCCTCGCCGGCACCGTCATCGGCGGCTTCATCGCCCAGCGCTGGTCTCCGCACCAACTCGCCAAGCGCCCTCTACCTCGTCCCCGCCATCGGCAGCCCTGCTCGCCGTCCCGCCCGCCCTCGCTCTGCTTCTTCGGCCCCACTCCTCGCACCCGTGCCTTCACCCTCCCGTCGCTCGCCCTCGCCATCTTCTTCATCTTCCTCGGCACCGGCCCCGTCAACGCCGCCACCGTCAACGCCGTCCGCCCCGAGATCCGCGCCACCGCCCTCGCCGGCCAGCTCTTCCTCATCCACGCCCTCGGCGACGCCATCTCCCCCCGCATCATCGGCGCCGTCAGCGACCACTCCAACCTCGCCGTCGGCCTCGGCTCCACCCTCATCACCCTGCTCATCGCCTCCGCCATCTTCTTCCTCGGCGCCCGCTACGCCCCACCCCTCCACATCAGCGCCCAGACCGCCTCCGCCTGACACACACCGAGAGCCTGAAATCCCGTCACCCTAAGCGGAGCCCAGCGCAATCCGAAAGCCCGCCTGAAACGCGCCGAAGGAACCAAGCCTCACCGCAGCCGATCCGAATTCGCGCAGGATTGCTCAACAGAACGCCGTTCATGGGGATAATCTCGAATCACTTCCGAACGGACCGTGATCCAGGCCCAATCGCACTCGATACAACAGACTACGTCCTATCCAGCTGACCTCCGGCGTCAATCAACGCGCTAGAATGGCCTACCATCAGAATGTAAATCTATGGTTTTGCTGAACCCTAAAAAACATGAACAGGCGCAAATTCGTAGCCATTGCCGGGCTTGCACCTCTGGCCGGTCTATCGCCTGAGCTGAATGGTGCGGCAGTTGGCAAGCCACTCGTTGTTCTTCCGGAAAGCGCACGCGTGTACGACACGGGACATGGCCGAACTTGCGTTCTGGTGGGCTCGGAGCAGTCTCGCGGTAGGTGGTGGCTTGGCAGTTTTCTGTCGGATCCCGGGCGAAAGACCTCGCTGCACGTTCATTTCAGCGCGGACGAACAGATTTACGTCCTCGAAGGCCTTCTTTCTGTGTGGCTGGACAATGGCTGGAAAGACTTGCCCACCGGCGCGCTCGCAGTCGCGCCTCGGGGAGTAGCACACGCGCTCGGAAACCGCACGAAGAAACCGGTGCGATTTCTGGTTTCAGGAGAACCCGCAGGCTTCGAGCGCTTCTTCGCCGATCTCGAGACGATCGTTCGCCGCCTCCCGTATGGGAGCACTGAATTCCTCGCCGAGTTGGCAGCTGTGTATCAGAAATACAACTCTCAACTGCTCGGTCCCCCACCCCAAGGCTAGGAAACTCCCGGATGTCGGCTACTCGAACGTGGGGGCGGATCAGTACCGATGTGTCGCATGGTCGGAAGTTAACCCAAGATCGTCAACCGAATGGTTCCTCAGCTCCCGTAGCAGGGAAGTGGCCGCACCAGAGCTCTGACCGTCTCAAAGCGCTAATACGCCCAGCATCTTTGCCACCGAAAGTTCCACACGGAATGACGCTGCCGGAAAACCAAGACGCGCAAACGCCTGCGCTGCCTGCTGGAGTGAACCACTCCCAGTATGCAGTGAAGATCATCTCTATGCAGAACAGCGCAGTCACGATCCAAAACGTAATCACCACTGTCCTTGACTTCGTCATTGGGCCTCCTCATCGAGTAGCCGTTCGAGATTTCCAAGGAACCTTCGCCAGCCGTACTGGGCGCCCTGGTAAGCAGCTTCCTGATTGGCCCGGAAGCCCGAGTGTTCCATGCGAAGACGCGTGCCGCCCTCGTTTGGCGTAAGCGTGAACTCGACTGTGCTTTCATGACCGAAGGCGCTCCATGAATAAGCGAGACGTTGTAGCGGATCGAGCGCAAGAACCTTGCAGTCAACGACTCCGTCCCAGCCTCCTACCGGCTCATTCCTGAACTGAAACTCTCGCCCGATCTCCGGCAGAAAGTTGTTGCTCAGAAGCCACTGCGTCAAGAGGGCAGGCTCAGTGAGGGCACGCCACAGCTTCTCAGGCGCATGCGCAAAGGTCTTCTCAATCACAACGCTGCGGGTCTGCTCCTCCGATGGGTTCATGGGTCCATCCTTTCCAACAAAGATTCAAGTCGATCGAAGCGATCCTTCCAGAAAACGCCGTAGTCACGAAGCCACTGCACCACCGGCTCCAGCGCCTCAGGCTGGGCCTTGTAGTGCGTCTCCCGCCCATCGCGCCGATTCCGCACCAACCTGGCCCGCTTCAGGACCGAAAGGTGCTTGGAAACTGCGGGTTGCGAAACCCCAGCAAAGCTCGTCAACGCATGCACCGTCTGTTCACCCTTGCTCGACAGTTCAGCAAGAATCGCCCGTCGTGTAGGGTCCGCCAGAGCCCGAAACACCGAGTTTGCACGCTCTGCCCTCATGGACAAAAAAACCATAACCCGATGGTTATTGGTTGTCAAGAGGTTTACCGGACATCGCTGCTGGTCGGACACATTGGCTCCGGGGCGGTGCTACCGATTCCTCACAAGAACTCATTTATCTTTGTTTGAGAGGACCTTCGTTGTGCCTCCCTGGCTTACGACGGCGGAAGGCAAAAAGATCGCGGTTCGTAGCAGGGAAGTGACCGCACCAGAGCTCTGACCTGTCTCAAAGCGGTAGGTGATAACGCTCCTCGTCGCCGGAAACCTGGCCTTCAGAAAGGCTCCATCAAAAATCGCGTCAAGCCTGCGCGCTCCGGCGCAAGCCAAACAGCCGTCCGCCTGCCCCATCAGCCCAAAAGCATCTATCCTTCGGGCATAGCAAGTGCCTCCCCCCTTCCATCTCGCCCTCCAGATCCTCGCCTGGCTCATCACCGCCGCCTGGCTCTGGAAGGCCATCTCCTCCGCCCTCGGCCTCCGCAGGATCCCCGTCCTCACCCACCCCGTCTTCGACGCGCAACCGCCCGGCACACCCAACCTCACCGTCATCGTCCCCGCCTGCAACGAGCAAGCCTCCATCCGCGCCTGCATCGAGTCCCTTCTCGCCCAGGACTACCCAAGCCTCCACATCCTCGCCATCGACGACCGTTCCACCGACGCGACCGGCGCCATCCTCGACGAGCTCGCCTCCGGCAACCCGCGGCGCCTCACCGCACTTCACATCACCGCACTCCCCCCTGGCTGGCTCGGCAAAACCCACGCCATGGCCCTTGCCGCGCGCCACGCCATCGCCGTCCACTCCCCCGCCTGGCTCCTCTTCACCGACGGCGACATCCTCTTCCACCCGCAGGCCATCCGCCGCTCGCTCGCCGCCGCCGAACAGCAACACGCCGACCACTTCGTCACCCTCCCCACCACCATCATCCGCTCCGTACCCGAAGGCGTCGTCATGGGCTTCCTCCAGGTCCTCGGCCTCTGGGCCACACGTCTCTGGCGCGTCTCCGACCCCCGCACCCGCGACGCCGTCGGTATCGGCGCCTTCAACCTCATCCGCACCTCCGCCTACAACCAGCTGGGCGGATTCGAAAGCATTCGCATGGAGATCCTCGACGACCTCACCCTCGCCCGCAGCGTCAAAACCGCCCGCCTCCGCCAACGCTGCGCCTTCGCGCCCAACTACGTGCGCATCCACTGGGCCGTCGGAGCCCGCGGCATCCTCCGCGGCATGACAAAGAACCTCTTCGCGGTCTTCCGCTTTCAAACCGCTCTGCCTCTGCTCGTATGCTGCTGGCTCACCCTGGTCTGCATCGGTCCCTTCGCCGGTCTCTTCTGGACACCCACCCGCATCCCCTGCCTCCTGACCCTCGTCGCCATCGTCTCCATGTACCGCACCACCGGCCAGTTCAGCGGCATCCCCACCACCACCTTCCTCGCCTTCCCCGTCGCCACCACGCTCTTCCTCTACTCCCTCCTCCGCTCAACCGCGGTGACGCTCAGCCGAGGCGGCGTGGAGTGGCGCGGCACCTTCTACCCTCTCGAAGAGCTCCGAAAGAATGCCGGCAAACTCTGGTAAGCGGGCCAGGCTGTCAAGCCCCCGAAGTCGCCGACCTCCTGCAAACACAAGCAGGGAAGCGACTTAGCAAGGGAACAGGATGGCGCAACCACCCGCCCCGACGGGCTAAACTGGACGTAGCCTTATATCGCACCGCCCGCTATCTGGAAGATCTGGTACTCACCCCGCGTCACCGGGGGAGTCCACACATGTACCCCCAAGCTAACGCCCGTCAATGGAAGACTTTGCAGCAGAAGTACGGGGGGGGAGGGTACCCCGGAAGGCCTTGCGGAGCTCAGAGCCCGCCCGCTCTAAACCTCGACCAGCGCCCGCCCGTATCGCTTGTCCACATACTCGTCCAGGATGACCTGAAACTCCTCGACGATCCGGTCACCCTTCAGCGTCGTGAACAGCTTCCCATCCACGTACACCGGCGCCTTAGGCTCCTCAAACGTCCCCGGCAGCGAGATGCCGATGTTGGCATGCTTCGACTCGCCCGGCCCATTCACGATGCACCCCATCACCGCCAGCTTCAGCTCCTCAACGCCCGCATACTGCTTCTTCCACTCAGGCATCTGCTCCACCAGGTAGTTCTGGATCCGCTCCGCCAGCTCCTGGAAGTAGGTCGACGTCGTCCGCCCACACCCCGGGCAGCTCGTCACCTGCGGCATAAAGCTCCGGATCCCCAGCGACTGCAGGATCTGCTGCCCGCACCGCACCTCCTCCGACCGATCCCCGCCCGGCGTAGGCGTCAGGCTCACCCGGATCGTATCCCCGATCCCACCGAGCAGCAGCGGACTCAGACCCGCCGTAGAGGCCACCACCCCCTTCATCCCCATCCCCGCCTCCGTCAACCCAAGATGCAGAGCATAATCGCAGCGCCGGGCGAGCTCGGTGTAGACGTCGATCAGATCCCGCACCCCCGAAACCTTCGCACTCAGGATGATCTGGTCGCGCCGCAGCCCATACCTCTCCGCCGCCGCCGCATTGTCCAGAGCCGACACCACCATCGCCTCCATCATCACGTCCCGAGCCTCAAGGGGCACCGCCGCCCTGGAGTTCTCATCCATCATCTTCGTCAAAAGCGCCTGGTCAAGCGACCCCCAGTTCACCCCGATCCGAACTGGCTTCTGGTTATCGACCGCGCACTCCACCATCGTCCGGAAGTTGTCGTCGTCCTTCCGACCGATCGATACATTCCCCGGATTGATCCTGTACTTCGCCAGCGACCTCGCGCACTCTGGATACTTCCGGAGCAGCAGGTGCCCGTTGTAGTGGAAGTCCCCGATGATCGGCGTCGTCCACCCCTTCGCCGCGAGCCTGTCCACGATGTACGGAACCGCCTTCGCCGCCTCGTCGTTGTTCACCGTGATCCGCACCATCTCCGATCCAGCGCGTGCCAGTGCCGCGACCTGTTGAACCGTGCTCTCGATGTCGGCCGTGTCCGTATTCGTCATGGACTGCACCACAACAGGCGCATCCGATCCGACCCGTACACCACCCACATTCACCGTTACCGCACGTCGACGCTCAATCCGAGGCATAAGAGTTCCTACCCAAGTTTACCAGTTACACTAGGCCTACCGGCCCGGTAGCTCAGTTGCATAGAGCAGCGCACTCCTAACGCGAAGGTCGCAGGTTGGACTCCTGCCCGGGCCACCAATACAACTTTCGAGCTTTGAATGATTTATGTGTCATGCACCGCTGGACAGATTGCCGTCCGTTCTGAACGTCTGGGATAACCTTTGGAATACGACGGGCCGATTTGAATGCGGCTCTGTGCAGGTCTATGCCACTCTTCCGTGCTAGCGCGGCATAGACTGAGATTGCGCGTGAATGGCAGCATACCGCTACTCGAACTTGAAGTTGCCAAATTGCTCAACTCAACAATCCACAAAAAGTGGACGCAATCCAGTTGATTACACCCAAGCTGGAGAGCGGAATTTACCCACGACAATGCCAATTGTCGAAGCTAAGCACCAGATAGGCTGATTTGTGCCACAGCTGTGGCACTTTTGCAGAATTCCCCATGTCCGAGCTGATTTCACTCCCGAAAGGCTACGCAGAGCTCCTGGAGGAGATCGCGGGCCGCATTGCCCGGTCTTAGACTCGGGCAGCCCCGGCAGTCTCGCGCGAACTGGTGCTGCTCTACTGGTCGATCGGCGCCGAAATCCTGCTTCGGCAGCAGGCAGAAGGGTGGGGATCGAAGGTGATCGATCGCCTTGGCCGCGACCTCCAGGCCCGATTCCCCGGACTTGAGGGGTTCAGCCCAAGGAACCTGAAGTACATGCGGTCCTTTGCCGAGGCCTGGCCCGACCCCGAAATAGTGGCACAGGGTGTGGCACTTTTACCCTGGGGTCACCTCCGGCTCCTGCTCGACCGGGTGAAGGATCCGGCTGCGCGCGACTGGTACCTCCTGGCTGCGGTCCGCGAAGGTTGGAGCCGGGATGCTCTCGGCCACGTGATCGAAGGCCGGCTTTATGCCATGGAAGGGAAGTCTCTGACCAACTTCGGCCAGACGCTGCCTCCCGAGCAATCGGAGATGGGGTCAGGCCGGATCCCTACAACTTCGATTTCCTGATCCTCACGTATTCCCTTGAGGAACGAAAGCCGAACGTGGACTCCTGACCCACATGCGGCATCTTCTGCTGGAGCTCGGCCGCGGCTTCGCCTTCGTCGGCAGCCAGGTCCCGATCACTGTAGGGGAGGAGACCTTTTACCTCGACCTGCTCTTCTACGATGTTCGCCTTCACTGCTACTTCGTGATCGAGCTCAGGGTAGGCAAGTTCAAGCCGGAGTATGCCGGCAAGCTCAACTTCTATCTATCTGCGGTCGACGGGATGATGCGCACGGAGCGCGACCAGCCCACCATCGGCCTCCTGCTCTGCGAGAGTCACGAGAGAGCGGTCGTTGAGTACTCCTTCAAAGACATCGCGAAGCCGATCGGTGTTTCGTCCTACCGGGTCACCCGTGAGCTCCCAGCACCGGTCCGGGACGAGCTCCCCACAGTAGAGGACCTGCAGGGTGTTGTCGCCAAGCTGAAGCATGAACTGGACCAGCTGCGAACGGAGAGAGGCGAGGACGAATGAGACCGCGCTCGATCTCCTTGCTCCGAACCAGGAGACCCTTCCAGTTTACGGTCGCTTCGAGGAGCTACGCCGCGACATGCTGAACCGCGTCGCCTCCGAGCATTCCAAGCGGAACTACGCCAAGGCGCTCGATGAGCTTCAGGCCTTCTCCGTGAGCCGGAAAGCGGTGCTCTCGCTCCCTGCTCCTGGAGTTCCGGGCGGCGATGCTCGAGCGGAACCTGAGCCCGTCGACCATCAACGTAAAGCTGTCTGCAGTCCGGAGCCTGATCGGCGAAGCTCGGCGTGCGGGCGTTCTGGGCGTAGAAGAGGCGTCCCAGATGACAGACATCCCCAGTGTCCGGCAGCAGGGAACCCGTCTCGGGAACTGGCTGACTCGGGAGCAGGCCAAAGAATTGCTGGCGGTACCAGACCGTTCCACGCTGAAAAGGGAAGCGGGATTCCGTGATCCTGTCGCTTCTGGTCGGCTGCGCCCTGCGCAGAAGGGAACAGGCCTCCTTATATATAGAGGACATTAGGGAGGCGAAGTGTAC
>CAVVZK010000009.1:0-126104 GCA_963752655.1 uncultured Acidobacteriaceae bacterium
TGTTTATGTGGCTAACTTACTGGTTAGACCTTGCTGGCCCCGGTCCCAGGTAGGGGCTCGAGTCCTAGGCCTTCCCTGAACTCTCCCTCCCCCTTGACTAGGGCATGCGAGCGGGTCCTGCCCCACATCATCTCCCCAGGTTTCTAAGCGCCCGCCGACACAGCGTCCTCACGTGCCTGCTCCGCATGCAGCGTCTGCAGCGCGACCACGCTCAGCGTCCCCTTGCGCAGCGCCGCAATCCCCTCCGCCGCCGCCCGCGCCGCCGCCAGCGTCGTGATCGTCGGAATCCGCGCCAGCACCGCCGCCCGCCGGATCGCCTTCTCATCGAAGAACGTGTCCTGCCCGCGCGGCGTGTTCACGATCAGCTGAATCCGGTCGCCCTTGATCAGGTCGACCACATTCGGCCGCCCTTCCTTCACCTTGTACACGCGCTCCGGCTGCAAGCCCGCCTCCTCCAGCACCGTCGGCCGTGCCATGCGTCGCGACCAGGTGGAAGCCCATCTCCACGAACTGCCGCGCCAGCGGCACCAACGCCATCCTTGTCATGATCGTTCACGCTCAGGAAGACCGTGCCCTTCAGCGGCAGCATCTGCCCCGCCGCAATCTGCGCCTTGGCAAACGCCTCGCCGAAGTTGTCCGCCACGCCCATCACCTCGCCGGTCGACTTCATCTCCGGCCCAAGCACCGTATCGACGCCCGGAAACTTGCCCCACGGAAACACCGGCGACTTCACAAAGAAGTGCTCGCCCGTCTCCAGGTCCTTGCCGCTCGCCACCTGCTCCGGCAGCAGCTCCTTCAGCTTCCGCCCGACCATCAGCCGCGAAGCAATCTTCGCCAGCGGAATGCCCGTCGCCTTCGACACATAAGGCACCGTCCGCGAAGCCCGCGGATTCACCTCGATCACAAACACCTTGCCGCGCTGAATCGCAAACTGAATGTTCACCAGCCCGATCACATTCAGCGCCAGCGCCAGCTTGCGCGTGTACTCGCGAATCGTCTCCAGCACATCCGTCGCTCAGATCCACCGCCGGCAGCACGCACGACGAGTCGCCCGAGTGAATCCCCGCCTCTTCGATATGCTGCATGATGCCCGCGATCACCACATCCGTCGCCATCGCACAGCGCATCCACATCGCACCTCCGTCGCATCCTCCAGGAAGTGGTCGATCAGCACCGGCCGCTCCTGCGAGTACTCGATCGCCGTGCGTCATGTACTGCACGCACCGCCTCATCGTCATACGCAATCACCATCGCGCGCCCGCCCAGCACATAGCGACGGCCGCACCAGCACCGGATACCCCACGCGGTTCGCGCCCGCCAGCGCCTCCTCCACACTGGTCGCCATCGCGCCCTGCAGGCTGCGGAATCTCCAGCTCCGTCAATCAGCTTCCCAAACCGCTTGCGATCCTCCGCCAGATCGATCGACTCCGGCGACGTCCCGATGATCGGCACACCCGCCTCCTTCAGCGGCAGCGAAAGGTTCAGCGGAGTCTGCCCGCCGAACTGCACGATCATCCCGATCTCCGCGCCCGCCGCACGCCTCATGCTCATACACCGCCAGCACATCCTCCAGCGTCAGCGGCTCAAAGTACAGCCGGTCGCTCGTGTCGTAGTCGGTCGAAACCGTCTCCGGATTGCAGTTCACCATGATGGTCTCGTAGCCATCTTCACGCAGCGCAAACGCCGCATGGCAGCAGCAGTAATCGAACTCGATTCCCTGCCCGATCCGGTTCGGCCCGCTGCCCAGAATGATGATCTTCTTCTTCGCCGTCGGCGCCGCCTCGTCCTCTTCGTCGTAGCAGCTGTAGAGATACGGCGTGAAGCTCTCGAACTCCGCCGCGCACGTATCCACCATCTTGTACACCGGCATCACGCCCAGCTTCTTGCGCAGCGCGCGCACCTGCGCCGTGCCCTCTGCGCCCTCCAGCTCCCACGCCGCCGCCAGCCGCTCATCGGAGATGCCCATGCGCTTGGCCGTGCGCAGCTGCATCCGCCGTCACCGTCGCCAGCGTGCACTCGCCGCGACCGCCTTGATCTCATCCGTAATCTGCTTCATCTGGTGCAGAAACCACGGGTCCATCCCGGTCATGCGCGCCACTTCGCGCACCGTCATCCCGCGCTCAAACGCATACCGCACATACGCCAGCCGCTCCGGATGCGGCGTCACCAGCCGCTGCGTCAGCCGCCGCGGCTCGATGTCATGCCGCCGTCGCCTTCTTGCCCGTCTCCAGCGACCGCACCGCCTTCATCATCGCTTCCTTGAAGGTCCGGCCAATCGCCATCACCTCGCCCACCGACTTCATCTGCGGCCCCAGCGTCTCGTCCGCGCCGGGAAACTTCTCAAACTGCCACTTCGGAATCTTCACCACCACATAGTCGATCGTCGGCTCAAAGCACGCCGGCGTCGCCTTCGTAATGTCGTTCTGCAATCTCGTCCAGCGTGTATCCCACCGCCAGCCGCGCCGCAATCTTCGCAATCGGAAATCCCGTCGCCTTCCTCGCCAGCGCCGACGACCGCGACACCCGCGGATTCATCTCGATCACCGTCATGCGCCCGTTCTGCGGATTCACCGCGAACTGCACATTGCTCCCGCCGGTCTCCACGCCAATCTCGCGAATCACCGCAATCGCCGCATCGCGCATCGCGCTGGTACTCGCGGTCGGTCAGCGTCTGCGCCGGCGCCACCGTAATCGAGTCGCCCGTATGCACGCCCATCGGATCGAAGTTCTCAATCGAGCAGATGATGATGACGTTGTCGTTCAGGTCGCGCACCACCTCCAGCTCATACTCCTTCCAGCCCAGCACGCTCTCTTCAATCAGGCACTCATGCACCGGCGAAAGATCGAGCCCGCGCGACAGAATCTCCGTCAACTCTTCGCGGTTATAAGCAATGCCGCCGCCCGATCCGCCCAGCGTAAAGCTACGGCCGAATCACCACCGGAAACCCGATCTTCGCCGCAAACTCCAGCCCATCGCGAACGTTGTTCACCAGCTGCGACTTCGGCATATCCAGCCCGATCTTGTTCATCGCATCCTTGAACAGCAGCCGGTCTTCCGCCTTCTTGATCGCCTCCAGCTTCGCGCCGATCAGCTCCACGCCGTAGCTTCTCCAGCACGCCCGAGTCCGCCAGATCGACCGCCAGGTTCAGCGCCGTCTGCCCACCCACCGTCGGCAGCACCGCAAACACGCCCTGCCGCGCCGCATCCGCCAGCATCTCCGCCTCGACGCGCAGAATCTCTTCCAGATACGCCGCCGTCAGCGGCTCAATATACGTGCGGTCGGCAACCTCCGGGTCGGTCATGATCGACGCCGGGTTCGAGTTCACCAGCACCACCTCATACCCCTCGGCCTTCAGCGCCTTGCACGCCTGCGTCCCCGAGTAGTCGAACTCCGCCGACTGCCCAATCACAATCGGCCCCGAGCCGATCACCAGAATCTTCGCAATGTCATTCCTGCGCGGCATCTACTTCTTCCTTCTCAATCTCTATGCGCCGAAAAAATGCGCGACCAAACCGCGCCATTAGCTATTTCTTCCACTCTTCCATCATCTTCGAAAGTCCTTGAACAGATAATGCGAATCATGCGGCCCCGGACTCGCCTCCGGGTGGTACTGCACGCTGAACATCGGGTCCGTCTTGTGCTTCAGACCCGGCCAGCGTCTCGTCGTTCAAATTCGTATGCGTCCGCTCCACATCCTCCGGCAGCGAATCCGGATCGACGTTGAAGTTATGGTTCTGCGCCGTGATCTCCACCTTGCCCGTCTCGTGATTCATGATCGGGTGGTTCCCGCCGTGGTGCCCAAACTTCAGCTTGTACGTCTTGCCGCCCAGCGCCAGCCCGAAGATCTGGTGCCCCAGGCAGATCCCGAACATGCGGCGCCTTGCCCTGCAACTTCCGCACATTCTCAATCGCATAATCCAGCGGCTCCGGATCGCCCGGCCCATTCGAAAAGAACACCCCATCCGGCTCCATCGCCAGCACATCTTCCGCCGGAGTCCGCGCCGGAACCACCGTCACGCGGCAGTTCTCGCGCGTCAGCATCCGCAGAATGTTCTCCTTGATGCCGAAGTCATACGCCACCACATGCATCGTGCTTCGCGCGTCTCCGAGTCGCTCCGGCAGCAGCGTATCGCCCGTCTGGTTCTTCGGCTCGCTCGCGTCCCACTTATACGCCGTCTTCGTGCTCACCACGACTGGCCAGATCGGTGCCATCCATCTTCTTGATCGCCCGCGCCTTCGCCACCAGCGCCTCCACATCGAGATCCTCGCCCGATCGCAATCACGCCGCGCATCACGCCATTCGCCCGCAGATGCCGCACCACCGCCCGCGTATCCATCTCCGCGATCACCGGAACGCCGTTGCGCTCCAGGTACTCGTCCGCCACCTCGGTCGATCGCCAGTTCGAGCTCATCGGCGAAAACTCCCGCGTCACCAGCCCCTCGATGTACGGCCGCGCCGCCTCCGCATCGCTCGGCGTCGTCCCATAGTTCCCAATATGCGGATTCGTCAGAACCACAATCTGCCCCGCATACGAAGGATCGGTAAAGATCTCCTGATAGCCGGTCAGCGACGTATTGAAGACCACCTCGCCCGAGCACTCCGCTCGCGCGCCAAAGCTCTTACCGCGAAAGATGCGCCCGTCTTCGAGCGCCAGCATTGCCTGCATTGCCTCTCCTGATGGAGTGGATTTAATCGATTCTATCAGCAGTCCGCCATGGATCCTCTCAATCCCCTACCCCGTGAAAAACTGGTTCCTGTCCCCCGAAGCGCAAGCTTGCGGTACCTCCGCGTTCAGCCACTAACCGGTGAATTGACCGGGCCTTACCCACATGCTCTAATTGCGCCCTTCAGGGTACGATCCACTGAAACGTGATTCAAAGGAGAAGTCTGCATGCATTTGGTAACCCTTGTCGCTGCGCTCATTCAGGAGCAGCCAGCGATTGCACCGGGCACAACAATGGTGGTGGATGATGGCCGGGTCTGGATCTGGATCGCAATGATCACCGGTGTCCTCGCGCTGGTGGCGGCCTACATGCTGGCCCGCTCGGTCATCGGCTCGGACGCCGGCACGGCTGAAATGCAGGCCATCTCGAACGCCATCCGCGAAGGCGCGGAAGCCTTTCTCGAGCGGCAGTACCAGACCATCGGCATCATCGCCGCTGTGCTCGCCGTCGTCGTCTTCGTCGGCTACCAGGCTCTCGCCCCGAACGGCCCCCTACGCGCTCAAGACCGTCATCAGCTTCCTCGTCGGCGCCGTCTGCTCCGGCCTCGCCGGCTTCACCGGCATGTACTGCTCCATCCGCGCCAACATCCGCACCGCCTCCGCCGCCCGCAACTAGCCTCAACCGCGCACTCAGGCGCGCCCTCCGCGGCGGCGCCGTCACCGGCCTCGTCGTCGTCGCGCTCTCGCTGCTCGGCGTCGGCGCCCTGTTCCTCTTCTTCGGCGGCCTCGAGCATCCGCAGGCAGGTTCCCTACCAGCTCGTCGGCTTCGGCTTCGGAGCCTCGCTCGTCGCGCTCTTCGCCCAGCTCGGCGGCGGCATCTACACCAAGGCCGCCGACGTCGGCGCCGACCTCGTCGGCAAGGTCGAAGCCGGCATCCCCGAAGACGATCCCCGCAACCCCGCCGTCATCGCCGATCTCGTCGGCGACAACGTCGGCGACTGCGCCGGTCGCGGCGCCGACATCTTCGAGTCCACCGCCGCCGAAAACGTCGGCGCCATGATCCTCGGCGCCGCGCTCTACCCCGTCTTCGGCATCAAGGGCATCCTCTTCCCGCTGATCGTCCACGCCATCAACCTCATCGCCTCCATCGTCGGCGTCGCCGTCGTCAAGACCAACGAGACCGAAGACCCGATGGCCGCGCTCAACCGCGGCTTCTACGTCACCAGCGTCGCTCGCGCTCGGCGGCTTCGCCTTCGCCGTCTACGCCATGCTCAACGGCGCCGGCTCGTCAGCCCGGCTGGCTGCTCGGCTGCGGCATCGTCGGCCTGGTCACCGCCTTCCTCTTCGTCTGGATCACGCAGTACTACACCGAAGCCAAGTACCGCCCGGTGCAGTCCATCGCCGAAGGCCTCGCTCACCGGCCCCGCGACCAACATCATCACCGGCCTCGCCGTCGGCATGGAAACCCCCGCCATGCCCGGTCATCGTCATCTCCGCCGCCCTGCTGCTCAGCTACTACTTCGGCGTCAGCGGTCTCGCCGACGTCGCCGGCATCTCCGACTACGCCAAGGGCATCTACGGCACCGCCATCGCCACCATGGGCATGCTCTCCTGCGCGGCCTACATCCTCGCCATGGACACCTTCGGCCCCATCACCGACAACGCCGGCGGCATCATCGAAATGTCCGAACCAGCCCGACGCAGTCCGCGACCGCACCGACAAGCTCGACTCCGCCGGCAACACCACCAAGGCGCTCACCAAGGGCTACGCCATCGGCTCGGCCTCGCTCGCCGCCTTCCTGCTCTTCTCTGCCTACCTGGAAGAGATCAAGACCTCGTCACCGAGTCGCTGCAAGTGCGTCAACGCGCCGGCCGGCGGCTTCATGCCCGCCGGCTGGTAGCTTCACCAACATCAACCTCGCGCAGATCCCCGTCTTCGTCGGTGCTCTGCTCGGCGCCATGCTCACCTATCTCTTCTAGCTCGCTCGCCATCAAGGCCGTTGGCCGCACCGCGCAGATGGTCGTGAAGGACGTCCGCGATCAGTTCCGCGAGAACCCCGGCATCATGGCCGGCACCTCCAAGCCCGACTACGCGCGCTGCGTCTCCATCGTCACCGGCGCCGCGCTCAAAGAGATGGTGCTTCCCGGCGTGCTCGCCGTCGGCCTGCCCGTCGCCGTCGGTCTCATCTTCCGCAACTTCAGCTCCAGCTACGGCACGGCTCGGACGGCCTGCATCGACTCTGCCGGCCAGCTGCTGGTTCCCACCATCGACGGCGTCCCGGTCAACCTCGCCGGCGCCGAGGCCGTCGCGGGCTTGCTCATGGTCGGCACCATCTCCGGCGTCCTGCTCGCCATGCTCATGAACAACGGCGGCGGCGCCTGGGACAACGCCAAGAAGTTCATCGAAACCGGCCAGTACGGCGGCAAGAAGTCCGACGCCCACAAGGCCGCCGTCGTCGGCGACACCGTCGGCGATCCCTTCAAGGACACCGCCGGCCCCTCGCCTCCACGTGCTCATCAAGCTGCTCGCCACCATCACCCTGGTGCTCGCGCCACTCTTCGTCTAGAGCCCGCCCGGCAGCATCCCGGCTGAGTCTGCGAAGACTCGGCCGGGAGCGCGCGGGGGATCTGGCATCTCGCGCTTCGTCCCGTCACCTCGCTAGGTGCTGGCCGAACCGGAGCAGGGTCTGGTCCGGATCGCTCACGGCAAACTCGCTTGCAGGCCCACGGCTTGTCTTCGGGTGGCGAACTCAACGTGGCGACCCCGGCCTGCCTTCGGCCTCGCATGCAGCCTTCACGTCCTCGACATACAGGTAAACGCTGCATGGATTGAAGATGAACTCTGGATTGTTGAAGCAGGTCAGGTGCATCTGGAGCCCTTCCGTCGAGAGAAAGGCGTAGCTGGCCCCATCCTCGTACGGCTCGTGGTTGAAGCCAAGGCGCTGATAAAACGCTACCGAGGCAGGCATGTCGCGGACCGGCAAAATGGGCACAAGACCGTGAAGCGTGGGCATTCGTCGAACCTCCGGGAAACGCAGAGCACAATCATAAGCTGAGGAGCCGGCAATTCCGGCAAACCATCCCGCGTGGAGGAGCAGTACAATCGAGCGGTCGCACGGGATGTTCAGTCGGGGAAGATGATCAGCAAGAACGCCACCACCATGAGCACGGAAACAGCAGTCCGGACGGAGCCGGCCGGCGCGGATCTCACGCCCGCCGAACTGATCCGCTTTTACCGGCTCATGTACCTCTCCCGCCGGACCGACGACCGCGAGATCGTCCTCAAGCGCCAGCAGAAGATCTTCTTCCAGATCTCCTGCGCCGGCCACGAAGCCCTGCTCGTCGCCGCCGGCATGGCCCTGAGGCCCGGCTACGACTGGTTCTTCCCCTACTACCGCGACCGCGCCCTCTGCCTCGCCCTCGGCAACACCGTCGAGGAGCAGCTTCTGCAGGCCGTCGGCGCCGCCGACGACACCGCCAGCGGCGGCCGCCAGATGCCCTCGCACTGGTCCAGCCGCAAGCTCAACATCGTCACGCCAGCTCCTCGCCACCGCCACCCAGTGCCTCCACGCCGTCGGCTGCGCCGAGGCCGGCCGCTACTTCACGCCGCCATCCCGAGAGCCGCCGCAGAAAGCACGCCGGCGACTACCGCGACTTCAAGGACGTCAGCTTCCACGGCGACGAGGTCGTCTACGTCTCCATCGGCGAAGGCTCCACCAGCCAGGGCGAGTTCTGGGAGTCGCTCAACACCGCCTCCAACGGCAAGCTCCCCGTCGTCTTCGTCGTCGAAGACAACGAGCTACGCCATCTCCACCCCGGTCGAGGTCAACACTCCCGGCGGCAACATCTCGCGCCTGGTCGCCAACTTCCCCAACTTCCACTTCGCCGAGATCGACGGCACCGACCCGATCGCCAGCTACCGCGCCATGGTCCGAGGCCGTCGCCTACTGCCGCGCCGGCCACGGCCCCGCCTTCGTCCACGGCCACGTCGTCCGCCCCTACTCGCACTCGCTCTCCGACGACGAACGCGCTCTACCGCTCCGAGGACGAGCTCGACGCCGACGCCCTGCGCGACCCCATCGCACGCATGCAGATGTGGCTCCTCCGCGAGGGCATCCTCGACGCCGACGGCATCGACCGCGCTCGAGCGCAAGGTCGACGACGAGGTGCAGCGCGCCGCCGACCGTGCCGTGGCACGCCGCGCCTGCCCGAGGTCGCGCTCCATCCTGCGCCACGTCTACTCCGAGGACCTCGACCCCACCGACGCCGCGCTTCGAGCCGACGACCCGGCAGCCACCGCCGACCCCACCGAGCGCACCATGGCCGACCTCATCAACACCTGCCTCACGCGACGAGATGCGCCGCGACCCGCGCATCGTCGTCTTCGGCGAAGACGTCGCCGACGCCACCCGCGACGAGGCCCTCCGCGCCGGCAAGATCAAGGGCAAGGGCGGCGTCTTCAAGCTCACCGCCGGCCTGCAGACCGAGTTCGGCTCCGACCGCGTCTGGAACTCGCCGCTCGCCGAGGCCAACATCGTCGGCCGCGCCATCGGCATGGCCGTCCGCGGCCTCAAGCCCGTCGTCGAGATCCAGTTCTTCGACTACATCTGGCCCGCCATGCACCAGATGCGCAACGAGCTCGCCGCTCATGCGCTGGCGCTCGAACGGCGCACTTCACCTGCCCGCTGGTCATGCGCGTGCCCATCGGCGGCTACCTCACCGGCGGCTCCATCTACCACTCGCAGTCCGGCGAAAGCATCTTCACCCACACCCCCGGCGTCCGCGTCGTCATGCCCTCGAACGCGCTCGACGCCGCTCGGCCTGCTCCGCACCGCCATCCGCTGCGACGACCCCGTGCTCTTCCTCGAACACAAGCGCCTCTACCGCGAGACCTTCGGCCGCGCCGTCTATCCCGGCCCCGACTACACCATCCCCTTCGGCAAGGCGAAGATCGTCCGCCCCGGCAAGGACCTCACCGTGGTCACCTACGGCGCCGTCGTCCCGCGCGCCCTGCAGGCCGCCGCAGAAGCTCCATCGCGAGACCGGCATCGACGTCGAGACTCATCGACCTCCGCTCGCCTCGCTCCCTACGACTGGGAGGCCATCGCCGAATCGCGTCCGCAAGACCAGCCAGCGTCATCGTCGCCCACGAGGACATGCTCAGCTGGGGCTACGGCGCCGAGATCGCCGCCCGCATCGGCGAAGAGCTCTTCCACGACCTCGACGCCCCCGTCCGCCGCGTCGCCGCCATGGACACCTTCGTCGCCTACCAGCCCATGCTCGAAGACGCCATCCTCCCCCAGCCCGAAGACCTCTACCGCGCCATGGCCGACCTCGCAGCCTTCTAGGCCGCTCTCCTTTCGCAACTGATCCCTCCGTCTCGGGTTCTTGCCTCATGTGAGCTCGCGTGCCCGATGCACGCAGCACAAGACGTCGAGGTTCGGCATGAGTTCGAGCAAGTCAGCGGCAGCATCACGCCACCCGCGCCGCACCAGTCGCCCCGTCACGGCAGGCATCCTCGCTAGCCTGCTTGTCTCGTAACCTCCCCGGCAGTCTGCCCTCTCTCCGCCCAGATCCCCGCGCCGTCGACCTCGCCCACCCACAACGCGAAGCTGCAAGGGACACGAACGGACGCTCCACGCCCTCAACCGCTTTACCTTCGGACCGCGCCCCGGCGAAGCCGCAGGAGGTCGACCGCATCGGCCTGAAGCGCTGGTTCGAGTCCCAGCTCCACCCGGAGACGATCGACGACTCCGCCCTGAACGCCCGCCTCGCCAACTTCCCCGCTATGGCGCTTCCCCAGCCCGAGCTCATGGAGCGATATCCCAGCCCGCAAAGGCTGCGCGCCATGATGGAACGCAACGAGCCGCTCCCAGCCGATCCCATCGAGCACGCCATCTACGCGGACGGCATCGCCGTATACAAACAGGCGCAGGCCCGCAAAGCCGCCGGCGAGATGACGCCAACCGCAACCACTCAACTCCATCTCGGCCCGCCAACCTCCGCCGGCTCGACAGATCCGCACCGCAAAGCAATCCATCCGCAACGAAGACCAAGACCCTCGCCCGCGTCAACCTCCTCGCCGCCGACACCTCCATGAACAACATGCCGGGCAAAAAAAAACCTGGGACAACATCTTCCTTCATGGACGCCCAGGCCGGCGACACCGCCCCAGGCGCCCGCAACCGCGGCAAAGCTCAGCACGACGAGCTCGCCTTCCCGGAGGCCACCACCCGCGAGATCCTCGCCCTCGCCCCCGAAGCCCGTGTCCGCCGCATCCTCGCTCTCGAGCCCGCACAGCTGGCCGACTTCCGCCGCAGCCTCAGCCAGGCCGAACTCGTCGACGTAGCGCGCGACCTCACCCCGCAGCAGAAGGAGATCTTCGCCGCGCTCGCCGGCTCCGAGCGCATGGTCGGCGCCGAACTTCTTGAGTCACGCCTCGAACGCGACGTCTACAGCAGGCGCGAGCTCGAAGCCGTGATGACCGACTTCTGGCTCAACCACTTCAACGTCTATCTCCGCAAAAACGGGAACGAGCCCTACCTCCTCCCCGCGTACGAGCGCGAGACGATCCGCCCGCACGCCCTCGGCCGCTTCGAGGATCTCCTGATCGCCACGGCCCAGAGTCCCGCCATGCTGATGTACCTCGACAACTGGGAGAGCATCGGCCCCGACTCGGACGCAGCTCATCGCGGCGCACGCCTCGCCGGCTCCGGAACGAGCATCGCCTGCAGAAGACCGCTGGGCAGCCGCCCAAACCCAAGCAGCCTCTCAACGGTCGCGGCCTCAACGAGAACTACGCCCGCGAACTCATGGAACTCCACACCCTCGGCGTCAGCTGCGAGGTCAGCCGGGACCGCACCGCCGCACAGCTCGACCGCGTCTGCGGCAAAGGCTATACCCAGGCCGACGTCACCGAGGTCGCCAGGGTCTTCACCGGCTGGACCATCGATCGCCCCGCACAGGGAGGCCAGTATAAGTTCCGAACCTCGCCGCCACCAGCCCGGAACCAAGAACGTCCTCGGCCGCAGCATCCGCGAGAACGGCGAAGCCGAAGGCCTCGAAGTCCTTCACATGCTCGCCATGAGCCCCGCGACCGCACGCCTCCTCTCAACCGAGCTCGCCATTCGCTTCGTCAGTGACACACCACCGCCCAGGCTCGTCGATCGCATGTCGAAGTCCTACCTCTCAAGCGGTGGCGACATCCGCTCCGTCCTCCGCACCCTGTTCAACTCGCCCGAGTTCTGGTCGCCTGCCGTCTACCGCGCCAAGGTAAGACGCCGCTCGAGTTCGTCGCCTCCGCCCTCCGTGCGTCGGACGCCGACGTCACCGACGCCGTTCCCGTCGTGCAGGCCCTCGACCGGCTGGGCATGCCCCTCTACGGCATGCCCACGCCCAACGGGTACAGCAGCCGCAACGAAGCCTGGGTCAGCACCGGCGCCCTCGTCTCGCGAATGAACTTCGCCCTTCTCCTCAGCTCGGGCAAGCTGCCCGGAACCCGCGCCCTCCTGCTCCCCTCGAAGGCCCTCCCCGAACGGCATGCCACCGGCCGCGTTGCGCACCGCATCCGCAGCGGCACCTCAGACTCCACAACTCCCGAGCAGCAACAGATGCGACCAGAGCAGCAGCTCGAGAAGATCCTCCTCGGCACAGAGGTCAGCCCCCGAACGCGCCAAGCCGTACTCGCACAGGCACAGTTGCCCACGACTCCTTCAACCGGGCACAACCCGCCCCGCCTCCTCCGGAGCAGGCACGCCGCCTCTCCCCGGCGACGCCGTGCCCAGACCTCCACCATGGCCGGCCTTCTTCTCGGATCGCCCGAGTTCCAGCGACGATAAGCGACACGAAACGCGAACGCGACACCGTCGCCACCAGCACCACACCCGAGGTCACAGCATGCAGACCACACGCCGAGCATTCATCAAGGGCGGAGCGCTCGCCCTGGTCGGAACCTCCGCCATCCCCAGCTTCCTGACCCGCAGCGTGCTGGCCGAGCTCACCACCGCGGCCGCCAACAAGAAGAAGCTCGTCGTCCTCTTCCAGCGCGGCGCCGCCGACGGCCTCAACATCGTCGTCCCCTATCGCGAAAAGAACTACTACGCCATGCGGCCGTCCATCGCCATCCAGCAGAGGCGAGGTCCTGGACCTCGACGGCTTCTTCGGCCTCCACCCGTCCATGGCATCCTTCAAGCCGCTCTACGATCGGGGCCACCTCGCCATCGTCCACGCCGCCGGCTCGCCCGACACCACCCGCTCGCACTTCGACGCGCAGGACTACATGGAAAGCGGCACGCCCGGCATCAAGGCCACGCAGGATGGCTGGCTCAACCGCGCCCTCCAGGCCGAAGCTCTCCACGGAAAGCTGCCCTCGGCCTTCCGCGCCGTCGCCCTCGGCACACAGGTTCCGCGCACCCTCCAGGGCAAGCTCCCCGCCATCGCCGTCAGCAACCTCGCCGACTTCTCCGTCGGCGGCAAGGGCTCCACGACCTCGCCCATGTCGAACGCCTTCGAGGCCATGTACGACGCCAGCTCCGATGCCGTTCTCCACGGCACCGGGCAGGAGACCTTCGAGGCCGTCCGCATGCTCAAGGCCGCCGACCCGGCGCACTATCAGCCCGCCGCCGGCGTCGTCTACCCCAACACGCCCTTCGGCAACAACCTCAAGCAGATCGCGCAGCTCATGAAGGCCAACCTCGGCGTCGAGGCCGCCTTCTCCGACATCGGCGGCTGGGACACCCATCAGAATCAGGGCAACGCCAACGGGCAGCTCGCCAATCGGCTCCGCGAGTTCTCCGACACCATCGCCGCCTTCTGGAAGGACATGGGCACCGACTGCCGAGAACCTCACCCTCGTCACCATGTCGGAGTTCGGCCGCACCGCGCGCCAAAATGGCACCGGCGGAACCGATCACGGACACGCCAACGTCATGTTCGTTCTGGGCGGCAGCGTCAAGGGCGGAAAGGTCTACGGCAACTGGCCCGGACTCGCCGAGGAGCAGCTCAACGAAGGCCGCGACCTCGCCGTCACAACCGACTTCCGCCGCGTGCTCGGAGAGGCCGCTTACCGCACCCTCGGTTCGAAAGACCTCGCCACCGTCTTCCCCGGAGCCGCATCTCCAGACCAGCCGACTTCCTTAATTTCATGTGAAGATTCTGTGACCCTCTCAATGCGCCAGCTCAAAAGCGCAAAATTGTGCGCAGAGTATTTGTTTTCACAGAGTTTGCCGTAACACAAAGGTCGTAGATCAGAGGACAACTATTTAGCAAATAGTGCGTCATACTCACTGTAGTTGAACACGCCGGGCTATCAGTTCCCTCGGTTCCGGCTTCCCCTATCCGCACGACCCCTCCCCACCTAAAGACCGTAAGGCTCCCGGAACATCGGGAGCCTTCACTCCTTCCAGGCGGCCTCACTTACCTCAACCCGAATCGCCGATCAAGCGCCGCCATCCCTGCCCCGTAGAACACCAGCATCAGCGCCATGGCGATCAGCGCAAGCGTGTACTCCGACCCCGCGTAGCCGCTTGTGAAGGTTCACCGTCACCAGCGCAACCGTCATGTTGATCGCGATCAGGAAAGCAACAAAGCGCGTCAACAGTCCGACCACCAGGAACGCTCCCCCGACGAACTCCGTCAACGCCGAGACATATCCCAGCCACGGCGGCAGACCCAGGGTACCCACGAAATGGCTGAAGTGCGCCATCGCCGCAAGCGGGCTCCCATGCAGGCCGTTCGGCGGCACCACCTTGTCATACCCGTTGTAGACCATGGCCGCGCCAAGCACCAGCCGAAGCAGAAGCGCGCCAAAAGGTTGAAGGCTATCCAGCCAGCGAGACATATCATCGAACCTCCCCCTCGAGACTAGCCTGCCACCGCCAGCCCCTACCGTCTTATCTGCGCCCGAGGTGCCCCGCTAGGCACCGAGACCCCGGCTGGTGCCCGACCGCACGTACTGGTCCAGAAAACGGCGCAGCGTCGGCTCCAAACACACCCTCACCTGCTGCCCCAAGCAACACGGTCATCTTGGGATCGGCCGCCCGCAACACCGCGGCATCCTCCCGCTCGCCGCGACTCAGAATCAGCTTCGGAACCTTCGTCTCGCGCAACGCCGGCTCGAGCTCAAACCGCTCCCGCAGCAGCAGCCCAACCGGTACCATCCGCGATCGCGCGTCCTCCATCACACGCCTCCGCACGTCAAAGTCCGGCGCATCGAGGATCACCGCCGGCGCAATCCCTTTCGCCGACCGCCAGACCCAGCGCCAGCGAGGCACCCACACCCCTCCCATACGGAATCACCCGGTCCGCGGCAATGCCTCGCGGAGCCCGTCACGTACTCCCACGCCCTCTCCGCATCCGCCGCCATGCTGGCCTCACTGGGACGCATCTCCGCACTCGATCCATACCCCCGATAGTCGATCGCAAACACCGGGAGCCCGACATCATGGAGCTGCGCAAGCGTCCGCTGTTCATCGGCCAGCGAGCCATCTCCCCCTGGCAGGAACAGAACCACCAGCTGTCCATAGGCCGCCCCAGGCACAGCTCCGATCCACCATCCCGTCAGCTGCGGAAGACCCGTCACCCCAGCTCCAAAACGAACAACCTCGACCGGCTCGCCACCCACCTCTTCGGAGGCGGGGCCGAGACCCTCGTCGGATGCAGCACCAGCTGCCACTGCCCGCGATAAAACAGCCCGCAGAGCGTCAGGTACCCGCACAGAGCGCAAGAAGCACCATCGCCACAAACGCCTTGATCAGCCATCGGGCGTTCACCACCTCGGGCCCACCAGCCGTCGGCCGGGCTCTCTGCCCTCGCCCCTGCCTGCGCTGCTCTCTCATGGAGTCGCGCACACCTCTCACCCGCTCACCAGGCACTTCGCCTCCGATCGCGTCTAACCTTCAGGTTAGACCGGAAGAAGGCATGTCCGGGCGAACCTCGCATCCCGTACCTGGACCCGGACAAAAAGGAGAAGCAGCAGCATGCCGCACTGGGTCAAACTCATCGGCGTACACGATGCGCCCGCGGAGGGCAAGGTCCTCCAGGCCGAGGTCGAAGGTGTCTCCGTCTGCCTCGCACGGGTCAACGGCGAGCTCTCAGCCCTCGACAACTGGTGCCCGCACCGTCGCGGCCCGCTCGGCGAAGGCTGGATCGAGGGCAATGCCGTCGTCTGCCCGTGGCACTCCTGGGCCTTCGACCTCCACACCGGCGTCGCCCAACCCCCGGATCGCGCCGAGGTCGAAGTCTTCAGGCTTCGCGTCGAAGGCGACGATCTCCTCGTAGACCTTGAGTAAGCTCCCATCCGCACGCAGCCGCAGTCCGCGAACCTCGGACGGAACCTTTCCTCTAGACACTCAAAAACCTTGTTGTGCCGATCAACAAGCGAGCGGTACCCTTCAGGCAGCGCCGGGCCCTGGCGATCCACGTAGCTTCGGCGCAAAAGGAAGGAACTATCCTAATGAAACTTCGCAACCTGATGCTCGCCTGTCGCCGCTCTCGCCGTCTTTGTCGTCTCGACCGTACCTGCCGGGGCCGCAACCCCACCATCGCCGTCACCATCATCACCACCACCGCGGGTAAGCAGTCAACCCAAGGTCCAATCTCCCCTCCTCCGCCTGGGCGTGAGCTGAACTTCCTCAACTCACGCCCCTCCCTTCATCTTCTCCTTCACGCTGTGCGCCAGCTTCTCAATCTCCTCTGCCTTCTTAACCACATCGACGGAAAGCGTGTTCTTGTCCGTCTTGTCGACGTCCTGCTTCAGCTCGTCGCCAGGCTGAGCAGCTTTTCCGTATCCGCCACCAGCCGCTTCTGCCGATCCAGGTTCCGGCTCCTCGCAAGCTGATCCGCCATGCTGCCCCGTAAACGGATCATCCGCCCGGTTCGCCTCCCCCGCAGGCTTCGGATGGGTCCGTGTTGTTGATCGGCCGCTGCGCCGGGCGAACCCATCTGCGACATCCCGTAGCTCCCAGCCCATCATCAGGAACAGCACTGCCGCGATCCCCGCGGTCCCCGCTCGTTGCCTGCCCATCACAACCTCCCGTGCCCCGTCGCAAGCGTCTAACCTGATCTCATCCAAAAGCAGCGAACCCGGCCCTCGGCAAGGCCCTGCCCTGTCGCCGACACCTGCGAAAGCGAGCCTCAATCATGCTTCTTCCTACGTTCACTTCGCAAGCGGATCCGCTCACAAGGATCCTTGCGCGAGACTGGCACGACGACATCATCAACTTCGTTCGCGCCGATCTCCCACGGCTCGTCGCCATCCTCGTCCTCGCCCTCGTCCTCCAGCGCATCGTCGCCTTCTTCGTCAATCGCATGCGCCGCCTCGCCGATCGACAGGCCGGCAACTCACAACGAGCCTCCCAGCTCCGCACCATGGCCACCATCGTTCGCGCTACCTCCTACAGCATCATCGGCTTCATCGTTCTGCTCCACATCCTGTCCATCTTCAACATCAACCTCACGCCCCTGCTCGCCTCCGCCGGCGTCGTCGGCGTCGGCATCGGCCTCGGCGCTCAGTCCATCTTCAAGGACATGCTCAACGGCATCTTCATCCTCGTCGAAGACCAGTACAACGTCGGCGAAGTCGTCCGTATCGCCGGCCTCAGCGGCACCGTCGAAGACCTCACCCTGCGCCTCACCCGCCTGCGCGACGGCGACGGCACCCTCCACATCATCCCCAACAGCCAGATCGCCACCGTCTCCAACCTCTCCCGCGACTACTCCGTCGCCTCCCTCCCGGTCAGCGTCGACGCCAGCGCCGACCCGACCACGTCATGGCTGTCCTCCGCACGCCTCGCAACCGAGCTCCGCAACGACCCCGCCTTCAAGGACGTCATCATCTCCGACCCCGACATCCTCGGCGTCGACAAGATCAACGGCCGCGAGGTCATCTACCCCGTCAACATCCGCGTCCGCGCCAACCAGCGCGACGGCGTACTTCGCGAACTCCGCCGCCGCATCATCCAGACCTTCGAGCGCGAAGGCATCCCGCTCGGCAACGACCTCCAGCATGCTCATCATGCAGCGGCACGACCCCACCGCCCCGCCCGCGCCTCCGTCCATCGGCGCCTGACCGGTCCACCACAGAAGTCTGGATCTCCCCTCCGTTGCCGCAGAGACGACGCGTCAGCTAGCCCGACTGCGTTCATACGCCGTGAGCAGATCTTCCACCGTCGTCACCGGCGGCTGGCACCGCTTGCCGCTGCACACCACCGCAAAGCTCCCCTCCTCCCTCAGCTGCGGCAGATGCGGCAAGCGTCAGCGCAAGCTCCGGCGGCAGATGCTGTCATCTGCTCGCGCCGCAGCCGGACCACGCTCTTGTTCATCGCAAACCGCGCCAGCGCAACCGCCTCCAGCCGCTCCGCAGCCGCATCCTCGCCGATCACGCACACCTGCACCGGCCGCTGCAGCATCCGCTGCAGCGCCAGCCCATAGCTCGCCGCGTACAGCCCAAAGTGCTCCACGACGCCCGGCAAAAGTCTCGAGCGTCTCCTGCGCCATCACCATGTAGTCTTCGCGCCCGTTCAGCGCCTCCAGCCGCAGCAGCAGCGCCGCCGCCACCGGATTCCCCGCCGGCGTCGGTGAGTCCTGCAACGGCTTCCGTCGTCGTCACCAGCGCACCCAGTCCGCGACTCTCCTCCGCCGTCACTGTCCGTATCGAAGAACCCACGCCCTCCTCTGTCGTGGAACCGTCGCAGATCGCTGTCGCCGCGATCCGCTCCGCCGTCCTGAAGTACCGCAGCTCGCCGCGTCGCCTCCCACGCATCCAGCGCCGCATGCCCCAGGAACACATAGTCCTCGAGCACCCCCGCCACCCGCGGCCTTCTCAGTCCTACCCCACCTCGCACCTCCCCGTAAGCCACCACATGCGCCACCCCGAGCCTCTCCGTCCCACGCCTCCGCCAGCACCCGGTCCAGCGACTTCAACGCAAACGCCACACCTCCGGCAGGTCCAGCACCCGCCCCGCCTCCAGGTACGCCGAGATGCACATCCCGTTCCATCCCACATACATCGTCTTATCGACATACGGCGTCGGCCGCAGCTGCCGCGCCGCATACATCTTCCGCCTTGGCCTCGACCAGCAGCTCCTTCGCCGCCTCCACCGTCCACCTTGCCGCCCGCGCCACCCGGTCGAGCGTCCCGTTGATATGCAGCACATTCTTCGCCGGGTTGTGGTGCATGTTGCCGATCTCGCCGATCTCGTAGAAACGCCCCGCCACCGCCAGCTCCTCCGGCCGTCAGCACCGCCGCCGCCTCCTCCCGCGTCCACGTAAAGTAGTCGCCGTCATCGTCGAGCGAAAAGTCCGCATCCTGCGACGCATAAAACCCGCCCCGCTCGCGGTCGCTCAGCCACTCGTCCATCCACTGCATGATCTCGCGCGCCACCCGCGCACACTCCGGCTCCACAAACGTCTGGAACGCATGCACGTAGTTCTTCAGCAGCTCGCTGTTGTCGTACGCCATCTTCTCGAAGTGCGGCACCACCCAGCGCTCATCGACCGAGTAGCGATGAAACCCGCCCGCCAGATGGTCGTAGATTCCTCCCTTCGCCATCTTCTCCAGCGTCACCATCGCCGCCGTTCTTCGCCGCCTCCGCATGTCCGCTCGTCTCCCGCAGACACCCGCGACGCCGCATCGATCAGCAGGTCGATCGCTGCCGAGTGCGGAAACTTCGGCTGCGACCCAAACCCTCCAGAGCGCGCGTCGAACTGCTTCAACGCCGACGTCCACCAGCTTCGCCACCAGCTCCGGCCCCGGGTTCCCGCCCCTGCCCCGAAAACGATCTCGTTCTGCTCGATCGCCGCCATCACGCTGCCTGCCGACTCGTCCACCTCGTCCCGCCGCTTCTCAAACGCCTCCGCCATCGTCAGCAGCACGCGCCGAAAGCTCGGCCGCCCATGCCGGTCCGTCCGGCGGAAAGTAAGTCCCGCCAAAGAACGGCTTGCCCTCCGGCGTCAGAAACGCCGTCAGCGGCCATCCACCCTGCCCGCTGATCGCCGACACCGCCGCCTGGTAGCGCGTGTCCACATCCGGCCGCTCGTCCCGGTCCACCTTCACCGCGACAAAATGCTCATTGATGATGCTCGCCGTCGACGGCGTCCTCATAGATCTCGCGATCCATCACATGGCACCAGTGGCACCACACCGCGCCGATGTCCAGCAGGATCGGCTTGTCTTCCTGCTGCGCGCCTTCGCAAACGCCGCCTCGCCCCACTCCTTCCACTGCCACCGGCTGATGCATCGCAGACCGCAGGTACGCCGAGGCGCGCCTCGCGACAGCAGATTCGTTCGTACTGCCGCTAGTCCATTAGTCACCTCGAACGCTCTATCGCCCTGCACGCCCTATCGCGAACCTACGCACAGCACGCCCAGGCCGGCTCCGGACGACAGCTCCGGCAGCCGATCCACGCTCTTCTGCTCTAAGCCTCACTTACGGCGGCGGACGGATTGCTCCGTGATCGGCTTCGGCGGCTGCCGGCGCCTTCGGTGCCGTCAGCCCCGGAATCACCGGCGCCTGCGACACGACGCCCGTCGCCGCATCCGTCAGGCTGATGCCGTAGCGCTCCAGCGTGTTCGAAAGAATCTGCTGCAGCGCCGAGCGGTCCCTCGCATACGCCGCCGTCGCCGAGATCAGGTTGTTCTCCGCCGTCGCCAGGTTCCGCTCCTGCTGCAGCACATTCGCCGTCGTCGAAGCGCCCAGCTTGTACTTCTTCTGCTCCGCGTCCAGACTCTGCGCCGCAAAGTCCCGCGCCGCCTGCGCCGCCTGCACCTGCGCCCGGTCGTTGGTCAACGCATACTGCGCGTTGATCACCTGGATCCGAATCTGCGTGTACAGCTGCTGCAGCCGCATCTGCGTCTGCCGGTACTCCATCTGCGACCGCGCCTGGTCCGCCTGCGCCGCCCGGTTGCGCAGCGGAATATTGATATTCACGCCCACGCCCTAATCCGGGAGTTGTTGTTGAACAGGTTCTGAAGCACGACCGCCGTAGCCGATCGGCGCACACCGGTCGACCCGGTGCACGGCGTAAACGCCGTGCCGAAGCCGGTTGCAGTTCAGATTCGGATTCTGCGCTCCGCCAATCGCGCTGCGCCCCATAGAACGCATACGCATCCACCATCGGCAGCAGCCCGTTCTTCTCGCCTTGATCGTGATCTCGTTGTTCTTCATCGTTCAGCACGGCCTGCTCGATCTGCGGATTGTTCGTGTAGGCCTGCTTCACCAGGTCCTCGACCGCCATGTCTTCTTCCGGCAGCCGGTCCAGCCCGACGCGGTCGGTCGGAACCACCGGCGCATTCGCCAGCTGCGGATCGTTCAGATTCCGCGCGATCGCCTGCTTCATCAGCAGCTGCTGATACTCCAGGTTCGACTGCGACGAGATCAGCGCCTGCTTGTCGGTCGCCACCGCCGCAGTCCGAGTTCACCACGTCCAGCGGCGCCAGCGTCCCGATCTCCAGCTGCTTGCGATTGTCCGCGGTCAGCTGCGTCGACTGCTGCAGCGCGCGCTCCTTCGCCTGCTCATCCTCGTACGCGCTCACCAGCGCCCAGTAGATGCTCTCCACCTGCGTCACCGTGTAGATCATCTGCTGCCGGAACGCCGAGTCCGTAATCCGCCGGTCGTTCTTCGCCTGCACGAATGAACCGCCCGTTGATGCCTCGGCCAAAGCCCTGCAGCAGGTGCTGCGTCGCCTGCGCCCGGAAGTTCGACTGCAGCAGCGGGCTGTAAAGTTCGAGCGCTGATTGTTGGTCGTCGAGCGCGTAGTTGTTGAACGTCACGTTCAGCAGCGTGCCCGTCAGAAAACCCTGCTGGTAGCCGAAGTTGTACGTCGCCGTGTTCTGATTCAGCGTGTTGGTTCCCGTAATAAACGTGCGTGCGTCTGCTGCGTCGTTCGCCGCCTCGTACTGGACGTTGCCCGTCAGCACCGGATCGAAGTTACTCCGGCAGCGGTCCGCCGCCGTTCGTGCTCAGCACCAGGCCGGTGGCTCCCGTGCCGCCGCCGCCCGCCGCACTCGACGTCCCGCCCGGTCCGCCGCCGCCCGTGATCGTCGATGTCGTTCCGCCCAGCGTATTCGGTCACCAGCCCGGTCGAAACACCGCGCAACAGTCGCACCCGCCTGCGTCCGCAGAATGTCCGTATCCGCAATATCCAGGTTGATCCGCGCAATCGCGATGTCGAAGTTGTTCTCAAGCGCCAGCGTCACCGCATCCGACAAGGCTCAGATAAATCTTGCCGTCGCGCAGCAGGTCGTCCAGCCGCGGCGTGTTGCCCAGCCGCGGCAGCGGAACATTCGTCGCCGTATACGGCGCAAGCGGGTTCCTGAAACTGAAGCTTCTTCGGCTTCGTGTAGTCCTTGCCCGTGTCGCGCAGATACAGCGGCTCGGTCAGCTTCGGCTGCGGCTCCTGCGGCAAGTCCGGTCTGGCCGGTCGTATCGTTCTGAGTCCCCGTTGCCGCCGTCGGCGCGGCTGCTGGTGGCGCCCGATGGCGTGCTGCTGCGCCGCTGGTGCCTGCTGCGCCAACCCCTGCTGCGTGCTCATGCTCAACAGCATCAACGCCACACCTGCCGCCGCCTGCAAATCTCTTAATCTCACGATGCGTTCTCCAAGCTTCTCAAACAGTCGTTCCTGCCGCAGCTCTCTTCAACCGAGCGCAACTCTGCCAACTAGACCGCTCCAGTCCGACACAGGATCTTCCTGCCGACTCAGACAACCTGCAACACCCAGCTATACTTGATCTCTCTTGACGCGCTCCGGCCTCTCAAGGATTCGAACTACTTTTCCGGGCAGCTGCCCAGGCGACTGTCCAGGAAACGCACACGCCGAGACATACCGCACCCAGTCCGGCTTCGTGTCCGCACAAACCGCGCCACGCCGCAAGTCGTCCCCATTCCCACCGCCGTAGATCTTCCTCGCCGATACCGCAGATTGGACCGAGTATACCCGAACCGCCCGCACCCAGACCGTCGTGGTACCGTCCAAAGCATCCCCATGCCGCTCTGGAAGCTCACCCTCAGCTACGACGGAACCCCCTTCCACGGCTGGCAGGTCCAGCCCGGCCTGCCCACCGTCCAGGGCACACTCGCCCCGCCCTCCACCACATCACCGGCGAGATCGTCCTCCCGCAGGGCTCCGGCCGCACCGACGCCGGCGTCCACGCCCTCGCCCAGGTCGCCAGCTTCTCCCTCCGCCGCCCCATCCCCCCCGCCAATCTCCATCGCGCCCTCAACCGCGCCCTTCCCCCCTGCATCCGCGTCCTCTCCGCCGAGCATCGTCGCCCACGACCTTCCACGCCCGCCACAGCGCCCTCGGCAAAACCTACGAGTACCGCATCTTCCCCCGCGTTCCCACTTCATCTCCCCACTCCGATTCGCTACCCTCCCCGCCAACCCTCCGGATCGCATCTGCCCTCCCATGCTCGCCCCCTATCGTCTGGGACCTGCCCCTTCCCTCTCGATCTCGCGCTCCTCAGCCAGCGCCGCCGCCCACATCCTCGGCACCCACGACTTCACCTCCTTCGCCGCTGCCGCGCAGATCCCCGACCTCACCGAACTCCGAACGCCCTCAACACCGGCTACCCCGTCGATCCCCCCACACCGTCCGCACCATCCACGTCACTCCGACTGGCATCGTCCGAGGGCGACCTCCTCATCTATCGCGTCACCGGCTCCGGCTTCCTGCACCACATGGTCCGCAACCTCGTCGGCACCTTCGTCGAGGCGGGCTGCGGCCGCATCTCGCCGGACGCGATCCCGGCCATCCTCGCCGCACGATCCGCTCCGCCGCCGGCCCCACCGCTCCCGCCCGTGGCCTCTTCCTGCGTCGTGGCCGATCGCATCTCCGACCACCCCCGCCCGACGAGCCGTCTCCTCCATCGACGCTTGCCCCGGACTCCCGGAACCCTCACAGAGACGCTGATCACCCTCGCAACCGCCTCCGCCCAGCGCCGCATCACTCGCTCTGGCCGCCCTAACCGCCCGTCCATCGCGCCTTCCACTGGCTCCACCTGCACCAGCCGCAGCTCCGCCAATGGCAGCTGGAGATGGTCCGCATCCCCGCCCCCCCCTTCGCCGAACGGGCCCGCGCCGCCTGGTTCCTCGAGCGCTTCCAGCAGCTCGGCCTCACCAACGTTCACCTCGACGCCGAAGGCAACGCCCTCGCCGAGAACGTCCCGGCCTCGTCATCGCTCCGACGCTCCGGACACCCTCCTCCTCTCCGCCCACCTCGACACCGTCTTCCCCGCCGGCACCCACTGCGACCCCGTCGAAGACGGCACCCGCATCTTCGCGCCCGGCGCCTGCGACAACGCCGCCGGCCTCACCGCCCTGCTCGCCATCGCCGCCGCCCTGCGATACGCCGCCATCATGCCCCCCATCCCCATCCTCTTCGCCGCCAACGTCGGCGAGGAGGGCGAAGGCGACCTCCGCGGCATGCGCCACCTCTTCACCTCCGGCCCCTTTCGCCAGCCGCATCGCCGCCGCCATCGCGCTTGAAGGCAGCGGCACCTCCACCGTCGTCACCCGCGCCCTCGGCAGCCGTCCGCTTCCGCGTCACCATCACCGGCCCCGGCGGCCACTCCTGGACCGACGCCGGCACCCCCAACCCCATCCTCATCCTCAGCCGCGCCCTCGCCGCACATCGCCTCGCTCCCCGCTCCCCGCCGACCCCCGCACCACCCTCAACATCGGCCAGATCTCCGGCGGCACCTCCATCAACTCCATCCCCGAGTCCGCCTCCGCCCTCCTCGACCTCCGCTCCACCGACCCCGCCCAGCTCCGCACCACCGCCGCCGCCATCTGCCAGCTGCCTCGCCAGATCCGTCGACATCGCCAACGCCGCAAAATCCCACCCACCGCCCGTCACGTCTCACACATCGAAACCATCGGCGACCGACCCGCCGCCGCCCTTCCCGACGACTCCCCCCTCCTCGAAACCCTCCGCGCCGTCGACCGCCATCTCGGCCTCCGCACCGAACCCCGCATCGGCTCCACCGACGCCAACCTCCCCCTCTCGCTCGGCATTCCCGCCATCGCCATGGGCGCCGGCGGCATCGGCGGCGGCATCCACACCCTCGGCGAGTGGTACGACCCCACCGGCCGCGAAACCGCCCTCCGCCGCATCCTCCTCACCCTCCTCGACACCGCCCATCTCATCGCCCAAGCCTCCCCTTCACCCAACCCGGAGACCACCGCTCAACTCACCGCCGAAACCCCTCCACCCTCCCCGTAGGTCTGCCCTCCTGAGCGAAGCCGAACGACCGCGTCTGGACCCGTCACAACCCCTCGCCGCGAAGTCGTCATCCTGAGCGAAGCCAAAGGACCGCGTCCGCCCCCACCAGCTCAGCCACAAACTCACCTTGCTAAACTCCCTCGTGCCCCACATCCCCTGCATCCCTGCTACCCTCCTCCTTCTCACCACCCCTCGCCGCGCAGACCCCAACTCCGCTCCGCCTCCCCCGATACCATCTACCTCCACGGCAACATCCTCACCGGCGCCCACCTCCGCGCCTGGCGACACCTGCGCCACCCCCGCCCGCGTCACCGCCCTCGCCGTCGCCAACGGCACCATCATCGCCATCGGCACCGACGCCGAGATCTCCTCAAGCTCAAGGGCCCCAAAACCCAGCTCGTCGACCTCCACGGCGCCTTCGCCATGCCCGGCTTCAACGACGCCCACACCCACATCGCCGAGGCCGGCCGCCAGAAGCTCTCCGTCGACCTCGACGGCTCCCGCTCGCTCGCCGACATGCAGCGCGCATCCGAGGCTACACCGCCAAGCCCTCGCCAACCCAGGCACCTGGATCCTCGGCGGCGGCTGGGACCACACCTCTGGGCCAGCAAAACCGCTCCCCACCCGCGCAGGACCTCGACCCGTCACCGCCGGCCACCCCGCCATCTTCTCCCGCACCGACGGCCACATCGCCGTCGCCAACTCCGCCGCCCTCGCCGCCGCCGGCATCACCTCCGCCACCCCCGACCCCGCCGGCGCGCAAGATCGACCGCGACCCCGCCGGCGAGCCCACCGGCATCCTCCGCGAAGCCGCCGCCATCGCCCTCGTCTATCGCAAGATCCCCCCACCCACACCTCGACCACGCGCCGCGAAGCCCTCAACGTCGCCATCGCCGACGCCCTCGCCCACGGCGTCACCACCGTCCAGGACTACTCCGACTGGGAAGACTTCCTCGCCCTCGAAGAGCATGGAGCACGCCGACCAGCTCCCCCTCCGCGTCGCCGAGTGGCTCGACTTCAACCTGCCCCGTCGCCATCCTCAAAGCAGCGCCGCGCCAGCCACCCCGCCGACGATCCCCTGCCTCCATCTCACCCATGCTCAAAGGCTTCATGGACGGCTCCCTCGGCTCCCGCACCGCCGCCCTCGAAGAGCCCTACGCCGACGACCCCGGCAACTCCGGCCTCCCCCGCTACGACCAGGACAACCTCAACCAGATGGCCGCCGAGCGCGCCGCCGCCGGCTTCCAGCTCGGCTTCCACGCCATCGGCGACCGCGCCAACACCATGGCCCTCAACGCCTTCGCCGCCGCCGAACAGGTCGCCGCCGTGCCCGCCAACCACCCGCACGCCGCCCACCGATCCCGACGCCGCCATCGTCACCCGCACCTCGCCGACCGTCACCCCGGCCATCCTGCGCTTCCGCATCGAGCACGCCCAGGTCCTCCTCCCCGCAGACTTCGACCGCTTCGCCAGCCTCGGCGTCATCGCCTCCATGCAGCCCTCCCACCTCGCTCACCGACATGAACTGGGCCCGCGACCGCCTCGGCCCCGAGCGCGCCAAATACGCCTACGCCTGGCATCCTTCCTCGACCACAGCGTCACCCTCGCCTTCGGCACCGACTACCCCGTCGAATCCATCAACCCCTTCCGCGGCCTCTACGCCGCCGTCACCCGCCAGAACGAGACCGGCACCCAGACCTTCCAGCCCCAGGAAAAGATCTCCATCAACGAAGCCATCTACGCCTACACCCAGGCCTCCGCCTTCGCCGAGTTCCGCGAGCACACCGCAAGGGCCGCCTCGAACCCGGCTACCTCGCCGACTTCGTCGTCCTCGACCGCGATCCCCTCACCGCCACGCCCCAGGACCTCCTCCACACCCGCGTCCTCCGCACCATCGTCAACGGCGAAACCGTCTACACCGCACCCGCAGCGTCACCCGAAGCAAGTCCCGACGCCCCGCAAAAGCCCATCGCCCCCGACAAGGCCCCCAACTAGGTGCCCTCACCCGCCGCTCCCGCCGCCCCCCGCATCAGCCAGAGAACCCTCGCCCACATCCTCCTGCTCGCCGTCGTCGCCGTCTGGGGAGCGACCTTCGCCCTCGTCAAAGGCGCCCTCGCCGACGCCTCCCCCCTCCTCTTCAATCTCCTCCGCATGGCCCTCGCCTCCGCCGTCCTCTGGATCGTCAACCGCCGCCAGCTTCCGCATCTCAGCCGCCGCACCTGGATCGCCGGCCTCATCGCCGGCGCTCCTCCTCGCCGCCGGCTACCAGTTCCAGACCGTAGGCCTCGCCCGCACCACCGCCGCGAACTCCGCCTTCATCACCGGCCTGGTCGTCGTCTTCGTCCCCCTCCTCACCCTCATCCCCGCTCTCCGCCCCACCTCCTCCCCCCGCCCACGCTGGACCACCGCCCTCGGCGCGCTCCTCGCCTTCTCCGGCCTCCTCCTCCTCACCACCCCGCCCGGAACCCGTCTCGCCTCGCTCTTCACCGGCATCAACCTCGGCGATCTCCTCACCCTCTTCTGCGCCCTGGCCTTCGCCGGCCACCTCCTTGCCCTCGCCCATCTCGCACCCGAGATCCCCGCCGCCCAGCTCGCCACCCTCCAGATCGCCTTCGCCGCCGTCTTCATGCTCTTCACCCTCCCCGTCCTCGGCCGCCCCCACCTTCACCTCTCCGTTCGCCTCGGCCTCGCGCTCGCCATCACCAGCCTCTTCGCCACCGCCGCCGCCTTCACCATTCAGAGCTGGGCCCAGCAGACATCCCCCCCACCCACACCGCCATCCTCCTTACGCTCGAGCCCGTATTCGCCGTCCTCGTCTCGCTCGTCCTCGGCGACCGCATGTCAGGGCGCTCGGTCCTCGGCGCCGCCCTCATCCTCGCCGGTATCGCCATCATCGAACTTCTCGCCTCCCCGCACCCCTCCCCATCGAGCCCGCCTGAACCTCCCCGCTTCGCCTCCCGGCTCCCTTCGCAGTACAGTGGAACTGGACCTTTTTTCCGCCGCTCCGCGTCTAAATCAACGGTGAAGCTCGTATCGGATCTCTGATCCAGGCAAACTCAGCGGGCATTGTTCAAGCCGCACACATCCGCGTGCGCTATACCCAGAGCGATCTCGCATCGAACGGAAAGAGGACACATTGGCAATGGAAACACCCCAGGACCAGCACAAGGGCCTGATGGACAGCATCCGCACCCACCGCCTCACCACTACCTTCGCTCTTCTCGCCACGCTCTCGACCGGCATCCTCGTCGGCTCCGTCCTCACCCACGGCGTCAGCGGCAAGGAGCAGCAGCAACCGTCGATTCCTCCGACGCGCGGCCCATCGTCATCCCCAACCCGACCACCCTCTCCAACGGCTTCTCGCAGATCGCAAAGCAGGTCGGCCCGGCCGTCGTCAATATCAACACCGAATCCCTCCCCAAGCAGTCCGACCAACAACCGTCGCGGACGCCGCGCAAACCCCCACGGCCCCCTCCAGAACAATCCCAACGGTGACGACGAACAGGGCGGAGGACATCAGGGCGACATGCAGGACTTCTTCAACCGCTTCTTCGGCGGCCAGGGTGGCCAGGGCGGCGGTGACGGTGAAGAGGATGGGCCTGCAGGCGCCGAACGCCGCGCTCTCGGCTCCGGCTTCATCGTCGACTCGCGCGGCTACATCATCACCAACAACCACGTCGTCGATAAGGCCGACAAGATCTACGTCAAGCTCTCCACCGATCCCGACAACCCGACCGATCCAGGGCCGTCCCGCAAAGGTCATCGGCGTCGACAAGGACACCGACATCGCCGTCATCAAGATCGAGCACCCCAGGCCTCTGCCGACCGTCAAGCTCGGCAACTCCGACGGCGCCCAGGTCGGCGACTGGGTTCTCGCCATCGGCAGCCCCTTCGCGCTCTCGAAGACCGTCACCGCCGGCATCGTCTCCGCCAAGAATCGCTCCATCGACGAGGGCGCATCCGCCAACGGCGTCGCCAACTCAGTTCCAGAAGTTCATCCAGACCGACGCCGCCATCAACCCCGGCAACTCCGGCGGCCCGCTGGTCGACATGGCCGGCCAGGTCATCGGCATGAACACCGCCATCTACACCCAGTCCATGGGCTCGCAGGGCGTCGGCTTCGCCATGCCGTCCAACACCATCGCCAACGTCTACAACATGCTGATCGGGCCGGAACACAAGGTCATCCGCGGCTCCATCGGCATCAGCTTCCAGGCCGCGCAATCCTCCGCCGTCAGCCGCATGTACGGCTTCGCCAACGGCGGCGTCATCGTCAGCTCCGTCACCCCAACGGCGGCGCTGCGAAGGCCGGCATCAAGCCCGGCGACGTCATCGTCTCGATCGACGGCCGCAACATCAAGGATGGCGACGACCTGGTCGCCGACATCTCCGCCCGCAAGGTCGGCTCCACCGTCAAGCTCGGCTACCTGCGCAACGGCAAGCAGGACACCGCCACCGTCGCCATCGGCGACCGCGCCAAGACCTACGCCGAGGTAGCCGGCGGCGACTCCGACGACAACGCCTCACCCCAGGAAACCGACGCCGGACAGGCCAAGCTCGGCATCACCGTCTCGGCCATCCCGCCGCAGATGGCATCCAGGCTCGGCATCAAGGGCGGCGTCATCGTCACCAGCGTCACCCCGGGCTCCTTCGCCGACGAGATCGGCCTCGGCAAGGGCGCCATCATCCGCGAGATCAACCGCAAGCCCATCACGGATGAAGCGAGCTACCGCTCCATCGTCTCAAGCCTCAAATCCAAGGACGACGTAGTCTTCGTAGTCCGCTACCCACAATCAAAGAGCGACACCTACGTCGGCGGCACCCTCCAGTAAACAGCCTCCGCCCAACTCCAACCACGGCGTATGCGGACCTCCGCATACGCCGTTTCCCTTGCCCGCACGAACCCCTTCCCCAGGGCCCGACACCTCTCAACCACAAGCTATCCACATAAAGCCGGACACCAGCCTCCAGGGCTCAAGAACGCCGCCCATTGTGGCGCAGTCACCCCCACGCACACCGTAGAATAAGAGCAGTAATGACTTTGCCGGTTCCGCGTCGCGGAACCATAAGTCGCGCATTTCGAAGACTTTACCGCTAAGCCTTTTCGATGGAATACTTTGACTTGTACCCAGCCCGTAACCGGCCTTGATGCAAGACTTTAGAGCAAAGGGGGGGAGGGGCGGCCAGCGTCAATGGCTCGCCATCCGTCAGAGACCTGCCGGCACTGCCTCGGTCGCTGATCCCTGCCAGGGTTTATCCGTTTGCCCAATCAGTAACTCCCACGTTACCCTCTCACTGTGAACCTATCTTTTCCGCCGAAGATTAGCCGACACTATTCTCTAGAGGTGAATGCCCCCATGCGATCCGGCCGACTCGTCCTAGGCTCAGCCCTCCTGCTCCTGGCAATCCCCTCCCTCGCATCCACCCACGCCCGCCGCGGCCCCACATCCCAGCACTTCTCCAGCCGTCACGCGGCCAAGGCAGCCTCGAAGCCTGTCGCCAGGCGAGCCATAGACGACACCCGTGCAACGGAGATCCAGGGCGCCCTCGTAAGCGCCGGATACCTCTCCGGCCAGGCGAGCGGCCACTGGGACGACGAGACCGAGGCCGCCATGCAGAAGTTCCAGGGCGACAATGGCTGGCAGACCAAGCTCATCCCCGACTCCCGCGCCATCATCAAGCTCGGCCTCGGACCCCGCAACACCCGCGAGGACGACCCCACCCCCACCCACCAGAACGCCTCGACCAGCAGCTTCCTCCACTAGAAAATAATCTCGAACTCATCCTCGGAAACCTCTGCGGAGCAGCAATCAGCAACAGCTCCCAGCAGTACTGCAATTACCTGCCCTTCGCTACCTTGGCGACCTTCCCTGGCTTCGACGTCGGCTTCGCAAACGCACCCATCGCCGCCCGAACGCGCACCACTGCCGAACTCCTGATCTGCGACACCCGCGACTCCACCACCCCCAGCAGCTCTGCAATCTCCTTCATCGACAGCTCCTCGTAGTAGTAAAGCGTCAACACCATCCGCTCCCGCTCCGGCAATCCCTCGATCGCATCCACCAGGTGCTGCTTCATCTCCGCCTTCAGGCAACGGAATAGCGGATCCTCATCGGCAGGTGCCGCAACATAAGCCACCTCCTCCTCGCCCGAGTCCTCGTTCCGGTCCACATTCAGGCTTCCGATCTCGAGCGCCTTCAGATCCGTCAGCAGGGTCTGGTACTCCTTCAACGTGATGCCCATCTCCGCCGCAACCTCAACGTCCGTCGCCGTTCTACCCAGGCGCTGCGTGGTCGCGCGAATCGCCTCCTCCACACCCCGTCCCTTGCGCCGAAGCTCCCGTGGGCTCCAGTCATTGCACCGCAGCGAGTCAAGGATCGCACCTCGGATCCGAAACTGCGCGTAGGTCTTGAACTGCGTATTCTTGTCGTCCTTGTATTTCGCCGCAGCATCCATCAATCCCATCATTCCAGCCGAAATCAGGTCCTCCAACTCAACATGTGCCGGGAGCCCCTCGTGAATCCGTCGTGCCACGTACCTGACCGTCGCAAGGTGCTCGACTACAAGCGCATCAGCGATTGACTTCGGATCGACGTTGGAGGCCTCGCGACTCGGAGCAATCCGGTGCGGGTTGGGCGTGTTGAACACTGTTCCGCAGCTCTGTTGAGCCGAGCTCTTCCTTCCGATTGCGCCTTCCGTTTCAAACGGTCGGGACCCAGCTCCGGGCAGCTCCCCGCCCTGAGAAAACATCACCGCTGGCCAGACCTGGTTCTCGTACGTCGAAGTGAAATTCGCTAGGTTCACAGCTTCTCTCCAGACCGGTGCTTTTCGCATCCAGTTCCAACACCCGGAGATATTGCAAACGAGTGACCTATTTCGCTCCACTTTCTATTAGCTTTCTCCCATTCTTCGCCTTCTAAAATTCTAAGTTATTGTTTCGGCAAGCGTTATCCTTGCGATAGCTCCGAGAGCAGACCTCAAGAAAAGCGAACAACAGTCAAGAAAGCGAAACCCAAGCCCTTTTAGTGCTGCATATGAGAGCGCTCTAATCAACCGCATTAGTTTTGTCTCATCTTTTACCGCCCGATCCCTGGAAACAGAGTCTTCTCCCTGACCTGCCGATCTGACTGCCCCCACAACGAAATCGCCAGCGGACTACGCTGGCGATTCGCTCTGTCCTCCAGGGCCAGAGTCGGTCAAATTGCAAATGCAGCAGTCTTCTCTACCGCGCGTAACCTATCGCGTCGAACGATTCCGCTTCCGTAGCCGGACATGTTCTGCGTCGATCAGCTGGCTCGTTCCGGCAAGAATCAGAGCACGCTCCAGAACATGCATAAGCTCACGTACATTACCGGGCCAGGGATGCGCCTCGAGGCACTCCATCGCTCCTGAAGACAGCTCCTTTGGGACCCCACCACGCCCATGCATAGCTAGGAAGTGCCGCACCAGCGACGGGAGATCGTCCATCCTTGAGATCAACGCCGGCACCTCAATCGGAAAGACCGCCAGCCGATGGTAGAGGTCAAGCCGAAACGTGCCATCTTCAGCTCGCTGCTCAAGCGGCTGGTGTGTCGCCGCGATCACTCGGACATCCACATAACTCGGCTCGTTCTCACCCACACGCTGCAACTCGCCACATTCCAGGAACCGCAGCATCTTCGCCTGCAGCGCAAGCGGCATCTCGCCAATCTCGTCCAGAAACATCGTGCCGCCATCCGCAGCTTCGATACGCCCGACCCTGGACCGAACCGCACCCGTGAACGCCCCGCGGGTGTGGCCAAACAGCTCCGCTTCAAGCAGAGCCTCCGGGATGGCGGCACAGTTCAGAACCAGAAACGGCTTGTTCGCGCGAGAACTCAGCCGATGCAGCGCTTTCGCCACCAACTCTTTGCCCGTTCCGGTATCTCCCTCGATCAGCACCGTGGTCGATCGAGGGGCGACCAGCCGAACCAACTTTCCCAGCTCCTTCATGGCATCGCTCGTCCCGACCATCTCCGGCAGAAACTCCGACGCCGCAGGCCCTTCGTTCGCTGGCTCGAACGCGGATGTTCGATCTCGCAAACTCGCAGCCGAATTCGTCAGCCTCGCTTCAATGTCTAGACCCGTGGCCGACCCAGGCAGGCCGCTTCCCTCGACACAAAGCCATTGCGGCTCGACGGGAGACTCTGCGACTCCCGTAAACTCCCGAATGACCTTCAGCAGTTCATGGCGGTGCGGCCCTTGCATACCTGACTCAAGAGGCACGGCGTTAAGCCTCAGAAGGTCAGTCTCGGGGTGGAGCATCTTCACCCAGGCCGCAAACTCCTCCACCTCAAGGTCGGGCAACGCGCCCATCAACAGAAGCGCCTGTGCTTGCACCTCCTCCAGAGCTGCCATCGCGGCCGCCCCGCCGCTCGCGTCCCGCACATTCCATCGCAAGGCCCTGAGGCGGTCTCCCATCCGCCGACGCAGCTCTTCGTCCGCACCCGCTAGAAGAATGACGCGCCGCGAACTCGACCCCGGGTTCAGCAACTCTTGCGGACGCCATGGTGTCGGGAGTTGATCCCGGCCCAGTACCGCCGACAGACCGTCCCTACCTGCCTCTCCGCCCGAAACTGTGGATCTAAGCATTTGCGTACTGCCCATTGCTCTCAACCGTCAGCCGCGGAAGCTCCAGCGGTTCTGCCCGCGCAAGGCAGTATCCCGTCCCGCGAACCGTCAGGATGCGGACGCTCCCTTCGGCAACGCTGAGCTTCTTTCGGAGATAGTTGATATACACATCCACCACGTTGGTCGCGTTATTGGCCGGAAGTTCGAAGACCTCCTGAAGCAACTCGCTCCGAGTACAGGAACGCCCCACATTCTTCATCAGAAACTCAAGCAGGCGAAACTCCTTCGTGGTCAAGCTCAGCGAATGCCCCGACACGGTCGTCACTCTGCTGATCCGGTTCAGATGGAGATCTCCATGGGTCAGAATCACCTCCCCTTCAGACGTCTTGCTCTGCCGCCGGAGCAGGGCACGACATCTTGCGCTGAGCTCATGAAAGCTGAACGGCTTGGTCATACAGTCGTCTGCGCCAAGGTCAAGGTAACGAATCCGATCTTCAACCGTATTCCGGCCCGCAAGGGCAAGAACGCACGTCTGCGGATGCACCGTGGGAAGAGCCGCCAGCAGATCCGCCTCCTCCTGAGCAGCGATGTCGAGAACAACCAGGTTAGGAAACGTTGTCTGAGCCATGCTCAACGCGTCGTGCGTGCAGTTGGTCCACGTCACCGTATGGCCCTCGGCGGTCAATGCCTTCTTCAGAAAGAGTCCCAGGGCTGCATCCAATTCAACAATCATGATCCGCATTTGTTCCAGTCCTTCAAGGAAAGCAGGGTCAGCGCCGCATCTGTACCTTCCTCCAAGCCAAGCCGCCGCACAAGCACGATATGCAAATACTTGCATCGAAATTCCCAATTGAGGACGCGAGCACATGCGCCGAGCATGAGAGCCTACTAACGGGTATCGCCCTCTGCATCAAATTGGTTATTGCAGTTCGCCTTTTATTCGCTAGAATGTGCGCATGGCTATCACGCGGCGGCAAAAAGAGGTTCTCGACTTTCTCACGCAATTCACTCAAAAGAACGGCTACTCCCCTTCTTATGAAGAGATCGCCAGCGGCCTCGGTCTGAACTCGCTCGCTACCGTGCACAAGCACGTCACCAATCTTCAGACCAAGGGCATGCTGCAGCGCGCTCATAATCGCAGCCGTTCGATCGACGTTCTTCCAGCCAGAAGCGTCAAGCGCCAATCCGACCGCCTGCCGCTCCTTGGCCGGATCGCGGCGGGCCGGCCGGTCGAAGCTATCGAAAGTGCAGAGACCATCTCGCTCGGTGACATCATCGGCAACCGCGAGGTCTTCGCGCTTGAGGTTCGTGGCGATTCCATGCGCGACGAACACATCATGAGCGGCGATTACGTCCTCGTCGAGCGGACCCGGAGCGCCCGCGAGGGCGAGATCATCGTCGCTCTGGTCGACGGAACAGACGCTACCCTGAAGCGGTTCTATCGCGAAGGGAGCATGATCCGTCTGCAGCCTTCAAACACCGAGATGGCCCCGATCTATGCCCCGGCAGCCAACGTGGCCATCCAGGGCAAGGTACTGGGCGTCCTCCGCAAATACGCTTGAGTCGACACGCGTTCCTCACCTCCATCTAAGATGGAATGGAAGACCGATCGCAGCTGAACGGAACTAGTTCCGGTCCATCTGCGTAAGCACACCTGACGGCGCACCTTTTCGAGCAGGGGCGGTCTTGGGAGTGAGCTTTGGCAAACGAGCGCAAACGTAAACGGAGACTTTGGTTATGGGCGAGCGTCGCTGTCGTCCTGATCGCGATCCTCTTCGGCATCACAGTGGTCGCCCGCGGCAACGGTGCCAAGATCGAGCCCTCGCAGCTCGCCAAGGTCGAGCAGGGTGACATCGCACGATCCGTTGTAGCCACCGGGAAGGTTCAGCCAATCACAAAGGTTGAGGTCAAATCCAAGGCCTCCGGAATCGTCACCCGGCTACAAACCGACATCAACGCTCACGTGCGGCAAGGGCAGCTGCTGGCACAACTCGATCAGGAAGAGATCCTCGACCAGGTCGCGGCCCAGAAGGCCCTGCTTGCCGGCGCAGAGTCAAACGCCAAGGCTGCCGCAGCAGCCATCGAGTACGACAGGGTAAACGCCCTCGCGCCCGATCTGCCCATGTACAAGCACACCTTCGATCGCGCCCAGCAGATGTCCACCATGGGCGTTGTAAGTCAGCAGAACCTCGATGACGCTCAACAGAAATACCTCGCCGCTGCCAACACCCGGGATAAAGCCGTCTCGCAGATCACCGTCGACAGCTCCAAACTGCGACAGGCCGAGGCCCAGGTCGCCCAGGCACAAGCCTCCCTGAAGCAGCTCCAAGACCAACTCTCCTACACCATCATCACCAGTCCCATGGACGGCGTCGTCCTCTCGCGGGATGTCGAGGTCGGCGACGCGGTCAGCTCCATCCTTGTTCTCGGCAGCACCGCCACCCTCGTCATGACCATCGGCGACACCACCCAGGTCTACGTTCAGGGAAAGGTGGACGAGGCCGATATTGGCAAGGTCTACATGGGGCAGCCCGCACGCATCAAGGTAGAGTCCTTCAAAGACAAAACCTTCCTTGGCAAAGTCACTAAGATCGCTCCGCTCGGGGTCGAAAAGGATAACGTCACCACCTTCGAGGTGCGCGTCTCGATCGACAACCCAGGCGGCGAGCTCAAAGCCAACATGACCGCTAACGCCGAGATCCTCCTCGAAGAGCACAAGAACGTCATGACAGTCCCCGAACAGGCTGTCATCTATGACAAAGACAGGAAAGCCTCGGTAGAGGTCCCCGACAGCAGCCAGAAGAAGGGCCGACGCGCCGTCTCCATCGTGGCCGGCATCTCCAACGGAACCAAGACTGAAGTTCTCTCCGGGCTCAAGGGGGGCGAAACCGTCATCCTCCAGCAATAACGGCCCCTCGTGTGACCCCGACATTCCTTACCGGGACCATCAAAGCCAGGACCTAGGAAGCCAAGACCCACGAGCCAAACTCCCAAGACCCGCATGACCAGAAGCACCCCGAAGGAGAACCTCTATGACACTCAGGACATCGCTCGCCTCCACCTCTCTCCTTCTGGTCTCCGCAACGCTCCTGGCCGCCGATCACAACTTCGAACGCACCCTCAACACCGGAGGAAGCCCAAACGTCGCCGTCTCAACCGGCTCCGGGTACATCCACCTCCGGCCCGGCTCGGACGGCCAGATCCACATCGCCGCTCACCTCAAAGCCGGCAACGGCTGGTTCGGTGGAAGCGATGTCGAGTCCCGCATTGAGCAGATCGTCAGGGATCCACCCATCCTCCAGAACGGAAACGACATCACCATCGGCGAGCGCCACTCCAGCGACCGTTACCGCAACATCTCCATCGACTACGAGGTGACGCTCCCTCAAGGCTCGTCCATTGAAGCCTCCACCGGCTCAGGCGACGTCGAACTGCAGGACGTCGGCGCCCGCTTCAAGGGCAGCAGCGGGTCAGGTTCCGTGCGCGCCAGAAACCTCCACGGTCCAGCCAACCTCGAGACCGGCTCCGGCGACATCGAACTCAACGAGAATGCACCCGGTGACGTCCGCGCCCAGACCGGCTCCGGATCCGTTCGCCTCAACGGCATCTCCGGCGGCCTCAAGGCCGGAACAGGCTCCGGAGACATCGAGGTTCACGGAACCCCCGCGTCTGACTGGAAGCTCGACACCGGCTCCGGCGACGTCCGTCTCACCCTCGGTCCCTCCGCACGCTTCAACCTCAGCGCCAGTACCGGCTCCGGATCCATCCGCACCGAGCAGCCTATCGCCATGCAGGGGGAACTGAACCACCATCACGTCACCGGCTCCGTCAACGGCGGCGGCCCAACCGTTCGGATCAGCACCGGCTCCGGCGACGTGGACATCAAGTAGCGCCGTCTCCACGGGACGCCAGCCCTGCTCCAAACACCCGCTGTATCCTCGACGCATGCCTCCCCAAGTCGTATCGGAGCTCCCCGCACCCCGCCCTCCCCGTCTCGTAGTCTTTGACCTCGACGGCACCCTCATCGACTCCAGCCAGGACCTCTGCAACTCCATCAACGCAACCCTGGCGCACTTCGGCAAACCCGAGCTACCCGATGCCGTCATCGCAACCTACATCGGCGACGGCGCCTCCATGCTCGTGCGCCGCGCCTTCGGGGACCCGGAAGGGGATAAGCACGATCAGGAGTATGTCGACGCCGCACTCCTCTTCTTCCTCGACTTCTACCGCGTCCACAAGCTCGACTTCACCCGCGTCTACCCCGGCGTCCTCCAGGCTCTCGAGCACATCCAGATAGCTCACCCGGACCTTCACATGGCCTGCCTTACCAACAAGCCCATCCGGCCATCTGAGGAGATCTGCCACGAGCTGGGGCTCTCCACGTTCTTCTTCAGGATCTACGGCGGCAACAGCTTCCACATTAAAAAGCCCGACCCTCACGGCCTGCTCACCCTGATCGCCGAAGCCTCCGCCCGCAACGCCAGCAGCGGCGCCCCTCAGCCCACAATCACGCCTGAGGAGACCGTCATGGTCGGCGACTCCGCGGTCGATGTCCTTACCGCGCGGAACTGCGGTGCCCGGAGCATCGGCTGCACCTTCGGCCTCGCCCCCCAAAGCCTCGTCACCGCCCCCCCGGATCTCCTCTCCCACAGCCCGGCCGATTGGCCTGAGCTCCTCGCGATTTTGTAGCCCCCGGGCGCCCCCTCTCACCCGCTCGGTTGCGTCTGCGTGAGCACAAAACGCAGGATCGCCGTCGCCAGCGCAAGCAGCACCAGCCACTTCACCCACCAGCGCAGACTCGGCAGCCTCTCAGGCATTGCCCCTCCTCTCGCCCTCGCACACCGCGGCGCGACAAAGCCCTATTCCTCGAACATCCGGTTCCAGCCGCCAATCACCCGCGTCTCTCGCTCCCACCCAAGCACGCTCAGGCTGCCCGTCCCCAGAGCAAACCGCTCCCCACCGCGTGCCGGCAATTCAATCCAGCGCGCCGCCAGAATCCGCAGAATATGCGCATGCGCAAACACGGCGACCCGCCCGTCCTCCTTCCCGTCCGCCGCGGCAAGAGCCCTCTCGATCACCCCATCCGCCCGCTCCCCGACATGCTCCGCCGTCTCCCCGCCCTTGATGTCGTTCTTCCACACACTCCACCCGGGCTCCGTCTCCCGGATCTCCTTCGTCGTCAGCCCCTCATACACCCCGTAATCCCACTCCCGCAACCCCTCGTCGATCCGTGCCTGCGCCCCATAGCCCGCAATCGCACACGTCTCCCGGGCCCGCTGCATCGGGCTCGTCAGCACCGCATCAAAGCTCCGCCCCGCAAGAAACTTCCCCAGCTCCGCCGCGCGAACCCTTCCCTTCTCCGTCAACGAAACATCCGTCCGGCTCGTATGCTTCCCGCTCAGACTCCACTCTGTCTCGCCATGCCGCACCAGCCACAACTCCACACCTGCACTCATCTCTTTCTCCTCAAAAGAAATCCCCCCTGCTTCAGATGCCCACACCCGCCCTGACAGCAGAAGGACCGCCGTCTCCCACAACCTGCAGATATCCTATAGACATGGACTTCCAGCTCACCACCACCTACAAGCCCCAGGGCGACCAGCCCCGCGCCATCGCCGAGCTCGTCTCCGGCCTCGCCGCCGGCGAGAAAGACCAGGTCCTCCTCGGCGTCACCGGCTCCGGCAAGACCTTCACCATGGCCAAGGTCATCGCAGAGTCCAACCGGCCCGCGCTCATCCTCGCGCACAACAAGACCCTCGCCGCCCAGCTCTACCACGAGTTCAAGCAGTTCTTCCCCAACAACGCCGTCGAGTACTTCGTCTCCTACTACGACTACTACCAGCCCGAAGCCTACATCCCCGCCGGCGACCTCTTCATCGAAAAGGAAGCCACCATCAACGAGGAGCTCGACAAGCTCCGCCTCTCCGCCACCCGCTCCCTCTTCGAGCGCCGCGACGCCATCATCGTCTCCTCCGTCTCCTGCATCTACGGCCTCGGCTCGCCCGAAGCCTACTACGGCATGCTCCTCCTCCTCGAAAGAGGCCAGAAGATCAAGCGCGAAGACATCACCCGCCGCCTCGTCGAAATCCTCTACGAGCGCAACGACGTCGACTTCCGCCGCGGCACCTTCCGCGTCCGCGGCGACATCATCGAGGTCTACCCCACCTACGACGAAAACGCCTACCGCATCGAGCTCTTCGGCGACGAGATCGACTCCCTCTCCCAGATCGACCCGCTCTTCGGCACCGTCAAGCAGAAGTACTCGCGCCTCCCCATCTACCCCAAGTCCCACTACGTCGTCCAGCCCGAGCGCAAGACGCACCGCCACCGACTCCATCCTCGGCGAGCTCATCGAGTGGGAGGCCCAGCTCGAAAAAGAAGGCCGCCTCGTCGAGTCCCAGCGCATCCACCAGCGCACCCGCTTCGACCTCGAGATGATCAAGTCCGTCGGCTACTGCCACGGCATCGAGAACTACTCCCGCCACTTCTCCGGCCGCCTCCCCGGCGAGCCCCCGCCCACCCTCCTCGACTACTTCCCCCGCGACTACCTCCTCTTCATCGACGAGTCCCACGTCACCGTCCCCCAGCTCCACGGCATGTGGCACGGCGACCGCTCCCGCAAGCAGAACCTCGTCGACTACGGCTTCCGCCTCCCTCCGCCATGGACAACCGCCCCCTCAAGTTCGACGAGTTCGAAGGCCGCACCGGCCAGATCATCTACGTCTCCGCCACCCCCGGCCCCTACGAACTGACCAAGTCCGCCGGCGTCGTCGTCGAACAGATCATCCGCCCCACCGGCCTCATCGACCCGCAGGTCGAAATCCGCCCCGTCAAAGGCCAGATCGACGACCTCCTCGCCGAGATCCGCGACCGCGCCGCAAAGAACCAGCGCGTCCTCGTCACCACCCTCACCAAGCGCATGTCCGAAGACCTCGCCAACTACTACACCGAAGTCGGCGTCCGCTGCCGCTACATGCACTCCGAGATCGAAACCCTCGAACGCATCAAGCTCCTCCGCGACCTCCGCAAAGGCGAGTACGACGTCCTCATCGGCATCAACCTCCTCCGCGAAGGCCTCGACCTTCCCGAGGTCTCGCTGGTCGCCATCCTCGACGCCGACAAGGAAGGCTTCCTCCGCTCCCAGGGCTCCCTCATCCAGACCATCGGCCGCGCCGCCCGCCACCTCGAAGGCCGCGCCATCCTCTACGCCGACAAGATGACCGACTCCATGCAGCGCGCCATCGACGAGACCGACCGCCGCCGCGAAAAACAGGTCGCCTACAACGAAGAACACGGCATCACCCCACAGTCCATCATCCGCCCATCGAGATGGGCCTCGCCGGCATCCTCAAAGCCGACTACGCCGACCTCACCGAAGAGAGCCGACGGACATGCCCGACTTCACCACCCAGGCCGAACTCGACACCTACATCACGCAAACTCGAATCCGACATGCGCGAAGCCGCCAAAAAATTCGAATTCGAAAAAGCCGCCAAACTCCGCGACACCGTCAAAGAACTCCGCACCAAGGAATTCCTCTTCAGCTGAATCTCCCTTGCAACTGCGCTTGAAGATTCTCCGCGAGACGCACACCCGATGTGGTCCCACCAGCGGAAGGTCATCCTCCCATCTCGGACCGGCATCTATTTCCCTATGCCTCCCAAGACACTGGACAGCAACAATTCAGCAGTACTATCCAACATCCGCACCGTTGCCGAACTCGAGCAAAGATTCCAGCAGCACCGGTCCCCAAAAGACCTCATCGCAGACGTCATCGGCGGGTTCAGCGGCAGTATCTGGTTCGTTGTCATCCACGTGGTGATCTTCACCGCCTGGTTCCTGGTCAACAGCAAGGTCTTCCCTTTCTTTCCGCACTTCGACCCATACCCGTTCATCCTCCTCGCGATGGCCGTCTCCGTCGAAGGTGTTCTGCTCAGTACCTTCGTCCTCATGAAGCAGAACCGTATGCAGCAGCGCAGCGACGCTCGCGATCACCTCAACCTGCAGATCGATCTCCTCTCCGAAAAAGAGGTCACCAAGGCGCTCCAACTCCTTCGCGCCATCTGCCGCAAACTCGATATCCCCGAAACCGAATCGGACCCTGAGTTGCGCGAAATGGCCGACAACACCTCGGTCGATCTGCTAGCCAAACAGATCCAGCAGGACCTTCCGTCGGCATCCAGTTAACCCGGAAAGCACTGCTATCTTCCGGGTGTAAGAAACAGCTACAGCAACCCCGCTCCAGTGCTCCCGAGGATCAGCCGGACCGTCTCCTCCGGCTGATCCCAATGCGGAAAGTGTCCACACCGGCTGAACCAGTGCACGCGCGCATCCGGAAAAAGCGCCTGTGCAACCTTCGCCTGGCTCGGCAGACACACCCGGTCGTTCCGACCCCACCCAATCACCATCGGCTTCTTCAACGCGCCTCGAGCAGCACCCTCCTGCTTCGGCCCATACGCCAGCGAATACAGGAGCTCGTCAAAACGCAGCGATCGCGCATAGCTCCGCATCTCGTCCAGCACACAATCCCCCTGCAACGCCCATGGCTTCGCCGAGAACTGCGAAAGCAGCAGCGTCCGCCCTACGGTGCTCCGGCAGATCGCCGGCATGACCGGCTGGAACGCCCTGACCAGCTTGATCGAAGCCCGGATCGAACGATAGAAAAACCGCCTCTGCAACCCCCGCCAGAATCCACCCGGATCGAGCGCCACCGTCGCTCCGACCACACCCCGGCGCGCCAGCTCCATCGCAAGCCGCGCACCCATCGAGCTCCCAACCACATCGACCCCGTATAACCCGTGCTCGCCCAGAAACGTCGTCACCGAATCCGCAAGCGACAGGATCGACGTCTCGCGAGCAAGCGGCGGCGTCTCTCCAAAGCCCGGCAAGTCCAAGAGAATGAGGTCTCGCTCCGTCCGCAGCGGCCCCGTGATCGTCGACCACGACCTCCAGCTCCCGCCGAGCCCATGAAGCATCAGCAGCGGTCGTCCCGTCCCCATACGCACGCAGTGCATCGACATCCAGACACTCCCTGCCCCGTCACCCCCGGTAGAATACAGCTCCCGGCACCGCGCTCAACCGGCTTCCACCGGCGATTCGCCCAGCCGAACCTCTCCACCCACCCATCGCATCAGCCCGCTCGCCCGCAGCTCCGGAGCCATGAAGCGAAGCCGCTCCCCCATCACCTCCCCAGCCGCTAGCCGCCCACTCCGCACCGCGCCCTCCATCGTCGAAGGCCATTCCGTGCGCGTCCAGTCCCCAGCCAGGAACAACCCCGCCCAAGGGGTCGCCTGCGATGGTCGAAACCGGTCCATCCCGGGCGCAACCGAGAACGTCGCCCGCGCCTCCTTCAGCACACTGCTCTTAACCAGCGTTGCGGCCTTCATGCCCGGAAAGAAAACCTTCGCTTCCTCGAGCGCCGCCTGCAGAATCTCCCCACGTGGCAGCGCCAGCTCCTTCGCCGACGCGCTGATCACCAGCTCCAGGTAGCTCCCGCGCGCCTGCTCCCACCCGCGGATGCGCGACTTCGCAAACATCCACTGGATCCGCGTATCCAGCAGCACCGCATGGTCGAGCTCCGTAACCTCCCGGTCATGCCACACGTGCACCGTCGTAATCGGAGCCGAAAAGACGTTGGACCCACCCTCCGCCAGCCCCTGGCCACCGGGCAGCCCCGCCGTCAGGCTCAGCGCACGCTTGTAGTCGGTGGCCAGAATCACGGCATCCGCCAGCAACTCCGCCCCACCGTCAAGCGTCAGAGCCCATCCGTCGCCCTCCCGCCGCAGCCCCGTCACGGCCGTGCGCATCCGCACCTCCGCACCCTTTGCCTGCGCAAGCCTCGCAACCGGATCGAAAAACTCCGTCAACGGCCTAGTCGGGATGCCGAGCCGTCCAGCCTCCGGCGATCGCAGAAAGCTCTCATGAAACACCTTCCCCGCATACTTCACCGAGCACCGCTCAAACCCATCGTTCAGCGCGCCCACAACCACCGGCTCCCAGAAGTGCCGGATCGCCCGCTCCGTCTGCCCCGTCCGCCGCAACCAGCTCGCAAAGCTCTCGCGATCGTCGGCTGGGTACCCGCGCAGAAATCTCAGCAGCCCCGAAGCAATCCCGGCCTTGTCTTTGAGCGACAACATCGGTGCCCGAAGAAAGCTCATCGTCTGGTGCATCGGCGCCGGGAGGCCGCCCGGCCGAAGCCAGCTCCGGTTGCCGTTCGGCTCCAGAAATACCAGCTCGTCATACCATCGGATCCAGTCCGCAACCCCGGCCTTTTCGCAAAGGTCCGTCACATTCGTACAGCAGCCAAGTACCACGTGCTGCGAATCGATCACCTCTGCCATCGTCGGGTGCTCGTACGAGTAGGCCCGCCCGCCCAGGTACGGCCTCCACTCAAGCAGCGTCACCTGTCGGCCCGCCTCCGCCAACGCCACCGCCGCCGACATCCCCGCCAGGCCACCGCCCACCACGACGACCTCCCTCCGCTCGCTCATGCCCGAACCCGGTACCAAAGCGCCATACCCGCACCTCGCGCCAGGATCATGAGCTTTTCCCATCGAGGCACACTCACCCGCTGACGAAACACATCCCCGCCACGCACCCGGATCCGCGCCAGCAGACGCCGATAGATCGTCGCTAACACCCACATCGCCGCCCGGCTATCCCGATCCAGCAGTGGAATCAGCTCGTCCGCCGACCTGTAATACCTCTCCGCCATCCCGCCCAGCGTCGCCAGCGGCCCACGATCCGTCACCGTCATCGGAGCACCCGCGATCAGCTCCCGAACCCGCCCCGTCGTCACCCCAAACTCCGTCAGCGATCTCAAGCGGCAGATACAGCCTCCCGCGCTCGGCGTCCTCCTTCACATCCCGCAAAACGTTTGTCAGTTGAAACGCAACGCCCGTCTCTTCGGCCAGCTTCTCCGCACGAGCGTCTCGGTATCCAAAGATCCGTATGCACACCAACCCGACCACCGACGCCACCAGGTAGCAGTAGTCGTAGAGCTCCGCAAACGTCGCATACACCTGAAGTCCATCGAACGAGGGCCGCGCCGGCTCAAGGTCCATCGTCGTTCCGCGCACCAGCTCTTCCAGCAGCTCCCTCGGTATTCCAAACCGCCGCTGCGTATCCCCAAGCGCAACAAACACCGGATCCGCGGTCTTCCCATCCACGAGCTCCGCCGCTCCCCCCTCAGACGACGCAGAGGACGCCAGCCGCCACCCTCGCACCCACTCCGCCATTCGCGCTCGCCGCTCCTCGAGGGACCGCGTCTCATCGTCCGCAAGATCGTCCGCCCTGCGCATAAACGCGTACACCGCACACATCGCATCGCTCTTATGCCGCGGCAGCACACGAAAAGCCCAGTAGAAGTTCTTCGCCTCACGTCGCGCGACACCACGGCAGAACGCGTACGCCTGTACCGTCGTCAACGCGCCTCGATTCCCTTCACCGCACTCGCACGTCCAATGCGCAGCTTCGCCACCAGCGCCCCCGCCAGCAGCATCGCCTTCTTCCGTTTGGTCACCACCGGCCGTCCTCGCAGCGTGTCGTACCCCTGCGCCGCAATCCCGTCCAGGATCGCCTCCCCGCCCTTCCGAAACAGCTCCAGCGTAACCGCCAGCTCTCGATCCACCGTCCCGCTGATCGCCCCGCCCTCCCGCAGCATCACGCGCGTCCTCTGGACCAGTGCCTCCATCATCGCGGCAAACCCTGGCGTAAACACCCGCCCCTCAATCTGGCCCTCTTCCACACCGTACCGGTCCATGTACTCCGCCGGAAGATACCGCCGCCCACGATCCGCATCCTCCACCACGTCCTGCCAAAAGTTCGCCAGCTGCAGCCCCGTGCAGATCTTGTCCGACAGCAGCGCCCGCCCTTCATCTCTGTACCCGCACACCATCAGCACCAACCGCCCCACCGGGTTCGCCGAGTCGCGCGAGTACTCGACCGCCTCGTCCCACGTCTCATAGTGCGTCTTCACCTGGTCCTGCCGGAACGCCCGCAGCAGATCGGCAAACAACTCCTTCGGCAGGTCGCACGCCTCGATCGTCTCGCGCAACGCCACAAACACCGGGTGCCGGCTCATCTCCGGAGCCTCGTAGCACTCGTCCAGCATCTGCCCCCACGTGTTCAACAGACGCATGCCAATCGCGGGCGTCGCCACCTCGTCACCCAGGTCGTCAGACACCCGGCAGAACGCGTACACGCTCTCAAAGTGCGGCCTCACCCGCGCCGGCAGAAACCACGTCGCCACATGGAAGTTCTCATAGTGTGTCGTCGCCAGCTGGTGGCACCACACCTTGGCCTCCGCGAGCGTCGGCCGTTCCGGAGGCGTCCTGTGCTCCTGGGGCGCACCATCAAGATCGTCGCCCGCAATCCTTCCCTCCCCGGCAGCGACCATCTCCTCCATCAAAGCGTCGCCCCCGCCGGAAACACGGCCGTCTTGATGTCAAGAACCCCGTTCCTGCCATGGCGCGTCAACATCTGCCGAAACAGCCCCGGAACATCCCCAAGACCCGCCCGCCCCGTGATGTAGTCCGCGCACCGAAACCGCCCGCTCCGCAGCAGATCAAACGCCGCCCTGCATGTCGAGGGCGTGTGATGAAAGCTCGCCAGCAGCTTGATGTCGCCATAGTGGAGCCGGTTCGTGTCGAACGACACCATCGTTCCACTCGGAGGCCCCCCAAAGAAATTCACCACGCCTCCCCGCCGGACCATCCCCACCGCCCATCCCCAAGTCTTCGGCGTCGCTACCGCCTCGATCGCAACATCGACACCGCGCGACACGGGGTCAGATCTCTCACCCTCGCCACCGTCTCCTCATCCCCACTCGCAACCACGATCTCCGTCGCGCCAAACATCTTCGCCGCCCGCCTCTGTGACTCGCGCCTGACCACCGCAATCACCCGCAGCCCGCCAGCTCCGCCACGTGCATAAACATCAGCCCAATCGGCCCCGCGCCAATCACCACGATCGTATCGCCCGCCGTCGCTTGCTCTCCTCCATCCCCCGAACCACGCAGGCCAGCGGCTCGGTCAAGGCCGCATGCTCCAGAGGCGTCGACGGTGGCACCAGCAGCGTGTTCTTCGCTACAATCCGCGCCGGAACCCGCATGTACTCCGCATACGCACCGTTGTTGAACAGGAGGTCCTCACACAGATTCTGCTGGCCCTTGCCGCACCAGAAGCAGCGATCGCAGGGAGCCGAGTTCAACGCCACCACCCGATCCCCCGTCTTGAACAGGGTCACTCCCGCCCCCACCTCCGAGACCACACCCGCCATCTCGTGCCCAAACGGTATCGGCGGCGTCAGCATCATCGCGTGGTACCCGCGACGGTACACCTTCAAATCTGTCCCGCACGTCAGCGCAGCTCCAACGCGGAGGACAATCTCCCCCTCACCCGCCGATGGCATCGCAACCTTCTCCAGCCGCAAATCCTCCTTGCCATAGAGCACGGCGGCTGTCATCACCTCGGTCATCTCATCTATTTTCTCATCAGCGCGTAGCTTTCGCCCGAAGCTTACGCTCCCAGGCACCTTCCACCTCGTTCATACCAAGATGGTTCCAGTCTTATTTGAGCCTGACGCATCTGATAACCTGAGCCACAGAACACATGCCTTTCGTCTCGCCAGAGGTCTTCGCCAAACAAACTGTCGGTGCCATCCAGGGCTACTCCGTGCTCTCGGCCCGTGCTGTCGCAAACCTCTTCTCCCGCCCGCGCTACTGGGCCGATATCTACACCCAGATGGATTCCATCGGCGTAGGCTCCCTGCCCATCGTCGTCCTCACCGGCTTCTTCACCGGCTGCGTCCTCGCCCTCCAGTCCGCAACCTCCCTGCAGCAGTTCGGCGCCGTCGGCATGACCGGCAACCTCGTCGCGCTCTCCATGGTCAAGGAGCTCGGCCCCGTCCTCACCGGCCTCATGGTCTCCGGCCGAAACTCCTCCGGCATGGCCTCCGAGCTCGGATCCATGAAGGTTACCGAGCAGATTGACGCCATGCGAGCCCTCGGCACAGATCCCGTCCGCAAGCTCGTCACCCCGCGTATCACCGCCACCGTCTTCATGCTCTTCTTCCTGACCATCCTCTCGGATGCGGTCGGCATCGCCGGCGGAGCGCTTGTCTCGGTCTTCCTCCTCGGCCTCAACGCCAGCTCCTACTTCCACAACTCCTACCGTTCGCTCGTCTACGCCGACGTCGTCCAGGGACTCACCAAACCCATCTTCTTCGGCTTCATCATCGCCTCCGTCGGCAGCTACTTCGGCATGACCACCAAGGGCGGCACCCAGGGCGTCGGCCGTGCCACCACCCAGGCGGTCGTCGTCTCCTCCGTCCTCATCATCGTCATAGACTTCCTCATCAGTCGAACCATGATCGGCATCTTCGGCCGCTGACCCTATGCCCGAAGCCCTCCGTAACCCGCCCGCAGCCGCGCCCGCGAAGACTCCGAGCCGCCCCCGACAGCGCACCCGTCGTCGTCTTCGAGAACGTCTCTATCACCTTCGACGTCAGGCCCGTCCTCGACAGCATCTCCTTCACCGTCGAGCCGGGCGAGACCCGCGTCATCCTCGGCCCCGCAGGCTGCGGCAAGTCCGTGCTCATGAAGCTCGCCAACGGCCTCATCCGCCCCGACAGCGGATCCATCCGCGTCTTCGGCGAGCAGGTCAGCACCATGCGCGAGGCCGACCTCTACAAGCTCCGCAACCGCATCGGCATGGTCTTTCAGGAGTCCGCCCTCTTCGACTCACTCGATGTCGAAGACAACATCGCCTACCGCCTCAACGAGGAGTGCGTCCCCCAGGAAGAATCCCACCGGCGGGTCGAAGAGGTCCTCAAGTTCGTCGAGCTCGAGCACGCCATCGACAAGTTCCCCTCCGAGCTCTCCGGCGGCATGCGTCGCCGCGTGTCCATCGCCCGCGCCATCATCACCGGTCCGGACCTCATCCTCTACGACTCGCCCACCGGCGGCCTCGACCCCATCACCTCCACCACCATCATCGAGCTCGTCATCAAGCAGCGCGACGTCTCCCACGCCACCTCGCTCCTCATCACGCACCGCCTTCAGGACGCCTTCACCCTCGCCACCCACCGCTTCAACCCCGAGACTAACCACATGGAGCCGACACCGAAAGACGAGAACAACGGCATCGACCCAGGTACCAAGTTCCTCGTCCTGAACGAAGGCAAGGTCATCTTCGACGGCAACACCGAAGAGCTCGTCCATACCAGCGATCCCTGGCTCAAGGAATACATCACCTAGCCCCTCGATCCTCCCGCATCCGCCGCGCTTACGGCCAGGCATCTCCGCAGATCGCACCGCCATGACCCAGACCAGCTCCCTCCCGCCCACTTTCAACGACTTCATCGGCAACTCCTCAACGGTCGAGCACCTCCGCACCGCCATCGCCGCCGGTCGCCTGCCCAGCTCGCTGATCCTCTCCGGCCCCGAAGGCGCGGGCAAGTACACCCTCGCCCTGCTTGTCGCCATGGCGGTCGAGTGCGAGCGCCAGCCCCGCGATCTCTGGTCGAATGCCAGTCCCTTGCGAGCTTCTGTGGCGTCTGCCGCAACTGCACCCGCATCGCCTCCGCCGCGAACCTCGCCGAGCTCGTCGAAGCCTCGGTCACCGCGCGCGAAGACCTCCGCGAGACCGACAAGAAGGACACTCGCGTCCTCGTCCAGCCGCACCCGGACGTCCTCATCATTCCCCCCGACCCGCCCCAGCTCCTCATCAAGCTCGGCCAGGTGCGCACCCTCATTCAGCGCGCCCATTACCTGCCCTCCGAGGCCCCCCGGAAGATCTTCATCCTCACCGCCTCCTCCTTCATGAAAGAGGCCGCCAACTCCCTCCTCAAGATGCTCGAAGAGCCTCCGCCCACCGTCCACATCCTCCTCCTCTCAGAGAACCCCAGCGAGCTCCTTCCCACCATCCGCTCACGCTGCGCAAACTTCCGTCTCGGCGCCCTCCCACCCGAAGAGCTCGAGATGCTCCTCGCCGACCGCCGCGCCGACCTCCCTCCCCAGCAGCGCGCCCTCATCGCCCGCCTCGCCCAGGGAGCCGCAGGCCGCGCCCTCTCCTTCGACCTCGCCACCTACATCGACGCACGCGCCGACGCTCTTCTCCTGATCCGCAACGCAGCCGGCTGAGCCGGATCACAGCGCACTCTTCAAAATGACCGAAACCTACCGCGCCGGCGCCGAAGGCCAGCAGAAGGCAACAGCCCTCCTCCGTGCCGTCGCCCTCCTCCTCGAAGATCTGCTCCTCCTCGACGCCGGCACCCCCGAGCTCGTCCGCAACGTCGACCTCCGCGCCGAACTCGACCGCCTCTCCGCAACCCTCACCTTCCCCTGGATCGAACAAGCCGCGCGCGGTCTCGACCAGGTCTACTCCGGCATGCGCCGAAACCTCCTCCGCTCCCTCTCGCTCGACGCCTTCGCCACCAGCCTCTCCACCGCCTCGCGCCAGCTCTGATCCCGACCCGGCTCACCTCTTCCGGGCAGCCTTCTCCAGACGGTCCTGCAACGCATCGCCCAGCCCACCCCCGGACGGCAGCGGGCACACGATCACCTCCACCCCCGCCTCATCCAGCGTCCGAAGCCCGTCAAACAACCGTCGCGCCAACACCTCCGCATCTCCCCAGGCGCCCCACCGGTAGAGCACCACCGCGCCCGCCCCGTCCCAACCCTCAGGAAGCATCACGCCCACACGCAACCCCGCCTCCCGCCCAACCGCCTCCCGAACTGATTCCCGCCCCTCCACGTTCTGCCGCACCAGCACCAGCCTGGCCCGCGGAGCATAGTGCCGCAAACCAACCCCCGGCGAAGGCAGGCTTTCAGGCGCGGCCTCCCGCATAACCGGCCCTGCCAATCGCACCTCCCCCGCAACCGCCGCAATCATCTCCGCCGTCACCGCGCCCGGCCGGTAGATCACCATCGGCCACTCGCACACATCCAGCACCGTCGACTCCACCCCCACCGTCGTCGGCCCCCCATCCAGCACCGCATCGATCCGCCCATCCAGATCCTCGAGCACATGCGCCGCCTCGTCGGACTGGTCCGCCCAAACGTGTTCGCGCTTGGCGCCGCAATCGGCGTCCCCGCCAGCCGGATCAGCTCCCTCGCAACCTCGTGCCGCGGCATCCGCACCCCCACCCTCGCACGCCCCGCCGTCACACCGTCCGGCACACCCGCCATCCGCGGCAGCAGCAACGTCAGCGGCCCCGGCCAGAAGCTCTCCATCAACAACCTCGCCCGCGACCCCGTCTCGCCCGAAACATCGGCCACCCTCGCCAGCATCGCCTCGTCGCCCACATGCACAATCAGCGGATCCCAGCTCGGCCGCTGCTTCGCAACAAAGATCCTCCCCACCGCCTCCGCGTCCAACGCATCCGCTCCCAGCCCATAGACCGTCTCGGTCGGGAACGCCACCGTCCCCCCCTCCGCAAGGATCCGCCCAGCCTCCGCAACCTCCTCCCGCACCTCCGCACGCAGCCGCCTTGTCCTCAACTCCGCGCTCATTTGTGCAAATCCTCCTCCTCATCCTAAGTCCGCGGACGCATATACTCTCGCCATGCAGAGCGCCGAGATCGAAGTCAAGTTCCCCGTGGCCGACCCCGCCGATCTCCAGTCCCGCCTCCCCGCCCTCGGCTTCCACCTCGAGACCCCGCGCACCTTCGAGCACAACACCCTCTACGACACCCCCGCACGCGACCTCCGCGCCCGCCGCCAGATCCTTCGCCTCCGCAGGTACGGCGGTCTCTGCGTTCTCACCCACAAGCGCATGCCCGAAAACGCCGACGACTCCCGCTACAAGACCCGCATCGAGACCGAAACCCTCATCGGCGACTGCGACGCGATGGCCGAGGTCTTCCACCAGCTCGGCTACACCCCCGCCTTCGTCTACGAGAAGTTCCGCACCGAATGGTCCCATCCCCTGCCCGGCTCCGACCTCCCCGCCCATCTCGTCATCGACGAGACACCGATCGGCATCTGGGCCGAGCTCGAAGGCCCCCCAGCCTGGATCGACACGCACCCTGGCCGACCTCCGGCGTCGACCGCTCCACCTGCATCACCGACAGCTACGGAACCCTCTTCACAAAGTGGAAAGAAAGCTCCGGAAGCCCGGCCAGCAACCTCACCTTTGCCGAGATCTCCCCCGCGCTCGCCACCCGCTAGCCGGCGCAACACGCAGCCTCGCCAACACGCACAGGCAAGGCCCGCTCCAGGAGCGGGCCTGCCTGTTCTCGTCACCACCGATCCTCTAGAAGATCTGGAAGTTGACGTCGAAGTTCAGCTCGACCGCCACCGGCTTGCCATTCATCATCGCCGGCTTGAACCGATACTGCCGCACCGCCTCAACCGCCTTCTCGTCCAGACCCATCCCGATACCGCGAATCACCCGCACGTTCTGCGGGTGTCCATTCGCATCCACGATGATCGCCACCAGCACGTTCCCGGCGACCTTGGCCTTGCGCGCCTCTTCGCTGAACTCAGGCTCGACCGAATAGATCACCACCGGCGCCGAAACGCCGCCGCCGATCTTGTACACGCCGCCGCCCGTATTTCCGCCCGACCCGGGCCCAAGCCCGTTTCCAGTTCCGGATCCGAGCCCGCCGCCCCTTCCACCGCCTCCCGAAAAGGCCCCAACGATCGGCGAGTTCGGCACACCGATGTTCGGCATGTCTGTCTTCGCCATCTTCAAATCCTTCTGCACGTTGATCGATGGCTCGATCGCGATCTTCGGCTGCTGCGGCGGAGGAGGCGTCGGCGGAACGATCGGATGATCCGCAAACTTCGGCAGATGTCCCTTCACCACCGGGGTCGGTCCCCGCGATCCGCCGCCGCCGCCCATCACCGTGGCCTTTGGCGGAGCCTTCGGCGGCGTCACCGGCAGGTCGATCGGCGTCATCACATGCACCATCTGCGGCGCCGCCATCTTCACGCCCTTGTACAACATCCACGCAATCAGCCCAATCACCGCGGCATGGATGATCACCGCCACCGCCGTCGATGTCGGGCTGCGCTTGAACGCCATCCGGTCCACCACCGGAATCGGCTTCGATTCAAGCTCCAGCGGCGGCAGCTTCTCCGGAAAAAACGCATCCCGAACGCTCGAGACCAGGGACGCAAACACGCCCTCTTCCTTGATCTCGCTCCACTGCGGACCCACGCCGCTCTGCAGGCGTGGTGTGCCGTTCTCTGGCTCCGTCTCCGGTGGTGTCAAAAGTGATAACGCCATAGCTGCTTTGCCTCGGCGGCATACAGGACCTGGAAGCTCCCTTTCGCCCGCCCTCTCAATCTCACACGCTCTTTACCAGATCTACGTCCCCGGTCTTCCGCCGGTTTTCACGAAGCGCGCGCAGTGCTGGCCCTGCCGCTAGTTTACAAAGTTTCGCAGTCCTACGCGTGAAACGCACTCGGAAAGTAACCTGATTCATTTGACGTAACACCGTCCAACTTCGTCTCGTTTTCACCGCAAAGCTGCGGCGGACCACAGCGCCGGCGGCGATACAATAGAAGTTTGGGCTAACGGCCCGCCAACATCACACCCAGGGGATGGAATGCCGGACGGATCCGCAGCAACGAACAGCGCCCCAGGCGGGCAGCCAAAGCCACTCAAGGCAACCCTCAACCTGCCCGAGACCGCCTTCCCCATGAAGGCCAATCTCCCGCAGAATGAGCCCGCACGCCTCCTTGAATGGCAGAAGTCCGACCTCTACGGCCAGATCCGCAAAGCCCGCGCCGGCCAGCCGAAGTACATCCTCCACGACGGCCCGCCCTACGCCAACGGAGCCATCCACCTCGGCCACGCCCTCAACAAGTGCATCAAGGACTTCGTCGTCAAGACCAAGACCATGGCCGGCTTCGACGCCCCCTACGTCCCCGGCTGGGACTGCCACGGCCTCCCCATCGAGATCAAGGTCGACGAAAAACTCGGCCGCAAAAAGCTCGAAATGCCCGCCCTCGCCGTCCGCCGCGCCTGCCGCGAGTACGCGCAGAAGTTCGTCGACCTCCAGCGCTCCCAGTTCGAGCGCATCGGCGTCTTCGGCCGCTGGAACGACCCCTACCTCACCATGTCGAACGGCTACGAGGCCTCCATCGCCGAGACCTTCTTCGACTTCTACGAGAACGGCTTCGTCTACAAGGGCCTCAAGCCCGTCTACTGGTGCATCCACGACCGGACCGCCCTCGCCGAGGCCGAGGTCGAGTACGAGATGCACACCTCCCCCTCCATCTACGTCCGCTACAAACTCACCTCCGACCCCGCCGCAATCGACCCCGCACTCGCCGGCACAGGACGTCTACACCATCATCTGGACCACCACCCCCTGGACCCTGCCCGCCTCGCTCGCCGTCGCCTTCAACCCCGAGCTCGACTACGTCGCCCTCCGGAACACCGACGGCAACCATCTACATCGTCGCCGAAGCCCTCGCCGCATCACACCCGCGAGGCCTGCCGACCTCCCCGACGCCGTCGACATCGCCCGCTTCCCCGGCACGCCGTCTCGATCGCGCCACCTTCCAGCACCCCTTCCTCGACCGCCACATCCTCGGCGTCAACGCCGACTACGTCACCACCGAGCAGGGCACCGGAGCCGTCCACACCGCGCCCTCCCACGGCGCCGACGACTTCTTCACCGGCACCCGCTACGGCCTCTCGCAGCTCTGCGACGTCGACAGCGCCGGCCGCCTCCGCAACGGCCTCCCCGAGTACGACGGCCTCCCGATCTTCGCGGCCAACGCCCCCATCATCGAGCTCGTCCGAACCCGCGGAGCCCTCATGGGCCGCCAGGACATCGACCACTCCTACCCCCACTGCTGGCGCTGCCACAACCCCGTCATCTTCCGCGCCACCGAGCAGTGGTTCATCTCCATGGAAACCCCCATGCCCTCCGGCCTCGCCGACCCCGACAGGTGAGCCACCCCCCGTCACCACCTTCCGCCAGCGCACCCTCGACGAGATCAAGGAAGTGAAGTGGGACCCCAGCCTGGGGCGAAGAACGCATCTCCAACATGATCGCCACCCGCCCCGACTGGTGCATCTCCCGCCAGCGCATCTGGGGCGTCCCCATCGCCGTCTTCCTCTGCGAGCGCTGCCACACCCCCCTCAACGACCGCGCCGTCAACCGCTCATCGTCGAGCTCTTCAAAAAAGAGGGCGCCGACGCCTGGTACACCCACGACGTCCCCAAGCTCCTTCCCCCCGGCACCGCCTGCCACAACTGCGGCACAAAAGACCACTTCCGCAAGGAGATGGACATCCTCGACGTCTGGTTCGAGTCCGGCTCCTCCTGGCACGCCGTCCTCGACGCCGACCCCGACCTCCGCCGCCCCGAAGCCGACATCCCCGCCGACCTCTACACCGAGGGCGGCGACCAGCACCGCGGCTGGTTCCACTCTTCGCTTACTCACCTCCGTCGCCGTCCGCGGACACGCCCCCTACAAGATGGTCGCCACCTCCGGCTGGACCCTCGACGAACAGGGCCGCGCCTTCTCGAAATCCCTCGGCAACGGCGTCGACCCCGTCGACGTCGCCAACCGCCTCGGCGCCGAGGTCATCCGCCTCTGGGTCGCCTCCGTCGACTTCCGCGAAGACGTCGCCGCCAGCGAAAACCTCATGCAGCGCGTCTGCGACAACTACCGCAAGCTCCGCAACACCCTCCGCTTCCTCCTCGGCAACCTCCACGACTTCACCCCGCCACCAACGCAGTGCAGCGACTTCGCCAAGCTCGAGCCACTCGACCAGTACATCCTCGCCCGCACCGCCGAGCTCGACGCCAAGATCCGCAAGGCCTACGACACCTTCGAGTTCCACCGCGCCTACCACGCCCTCAACGAGTTCGTGAACACCGACCTCTCCGCCCTCTACCTCGACGTCATAAAAGACCGCCTCTACACCTTCGCCCCCAACGCCCCCGCGCGCCGCTCCGCCCAGACCGCCCTCTGGCGCATCGCCGAAGCCCTCACCCGCCTCATCGCCCCCATCCTCTCCTTCACCGCCGACGAGGTCTGGCAACAACTCCCTCACGTCGAAGGCCGCGAAGGGAGCGTCCACCTCGCACTCTTCCCCGACATGCTCGAGATCATCCCCGGCAGCGTCCGCGAAATCGAAGAAGACTGGGCGCAGCTCCTCCTCATGCGTGAGTCCGCAATGAAGTCCCTCGAAGAAGCCCGCGCCGCGAAGATCATCGGTAAGGGCCTCGAAGCATCCGTGTCGCTTCGTGCTACCGGGAACAGTTTCGCTCTCCTCGAGAAATACCGCGCCAGCATCCCCGAGCTCCTCAACGTCTCGGCGATCGAGATCGCCGGTGCTCTGGCCCCCGGGGACGCAAATCCGATTGTTGCTGTTGCAACACCCTCCTCCGCCCCTAAGTGCGAGCGCTGCTGGCGCTACGTCCCCGACGTCGGCGACAGCCCCGACTACCCCACCGTCTGCCTCCGCTGCGCCGACGCCCTCGCCGCCATCGGCTACCCGCCATACTCCGCTCCTCCAGCCTCGGGCAAGGAGGATGCCGCCTAGATGACCTCCATCTCCCCGCAAGCTTCCACGTCACCGGCGAGAAGCGCCCTGACAACAGACCGCCGCCCCCTCCTATTCCTCCTCTCCGCCCTCACCGTAGCCCTCGACCAGCTCACCAAGTTCCTCATCATCACCCACGTCCGTTCCGGCGAACACATCACCGTCATCCCACGCGTCTTCCGCATCTCGCACGTCCTCAACACCGGCGCCGCCTTCTCCTTCCTCGACGAGACCACCCACCCCGACGCCGTCCGCTACGGCCTCATCACCTTCTCCGTCATCGCCGCCCTCATCGTCGCCACCATGATCTGGCGCACCGGCCGCGACCTCTCCCTCTCCGCCGTCGCCCTCGCCCTCATCCTCGGCGGAGCCATCGGCAACCTCTACGACCGCATCGTCCATCACTTCGTCATCGACTTTCTCGAAGTCCACATCGTCCACTACCACTGGCCCGACTTCAACGTCGCCGACTCCGCCATCTGCATCGGCGCCACCCTCCTCATCCTCGAGATCTTCCGCCCCCAGGCTCCCGAACTCACAACTGAGAACTAGCACCTCCGAACCTCCCCTATGAACGACCAGATCACCATCCGCGGAGCCCGCACCCACAACCTCAAGGGCATCGACGTCGACATCCCGCACAACGCCATGACCGTCGTCTCCGGCGTCTCTGGCTCCGGCAAGTCCTCGCTCGCCTTCGACACCGTCTACGCCGAGGGCCAGCGCCGCTACGTCGAGTCCCTCTCCGCCTACGCCCGCCAGTTCCTCGAGCGCATCGAAAAGCCCGACGTCGATCACATGGACGGCCTCGCTCCCGCCATCGCCATCAAGCAGAAGAACCAGACCCGCAACCCCCGCTCCACCGTCGCCACCGCCACCGAGATCTACGACTACCTCCGCCTCCTCTACGCCCGCTGCGGCACCGTCACCTGCCTCCACTGCGGAGGCACCGTCCGCCACGACACCGTCGACGAGATCGTCACCTCCCTCCTCGCCCTGCCCGAATCCACCCGCGTCTACGCCCTCTTCCCCATCGAGCGTGCCGAGGTCAAGCTCGAGCCGCTCCAGCAGACCGCGTCCCCCGAGACCGCCGAGGCCCCACCCGCCCCGAAGCCGGCAAGAAAAGCAGCAAAGAAATCCTCCAGGTCCGTCACCCTCCCAGCCCCCGTCTTCAACCTCACCGACAGCCTCAAAGACCGCCTCACCGAGCTCCGCCGCCGCGGCTACAACCGCCTCTACCAGCCCACACCCGAGGGCAACACCGGCAACATCGTCGAGTTCTCCACCCCCGAGTCCCTCCTCGAACTCGACTTCAACCGCCCCATCTTCGTCCTCATCGACCGCCTCGCCCTCTCCCCCGACATCCGCTCCCGCCTCGTCGACGCCATCGAAACCGGCTACCGCGAGTCCGGCGAAGTCCAGTTCCACACCCTCCCCCGCCCCACCGAAAACCCCGCCACAGAACCGGGTGCCCCATTCTTTGCGGAGCAAAGGGTGGGGTCGTCCCCCGGAAACGTCGATGGAAGGCTCCGCTACTCCGCCGCCTTCGAGTGCTCCACCTGCCACCGCGCCTACCGCGAGCCCGAGCCCCGCCTCTTCTCCTTCAACAATCCCTACGGCGCCTGCCCCCGCTGCCAGGGCTTCGGCAACACCATCGACTTCGACCCCAACCTCATCATCCCCGACAAGTCGAAGTCCCTCGACCGCGACGCCATCGCCCCCTGGGCCGCCGGCAAATACCGCCCCATGCACGGCGACCTCAAGCGCTTCTGCAAGCAGGCCGGCATCCCCACCGACATCCCCTGGTACGATCTCGAACCCGCCCAGCAGCGCATCATCGAGGAAGGCCACGGCATCTTCCCCGGCATCCGCGGCTTCTTCGCCGAGCTTGAGCGCAAGAAGTACAAGCTCCACGTCCGCGTCTTCCTCTCCAAGTACCGCGGCTACGCCACCTGCCCCGACTGCCGCGGCCAGCGCCTCCGCGCCGAGGCCCGCGCCGTCCTCCTCCGGACGCGGCTCCCCCGCAAAAAACATCTGCGAGGCCTCCGCCCTCACCATCACCGCCGCCTCCGACTTCTTCGACAAGCTCGAGCTCTCCCCCGCGCAGACCGAGATCGCCGGCAAGATCCTCGAAGAGGTCCGCCAGCGCATCAGCTTCCTCCACGAGGTCGGCCTCGACTACCTCACCCTCGATCGCCTCTCCTCCACCCTCTCCGGCGGCGAGACCCAGCGCATCCAGCTCGCCACCAGCCTCGGCTCCCGCCTCGTCGGCGCGCTCTACGTCCTGGACGAACCCTCCATCGGCCTCCACACCCGCGACACCGCCAAGCTCATCCGCATCATGCACGACCTCCGCGACCTCGGAAACACCATCCTCGTCGTCGAGCACGACCCCGACGTCATCCGCGCCGCCGACCACCTCCTCGACCTCGGCCCCGGCGCCGGCGAGCTCGGCGGCCACCTCCTCGCCTCCGGAACCGTCGCCGAGGTCACCGCCAATCCCAACTCCATCACCGGCCGCTACCTCTCCGGCCGCTCCTTCATCCCCGTCCCCAAACTCCGCCGCGAGCCCGGCCGCGAGCACCTCAAACTGTCCGGCGCCCGCATTCACAACCTCCGCGGCGTCGACCTCGACATCCCCCTCAACCTCCTCTGCTGCATCACCGGCGTCTCCGGCTCCGGCAAGTCCACACTCATCCACCAGGTCCTCTACCGCGCCCTTCAGCAGGCCCTCGGCCTCACTGAAGGCGCCGACCCCGCACACCTCTACCGCGAGCTCTCCGGCGTCCAGCACCTCAACGAGGTCATCCTCGTCGACCAGTCGCCCATCGGCCGGACCCCCCGCTCCAACCCCGTCACCTACCTCAAGGCCTTCGACAGCATCCGCGACCTCTTCTCGAGCCAGCCCGACAGCAAGCGCCGCGGCTTCACCGCCGGCATGTTCTCCTTCAACGTCCCCGGCGGCCGCTGCGACGTCTGCGAAGGCGACGGCACCGTCACCGTCGAAATGCAGTTCCTCGCCGACATCGAACTCCCCTGCGAAGAATGCAACGGAACCCGTTACAAATCCACCATCCTCGAAATCAAGTACCGCAACAAAAACATCCACGACGTCCTCAACATGACCGTCAAGGAAGCCCTCACCTACTTCGCTGGCCACCCCAGGATCGTCGACAAGCTCTACGTCCTCGACGAAGTCGGCCTCGGCTACGTCCGCCTCGGCCAGTCCGCCACCACCCTCTCGGGCGGCGAGGCCCAGCGCGTCAAGCTCGCCTCCCACCTCGCCACCGCCCGCTCCATCACCGGCCGCGTCTCCACGGACCCCGCCACCCAGACCGCCGCCCAGACCGCCGCCAGGGCCCGATCGCGCACCCTCTACATCCTCGACGAGCCCACCACCGGCCTCCACTTCGACGACGTCGCCAAGCTCCTCGCCGCCTTCCGCAAACTCATCGAGGGCGGCGGCTCCCTCCTCGTCATCGAGCACAACCTCGACGTCATCAAGACCGCCGACTGGGTCATCGACATGGGCCCCGAAGGCGGCTCCGGCGGCGGCGAGATCATCGCCACCGGCACTCCCGAGGAGATCGCCGCCAACCCCGTCTCGCACACCGGCCACTGGCTCGCCCCCGTCCTCAACCTCCCCTCCGCCGCCGCCCGTACCGAAATCCCCGCCTCCGAAGCCAACCGCACAAACGTCCCCGTCCCCGCCCCCGAAACCGCCGAAGAGATCCCCGCATGACCCCGCACCCTGCATGCTGTCATCCCGACCGCAGCGAAACGAAGCGGAGGGACCTGCTTCTCCCCCTCTCGCTCCTAATCCTTCTCCTCTTCCCCACCCCCACCCTCGCCCAGCTCCCCGCCGGCACCTCCGACAGCAGCTCCCAGCCCCAGCCCACCCAACAAGAAGACCCTCAACGCACCGAAGCCGCACAGGCCCTCGATCGCCACGACTTCCCTCTCGCCCTCAAACTCCTGACACCCCTCGCCGCCAAGTACCCCGCCGACGCCCACGTCCTCTTCGACCTCGCCTCCGCCCAGGACGCCCTCAGTGACACCGACCCGACCGAGGCCGCGCCCGCCGAGAGCCACCTACCGCCGCGCCATCGCCGCCGACCCCGCCTACCTCGAACCCCACCTCGCCCTCGGCCTCCTCCTCGCCCGCAGCCACCGCGACGCCGAGGCCCGCTCCGAGCTCCAGTCCGCCAGCACCCTCAACACCCCCGACCCCTCCCTCCGCGCCCGCGCCCTCCGTGCCCTCGCCCACCTCGACCGCACCTCCGACCCCGCCGCCGCCCGCGACGCCCTCCTCGCCGCCCTCAAGCTCACCCCCGAGACCCCCGAGGACACCCTCTTCTCCGCCGACCTCGCCGCCGACGCGCAGGACCTCCCCGCCGCCGAAGCCGCCTACCGCCGCCTCCTCAAGCGCACCCCCAACGACCCAGCCGCCACCGTGGCCCTCGCCCGCCTCCTCACTACCGAAAACAAGACAGACAAGACCTCCGAGGTCGAGCCCCTCCTCGCCAGCGCCCTCGCCGCCCACCCCGACGACGAAGCCCTCAACGCCCAGCTCGCCGCCCTCGACCTCCAGCAGGGCAAGACCGCCGACGCCACCGCCCTCATCGAAAAAATTCACGCTCGAAGCCCCGACGACCCCGCCGTCACCCGTCTCTACGCCCGCCTCCTCAGCCAGTCCGGCCAGTACGAGCACTCCGAGCCGCTCTTCCGCGCCCTCTCCCTCCAGTCCCCCACTGATCCCACCCTCCTCGACGACCACGCCGACGCCCTCATCCACCTCAAGCGCTACCCCGAAGCCCAGCAGCTCCTCGAGCGCGCCATCGCCCAACCCGCCGCCTTCCCCTCCAAGGACGATCTCGCCGCTGCCGCCAGTCATCTCGCCTTTGCAGCGACGCAAAATAATGACCCGACCAGCGTATTGCGTGCGCTTGATCTACGTGCTACATTGCTGCCACAGTCGCCGTCGTCCCTGTTTCTCTCGGCCGCTGCGAATGACAAGCTGCACCACGTAAAGCAGGCATCAGAGCTATACAAGCAGTTCTTATCCGTGGCGAACGGCAAGTTTCCGGATGAGGAATGGGAGGCGCGCCACCGTCTCCTCACCCTCGATCACATGAAGTAGGCGTCGCACCTCAGGAGGTGCGTATGAAACTTCCTCTCTCCTCGGCCCCGTACCACTCCTCCCTCCTACTCCCCTCGCTGCTCCTCACTTTGTGTCTGTCCAGCTCCACCCCTGCGCGTGCCGCCGCCTCCGAAGGTCCCTTCGACGAGCAGATGCTCACCCAGCTTGAGCTCCGCGCTACCCAGGCAAGCCCGCGCGAACAGTGCTTCCTCTATACAGAGCTTGTCCACGCCGCAACCGAACTCGCCGGACAGCAGATCCTGGCAGGAGACGTCGAGGCCGCGAGCTCCTCCCTCAAGCGCGTCGAGCACTACGCCCAGCTCATCCACATGGGCCTCGCAAATGACACCAAGCGCCTCAAAAACGCCGAGCTGCTCATGCACCACACCACCCATCGTCTTGGCGACTACATGCACGCCGCCTCAAGCGACGACCGCGAAACCCTCCAGGCCACCCTGAAGCAGCTCAACCAGGTCCAGGACGAGCTCCTCACCCAGGTCTTCAAGCACTAGGCACTCCATGCGTCGGCCCCTCCTCGTCCTCCTCCTCCTCTGCGCCTTTGGTCTGCTTGCACCGCCGCCAGCCCACGCGCAGGCAAAGGAGTCCGCCCTGTCCGACGGCGAGGTCGAGCAGCTCCGCGAAGCCGCCTACCTTCCCAACGAACGAATCGTCGTCTTCATCAAGTTCCTCGACGCCCGCAGCAAGACCATCGAAGATCTCGCCGCAAAGCCCCGCCGCCCTGGCCGCGAAGACGACCTCCACGATCTCTTCGAGCAGTTCAACCTCATCGCCGACGAACTCAACGACAACCTCGACGACTACGGCCCACGCCACCGCGACATCCGCAAGCAGCTTCCCAAACTCGTCGAAGCCACCAACCGCTGGGGAACCGCCCTCCGCTCCGCCCCTGACAACGAGAACTACAACCTCGCCCGCAAACTCGCGCTCGAAAGCATCCGCGACCTCCGCGAAGAATCCACTCGCCTCATCGAAGACCAGCGAACCTACTTCACCGCCCACCCCGAAGCCGTCAAAGCCGAAAAAGAGCGCGAAAGCCCTGGCTCCCAGAAGTAAACTCCGGCACCAAACCCACTACCTCCCGCCCTCGCACCCACACCATGTGCGGCCCCGCGAATGTTAAGCTCGTACCCAGTGCTCTCCCCCCTCACACCCATCTTTGAACAGCAGTACCGCGACCTCCGCCCCCGCGCGCCCATCCCCCCGCTCGACATTCGCTTCCGCCGCTTCACCTCCCTCAACACCACCATCCGCCTGCGCGAAGGCCAGCTCCACGTCCGCCTCTCCGACCTCCTCGAGCACGCGCCCGAAAGCGTCCACCGCGCCATCGCCCACATCCTGCTCGCCAAGCTCTACCGGAAGCCCATCGCCCCCACGCACGCCGACCGCTACCGCCGCCACGTCTCCTCCGAAGCCGTCCTCAAGCAGGCCGCGCACATCCGCCAGACCCGCGGCCGCAAACGCATCCTCTCCGCCACCGGCCACCACTACGATCTCGACGAGGTCTTCGAGTCCCTCAACACCCGCTTCTTCCACGGCCTCCTCGGCCGCCCCACCCTCACCTGGTCCGCCCACCACGCACGCCGCATGCTCGGCCACTACGACGCCGCCCACAACACCATCGTCGTCTCCCGCGTCTTCGACCGGCCCAACACCCCCCGCTGCGCCGTCGAGTACCTCCTCTACCACGAGATGCTCCACCTCAAGCACCCCGTCCGCGTCAAAGCCGGCCGCCGCTGCGTCCACTCCCGCGAGTTCCAGGCCGAAGAACGCCTCTTTCCCCAACTCGACGAAGCCAAGGCCTACCTCAAACGCCTCTAGCCCCTAGTCACACCAGGATTTCGACCGAGCTCCGAACCTCCATCGAACCTGTGAGGCCAAAGCGCTTCGCAGACACGAGCGGTATCGCCTGGACACCGCTCATGTCCTCGCGCAAGGCCTAATTCGTAACGAGCTCCTTCTCGCTTGTGCGGGTAGTAACCCTGGTTCCGGCGAGTGTGCCTGAGAAAGAAATCAGGATGTTGTTCGACAGGTCATATGAATCCAGTTGGAACTTGCCTGTGAAGTGGTCCCCGTCAGGGCTCAGCTTGATCCATTCCCTGAACTGCGACGGACCCTGCGGCCCCCCTATTCCACTGGCGCTGTCATTCGGGAACCTGTTGGCATACCAGGCGAAGTGATTGAGGTAATACTCCGACTTCCCAAGCTGTTCCCAGACGCCGAGGCAGAAGTTACCATCCTGCGGGGGACGCACAGAGTTCATGATCTCGGTGTGATCGCTGTGCCAGACGGCCAGCGCGTTGTCGATTACGGTAGGCGGGATCGGCGAACCGTTGGTGGTCGCGTTGGCGGTGAAGATCAGGTGCCACATCCCCACCATCGACTTACCATCTTCGCGACGGAACTGATCTTCCTCAGACGCCCGCAGCATGCGCGCGCCGCCGTACTGGGGATACCATGCCGCCTTCACCGCCTTTCCAGGCACACCGCATTGCCCCAGTGCTACGGGCACCGTGGAAACCGCCAAGGCAAACACTCCCAGAGTTATCGATAGCTTCAATCTCATTTGTTCTCCTCATGACCGGAAAGCCGGCTGCACCCCAGAAGACCGCAACTGTGTGAAATGGACAATGGAGGTCTGGTGAAGCACGAGGTAAAGTTCTGGTGAAGCGCCAAGTGCCTGACGGCACGCCGTTTGCTACGAATCCGGTGCTATACTTCAGGCCCGGAGGAACCCTGCCGTGTCGGTGGTGTACAGATTCGGCGACTTCCGCCTCGACTGTGGAAGCTATGAACTGCTTCGCGCCGACCGCCCGGTGAAGCTGGAACGCAAGCCGATGGAGTTGCTCTTCCTGTTAACCTCACGACAGGGTCAGCTTGTTACTCGGTCTGAGATCGCGGAACGGCTTTGGTCCAACCAGATCTACGTCGATACCGAACACGGGATCAACACAGCGATCCGGAAGCTTCGCCTCACGCTGCGCGATAACCCGGCCAAACCGAAGTTCATCAAGACCGTCACCGGAGTAGGCTACTGTTTCGTCGCTGCGGTGGTCACGGAACTCTCTCCAGGGCTGTCTGGGGCCGAGAGTGCCCCTTGTCCCGCCATACTTCCTCCAACCCCGATTCCGCCCTCGGCAACGGAGCCGCGTTCACACCGCCTGCTATGGTCCATAGCCGCTGCAGCCGTGCTGGTTGTGGCAAGCCCCTTGCTGCCGAAGCTGCGGCATACCTCGGCACCTGTTATTAAGTCCCTTGCCGTGCTTCCTCTTGATAACTTCTCTGGCGATCCGGGACAGGAGTATCTCGCGGATGGGATGACAGACGAGCTCATCACGATGATTGCTCGCAACTCGACGCTTCGTATCCCCTCACGCACCTCGGTGATGCAATACAAAGGCGTTCATCTACCGCTTTCTGAGATCGCACGTGCGCTTGGTGTCGATGGCATTGTGGAAGGATCAATTGCGCAAAAAGGAGGCCTGATCCATCTAACCCTGCAGTTGATCAGGACAGACACCGATTCTCACGTCTGGGCACAGAGCTTCGATCGGAACACCAGTGACACAGCGCTCGCAGAAGAGGCCGCTCACCAGATAGCAAAGCAGTTACGCAGCGGGAAGCCGGTAGCCGCGAACCAGCGCCCGATCAATCCGGCGGCTCACGATGCCTATCTTCGCGGAAAATACCTTTGGTTGAGCGACAAGAGGCTCGAGTCGGGCAGGTATTTCCAGAAAGCAACGGAGATTCAACCGGATTACGCAGCGGCCTGGGCGGGACTAGCCAACTATTACGGGCAAGCCGTCGCCTTCGATGTCCTGGATCCGCGGACCGCTTTCCCGCGCGAGGAAGAGGCCACCAAACGGGCTCTCGAGCTCGGACCGGATCTCGCTGAGGCTCACGTCGCGCTGGCAGCCACCTACCTTATTGCTCGTTGGGACTGGGCGAACGCTGACATCGAATCGCAACGTGCCATCAGCCTTGATCCACGCGATGGCGAGTTGTATTACTTCCGGGGCTGTGTTCTGGACGCCATGAACCGTAAGCCGGACGCGATCGAAGCGGCGAAGAAAACAGTCGAGTTAGCGCCTTTCGAGCGTCCGGGGGCGCTAGCCGGGATGTATTCCTACGCACGGCAATACGATGCCGCACTCTCCGAGGCACGCCTTCGACTTGAAGCCGTGCCCAACAACCCAGACCTGCTCTTCAACCTCGCGGATATCTGGCGGCGGAAGGGCAATTACAAGCAGGCCGTGGACGCCTGGGAACGATGGTTCATCGCCGTCGGCGATCCCAGCTCGGCCAGGCACGCGCGGCAGGCCTATGAGCGAGGCGGGACGCGCGGCTTCGTCCATTGGCAGCTCAGCCAGCGTGAGACAAAGGCGAAGACGGGTTACGTCTCTCCCGTAGAGTTATCGAATTATCATGCGCAGTTAGGCGAACGAGAGCCGACGCTGGCTCTTCTCGAAGAAGGATATCGCCAGCGTGCCACCGATATGCTGTGGATCCAGCAAGATCCTGCCTACGACTTCCTTGAAGAGAATCCGCAGTTTCGCTCTATCCTGAAGCGCATCGGTCAGCCTGCACCCAACTAAGCCCAGACTAGCGCCTCGTTCCATGACCCTCTCAGCTGGATTTGATGAGTACAGAGGAACGCGACACCCTCGCTGCGCTGTCGAGTACCTCCTCCAAGCGCCAACCGGATTCCTACGGGGATGAAAACGTCTCTTGCCATCACTCCGGCGACGCGACAGCCCCTCAGATTGTCCCTGGTGACAGCAATATTAGCTTCACACGGTCAAGGGAGAGCGTATCGAGGATCCTTGCGAACGCTGCCGACCCGCAGAATAGGCGCGGACACAAGACCGATCCGAACGACACCCCATGGCTGGCTTACCTGCTCCGTCACGCCATGATTCGACTAAGCTTCATCCCACCCCCTGGCACTCCGTGAACTGCGAGACCCCACGAGTCTGCAGAGTGGTGGGTAGTATAGGGCCCTTCATCACGGGCTGGTTGGCGCAGGGAGCACAATGCGCGCAGTTAACAATGGCCTAACAGCACAACTTCCGACGTTCTGATTCGAATGGTTTCTGAGGTAGGACTCGATCAATAATCAACTCTACCTTCAGCGACATGCAGCGCTGCGGATGACCCCGAAAAGGCCTGTAAGGCATCGCAAGACGTAGTAGCAAAGCGCAGATGGAGCGCGATGTCAGCACATAACCGTTTGGGGATCAGGCGCGCTTGGCCCAGGGATTCGAACAGATCGAAAAGCTATCATCACTCGCCTGGAAGTCCCGGAAGCTAAGCTCGCGGCTCTTGGCCATGTCCGTGACCACTTCGATGGGCCGGCCCAGGTCGGCGTAGGTGTGCCATGCGGAAGCGAGCACGTTCAGGTCCAACTCTTTCAGCCTTCGCGCTCGGCAGGGCGCAACGCGGACGCGTATTCGGCAAGCTGGTTTTCCAGCGGCTTCCCTCCTCCTCCGCCAGACTGACATACACGGCGAGGCCAGAGCCCGCCGTCCCTTGCATTGCCCGCCGCATAGCCGATCATGGTGTGCGGGCGGTGAACACTCCGTCCCTATCCGTCGCGCTCGGCTGCGCTGAATGCCTCGTTTTACTGTGCGGAGTAGAAGTTCTCGAGGCGGCAGCCGCTCCTGGTCTTCATGCAACGGCGTGGCCAGCAGATTGCTCTTGCCATACGCCTCAAAGGGCCCAAGCTAGTGCTTCAGCCCGGTGACTAGACCCACGTGCTCAACAGAGCGCATTTTTTTCGCTGATACCTGCGAGTAAATTGCGCACCATATCACCGTCAAGATGGATGTTGTCAGCCTCCGTGGACCGGAGCGGCCACGTGGTCAGAACACATGCGAGCGGCGCAGTTGCTTTACTGCTCCGCAGTCGCCGCCGTATTTCGGATCTCCACCGCAATGGGCCGGACACCTTCCCGCTGCAGCGGGCCACGTGGCGAGCCGTTATGGTCCAATCCCCTTTGCTCAACAGCAGGCTGGCTAGATTGCTGCCCACCATACCCGAGACTCCGACGATCAATGCTCTTTCTTAAAGGCTGCCAACAAGAGCGTTGGATGACACCTTGAACAACATTGACCGTTTCTTGAAGAGATCTCCCTATTGCGAACTACCACGTGCGGTTGTAGCGCATGTGTCGCGAAGTAAAAGGTTTAGTTCTGATCACACATCTCAGTACAGTCGATCTCCAGCACCGAAGGAGGAGAAATCTAACCTCTCTGCCGGGTTGAAATGTCCGATCAGGATGGGCTTGGTGCTGATGAGTGCTCGGGAACTGCAACGGTTCGAAGTGCTGACTCAACTCTTGGCTGGTCGCCGGGAGGTGTCGTCCGCGCCCCGCTGCCAAAGACAACATGGCTCCAGAGATGACCGCCACACGGCCCGGTCGCATCTTGCTCCAGTTCTGCTGCGTAAGGATGGGGCGACTGGACTAGAAGTAGAGCTTCGCGCCGAGTTGGATGCGGCGTGGAAGATGCGTGCTGGTGACCATGCCGAAGTTTGAGGCCCCGGAGTCGGTTTGAACTCCGGCAAAGTTGGTGTGATTGAGGGCGTTGAAGAACTCCCCGCGGAACTGGAAGCGATACCGTTCCCGGACCCGGATATTCTTCATTGCTCCCATATCCCAGTTCTGAAATCCGGGCCCAAGAAAGCTGCCGTTCCGTTCGGAGCCGAAGTGGCCCACAGCCTGAGCGAAGGAAGAGGTTGTAAACCACTGCCCCTGCGTCTTGGTGACACGGACCGGAGCAATCTGATCGGGACGGGGAGCAATATCGCCGTTGGGCGAGCTGATGCCGAGACCTCCTGGATAGGTGCCCGCGACGCAGCCGCTTGCCGTTGTGGTGGAGGCGACACACGCAAACGGGTCGATAGGCTGCGTCACGGTCGCTGACTGGCCAGACTCGAAAGAAGTGATGCCCGAAACCTCCCATCCTCCGAGGACATGACCCACCAGGCCGTGCTGCTCGCGAAAGACCGGCAGCTCATAAACATAATTGGCAATAAAGATATGCGGCGTGTTGAGCGCTGTGGGCCCGTAGTCCAGCTGGGGATTGTAGGTGTCCGTGTTTGCCACGCCACGATCGGTCGATTGCGAGGATAGGTTCTTCGACCAGGTGTAGGCAATGCCCGCCGTGAGGCCGTGGGTGACCCGGTGATTGAGAGAGACTTGCATCGAGTTGTAGTTGCTGGTGAACATCGGGATACGCGAGTGGAAGTACGAGTAGCCGAGAAAGGGTCGAACCGCGTTTACGTTCGCGGTAGGGTTGTTCTCGCGAGCTGCAAGGGTGGGCTGGTTCAGGTCCAGTTCGCCCAGCAGATGACGTCCCGCCGATCCGACATAGGCCAGCTCGAAGATAGTGCTCGGCGTGATCGCCTGCTGGACCGAGAGGTTGTAAGTGGCGTAAGAGGGAACCTTGAAGCTTGGATTACCAGTTGTCGTGAGGCCGTTGGGCCCTAGCGAAACGGTGGAAGTGCCGCTCAATGGGTGGTCGAAGCTGGTGTTGTTGAGAGTCGAGGTCTGCACCAGTGGCGGATCAGAGAACGCATTCTGCTCCCAGATTCCGTTCAGTGAACGATCGTAGAAAATGCCAAATCCGCCACGGATGGACATCTTGCCGTTCCCGTAGGGGTCCATCGCAAAGCCGACGCGCGGAGCGAAGTTGTTGTTGGAGTCGGGATTGACACGGCTGCCGTACGGCGAGCAGGTGACACCGGAAGAAACTGTCTTCGCCGCGGTGCAGGCTGACCCCGTCGGAAAAATAATTCCGTTCGTGTAAGTGGCCGGAGTCTGCGCCTGCCCGGCGACGAAATTTCCATCCGCATCGAGCGCTGGTGCGTCACTCGCTTTATACAGAGACGGGACGAAGTTGTTGAGCGTGTTGTTCACGTCGGTGGGCGAGGGGAAGTAGCTCCATCGCACACCGAGGTTCAGTGTCAACCGGCGAGACAGCTTCCAGTCATCCTGCACGTAAGCTTCGAGGTTGTTGTAGTGAAGGTTGGGGACGATATCGCGGCTCTGCTGCGTGTAGGTCGCGACGTTGCCGAGCAGGAAGTCCTGCCACGAGTTGAACTGGAAGCTCGGGTTTCCGCCATCGCCATTTTCAGTCTTCAACATCTGCGAGATTGTGAAGCCGGTGCGGACAGCGTGCTTGCCCTGGTTCCAGGAGAGGTTATCGAAGAAGGTGCGATCGAGGTTGCGCTCGGTGTAGGGCGCACTGCCCTGCGCAAGCCCCTGAATCGTGCCGCCGGTGAACGAGACGCTGGGAATGCGCCCGTAGGGGTCCGGGTACGCTGTATTGCTGGTCAGAGCTGCAAGAACGGTCGACGAGTTGGCGATCCCCGTAAGCGAAGACGAAATCTCTCCTTGCGAGTAAGCGAACTCCGCCTCGTTCACGAGGTTGGGCGTAGCGGTCCAGGTGAGATTGCCGACGACGTTTTCGCCTGGCGCATTCAGGCTGGTGTCGACCAGGCCCGGATAATTGTTACCGGCGAAGAGACCGAGGGGAAAGGTCTCCGGTGTGGAGTCCTGCATGGCGCGCGCAAAGAGATGAACCTTTTCGCTCAGGTTGTAGTCGAGTCTGACAATATCCTGACGAAAGTTATCAAGTGATGAGTAGGTGAAGTTGTACTGTCCGTTGGCTCCGCCCGGAAACTTGTCAAAGACATTGGTGAGATAGACCTTGGAGTTCTGGCTGTAGCAGATCGGGCTGATGGTGCTGAGGCTGGTTGCCGGATCGTAGGTGACGCAGCCGGCTGGTGCATTCGTGACCGGGCCAGCGACAACTCCATTCAGTTGTGCAGTCGTAGGAGCCGATACGCTGGTGGTGCTGGGGGAGGTGACCCGGCGCCACTCTTCGGACCAGAAGAAGAACGCCTTGTCCTTGCTGGTGTTGAAGAGCTTGGGAATTGAGACCGGGCCGCCCAGAGTGAAGCCGAAGTCGTTGTAGCGCTCGATGCCTCGCGGCGTGATCGCAGTGGGATCGTTTTTGTTGAAATAGGAGTTCGCGTTGAAGATGTTGTTGCGATTGAACTCGTAGACATCGCCATAGTACCGGCTGGTTCCCTGCTTCGTGGCGACCAGGACCTGCGCCCCGCCGCTGCGGCCATATCCCGCATCGTAGGATCCGCGGGCAAGAGTGAACTCCTGGATAGCGTCGATGCTGGGCACGTTGAGCAACGTGGCATTCGATCCACTGTCGTTGATGTCCGCGCCATCCACTGTCCAATTGTTTGCCCCGGAGCGAGCTCCGTTGACCGAGACGGACGTCGTGTTGTTCAAGCCGAACCCTGTCTCATCTCCTAAGCCGCTCACAACGCCGGGCTGCAGCGTGACTAGCTGCTCGAAATTACGATTACTCAGCTCCAGTTCACGCACTTGTGTGCCACTCACCGTTCCCGTCTGAGCGCTGCTGGTTGTGTCGATCGCAACTGCGTTCTCCTGCACGGTAATGGTCTGATCGACGGCGCCCGGCGCAAGCTGCGCATCGACGTCGCGCTTCTGAGCGACGAAGAGGGTTACGCCTTGCGTGGTCTGGCTCTTGAATCCGGGTGCCGTGATCACCAGGACGTAGGTTGCAGGGGGGAGATTGGAAAGGGAGTAAGCACCCTTACTATCTGTGGTCGCGGTGCGAAGGAATCCTTGAATGCTGGGATTCTGAACTTTGACAGCGGCGCCGGGGATGGCGGCGCCGGAACTATCGGTGACGTTTCCGTTCAGGCTGGCGGCTATCTCCTGTGCAAGTGCGAGGGGAGAAAGACAGGACAGTGCGAGCAGAGAGAAAGTGAACTTCTGCAGACGCTTCGTCATTAGGACGGCCTCGATCTTCTGTGCGTGTTCCGCGTGAATCCTCAGACGGATACGGACTCCGCCCACAAAATCTGCGTAGGAAACATTGATCTAACTGTGGCGTGTTGTTAGCTTAGATGTAGTGTCGCTTCCTCACAAGTGGAAATCTATCGAGGCTTACCGGGTGCCCTGTTTGCTTCCGTACGTCGCCTGCCCCATGTGGTAAAGTCCGGGTAAAGGAGCCCAAGTGAGGCAGCCAAGCGCCGGCTCGCGTCTCAAGTGTCGCCACTGCACACAGGCGTTGGTCTCGGTCCTTCTCGCCGGCGCATTGGCCGTCCCTGCTCTCCATGCGAGTTCGCCCCAGGATGGTCCGGCTTCTGCGAGCGTGTTGCAGGAATACGTGGCGACCGGCTCGGCCGCGCTGGCACGGGGAGACAATGCGCTCGCCGAGAGCGCCTTCCGGAAGGCGCTCTCGCTCGCCCCGGACTCTGTTCCGCTGCTGAATAACCTGGCACTCTCGCTCGCCCGTCAGAACCGTAGCCCGGAAGCAATCGGTTTCTATCGCCAGGCGCTTGCACTCAAGCCGGGAGATGCCGTCACAGAACGCAACCTCGGTGTCGCGTACTATCGCGCCCATCGTTACGAAGAGGCTGGTCCGTTTCTCGAGCACGTTGCCACAACTGCCCCGAGCTTCCAGTCGCTCGAGCTAGCGGGGCTCAACCTGTTCGCGACGGATCGTTACTCCGAAGCGGCAGCTTATCTGGAGCGGGCGCGCGCGCTTTCGCCGGATGATCTCAATACCCTCAACATGCTGGGACAGGCGTACCTTCGGTCGAAGAATTACATCGCCATGACTGAAATCTTTACACGCATCATGGCTATCCATCCCGACTCAGCAGAAGCACATGTGATGTTGGCTACCGCATACGACAAGCTCTTTCGCGAGCAGGATTCGATCCGGGAGTTCCAGGCAGCGGAGCAGGTGGACTCGCACTACCCTGGCGTACACACCGGCCTTGGTGTTATTTACTGGCGCACCGATCAAACGGCTCTTGCCAAGCACGAATTCGAGCTTGCCCTGCAACAAACCCCAACGGACCCGGTCGCCAACTGCACAATGGGGCGCATCTTGCGACGAGAGGGTAAGTTGCACGAAGCGATCGAGTATTTCGAAGCTGCGCTCGCGGCGAACAAGAGCTATCAAGATGCGCTGCGCGAGATCGGACAAAGCTGGATCGCACTGCAAGAACCGGCGAAAGCCCTCGTCTCATTAAGACGGGCGGAAGTACTGGATCCCGAAGATGCTGAAACTCACTACATTCTTGGGACCGCCCTGCGCGAAACCGGACAGCCCGCTGAAGGGAACCGGGAGCGAGCCAAGGCTGCACAGCTACTTTCGCAGCAACACACAACCAGTTCTGCTGCTTCCCGGGACGCAACACCGCCTTAGGACTGAGGCGTCGGACCTACTCCTCCGTTGCAAGGCTCTGCAGGATCTGTTCTGTTGATTGTCCGGCCGTGCACGGGTGCTTCGTTGGGAGGTTGTAACTCGATCTTATCGGCGCACAGCTCAAGCAAGCCTGACGTGTCTTGGGGCGGCCCACTCGGAGTTCGCAATATCGACTGGTCGTATAGACGTGACCGTTCTAAGGAAGGCGGAATTAGCGAGATCGAATGGGTTGCCCCGGCAGCATTGACTCATCCAGCTTGCCATCGCGAACTACAGGTATGCCACCCACTAGCACGTAACGGAAGCCTTTCGAATACTGGGCAGGCTTCTGGAAGGTGGCATTGTCGATCACCGTGGCCGGATCGAAAACATCGATATCCGCGTCGGCGCCTACCTGCAGGCGGCCTTTGTGCTTCATCTGCGGGGTAAAGGCTTCGAGCCGCTGAGCGGGACCGAGCGATGCTCTTCGAATCGCCTCCATGAGTGGCAGGACCTTCTGTTCTCGCACGTAAACGCCGAGCAGGCGCGCATACGTCCCGGCACTGCGTGGATGGCCCTGGCCGTTGCTCAGCAGCCCGTCGCTGGCTATCAGCACCATCGGGTCGGCCATGGCTTTGCGCACCATCTCCTCCGTGTTGGTGAAGAGGATGACGCTACCGCCTTCCTTACGATTGCGATTGAAGCTCTCTTCGGTGAGGCGTTCGCCGGTATCTACCCATTGCAGATCGCTGTAGCTGATACCAAGTTGCTCTTGCCAACCTGGGTTGAAGACGCTGGACTCGATGCGGGTGGCTCCGGCGATATACGGATAAGCCTCGGTCGTGACATCTAACCCGTGCGCCTGAGCGGAGTGGATCATCTCGAGCGTCAGCGGTGTGAGTTTGTTTGACATGCTGTTGATATGGACGATGTGTACGGATGCGCCAGTAATAGCGGCGTCGGCGATCATCTCCTGCAGGGAATCGACTACACCGGGGGTAAGGCTGCCGGCGGTGCGCATGTGCACGAAGATCGGCTCCTTCCATTTCGCAGCCAGTTTGAAAACGGCCAGGATATTGGCCGGGGATTGGGTCGGCGTATAGGCCAGGCCCATGCCGATGCCTATTCCGCCCTCGCGCAGTCCCTGGTCGAGGTCGGCAAGGATCTCAGCCAGCTGGGGCGGGGTAGGTGTGTCGCTGATCGCGTGATCGCGGGGCAGGAAAGTCCCGGTGTCGTGGAGGACGTTCATCACGGCAGGGATGTGTCCGCTGCTGGCGCCGTAGTTGATCAGTGCCTTGCCTTCGCGCTCGGTGTACCAAGGGGCTACAGGAAAAACACCGCGCTCCAATTCAAGAGCTGTGGTGACGCCGTCCATCGCCTTGTAGCGGTAGTTCTCGGCGTCCTGCCCGTGGGAATGAAGATCAATAAACCCTGGCGCAACCACCAGCCCGCTCGCGTCAATGACTGTCCTGCCCTGCATGGCACCAGTGGAGACGGCAACAATCTCCTTACCCTGAACGGCGACGTTGCGGATCGCATCGAGGCCGGTCTCAGGATCCATGACGCGGCCATTGTTGATGACCACGTCGTACTGCTGCGCCGATGCGGCAAAGGAGACGCACGCGGCGACAAAAAAAATGATTGCGGATCGCCACGTTAGGAATTGGGGCAACTTGAACATGTCGAGATCATAGCTCCAGCTACCTGGTATCTGCGCACAGCTTATGGCTCAATGACCATCCCTATCGAGGAGCCCTCCCCACATCGGGTGACGCAAAACGTTAGGGGCGGGGCGAGTCAGAAACACATAAGCGAGATGCCTGACACTCTCAATGGGCGCATTATCGCCAATGCACTCACCGAGCGTTGCAGACCCGGGTTGATTGCGGCGCTTGTGGTCGGATGACGCGCAATCCGGAACTTACTTCGTTCTCCCATCGGACTGGTTCTTACAAACGAGCTCTAATTCACCAAGCAGCCTCCGCTAAGCCTCACGAGAGGTGCTGCCGGTGAATGATAGCGATCAGGCGCTATTCAGCATCTCCGGCCCGTTATTCCGGACAATGCCGACGAGCGGATTGCAAGCCGAGGCCTTCCAGCAATACCTTCTTGCAACTCACATGGCCAAGATCATATTGGACGGATATCAGGCAGCTCTGGCAAGTCTTCGCCGAGTGCCGAGTCTTTGCCGAACGGGTTCAGAGAGCAGAGGAATTCCTGCTCCCCCTGGCGGCCCGTGCGGGTGCCCCGCGCTTGATCGTGAAGAGCGCGCGGCTGCTTTCCATCAGTAGAGGCGCCATCCCCATCCCCTCAGCTTGCGGATCACGTCGGGTTGGGAATCAGGCATTATGAACGGCGATTCGTCGACGAGATAGGCTGCACTGTGCCTGCAGGGTTCCAGTCGTTCGAACGGGGGTGCAGGACGGCGACTATCGGGAGATTGGTGAAACACTGTCACTTACAGCTCCATGAAGCCCGAGGGCGAAGCAGGAGAGCGCACGAAAGCCGAACACCTCCGAGGGCCAGGACTGACGCTTCAGGAAGGTCTGCTGAACTTCAACTAGCTGGGTGTCCGGGATGAGCACGCAGCCCTTATTCGCACGCACATTGACACGGAATCAGTGGCGTTCACCGTCGGAGTTATAGATCAAAAAACGAGGCTGCCAATACGTTGCTTCTCACGGAGCAGTTCCGCTGCGGTCGACTCATGTTCGCAAGGCGTGAGCCACTTACAAGCCGTCGATCGTGCGTAAAGCCGAAAGCTGAGAAGGCCCGATCTCCGACAAGGTGTAAACCGGTCTCCGGTCGTCCATGCTTTGCATGGATCGGCGTTTCCACGGATACCGGTCAACTTTCTAAAAGCCGATCTCCCATAAACAATGGATGCTCGATGACTGCGGTAGCGATTTACCCCAACGAGGAGGACTGCAGCGGTGGCGATAAGATCATGTGATGCAGGGATCTTTATCGAACCGCGGCTCCGGACCGGAAAGGCCACAGGCCCCGGATGAGGCCGCGTCGGTGCAGCTCATTCTTTGCATCGGCAGAGCGTTCAAGTTTGTCGATGACTACGTGCGCCCGCGGATGCAGAAGCACGGCCTGACCATGACCGAATTCTCGGTTTTGATGGTGCTTTGGAACGGGGGACCCACGCCCCTGGGAGAGCTGAGTGAGCGGATCCTGCTCACGGGCGCAAGCACGACGTATACAGTCAAGAAGCTGGAGAAGCGCGGGTTGATCGCTCGCGAGTCGCGGAGCGAGGACAAGCGCGTGGTGACGGGAGTCATCACCGAAAAGGGTCGAGTTCTGGCGAGAAAAATCGTCCCATTGCATGCGACCGAACTCGCGGAAGCAACGCATCGTCTTTCAACGGAAGAGAAGAAGACCGCGGCCCGGTTGTTGCGCAAGCTGCGCGGGCTTGGTCCGAATGAGTACTAAGTAGGCCGTTGCTGCGAGCGGACAACATCCACGACCCCTCGGATCGCGATCAGGATGAAGCCTCCGCATAAATGCGGAGGGGTGTGGCCGCTCGGGTGGTATTTGTATGACGGCGATCAAAAGTTATAGGTCAATTGCGGAGAAATAAAGTTGAGGCTGCGGCCGGGCGGGCTGTGCTTGAGGAAATCTCCTGTAAAGAAGTGTTCGTATGCTAGTGAACCGCTGAGATGCCGGCTGAAGGCGTAATCAACCTCCTGCTGGATTTGCGTGCCGATAAACCGTGCGCTTGAGTTGCCCGGGGCGTGTGTAAGGATGCCGACGATGTTGTAAACACCATCCTGCATGGCCTCTCGCCAAAGGAGCTCCACGTTAGTGTTTGTGCTAGCCTTGCGCGTCAACGTCGTCTTGAAGGTCGGACGCACGATGATGAGGTTGGATGGGCCAATCAGAATACTCTGACTCAAGAAGTTGCCGTTTGGAAACAGCGGATTGAATGTGCTGAGCGTGTTGTCCCGGGGATTGTGGTCCCCGCTCAGAACGCCTCCATCGAGTTCCGGGTGAGGGGAGAAGCGGACGAGATTAAAGGTATAGCCGAGATGGTAGCCCGTGCCCCACGCATTGAATGTTGCCGGTACTGAAGCGGCCAAACTGGGCCGTGTATTCGAAATCGTAGTCCCACGTGGGAGTGTGCGACCAGACGCGGGTGCCGACCGTTTCGCGCTGTTCGCGGCCGGTGCCCTGCGCATAGCGGGCTGACTTGTGATCATAGCCAAGGTAGTAGAGATCGAAGTTGGTGTGGAATGACGAAAACGTCCGGCCTAGATAGAGCCCCCAGAGCTCTTTCGCGGAGTCCGGTTCGTTGTCGAAGATCCCGGTTTTCAACGCCGTCGGGCGGATTGCCAGTCCATCGGCACTCCATGGTCCGGCGTGGAACATAAGCCGAACGCCCTCAAAGGGTTGCTCGACATTCAGGCCGGCCCCGGTTGCAACTAGGCGCGTGGAACCCAGCGAGATGAGCTGGCGGCCAGCACGAATTGTGAGGGAGCGATCTGATGACTTGAAAGGTGTGAGGTCTACGAAGCTCTGACTGAAGTCGACCTTATCCTCGTCAATGCCGAGGCGCGGTCCGCCGTCGCGTCCGTTGATCAGACCACTGTCAAGCTGGAGGAAGGCGCGAAAGTGTTTGGTCAAATGCAGGTCGGAGCTCAGCAGGTATCGCTGCAAGAGATAGCCGTTATCGAGGGGCTGCGCTCCGAAGGCCGGGTGGTCCTGATACTCGCCACGCTCGCGAACCTGACCGGCAACAGAGAGGTATCTGTCGTCCTTCAGAGGCATGTAGTGGAAGCGATCGGTCCAGTCCCGCGGAGCCGAGCGGGATGCGTTTGGCTGAGCGAGATAAGACCAGTCAACATCCCAGACCTGTGGTGTGTATACCGGCGGATTGACAGCCTGGGCGCGAAGCGGATGGCACGCTCCTGGCGTCCCGATAACGAGTGCGATGATGTAGGACAGAAAAGCTCGTACGTTCAACGTTGGACCCTTCGGAAAGGCTCGCCCGGCAGTCACACCGGGCGAGGCACGATGCAAGAACTACTTGAGCTTGGAGATGACTTCGTCGCCCAATATCTGCTGGGCCTTGAGGCCGTCGGGGCTGCCGAAATCGTTGTAGAGTTCGGTGACGATCTGGTTGACCACGCTGACAATCACCCCAAGGCCGCGAAGCCGATCAAACGTTGTGTCGTCGCCGATGGTGGACATGGTGCCGCAGGCATCCGCGATGACATTGACGTTGTAGCCGAGGCGGACCGCATCGCGCGCCGCCCAGAACAGACAAATGTCCGTGGTGAGTCCAGCCAGGATCAGGTTGGTTCGGCCCGTGGCCTTCAGGGCGGTGACGAGTTCAGGCTGGTCAAAGCAGCTCAAGATGCCACCACGTTTGAAACGTGCGGCGAAGGAGTCGGCAGCGACCTCCTGGATCTCAGGAAGCGTCGGCCCTACGTACTCCTCCATCGTTGTAGTGAGGAAGAGCGGAATGGAGAAGGTCACGCCCATGCGGGCGAGGACACGGCAGCTGGCAATGACAGTGTTCTTGGGCAGGCTCTTGACCCAATCTATGGTCATGGTCTGGTGGTCGACCAGCAAGATGATGCTGTCGGAGGGCGAGAAACGAGGGGCGACGGATGTCATGGAGATCTCCTGAACGATGGGACAACTCCTTCGAATACTAAATGCTTTCTAAGTGCCGTGCCTGGCTGAATAGGAAAAGGGGGGCGAACCGCCCATGCCCTTGAGTCGCAATCAGCCGTAAAGGTCGTGGCAGAGGTGCTGATGCAGGGGGTACGGATACCCGCCAAGAGCTTCGATTAGCCGTTATCATGCTGAGAGTTGGCTCACGGTAACGAGCCCAAAACACTCATCGAGCGGTGGCGACAGGATCGGTCCCATAGCGCCTATCGTCGGCAGGTCGGACTAGCGCCCCGCGGTTCCAGTGCATTCACGACTTCAAATGCGTTAGTTTGATTTCGTGAAGCACGGTGTCAATTCCATCAGCTGTAGCCGGCTTTGTCATGTTCAATAGAAGCGTGCAGGCGACGAGCTAGTCAGCCGGGAGATTTGTTGAGCAATTCATCGGAAACAGCAGTCGCGTCGCCCATTCCTCCACCAGTTCTCTCATTCGAGCACGCGAGTAAGCGATACACCAATGCAGACGAATTCATCCATGCCCTTGACGACGTTTCGCTTGAGGTTGGACCGGGTCGTTTCATAGCGCTTATGGGTCGCAGCGGCTGCGGCAAGTCGACACTTCTTAATTTGGCAGGCGCTCTCGACTTTCCCACCTCCGGCCATGTACGACTGGACGGCATAGCGACCGATACCTTGGATGAAGCTGGCCTTACCAGGCTTCGTCGCGAAAAAATCGGCTTCGTCTTTCAGTCGTTTCAACTGTTAGACACTCTAAGCGTCGTCGAGAACGTTGAGGTTCCATTGCTTCTGGCTGGTGAGGCGAACGTCCGTCCTAAAGCAATGGCGCGCCTCGCAGATGTGGGTCTTGCCGACTATGCTTCCCGCATGATTCACCAGCTTTCCGGCGGACAAATGCAGCGCGTGGCGATTGCCCGCGCTTTGGTTCACAACCCACGTGTCATTCTCGCCGATGAACCTACAGGCAACCTAGACACCTCAACCGGCAATGCAATTCTCGAGCTGTTGCAGCGCGTCTGCTCACAACAGCAGGTCACCATCATCATGGCGACGCACAGCGCGGAGGCCTCAGCGGTAGCCGACGCCGTCGTGAACATGAGTGACGGACGCATTGTTCCTGCAGAGCGCATTGTGACGGACCCGCAGAACGTCAAAGACAGAGCCTGAAATGGGTCTGCTTGCGCTCCTCTATCGCCTGATCGTTCGCCCTGCTCTTCGCCGGCCGGGTCGCGCTCTCATCATCTTCTTTGCCGTGGCGCTTGGCGACGCGGCCGTGGTTGCCATCAACCTTGCAGGCGACGCTGCGGCAGGCTCATTCCACTCTTCGATGGAGACTCTCACCGGCAAAGATGATTTCGAAATCACCGCGGCCGGAGGCCTCTCCGAGGCGATCGTGGCACAGGTTGCAAGGCTGCCTTACGCACTTTCGATCAGCCCACGTATCGAGGATCACGCGATGCTGGTTTCGACCGGCGAGACCGTCCCCTTGATCGGCGTGGACATCATCTCCGAGACGAGCAACGCCGGAACCCTGGTTGGCACGATCGCGCAGGACGCCACGGCAACCCAGGGACTTCTGCACATCAACGATCCTGACGCAGTATGGGTGACCCGCGGCTTGGGCAATGTCCTGGGAGACAGTATTCGGCTGCTCATCAATGACCACGTTCAGGCGTACACGGTCCGGGGCCTGATTCCAGAGGCAGGCCCGGACGGAAATAAGCTGGGCACGCAGGCGATCCTCATGGACATGGGAGCGGCACAGCTTGCCACCGGGAAGTCCGGCCGCGTCGATCGCATCCTGATTAAGACTCCCGGTTCGGGAGATTTCGACGCCTGGCAGAGCAAGCTGCAGCAGGCACTCCCCGCGGGCGTCCTGCTCAACGCCCAGGGAACGGAAACAGCGGCCAACCGCCGTATGCTGGGGGCCTTCCGCTGGAACCTCACAATGCTGAGCGGTATCGCGCTCCTGGTCGGCGCATTTCTTATATATAACGCGGTCTCCGTTTCCGTGGTCCGCCGGCGTGCGGATATCGGCACTCTTCGCGCACTTGGTGCAAGCCGCGGAGCCGTCATGGGTGCCTTTCTCTTTGAAGCTGCACTTTATGGCACAGCCGGTGCTTTGGCGGCCCTGCCGCTTGGGCGCGCGCTGGCCGCCGGTGCGGTGGGCATGCTCTCCACCACGGTGAACGCCCTCTATGTATCCAGCAGTCCAGGCCAGATGAGCTTTTCCGCGGGCTCGGTTCTGCTTGCCCTCGTCGCCGGAATCGGCGTGGCTCTGGCGTCAGCCTTGGCTCCCGCGCGAGAAGCCAGCATGGTCTCGCCGACTGAAGCAATGGCCCGCGGCCGCCGAGAGTTTGTAGTGCGCGTCGATCGCAAGCGCGACGCGGTCATCGCCCTGGTGCTCGCGATACTGGGCGTAGTTACAGCGCAACTCCCAGCGATCGCCGGCAAGCCTCTGCTCGGATACCTGTCGGCGTTGCTCTTCGTCGCAGCCGCCGCGCTGGTCTCTCCTTTGCTGGTCTATAGCGTCACATCCCTCGCTTCGGGCGGCCTGCTCCGCTTGTTGGGAGTTGAGGGACTACTAGCATCGCGTAGCCTTGGCGGTTCCCTGCGTAGGACCGCCGTGCTTGTAGCAGCCCTTGCCACCGCCATCGCCATGATGACCTCCGTAGGCATCATGGTCGGCAGCTTTCGCCAGACTGTCCTGACCTGGCTGGACAGTGAGCTTCCCGCCGACCTCTATCTCGCTCCCGCCGGAGCGATGGGCGGCGACCGGCATCCCACCATCTCTCTTGAGACCGTCAACCACATTGCGGCTACTCCCGGCGTCGAGAGCGTCAGCCGTCTTCGCGCTTACGAGATTCAATACGAGGGGCTGCCCGCCTCCCTGGCCGGCGCCAGCCAGAGTCGAAGCGTTCCTCGCCAGAACCTTACCTTCCTTTCAGGCCGATCGAGCATCGACGTTATTCGCGAACTCGCCGAAGGTGACAATGCCGTTGTAAGCGAGCCCTTCGCAAACAAGCATCACGTCAAGGCCGGCAACTCCATCACGCTCCCGCTCGGCGACCGGCGAGTCTCCTTCCGCGTGGTTGACATCTTCTACGACTACGGCCACGAAGCAGGCTTCATTGTGGTCGACTGGAACACCCTGGTCCGCTATCTGCCCGACACCAAGCCGACCAACCTCGCCGTCTATCTCGTGCCGGGAGCAGACCTTGAACGCACCCGTTCGGCGATTCGGAATGCCATTGCAAACAGGAGCCTGATGATGCTTTCAAATGGCGAAATACGTCTGCAGGCCATTCGTGTTTTCGATCAGACATTCGCCATCACCTACGCGGTCGAGTTCATCTCCATCGTCGTGGCCATCGGCGGCGTTGCGGGTGCACTCCTCTCGATCGTTATGGACCGCCGCCGAGAATTCGGAGTCCTTCGCTATCTCGGGGGCACCTCCGCACAGATCCGCAAGCTGATACTCGTCGAAGCGGGCCTCATCGGGCTGTTCGCCAACGTGTTGGGCCTCGTGCTCGGCTATGTGCTTTCGCTCGTGCTGATCTACGTCATCAACAAGCAGTCTTTCGGCTGGACGATCCAGTTCCATTCGCCGGTCGCAGTGCTGCTAGGCTCGCTTACTGTCGTCTACATCGCCACCGTACTCGCTGGCCTCTTACCCGCGCGGATTGCCGTTCGGATCGACCCCATGGAGGTCGTACATGAGGACTAAGTGGGTCACCTTTCTGCTCCTTCTCTGCTCCGTCTGCGCAACCGCGCAAGACGGCATTCCCCCGAACCAGTCGACACAGAACTACAAGATCGCGCAGCCCGGTTACACCTACCAGTTCCCGCAAGACTACTTCAACCATGAAGACTTCCAGACCGAGTGGTGGTACTACACCGGCAATGTGAGGTCCGCCGACGGCCACCGTCTTGGCTATGAACTGACCTTCTTCCGTCAGGGCATCTCGCGCGCCGACGACGCTCACCCATGGTTTGTTCACGATGTCTGGATGGCTCATCTTGCTCTCAGCGACATCGATGGACAGCGCTTCTACAACGAGGAGCGGCTCAACCGCACTGGCCCCGGCCTCGCCGGCGTCGATAGCCAGACTGGCCTAGTGTGGAATGGCAACTGGCAGGCACACATCACCGAGCGCGAAGAAGACCTGCGAGGCATCGGCGACAAGTTCGGCCTCACACTGAAGCTCATGCCGACTAAGCCGCCCACCATCCACGGCGCCAATGGAATCAGCCAAAAGGCTGAAGGCGCAGGCCATGCTTCCCAATACTTTTCGCTGACTCGCCTGACGACCAAAGGCTCCATCGATATCGACGGCAAAGCCTACCAGGTAGACGGAACCTCATGGATGGACCACGAGTTCTTCACTAGCTCCATGGCAGCAAACGAGACTGGCTGGGACTGGCTGAGCATCCAACTTGGCGACGGCGATGAACTCATGCTGTACCGGCTGCGCCATGGCGACGGCACCATCGATCCATACTCATCCGGCACCTACATCGACGCGACCGGCAAGTCCCTCTTCCTGTCGTCGAAGGACTTTGCAATGACACCCGCCGCGGACTCAGCAGGCAAGTGGCTAAGCCCAGCCACCAGGGCAAGCTACCCGCTGCATTGGCACGTCTCCATTCCGCTCTTGAAGATGGAACTTGATGTAACTTCGCCACTCAAAAACCAGGAGCTGACCGGCAGCTTCGGACCCTCCTACTGGGAGGGAGCGATCGACGTACGTGGCCAACGCAATTATTCTCCATTGAGGGGACTTGGATATCTTGAGATGACCGGATACGCCCAAGCGGGCGAGCCGATCATTCCTAAGTGATTCCGGGCCGCTGAGTTTTTCTCAACTGTGCCGACAGGCCAATGTCAACGAAAGTATCTGTCGGCCAGAGATTCTGGCGGATGTCTTCCCGCGTCACTACCTCGCAGGGCCGCTGAAGAAGGGCGGCGAGGATCTGGAACGGTCGTTGTTGCAGCTTGATCTTCGAGCCGTTGCGTCGCATTGCACCGCATCGAAGGTCTACCTCAAACTCTCCGACACGGAGGCGCGCAGATGTTGGAGCTGGTGCGTCCGCACTGGTCCGAATTCCAGCCATGAAACGTCAGTGACGAAAGATCGCCAAACCGCTCATTGAGCTACAGCCGATTCCGGGCTGCTGGCTGAGGTGGCGCAATCCGGAACTTACTTCGTCGTCCCTCAGACTAGTTCAGCCAAACTCCAAGTCACCACGCAGCTTCCGCTAGAACCTCTCACCCAGCAGCACCGTGCTCGCGCTTAAAACAGATAGCAGCGCAATACCTACGACAAACATTTATGCAGCGACAACAAAGCTTCGGCAACGTAGGGTATGCAGCTTTATCTCGCCAGCTTGTAGTTCAGCATAACCAGCGTCTGAAACTCGATTGGCTGACCACCACTAACAAACGGCTTATACTGCCTCCTCCGCACGGCGTCCTGGGCCGATTGCTGCAGCACGACGGGGCCGTCTACCACCTGCATATCCTTTACCCTTCCGTCTTTGTCCACCGTTGCGCGAATCACAACCGTACCCTGGATCCTCATCTGTCGAGCTCGTTCAGGATATATAGGAACAGGAGCCCGAAGTACGGTCCCGCCAGTGGTGATGAGTGTCGCCGGCGCTTCACCACCACCGATCCGGGGACCGGCAGTCCGCGGCACATCGCCCAGACTCGCACTCCCGCCCCCCCCCGCTGCCGCAGTCAACGAGGCTGGTGTCAGAGTGGCGCCGCCTGCGCGGGAGGTCGAAACCGCGCCCTCCGCCGGCGAACTCGTCCCACCTCCCAGCGATGCTCTCTCGGCCGCGCCGTCCGGATGCAGGTTCTCAACTCGTATGGCCTTTGGAGCGTCGGCCGATCGCACCCCCTCTACACGGTTCCGGATCCCGTCCGTTGACGCCGAGCCCTCATCCCTCCTGGACGTGGTCGTTGCAGCTGCCGAGTCCGCAAGTGGCAGGTTGGTTCCGGTGGGAGCCGTTGTCGATGGAGCTGCGCCATGAGCCGCCATACCCGATTCGTTGGTTCCCGGTGCGCCCCGGCCAGAACCGTTAGCCCAGCTTTGCTGCGCCGGCCTCGCCGCGACAGGAGGCGCGACAGGACGTTCGGCTACCTTGTTCGTCATGCCTGACGGGCGCACCTCAACTTCAGTACGTCTTCCGCCCGCCCCAGCGTTCCGCTCCGGACCTCCGGAACGTGGTGCTCCAGCTGGCAAAGCCGAACGCGTGGCTGCAACCTCCGCCTGGGATCCGCTCGTGGTTCCAGCTCCGCTGCCTCCAGCAGGACTGGGGTCCGATGGCCGGTTCGGCGTCCACCCCAACACATCCCAGGGGCGAGCCTGAAGCCAGGGCCGGTAGATAGACATCGCGGAAGCCATCGTCACCAGCAGTGCAGCCGCCACCGCTGCCCAACCTGCAACACCGCGACGCGGCCCGGAGCGCAGATCCTTCTTCAACGCCACGGCCGCAGATGGCTTCACACCGACAATCTGCGACCTAGCCAAAGCCCCCCCAGGTTGGAGGTAAGAATGGCGCTCGCCCACTGCGCTGCCAGGTCGAGCCGCCTTGCCCCCCACCCCTCCCCCCGGAAGCTCTGGCCTCTGTCCCGAAACGGCGGTTTGTGGAAGCTCAACAGGCGGCAGCACAGTCTGCAGGGTCTCTGGTGGTCCCGAGGTGACGGCCGCCGGCGCAACCAACACCGGGTTGATCGCCTGAATCTCAGCATGTATGGCCGCAGTTCCCGGGGATTGAGGCACAGGGTCCCGCCTCGCCACCCAAATCCTGGGCGGCCGTGCCTGGGCCCGATCCGGAGGCGCGTTACCGCCCGACGGCGCCGGCCAAACCCGACCCTCCACCGCGGTTCCTGCACGATCGGCAACATGGTCTGGTGTCTCCGGCTCCGCTGCCGTCGGAGGCAAAGCCTCAGCGACGGACTTTGCGGCCGCGGAGATAGGGGCTGCCACCTCGATGGCTGGCTCGAGGTCTTCGATTGCAATCTGGGCCGGCCCCATCGCTGGCGACTCTGACGCGGCCCCACCGAGAGACTCGCCGGCGCCCCCTTCAAAGGTCCAGGGCAGGTGACCGTCTACCATTCGGTCCACCCTTACTGAGTCATCGGCCGAAGTGCGGGCCAGCTTATCCTCCCAGACTGGCTCACCAGCCACCTGCGGACGCTTGATCTCCGAAGTCCTTGGCCGAATCGCTGAGGCAGCGGCGGCCTCCCCATTGGACGCACCCTGTTGCGATCCCACCGCCTTCTTCGGATTCGAGTAACGCCCGACATCTCTCTGCCCATCCCCTCGAGATGCCATCGGAAACCCATGCGGAACAGCCTCTGCATCTTGGGCCGCGGAATCCCACGAGAGACCAGAGGACACGCCCCGCTCCCTCTCCGACCGGTCCATCGCGGCGGCCATCGAGTCCTCTAACCGCACCCTTGCAGCACGAGGCGATTCTGCCGGCGCAATCTCCTCAGGCAGCAAATTCGAAGCAGAGGGACGAATCTGCACCTCTTCCCTCCGAAGGCGCTCCGCCGAGAGCTGCAACATCGCCCTCAGTTCCTCCAGATTCGGCTCAATCCGCCCCATGCGCCGGTCGATATCATCGAGGTACATCTTGAGCTGGATACTTGCCAGCTCCAACCGGCTCAACGCGTCCGTCATCTCCGGCGCGACGCCACCCGTGGCCGCCACCCGCTCCAGTCCGTCCCCACCCCCGGCACCCCGATCCAACACCGTGCCAGGCCTTGCCTCGACAACCTGGCCGCCGTTAGCTGGGCCACGATCGTCACCACCTGAAACGCGCTCTGCCGGTACGCAGAGATGCCGGCGTCGCCCCTTCATCCCGCCATCCACCCACACCCGCCAGAAGTACTTGAACCGTCCTCGCCGCCTCATCGAGCTCCATCTCCGAGTCGGTGATCCCCGGCCCGCCGATCCCAACCGCAGCAATGGTGAGCATGTCCGCAGCCGACAACCCGCCCCTCTCGCGATCCCGCACTGTTCGTGCCAGGTCTGAGAAGTCCAGCCTGAACCCCTCACTCGACGCCAGTTTCGGAGCCAGCTGAAGGAAGTCCAGCGGAGTCCCGCAGCTCAGACTGTGGAACTCATAGAGCTTCCGAAACGAGGCGGCATGCGTGCTGAGCGCCCAACTCACCAGCTCCAGCTTCGTGAAGAGCGGCATAGCCTTCTCCTAACCATTCGGAACATGAAGTGAACCCCAGCTCAACAGGCGGAGGCACGCCCATAGGTCATTTTGCACGATCCGCGCCAGCATCTCTGGCGCTTCATACGTGCGGGCTTGTACTTCTAGGTGAGCACTCTCGCCCAAAGCTGAAATCAGCAAACCTTACGGCTGCCCCTTCCCGCCACCCGCGCCATAGATGTTCCCCGTCGTGTAGCTCGCATCATTCGCCGCCAGCTGCACATAGATGGACGCCAGCTCCGCCGGCTGCCCGGCCCGTCCGAGCGGATAGTCCTGGCCGAAGTGGATCAGTGCTCCTGTGTCGCGCCGCCTGAAACCTGCAGCGGCGTCCATATCGGCCCCGGCGCCACCCCGTTCACGCGGATCCCCTTCGGCCCCAGCTGCTTCGCCAGCGACTTCACATAGTTCATCGTCGCCGCCTTGGTCTGCGCATAGTCGTACAGGTCCGGCGAAGGATCGTAGGCCTGCTCTGACGTCGTCCCGATGATCGCCGAGCCCGGCTGCAGGTGCGGCAGCGCCGCCTTGATGATCCAGAACGGCGCATAGATGTTCGTCTTCATCGTCGCGTCGAAATCTTCGGTCGTCAGATCCAGAATGGATCCTCGCACTGCTGCTGCCGGCCCGCGTTCGACACCACGATGTCCAGCCCGCCGAGCGCCTGCCACCGCCTTCGCCACCAGCTCCGTGCAGTAGCTCTCCTGCCGCAGATCGCCCGGAATCGCAACCGCCTTGCGCCCCTCCGCCTTGATCAGCTGCGACCACCTCCTGCGCATCCGGCTCCTCGGTCGGGTAGTAGCTGATCGCCACATCCGCGCCCTCGCGCGCATACGCAATCGCCGCCGCCCGCCCCATGCCGGAGTCGCCGCCCGGTGATCAGCGCCTTCCGCCCCGCCAGCCGGCCCGAGCCCTTGTAGCTCGTCTCGCCATGGTCCGGCCGCGGGTCCATCTTGCTCGCCAGGCCCGGCCACGGCTGCGTCTGCGCCCGGATACGGCGGCTTCGGGTACTTCGTCTTCGGGTCCACAAACGGTGCCGTCGCCGGCGCCCCGGAGCTCCAGCCTGTTGTGCCTCAGCGACTCCCGCCGTCAGCGCGGCCCCCGCCATTCCCACGCCAAGTTGCGTAAAATTGCGTCGCGATATATGTGCAGAACTCATGGTTGCCGTCTCCTGGATTTGGGTTTAGCCGTGCGACAGGAGGACACCGTGCAATCCGCTCTGTGCCACATAGGAGGGCCCCGGTCTCGTATATGTTGCCCTTCCTGCTCACGCCATCTTGGCTGAATCAATCCGGAGTGCACCGTGAGGAAGTCGACTCGCTCGACGCCGAGGGTGACTAACCGTTTGATCACCCGAGGTAGAAGGCGTCAGCGAACCTTGCAAATCACGACGGTGAGGTCGTCCGCTTGACCCTCGGATCCCGCGAAGGCAGAAACCGCTCCCGTGATGGCGTCGACCAGGCCGGTCGCCGAATCCCCTTCATCGCCGATTACGATCTCTTTGAATCGTTGCGCAGAGAACTGTTCTCCGGCTGCGTTCTCCTGTTCGGTGACGCCATCTGTGAACATGGCGAGGATGTCGCCTGACTTGAGAGCGATACTTGCGTCCGAGAACTGCGCGTCTTCAAGGATGCCGATGATCGGACCCGCTTCCTCGAGCAACCAGGACTCGCCGCTGCTGCGACGAACCAAGAGTGGCGGGTTATGACCTCCGTTGGCATAGTGGAGGACCATTCGTGTCGTATCGAAGCGGCCGTAGAACATGGTTACGAACGTAGCTGGGTTGGTGATCTGCTTCAGAACGCCGTCGAGATCCTTGATGATGGCAGCAGGGCCGCTCAGCTCCCGGGCTCGAAGCCGCAGAGCCACGGCTAGCGACGGCATCAGGAGTGAGGCTGCAGCCCCCTTCCCGGAGACGTCGGCTATGACGACGTCGACGATGCACTCCGATATCTTGAAAAAGTCGTAATAATCACCCCCGAGGAGTCGTGCGGGCTGCATTGCCGCTGCCAGTTCGAGACCGGGAACAACTGGCGGCTTCGAAAGTACCTGCCGCTGCACCTGCGAGGCCAACACCAGGTCACGCTCATAAGCATCGCGCTGCAGGCGAACCTCCGCGGCAAGACGCTCGCGTTGTTTCGCGATAAGTGTTACGAGAAGACCCACGATCAGAAAGCCGACAATAGCTACCGCCAGACGGACCAGACGCACCTGAACGCTGTCGGCCGGCGGCCCGAAGATCTCCTGCAATGCGGTACAAATCACTGCCAAAGCGACGGTGATCGGGAGCGGATTCACCAAGGCGCTGAGCGCGATGGGCAGCACGTACAAATAGCCCAGGGACACATTGGCAACGACGATCCAGTCGGTATACGCAACGGCAAGTATGGCGAACAGGACAACCAGGTTCAGGAGACCGGCGTTCCACTGGTCCCCTCGCTTAGGGTGACCGAGCGATGGGCTGGCCGCTTTCGCGTCTTGCAGGAATTTCATGGCTGGCTGGATAGTACTCCCGGCCGCAGCGTCCCAGGCTTCAAGGCCGTTCGGTGAGGTAAGCGCGCGTATGGTCCAGCGAAAGGCCTGTCTTCAATGCCCTTCCAGATATCGTTAGCTCGAAGCAGTGATCTCTAAATCTTTGGGGTCTCGGGCACATGGGAGCCTTCGCGGCTCATACCCTCGGGCAGCTTCTCGCTGTCGCTGCTGAAGGTCTGTGCATCGTGCGCTCCGCGTGAGACCGCAACAGAAGCGATGCGATTGTTGATGAGGTCTTTGGCTCCAGGTATCTGAGCCTCGGCAACGACTCTTTAGGGGTCTGCTCTACATGACTTATGATGGTGGAGCAGATTTTGTCATGCAAACTTTGGGGACATTGTTCTACACATACGAGCGAACAGCTGCTGCTCGGGGTTTGGTCCGACATCATGGGTGACCTTTCGGCACGCCAGATCACCGGGGACGACGTCATCTCAGAGCTGCTCCGTAATGTCGAAGTGGGGTTGTTCAAGGTCCGTTACACGGTTCTTCTGCCCTGCAGATTCAATGTGTACCTGCAGCAACGGGATTTCGGGTTCATCGCGCCAGTGGCCGACGTCGTTCGCCGAGAGGCGAAGCAGGCGTTAGACGAATATCTTAGCCGCCTGAACACGGTGCGGCGGGCCGCCCAAGCTTGTCCGGCGACTGGGCCTGTACGAGCCGAAGGTGGCACCGAAGTACAAGATTCTGGAGCCAGATTGGAGCATTGAGTTTCACCAGGGGGAGGAGGACCGCCTCCGTCCCGGAGAGATAGAGATCTATTCGGATCTGGGAACAGCGCAGGCTCCCGATCTAGGGTCAGGCGCAAAGACAATGTTCATCACTCGCCACTCTGGAGATGAGCCTTTCACCCGGAACGAGAAATCTGAAGAGAACTCTCGTCCGCCTGTGTTTGCCACTCTGCGGTATACCGACCGCCAAGGCGAAAAGGTATTCGCCATGACGAAGGAAGAGATCGTTGTGGGCCGTGGAGGGAAGGCTGTGTGGGTCGACCTGAAGCTCGACGAACCACTCGACGTCTCGCGAGAGCATTGCCGCATACGACGCGATTCGGCGAGCGGACGCTTTTTCCTCAAAGATCTGAGTCAATATGGAACCTCGGTCAATGGCAACGCCGTTCCCGCCAGCATCGACCGCAGCGGAGCGGACGGGATCGATCGCAACCTCGAGGTGCCTCTTCCAGCCACAGCGAAGATTGCGTTGGCCGACGTAATTGTGATGCACTTCGAGGCGAGACCGCCGGAATGACAAGCACGCTCTTTTCTCTTCGGATCCCTTTCCTGTTCGGATTGGTGCTGGTTGTTCTCGGCCTTGCCTGGGCCATGCTACGACGGAGCGAATAGGGCCGTGACCTCCCGATTGAAAGCCGCGGGCCATTCTGATAAGGGTCGCACAAGAGCGCGCAACGAAGACAGGATCGTCGTTGATCTGCGCCGGGGGTTCTACCTTGTGGTTGACGGGATGGGCGGCCAGGCTGCAGGAGAACGGGCGGCAGAGGTGGCGGCGAACATCATCGCGATGCGGCTGGCTCGCCGGACGGGTGCGCCGGCAAAGCGAGTGCGTGAGGCATTTGCCCTCGCCAGCACCGAAATCTTCGAGCTGGCCGCGCGGGACCCAGAGCTCAAGGGGATGGCCTGCGTCGCGACACTTGCCCTTATCGAAGCCGAACAGGTGGTTGTAGGACATGTGGGAGATTCGCGTCTCTATCTGCTCGAGCCTGGTCGGATCGGCAAGGTGACACGCGACCACTCGCCTGTGGGCGAGATGGAGGACACCGGGCAGCTGAGCGAGGTTGCCGCGATGCAGCATTCGCGGAGAAACGAGGTCTACCGCGATCTGGGAAGCGCACCGCACGCGCCCGACGATCCGGATTTTGTTGAAATACACACGTTCGTCCTCCCGGAGTCCTCCGCACTGCTTCTCTGCTCCGACGGGCTGACGGATCAGGTTCCTGCGCAGGAGATTCGCCGCATCGTTGAGCAGTATGCCGGCGAGCCGGAGGCCGGAGCCCTCGCCCTCACTGCGGCTGCCAACGAAGCAGGAGGAAAGGACAATGCTTCCGCCATCCTGATTGAGACCCTAGGGTATGCCGCGGAACCCGAAAGGACGACTGCAATAGCGGCAGGTCATTTTCGCTGGAGCTGGTTCCTCATGGGTCTGCTTGCAGCGACGGCCTTATTCGGCGCTTTGCGGCCTTACCTCGAGGAGACGACATCCGGCGCGAGGCTGCGCTTTGGAACGGTTAGGCCGCCGCAGACCTGGACGGTGAGTCAGAGCGGGATCAGAACCATTGCCCAGACGCTGGAGGAAGCCAGAGTCGGTGACACCATTTCCGTCGGCCCTGGAGAGTACCACGAGTCATTGCACTTGCGCAGCGGTGTCTCGCTGGTGAGCTCGGAGATGCACGGCGCCAAGATCATCGCGTCGGGCGTGGTGGTGATGAGCGACGGCGTACACGACGCTCGCTTCTCTGGGTTTGAGATCCAGGGGCCGGCCGATGTCGGGATCCGCATCCAGAACTCGGAGCTTGACGTGACTGGGGTGAGGGTGAGCGGGATGCGAACGGCGGGGGTTGAGATCGAAGGCGGTCAACCCTTATTGCAGGCGTCGACCATCGAGGACAACGGGGGCGTTGGACTCTACGTCCACGGCGTGGCTTCGCCGCAGATCGACCACAATGTCATCAGGAAAAATGGACTCACCCCCGAGCTGCTTCCGGGACTCTTCATCGCCGGTTCGGCAACCCCCCGTGTTTTTGCAAATGTCATTGCGAACAACGGTGCCGAACAGGTGTGGATCTCTCCTTTCTTCAACGCGGGCACCCTGCTGAAGGAAAACGTAATCGCACCTGCATCGACCGGCGCGGAGCTCAACGTCAAAGTAGTGACACGATGAGCACTCAGACAGCAGGCCGCTTCACGCTGCTTCGCAAACTTCCCGCGGGCGGTATGGGCCGCGTGTTTGAGGCGGATGATCCAGGGAGCGGCCGCCGGGTCGCGTTGAAGTTGATCGATCTGGGGTCGGACGCTGATAGTCAGCAGATCGTTCAGGCGGAGCGTCTGGGTGCTGAACTGCAGCGGCAGCTCTGTGCCCTGGATCGACGCGTTACACAGATCTACGAGTTCGGCGAGATGCCGGGCTACTTTTACATCGCCATGGAGTATGTGGAAGGTGAGGACGTCTCCGAACTGGCACGCGGAAAGGGTTTACCGTACGCGCAAGCGACGCGTATCGCGCAGGATGTCCTCGAAGTGCTCGACCGCGCTCATCACTTTGCTACCACCATCGAGGGTCGAGCCACCAAGGGGATTGTGCACGGCGACGTGAAGCCGCGGAACATCCGGGTGACACCCGAAGGTCTGGTCAAGGTACTCGACTTCGGGATTGCGAAGGCTCTTTCCGCAACCCGCAACTTCACCCAGAACGTATTTGCAAGCGTCCAGTACTCCTCACCCGAGCGCTCGCGAACCGGGGAGGTCGACGTCAGCTCCGATCTGTGGGGAGTCGGGGTGGTTTTGTACGAGATCCTCGCGGGCCGGCCGTATCTTGAGGCCGAGAGTGGACCTCAGTTGGAGCAGCTCCTCCGCAACTACCATCAGCTGCGACCCCTGCCAGCGTCGTGGCCCGAGCCTCTGCGGGCGATCGTCGCTCGCTCACTAAGCCCTGATCCTCGCATCCGCTTCAGCACCGCTCGCGAATTTGCGCATGCTCTCGAAAGCATCCGGCCTGCACTGGCAGGCGCTGTGGCCGACACCATCGGGGCTCAGACGGCAACGGACGCAGAAGCCACGCGTCGAGTGTTCCAGTCCCCAGATGCTACGGTCAGGACGCACGGCGATAGTGCGCTCCCACGTGGGACAGTTGTCGCGGAACCCGAGGCTACCCGTAGGACCTCCGGGCCCCCACCACCGTTTGCCGCTCCTCACAACGCAGGCTTCCGGCCGGTACCCGCCGCTCCCGTGCCGAAGAGGCGAAGCTTAGTAGGAAAAGCATTGCGGATGGCCCTGATAGCTTTCCTTTTGCTGTTGCTCGTGCCCACATACTTCATCGTCAGCGAGTACATCGTGTGGCGAAAGGCTGACCAGCTTGCCGGTGACCTTTCGAGCGAGAAGCAGCAAGACCTCGGTGCGGCATGGCGGCAATACACGCAGCTGGCAACGCGTTCCCATGTGGGGCTCAGCCTGTGGTCTGCGAAGGATGCTCTTAGGAGCCGGCTGATGAACGACGTCGACCATACAATCGCCAAGTATGATGAGTCCCCTCAATCCGTTGTGTTGGAGTCGGATTGGGTGCGCGCCCGGGGCGAAGTGGCCGAGGCGTTGCAGCTCAAGCCCAACGACAAGACGATCCATGGCGAGCTCCGCCTGATCGACGGCCACCTTGCCCGGATACGTGGAACCTCCAAACGCGACAGCCGGCTGCTCGAAGAGTCTCGACTGGACTTTGAAGAGGCAGCGAACTACATGAAGAAGTCTCCCGATCCGTGGCTGGGGCTTGCGCGACTCTACATCTACTCCTTCCACGATCTGGTGCATGGCGAAGCAGCCATCCGAGAGGCGGAGCGTAGGGGACATGACATCGGGAAGCGTGAGACGGCTCAACTGGCGGATGGGTATCTCTACGAGGCGGAACGGGCCATCGATCTTGGGCATCGGGCTACGAACGCTTCAGACGCGGAACGGCACTACGCGTACGCGGGCAAAAGCCTGGACCATGCGAGGGAGTTGTACGAGAGTATCCTACCCTCGGCCGGCGCAGCAGCAAGCCTGAAAAAAGTTGATGAATCCCAGGCTCGCTTGGCGAGCCGCAGGTAGGCACTTACACCTATGGCGATTACGCGCAGCACGATCGCAGAGCGAGCAAAAAACACCGACCGTTGGGAGTTCGTGCCATCCTCGGCGAGGGTGAGGGAGCGCCTCCTGCTCGTGCTCACCTCCATTGTGATCGTGTGTGCCTTGGCTCTTACAGCTCAGGCGCGACTGGCCCGGGTCACGGAAGCGCAGCCTGCACCTCTCGATCTGTCTGCCGTGGACAGGCGGGAGCAATTGCTCCCCTTCCTTCAATGGATTGCTTCGCCGGTGGAACGTCAATTTATAGCCAGCAAGATCTTTGTGCACCTGCCCGGGAACGGCGACGGCATGTCACACGTGGGGACCATCGGTCAGATCCGCGTTCCGATAACCGAGGTGCTCTCGACTCGCGGCGTTACGGACCTGCAGGCGCGGGCCAGGCAGTCCCAGTCCAGTCACCCGGAAGCGAGTTCTATCACGCTTCTTACAGCGGCTGACGTGGCGCGACTGAAACCATTGCTCGCCGTTCGAGACCAGGGTCGGTACAAGCGGCAGCTTGTCCTCTGGACTACTTTCCTCCTCTGTTGTTTCGCCGGCGTACACCTGTTCTGGGTCTTTCGGAGAACAAAGGGCCCACAATTCCTGCTGCCCGGTGTGCTGCTGCTCACCGGCATCGGCATGTCTCTGATGGTCACTTTGCGCGATCCCCTCCGTGACACACTCGTGTTTGCGAACTTTGCAGAAGGAGCGGCTGCGGGCTGCGTGGCTCTGGCGCTTGGGGGCACACTGGATTACCGGCGCCTCGCGGGGAAGTTGAGCTACGTGTTCCTCCTCGCCGGCTTCGCGCTCTCGGCCGGCCTGATTTTGTTTGGCTCCGGACCAACGGGCAGCGATGCCAAAGTCAACCTGTTCGGGTTTCAGCCCGCCGAGGTAATTCGCATTCTGATCGTTTTTTTCCTGGCAGGCTATTTCGCCGAGCGATGGGAGTTCCTGCGGACGCTTCGGGAACATGGGCGCAACCCTTCGCGGCTTTCACGCTGGATCGAGGTGCCACGGCGAGAGTACTTCCTTCCCGTATTCGCCGGCGTAGTGGTCTCGCTGGGCTTCTTCTTTCTCCAGAAGGACCTCGGACCAGCGCTGTTGATCGCATGTCTCTTCCTCGCAATGTATGCCGTAGCGCGCGACCGATACCTGTTTGCGTTTGCGGGACTCGCAGTCATTCTCGCCGGCTTCGCATCGGGCTACTACCTTCATTTCCCAAAGAATGTGGCGGGCCGAGTATCAATGTGGCTCTCGCCATGGGACAACTCTGTGCGAGGCGGCGAGCAGGTCGCCCATGCTCTGTGGGGGTTCGCAAGCGGTGGAGCACTTGGGACGGGCTTGGGGCTTGGTGATCCGCAGATAATGCCTGCCGCTCACACAGATCTGATCCTTGCCGCACTCGGCGAGGAATGGGGGTTCGTCGGCTTCGCTTGTGTCATGGCGATCTATGGCGGCCTCATCTGGTTCGGCATCCGAACGGCTCTGCGAGCGCGGTCCGATTACAACTTCTTCCTTGCTCTTGGTCTGACTCTTGCCTTGGCGCTTCAGATCGCACTGATCGCGGGTGGCGTCCTGGATCTGATTCCGCTATCAGGTGTTGTTGTCCCGTTTCTGAGTTACGGCAGAACGGCGTTGGTCACGAACTTCGCGATCGTGGGGATCCTATTTTCGCTCGCCGCGGACGGCTCGCCGGACCGTTCGACCACGCAACCTTTCCGCGCAAGTACAAGGGACCTAACCTACGTTCTCGCCGCGATCGCGGTAGCACTGCTGGGGAAAAGCGCCTACCTGCAGTTGGCACACGCCGATGTGATCGCGGGTGCTGGAGCCCTGGCGCTCCAGGCGGACGGCGAACGCCGGTACGAGTACAACCCGCGTCTGCTATCGATTGCACATGCCATACCCCGGGGCACGATTTACGACCGTAATGGGCTTCCGCTCGCAACAAGCAATTGGAATGAGCTCTCAAGCTCTCGCGAGGCCTACGCCAGCATGGGTGTGAGATTTGGGGACCAACCAGATCGCGGAGCAAAACGCTTCTACCCGCTTGGCCCCAGAGCATTCCACCTGCTCGGAGATCTGGGCACGCATGCAAACTGGTCCGCGCGAAACAGTTCGCTCGCAGAGCGCGATTTCGCGACGACGCTTCAAGGCTTCGACGATCGCGCAACGCTGGTGGAAACATCCGACGTCCATGCGCAGACGAAGACCTATGGCGTTCGGTATGACTTCCGCGAACTTTTACCGTTGCTGCGGCATCGATGGCAGCCAAATGCACCGCAGGTGAAGAAAGTCTTGGACCGGGACCGGAACCTGCATATGTCGATTGACGCCCGGTTGCAAGTGAAGGCGGCAGAACTGCTGGAGGCTCAACTACGGAAGCTTGGAAAGACGCGGGGTGCCGTCGTCATTATGGAACCCGCAAGCGGAGACCTGCTTGCGTCGGTCAGCTATCCGTGGCCAGGCGAAACACCTGGTCCGCTCAGCCCCGGTGCGGCCGAGGACTTCCTGCTCGACCGGGCGCGTTATGGACTGTACCCGCCGGGATCTTCGTTCAAGATCGTGACCTCGATTGCAGCTCTTCGCAAGGACCCCAACAGCGCGCTGACCCGATTTGAATGTAAGCGGCTTCCCGACGGACGCACCGGAAATCTCATTCGAGGATCGCGACGGCCCATTCACGACGACATCAAAGACACCGAGCCGCACGGAAATATCGCGATGCGTTCTGGCCTTGTCGTCTCCTGTAACGCATACTTTGCACAGCTTGGATCCTATGTGGTCGGCGCGGATGCGCTACTCGATACGGCAAATCACCTTGGGATCTCGGTTGCAAGCCCCGCGACGGCGCAGACCCTTCGCAGAGAGCTTCCGCAGGCGTCGTATGGGCAGGGACAGGTGATTGCCAGCCCTTTTCAGATGGCGCGGGTGGCGGCAACAATCGCGCAAAATGGATCCATGCCATACGGTAGGTGGGTTACAGATCGCAACAATCCGCGCCAGCAGCTGCCCGCGCCAATCCTCAGCCCAGAACTGTCCTCGTTCATAGGAGCTTCGATGCGCGAGGCCGTGACTTCCGGCACCGGGCGCGCCGCGCAACTCGCGGATCTGCCAATCGCGGGCAAGACCGGAACAGCAGAGCTGGAACATGCACCTTCTCACGCCTGGTTCATAGGGTTTGCTCCCTTCGGCGGGACGCGCAAGCTTGCATTCGCAGTGATCATTGAGAACGGGCAGTATGGCGGCACGGCGGCGGCCCCGCTCGCCGCAGAGCTCATGAAAGAGGCGAAAGCAATGGGTTACTTCGGGAGGCCACAGTGAGCCGCCTCCAGGATCTCGAACGGCGCGTCGACCAGATGCTCCGCGGCCTTGTACGCTCCTCCGCGCCCGGGCAACGCCAGGAACTGATTGAAGTACATCGAGCCATTGTGGAAGAGGTCGCATCCCATGTTGATCCTCTGCCCCGCGGAAGAATCAGCTTCGGCTACTCTCTTGTCGAAGTTCAGATCCTGGCGGAATCGGAGCGCCGCCGCTCCTTCGAGAAGGTTTTCGTTGAGGGGGCTGCGCTCGAGCGGGATATCAAGAGTTACTTCGACGACACGCTAGTGGAGTACCCGGTTGGCCTCAGAGTCAAGGTCGAGCTCGTCGACGATCTTCCTCCTGGCGTCAAGGCTCGTGGGTTCGACCTGTCGTACAGCAACGCTGCAAAGACCTCGGTCTCTGCGGAGCCTATCCAGGTTCGACTTACGATGCTGGTGGGGGTCGCCGAGCAGAGAGAATACTGCCTTCAGAAGCAACGCATCAACATCGGTCGCTTGTCAGAGGTCCTGGATGATCAGCTACGTCCGACTCGCCGAAATGATGTCGCGATCAAGGATGAAGCGGCCGGGGTAAATGCCACCGTTTCCCGAGCACACGCGCACCTGGAGTTCGACGTGGAAGCCTCGCGCTTTCGTTTGTTCGATGACGGAAGCGCTCAAGGAACCACTCTACTCAGAGACGGATCGCTAAGTCCGGCACCCAGGGGAGCCAGCAAAGGTGTGCTTCTGCTACCCGGCGACGAGATCATCGTCGGCCTTGTACACATCGGCTTTGAACATGTCGCGGCCGAACCGCAGTCCTAAGTTCCTCCTCCAGGACCGCCTCGAATTGGAAGCACAAGATCTGCCGAACTTGAGGGATGCTCGGTGTTACAAACCCCGGGGACAGAGACACAGGGCATCGGCTATAGACGGAAAACGGCAAGTCATTGGGTATCCGGCTGAGATCCGGCCACATTTCGAGCAGGCAGACCTTCGAGCACACGGTACTAAGCACTGTTGATAGGTGACCCTGACAGGTTGGTGACGGTGATGCGACTTCATGAACTCGTCGGATCGTTTAAATCAGGTCTTTGCGCAGCATCGTCTTCAGGAGGTAGCCGACTGCGCCGGCTTTGAATGCTCGCGAGGCTTGGGCATCCCCGCGGTAAGTGGTGAGTACGACATAACGAGCGCGAGGGAACTTTTCGACGATCTCCTGAATAGCTTCCAACCCGCTCATTCGAGGCATTTGCAGGTCGATGAGCGCAACATCGGTGAGGTGAGTCTGGAATGCTTCAACAACTTCATATCCGTCCGAAGCTTCGGCGACCAGAACCATGTCCGGCTCCCTCTCGATTGACCTGGCATGCCGTCGAGAATGAGGGGGTGATACCTCCACCGCTCGGGCTCGAGATCTTCAAATCGGCCCGAAGGTTCGCTGCCCACTCGTACATGCCAGCAAGTCCATAGTGATTTTCCCGTTTCTTGCTACTGAGCACCCTGTCGTCTATCCCTGTTCCATCGTCAAGGATGCGCATCCTGAGGAACTTTGAGTCAAAACCGACCTCTGCCCTTATGTTTGTGGCTCCGCTATGAAGCCCTGCATTGTTATAGCCTCCTTCGCAACGGCATAGATGTCCAGGTAACTGACCGGATCCAGCTTCGTGGGATTGCCGCTAATCGCCGAATCAAAAATTGCTGCATGGCTAAACCTGAATTGTTCACTCAGCATTGAGAGCGCCTGCGACAGCGATGTCTCCTCTTCCCTTTCACTACGGAGCTCCCGAATTTTGTCTCGGCTCTCGATTAACCGGCTCCGGCTTGTCTGGAGCCAGCTTCAGGCTCCTTAGCAGCTTGGGCCGGAGCTCCTGCACCACGCTCGTAATAGCTGCGAACAAGTCCCCTCTCGCTCCACCTGCTCGATGGCCGCTTTGTGGCGTAACGATTAGGTCGCCCGCCTGTCCTGTCTCGGCGGCGGCGGCCCGAAGGATCCAAGAACACTGCGGCCAGCTTCAACCCTTTCCGAATGTCTCGGCCTCCCGGTTACTAAGTCAAGCAACTGTATGATCAGGGACATTGGGCCCACACAGGGGCCCGACATCGAGACAAACTTGACCAGCAAGAAGGCCACGCCTGAGACCGCTCCGGAGCCCGCGAAATCACGACGGAGCCGGGAAAAGGTAGTCCGGCATAGTCTTGTCGAAGCAAGCGCCGCCCAAGAGGCGGCACTGCTCGCCCGCGAACTCCGTACTTCGCAAACCCAGCAGGAACTTGCCGTAATCGTCGTGGTGGAGTTCACCGGGGAGCTCCGGAAGCGCAAACGGCTTACTGCAGCCGCTCGACTTGCCCGGACTGCGGCTGCGGCAATGGCTGGAGAAGAAGAGGTCCCCTCGAGCGACGACGCCTCCCCCCTGGATTTCAACGCGAGCCGTGCAGAGTTCGAGGAGCTTGCCCGCTCAGCGGGTGCGACCATTGCCGCGACTCTCGTTCAGCGGCGCCAAAGGCCCGATCCCTCCAGCCTCGTCGGCCAGGGCAAACTGGACGAAATCATCAGCGTTGTGGCCAGCACCAACGCGTCGCTGGTTCTCTTCGACCATGACCTCACCCCCTCGCAGCTGCGGAACATCGAGGCCCGGCTACCCTGCCATGTCATCGACCGTTCGCAGCTCATTCTCGACATCTTCGCCCGCCACGCCAAAACCCGCGAAGGCCAGCTACAGGTAGAGCTCGCACAACTCGAATACCAGTTGCCCCGCCTCGCGGGCCGGGGTCGCGCCATGTCGCAGCTTGGCGGGGGCATCGGAACCCGCGGCCCGGGAGAAACCCAGCTCGAGACCGATCGCCGCAAGATCAATCTGCGCATCGATCAGATCAAGACGCACCTTGATGGCGTCCGCCGAATACGCCACCAACAACGGCAGCGCCGCGAGGCAGTTCCCGTCCCCGTCGTCGCCCTTGTGGGCTACACAAATGCCGGAAAGAGCACTCTCTTCAACGCGCTTACAGAGGCGGGCGTGCTCGAATCGGCCAGGATGTTCGCTACTCTTGACCCCAAGCTTCGGCAACTGCAGCTTCCTTCCCGCCGCAAGATCCTTCTCTCTGACACGGTCGGCTTCATCCGCAACCTTCCCCACACATTGGTTACGAGCTTCCGCGCAACCCTCGAGGAGGTGGAGCGGGCTGAAATTCTTCTCCACATCCAGGACGCTGCCAGCCCTGTGCGCGAAGAGCAGAAAGCCCAGGTTGAGAAGGTGCTAGCCGAGCTTGCAGTCTCGACCAAGCCCGTCATCCAGGTCTTGAACAAAATCGATCTCGTCCCTACCCAGGAACATGCGCCACTTCCAACCGATCGGGAAGGTATTTGCGTCTCCTCACTTCAGCGCACCGGCCTTGAACAACTGCTGCTTGCCATCGATGCGGCGCTCGTTATAGACCCGCTCATCACGTCCAGCTTCCGGCTTCCGCAATCCGAAGGCTCTATACTCGCCTCGCTCGAAGCCGGAGCGGTCATCGAGGAGAAACGGTTCGAAGGAAACATCGTTTTTGTCCGGGCCCGCGGACCTGCGTCCCTTCTTGGCCGCTACCGCCGGTTCCGTGACAGGCATGTCCTTCACAGCAAGCCCGTATGAGCCAGGCAGCCGTAAACTTTCTTCGAAAGCCTCGCGTCAGGCGGGGCATGTGAGCCTCAGGTCCTAACCTCTTACTTCCCATGCTGAAAGACTCGCCTGGCCCCACGGCTTTTTACTGATGACGTCCTCTCAATCGGGCAGACGGTTTTCACCAAGATCGGCCATCGTCCTTCGGGGTTCTTGAGGGTCGGCTATGCCGCCCAGGAACAACGAGTCCTAGCTTCGCTCCCGGCGAGTACAGACGCGCATCCCTGATGGTCATCAAAACGGCAACGCCGTCAGAGCCAGCGCTACGATGCTGTCCATCTCTTCTTTGCTGGCCCCATTCGCGGCCTGCACCCCTAAACCGGTGATCAGCGTGGCCACATAGCGCGCGAGATCCCCGGCACTCAATTCTTGCGGTAGTTCCGACGCTTCCTTCGCTCTTTCGAACCGTGCCTCAAGGACGGCCTCTCCCTGTTTTCTCCAGTCCACCATGGAGAGTCTTGCTCCCTGGGAGTCGCTACCACAGGCGAGCGCGCCCTGGACGGAGAGACAGCCACGTGGATTGTGCGGGTTGCTCAGCATACTTGCCGAGCCCTTTAGAAGCGCTGCGACGACCGCGCGCGCGGTAGGCTCCTGGATTGCCCTTCGCACGTAAGCGGCAGGACCCTCCGTGTAGCGCTGAATAGCCCTTCCAAACAACGCTTCCTTATCTCCGAAGATGGTGTAGAGGCTGGAGCGATTGATCCCCATCGCGGCGGTGAGATCTGCCAGGGTCGCCCCCTCATACCCTCTTTCCCAGAAGACGCGCATGGCCGCCTCCAGAGCTTCATCTTCTGCGAAAGCTCTCGGCCGGCCAGTCCTCTTCCGCGTGGAAGTTTGTATCGGCATGCTGTTTGGATGATCTTCTGAAACAAACAGTCCATATCGGTGTATGCTTCGTTTGCTCACGTATATCTGAACCGGCAGGTACAGAACAGACGGCAGGAGGCTCTATGGCAAGGAAGCTCGACGGAAAAGTGGCGCTTGTGACCGGCGGCAGCTCCGGCATTGGGCTTGCCACGGCAAAGCGCTTTGTTGAAGAAGGCGCATTCGTCTTCATCACGGGACGGCGGCAGGCTGAGCTGGATGCAGCCGTTCGAAACATCGGCCATCAGATTACGGCCATTCGCGCCGACGTAACGAAGCTTCCCGATCTCGATGCTCTTTACGAACAGATCAAGAGAGAAAAGGGCCGTCTGGACGTCTTGTTTGTGAATGCGGGCGGCGGCTCCACAGCTCCACTGGGAGCCATCACAGAGCAGCACTTCGACGACATCTTCAACGTCAACGTGAAAGGTGTGGTCTTCACCGTCCAGAAGGCTTTGCCGCTTATGCCGGATGGCAGCGCCATCGTGATGAACGCGTCGCAGGTGTCGATCAAAGGCGGCCCAGCGTTCAGCGTGTATTCGGCCACGAAAGCGGCCGTACGTTCCTTCGCGAGAGGCTGGACGACAGACCTGAAAGACCGCAGGATTCGCGTGAACGTGGTGAGTCCTGGGCCCATCGACACCCCGGGGCTGAGTGGTCTTGCAGACACCGAGGAGCAGAAGAAGGGCCTCTACGACTATCTCGCTTCCACTGTGCCCCTCGGCAGGCTCGGGCAGCCGGACGAGATCGCGAAAGTTGCGGTCTTCCTCGCCTCGGACGATGCCAGTTTCGTCGCAGGGATAGAGCTGTTTGTCGATGGCGGTTCAGTACAGGTTTAGACGCGCACAGTACGCAACATCGGGATAGCACACAACCCTTTCCAGGCCAGCTTATCGGTAGCTCAATGAAAGCCCCAAGACAGGAGATTCTTCAGATGATTGCTGAAGCCCCATCCGACCTTTCACGTCGTCAGTTCCTCGCCACAGGAAGCCTGACGTTTGCGGCAGCCTGGTTCACTCCAAGCTACTTGATGGCTCAGACCAAGAGTATCGTCCCGGGGGCATTCAAAGAAGCTGCCGTAGCAAACGTCAAGGTTCAGACCCTTCGCCGCGGTGTCAGCGTCCTCCTTGGTCCTGGCGGAAACATCGCGGTTCTCACCGGCTCTGACGGGAAGCTTCTGGTTGACTCAGAGATCGTGACAGCTCATCCGCACGTCTCGGAAGCTCTCGCAAGCATCAACGTAGATCCCATTAGACAGTTGATCAACACGCATTGGCATTTCGACCACGCTGGCGGCAACGAATGGGTTCATGAAGCGGGAGCCAGTATCCTTGCTCACGAGAACACACGGAAGCATCTCTCTCAGGACACGCGCGTCGAAGGGAACTTCAGTTACACGTTCCCAGCCGTGCCCGCGGGCGCACTTCCCTCTACCGTTTTCCAAGAGGAGCACACGCTTCACGCCAACAACAGCACGCTCATGCTCAAGCATTATCAGCCCGCTCACACGGACTCTGACATTTCAGTGCACTTCGTCGAGGCTGACATACTTCACACCGGAGACACCTTCTGGAACCGTGATTACCCGTTCATCGACTACTGGACGGGGGGTAGCATCGACGGGCAGATACGCGCAGCAGAGGCGAACATCGCGAGTGTGACCGACAAGACGATCGTCATTCCTGGGCATGGAGCGGTGGGTAGCAAAGCCGATCTTGTGCTTTTCCGAGATGTTCTGGTTGATATCCGCGACAAGGTCGCAGCCCTGAAGAAACAGGGGAGGTCTTTGCCTGAAGTCATAGCGGCAAAGCCCAGCGCGCGATACGACGAGGTATGGGGCAAACTGTTCCAGAGCCGAAGTGACTTTGTCGCCCTTGTATACCAGGGCGTCTAAGTCACCTCGGGCCGGGTTGTCCAACTCGTGAAGAATGCGAGAAGGTCCCCGTTGATCGTCTCCGCCTGTGTCGTGGGCAGCATCTCTTCAAACGTTCTCTAGAACTGCTCGACCGCGGTGCCTCTCGTCGACTGTCTTGGATACAGCAGCAGGAACCGCCCCAGAGAAGGCGATTGACTAGGGTGCTTCTGTCGCACGAAACACATACTCATGCTGCCCATCGCGTACGATCAGAGCGCGCTTTCCGTCACGTTCGCCTCGCACAAACTCGAATCCTGCCAAAGGCGGATCGGCGAACTCGAACGACACCGTTCCATCGTCGTTCTTCCGCGAAGCCATGCGGCTCTCCATCGCATCCAGGGCAAACACCGTATCCGCCCCGGACCGTTTCACGTCGATCTTCCCTAACGAAGCATTGCTGTAGTCCGCTGCCAGCTTCTCGGCCTCGCTCCCATCCGCCGGCAGCACCAGCCGTGCACGCTCTTTCGCCACCGAAGTGTGAAAGTTCGCCGCAGCTGCATCTACATCAGCCACAGCCTCCGGCTTTCCGTTAAAGACCACCTCCACAAGCTTCCGCATGAAGGGCCCCAGCAACATGCCGCCCGTATCGGAGTTCGTCAGCAGCACGGCACCCACACCGGAATCCGGCAAGATCATCCAATCGCTCTTATACCCAAACAGGCTGCCGCCATGGTGCACGATCGGCACGCCCCAGTGCGTGTCCACTTCCAGCCCCATCCCATAGCTCTCATCTTCGCCCGTCGAGATCTGCGGCTTGCGCCGTATAAGCAGGTTTTCCTGCGACACAAACTGCGTCCCATCGGGCAGCTTGCCTTGCCGCAATTCCAGCATCGCGTATTTCGTCATGTCATGCGCTGACGTCCAAACGCCACCGGCGGGTCGGAACGGCACCACCGCATAATTTTCATCCATCCTGATCGGCACCGTGTGTCCATCCAGATCGTTTGAATGCGGACTCGCGAAGTTCCCGCTCTGCGCCCGCGCCATATCGAAGGTCGTGTTCGTCATCCCTAACGGATCAAAGATCTGCTTCTGCATCGCCGCGTCATACGCCTGCCCCAGGTCTCCACTCGGCGTGTACAACCGCGCCCCGATGTATCCCGCCGCCGATGCCATCAGGTTGCTGTACTGGAACACCTCGCCGAATTTGCTGGTCGGCTGCATCCCGCTCAGCAACGTGAACGTCGAGTCGGGCGTGAACTTCTTGTACTCAAACAACCACTCGTAATCCTGTCTTGGCAGCCCGGTGCAGGCGCAAACCAGGTGATGCACCTCCACCGACCGCGTCGTAGTCGCATCGCCGAGCGCAAAGCTCGGATACACCTGCGTCACAGGTTCGTTCCACTGCAGCTTCTTCGCATCCACCAGCTTCGCCAGCAGCAGGGTCGTCATGCCTTTCGTATTTGAGGCCGCCATAAACAACGTATTCGCATCCACCGGCTCCGGCTTGCCCATCGCCTTCACGCCGACGCCACCTTCGTACACCACCTTGCCCCCGTCGATGAGCGCCAGGCCGACCCCCGGTATATTCAGCTTCTGCATGGAGGCCTCCACGAAGCTGCGCAGCTCTTCGATCCGCTCCGGCGTCAGCGCATTGGCCTTGCGCCCGGTGAACATCTCGCGCTGGTAATCCTTTGGCCGCAAGCTCTCCAGCATCAATCCAATTTGAGAGCCGCGTTTCTCAAAGGTCTGCTCTTTTCCATCGAGCAGCACCACGGTCCACGTGGCGTTCGCTCGCAGTGCAATCGCAACCACCACCGCTCGCTCGTTCGGCGAGGTCTCATACGTGAACACCTTGGAATCTTTCCAGCCTTCCTTGTCCGGTTGCGGAAGAGTCGCCTTCAAGGGCCGGGAAAAGCCAGGCTTGTACGCCGCCCAGGCCTGTGTCACCGCCCCAGCCGCGTCGGTCGCCTTCCCTTCGAAGAACACGATGTGGGTATCCGGTTCAGGTGCCTGCACGCTTAGATACGAGGCACCCTGCGTCGCAGTCCACCCCGCAGGCATAACAAACTTCGCGCTCGCAGTCGTCGTCGGCGTATCGGTGGCGGAGGCCTGCGCAGGCGGACCGGAGACCGCGTTCTGCGAGACGCTGTACGGAGCCAGCGAGGACATGGCGACTAGCAACAGGCTTCTACCGAGCATGGGATGTTATAGCGAATCCCTGGAGCAGTGGCCAGACAAAAGTTCGTCTGCACAGCCACCCACGCCCAAGCGCCGCGAGACCCCACTGTGAAGCTTCGTCACCGAATCGTCCATGGTGCTTTGTGGGCAGGCTTCACAAAAGGAACGAATGTAGACCGCCGCATCTGCATTCACAGTTGTGCCTTAGAATGTGACTCGTCAGGAGATCGGCGATCCCTGGCGCGCCGGTCTCGCCTCTCGGCTCTACTTCACTTCCTTGGTGATCGCGTCCGCAGCGTTGCCGGCGACGACCCAGCTTGCCGAACCCGCCACGACGGCTTCATCCTCGAACCACAGGAACCCGAAGTCGTCGATGCACTCTGGAAAATCTGGCTTGATGATGATGTACCCCGGAATCACAGCGCCCGGAATGTACGCATTGTCGCCGCGATTATTGCTGTACGTCTTCGTCTTCGACACTGTACCGACGCCAGCTACGTAGGAAGTGCTGGATACCGGGTGCGTGCCCAGGATGTAGTTGACCGCACGAAGCGTGTACTCCGGACTCACAAGATCCGGAAAGGCCTTGTGCAGAAAGTACATCCGGATAGCCATGTCCACGACAGCTCCAGATCCTCCCCAGGTGCCGAGGCTCGGGGGCACGCCGAACGGGGTGGCGTCCAGCTGCTTGTCGAGACCGACCATGTAGGTCTTCACTGCGTCCCGCATCTGATCTTTCGCACCCGCTTCGAGATAAGGCAATGCTCGCACTGCCGTCCAACCATGGAGCTCCATCTGCTGTGGTGTGATCACCTGAGGGAATAAATCTTTGAGACGGGACTTGTAGGGCTCGGCGCCATTCGTCGCGATCGTCAGTTCAAGAGCCGCAGCCCAGTCCTGTGCGACCCCAAAACGGCCTGATCCGGCGGGAGGAGCTGCTGGTGCGCTTGTCGTGCCAGAACTTGTTGGAGCGCCCGAGCTGCCCCGTGCCTTGCGACTACTTTGGCCGCCTGACCCCGTTCCCTGAGAGGCCGCCAAAACACCTCCCACGGCGGCTGATTCGTCGTAACCAGCGCGCGGAGGGAATGGCGTAGGGTGTGCCTTTTGCTCGTTCCACGCCTTGACCGCAGTGTCGAGGCAGTCCTTTGCTAATGCGTCGTCGTAGCCTTTCAGCACATCAGCGGAAGCAGCCAGCGCTGCGATGGCGTTCCACTCGAAGAATGGGTTGTCGCTCGTAAAGATCCAGCGGTCGTCCGGCTTGCCCGAGTAGTCCCCTCTAACTTCGTCGGTACCGAGCTTAGGGTCATAGATGCGGCCGTCGGTCTTCGACGCCGCGTCACCCAGGTGCGTGTACTGACGCAGATCTGGTTCGTGAGTGCCGCGGATCGCGTGGCCGATGTTGTGGTACTGCGCCAGGATGAGCAGAGCTCCGTGCTTCACCTGTTCGACAGTATCCGGGACGCCATCGGGCCGGTGCATCTCAACCTGACGGGCCGCTTCATCAACCGAAAGCTCGTCGTACTTGAGGTTGAATTCGCGATACCCCAGGGCCAGGCTCTGAATGACGCTAAGTTGCGCAGGTTCCTCGAGGTCGAAGTCACCGGCATCGTACCAGCCGCCTACGTTCATTCCAGGGATGTGGTCGCCGCCTTTGTACTTGCCGTCCGTTGCAGTGGCTTGGTTCCAGCCGTCGAATTGCTCCCCAACCACCGGCGCCATACGGCCATCGTCCAGGTGTGAAGCGCCGTGCCAGACTCGGTACGCCTCGCGAACAGAAACGTGATCCATCTGCTCCGCAAGATGATGGTCCAGGCTGTCCTGCCAGGTCTTCGCATACGCGTCTTTGGCGATGGGAAAGGGCGCCGTACGCTGATCTGCGTACTCGATGACATAGAGGCCGGGATCCTTGACCGGGGTGAAGTCGAACTTGGAATACACGTAGCGCAGCCAGGGCGTTGAAGGCGCGACCGGGCCCTCAAATACCTGCTCGTACGATCCGTCCTCGGTCAGGCGCAGCACTTTGGCCGTCTTCGGGCCGCTGTACTTCGGGTCGAGTTCGAGCACCGCTACTTTGGAGAAGCCCGGCGCATACCCGACCTGGCTGTGCGCGATCATCGGCGGCCGCGTCCAGTTCGGAATGAGGTCCGGCCGGATGTGCCACACGATCGCGCCCGTTGTCTTCCCTGAAGGAATCAGTGAACGCAGGACGAACCATCCGTTCTGTGCCCGGTCCCGCCCATCAAACAACATGAGATCGGCCGTATCAGAGGAAACATTCACCCGGGCCAACTTGTCGTCGACCCCCAGAGTAATGCTCTTCCCCTCCGCGAATGGCAGAGGCTGCGTGTATCCCTTCGCCTTGTCCCAGTCCTCTAGGTAATAAGCCTTCTTCGGTTCACCGGGGAGCGGCAACACCTTGATCATTGGATCGTTCGGCGTTCGCGGGAAGAGGCCAGCTTTCGTTCCGTCCACGAGGTAACTCTTGCCCATGTAGATCGAGGGCAAGAACTCCAGATTGAAGCCCGCTCGCCCGGCCAGGTTCTGCGGCAAGCGGCTTGTCGAGATTGATGCTGACCTTCACTCCGCCCGGTTCCGCCGCAACCTCCAGGGTGTAGCTCAGATCGAAGTTCGGGAAAGCGAGGTCGGCGGTGAGCTGGTTGGTCGCCTTATCGGCGTGGCGCCCTTTGAGGGTTGCTACCAAATCCCACTGCTCGGGCGTTGGCATGAGGCGCACATCGCCGTTGGTGGCGATGCGCTGACCGTGAAGGATCATCTCCATGGCCGTGTTCTTCTGGTCTACAAAAACGGGATGGTACGTGCTGTCGTAGAGAAAGACGCTGAAGCCCTGAGCATCGAGATAGTTCTTATCGTTCACCCTCATGGAGACGTCGGCGCCGAACAGGCCTGGGCAGGAGGTCAGGACCAAGAAGGTCGGGGCTAGAACGAGAGATATTCTGATCCGATTGTGCATAGATGGAGTCACTGCTCCTTTGCGTGAAGCTGGAAGTGCATCGTGCACCGTCGGGCGCTGAATATGTCCGGTCGTTCTTGGATCGGCCATGCGTCCCTATTCCGGCAAGGCAAACTGACCGTCGATTTGGAACCGGCTGCTCACGACTGATGCACCCGTGTCGGGCTGTCCTCCTCCAACACTGATCGTGTAGTCACCTTGAGCGACGATCGGATCGCCATCCTCGGTAACCATTCCGAGGTCGCGCGGATTGAGGCGGAAGTGCACCCTCTGACTGGCACCCGGGTCCAGGTGAATGCGTTGGAACCCGCGAAGCGCGATCTGCGGAGCGCCCTTGCGCGCCGGAAACTTGACGTACAGTTGCACAACTTCGTCTCCTGCGAGCGCGCCGGCGTTGGTTACAGCTACATCGGCGTCCACGGGTTGCCCGGCCGCGATAGTCTTTGGCACCGTGAGTTCGCCGTAAGAGAACTTCGTGTAGCTAAGCCCATAACCGAAGGCATACAGCGGCTTGCCAGTGAAGTACCTGTAGGTGCGATTTGCCATCCCATAATCTTCGAAGTTGGGTAGTTGGTCCGTGCCCTTGTAGAAAGTAATGGGCAGCCGGCCTGCAGGGTTGTTCTTCCCGCTTAGCGTCTCCGCAACGGCCGCCCCGCCCTCTTCTCCGGGATACCACGCCTCAATCACTGCATTCCCATGGTCATTGATCCAGTTGACCGCAAGCGCGCTGCCGTTCACCAGAACGACCGCCAGTGGCTTCCCGGTAGCGCCGATCGCCTCCACCAGGTCTTCCTCGGGCTGTGGCAGATCGATGCTGGTTCGATCTCCGCCCAGGAAGCCAGGTTCGCTCACCGGCATCTCTTCGCCTTCAAGCTGGCTCGTGATCCCGACCACCGCTATGACCGCATCGGCATCCTTCGCCGCCGCGATCGCCTCGGGTGACACCGCGTTGTTGACCTTAGCCCAGATCAGTTCTGCATTGGCCTTTCCATCCTGAGCGCGGTACGTGATCTCCAGCGCAGCCTTGCGTCCCTTTTCGAGGTGAACGCGACCCACAACAGGCACCGTCTCGGAGCCGCCAAACGCCGTGGCTACCTGCTTGCCGTCAACCGTCACGCGTGCAAACCCCTGCGAACGAAGACCGAGCAGGAAATCACCCGAGTCCGGCGGAGTCAGGAATCCCGACCATCGAACGCCGAAGCTCTTCATACCGGTCACTTCCTGCGGGAGCTTCGCTTCCGTCAGCCTGACATTAGGCTCGGTACGGCTGAAGATCGGCTTGGGCTGTTCGTCTTGTCCTCGACGCTCTTCGTTGTACTCGGCCTTCACACCGGGCTTACCCTCTGGCGTGGTCAATAAGGCATTAGGCACTGGTACTCCATCTGCGCGAAGAAACTGCGTACCAGGAACGAACTTGATAGCAGCATTCGGAAACTCAGCATGGAGGCCGTCGAGTATAGACACGATGTGCGTGGGCCGCCCCGCATAGTTTCCAATCAACGGCCGTGTCTGATCCGCAAGCGGACCAACAACCGCGATCTTATGAATCCCTGGCTTCAAGGGAAGCAGGCCGTCATTCTTCAGCAGTACCATCGACTCGTTCGCGAGCTTGCGAGCATGAGCGCGATGTTCCGCGCTGTCCAGTTCCTTCTCATCAATCTTTGTATACGGAACAGTGTCCGGAGGATCGAACATCCCTAACTTCATCCGGGCTGTAAACAGTCGAATAAGGGCCGTGTCCAGAGCGCTCTCCGGCAGGTATCCCTGTTGCACGGCGTCTACATAGGCCTTTTCGACAGGATCGCCGTACCGCGACGTGAAAGTCACGCACTCGTTGTCCATGCCGCGCAGCACCGATACGGCAGCACCTTGCGCCTGCGTTGGGCGATACCGATGATTAGCCGCGACATCCCGCACAGCATCGCAGTCGGAAACCACGTAGCCCTGGAATCCCCACTTGCCCCGCAACTGGTCCTGCAGGAGGTATTGGTTGGCGCAGGCCGGCTCACCGTTGATCGCGTTGTACGCACACATGACAGACCCCGCTTTGCCTTCGACGATGGCTGCACGAAATGCAGGCTCATAAGTGTCCACTTCGTCGTGCTTGCTCACGTCCACATCGGCAAAGTGACGTGTTGGCTCCGGTCCGCTGTGTACGGCGAAGTGCTTCGGGGTCGCAATCGCGAGATAGTATCTCGGGTCCTCGCCCTGTAGGCCGGTGACATAGGCCACACCCATCCGCCCTGTAAGAAATGGGTCCTCGCCGTAGGTCTCCTGCCCACGACCCCAGCGTGGGTCGCGAAAGATGTTCAGATTGGGAGACCAGAAATCGAGCCCTCCCATGATGCCGGTGTGCCCTTCGCGCTTATTCTGTACATACTTGATGCGCCCCTCTACTCCGATCTGAGCAGCCATGGTATGAATGCCTGGCGCGTCAAACGTGGCAGCAAGCCCTACGGGTTCAGGGTACTCAGTAACACCTTCGTTGATCACACCATGAAGAGCTTCGCTCCACCATTGGTAAGCCGGCACTTCGAGCCGCGGCACCGGGGCGGAGTTGTTCTGCATCTGCGACGCCTTCTCCGCGAGCGTCATGCGATGCACCAGATCTGTCGCCCGCTCCTCCGGTGAGAGCTGCGGATTCATGTAGGGCAGATGCGCAGCCTCCTGCGCGAAGGCAGCGTGCGGCATTAGGCCCGAAAAAAGCATTCCCGTGCATGCAACGGCTCGAATAAAGATGACGCTCACACTATTTCTCATTCGTTTCTCCAGGCTGGATCGGGAACATTCAACTACTGACAGCTTCGCGTAAAGCATAGATTCTCACTGAAGAAAGGCAGGACATGGTTCTGAAACCTGTCCGCGACCGCGCTGGTGTGCGTTCCGAAATAAATCTGAAAGCTGTTCGGAACACCGTATTCATCGAGAACCTTGTGGAGCTTAATGGCGTCGAAGCGCAAACCGTCCTGGTCGCCAACGTCCATCGAGATAGCGCGGTATTGCTTCAAGTTCCCGATGTATTGATCGACAAAGGCAAGTGGCGCATTCGCGGTGTATCTGGCAACGACTTCCGGCAGAGGAACACCGTCCTTTGTTGGCAGGTTGAAATACAAAGGCGGGTTCTTCGGATCGGGCGCCCACGCCGCTGCCGACGCGTACGCGGCGGAGCCGAACCCAGGTGACCGCCCAGCCAGATCTGTAGGCGACTTGGCGCCTCTCACTTTTTCTTCGGCGGCAAGGGCGCGTTCCTTCGCCTCTTCGCTCCCACCTTGTCCGCCGGGTACCATGGGCGAGAGACAGCAAGGACTCATGATGTAAAGAGCTCCGAAGACCTCGGGATGCTTCATCCCGATCCGCGAAGCGCCGTAGCCGCCCATTGAGTGGCCGGCCAGGCCGCGGCTCTCTCTACCCGGGATCGTCCGGTAGTGGGCATCGATGTACACCACGACATCGTGGTAGATGAATCTTTCAAAGTCGCCTGTGGTTTCAGAGCTTGAATACATCGATCCGTTATAAACAGTCTTCGAATCCGGTAGGACGACAATCATCTCGCGTGAGCCCTGCGCGAAAGCACCTTCAGCCGTTTGTGGGACATGGATCTCGTGGGTCCACTGCTCGGCACCAATCGAGTACCCGTGTAGTGCATAGATCACGGGATAATGGCGGCTCGACTGAGCCTGGTAGCTCGGTGGCAGCAGGACAATCACATCGCGATCCACCGCTTCGCCCTCGAGGTTGCCTTCGAGCGCACCGCCATGAATCTTTATGTGCTCAACTTTGACCGGCTTTGCGCCTGGAACCTGCGCGGGAACAATGGTCTCCACCTGCGCCTCAAGCGAGCATCCAAAGACGAGAACGGCGGCCATCGCACATGAAGAAAGAATCCTTCCACGTCTCACTATGCGGGTCAGCCAATTTGATCGTTGAGCGGAATCCGAGTAGAAGAAGTCACGGAAGCAGCGAAGTTCTTTGAACAGAGCATCAATTTGCACACCGCAAATATATCCACCTGGGGGGTACTTGAACAACGTGCTAGCAGAAACCACGGCGAATTGCGAGCTTTGCCAGCCGTGCACCACCGGCTACCAGGTCCGGCTACTGCACGAACCCGGTCGCGGTTCTATACCTTGTGCTGCGGGTAAACGGCTGCGTACGCTGCCCCAAAATCGGCTGGATTAGTTCGTCGGGTGCAATAATAGTAAGCTGTCTGCGTCGTCATAGTGAGCTTCCGACCGCCTCCCTTACACCGTCGCCGTCATTGCCGCCCTTCCGAGCGCACTTCACCTGATCCAAGCATCTACAAAGTAGAGAACCAGGAGACGATTTCCTCGATGTCCCAGACTGAATTCAGCAGCTTGCCCGTCGTCCAATACCAGGGTCCCGAAAGCGAAGACCCCCTCGCATACCGGTTCTACGACGCCGAGAGAGTCGTTCTCGGCAAGCCTCTCAAGGAGCACCTCCGCTTTGCGGTCGCTTACTGGCATTCCTTCGCGATGACCGGCAGCGACCCCTTCGGTGGACCCACCATCCACCGTTCCTGGATGGCGTCTGGCGACCCCATCGCGCAGGCCAAGCTCAAGGCCGACGCTGCGTTCGAGCTTTTTCGCGTTCTGGATGTCCCTTTCTTCTGCTTCCACGACGCGGACATTGCGCCCCCTGGCGATTCGCTCGCAAGCACGCTCAAGAACTTCCATACGGTCGCGGATTATCTCGGCGAAATGATGCAGAGCCACTCGACAAAGTTGCTGTGGGGAACCGCGAACCTCTTCTCCGCACAACGGTTTATGGCTGGCGCGTCCACCAACCCCGATCCCGAGGTCTTCTCCTGGTGTGCGGCCATAGTCAAACACTGCATGGATGTCACAAAGCAGCTTGGTGGTGCCAATTACGTCCTCTGGGGCGGCCGCGAGGGCTACGAAACCCTGCTCAACACCGACATGAAACAGGAACTGGAACAGATGGGCCGCTTCCTCTCGCTCGTCGTGGACTACAAGCACAAGATCGGATTCACCGGCCAGATCCTGATCGAGCCCAAGCCAAAGGAACCCACCGTTCACCAGTACGACTTCGATACAGCGACCGTATATGGGTTTCTCCGCCGCTTCGGGCTCCAGGATGAGGTGCGCGTCAATCTTGAAGCAAACCACGCAACATTCGCCGGACACACCTTTGAGCACGAGATCGCCACGGCGGGTTCGCTCGGCATCCTCGGATCGCTTGACATCAATCGCGGAGACGCCCTTCTCGGCTGGGACACCGATCAGTTTCCTAACGACCTGTGGACCATGACCATGAGCATGTACCACGTCATCAAGGCAGGCGGCCTCGGCATGGGTGGCTGCAACTTCGACGCCAAGGTGCGTCGCCAGAGCTTCACCCCCGAGGACCTCGTCAGCGCGCATGTAGGCGGCATCGACCTGTGCGCGCGTGCCTTCCTTACCGCGGCCAAGCTGATCGAAGACGGTAAGTACGACGCTCTACTGGCCGAGCGTTACGCCGGTTGGAAGACCCCTGACGCGCATGCGATGCTGTCCGGAAAGTTATCGCTGGACGAGATCGCCGCCAACGCCGAGAGGTCTGCGATCGATCCTCAGCCACGCTCCGGCAGACAGGAGCAGATCGAGAATCTGCTCATGCGAAGTATCTACTCGGCAAAGCTGTAGCCGGCCGGAGATTTGCGCGTGCCTCTACGTTCCGCAACCGTCTTCGCGTCCGCCCTGCTGCTTCTCATCGGAGCGGCAGGGCCATGCAGAGCGCCCGCGCAATCCGGCGTCGGCGTTCCTTCCGGCGCCTTCGCGTCCGGCAACTACCGCAATCTGTTTCAGGAGAGGGGTATCTCTCCGGCCGCGATCGACCAACGGCTGGAGGTTACGTTTCAGCAACTGTTTCACGGCGATCCAAAGTCGCAGGCGATCTTCTACGCCGCGGGCGCGAACCAGAATGGACCACTGGCATACGTCAGCGACATCGCCAACCATGACGCCCGCACCGAGGGCATGAGCTACGGGATGATGGTCGCCGTCCAGACCGGACATAAGGCCGAGTTCGATGCCCTCTGGAACTGGGCCAACACCCACATGCTCATCACTGATCCAAAGAACCCCTCCCTCGGTTACTTCTCATGGTCGATGAACACCGACGGAACTCCGCGCTCCGACTCTCCGGCACCGGACGGAGAGGAGTACTTCGTCATGAGCTTGTACTTCGCCGCGCACCGCTGGGGGGATGGCACTGGGCTGTACAACTATGGCGAGCAGGCGGACCGGCTCCTAAGACTCATGCGGCATCACCCTGTGCTCACCGGCACCGGTCCTTTTCGCATCCACCCCGCGGATCCGCCATTCAATCCACAGTCGCACCCCGACGCCGCGGCACATCCCGGACCACGGTCGAGCACGGTGGGCCCCATGGTGAACGAGGCAAACACCATGGTGGTCTTTGTGCCGGGAGCAGGCGGCAACACCTTCAGTGATCCCAGCTACCACCTCCCGGCCTTTTACGAGCTATGGGCTCGTTGGGGACCCGTGGAGGACCGCCCATTCTGGGCCGCTGCTGCAGATCGGAGCCGTCACTTCTTCACCGAAGCCACCAACCCGGTTACCGCCCTTGCGCCTGACTACGCAAACTTCGACGGCACACCACACCCGACAACCTTCAATCCTACCTCGGGAGACTTCTCCTTCGACTCCTGGCGAACGGTCAGCAACTGGTCTGTCGACCAGGCATGGTGGGGCAAAAATCCCGCCGCCCGCGGTCTGAGCGACCGTCTGCAGCACTTTCTCCTCTCGCAAGGGCTTCACACCTTCTCCGACCAGTACACACTGGATGGCAAGCCCCTCTCGCACCGGCACTCCACTGGCATGGTCGCTACATCAGCGGTTGGCAGCCTGGCCGCCAGCCCGGGCCCTGCAGCCGATGCTTTCATCGACGAACTCTGGGCGACGCCCGTTCCAAGCGGGGAGCAGCGCTACTACGACGGTCTCCTCTACATGATGAGTCTCCTGCACGCCTCCGGACACTTTCGTATCTGGAATCCGCAAACCCGTTAGAGCGGCCTGTTCCGTAACCGCGCACGCCTAATCAGTCTCCCCTCCGGGCGTGTGTTTGGCGCAGGAATCCCTGTTCGTAATCGAACACGCCAATCCCCTTGCTGCTGACCTGCACACATCCGCTCTCCGCGAGTTACCTCGCCGCGCGCTTTTCTTCCTTCCTTTAGGACTGCACTCGGTCACCAATATAAATTTGGCCGGATGAAACAATGATTCTCCTTGTTGGCCCGTCGCTTGACAGTCATATTTGCGGTCGAATAGAAGTGCAGATGCAAGGTCGATCTCTATGCGACGGCGGTCGAAATAAAGGGTGTCCAGGGATTTCTCCCAGGCATCTCCGACAGATAACTCCGTTCGACCGACCACCCGAGGCAATCGCAGCCGACCGCCGCCAGCGAGCGTTCGGCAGATCAGCGATCTGAACATAGCTGGCACCGATCACTGCAGCACAACACTTGAGGAAGCCACATGACCGCAGAACACTCAGAACCCCGCATGCTCCGGGTATTCCACCTGAAGAGACTTCGTCAGGCGCTCGTACCCATGTTCTTCGTGGGACTCGCGTTCCCCTCCCACGCAATGGCACAAGGCACGACCGCAAGCCTCGGCGGCACCGTCACGGATCCAACCGGCGCCATCGTTCCCAGAGCGCAGATCGTTCTCAAGAACGAAGCCAGCGGGGATCAGCGCACGTCTGCCTCAAATGACTCAGGCGTCTTCGCCTTCTCCGCTGTTCCCACCGGAAACTATGACGTTACGATCACAGCTCAAGGCTTCCGGCCTTTCGAGCAGACGGGCATACATCTCGACCCAGGCGATCTTCGTTCGGTCAAGGAGATCCGTCTTGTTCCAGGCTCCGTGACCGAGTCGGTCGAGGTGACGAGCGCCACCGACGCCATTAACCTCGACTCCGGTGAGCAAAGCTCGCTGATCTCTGCCGAAGAGATCCAGCATCTGTCCGTAGAAGGCCGAGACGTCACCGAACTCCTCAAGATCCTCCCCGGATTCGCTATCTCCCGCGGCGGCGCCGGCAACTTCGACAATGCCCAGTACGATCCTGCGCAGGTCAACCCGACCGGCGCATTGGGGCAATACGCCGCAAACGGAACCCCCGTCAACGGACAGGCGCTGCTTTCGGACGGCGTCGATATTACCGACCCGGGAGCCTTCGGTGGCGCACTGCAAAACATAAATTACGAGCAGGTCGCCGAGGTCAAGGTTCAGACCTCCAGCTTCACTGCGGATACCGCCCACGGTCCCATCGTGATCAACGCCGTCAGCAAATCGGGCGGGCAGAAGTACCACGGATCTCTCTACACCTTCGCCCGCACCACCCAGCTCAACTCCACTGACTGGATCGCAGGCTACAGCGGCCAGGGCAAGCCGCCCGATCGTTACATCTATCCAGGATTCACCTTCGGTGGCCCTGTCGCCATTCCCGGGACAAGCCTGAACCAAAACAAGAAGCTCACCTTCTTTGCCGGTGCCGAGGACTACGCACAACGCAACGCGTACGCTTATGGCAGCGCATCCAGCGCGACCCTCACCGCACTCGTGCCAACCGCAGGCATGCGCAATGGTGACTTCAGCCAGGCACAGATTCAGCAATACCTTGGAAGCGCGTACGGGATCGATCCGAATGGCGCGGCCTGTTCCTACAACGGCTCAACCACCGGATACATCCCGGACGCAAACATCTGCCGTGTACCAGTAACGGCGCCAAATGGGACGGCGCTGGCCAACGGCAACGTCGGGCCCTACCTTGATCCCCTGAGCAAGATCGTCCTGAATCAGATGCCGCTGCCGAACACCACAAGCAACGGCACATACAACTGGATTACCACCAACCTGATCCGCAACGACCTGTGGCAGGCAAGGGGCCGCATGGACTTCGCGGCCAGCGACAACAACAAAGTATTCGGCAGCTACAGTATTGAAAAAGGTGTCGCGGGCGTTCCGCAGAACGAGTACTACTCCGCCCGGGGCAACATCGGTGGCATCAACGTGCCTGGCGGTGGCCTTCTCAGCACCTTCGCTTCGCACGTCGCCAGCCTCAACTACACGCACCTCTTCGGACCTTCGCTCACCAATGAGTTTTATGCGGCGGGCGCCTACGCCGTTCAGAACTTCGTTGCAAAAACTCCGTCCGCCATTGCCAACAATCCGTACCAGGGTGTCTTCAATAACGGAAGCACCGTGCAGCCGACGCTCGAAGATTACGGCTACGACGGACTGCCCTTGCTCCGCACACCCGACACCAGCTTTGGGGGCATCTTTGCCAAGAAGCAGGTCCGGATCGCCGGCGATAACATCACCAAGGTCATCGGACAGCACACCATCAGCGCCGGTATCTTCTACCAATGGGATTCCAACCCGCAGGTGGCTCCGTTCGTCAACACGAATGGAACCATCAACCTCTACTACATCGGCGAAAACATCACCGATCCAGTCCAGGGAAAGATCCACTCGACGGGTCCCGTCGGCAGCGGCAACGGTGGAAACTACCTCGCTGACTTCGCCGAAGGCATGATCTTCCAGTACAACCAGACAAACATCGCACCCGCCCCGAACCTCTATTTCTGGAACTTGTCCGGGTACATACAGGATCACTGGCGTGTGACCCCCCGTCTCACCGTAGATGCGGGCGTCCGGCTGGAGCACTTGACACCCTGGCAGGACTCTCACAACATCGGCATCGCGAGCTTCACTCCAGCCGCATACGACGCCGGCACGAATCCAACGCTCCCGGGAATACAGTGGCATAGCCAGAACTCGGGCATCCCCAACGCCGGACGTCCAACACGCTGGGGCTTTATCAACCCACGCCTTGGCTTCGCCCTGGACGTCTACGGCCACGGCAACACCGTACTTCGTGGCGGGTTCGGCATCTATCGCGCCCACGACGCGTATAACGACGCACAAAACCAGAGCCAAACGGTCCTCGGGCTTCGCAACTACGTCGTCAACGGACCGCTGCTGCTCTCCTCCCTGAGTTCCTACCAGTCGCAGGTCGGCGCGGGCGGGTTCGTCCGCGACTCCTCCGTCTACGCCTTCGATCCTACCGACAACGAAGAGCCACGCGTCCGGACGTACAACCTCTCGGTCGACCAGCGTCTGCCCGGAAAGATGTTGCTCGAGATCGCGTACGTTGGCAACGTCAGCGACAAACTCCTCAACGACGGCTCAACCCAGAACACCACCCTTGATGACCAGAACTCACTACACGTGGGCACTCTCTTCGGTCCGCAGCCAAACTCCCGCGCCGATACAGCGGCGACCGCCGGCCACAGCTTTCCGGTCTTCGGACCCGCGGCAGGTGGGAACAACGTCAGCATCGGCTCTCTCGACCAGGCACACATCGACTCCTTCAAGCGATTTCCACTCTATAACCACGTTTACGTTCCGGAGCACAACACATACTCCAACTACAACGGGCTGCAGGTCGGCATCACAAGGCAGTCGGGCAATGCTCACTACAACGTCAACTACACCTTCTCGAAGGCACTCGGCATCCAGGGCATTGGCGGGTCCGCCACCTATAGCTACCCGGCAGATCCCTTCGACTACAACAACGACTACACCAACATGCCCTTTGATCGCAGACACATCTTCAACGCGTCCTACTCGTACACGGTCGGGAATCTCGTTCAGAATCGCTTTGCGGCGCAGGCCGTGAACGGCTGGGAGCTGTCCGGCATCGTCAACTACCAGAGCGGTGCCAACCTGCCTTCCATCATCAACTCCAACTTCGGTCTGAGCGGATCCTTGCAAGTGCCCGTTGGGTCTGTCGCCGCCGTCGGGAACAACGTCAGCAGCTGCCAGACCACCTCGGGAACCGGGACCTGCACCATCAGTCTGAGCAGCATCAACATTCTTGGCACGCAGGATGTCAACCTGCAGCCGAGGCTCGTCGGCCCAGCAAACCAGAAGAACGCCAAACACCAGTACGTCAACGCAAACGCTTTCGCAATGCCAACCCTGGGGACCAATGGAGCGTACAAGTACGGCTTCCTTCCAGGTCCCGGCTTCTTCAACACAGATCTCACGGCAGCGAAGCGCTTTCCGATCACAGAAGGCAGCAGCGTGCAACTTCGTGTCGCTGCCTTCAACTTCATCAATCATGCAAACAATAGCTTCACTCAGGTAAACCAGGCCAACTACACCCTGAACTTCAGCCAGAACTCACCCGCGGGAGACGTGAACCAGGCCTTGCTGAGTACCAACGCTTCCAGCAATCCCCAGTTCGGATACGCTCCCCTCAAAGAAGGCCGCCGCATCATGGAACTCGGTCTTCGCTTCGACTTCTAACCCGCCAGACCAACCAGAAGAGGATGCGTTCCAGCGCATCCTCTTTTTCTGCGCCGGCTGCAATCAGCTTTACAGAGATCGATAAAGGATCGCGTAGACTTAGCCCAACTATCCTTGCAATCCCAAACCACTCCCTGTCGATCGGATGCACCAAAACCTTGAGCGGTAAACAGAACGAGCTTGTCAATCATCGGCGTATCACCCCGGGTCGCATCGTTCGCGAACTGGCCTATGTTGAAGTTGCTTCGAGTGAACTTACCCGTGACATCAACCGTGATCTGATCCTGGAGCAGATCCGGTCCCTCCAGCCCATCTCCCGGGTCGGCTTGGCGCGCGCTTCAGGACTTCAACCGAGCACCGTCTCGTCGATCGTCGAGCAACTCAAGCGAGAACGCTGGATTCAGGAGGGAAGCACGATCAGGACCGCGCGCGGTCGTCGTCCAACTCTTCTGACTCTCAACAGCGACCTCCTGATCCTCGTCGGCGATGTCCGGCCAACCCAGGCAGTGTTAGCCGTTGTGGATCTCAACGGACGGTTCCTCTCACGTCTTGTCGTTCCTCTGGCCTCGAAAGTCGAGATCAGTATTGCCGCGGTTGCCGAAGGTCTGAAGCGGCTTCGATCGCAGTTCGGCAATCACGTCTTCGAGGGCGTCGGGCTCAGCGTACCCGGGCGTGTCGATCCGGCAACCAATCGCCTCGTCCTTGCCCCCAACCTCAACTGGAACGACTTTGACATCTGCGGCGAACTCAGCAGGCAGCTGGACCTCCGGGTCGAACTCGAAAACGACGCCAACGCTTGTCTCTTGTCGGAGCTCTGGTTCGGCCATGTGGACCGCCTGCGCAACGTCGTTCTCATCGCAATCTCTGAAGGTGTCGGTGCTGCCGTCCTGGCTGAGGGCAGACTTCTCGGGGGACTTCGCGGCCTCGCAGGTGAGTTCGGCCACATCTGTTTCGACAGCTCCGGTCCACTCTGTGGGTGCGGACAACACGGCTGCTGGGAAACAGTCGCCTCGTCCCAAGCCGCCGTCCGCTACTACAGCGAGCTGAGCCCTGATAAGGAAAGAGTCACAATGCAGGAGCTCCTGGCACGCGCACTCAACAAGGATGAACACGCCATCGAGGCGCTTCGGAAGCAAAGTCGCTGCATCGGCAAAGGTCTCCGGATGATCAACGCGGCAATCTCTCCCGAGGCCATACTCTTCGCCGGCGATATCACCATGTTCTGGGACATCGCCGGTCCCATCATCCAGGAGGAGTGCGCTGCAGGCATGCTCGCCGACAGTCTTCCGGTGCTGAGATCGATTGGCGACGGCGAGTTGGCGCTTCTTCGGGGCGCAGCCGCCGTGGTTCTCCAGCGCCACTCCGGCTACTATCTCTCCGCTCACGCCAAACCCCGCACCTGACATGACGGTAGCGCTTTCCCAGAGACATTAAAGGGAGTCGCTCCTGCGAGGAGGAGCCGCGCTGATAGATGATATGGCGGAGAGACAGGGACTGTAACCCTGCTCTTCCAACTAACACATTCTAATGGGCAATTAAGCTGCTGAGAGAGCCGGCTACACTCTCGGCTACACAATACCCGGTGTCGCGACCCATCAGGCGGTATTAGCTGATGGGAGAAACACCAAATGCCTTCATCATCGACCCGTACTCGCACTGTAACGCTTTCCATCCGGATTCGCCTGGCTTCAGGCCAACGGCGGTACGCCAAACCCGCCTCCTCTGGGAACGGCCGCCTCAAGGCTCTATACGCCATCGTTGACGGCAAGCCCGAACACCATCCCGAGGGTGTCTATGTCTTGCGTTACAAATCGTTCGAGGCTAAGGGTGTCTGGGAGGGGGTGGGCCCCGATCCCCAAATGGCTATCACCGCGAAACTCCGCCGGGAAAACGTCCTTCAGGCGGAAGCTCTCGGCATGTCGATCGCGACATCACCAACCGTCCTTCGCGCAGGATCCGGGTCGGAGAAGCTCAAGTCGGAGAGCAATGGACAGACTGCAGCACTGAGTGAGACTGTCGAGGCCTTCCTTCGCGAGGCTGTGGCGAGGAACCGGCCCAAGACCGTCGCGGCGTATCGACAAGCTCTGACGCTCTTTCTCGAGTCCTGCCCGAAAGAACATGTTGGGGTGATCACGAGAAGTGACGCTACTGGCTTCGCTGCCTATCTCCGTATGAAGGCTAACGCACCGCGCACGGCGGCCAACCGTGTCCGCATACTGCGTTCCTTGCTCCGATGGGCAGGGCGAATGGACGTTGTCACCAAAGCGTGAGATTCCCAAGTACCTTGAGGCGGCGGATGTTAGGTCAGATCGGACGCGGACGATGGTCAACAAGACATTTGAGTTCGCCGCCTGATCCCCCTCTGCTCCAGAGCGCGTGGGCATAGCGCTGAGCGTCCGTGTCTAACGAAGATGCGGGTGTAGGTGGGGTAAAGGTTTGTGGTCGCCTGAACGGTGGCGGGGTCTCGGAGCGGAGGGCAAAGAGCAAGCACGTGAAGTTATAGACGAAGTGGGCGTCGGCGGTTTCCGCCGCTGCGTTGATGGTCGTGTAGTCGGGGGGCGGCCCCAGCCAGGGCTGGTACGTATACGTCTGCCGTACTCCGGACCTTGCACTTTTGCGCTGAACCCCAGCGGCAAGGGCGAGCTGTGCTTCGATGTCAAATGTCGTACCTTGATGGATCACGCGTCCTCCTAAGTGGGTTGTAAACAATCTGGCTGGTAGCAAGGTGTGCTACAGGGGGTCCTCCACTGGACGCACCTGAAAGCCCGCATTCTGAGCTGAAGTAGCGCCGCCGCATCCAGAATGCGACGTTTACCAAGCCGATCAAGGCCGGAACTTCGATCAGAGGCCCGACTACCCCAACAAACGCCTCTCCCGAGTTCAGGCCGAAGACAGCCACAGCTACCGCAATCGCCAGTTCGGAATTGTCCCCAGCGGCCATAAAGGACAGCGTTGCCGATTGCGCATAGTCCGCTCCCAGCTACTTGCCCATCCGGAAGCTGACCACAAACATGACGAGGAAGTAGATGACGAGCGGGATTGCGATCTTCACCACGTCGAACGGCAGCCGGACGATCAGATCGCCTTTCAGCGAGAACATGACCAAGATCGTAAAGAGCAGTGCGAACAGGGTGAGAGGGCTTATCCGGGGTACAAAGCGGGTTCGGTACCACTCTTCACCTTTGGCTCCGATCAGCACGAAGCGGGTCAGGAACCCGGCGACGAACGGGACACCAAGGTATAGCCCGAAGCTCTTGGCAATCTGAGCTATTCCAATTCAACAGCGTCTTTCAGGTGCTCTTTTACAGCGTTTATGCCTGGGTTTTCCTGACCGTCCTCCTAAGTACTTTGACCTACAAGGGAGCGTGGTCCCATTCACGCGGGTGAAGGCGGTTGCGGAGGCTTTCGGCTACAGCGCCGAGGAACTGACTTCGATCCCGGTAGCAGCGAACATGGGACTTTCCTGCGGCAATGCCACCGCGACCGCCCATCTTCGTTCCGGCGAGGTGGTTGTGGACCTGGGCTCAGGCGGCGGGTTGGATGTGTTTCTCGCGGCAAAGATGGTCGGGCCGAAAGGTCGGGCAATCGGCATCGATATGACCACTGCGATGATTGAACGCGCGAAAGAGAACGCGGCAAAAGGCGGCTACACCAAAGTCGAGTTCTACCAATCGACCATCGACCGGATCCCCCTCCCAGACGCCTCCGTCAATCCGCCACACATCGGCTTGCCCTCAAGCATTAGGGTAAAGTGCCGAGAGCGTGAGGTCCCGGGTTTGAGCAGATTTGACCACCGAACCTCGAACCAGTCATGGGGCTTAAGACGCACAGCTCCGTCTCTCATCTTTTATGAGACAAGAACTCTGTGGAGAGTCAGATTTCCACGGATCTTTAACTTGGACCGTTAGATTAATTCCTCGCCGCCTGGTATTAACCTCCGGAGGAAACAATGAAAGCTAGAATGCGACAAAAGCGATGCGACGCTTCAGGGCGTGCCTATGCCGGCAGTCAGAGACAGCTTCAGTTCTATGTCAACGAAAAGCCAGGGCTACTGGAGCTCGCGATTGAAGGCGCTCTTGGCCAGGAACTTCGCCTCTACTGGGTGTCGCCACTGAAAACTCTTCAGTACAAGGAATATAAAGATGTCGAGTTCCTACATGCTCTGAGTTTGAGCAAATATGAAGGGGAGCTGAGGAAGTTCTGGCCAAACGGTGGGCCCAGGTGGGATGCGTTGGCATGCGTCGGAGCGGCGCCGGAGGCGTGCTGCTCGTTGAGGCGAAGAGTCATATCCCAGAGATGTACCAGGGAGCATGTAAAGCTACTTCGTCGAAGTCTCTGAAAACAATCGATGCGTCGCTCGCGAGAACGAAGAACTGGCTGGGCGTTGATGCGGCCGCGAACTGGAGGGGAGGTTGTACATACCGTGTCAACTCGAAACAGAGAAAGGGCTGTCTCTATCAGCGGCAAACCGCCTCGCTCACCTCTACTTCTTGCGTGATGTGTTGAAGATCGACGCCTATCTCGTGAATCTTTGCTTCGTGGGCGATCCCCGCACTCGGACGACACAGACAGATTTGATCTTCGCGCATTCCACCCCACCGGCAGAGAACGCCCCGTTCGGGACCCGCTGCGCTTGTGCAGGTACTGGGGCTGACCATCATTTGGTCAGAGGTTCAGGTCCGAACCTTATACTTCACTTGATGAAAGGCTTGGCTGCCTCCGCGGCTCTCTTCGATGACGTTCGCTCGCTCGTCCTGTCAGTCCGGCAGACGATTGCTCGGGGCGTGGACCTTCTGCAGGTCCAAACGAACTTCGAGATGGCCGACGGATCGTGGAACAGGAGCAACACGGTACGGATCGTGCTGAATACGGCAAAGAAATCCTGAAGGATTTATTCGCCCGGCTCACAGCAGAGTTCGGCGCGGGGTTCTCGAGAAGCAATCTCGAGTACATGCGTCGTTTATACCTTGCTTATCCCGACCGAACCCCTCAGATATCCCAGACAGCGTCTGGGATATCTGACTTTCCTGGCAAACCAGCGCTTCGCTCGATTCGCCAGACAGCGTCTGGGATATCCAAGAGGGAGGAGCGAATGCCCCATTCTCCCTCAGCTGGTCCCATTACGTGTTCCTGCTGGGGATCAATGAGCAGGAGCGGAGGTTCTACGAGATCGAGGCTACCCAGCAGGCATGGACCTTACGGGAACTCAAACGCCAATACAACGCGGGTCTGTTCGAGAGGCTTGCCTTGAGCCGGGACCCAAAGCAATCGGAATCCTGACTCAAAAAGGACACCAGGTATCAAAGCCTGAAGATGTGCTGAAAGAGCCGTATGTCCTGGAGTTTCTGGGCTTGGCGGAGAAGGCCAGCTACTCCGAGTCGGACTTGGAATCGGCGATCGTGACCCAAGTCGAGCACTTCCTTCTGGAGCTCGGCAAGGGCTTCCTCTTCGAGGCTCGGCAGAAGCGCTTTACCTTCGACGAAGAGCACTTCTTCGTCGATCTGGTGCTCTACAACCGGCTCCTCCGCTGCTACGTGCTCATCGACCTCAAGATCGGTAAGCTGACCCACCAGGACCTCGGCCAGATGCAGATGTACGTCAACTACTTCGATCGCTTCGTGAAGACCGATGGCGAGAACTCGACCGTTGGCATCGTGCTCTGCAAGAAGCAGAACAAGGCACTGGTGGAGATCACTCTTCCCAAAGACGCCAACATCCATGCCCGGGAATACCAGCTCTATTTGCCCAGCAAGGAAGAACTCCAGCGAAAGCTGGCAGAGTGGATCGAAGAGCAGGAGCCGGTTTGATGGATCGCGTGCACTCCTTAGCGGAGCCGCAGATGGATGAGTCCATTCCAGCCCTGATCTTTCAGATCCTTACCACGGGGACGGCATACCCGTTCAGCCAACGTCTTCACGAGAGCTTGCCGTTGGCCAAGCCCGGGATCTACACGATCTGGCGGGGAGCCGAGTTCCTCTATGTGGGGATCGCAGGACGTGGACTGGATCTGACCGCAGACCACAAGAGGAAGCGCGGCCTGCTCGACCGTCTTGACAGTCACCGAGCGGGCCGGCGCTCCGGCGCCCAGTTTGCCGTCTACGTTTGCGACCGTCTCGTCTTCCCAACGTTGTCTCCGGAACAGATCGAGTGCATCTCTGCAGGAGAACTCTCACTCGATGCTCTGACGAGGGTCTATATCCATCAACACCTTAGCTATCCCTTCACAACCATGAACACTTACGCCGAATCCCAAGCTGTCGAGATCGCGTTGGCTAAGGGAGCGACTAGGTCGGGG
>CAVVZK010000010.1:0-217726 GCA_963752655.1 uncultured Acidobacteriaceae bacterium
GTTAAGCCTGGGGGTACCTGCCGATGCTGAGCGCTTCCCGCCCGGGGTGATGTCTCCTTCTCTGGTTTCGGGCCGTGCCTGAGGATTCGGTGCTGGTTTTATTCTAGGGTTCCGGGGAGGGTGGTTGCGCCATAGATAAGTGGTTTGGAGGCCCGAAGTTAGAGGGAGTCGGGGGTTGACGCTGGCCTTGTCTGAACCTCGGTGGCGCCGGCTGGGACGAAAGCCATGGGTGCGACTCTGGCGGGCACTCGCTCCGCGAAGCAGAAGCGGGTTCTCCGCTCTGTTCAGAACGCTAAGCAGAGACGGCAGACAACGGGTAAACAAAGGCCGGGGACAAGAGCTAAGCAAAGGCTGGGGTGACGGACACAACGAAACTTCCCGCGCAGGGTGGCGCGGGAAGCGTGAAGGAGATGCAGACGTGCGAGCCAGGGACGAGCTGGTTACTCGAGGTGGGAGCCGCCGCGGGCTGCCCTTGGGGCGGCGGTTGGCCTGGAGGATTTTCTTGCGCATGCGGAGGGACTTGGGGGTGACCTCGACGAGTTCGTCGTCGGCGATGAACTCGATGGACTGCTCGAGGGTGAGGACCTTGAACGGGACGAGGCGGAGCGCGTCGTCGGAGCCGGAGGCGCGCATGTTGGTGAGCTTCTTTTCGCGGACGGCAGTTGACGTCGAGGTCGTTGTCGCGGGAGTGCTCGCCGACGAGCATGCCTTCGTAGACTTCGACGCCGTCGCCGATGAAGAGGACGCCGCGCTCCTGCACGCCATCGAGGGCGTAGGTGGTGGTGACGCCCTGGCGGTCGGAGATGAGGGCGCCGGAGGGGCGCTGCGGGATCTCGCCCTGGTAGGGGATGTACTCGCCGGCGATGGAGTTCATGACGATGGTGCCGCGGGTCTCGGTGAGCATCTCGTTGCGCAGGCCGATGAGGCCGCGCGAGGGGACCTTGAACTCCATGCGAACGCGGCCGGAGCCGTGGTTGGCCATCTTGACCATCTCGCCCTTTCTGGGTCCGAGGCGCTCGATGACGGTGCCGACGAAGTTCTCGGGGACGTCGATGGTGAGGATTTCGGAGGGCTCCATGAGCTCGCCGTCGACGCGCTTGGTGACGATGGTGGGGCGGGAGACCATGAGCTCGAAGCCTTCGCGGCGCATCATCTCGATGAGCACGGAGAGCTGGAGCTCGCCGCGGCCGAGGACCTTGAAGGTGTCGGGGGTGCCGGTGTCTTCGACGCGGATGGAGACGTTGGTGAGGAGCTCGCGTTCGAGGCGCTCCTTGATGTTGCGCGAGGTGACGAGCTTGCCTTCGCGGCCGGCGAAGGGGCCGTTGTTGACCGAGAAGACGATGGCGATGGTGGGCTCGTCGATGTTGATGAGGGGGAGCGGCTTGGGGTCTTCGAGATCGCAGAAGCTTTCGCCGATGGTGATGCCGGGGATGCCGGCGATGGCGACGATGTCGCCGACCGTCGGTCTCGTCGATGTCTTCGCGCTTGAGGCCGTCGAAGGTGAAGAGCTTGGTGACCTTGACGGGGACGAGCGTGCCGTCGATGCTTGGAGAGGTTGACCTCCTGGCCGATCTTGAGGGTGCCGTTGAAGACGCGGGCGATGGCGAGGCGGCCGAGGTAGTCGGAGTAGTCGAGGTTGGTGACGAGGACCTGGAGGTCGCCGTCGGGGGTGCCGGGGGCGGCGGGGATGGTCTTGAAGATGAGCTCGAAGAGCGGCTGGAGGTCGGTGCCGGGGACGGCGAGGTCCATGGTGGCGGTGCCGGCTTTGCCGTTGGTGTAGATGATCGGGAACTCGAGGACGGACTCGTCGGCGTCGAGATCGATGAAGAGGTCGTAGACCTCGTTGAGGACCTCCTGCGGGCGGGCGTCGGGGCGGTCGATCTTGTTGATGACGACGATGGGGGTGAGCTTGGCTTCGAGGGCCTTCGAGAGGACGTAGCGGGTCTGCGGCAGCGGGCCTTCGGAGGCGTCGACGAGGAGGACGACGCCGTCGACCATCTTGAGGGCGCGCTCGACTTCGCCGCCGAAGTCGGCGTGGCCGGGGGTGTCGACGATGTTGATCTTGGATGCTGCTCGTGGTACTGGATGGCGGTGTTCTTGGCGAGGATGGTGATGCCGCGCTCTTTTTCGAGGTCGTTCGAGTCCATGACGCGTTCGGCGACGGCTTCGTTGGAGCGGAAGGTGCCGGACTGGCGCAGCATGGCGTCGACGAGGGTGGTCTTGCCGTGGTCGACGTGCGCGATGATGGCGATGTTGCGGATAGCTTGGGCGGAGGTGGTGTTACTCACTGAGGAGTTGGGTCCTGTTCTGGGAGTGGCGGAGGTTGGGGCCCGATCCCTGGGCGTAAAAGCCGTTCTGATTTGATTCTAATGCAAATGGCGGGCGTTGTCGGCCTTCAGGACGGCTGGAGGGCGCGGTCGAGCGGCATCTGTGCGGTGCGGGGTGCGGGAGCGGTTGTGCCACGGATAGATCGCGGCGAGTGCGGCGAGCAGAAGGAGGGGGAGGATCTGCACCTGGCCGGTGTAGAGGATGCCCTTGTAGACGAAGAGATTGGTGGGGAGCAGGAGGAGAGAAAGGCACGCAAGGGCCCAAAGGAGAGAGCGGTCGTTTGGGGGGAGGAGCTGCGTGGCGGTCGGAGACTGTTGCGGGCATCGCGGATGGACAGAGTAGAGCAGGAGGAGTGCGGCGGGGACGTAGAGGTGGACGAGGGTGTACTCGTAGCTGACGGGAGGGAGGAGGACGAAGGCGACGGTAAGAAAGGTGAGGCGGTTGGCGAAGGGGAGTTTGCGGACGCGCAGGAGGAAGACGAGAGCGGCGATGGTTCCGGCGACGAGGTAGTAGGGGTGGAGCCAGGGTCCGGCGAGGTGGCCGAGGGAGACGGCGAGGAGTTTGAAGAGGGAGAAGAGGGAGTGGTCGAAGCCCATGGTGGAGGAGCGGACGGTTTCGGCGTAGGCGCCCTGGAAGCCTTGAACTCCGCCGAGGAAGCCGCGATAGGCAAGGCCGATGGAGGGGCCCACGTAGGCGAAGCAGGCGAGCGTGGTAAGGAGGGCGGAGGCGATGCCGGCGAGGAAGGGGCCGATCTCGCGACGGCGTCCGAGGAAGATGCCGATGAGGAAGATGGGGTAGATTTTGATGGCGGCGGCGATGCCCCAGAGGATGGCGGCCGGGTAGGGCTGGCGGCGCATGTAGGCGAGGATGCCGAGGCTCGAGACGATCCAGAGGACGATCTCGATATTGCCGCGCTGAATCAGGAACAGGAAGGGAAAGGCAAGGGAGCAGGAGAGGGCGATGGCGAGCGCCAGGAGGAGGCTGACGCCGCGGCGATGGAGGTCGCGCGAGAGGAGGAATGCTCCGAAGAGGGCCCAGGCGGCGCAAAGAAAGCAGTAGGTCGAGCGGACGCGATGGGTGAGGTAGAGGGCCTGATAGACGACGGCGGCGCCGGCGGGGTAGGCGAAGTGCGAGTGCCTGGAGTACTCAAAGAAGGCGGCGGTGTGGAAGGTTTCGAAGCGGCCGAAGTAGATCTGGAGGTCGGAGAAGAGGCCGGTGGGGAAGGGGGTGGAGTAGGGGGGACCGTAGCCGAGGTGCCCGTGGATCCAGCAGGAGATCCAGAGCAGCGCAGAGGCGGCGACGAAGCTGATCCAAAGGAGGAGAACGGGGCGGGGGACCGCAGAGGTCGAGGGGGGAGGGGCGGGGAGTGGATCCATAACGCGGTGACTCGAAGTATACCGGAGGGGGTCTGGAGGCCGGGATTGGAGGCGGCTCGGTGTCACTCCGCGCAGCGTGGTGGTGCGTGGGTTGGGGGTGGCTGTGGCGGGGTGATCGAAGGCGGCGAGGTCTGTCTGGAGGGTCTGCCAGTCTTTGGGTTTGCGTTTGTACCAGACGGGCTCGGAGCGCTTTCCGTAGAAATCGGAGAGGCTTTTGCGTACGTCAGGGAGCATGGGGGTCTTGGGGTCGGTGACGAGCAGGTGGAGGAGCTTCGCGTAGGTCTTGTCGGCCAGGCGGTATTCGCCGAACTCGGAGGGCTTGCCGGTGTCGAGATCGATTTCGGCCGAGGTCGGGTGCGGCGGGGGGGTGCTTGACCTGGTGCCGAGGCCGCCTGGAGGGCTTTGAGGTAGGTATTGAATCGGTCGACGGTGCCGTTGATGCTTTTGATGTAGATGTCCTGGTCTGTGGCGTTGGGGACCTTGAGGGCGAAGACTTTGAGCGGGCCGATCTTGGGAAGCGCGGCGAAGGTAATGGCGAGGAGGTGGGAGCCGAAGCCGGGGTGGGCGTACTGCTTGCCGTAGCTCTTTTCGTACTCGGTACGGTTGAGCCGGTAGACGAATTTGGTTTGATCGAAGCCGGGGTTTTCCTTTTGCATCTGCCCCTTGTAGTGAACGAGGGCGACGGTGGTCATCTTTGGGATGAGGCCGCTGACGGCTCGGCGATAGCTGCCGATGGCGAGGTCTTCGTGCTTCATGATGGTCGTGAGGGGGAAGCCGTAGGTCTGCTGGAAGGCTCGCTCCATGACCTCTTTCGAGACCTGGAAGCCGATGAAGTCGCGGTAGTTCTGCTGGGAGTAGCGGCCGTGCGCGACCTCGGCGACGTCGAAGCCGAACTCGGTGCGGATGTGTGCGGTCTTGTCGTTGTCGTAGGTGACAATGGGCCCGAAGCGGCGCTCGAGCTTGGGGTACTCCTGACCGGTGGCCTTGTTGACGGCGGGGTGGCCGACGAGGTCTCCGCAGTAGTGGGCGAGGGCGCCGAGGGCGAAGGCGTACTCGTCGGGCGTGGTGGACTCGCGGATGAGGGCGGAGACGAAGTCGCCGGTGCGGGTGTAGTGGAGGAGGTCGGAGAAGTCCTTGCTGCCGAAGGGGTAGTAACCGATGTCCTGGATGACGGAGCCGCCGTAGGCGTAGGCGTGGGCCTCACGGATCTGGTCGTCGGTGAGGTCCGGGAAGCGGGTGCGGAGGAGGGGGAGAATGTGCGGGAGCCAGGCCATGTCGATGACCTCCTCATGGGAGAGGACGGAGTAGGCGCCGGCGGGACAAGGGAGCAGAAGCAGAGCAATAAGAGCCGATGCACAGAAGACGTGCAAGAGCTGTTTCGAGAGGTTCATATGATGCAGGCCCTTCTGTGCTGAAGCGTTTCCTAGTCTATGGTGCATTTGGGCCATTGAGCCATCTATCGCAAGGAAAGTATGCTTTTTTTCTCGATGTGCTTCCCCAAAATGGGAAAGCCGAATAAGGGGATTTCAAGGATGCGAGTTCTGATTGTTATTGCAATGATGGCAGTTCCACCAGTCAGTTGGGGGCAGGAGCAGCCGCGGGCCGCGGCTCCGCCGAGTGCCGTTGAGACGGGGGAGACGCAGGCGAGGACGGGTACTGTGACAGCGGTGCGGGGCGTCGCGATTCTGCGGACGGCGGTGAACTCGAAGGGCACGCACGAGGGGGCGGAGGTGAGAGCGGTACTGCGCCAGCCGATCACGCTCGCGGACGGGACAGTGCTGGCGAAGGGGACCATGCTGACGGGGCGGGTTGCGCAGGTCTCCGCGCATGCAAAGACGAAGCCGAACGGGGCGGTGCTGCTCCTGCTGGACCGCGCGCTTCCGAAGGGTGGGCCGCCGATGCCGCTGGTGGTGCAGATCCGGGGACTGGCGCCGTCGGTGGAATCGGAGACCTCGCGGGTGCAGCTGCCGGGCGCGCGGCTGGGCGGAACGTCTAACGCGGGTGGGACGGAGCAGATGGACTTCCAGGCGAACGACCGGTCGAGCCTCCACTCGAACGCGCCGTCGGCGACGGGGCTCGAGGGGGTGTACCTCCGAAACTCGGCGGGTGGCTCGGGCGTGGTGTTTTCGCCCGGCGCTGATGTATATCTGGATGACGGCACGCAGATGACGCTGGTGATGGCGCGTGACGCGTCGAAGGTGGAATAGAGGCCGAGCCCGGGCTCTTTTCCGAAGGAGTGAGATGTGACAACACAGGCGATCGCGGGAACAACGCATCCGCTGCGGACGTCGGTGGCGGATTTCGTTGCCGGGCTGCGCGAGATGGAGCGCGACCTGATCACAAAGGATCGGATTGCGGCATACATGGGGGCGACGACGCTGCGGCCCGAGGCTTTGAGCGACTATGTCTGGTGGCGGGACAGCGTGTATACGCGCAACCTGATCTACCGCGACGAGCTGTTTGAGGTGATGACGATCTGCTGGTCGCCGGGGCAGAAGACGGCGATTCACACGCACAACGGCCAGCTGGGGTGGATGACGGTGGCGCAGGGCGAGGTGGCGACGCACCAGTTTCGGCATACGAGCTGCAATGCGCCCGAGAACCAGAACGTGGTGAACATCGACTGCCTGGGCGGAGCGACGGAGCTGCAGCTTGACCGGGTGGGAACACTGGTGTGCGCGGAGGGGAGCGGCATGGTGACGGTCGACAAGCTGCAGACGATTCACCAGATCGAGAATGCGGGGACGACCGGTTGCGTGAGTCTCCACGTGTACTCGAAGCCGTTTGACAGCTGCATTGCGTTTGATCTTGAAAGGCAGTGCTGCTACCGGCGAACCCTGAGTTACTTCAGCAAAGAAGGCCATCGAACCGAGACCTAGAGGTCTGGCGTACCGCGAGATACGCTTGTGCAGCGGGAGACGGCGTTTATACTCAGGTTTCCTCATGCCCCTGACACCGTCGACCGAATTCACGCAGGCTGCGCTGAAGAACTATCTGCTGGACCATGCGTATGACGAGATGTTCGCGGGGCGGGATGAACTGCACGCGCATTACCAGCCGCTGCTGGATCACTTCGGGTCGCTCCCGCGGAGTGAGCTGCAGCGGCGGAAGCAGGCGGCGGACCTCAGCTTTCTGAACCAGGGGATCACGTTTACGGTGTATGGGCGGGAGGAGGGCACGGAGCGGATCTTTCCGTATGACCTGCTGCCGCGCATCATCACGAGCGCGGAGTGGGAGACGGTTGAAAGGGGCTGACGCAGCGGATTACGGCGCTGAACCTGTTCCTGAAGGACATCTATAACGACGGGCGGATTCTGGAAGACGGGATCGTGCCGCGCGAGGTGGTTTATAGCTGCAAGCATTTTCGGCGGCAGATGGTCGGGCTGCAGGTGCCGCGCAATGTGTATATCGCGGTGTGCGGGACGGACCTGATTCGGCTGGAGAACGGCGAGTTCGTGGTGCTCGAGGATAACCTGCGGGTGCCGAGCGGCGTGAGCTACATGCTGACGAACCGGCGGGTGATGAAGCGGATCTTTCCGCAGCTGTTTCGGACGCTACAACGTGCGGCCGATCGAGCAGTACACGCAGCTGCTGCTGGGGACGCTGCGGTCGCTGGCGCCGGAGGGGCGGCCGGAGCCGAACATCGTGCTGCTGTCGCCGGGGGTGTTCAACTCGGCGTACTTCGAGCATGCGTACCTGGCGCGGCAGATGGGGATCGAGCTGGTGGAAGGGCGCGACCTGGTGACGCATGACAACGTCGTCTACATGCGGACGACGAGCGGGCTGCGGCGGGTGGATGTGATCTATCGGCGGGTGGATGACGACTTTATCGATCCGCTGGCGTTTCGCGGGGATTCGATCCTGGGGGTGGCGGGGCTGTTCAATGCGTATCGCGCGGGGAATGTGACGCTGGCGAATGCGTTTGGGACGGGCGTGGCGGACGACAAGGCGCTGTATGCGTATGTGCCGGACATCATCAAGTACTACCTGAGCGAAGAGCCGGTGCTGAAGAACGTCGAGACGTATCTGCTGACGCGGCCGAAGGAGCGGCAGCATGTGCTCGCAGAATCTGGACAAGCTGGTGGTGAAGGCGGTGGGCGAGAGCGGCGGGTACGGGATGCTGATCGGGCCGCAGTCGACGGCGGCGCGAGCGGGAGGAGTTTGCGCGGAAGATCGAGGCGGACCCGCGGAACTATATTGCGCAGCCGACGATCTCGTTTTCGCGGGCGCCGTGCCTGATTGGCGATGAGCTGGAGCCGCGGCATGTGGATCTGCGGCCCTATGTGCTGTATGGGGATAAGGTGACGATTGTGCCGGGGGGGTTGACGCGGGTGGCGCTGAAGCGCGGGTCGCTGGTGGTGAACTCGTCGCAGGGCGGCGGGAGCAAGGATACCTGGGTGTTGAGCCAGTGAAGGGCGTGATCGAGCTTCCGAGTACTACGACTTACTTCCGTGAACAGGTGCTGGTGAAGCGACCTTATCTCAAGATCGAATGGTGTCTTGCAGGTGATTGAGAACTTCGTCGAGACGCAAGGTGCAGGCGGATGGACGTATTCGGTATTGGGGGTACGTGGATGAGCATGTCCGGCAAGGGCTCTTCGCGTTGTTACTCTGGAAGACGGGTTGCACCCTGCACAACGCCTTTCCCGACAGCGGTTACACACGGAGGAATCGATGAAGCTCAACTACTACGAAGAGACCGACTCGCTGTACATTGATCTGTCGTCCGGTGATCAGCTCCGACTCGCAGGAGATCGCGGATGGATTGGTGATCGACTTCGACGACTGCCGGACATGTTGTGGGTATCGATATACAGCATGCATCGGAGCGAATCGACCTCAGCTCCATTGAAAGCAAACATCTTCCTCTGATGCAGTAAGATCCGCATAGCAGACGGGAGGACCGATGCTATTCACGGGTGGCGGATAGTTTGTACTGGATGAGCCGGTATCTGGAGCGGGCGGAGCATACGACGCGGCTGCTGGACGTGAACCTGAACCTGATGCTGGATGAGAGCCCGGCGAGTGCGGAGCGGCGCTGGCAGCGGGTGCTGAAGGCGCTGGGAAATCCGAAGGATGTGAAGTGGACGGGGAATCCGTATGAGCTGACGCGGCCGCTGACCTTCGACACCGCTGATCAAGGCGTCGATTCTGTCGTGCATCATCTCGGCGCGGGAGAACTCGCGGCATGTGCGGGAGCAGATCTCGACGGAGCAGTGGCATCGGCTGAACAGCCTGTACCTGCAGGTGACGCGGCCGGAGATGCAGAGCGATATGCATGCCGAGGCGCTGATGGCGGGGCGGGAGCAGCCGACGGAGTTTCTGCAGCAGGTGATGGAGGCGGTGCACCAGTTCCAGGGGGTGAGCGACTCGACGATGAGCCATGGCGAGGGCTGGCAGTTCATCCAGGTGGGCCGGTACATCGAGCGGGCGACGGCGACGGCGATGCTGCTGGAGGCGTACCACGCGGACCTGTGGGAGCCGTCGGAGCGGCTGCCCGGAGGGCAACGAGTACCTGGAGTGGATGGGTCTGCTGCGCTCGGCGACAGCGTTTGAGGCGTACTGCAAGGTGTATACGGCGGATCTGACGCCGGAGTGGATTCTGGAGTTTCTGCTGCTGGATGCGGAGTTTCCGCACTCGCTGCGGTTCTCGATCGACAGCCTGCAGAGTGCGCTGGAAGCGATCCACGGGGAGAGCGGAGGAGAGCGGGCGGAGCCGCTGCGGCGGCTTGCGGGACGGCTGCAGGCGAGCCTGAGCTACTCGAGCGTGGAGGAGATTCTGCGAGGCGATATGGTGGCGTATCTGCGGGAGATCCAGCTGCAGTGCCGGGCGATCCACGATGATGATGTACGAGCTGTATGTGGACTATTCGATCCAGGCGGCGCTGGCGGGTAGGGCAGCGCGTCCTATGGCGAAGGACGAATGCGGTGTAGACGGGCGAGAACAGGGAGGTCGCTATGTACTACTCGATACGGCATCTGACGAAGTTTCTGTACAGCCAAGCCGGTGAGCGAGAGCATGATGGAGACGCGGATGCATCCGCGGAGCGATCAGAATCAGCGCTGCCTGACGTTTCATCTTTCGGTGAGCCCGCGGTGCCGGGTGTTCAGCTATCGCGATCACCTGGCGAACCATGTGCATCACTTCGATATTCCGGGGCAGCATGGGCAGCTGGTGATCGTGGCGGAGTCGCTGGTGGAGGTGCAGCCCATGGCGCCGGTTCCGGCGTTTCTGGCGCCGGATGCGTGGGCGGATCTGGACGCGATGGTGGAGGGGGGCGACTACTGGGAGATGCTGTTTCCGAGCGAGTTTGCGCACTCGACGGCGGGGCTCGAGGAGCTGGCGGCAAGCTGGACGTGCGGCGGCAGGGATGATCCGCTGATGGTGCTGCATGAGCTGAACCGGCAGATGTACGAGTACTTCGAGTACGTGCCGAGGTCGACCAGGGTGGACTCGCCGATCGATCTGGCGCTGAAGAACCGGGCGGGGGTGTGCCAGGACTTTGCGCACATCATGATTGCGCTGGTGCGGTCGAAGCTGCGGATTCCGTGCCGGTATGTGAGCGGGTACCTCCACCATGCGGAGGAGGGGAGGGACCGGTCGGTGAACTCGGCGACGCATGCGTGGGTGGAGGCGCTGGTGCCGCAGCTTGGGTGGGTGGGGTTCGATCCGACGAACTGGCTGGTGGCGGGGGACCGGCACATCCGGACGGCGATCGGGCGGGACTATGCGGATGTTCCGCCGACGCATGGGATCTTTCGCGGCAAGGCGCGGAGCGAGCTGACGGTCGCGGTGCAGGTGACGCCGAGCGAGGGAGGGTTCTCGCTGGACCAGGAGATGCCGGTGCCGGAGGACTGGTCGATGCTGGTGGAGAAGGCGCAGGCGCTGCCGGAGCCGCCGCCCCCGCTGACGCGGCAGCAGCAGATGGCGCAGCAGCAGCAGCAGGCGGGTGGCTCGATGCGGGCAGGCACCCAGAACTTCAGAGGTTGAGCTTTTTGAAGATGCGCTCGGGGATGTGGCGGATGACGAACATGATGGGCTGCCACTGGAAGGGGACGTAGAGGGTGTCGCGGCGCTTGTCGACGGCGGCGACGATGGCTCGCGCGACCTTGGTGGGGTCGGCGAACTTGTCGGAGCCCTTCATGTGCGAGGTCATCGCGGTCTTGATCGGGCCGGGCTTGATGGTGAGGACGGTGACGCCTTCGCGGTCGACGCGGTTGCGGAGGCCGCCGAGGAAGGCGGAGAGGCCGGCCTTGGAGGATCCGTAGAGGTAGTTGGATTTGCGGCCGCGATCGCCGGCGACCGAGGAGATGACGGCGAGGACGCCGGAGTGGCGCTGGACGCAGAAGTTGCTGAGCCAGGTGAGGAGCGAGACGGGCGCGATGAAGTTGGTGTGGAGGATCTGCGCGGCGTGCGGCGAAGTCGTGCTCGGCGGCGGCCTGGTCGCCGAGGATGCCGTGGGTGAGGTAGGCGACGTCGAGGCCGGCGAGGGAGTTGACGGCGTGGGACGAGCAGCTCGGGATGCTTGTCGGTGTCGTCGAGATCGGCGACGGCGGTGTCGACGGCGGCGGCTCCGCGGGTGCGGAGGTCGGCGGCGACGGCATGGCGAGCTTTTCGGAGTTACGGGCGACGAGGAAGAGGCTGTGGCCTGCGGCGGCCCAGATGCGGCAGGTGGCTTCGGCGATGCCGGAGGTGGCGCCGAGGACGAGGATCTTCTTCGGGACGGCGGACCGGCCGGAGCGAACGGGAAGAGCTTCGCTGTAGGTGGCGGCGGCGATGGAGCCGGGCGCTGGAGCGTTCGAGACGTCGGTGCTGGCGAGGGGATTCGGGGCGTTCGAGGATGTGGTCATAGCGAGGTCGGGTCTCCGGTGACGCGCTCCCAGAAGCAGGAGGTGATCTGCGGGTCACGATAGCGGGCGAACTGCTGCCACTGAGGGTAGAAGGCCTGGAACTGCTGCGGGGGTCATGGCGGCGTCTTTGGCGGGGTAGAGGCGGCCGCCGAGCTCGCGGGTCATCTCGGCGAGGCGGTCGAAGAGGGGGAAGCTCTTGTCGGGCTTGATGGGGAAGTCGAGCGCGAGGGTGATGCCGGGCTGGGGAAGCTCATGAGGCCGGGGGAGGGGACGTCGCCGAAGGCTTTGAGGACGGCGAGGAAGCTGGCGAGTCCGGACTTGGCGACCTCGTGGAGGATGGCGATGGTGCCTTCGCGGGCGTTGTCCCAGGGGATGACGTACTGGAACTGCAGGAGGCCGCCCTTGCCGTAGAGGCGGTTCCAGTGGAGGACCTTGTCGAGCGGGTAGAAGAAGGGCTCGTAGTCCTGGAGCGCGACGACGCGTTTGTGGATCTGCTTGTGGAAGAAGGCGGTGTTGAAGAGCGCGACGGAGAGCGTGGTTGAGGGCGAAGCCGGGGGCCTCGAAGGGGAAGACGAGCTTGGGCTCGGGCGAGGCTGTGAGCCGACCGGGGACCTCGGAGTGGTCGCCCTGCATGAAGATGCCGCGGGCGAAGTTCTTGCCGGTGGAGGTGCAGTCGACCCAGGAGACGGTGTACTCGACGTGGCCGGACTGCTTGGTGAGGTCGAGGAACTCGTCGATGCCGTGGAACTGGATGCCCTCGTAGTCGATCTTGCGGGAGACGATGGGGCGGAGCTTGAGCTGCGCCCAGGTGATGAGGCCGGTGAGGCCGAGGCCGCCGATGGTGGCGGCGTACGAGTCGGGGTTTTCGGTGGCGGAGCAGAGGCGGCGGGAGCCGTCGGAGCGGACGAGCTCGAAGGCGGGTGACGTGGCTGCCGAAGGTGCCGGCGACGTGGTGATTCTTGCCGTGGATGTCGTTGGCGATGGCGCCGCCGAGGGTGACGTACTTGGTGCCGGGGGAGACGGGGAGGAAGAAGCCGCGGGGGACGGCGAAGTCGAGGATCTGGGCGAGGGTGATGCCGGCCTCGGCGGTGAGGACGCCGGTGGCGGGGTCAAAGGCGAGCAGGCGGTTCATGCCGGTGGTGACGAGGAGGTTGCCGTCTTTGAGCAGGCAGACGTCGCCGTAGCTGCGACCCATGCCGACGGGGAGGGCGCCTTGTGCAGGTCGCGGGCGACGTCGCGGGAAGTCGCTCTGCCAGTGGAGCGGGACGAGCCTGGCGTTGTGATTGGGATAGCGGCCCCAGCGACTCGAAGAGCGCGGTGGTGGAGGCGATGGATCTGCTGGCGAGCTGGGTTCGGCCATAGGTACAGGATACTGTGTTGCGGGCGATGATCTGGCGGATTGTTCTTCGGATGCGTCTTGAATTCGAGGATCGAAGAAGAAGAAGGGGCACGGCTTATCGCCGTGCCCCTTCGTGCCATTGCTGTAGCTGAGGCTGTGACGCTTAGGTCGGCGACGCTGCCCTTGGAGGCAGGCCGGCGCGGGCCTGGGCGGCGAGGGCGGTGAAGCCGGCGGCGTCGTTGGCGGCGATGTCGGCGAGGATCTTGCGATCGAGGCCGTTGCCGGCGGGCTTGAGGCCGTTGATGAAGGTGGAGTAGCTCATGCCGTTGAGCTGGCGGCGGCGCCGATGCGGACGATCCAGAGAGAGCGGAACTGACGCTTCTTCTGTTTGCGGCCGGTGTAGGCGAACATGAGGCCGCGCTCGACGGCTTCCTGGGCTGCCTGGTAGAGCTTGGATTTGGTGAGGAAGTAGCCACTCGCGCGCTTGAGGATCTTTTTGCGGCGGTCGCTGCGTTTGGTACTCCGTTTTACACGGGGCATGGTGCATCTCCTTTTGCGTAGATCGTTTGAGCGGCTGGAGGTAAGGTTGGCCTCTTCACTCGCTTTGCTGCTTCTCGTCTCGAGTGGAATCGCTTGCGCTGGTTCCAGGGGCCGTGTACGCTTTTCTGGCCCTTTGCCCGCTTTCGCGGACGGCTTGATGGAAGGGTTGAACTTCCGCTCCATGTTGGTCTGGTCTGGAAGAACTCAGGCGTAGGGAAGCATGCGGGCGACCTTGTGGTGATCCGCCTCGGAGATCAGGGCCGAGCCGCCGAGCTTGCGCTTGGTCTTGGTGGCCTTCGAGGTGAGGATGTGGCGCATCTTGGACTGGCCGCGCTTGAACTTGCCGGTGCCGGTCTTTTGAAAGCGCTTGGCCGCGCCGCTGTGGGTCTTCAACTTTGGCATTGGTGTTCCTAGGGTGATGCTTTTTGGACAACCCACCGAGTATACCTGAGCGGTTTCCGAGGGTTCAGGGTCTGAGGGCCGTTGCGCGTGGCTAGACAGGCCTTCTGGGGACGCACTGCTGGCGGGCCCAGGGGATGACGGCTGGGCGGGATTGGGCGGGAGCTTTTCCGGGACGGACGGGGTCGGCGTAACTTTTAGCTCCTGCGGCGCGTGTCTAACTTCGATTAGAGGTGCGAGCGATGCGTGTGCCAGGACGAGCGATAGCCGTGTTGGTGGTGGGTCTTCTGATGGGTGCGCGCGTCGCTGGTGGGGCAGCAGCCGCCGAGTGTTCCGCAGGCCCTGGCGGCGCTGGCGGATCAGCCGGCCTCGCATACTTCGTTTACGTTTGACCGGTCGATGCTGGCGTCGGCGCAGGGTCTGATCGACCCGAATGGGGACCCGGATGTGCGGCGGGTGGCGGCGGCGCTGAACAGCATTACGGTGGACACGTACCGGTATCCGCAGCCGGCGTTTTATGCGCCGGAGACGATGGGGATGATCGTTGCGGCGTACGACGCGGCGGGGTGGAAGCACCTGGTGAATGCGAACGTCGGGCCGGCACAGGGGGCGCAGCCGGTGAAGCCGATCACGGATATGTGGCTGCATTTTCGCGGGATGGAGATCGACGATGTGGCGGTGCTGATGCGCGCGCCGAAGGACATGAATCTGATCCAGGTGTCCTGCCTGCTGCGGCCGATGGATCTGCTGCATCTTGGGGGGCACTTCGGGATTCCGAAGATGGATCCGGATGCGGTGATGGTGCCGGCTGCTCCGCCTCCGGGGCGGTAGGGCTTTCGATTGGGGCGTTGGGGCGGGCGGTTTGATAAAGGCGGGTCTCTTCGCTGTGCTCAGGATGACAGGGCTGCTGCGCTCGGGATGGGGGAGCAGGCCGGGGATGGGGCAGTGGGGACCCGGGCGGAATGCGGGGGTTCTTCCGCTTCGCTCAGGATGACGAGCGATTCAGGCGTGCTCGAGGGGGACCGGGTTGGTTTTAGCGGACGTGTTCGGGGCGGAGGCCCAGGGCTATGAAGCGGGCGGTGGTGCGGCGGAAGAGGGGGCTTCGGCTGAGGATGCGGAGGAGGAGTGGGGCCTTGAGGGGGGCGGGGTTGCCGAGGTAGCGCTGGAGGAAGCCGTGGACGGTGACCTGGAAGCGCTGGGTGAGCCGGGTGGGGAGCTGGCGGCGGTGCTGGACGTGGGCGAGGGCGAGCTCGGTGACGGGGGTTCCGCGGCGCTGGGCGGTGAGGAGGGTGGGGGTGAGGATGCGGGCGGCGGCGACGGCATCCTGGATGGCGAGGTTGATGCCGATGCCGCCGACGGGGGACATGGCGTGGGCGGCGTCGCCGATGCAGAGGAGGCCGGGGAGGTGCCAGCGACGGAGGCGGTTGACCTGGACGGAGAGGAGCGGAGACCTGATCCCAGGACTGGAGCTCGTCGACGCGGGAGCCGGTGCCCGGGGAGCGGGGGCGGGCTCGGCAAGGAAGGGGACGAGGCTGGCGATGCCGGCGCGGAAGGCGGGGAGGCCGGCGGGCTGGATCTCGGAGACGAAGGTGTCTTTGCGGATGATGTAGCCGCACTGGAAGTAGTCGCCGCGGTTGATGAGGATGATGAAGCGGCCGAAGTTGAGGTTGCCGAGTGCGGTTTCGGGGTCGGCGGGGCGGCGGGAGAGGCGGAACCAGAGGACGTCGATGGGCACGCCGTGGCCGATGCGGTCGAGGTGGGCGGCGTCGGTGGTGATGGCGTGCCGGCCGTCGCAGCCGACGGTGAGCGCGGCACGGATCTCGACGGGGCCGGAGGGGGTTTCGGCGAGGACGCCGAGGGTGCGGGGGCGGGGCTGTGTTGGGCCGGGCGCCTGGAGGAGGCCGGTGACCTTGTGCTCCATGAGGACGCGGGCGTTGGGGTACTTGCGGACCTCGGTGGAGAGGAAGTCGAGGAGGTCCCACTGGGGCATGAGGGCGACGAAGTTGGTGGGTTTGGGGAGGCTGGTGAAGTCGGCGACGGGGTAGGAGTGGCCGCCGAGGCTGGCTTCGGCGTGGTCGAGGGCTGGTGCGGGAGTTTGAGGAGGGGCTCGAGGAGGCCGAGCTCGTCCATGACGCGGAGGGTGGCGGCGTGGATGGTGTCGCCGCGGAAGTCGCGGTTGAAGTCGCGGTGCTTTTCGCAGACGATGACGTCGATGCCCTGGCGGGCGAGGAGGAGGGAGAGGACGATGCCGGCGGGGCCTCCGCCGACGATGCAGACGGTGGTTTGGAGGGGTTCGGGCATGGGCAGAACTGTACACCGGCGGTTCGCGAGAACTGCTAGGGAAGACGCAGGTCCTTCGGCTGCGTGGCTTTGCCACTTCGCTCAGGATGACAGGATTTTCTGGGTGGGGTTGGTTGGTGATGGGAGGGTGCCGGGTGTTGCGGTAGAGAAGCGGGGCCTTCTCTTTGCTCAGGATGACAAGTCTGAACGAGGGACGAGAGGTTTGGCTGATTTGGTGGTCGGAGACGCAGGTCCTTCGGCTGCGTGGCTCTGCCACTCGCTCAGGATGACAGGGTTTTCTGGTGGGGGTTGGGGTGAGGTTGGGTGATGATGGGAGGGTGCCGAGTGTTGCGGTAGAGAAGCGGGTCCTTCGCTTTGCTCAGGATGACAAGTCTGAGGGGTGGGTGTGGTGAGTAGTGGTGATGAGTGGTGGTTAGGAGTGGCAGATAGGAGTGGTGGACTCAGGGCGAGGTGAGGCTTGGACTCTGGTGAGCGGCGGCGCATCCTTGTTGGAGCGGCGCAGGAGCGCTTGGGTCACAAGCCGCGAAGCGGAGTTCCTATCGCAATCCGCGGGGGCATGAGAGTGGCGAATTTGTGCGAGCCGTTGGGGATCTTAGGTTTAGCGTCAGGGGGCGTACTGCTCGACCTCGCGGAGGAGGGAGAGCTTGCGGGCGGGGGGGAGGAAGCTGGCTTCGACGGAGTTGGCGGCGAGCTCGCGCATTTGTTCGAGGGAGAGCTCGAAGTGGGTGTGGGCGAGGAGGTACTCGTTGAGGAGGTCGGAGCCGAACATGGGTGGGTCGTCGGAGTTGAGGGTGACCATGAGGCCGTACTCGAAGTAGAGGCGGAGGGGGTGCTGGTCGATGTGGGGGCAGCAGCCGGTGCGGAGGTTGGAGGTGAGGTTGAGCTCGAGGGTGATCTGGCGCTCGGCGAGGATGTCCATGAGCTCCTGGTCGTTGTTGCGCGGCGAGGGCGTGGCCGATGCGTTCGGCGCCGATGTTGATGGCGGACCAGATGGACTCGGGGCCGGTGGACTCGCCGGCGTGGGCGGTGAGGTGGAGGCCGGCGTCGCGGGCTTCGGCGTAGGCCTCGCGGAAGTCTTCGGCGGGGCCGCGGGCCTCGTCGCCGCCGATGCCGATGCCGATGATGGAGGGGTGGTCGCGGCGGAGTTCGGCGGCCTTGCGGAAGACGCGTGCGCCCTCTTCGGGGCCGAAGTGGCGGACGGCGTCGATGAGCCAGAGGACGGTGGTGCCGAAGTCCTGCTCGGCGCGGATGCGGCCGGACTCGATGGCGGCGAAGACCTCGTCGACGTCAAGGCGGCCGAAGCGGTAGAGGATGCCGAAGGAGATGTAGACCTCGGCGTGGCGGACGCCCTGGCGCGGCGAGGTCGCGGACCATGTTGTAGGTGATGAGGTCGTAGTCGGCGGGGGTGTGGAGGCGCTCGGTGACGGCCTTGAAGGTCAGGAGGAAGCTGGCGAAGTCGTCGTAGCGGTAGAGCCGGGCGGCGAGCTCGGGGGTGAGGGGGACGGGGTCGTTGCGGTGCGAGAGCTCGACGAGGGTGGCGGGGGTGATGGAGCCTTCGAGGTGGAGGTGGAGCTCGACTTTGGGGAGGTGGCGGAGCCAGGTGTGGGGGTCGGGGTTTGGGGTAGGGCGGCGAGGCATGTGGTTAGTTTAGACGGCGGGTGCTTTGGGTCCGGCTGAAGTGCCGGATTGCTGGCGGTTCGGGCCTGGCTGGGGGTTGGGGAGGTGAAGTTGCGGTGGTGCCTGCGGGGAGGTTACGCATCTGTGTAGGTGTGGTTTGGAGGGGAGATGGCGATGGGCGAAGGCATGAGGACGGCACTGGTGGTGGGATCGACGGGCGTGGTGGGGCAGAACCTGGCGAAGCGGCTTCTGGATGAGGGATGGGAGGTGCTGGGGCTTTCACGTGGGGCACAGGTGGTGGAGGGCGTGAAGGGATTGAGTGCGGACCTGCGGGATCGGGACGCGGTGGCAAGGGTGCTGCGAGGCAAGGAGGTGACGGATGTGTTTGTGAGCGCGTGGGTGCGGCACGATACGGAGGCGGAGAATGTGCGGGTGAACGGCGGGATTGTCGAGAACGTATTTGCGGGGCTCGAGGGAGCAAAGGGAACGCTGCGGCATGCGGCGCTGGTGACGGGGACGAAGCAGTATCTTGGGCCGTTTGAATCGTATGGGCAGACGGCGGCGGAGACACCGTTTCGGGAGGACACGCCGCGGCTGCCCGGCGAGAACTTCTACTACACGCAGGAGGATGTGCTGTTTCGGGCGGCGGAGCGCAGGGGGTTCGGGTGGAGCGTGCATCGGCCGCATACGATTGTGGGGTACGCGGTGGGCAACGCGATGAATATGGGGTCGACGCTGGCGGTGTATGCGACGATTTGCCGGGAGCGGGGGGAGACGTTTGTGTTTCCGGGGTCGGTGGAGCAGTGGAATTCACTGACAGATGTGACGGATGCGCGGCTGCTGGCGGAGCATCTCCAGTGGGCGGCGGAGACACCGGGGGCGCGCGACCAGGCGTTCAACGTGGTGAACGGGGATGTGTTTCGGTGGCGATGGTTGTGGCCGCAGCTGGCGGCTTACTTCGGCGTGGAGGCGGAGGGTCCGCCTGCGGGCGGGGCTCCGCTTGAGCCGCGGATGAGCGGAGCGGCAGAGGCCTGGGCGGAGATTGCGGCGAGGTACGGTTTGCGCGAGCGCGATGTGAACCGGCTGGCCTCGTGGTGGCACACGGACGGGGACCTCGGGAGGAAGATCGAGTGCGTGAATGACATGTCCAAGAGCCGGCGGTTGGGGTTTGTGACGCACCAGGACACGCCGCAGTCGTTCTTCGACCTGTTCGACCGGATGCGGGCGGAGGGGCTGATCCCGAGATAAGCGAAGGGGCGGGGATCTGCGCGAATAATCGGAAACGTACTCGGGCCTCGGGCTATTTTGTGTGCGAGAGTGGACGGACGGGCCCCGATACCTTCTGCACGAGGTGAACGACGATGCCGCTACCCACCGATGAAAAGCTGCTGGCGCTGAGCCAGGACATCCTGAGCCAGTTTGACGCGATCTTTGGCCTGCATCCGGGGTTTCGCCCGGCCCATGCGAAAGGGACGATGCTGACGGGAACGTTTGCACCTTCCGGGCTTGCGGCACGGATCTCTCGGGCGCAGCATTTGAACGGCGGCGAGGTGCCAGTGCTGGTGCGATTTTCAAATTCGACTGGTCTGCCGGCGATTCCGGATAACGGATGGAAACGCGGATCCGCGCGGGATGGCGATACGTTTTATGCTGGGCGTACCGCGTGCACACGGACATTGTGAGCCACTCGGCCGATGGGTTTCCGACACGGACGGGCGGGGAGTTCCTGGAGCTTCTGCGGGCGATCGCGACGAGCGATCCGTCAGAACATCCCGGCGTCGCCGCTGGGGGCGTTTCTGGGGTCGCATCCGGCGGCGCTGCGCTACGTGCAGATGCCGAAGCCCGCGCCGACGAGCTATGCGCGAGAGGCGTACTTCGGCGTGACGGCGATGGAGTTTACGAACGCTGCCGGGGAGGTGCAGTTCGGGCGGTACCGGATGGTTCCGGAGGCGGGCGAGGAGCACCTGGATGCGGCGGCGTTGAAGGAGAAGGCGCCGGACTACCTGATCGAGGAGATTGGGCAGAGGGTGGCAGCTGGGCCGGTGCGGTTCAAGGTGATGGTGCAGCTCGCGGCGGCGGGGGACGTGGTGGACGATGCGACGATCTCGTGGCCGGAGGATCGCGAGGTGCTGGAGCTGGGGACGCTGGCGCTGACGGCTCCGCTGGCGGATGATGCGCACGAGCAGAAGCAGATCATCTTCGATCCGATTCCGCGGCTGGACGGGATTGCGCCGAGTGACGATCCGCTTCTGGAGCTGCGTGCGGCGGTCTACCTGATGAGTGGGCGGCGACGGCGGGCGGCTTGATCGGCGCCGCGGTAGCGTTGCTGCGCGAGGCTGCAGGATCCAGTGCTTTCGACGAGGTCGCCGGTATCGATCTGACCTGGCTCTCGATCGTTGAAGGCTTTTCGCGTTCCGCCCAGCATGCGGACGAACGAGCGGAAGTACGACGGAACACCCTGCGATGGGTAGAGGTCGCCCGCCGTCACGTTGTAGTGCAGATGAGGAAAGAGCGAGTCGCCTGAGAAGCCGATCTCTCCGAGTTGCTGACCGCGGTGGACGTGATCGCCCGCATGGATCGGTGAGCGAGCCGGGGCGCATGTGCAAGCAGCCAGCTCACGCGTCCGTCGGGGTGGCGGAGGACGACGTGGTTCCCGAGGCCGTTCGGATCGGCGGCGTCCGAGCCTGGGGGAGAGAGGATGGTTGTTCCCTGGAAAGCGTTGTCGCGGAGACCGTCGGTTGCTTCGACGACCACGCCATCTTCGGGCGCGGTGATGGGCTTGCCGTACGGTAGCCAGTTCTCTTTGACGGACGGATCGCCCAAGATAGAGATCTCCGTGCTCGTTCGTCGGCATCAGGTCGTAGGCGTAGAGGTTCGCGTTGACGGCTGTTCGGGGAGATTCGGCGAAGCGCCGGGACAGATCGAAGCGGCGGTGATGGGAGAGATAGGTCGTGACCATCGTGAACCAGAGTGAGGCCGCGAGTAGGTAGGCAGAAGGGTGCTGCGGCCCTGGCAGGAGCGGGATAGAGATCGACTGACACGACGGCGTCGGAGGTGAGGGGCACGGGCGGGATTGGGTGATCCGGACGCGAGAGAAGCACCTCGATGTGTATGCGATGGAGCGGAACGTCAGGATCGAAGCGGGGAAAGGGCTGAAAGAGATCGATGACGGCTTTGGGGGCGAGGAGACGATCTCCGATGATGTCCAGGGCAGGAGGGTGACCGTTCTGGTTGAGCTCGCGCTTGAGGACGAGGCGGTCCGCTGGAGTCGAAGACGGAGAGGCGCAGGGCGACGACTTCGAGAGGCTCCGCGGGGAGGCTTTGCGAAAGGAGATCGAAGTTGACGAGCTGCTGTCCGTCGCGGAGCTCGATGATCGGCTGGGGAGGGACGGCGGCGAGGGTCGACTCCCAGGGCATTCTGGGTGAGGGCTGATGCGAGAGTGCCAAGGCCAGAGCTGCGGCGAAGAGGAGGGCGGGGCGGGAAGGAACATGCTACTGCGGGACGGTAGAACTCGCTGCGTTTGCGGCTGTAGAAGAAGTAGACGATGAGGCCGATGACGAGCCAGACGAAGAAGCGGAGCCAGGTGATGGCGGGGAGGCCGGCCATCAGGAGGATGCAGAAGAGCGATGCTGAGGACGGGGATGACGGGGCCGAAGGGGACGCGGAAGCCGCGGTGGCGGGTGGGGTCTTTGTAGCGGAGGACGATGACGCCGATGGAGACGAGGACGAAGGCGAAGAGGGTGCCGATGTTGGACATCTCGGCGAAGGTGCCGACGTCGAAGAGGCCGGCGGGGATGGCGACGAGGATGCCGGCGACCCAGGTGGCGAAGGCGGGGGTGCGGAAGCGGGGGTGGACGCGGGAGAAGACGTCGGGGAGCAGGCGGTCGCGGGACATGGCGAACCAGACGCGGGCCTGGCCGAGCTGGAAGACGAGGATGGAGGAGATCATGCCGACGATGGCGCCGAGGAGGACGGCGAGGCGGACCCAGTGGAGGCGGTGGCCGCCGGGGGTGAGCGAGACGCGCTTGAGGGCGTTGACGACGGGGGCGCCGTCGCCGGCGATGGACTGCCAGGGGACGATGCCGGTGAGGACGACGGCGACGCCGATGTAGAGGATGGTGCAGACGACGAGGGTGGCGATGATGCCGATGGGGACGTCGCGCTGCGGGGGTTTGCACTCTTCGGTGGCGGTGGAGACGGAGTCGAAGCCGATGTAGGTGAAGAAGATGATGGAGCCGCCGGCGAGGACGCCGGAGAAGCCGTTGGGCGAGAAGGGGTGGTAGTTGGCGGGGTGGATGAAGGAGATGCCGAAGAAGACGAAGAGCAGGATGGCGGCAGATCTTGACGAGCACCATGATGTTGTTGGTGCGGGCGGACTCGCGGATGCCGCGGACGAGGACGACGGTGAGCAGGAGGACGATGAGGAAGGCGGGGATGTCGAAGCCGAAGTGCCAGCCGGGGGCGAAGATGTCTTTGCCGGCGAGGTCCTGCAGGCCGAGGGGAAGGTAGGCGGGCGAGAGCCACTTGGGGTCGAGGTGGATGCCGAGCCAGTCGAGCAGGTCGACGACGTGGGCGGCGAAGCCGACGGAGACGCTCATGTTGGAGAAGGCGTACTCGAGGATGAGGTCCCAGCCGATGATCCAGGCGACGAGCTCGCCGAGGGTGGCGTAGGTGTAGGTGTAGGCGGAGCCGGCGATGGGGATCATGCTGGCGAGCTCGGCGTAGCAGAGGCCGGTGAGGGCGCAGACGATGGCGACGAGGACGAGCGAGAGGGCGAGGGCGGGGCCGGCGCCGGGGCGGCCGGCGACGCGCTCCGTGGTGGAGGCCAGCGAGAGATCGATGACGGGCGAGTCGGTCCAGGTGGCGAGCTTGGCGGGGTTGCCGCCGATGGCGGTGCCGATGACGGTGAAGATGCCGGAGCCGATGACGGCGCCGATGCCGAGGGCGGTGAGCGAGACGGGGCCGAGGGTCTTGCGGAGGGCGTGCTCGGGGCGCTCGGAGTCGGAGATCAGCTTGTCGATGGACTTGGTGGCGAAGATCTGTCGGGGCAGCGGGTGTGCTCCTGCGAAGCGGATTGGATCGGAGGAGTGGCGACCGGTACGTCACACTGCAGATCTGGATGCCGATGCCCGAGGAGGTCTCGGTGCCTGGCGGCCGTTGGTTGCGGACACAGTGCCCAGGCGTGCTTCGGAGCGAGCGTTTATCGCTTGGCTGTGCCGCGTGATGCCTTCTTGACTTGGCCTTGTTTTCGCCGCGGGCTCCGGTGCGGGGTGCCTTGGGGGCGGCTTTCTTGCGGGCGGCGCGCTTGATCTTCTTGCGCTCGTCGTTGTCGGTGATGCTTTGGTGTTTGCCATGAATGTGCTTGTCTTTATCTTCCGGAATGATTTCGGGCGGCTATGGGCGCTGCGGGACGCTTAGAGGCGTTCCAGCTGGGCGAACTTCTCCACCAGCTTCTTCACGCCGTGCTATTGAAATTGTACTGTAATCTTCGCGTCGTCTCCGTCTCCTTCGCGCCGAAAGACGGTGCCTTCGCCATATTTGGGATGGCGGACGCGGGCTCCCTGCTTGAGGCCGGTGTTGCCGGTGGGTGCGGGGATGTCGAGTTTGGGGCGGGAGAACTTCTGCCGGGCTTGTGCCGGGCTGGGCCTGGCCGCGGTGGCGAAGAAGCTGGCGATGTTGTCGATGGAGCCGGAGGCGGGTGTGCGGTTGGCGGTGATGCCGCGCGCGGCGGCGCCGGTGCGGCGGCTGCGGGCTCCTGGCTGTCGTCCTCGTAGCTGTAGTGGCGGTCGCCTGTCTTCGTCGTCGTGGCTGTGCCGGCGCCGGAAGCGGCTGGCGCCGGGGTAGGGCGTGGAGTAGGCGCCGCGCTGGAGGTAGCGAGTCGTCGCGTAGTGATCGGAGGTGGAGAACTGCGGGCGGGCGGCGGGGCTGCCGAGGTCTTCGACGAGGCGGGAGGGGACTTCTTCGAGGAAGCGCGAGGGGATGGAGGCCTCGGGCATGTCGTAGCCGTAGCGGCGGCGGTAGCGGGCGCGGGTCATGACGAGGGTGTCCATGGCGCGGGTCATGCCGACGTAGCAGAGGCGGCGCTCTTCTTCGAGGCCGGTGGGGTCGGTGAAGGTGCGGGAGTGGGGGAAGAGGCCTTCTTCCATGCCGGCGAGGAAGACGAGCGGGAACTCGAGGCCCTTGGCGGCGTGGAGGGTCATGAGGGTGACGCGGGCTTCGGCGGAGTAGCTGGTCGGCGTCGGAGACGAGGGCGGCGTGGTCGAGGAACTCGGCGAGGGATCTCGCCGCGGGAGGTGGCGTCCTGGGCGGCGTTGGCGAGTTCTTTGAGGTTCTCGATGCGGGAGAAGGATTCGGGTGTGGCTTCGTCTTCGAGGGCGCGGATGTAGCCGGAGCGGTCGTTGAGGAACTTGATGAGTTCGGGGAGGGTGGCGGGGTCGCCGGGTTTGCGGAAGGGTGGCGGCTCGGCTGCGGTCTGGCGGGAGTTCGTCTGCGGCGGCGTTCTGGCTGCGGCGGCGGCTGGGCGGCTGGCGTCTGGATATGGCGCTGGACTTGAGGAGGACGGGGGCGAAGGGGTTGAAGCTGGCGGCGTCGATGTGTCGCGGACTGGATGCCGTGGGCGGCGTCGTTGTCGGTGTGCGTTTTCGGGGGCGATGGTGGAGATCTCTTCGGAGGGGCCGAAGTCGAAGCCGAAGTTGAAGCTGGTGTCGAAGGTGGTGTCGGCGTCGTTCGCGTGACGTTGGATTTGTGACTGGTTCGGTTGCGAATGCGTCGGAGTCGAAGTCGGTGTCTTCGTTCGTCAGTTGTCGAGGTGAAGTCGGCGGTCTCGAAGTCGGTGACTCGGCGCTGTCGGAACTTGCGGTGGGCTGCACGGGCCGGGTCTGGATGAGCGTCTGAGCCGTGGCATCCTGCGTGAGGGCTTGTCGGCGAAGTCGGGGCCGAGCATGGCGCGGGCGTCGTCGATGAGGCGGCGGAAGCCGCTCGAGGGCGGTGAGGGCGCGCGGCGGGGAGGAGGCGGTCTTCGATGGCGCGGCCGATGGCGTCCCAGGTGCTGATGCCGGTGGAGAGGGCCATGCGCTCGAGGGTCTCCATGGTGGTTTTGCCGATGCCGCGCGGGGGGGAGTTGACGACGCGGCGCGAGGGCGATGGAGTCGTGCGGGTTCTGCACGAGCTTCATGTAGCTGAGGATGTCCTTGACCTCGGCGCGGTCGTAGAAGGAGAAGCCGCCGACCATGTGGTACTGGATGCCGTAGCGGCGGAGCGCCTCTTCGACGAGGCGCGACTGCGAGTTGGTGCGGTAGAGGACGGCGCAGCGGGGGCAGGTCGACCTGCTGGCCGGCGTCGCTGATGTAGCGCTGGATGCGATCGGCGATGAAGAGGGCTTCGTTCTCGCCGTCGGGCGCCTCGTAGTAGCCGATGAGCGAGCCGCCTTCGCGGGAGGTCCAGAGGTTCTTGCCTTTGCGCTGGGTGTTCTGCGCGACGACGGCGGAGGCGCCTTCGAGGATGACCTGGGTGGAGCGGTAGTTCTGCTCGAGGCGGATGGTCTGGACTTCGGGGAAGTCTTTTTCGAACTCGAGGATGTTCTTGATGTCGGCGCCGCGCCAGGAGTAGATGGACTGGTCTTCATCGCCGACGACGCAGACGTTGCCGTGCGCCGCCGAGGAGCTTCATGAGCTCGTACTGGGGACGGTTGGTGTCCTGGTACTCGTCGATCATGAGGTATTTGTAACGGCGGTTGTACTTTTCGCGGACGTTGGCGTCGGTCTTGAGGAGGCGGACGGTTTCGAGCAGGAGGTCGTCGAAGTCGAGGGCGTTGGCCTTGAAGAGCTCCTTGCGGTAGATCTCGAAGATGTGGGCGATCTTCTCTTCCATGCGGGTTGGTGGAGGCGAGGAAGTACTCCTGGGGGTCGATCATGTGGTTCTTGGCCCAGGAGATTCGGCCGAGGGCGACGCGCGGCTTGAGCTGACTTGTCGTCGATGGCGAGGCGCTTGAGGGCCTGCTTGACGACGGCCTGCTGATCGGTCTCGTCGTAGATGGCGAAGGTGCGGGTGAGGCCCTTGCCGTTGACGCGGAGGGCTTCGATATCGCGGCGGAGGACGCGCACGCAGAAGGAGTGGAAGGTGGCGAGGGTGGGCTGCGCGAGGGAGGAGTGGCCGAGGATTTTTTCGACGCGCTCGGCCATCTCTTTCGCGGCCTTGTTGGTGAAGGTGACGGCGAGGATGGCGTCGGGGGAGACGCCGCGCTGCTCGATGAGGTAGGCGATGCGATGGGTGATGACGCGGGTTTTGCCGGAGCCTGCGCCGGCGAGGAGGAGGACGGGGCCATCGACGGTGGTGACGCCCTCGGCCTGCGGCGGATTCATATTGGCGGTGAGGTCGGTCAACGGGGCTCCAACCTCTATTTTATGCGGTAGGGAGATGGGGACATCAGGCGGGGTTGAGGGTGGCGACGAGATCGTCGGCAGGTCGGGGCTGGGTAAGTTTTGCGCGATTCGCGCGTGTTGGTGCGACGTATTAAGAGCAGAAGAATGTTGCGGTGACTGGGAACCAGACGCGACCGCCTGCGTAGATGGATGTACGACGCGCTTCACTGAACCATGGCAGAGATCCCGTCGAAATCTGGAGCAAATGGGAGCTGTTATGAACCGTCGGATGATGTGTGCGATCTCTGTTACCGTGGCCTCGATGTTTGCGGCTGAAGCTGTATATGCTGCGCCGGCGACGATTCCTGTGCCGGTGCACGCGATGTTTTCAAAGACCAAGCTGGTGAAGTTCAACCTGCGCAACGACTCTGCGGTGTCGATGAAGGTGAAGGCGGGAGAGAGCTCGATGACGATCGACGCGGGCAAGTCGGTTCAAGTGCAGCTGCCGGTAGGGACGAAGGTGGTTGCGGATGGCGATACGACCACGCACAAGAGCGGCGACGTGCTGGCGCAGGTTTCGACAAGTCTGAGTGGTGTGACGATCGGCATGAGGTAACGACCGGGGTTCTCGTATTACGGGCCAGGATTTGCGGCCGCTGCCGGTGATGGCGGCGGCCGTTCCGCTGTTGGGGAAGGGTTGGGCCGTTGGTATGCTCGAGCCTATGACGGTGAAGAATGTGGCGGTGTTTTGTGCGAGCGCGATGGGCGCGAACGGCGCATACGAGAAGGCAGCGGAAGAGCTTGGCAGCGGGCTGGCGAGGCGAAAGATCGGACTGATCTACGGAGGGTCGGACTCGGGGCTGATGAAGGCCGTGGCCGATGCGTGCCTTGGAGGAGGAGGGCGGGTTGTGGGCGTTATCCCCGAGGTGCTGGTCGATATGGAGGTGGCGCATCAAGGGATCAGCGAGCTGCATGTAGTCGACACGATGCACACGCGCAAGGCGATGATGGGCGACAAGGCGGATGCGTTTCTGATACTGCCGGGTGGGTTTGGGACGATGGAGGAGATGTTCGAGGTGCTGGCGTGGCAGACGCTGGGGCTGCATGCGAAGCGGATCGTGCTTGTGAATATCGCGGGCTTCTATGATGCGCTGCTGGGCTGGATGGATCACGCGGTGCACGAGGGGCTGCTGCGGGGGGAAAGCCGGGGGATCGTGCTGGTGGCGAGGACGGTGGATGAGGCATTCGCGCTGCTCGGGCATTGAAAAGCGGCGCGAGATTGTTCAGCGGCGACGAATCTTCGGATGGAGGCTGGCAACGCGGGCGGGTCAAGCTTCATCTCTCTAAAGGCGAAGAAAAAGCGTAATGGAGGGATGGATGGCGGAGCGAGAGGTTGTTCTGGACAAGCCGGTGGTGATGGACGAGCAGGCTGAGGCTTTGCGCAAGCTGACGGAGCGGGCCGAGCAGGCAGAGGCCGAGCTGGCAAAGTTGAAGGCGGGCAAGGGCGGTGCGAGCGTTGCTTCCGCGTCGAATGGGGCACCGGGGACGAAGGCCTCTGTACCGGATGCGGACGGGGTAAAGGCGAGGGATGCCGAGGAGACGAAGGCGCCCGCCTCACCGAGCTCGGCGGGGGACGAGGCGAAGCTTGAGGGCGGAGAGGCGGAGCTGCGCAAGGACTCGATGATGGCGCATCTGCTGGATTCGCTCGCGGATGGGAAGGATATCGGGCACTACGGGCGGCTGGTATTTGCGATGGTGGCGAGGCACTTCATGCCGCACGACGAGGTGCTGGCCTGGATGACGAAGGATCAGGATTTCGACGATGAGCAGGCGCGCCTGATGCTGCGGCAGGTGGAGGGGCGGGACTACAACCCGCCGAAGCGTGCGCGCATTGTGGAGTGGCAGGCGCAGCAGGAGTTTCCGATACTGCCGAATCCGGAGGATCCGGACTGCGGAAACCTCTACCGGAACCTCAAATTTCCGGAGGAGATCTACTCGCACATCGGGCAGTACCAGGAGAAGAAGATGGAGTCGGGAGAGTAGGGTTTGCAGCTGTGGGATGAAGCACACAAACAGGGGTATGAGGATTTGCGCAGGACCGGATCGGCGGCCCTGCGCAATTGCTTTCTTTATTCTGCTCCCCCAGGGAGCTTGACTAAGGGCCCCTTCGGTAGTCGGGAAAGGGCTAACGCAGGATCCCGGATCAGCTTGATTTTGTCGCGAGGGATTTGACCGTGTTGAGAAGCTCCGCGGTGCCTTTAATGTGTTCGGTGTTTGAGACGCCGAAGTCGATCCAGCCGGAGTTGAAGCTGTCGAGCATTTCAATGTAGGCGCCGGAGCGCTCGGCTGGAATGCCGTGCTGGGCCATGGCGTCAACCCAGGTCTCACGGGGGACGGCGACGCCGGTGATGGGCCGTTCCAGGGCCTGTTCGAGAGCGGCGGTGACGTCGTTCGAGGAGTAGTAGGTGGGTCCGGAGATTTCGATGATGCGATTGCCTTGCCAGGACTGAAGCAGGGCCTCAGCGCCGATCCGGCCAATGTCTGCTGTGGCGACGAGGGGGTAGGGCTTCGCCAGGGGCACGTAGAAGGCGAAGTATTTGCCGGTGGCGCGGGCCGCGGGAATGCTGTGAATGATGTTCTCCATGAAAGATCCGGCGCGGAGGAAGACGCTGGGAATCCCAGTGTTGCCGAGCTCTTGCTCGAGCATGTGAGTGGCGGTGATGAGGCCAAGGCCTGAGGGTCTTTTCGCTGCCGATGGAGGAGAGGAATACGGCTCTTGGCGGTTTGGCGGAGAGGATGGCCTTTTTAATAGCTGCAATGCGGGCGACACTGTCGGGAAATCCAGGATCGGGGGCCATGTTGGGCGGGATCATGGCGAAGACGCCTTCGACCCCGGTGAAGGCGGCGGTAAGGTTTTCGTCGTAGTTGGCGGTAACAAGTTCGACGCCTCTATCTTTCCATGCTTGCGCCCGGGCTTCCTCGCGCACTATGCCACGGACTTGCTTGCCATGCTGGAGGAGGGTGTGTGCGATTGCGCCGCCGACGTTGCCGGTGATTCCCATAACTGCGAACATGCTTGTTGCTCCTTTGGAAACGACGCAGATTTGGATGAGCGCGGGCGGGGTAAGGACGCGGCATCTTCACGCAGGCATCCGGGAGAGCAGTCGTGATCGAACGATGGAGGGCACGGCTACTCGGACCGGTACGGCTCAGCGTTTCTCTTTCCGCCATGCGCGATGTGATTGATCACGCAGAAGGAACTTGATTTCCATGTGCCGGGGAAAAGACCTCGCCAGTGCGTACCTCCCATGACGCGAAGCAGCTCATGAAGTTCTAATGAACGAGGCGTTTTGGCCCGCTTTCGTGTGATTCTCGTTTGGCACGCAAGTTGCAACAATCCGCAGTGTCGCTGAAGCGGCATGGAGATTACTTGAAAAGCCTACTTGCAGTACTTGCTCTATCTTTTGGTCTTGGGTCCGCAGCCATTCCCGCAGTCGCAGATACCCTGCAGCTTGTCTCTACCGGTGGTGAGAGTGTGGGTGGAGAGTATGTTTACCCGTATAACTTTAGTCGTGGACAGCTCTTCGAGCTTGACCTCCCTGATGTGCCTGAACCTCGACCGCTCAATCGCCTTTGGTGAAACCTGGAACGTAGCCATCACCGGAGTACCGCTCGATAGCTCCGTGAGTTCGGCTGATTACCGGGCGGACGCCTGGATCTTCTCGCAGCTTGGCTCCGCCTCAAACGCCGATGTTCAATATGCGGTCTGGAGCATCTTCGATCCGACTGGTGCAAATGGAAATGCAGGTTTTGACGCGAGTGCGCAGGCTCTTGCTGCGACGGGCCTCCTGATGGCCACCGACCAGACCCTGATCAACTCCGGCTTCTTCTCGAAGTTCTCCCTGTATGTTCCGACGACCGACCAGACAGGCTGGACCAACGGACAGCCACAGGAGTTCATCGGCACCGCCCAGACACCAGAGCCGTCGAGCCTCATCCTGCTAAGCACGGGGATGCTGGGCGTAGCCGGAACCCTCCGCCGTAAGCTGGCGCGAGGCTGATCTACTTGCCCTCGGGGCCGCGGATCAGATCTATAGAGACCGCGCGCTCTATAGTCCTCGATCCGGCTACCAAGGTTCTTCACAGGGGCAAGCGGTTCTGATGCGAAGCAGGTTACCCGCAACGACTCTGTCGTGGGTACCTGCTTCGACGCGCTGTGCTGGTGCGCGTACCCCAGCTATTCCCTTCCCCCCGAACGGCTTGGGTGTTGATGAGATAACGGACCATGCAAGGACACAGGACGAGTGCTCCTCGGCAGGTCTTGCCAATCGTTAACACCCCGGTAACGTGCTCTTGATGAAGCCTGCCTAAGCTTGCCCTTGTCACGCCCCCGTAATGTTGGGAACGGACAATTTCGCCCCGCGAAGGATTCTCAATGACGTTGCTCAAGGCCGCTTCGATCGGCTTCTCTACTACCCTGTTCGCTGCGGCTGCTGGCGCGCAGCAGGGTCCGGTTCCCCAGGATATTCCCCACCTCGAGCATGTGTTCGTGATCATGATGGAAAATCACGGTTACTCGCAGATCCTCCACAATCCCAACGCACCCTTCATCAATCACCTGGCGAAGACGACCAACCTCGCGAGTAACTATTTCGCAATCGCGCACCCCAGCCTCACCAACTATCTCGAGGTTGTAGGCGGGTCCAATTTCGGTGTTCATACGGATAACTACCCCGATTGGCACAGCTCCTCCTGCATGCCCAACCTGGCCACCGGCATCACCGCCACGGACAACCCACGTACTGGTCTCATCTGCCCCATCTACGGGGAGGGTACTGACGCCTCAACACCGGCAGTCGACATTACCAACGAGACTCAAGGGGCGCCTGGCGATAACAACATCGACGGCAAGCGTTCGATACCGGCTGACAAGAATATCGTGGGGAAGACGATAGCTGACCAACTCGTAGCTGCGGGTCTCAGCTGGAAGAGTTACCAGGAAAGCATTCCGATTTCGGGCGTGGATCGTGTGAACATCGCGGACGGGGTCTATTCGAACCTTACCGATTTCTCCAAAATTAAACCCGCGCTGACACCACCCCTCACGGAATCCGAACTGGTCGCTCTTTATGCAGTGAAGCACAATCCGTTCGCTTACTTCCGCGATATCCAGGAAGGCTATGACCCTCGTCTCAGCCTGAGGAACACCGTCGACTTTGATGGCCCTCGAGGGCTTTACGACGATCTTGGATCCGGTCGGGTCCCCTCGTTCTCGTTCATTGCTCCGAATCAGTGCAATGACCAGCACGGCCGTGGAAACGCGGGTCCGTTCTGCGCGGGTGACCCCTCGGACAACGGCACTCAGGCTGGGCTCAATCCTGCTCTGATCTACCGAGGCGACGTGTCCGTCGAACGGATCGTACGCTCGATCAAGAAGTCTTCCGCATGGAAAGACGGCCGAAACGCAATCGTCGTCCTCTGGGATGAGAACGACTACTCAACCGCTCCAAATACGAATCAGGTCATGCTCCTTGTTGAAACGAACTACGGTACGACCGGGAAGCAGAGCCACACCTACTACAACCATTTTTCCCTTCTGAAGACCCTTGAAGCTGGCTTCGGTCTCCCGTGCCTCAACCATGCCTGCGACGCAGATGTTAAGGTGATGTCGGATCTATTCGAAAGGCCCGACCACAGGTCCAGAGATGAGGATCCAGAGTCGGACGACGAATAACACCAAGCTGCCGTAATCCATTCGCACTGTGAAGCCGATGCGGTCCGGGAGTAGGCCGGGCCGCGTTGTACGAACGCTCCCAAAGCTGGGGTCTCTTCCGAACCGCCTCATCCTCTACGGCGCGATGCTTATCTCACTCGCCCTCATCCTGAAATACAATCACCTGATCCGTTGCGTCGCTTGCTTTAAGGTCTCTGAGGATCTGAGCATGGGCTTTGCGCGTAGCCATGACGGAGAATGAAACTCGTTCCAGTCCCGCGACGTTGTCACGATCAAGTACGTGCAACGGCATCCCTGCGCTATCCAGCACCTTCAATATCGCGGTGAACACCCGGTGAAGCGCTGCCTCGCGCTGCACGGTGAGAGCCTCGAGATGCGCTGGCGCGACCAACTCGCTCGACGGCGCTGAGCCCACCTCGGCGCGCACTTCATAGAGCTTCGGAAATCGTTTCCATCCTAGTTTGTCTTCGAGAACGCCTACAGCCTGCAACGCAAGCAGGAGGATTGCGGTGGCAAACAGAGCCTGGACGTAAAGCCCTGCACCGCACGTCATGCCGATGGCTGCGACCACGAATACTGTCGCGGCACTGGTGAGACCAACAACGCGACTCTTCGTATGCAGAATGAGGCCAGCACCCAGAAAGCCCACTCCCTGGACGATGTTCGAGGCGACGCGACTCTTGTCGGGTGTCCCGTCCCCTGCCAGGGCCGCGCTCATCATGGTGAATAGGGCCGCACCTATACAGATCAGCATATTGGTCCGCAGCCCTGAGTCTTTGTGCCGCCACTCGCGCTCGAGGCCGATTACACCCCCAAGGGCGCACGCCATCAGCAGTCGTTTCGTCGCGAAGAGTGATGGAGCGAGGTGTTCTGATTGGGTCACGTCCGAAGGCACTATCAAGCGATCTTTCCTTTCGCGATTTTGCTCGCGTTTCCGATTCCGTTCTCCGGGCTACTTGCGACGTGCGCGGACGAGCTGTTTCCAGTCGCGCTCCGTTTGATCCGCGTACGCGGAAGCGAACTTCAGGATTGCTTCCTCGAAACGACCAGAGCGTCCAACGTAGCCCGCCAAGGCACAGGCATCTCCGGAGCGTGCGTGACCTCGTGCCAGGATCTCGCCACAGACAGTGGCATATGCGATGAGGGCCGCACCGCTTAGACCTTCGACATCAATGGAGGCCTTGTGATCATTGAGCTGCCGTACCAGGTAGTCACGACCATCGATGCTCGTCCAACCGAGGAACGGGTCGGACTGCAGTTGCATTGCGCGTTGGCCGTCCACGACCCGGCGCCCGTTATGGGGAGCAACCGGGGTCGCACCAAGGTACGGTAGATAGGCGGAGGCCGTCTCTTCCTTGATCTGCAGGAAGAGGGGGTCGTCGGAGCCGTTGCCTTGCAGGTAAACGCAGTAATCGCGCAAGGCTACGGACCCGGTACCCACGACCTTGAAGGCGACGTCGAGCGGGCGGAACAGATCGAGGAAGTGCTGGCGTTCCGGCTGCAAACTGTCCCGGTACGTGACAAGGCCGTCCAGGATCCGTTGCGCCGCCTTTCCGGTAATACGCTCCATTATGGGAGGAGCCGACCTGAAAACACGCGCGGTTCCTTCCGGGCTCTTCTTTGTGTTCTCTGCAGGAACTGGCTTCGCCGGATGCTTAGCGATTTTGGTCAGACCTGACTTGGCCTTTCGTCTCCTGTGCACAATGCCCGCGGGTTCCGTGAGAGTCTCGAGGATGTGCATCGGAGTGGACCGTTCGGCTCTACCCAGGATGTCCGAAACTGGTTCAACATCACGCAATCGATGGACCTGGAAGCGGGCGATGTCGAGAACGGTCATAGTTGCAAGGCTCTGTATCAGGCGGCAGTATCTACGAAGAAATGCCTGGGCTGCCTCGCCATCAGCACCGGCTTTGGAGCCCCCCTGCCTGGCGGCCAGGATGATGCTCGTTGCAAGCCGCTTCACGTCCCACTCGAACGGACCTTGAATAGTCTCGTCGAAGTCATTGATGTCGAAGACGAGCCGCCCGTCCGGAGCTGCATAGGCGCCAAGATTGCGAATGTGTGCATCTCCGCAGATCTGGTTGATGAGGCCGGTGTTCGGTGACAGGGAGAGGTCGTACGCCATTACGGGGACAGCGCCGCGGAAGAAGCTGAACGGCGACTCGGCCATCCGCTCATACTTGAGGGAGATCAACGAGGGAACACGCGCCTTCATGGACTGCTGTAACAGGTCTGAAGGTGATGATTTGCGGAGTCCGGCCGCCCAGGCAGCGTGGGCGGTCCTTCGCATTTCCTTGCGCCGGTGTTGGCCTTCGGCAAAGCGCTGTTCAGGTGTGGGCGGCAGCCTCATGCAAGTGCAGGATACTCCCGGGCTGGGGCGGGCCAATCCGTGATCTTTGCCCAAGATGATGACGAGATCGACTCAGCATTCGTCCATCGAAAACTGGCACATGTTCGATTCTCGCGGTACAAGCGTCCAATCACCGTCTAACACCAAGGGGTATCCCGGAACACCAGATAAAATCGATTCGCGGGCAGCTTTCTCTGTAGGGCAGGTTTATGCAACCGATTGCGACATGGGCATTCAACACGTTTGAGTTCAGACCGCATCATCCCGCATCTCTCAGGAAGCTTTTCTGTTTTTCGAGTTACTGAGGGCTTTGCAGCGTTCAAGCCGCGAGTCGATAAACTTCGCAATACACCTATGGGAAGCATCGTAAACTGTCGACAGTCCGTGATAGTCGCACGCCCTTGAAGACGCTGGGTGTTGAAGAAATTGGAAGAACAATACCGTATCCGATGCTTACGCTGCCCATTCGATATCTTGGACTATTCCTGCTTTGTTCAGCCACACTGCTGACCGGCTGTGGTCGTAAGCCAGCCAATCGCGAAGCAGCTGAAGCACCACCAACGAATCCGACCGTCGTTCCCGGCGGTGGATCCGATAGCGTCCACGTCGACAACGCGCAGCGCTTCCTTCTCGTCCCCTCCGTCACCCGCCAGTCCGTCGCCACCCTCAATGTGACCGGCACCATACAGCCGGACCCCTCTCGCGAGATCCCCATCGTGCCCCTCGCGAACGGTCGGGTTGTTGCCTTACACGTGGGTCTCGGCCAGATCGTCCACAAGGGCCAGCTCATCATGGAGGTTCAGTCGACTGATGTTAGCCAGGCTTTCGGCAGCTACCTTAAGGCTGTTGCAGACGAGCACCTGACGGCCGTCGTCCTAGCTCGCGACAAGCTCCTCTACGACAAGGGAGCGATCGCGCAGAGTCAGCTCGAGATCGCCCAGAACGGCGAAGACGATGCGCGCGCCGCGCTGACCGCTACGGAAGCAGCAGCTCCGCATCCTTGGCGTCGACAAGAACCACCCCAGCGATACCGTGCGCGTCTACTCCCCTGCGTCAGGCATCGTCATCAGCCAGAACACAGCCGCGGCCGGTGCCGCTGGCGTAACGTATGCCGGCGCGGCCGGCTCCTTTCTCGTTGCGGACCTTTCCCACGTATGGGTCGTCTGCGACGTATACGAGAACGACCTTGCCACCGTGCACCTCGGCGAGCAGGCGGAGATCCGGCTCAACGCCTTTCCCGACAAGGTCCGCACAGGGACGATCTCGGACATCGGCGCAGTGCTTGACCCCACGCTCCGCACCGCCAAGGTACGCATTCAGGTCCCCAACCCGGACAATACCCTTCGCGTCGGTCATGTTCGCGAGCGCGACGTTTCGCGCCCTGCGGCCGGAGCAGCGGGTGGTCGTGCCCGCAACGGCTGTCCTCCGCCTCCACGATCAGGAGTTCGTCTTTCAGCCCCTGGACACGACCGGAGACTTTCGTCGCGTACAGATCAAAACCGGCTCCATTCTTGAGGGCAACCTGGTCGAAGTCCTCTCCGGGCTGAGCGCGGGACAGCAGGTCGTCGCGAACGCACTGGAGCTGCAGAACACGGCGGCCCAGTAATGATCCGCGCGCTCGTCGATTTCGCGCTCAATAACCGCTTCATCATTCTCGTCCTCGCCGTCCTCCTGTTCGGCTGGGGCGCTATCTCCTTCCACAACCTCCCGGTCGAGGCCTACCCCGACGTCGCCAACAACTACGTCACGGTCATCACGCAATGGCCCGGCCGCGCAGCCGAAGAGGTGGAGCAGCAGGTCACCGTTCCGCTCGAGATCGTCATGGCGGGCATCCCCCACATGACGCATCTTCGCTCCACCTCGCTCGCCGGGCTCTCGAGCGTGACCATGATCTTCGACGACGAGAGCGTCAATGACTGGAACCGCGAGAAGGTCGCTGGAACGCCTCTCCCAGGTGACCCTTCCCACTGGGCTCCAGCCGCAGATCGGCACCGACTGGAGCCCCGTCGGGCAGATCTTCTGGTACACGCTCCGCAGCTCTAATCCGCAGTACGACACCATGGCGCTGAAGAGCCTGGAGGACTGGACTCTCGAGAAACAGTTCCGCTCCGTTCCGGGCGTCGTCGATGTTTCCAGCTTCGGCGGCCTAACGCGCGAGTACCAGATAATTCTCAACCCAGAAAAGCTTGTCTCCTACGGGCTCACCATCGCGCAGGTCAAGCAGCAGATCGCCGCCAACAACGTCAACGCCGGCGGAAGCTTTATCGAGCAGGGCGACCAGCAGATCAACGTCCGCGAGGTCGGCCTCTTCACGGGCGTGCAGGACATCGAGAAGACCGTCCTCAAGACGCAGAACGGCACCGCTCTCCGGGTCTCGGATATCGCTACGGTCCAGCGAGGGCCCGAAGATCCGGCTCGGCCAGGTCGGCAAGACCTATCGTCGTCATGATGGCAAGCTCGTCGACGATGACGATGTGGTCGAGGGCATCGTCCTCCTCCAGAAAGGCGAAGACTCCGACAAGGTCCTCAATGGCATTCACGCGAAGGTGAAGGAGCTGAACGAGCGCATCCTTCCGAAGGGCGTCACCGTCGCTCCGTTTCTCGACCGCAGCACCCTGCTCGAACTCACGACGCACACTGTGCTTGCACAACCTTACCGAGGGCATCGTCCTCGTCGCCATCATTCTCTTTCTGTTTCTCGGCAACCTCCGCGGCGCGCTCATCGTCGCCATCACGATCCCCTTCTCCCTCCTGTTCGCCTCGATCTGTCTCGACCTCAGCCACATCCCGGCGAACCTCCTCTCGCTCGGCGCGCTCGACTTCGGCATGGTCGTCGAGGGCGCCGTCGTGATGGTCGAAAACATCGTCCGCCATCTCAGCCACAAGCGCGATCCCAACCAGACCGCGATGGAGCAGATCCGCCAGGCCGCCCACGAGGTCCAGCGGCCCGTCTTCTACGCCATCACGATCATCATCACCGCGTACCTGCCCATCTTCACGCTGCAATCGGTCGAAGGCCGGCTCTTCAAGCCCATGGCCTGGACCGTCGCCTTCGCCCTCCTCGGCGCGCTCGTCTTCTCCATGCTCGTCGCGCCGGTCCTCGCCAGCTTTCTCTTCCGCAAGGGCGCCACCGAGTGGGAAAACCCCGCTCCTGCGCTGGCTGACCGCAGCGTTATCGCAAGGACGCGTCGCCTGGGCCATCGAGCACAAAGCTGTCCCGCTCGGCGCCGCCGTCCTCATGCTCGGCCTTGCCGCCTTCCTCCTGCTTCAGCGGGGCCATCGGCTCCGAGTTCCTGCCGCACCTCGATGAGGGCGCCATCTGGGTTCGCGGCTCGCTCGCGCCCAGCACCGGGCCGACGGAGAGCCGCGATGTCGCCGACCACGCCCGCGTCGTCCTCTCCTCATTTCCCGAGGTCACGCAGGTCGTCAGCCAGATCGGCCGGCCCGACGACGGAACGGACACCACCGGCTTCTTCAACACCGAGTACTTCGTCGACCTGAAGCCAAAGAAGAAGTGGCGCCCCGTCTTTCGCCAGGACAAGGAAGAGCTGATCGCCGCGATGGACCGCGAGCTCGAAAAGACGCCCGGCGCTGTCTGGAACTTCTCTCAGCCCATCTCCGACAACGTCGAAGAGGCGGTCAGCGGCGTCAAGGGCGAGCTCGCCGTCAAGCTCTACGGCACGCGACCTGAAGCTGCTCGAAGCAGAAGGGCGATCAGATCGTGCAGGTCATGAGCACCGTGGCAGGCGTCGCCGACCTCGGGCTCTTCCGCGTCATCGGCCAGCCCAACCTCAACTACATCGTCGACCGCGCCGCGGCTGCCCGCTTCGGCATCAACGTCGCCGATATCCAGGACGCCATCGAATCGGCCGTCGGCGGCTCTGCCGTCACGCCAGGTCCTCGATGGCGAAGCCCGCTATGACGTCACCGTCCGCTACTCCCCGCAATACCGCGCCACACCCGCAGGCCATCGGCGACATCCGCCTCGCTCGCTCCCTCGCGGCGAACGCGTCTCCATCGGCCAGCTTACGCAGCTTCAGATCACGGACGGCGCCGAGTCAATCGGCCGCGAAGAACGGCATCCGCTACGTCGCCATCAAGTACAGCGTTCGCAATCGCGACCTCGGCACCACCGTCGAAGGAGGCCATCGACAAGGTCGACAAGCAGGTCTCGCTGCCCCCCGGCTACCGCCTGGACTGGGCCGGCGAGTACGAGAGCCAGAAGCGCAGCTCGCGCCGCCTCGCCATCGTCTGCCCCATCACCATCCTGATCATCTTCATGATCCTCTACGGCATGTTCAACTCCTTCAAGTGGGCCATCCTCGTCCTCGCCAACGTCGCGATCGCGCCTGTTGGCGGCCTCGCTCGCGCTCTACCTCACTGGAAATCACTTCAGCGTCTCCTCCGGCGTCGGCTTCCTCGCGCTCTTCGGCGTCTCCGTCCAGACCGGCATCATCATGCTCGAGTGCATCAACCAGATGCGCGCTCGCCGGCCTCCCTATCGAACAGGCCGCCCTCGAAGGTGCAGTGCTCCGCCTCCGCCCGATCATGATGACCATGATCGTCGCCACGCTCGGCCTGCTGCCCGCCGCCACCTCGCACGGCATCGGCTCCGATTCGCAGCGACCCTTCGCCATCGTCATCGTCGGCGGTCTCATCGGCGCTCTCCTCATTGGCATCTTTCTCCTCCCCACCCTCTACGTCTGGATCGCCCGGCCGAACGATGTCTTCTCCACCCGCGAAACGGAGTTCGACAATTGAAGCCTTCCGCCCACATTGCGTCCCGCCCCACGCTCCTCTGTGCGACACTCCTCCTCGCCTCCCCCATCGCGCTCGCCCAGGCCGGTGCGGGCGCCGGAGCCCCAGCCGCGGCCGGATCCGCCTCCTCCGCCGCCGCCCCGAAGCGCCGCCCGCGGCCCCGGCCCCGGCCGCCGCGCCCTCCTCTCCACACTCCGCCGACGCATCCGCCGCGCAAGCTCGCCGCCGGCTACACCCCGTCTCCCGCCGTCGACCCCCGCAGGCCGCCCCCCTCGAAACCCGGCGCCCTCACCCTTCAGCAGATCGTCGATCTCGCCCGTGCCCAGAACCCCACGATCCTCGCGGCTGAACAAAACCTCCGCGCCGTCCGCGCCCAGGAGCTCCAGGCGGCCGTCCGGACCAACCCGTACCTGGGCATAAACGGCACCAACCTTACCCTTCCCAAAGATGGCTCCGAGGGAAACCCACCCGCCTACGCCTTCCAGGTCTCACGTCTTTTTGAGCGCGGGAATAAGCGTGAGTTCCGCATCGAAGCCGCACGCGCGACGACCGCACAGACCGAGGCACAGCTCGAAGACACTGTCCGTCAGACCGTCCTCCAGATCAAGCTTGCCTTCGTCCGCATGCTCTTCGCCAAGGCCTCTCTCGATCTCGCCACCGCGAACCTCAACGATTTCCGTCATGAGGTCGAGGTTGCCAACGATCGCTTCAAGGCAGGAGATATCGGCAAGCTGGACTTCGAGCGCCTCGACCTCCAGCTTGGCAACTTCGAGTCCGACGAGGCCAATGCCGAGATCAATGTTCTTCAGGCGTCGGACCAGCTCCAGACATTTATCGGCAAGGGCACACCAACACCCGACTTCGATATCGCCGGCGACATTATTCCACCCATCCTCCCGCAAACCGAGCAGGAACTCATCCAGCAGGCACTAGCGCGTCGCCCCGACTACGCAGCCGCCCGCGCCGGCGTCGCGGCCGCGAATGCCAACGCTCGCCTGGCCATCGCGAACGGCACGTCGGATCCCACGCTCGAAGGCGAGTTCGACAAGTCCGGCTACTACAACTCGTTCGGCTTCAACATCAACCTTCCGATCCGCCTCTTCGACCGCAACCTGGGCAACAAGGAGACCGCCCGCCTCCAGGCCGAGTCAACACGTTTTACCCAGATCGCTGCACGTAACCAGGTGACCTCCGACGTCGATCAAGCCTGGGTCGGCTATGCGCGCGCACGCGCTCTGTCCGATCGCTTCGGCCAACATTACCTCGATGAGTCGGCCGAGGTTCTCACAATCTCGCGCTTCGCCTACGAGCACGGCGGCCTGGCGCTGATTGACTTTCTCGACGCTCTCCGCGAAGCCCGCACCACCACCTCGGACGCCCTTAGCGCGTACTCCACCACCTGGCAGGCTATTCACGCCCTCAGCTCCGCGACTGCTACCGACCTTACCCCGTAATCATTGGTATAGCTACGCTGGCTGCAGAGCCTCGAGAGGCGCGGCAAAGGCCAACAGCAGATTGTTTTCCACTCAGAGCAGCAACTCTTCGGTTCACTTATGCACCTTACATTTTGGGACATAGTGCTGCAGGTATCGATCCGAAGGCCATTACCCCCCCCCAAAAGCCGAGACTGAAGATTGATGCTTCCGGACGTGTTTGCCCTGTCCTGGAACTCTTCCACTACGGCCTACCCACGACAAGACAACAAAGTTCCCCGAAGGACCTCCCATGTCCCTGCAGAAGGATTCGACCACGCTCGTGTGCCTTTTTCACCATCAGGACCGCGCACAGGCGGCGATGAGTGACCTGCGTCAGGCAGGAATTGCTCAATCGTCTATTTCCGTTATCGGCGGTCCCAACGCGCCGGCGGACGCTCTCGAGAAGTCCAAGTTGGCCTCTCTTGGAATGCCAGACAAAGACTATAACCACCTCCGCGATGGCGTCCGTGATGGCGGGATCGTTGTGGCTGTTGCCGACGTCACGGACGATTCCGACGCCGTTGAAGACATCTTCGAAAAGCACAGCGCTCACCAGATCGACGAGGCACAGTCCAGCAACCGTGCCATGCCCGCGGCTGCGGCTTCACTTCTTGCGGAGCCCGTCGCGCAACAGACAGCGGTTCCCGTCATCGAGGAAGAGCTCATCGTAGGGAAACGAGCGGTTGATCAGGGTGGTGTCCGAGTCTACCGCCGCGTTGTCGAGACGCCGGTAGAGCAGTCGGTGGAGTTGAGGGAGGAGCATGTGGTGATGGATCGACGGCCAGTGAATCGGGCCGTCAGCGATATCGACGCCGCCTTCCAGGACCAAACGATTGAAATGACCGAGGCGGCGGAAGAGGCTGTAGTGGCGAAGAACGCCCGCGTGGTTGAGGAAGTTCGTATCGGCAAGACGGCGTCCGAGCATGTGGAGACGATCCACGACACAGTCCGGAAGACAGAAGTTGACGTGGAAGAACTTCCGGGCAGCCGAAAGCCCGATTCGTCCTTCCGCAGCTGAGCGCTTCCCAAACCGACATCCTCACGAACCTGCTTCTGACTCACCATGGAGTTCCAATCATGTCTGAAAAAGTAAAGATCTACGAAGAGAAGAAGAAGGGTCTGCCCCTCTGGGCCTGGCTCCTTCCGCTTCTCGTCATCGCTGCTCTGCTGGCCTACTTCCTCACCCGCCACAAGGAGGAGCCGCAAGTCACGCAGGCTCCGGTAACGCAGGTCGCTCCCGCTGCAGCGTTTCCAGATCTCGGAACGGTGCACTTCAACACGAACCAAGCTACCTTGTCGCAGGAGAGCCAGGCGACTCTCGACAAGGCTGCCGATATTTTGAAATCCAACCCGAACGCGCACATTCGTTTGGAGGGTTACACGGATAGCACTGGTAGTGGTACGCGCAATCTCACCCTTTCTCAGCAGCGCACGATCGCTGTAGCTGACTATCTGAAGGGAAAAGGGATCGACGGCAGCCGGCTCACTGGCAATGGCTTTGGCCCTGGCAACCCTGCAAACACCAACGCCACCGATACAGGCAAGGCTGACAACCGCCGCGTCGAGCTGTTCTCGCAACAATAACGTCGCCGCAACTAACAGGAGATACAGATGTCGAAGACAATTGTCGGACTATTCAGCAGCATGTCGGAAGCGGAGCAGGTCAAGCAAACCCTGGCAACGAAGGGCTTCTATGGACGCGTTATCGCAAACGAGAGTGGCATCGGCTCGACGGCGACGGATGAGGGCGCCGAGGGTATTGGACAGAAGATCAGCAACTTCTTCCATGGACTTAGCGGTGGGGATGAGGACGCACACCATCACTACGCTACGGGCGTGAACTCTGGCGGGGCTCTCCTTGGCGTGACTTGCGAGGATACGCAGGCATCGGAGCTAGCTGCACTGCTCAAGCAGAATGGTGCGCGGGAGATCGAGGGCAAATCGACCGGTAACAGCGGAACTGAGTCTGCGGCGCGTGAGGCTACCGGCGAAACGGTGATCCCGGTCGTCGAGGAGCAGCTTCAGGTAGGCAAGCGTGAGGTCGAGCGCGGCGGTGTTCGAGTCTACTCTCACGTCACGGAGGCTCCGGCAAGCGCCGACGTCACCCTGCGTGATGAAAAGGTTGTCGTAGAGCGCCGGCCAGTCAATCGGACGGCGACGGCGGCCGACTTCAACACGGGTCAGGGCTCCACGGTGGAACTCAGGGCCACAGGCGAAGAGGCAGTCGTAGGCAAGACGGCACGCGTTGTGGAGGAGGTTCTCCTCGGCAAGACCAGCAGCTCGCGCACGGAGGTCGTCCATGACTCGGTTCGCAAGACCGAAGTCGAAGTCGAAAACGTGGGTGCCGCTGAGACGACGTCACAGAAGAACCGGTAGTAGCTGCTTCGCAGAATGGGAGGCCGGCAGAACGATTGCCGGCCTGATTCTTTTCGAAGCGGCGCGTGCGCGAAGACCTGGTTGGAAACTAAAGATAGCGACTGACGCCGGAAGCGGCGCCTGCCGGAGTAGGTCCGTACGGACGAAGGACACTGGAGAGGAGGAGCTATGCAATCGACTGCGCTGGTCGCTTCGGAGATCCGTGCCTTCCATGTGGCACAGGATGCTCCTTGGCTCCACCGGCTTTGGAACAGCAGCATGCATGCACGCTGGTCTTTGTCGATTGGCGCCATGCAGCAGGTTCTCGGAGGTGCGAGGTCGCTGATGGTGGCAGAGCGTAACGGCGTTCGTGTGGGGTTCTGTGCAACCGACTATAAGCCGTCCGGGGACGCCGGCCTTCTCGCACTTTTGGTTGAACCTGCCTATCAGCGTCAGGGTGTCGGGAGTGCTCTCCTCGCTGCAACGAAGCACGTCCTCGAGGGCGACAAGGTGGAGCTGTTGCACCTCGGTGCCTCCAGCAACGGAAGTTATTTCTGGCCTGGACTGCCCGCAGAGAACGACTCGGCGCTTCCCTTCTTCGTCAAACATGGATGGCAGCAACAGGAGTCCTGTGCGGACCTGGTCCAGGACCTTACGTCTTTCAACACACCGATCTGGGTATCGGACCGGATAAGCAACGCGAATATCGTATTTCGTCTGGCTGACCCTGACCTCCGTAGCAACGTCGCTGCATTCGAACGGACCTATTTTCCAGCCTGGGCTGCGTTTATCGAGAATGAATTCGCGGATGCAGGCGATAGGAACATCCTTGTCGCCCAAACGCGGGACGGTGCGATAGTCGGGACGATTCTCATGCAAGCGGGCATCTCCAATCGTTGGTCGCCCGACGGTGGCATTCGCATAGGCTCGCTCAATATCTTAGGGATCGCGCCCGGCAATCAGCGGCAGGGTATCGGACTCGCTCTTACGGCGCGCGCGATGGAGATACTTCGGGACCGCGGATGTTCCAAGTGCTACATCCAATGGACAGGACTCAACGACTGGTACGGCAAGTTGGGCGCGACCGTATGGGCTGAGTACAGGATGGCGTCGAGATGCCTGCGGCAGCACTAACGGTCGAATTACAGGGCGCCGCGGTAGCGACGTAGCTGCACTGCGCCAGCAAGGAAGAGGGCGGTGACGGCAAAGCCGGTCCACAGGCCGGGGGTGCCGAGGTAACGAGCGATGGTGATCTGCGTGCCTGGGTGGATCGTCGACAGGCCTCCGGAGGCCGAAGGAATGGCCTCCATGCCCCCCGACAAGCGGCGTGCGAGGACGTTAGCGCTCGAGCGGTTTTCCCAGAGTTCGCGGCGCACTGACCAGGCCAGTTGCTGCAGCCTGGGGATCGCGGTGACGGTGGATCGCTCTGCTGCGAGCGGAGACTCGTACAGGCTGTCTGCTTGCGTGCTCATCGAGCGGCTCCTTGCTGATTGACCCTCTGGGTGCTCGTATCACTGTTGGTCTGGGTGCCCGTGTGGTCGCTCATCAGGGCAACGAAGAGATCGGCGACTGTGGGTGTGCGCACCTCGCCCAGCGCTTCGAGTTGCTGGCGTTCCGCGCCATCGAATAGCAGGACGCCGCGACCGAGGGCCTGGCGCTCGGAGATGGGTTTGATTGCCCTTGCTGCGGCCATGTGTTCGGGATGGACGCTGAGCTCGAGGTAGCGGCCTTCAAGCTCTTCCATGCTGCAGTCGAAGACGATCCGTCCACGGTTGATGAACATGACATCGGTGAGGACATTTTCGATCTCTTCGACCTGATGCGTGTGACGATGATGGTGCGATTGCGATCAAAGTAATCGTTGAGAAGCGTGTCGTAGAACTGCTGCGGTAGAGGAGGTCGAGGCCGAGCGTGGGCTCGTCCAGCACGAGCAGCTTGGCGTCGATGGCCATGACGAGCGCGAGGTGCAGCTGCGTCACCATGCCTTTCGAGAGCTCCCTTACTCTGCTCGAGCGCTTGATGGTGGTTTTTGCGAGAAAGGCCTCAGCGCGGGCGCGGCTGAAGCGCGGATGAACGCCGGCCATGTACTCGAGCGCATGCGAGACGATTATTTCGCGGGTGCGGCTAAGGGAAGCAAAGCGGAGCGAGGAGGACGCACAGGTCTGCGTGTGATTTTCGATGGTTCCATTTGGCGTCGGCACTCTGGGTTGCTGTCGGGGTACAGCCACATGTCGTTGTTCGCGAGGTTCGCGCCGCCATAGTGTTGCGGGCGCCGTGTCGGCCGTGTCACTGCTGACGCCGGCGGTGGGCGGGGCGTACCTGGCCTCCGTGAGAACTGCCGATGGACAATGTGCTGGGCGCGTGCTGACGTTTCACATATGGCTACGAACGGGCCAGGGCATTTCGCCGGAGTATGCAAGGACTCTTCGCAACCTGCCGACCAATTTCAGGCCTTCAGCCTTTGTTGCTAGCTATTGAAGCGTGACATCGTCGACGCGAACGAACTGATCTGCGCCGGTGCCGAAGAAGCCGACATAGATGGTGATGACGGAGTTGTTGCCGGTGTTGAAGGTGAATGTGCTGTTCTGGTAGGAAGGTGCCGCGTAATACTTCACTTCCTGAAGCACGGTTGTTCCATCCGAGGCTCTTGCTCCGAAGTAGCCGAAGTTAGAGCCGAAGTTGTTCTGGAACCAGCCTGAGAGCGTGTAGACCGTGTTGGGCGTCACGCTGACGCGCTGGATAACGGAGTTGAAGTTGGTCGTCGAATTACGCATCCAGGCATTGTTCTGGCCTGTATGCGCGAACCCCGCTCCTCGATCGATGCCATGCGCATCCGGACCCTCGGTAGCCCAGGGCGCAGAGACGGTACTGGATGACTGCAATTCGAAGCCGGGATCTGCCAGGAGGTTGGAGCGGCCGGCCGCGTAGTAGACGCCGAGATGGGTGATTGCGGTGAAGTAGGAGGGTGCAGGGGGTGTGCCGATGATACGAACACCATCCCCGGTCACGGTGGGGAAGTTGAAGGTATAGATGGCCTGGTTGCTGGCCGTGCTGTTGTAGGGATAGGGGGTAGGCATGGTGATGTTGGAGATGTTCTGCCATTGCCCGTTGTTGCGAACCTGCACGGTCAGACCGCTGGCAAACCAGCCTCCATCCTGGAACGAGGCGCCGCTCGTATAGACGACCTGATTGAAGCGGTAGGTATGGCCCCAGGTGTAACCCCAGAAGCTCGAGACGCCGTCTGCCACCTTGTTCTCCGTATCGAAATCATCTTCGCTGATGGTGTTGCTGGCGGAATCGGAGCGACTAAGTTGATCGGCGCAGTTGAGATTACAGAGCCGGCCATAGTGGGTGCTCTTGCTGATCGCGTAGGCATCCGACATCGCTCCCAAATTGTTGGTGCCGGACGGATTTGTCGCACCGGGGGCGGCTGCGGGTTCGAGGATGAGCTTTCTGAGAGAGAAGGAGTAGGAGTCAGGATTGGGAAAGGTACGTCCGCAGCACACGTTGCTCTGCAGATACATCGAAAGGCCGTCGGCACTGATGTATTTGGACGGGATGGTGGGGGCGTACTGGCCGCGATTGCCCTGAGCGGTCAACGCACCGAAGTCGATCGAGGCGAGAGGTCGACCGTTGGCATCGGTACCGCCGGAGGTGATGTGGGTCCATGGTCCCCAGGGCTGGGGGGCTTCATAGAACTCGTGCGTGCTGCAGGACCAGCTGCTGTAGATGTAGCGGCTGAGGGGTTTGTCATAGACGACGCCTCCCTGGGCGATGACGTTCTCGGAGGTGGGGCACTTGGACAGACTGCCGAACTGTGTTGCGTAGAGTTGACGCGTGTCGGTGAGAACAGCACTCTTCTGCGAAAGCGAACCCCATTGGGGCGTGCCATTGACGCTGCCGGAATAGAACTGCCATGCAGCACTGTTGAGCAGACTTGCGCTGTTGGCAGGGACTCGCGCGAGAAAGAGCTGTGTCTGCGAGCGCCAGTCGTGATCGAGTCCATAGGCGTAAACGTAACCGTCGACGGCGTTCACCGAATTTTGGCCGAAGTCGAGAAAGAAGATGGTCGTGAAGAGGCCGTTGGTCGAACTTCCATCGGTAGTGCCAAACATAGGCACAGCAGGGCTTGGTGACCAGTGCTTGCCGAAGTCCGACGACATGATGACATTGGCGCTCGGAGCTCCGGTGAAGTTGCCAAGGCTGGTAGCGAGATTCTGGTAGGCGAGGTAGAGATTGCCACCGAGGCAGAGCATGCCGGTGGGCTTGTCATTGAAGTGACGCTGGGTTGGATCGCTGATCTGCGCATCACTGGCCACGTAATCTATGCCGAGCGTCGGGTAGGATGGCGCGGGCTGGTTGGGTTCGGCCGGGTAGAGCTCTCCGAAGACGGTGGTTCCGACGAGATTGGGTGGATTGCCGGCAATCTGGCTGACGGCCATGTCGTAGCGCGCCTGCTGCGTGCCGCTGAACGCGGAGCCATCGCCGTTTGCCGCGTACAGGCTGCCGTTGGAGGCCCAGCAGCTTGGCCAGAGGTCGCCGTCGGCAAGCTGTGTGGAACCGGGCACGGTGGCCTGGTAGGTGGAGTAGGCTTCCTCCGCGATAGACGAGAACTGGGTACTCTGGGCTCCGGCTGGCGGTTGCGCGGAGAGGCCGAAGAGCAGGGCTGCGAGGGCAAGAGGAAGGAAGGAACGCATCCTGAGTAGGTGCTGATGCCGCATGGTGCCGTTCATGGGATGACTCCGGATTTCAGGGATGCGGTCGTAAGAACAGCGGGGATGTGAAACGTTTAAATATCGCAGCCGTATGTAACTCTCGGAAACATACCTCTGTCAATATCCCTTTGACCAACGCCAGTTACCCTTAGGCGAGCGGAACGTGTTCGTCCGCTGAAACGATGAAGGTCCGTCCAGATTCACCGAGCAGGGTCGGGAACTCGTAGCGAGCGGCTTTCAGCATGCTCTTCAGCGTCTTTAGCCGGAGTGCCGTCGGACCAGTGATCAACCGCGACCATGAAGACGGTCATTCGGTCCTCAGGAACATTCCCTGCCATCGCAGGTACCCCGGGCAGATTGGCCCCCCAACTCTGGGCCGAGTCACCCGTGACGAACCACATGAGGTGTGGATGCCAGTGCTTGTCATGGTCGCTCAGATACTGCTGCTTTGACATCATGTAGCACATTGCATTCGGCTCCAACGTCGGCAACGCTTTGCTCTCGATCGCCGATTTGAGCGCCCGTGCTATTTCTAGCTGTGACGTTGACGCCAAAACCAGTCTGGTCTTCATCAGCACAATGGGCAGGTAACTCCTTGCGGCTGGCCCATTCACGCACAGTGGGGCTCTGACTCGCGGATTCGAGAACTCCGGATCGTCCGTCGTCTTCGCCCATGATCGCTCGACCAGGCATACAAAGCCATTCACGCCCTTCACAGCGGTCACGTATCCGTCCCCCTTCAACACAAGCACCTCCGCTTTGTCCGAGATGGATGCGGGAGCAGCACTGCGGGCGAGCTCGATCTCTGAAGCAGCCGCGGAGATGAAGTATGGATCGAGAGAAGCCGTGGACGGGTATCCGCTCGACTGCGCCCGCGCTCGGGTCTGCAGGATTGCGCCAGGTAACGCAACCTCCACTACGGCTACGAGGGCGACCAGACGAACGAGCTTCTTGGACCATGGTCCGATCAAGAGGGACAGCTTCCGCGCGTGGCTTCACGCTCGAACTCGATGTCGTCCAGACCCGTCCGCTGTGCCGCTGATCCGAGTCCCGGAGCGACGGCGATGCAGAGTCCCCGCGGCAACGAGAGATGCCGATACGTTCGAGCGGTTCTCTTCATCAGTCTCCTGATGCGTTCTGCTGATGCGGTTGAGAACGGGATCCGTTTAGAAGCTGAACTTCGCCCAGAAGCGGAGGTTCCGAGCGGTGTTGACCCTCTTTTGGTCCGAGTTCAGATAACTATTGCCACTGCCGATGTGGAGGACGTTGGTATCGAGAATGCCGACATCATTGTGGTTGAAGACGTCCTGGGCTTCGGCCCGAAACTGGAATGCCGCGCTCTCAAGGTGGATCCACCGCACCGGTATGTCCTTTTCGAGAGCCACATTCCAATTCGTCGTTCCGGGATTGCGGAAGCTGTTCCGACCGACCTCGAAAGGTACGATTTCAGCTCCACCGTTTGGAACAAGCCAGTGAACCTGATCGGGCGTGACGACATTTAGTGCGCCGGTCTGGTTGTTTGCGGCCAGATCGTAGTACGTCCCTGCAACAGGAGTGGTCACGTTCCCATTCGCATCGGTAAAGGGCTGAAGGTAGAAGCCGTCGATACCGGCGGTGGCGATGGAAGCGTGTGGATTCCCGACGAGAGGACGATCGTTGAAGGTGCTTCCGTCGTTGTTGATATCCACTCCACTCAGGTTGAAGGTGCTGGGTGGTCCGGACTGAAGCTGAGTAATTCCCGAGATGGTGAAGTTCCTGGTAACCGCGCCGAGCAACGCGTTGGTGGCCTGGTTCTCCGCGTGAAAGCCAGGGGGAGACCATGCATAGGAGACAGAAAAGTACTGCGGAAAATCGAACGCGGATGGGCCCCAGTCCTGCCGGCGGCCTCCGGGCGCGAGATTAGCCGGGTAGGACGTCGGGCCGGTGAAGAGGGCGAAGACTTCAGATCCATCGTCCAGGTTCTTACCGAAGGTGTAAGCGCCGCGGAAGAAGAGGCCATGCTTGAACTGGCGGGAGACGTCGAGCTGAATGCTGTCGTACTCCGACGCGGCAGAGTTGGTGCGGCCGCTGATGATGCCTCGACTCGGGTTGAGCCGTTGGCCGGCTGCGATTGCAGCGGGGCTGCTGTTATCGAGGTAATTCAGCTGTTGGTTGGCATACAGCTTTCGTCCACGGCTTCCAACGTAGTTGACCGTGAGCAGGAGGTCGGCAGGCAAGGACCGTTCAAACCCCAGGTTGAACTGGTAGGTGACGGGATTGACGAGGTTCTTGTCGACGCCGCTGCCTACGGAGGAATGCGGCCCAAGCACCGCCGGAATGGTTGCGATCAGACCAGTGGCATTGCCAAGTGGATTAGCTGATGTAGAGGTCAGCGTACCCGAGACGGCGTTGGGCGCAGCCTGAGCGCTGTTGATCGCGATGTTCGCAAAGCTGGTGTCGTAATACATTCCTGCGCCGCCATGAAAGACGGTCTTGCTTCGGCCTAGCCATCCATTGCCGCTGGGCGAGTAAGCGAACCCAAACCTGGGCCCCAGGTTCTTTGTGTCCGACTGAACCTTGTAGACGGTGTTGATGGGTCCGTAGGGATTCTTGAAATCGATACCCGGGTAGGGAAGTCCGTTGGCAGGATCGGTCAGGTAATCGTAGCGGAGCCCGAGATTTATGGTGAGGCCGGGGAGGAGCTTGATGTCGTCCTGGGCGAAGAAGCCGCTCTTCCAGATATGTGGATCGATGCGTGTCGGGCCGAATGTCTTGGTGGCTGAGCCGCTCACTCCCAGGTTGTTGTTGAGAAAATTAGCGAGCCCCGATCCATTGGTGTCGGCGGCGAAGTTCAGCTGACCGTACGGATTTTGCGCGACCAGAAGGGTTTCAAGCGTGCGGCCCACATCGGCGCCGATGCGAATGGACTGTTTGCCTTTGGTCCAACCGACGGTGTCCTGGAACTGATAAGCCTCCTCTGCCGTTCCCTGCGGGATATTTTGAGAGAGGCCAAGTACAGGAAGGCCGTTATCGGTGAAGTTGATGTTGAAGACTTTGGCCAGCGGATTCGCGAGCGCGTCCGGAGTGGCCTGGAACAGGAAGGAGATTCGGGTTTCGGATACTCGAAACTCATTGAGCAGGTTCGGGGTAAAGACGTGCGTCCAGTTACCCGACGCGAGCTCGGTAGGTCCGCCCACCTCTCCATCAAATCCTGGCAGACCTGAGGTGTTCAGGCCGAGATCAGGCAGGAAGTTATTGCGATCGTGCAGATACCGGAAGCCAAAGGTGTCTCTCTCACGAGGGTTGAAGTCGATTCTGTAGAACCACTGGGTATCGGGCGACTGCTGCGCTACCGGAGGACGCTCGAAGTTGGCTGTGGTGACGATGCATCCACCTTGCGGACATCCGGGCTGATTGCCTGCCTTGAGCGATTCGACGGGTGTTGCGCCTGAGTTGTTCTTGTACTGCGTAAGGTAGGAACCATTGCTGAGCAGACCTTGCAGCAGAGCTACCTGTGGACCACCGATGGAGGTGAGGGTGGCGTAACCGGCTGCGTCCGGAAGTTCGATCTGGGTCGAGTTGGAGTTGCCATAGAAGCGGGTAAACATAGTTCCGCCGAAGGCAAAGAGCTTGTTCTTCCAGAGTGGGCCGCCTGCCGTAAAGCCGTACTGATGCTGATCAAAGCGGGCCTTGTTCGCCCTGCTCATCGAACCCTTTCGCGTTTGGCCGTCGACAGCGTTCAGACCGGATCCTGAATACAGTTCGAAAGCCGTCCCATGAAACTGGTTGGACCCCGCCTTGGTGATGAGATTGATGACACCGCCTCCCGCCCTGCCGTACTCCGCCGGTGCGTTGTTGGTGTAGGTGACGACGGACTGGAACATATCCGGAATTTGAGGCTGGAAGGCCTGGCCGCCGAGGCCGATGTCGTTGATGTCCTGGCCATCGAGCATGAAGTTGTTGGCGCGGGGGCGGGCGCCGTTGATCTCAACCTGCTCGTATTGTCCACCTGTACCGCCCAGGCTCAAGGAGTTCTGGTTGATGAACTGCGCGCCGGGAACTGTGGCTACAAGCTCGACCGGGTTGAGTGAGAAGATCGGCACCTTGCTCAGTTCTGTCGTTCCGATCGTGCTTGACAGCTGGCCATTCTCGAGATTGACGCCGTTCGATTCGGCTTCGACGCTGACCGTCGTGCTGACCTGCCCGGTTGTGAGCACGGCATCGTTGCTTGTTACCACGGAGGGAAGGACGTGGAAGTCCTTTATGTCGAGTGCGGTGAAGCCAGGCGCATCAATATGAATGCTGTACACACTTGGGTTGAGAGCCTCCACACGATAGGCGCCCTCGTCATTCGAGGTCGTACTCCGGGTCTCCCCGGTCAGCTGGCTTGTGATCGTGATGTTTGCGTGCGACACCAGGGCGCCCGTACTGTCGCGAACCGTGCCAGCAACAATTCCTTTGCTGGTCTGCGCGTGGAGCAGAGCAGCTGAAAGCAGCAGGAGTACAAAGGCAGAAAGGAAATTACTTCGACGCATCGATGGACCCCCGACGTGTTAGAAGTTGAGCTTCAACTGGAACTCAGTGCTCCGAGGTCCGCCGATATCAGATGTGCCCGAACCACGCTGCACTCGTTTCTGATCGTGATCACCGAAACCATTAGGACCATTCAGAAGGCCGCTCTGATTGCCGGTGGTGGTATTTGCGAGGGTACCATTTTCATAGTCTGCAAAGTTCGAAAAGTTAGCGACGTTGTAGAACGCTATGCCGGGCACCAGCACCAAACCCTCCCGTACGCGAGACATACGGATCGGATAGGAGAAGTTAACATCCAGGGCGCGGTAAGACGCGTTCTCGGGTCCATGGACCTCGGGTACTGGAACCATAGGCTGCTGTGTTGCCCGGAGAGCCACCATCTGCGGCTGAGTGAATAAGCCCGATGAGACGAGAGCCTGTCCGGCAGGGGTCAACTGACCGGCCAGCGTTGCGTTGTACTGGTTAATTAGTTGATTCAGGTTTGTTCCCTTGTACTGATGCATGAAGTATCCGGGATTCGTTCCGGGTACAAGATCGCCGATCGTGCCGTCACCGGTGACATCGGACTGGAAGATACCGGCGGTTGGGCCGCCGCCCGTTCCACCGATATCAAGGTGGAGGTCCGCGGCCGCCGCAGAGTAAAAATGACCGATAACACCGACCTGCGGTCCATACTTCAATGTTGCCGAACCGCCGAACGAGATCGCGTGCGTGTGATCCAATCCATTCCGCCCGATGTATTGGGTGGGATTGTCCCAGTCATACGACTGCGAAGCGAAGAACTGGTCTCCGACGCCTGTAGCACCGTTGTTGAGGGCCGGGTTTGCCGTCGATACGATACGCGAGAGCGAGTAGGAGATCTGCAGATTCGAGGACACAATGCCGGGAGCCGGATGGACCTTCTGCTCCCGGAAGACCGCCTGCAGCGCGTCGTAGCCAGATCGCCCGACCGGTAGCAGGAAGAGACCCTCGCCCAGCAGAGGATTGACGCCGGGAAACGCCGCTCCCGTATCGGGAGTGAGCCCGTTGTAGGATGCCGGGTTGGTGTTGTTGAAAGTTCTCCCCGAATCAACACCATTCGCGGCGAAGTCCAGGATCGAAGCTCCGGCGCCTATGGCACATGTGATCGCCGCGCTCGTAGATCCACCAGCGCATCCGAAGCCGCTGGTCGTCGTCGCTATGGCGTTCCGGGCCGCGGCGGTGTTGAGATACCGGGCAGCCCCCACGTGATTAACATCGATCTCTTGAACGATCTTCAGTGTTGAATTGTGAACGTAATCGACGGACAGAATCCCGCCCTTGAAGATCTCCCGCTGAATGCCGCCATTCCACTGTTCGGAGTAAGGCGTTCGGTAAGGAGCACCATAGATGTCAGAAGCAGTCAGCGTATTTCCGACATATTGACCATTGCTGGCCGGTCCCACGGATTTGGTTACCTTCTGGAAGAGGTTCGACAGGTTTAGAAAATGCTGACCTGCCTGACTGATGGGTTCTGTGCAGAGCGTGGCAATAGACACGCCGCCATCATTTGTAACCACGGTGCCATCTGGAAGCGTGAGCGAGTTAGTTCCGCCGCAGATCGTGTGGTTAGGGTCGTTGAAGAGACCCATCTTCAGAAGCGGGCCCCGCGCGTTGAGCGTGTTGTTGAAGACGTCACTTTCGTAGAAGATGCCGAATGCTGCACGAAGCACTGTCCGGTGGTCGCCGGGGCTGAAGGTAAAGCCAAGCTGAGGACCGAAGTTTGCATACGGCTGGTGCACCTTCTTACCAAGCCCCGGCTGGAACTGATCCAATAGAGGTGCGCTTCCCGAGCAGGGTGACAGCAGCCCGGCGGCGACATCGGAGCACAGCGGGGTTGCCACATCCTGGTTGGCCCGGCCCGTATCCACGCTCCAGCGAAGACCGCCTGTAAGCGTGAAGCTGGGAGCCAGCTTCCAGTTATCCGAGATATACGCCCCCTGGCGCCAATCAGCGGTTCCGCCACCTGGCAGGTTGAACCCGGGGTTCTCTGTAGAGAAGCCCTCTCCGTTGCCAAACCGCACCTGGGAAGGAAAATAGCCATTCACGGGATCAGAGGGGCAGGTTCCCGGTGTTCCATCGCCGCAATTCGGCACCAGATTGCCGGCAAGAAGAGTCACGCGCGGAGAGTCCTGAAAGAAGCTGGCGAACCCTCCACTAAGAATTCGATTCAGGCTGTATCCGTACCGGAATAAATGCGAGCCCCTCGTCCAGGATCCGTCGTAGCGTATCTGCTTATCCGACTGAAAGGTATTTTGGGGAGCATCGACGTTCGGACCGGAGTACAGTCCCGCCGACCTGAGGCGGAAGTTCAGGCTCTGCCCATTAGCCCCTTGGAACCCGTTATAAACACTGCTGTTGCCCGCTGTGCCGTCCACCAGAAGATTGTGAAACTTCTCATAGCTGCCGCGGAAGGAGTGGGTCAGGTGCCCCGTAGTAAAGTCTGCGCCGCCAGCAAGGCCGGGCGTATTGTCACGGTTGTTGTAAATCTCATACCCGGCGCCAAAGTTTGAGCTGGACGTGTTCACGTCGTAGTTTGCACGAACGAAGTAATGCACGCCCCAAGGTCCGTTGTAGTCCAGGCGAACTGTCGAATAGGTCTCGCGATAAGGAGAAGGAATGGTAGCGTGTGCCTGCTGAATCGCAGCGAAGAGCGGGGCCATAGTGATCGAAACCGGAGACTCCTGCTTGATCCGCTCAGCATTTCCGAAGAAGAACAACTTATTCCTTATCACGGGCCCGCCAACGCTCCCACCATACTGATTACGTTGGAAAGGGGCATCGATTCCGCCGGCCGTGTTCGCGAATAGCGCCCGGTGATCCTGGAAGTTATAGAAGGCCTGCCCATGAATCGCGTTCGCCCCGGAGTTGGTCGAGACCAGCACTTGTCCGGTAGAAGTGACATCACCCGAGACATCCTGGGTCGAGCGATTTAATTGGAAGTCCCCGATGGCACCCTGGGAGACGTTGAAGATGGTTGTTCCGACATTCTCGTCGGTAATATCCTGACCATCAAGAAGAATGCGGGTTGTGCGGCCCGAAACACCGCTGGTCGAGATAGCCGAGTAACCCGCCTTTGTGGGGTCAAAGGACTCACCACTCTGCAAGATGACTCCCGGCTCAATCTGAGCGAGATCAAGGAAGTTTCGGCCATTCACTGGAAGAGACTCGATCTGCGCACGTGTAATAACGTCGCTTACCCCAGCCTGCTCCGTGTTCACCTGCAGTGCTCCGGCGTTTACTTCAACAGTCTCTGTGGAGGCGCCAATGGTCAGCTTGAAACTTCCGCTTGTCGCCGTACCAGTCTGAATAACCGTTCTGACACTAAGCGCTTCGAACCCAGGGGCAGACACCCTTACCGTGTAGGGCCCGGGGTTCAAAGGTCCAACGCTATAAAATCCCCCGGAATCCGTCGCTAGAGTCTTTGATAAGTTCGTGTCAGTCGCGAGAACGACGACTGTGGCGTTTGGTACGACCGCTCCAGTGCTATCCGTGATAGTGCCTTCGATCGATCCGCCATTAACCGAAGTCGCCTGCGCATATCCCAGGACTGGCGCGACAATAAGCAACAGCATTAACGTCGCTATTCTTCTCATGACTCCTACCTCCTGATGCCGTCCGATTGGCGACGGCAAATTGGAAACGCAACGACGGCGCACTTACCGTTGGTATCTGACTGTGCAGCCGGAGAACTGTGGTCTGGCAGCCACTTGTCTCAAGACGAGGCCTTGACGCGGCGTAGCATCGATGTTGATTCCGCTTCGCAGAGAACAAACTCTGCACTATCGATCCGTCGCCGTTACTGATCACGGCGCCATATTGACCGCCGCTTGGATAGAACCTAGCTGTAGCCCGCTCCCTAATCTGTCAGGACGGACTAAATAGAAGGTCAAATCGTGTCCTAGAGCCTAGCTCAGCAAAATAAGTAAGCCGGACCGAATCCGCCGGTCGAGCGAGAGATGCGACGAGCCGAAGGTCTTACACGCCAGGCCGTGGTGTTCGGCACCATAACGTAAGCTAGAATGCTGCTAATGAATGGGATTACCGCGGTGGACCTACGATCCTTCTGGCGACTCCAGATCATTGGTTGGAGCCTGTTTCTTCTCTATGACCTTCTAGGGGCGCTTCCTATGTTTCTGGGTAAGCGTGAGTCGATCGATGAAGAGCTTGTGCCTGTCTTCTGTATGTTCCTGGCGAGTTTTGCCCTGCGTGTTGTCTGCCGCAGGCTCCGCCAACAATCGCAGTCCTTGATCGCATACGAATGGAAGGCAGCCGTCGCGGCGATGGCTGCAGCCATTCCCGTGGTTTGTGGAGTCACGCTGATATTGCGGCGTTTCCATCACGTAACCTGGGCGAGTTTGGTTTCCGTGGGCGCCTGGTCTTTTTTCGTCCTCTTCATGTGGTGCAGCTTGTACTTCAGCATCAAGCAATGGCTAGAGTCGGCTGAGGAGAAGGAGCGATTGGTAAGGGCGGAAGCAGAGGTTCGGGAAGCAAGGTTGCTTGCCTTGCGCTATCAACTAAATCCCCATTTTCTGTTTAATTCCCTAAATGCGGTTTCCACTCTCGTGCTGGATGGCAATGGTCCGGCGGCAACACGGATGCTTGCCCAGATCGGAGATCTCTTGCGCACAAGCCTGGATTCCGAGGTTACGGCCGAGGTTTCGCTCGCGCAGGAGTTAGTCTTCACCGAGGGATATCTCGCCATCGAGCAGACAAGGCTGGGAGAACGGTTAGAGGTCGAGTTAGTAGTTCCAGTCGAAACGCGGGATGCTCTCGTGCCGAGCATGTTGCTTCAACCGCTTGTCGAGAACGCCGTGCGTCATGGGGTGGCGCCAATGGTCGAAGGCGGACGGATCGCGATCAAGATCGGGCTGCATGCCGACAGGTTGCGAATCCTGATCGCAAATTCGGGGCGTCGCGTTCAGGACCAGCGACAGAAGAACGGAGGTGGAGTCGGTCTCGGAAACACGGCAGAGCGACTGAAAACCCTTTATGGAACCGACTTCGAGTTCTCACTTGGGTGGCCCGAGGCTGGTGGCTGTGAAGTCCTGTTGGAGTTGCCGTTACGCAAGGCTCGGAAGCCGGAAGAGGCTCTACTGTGCGCGCTTTAATCGTAGACGACGAGCCCCTGGCCCGACGTGGGGTCGTTCTCCGGTTACGTAAGTTCAAAGATGTCGAGATCGTTGGAGAGTGCGGGGATGGGTACTCAGCAGTAGAAAAGATTCTCGAGCGATCTCCCGATGTCGTGTTCCTCGACGTCCAGATGCCGGGCATGGATGGCTTCGAGGTCCTGCGCGCACTGCCTCCTGAGAAGCTGCCAGCCGTCATCTTTCTAACCGCGTATGAACAACATGTCCTCCGCGCCTTCGATGTTCATGCACTCCATTACTTGTTGAAACCTGTAGACGACACGCGGTTTGCGGCGGCGGTTGGTCGAGCACGCGAACTCGTCGATTCCGCTCTACATGCTGACATGGCAACTCGCGTCATGAAGATGTTGGACCGGGCTTCGGATGAATACGCATCCCGGTTTACGGTGCAAACCGGGTCCCGCATTCAAATCGTGCTCGCGGACGATGTCGAATGGATCGGGGCTGCTGGTGATTATGTGGAGCTGCACGTCAATGGTCGTTCCTTTCTGGTGCGAGAGACCATGGCTTCTCTCGAACAGAGGCTCGATCCCGCAAAGTTTCTGCGCATACACCGATCCCGAATTGTGCAGTCAAGAGGCATATCGGAGCTGCGATCCATCGAGAACCGCGAATTTTTCGTGAAGCTCTCGGACGGCTCCGAGCACAGGTCGAGCCGTACCTACGCAGAGCGACTTGAGCGCTGGCTGTCATCGGGTAGGATCTGACGAACGCGTGAACTCTGGTGTGGGGTCTTCCGACGATCCGAACGTGTCGTGCTATCGCTGGCCTGAAGTCGACAGCATCGAGGGCCTACAGCCCGACACCACCGCTGCCACCTCGGCGCTAACCCGTACTGTAAACAATTGGTCGGGACGACTGGATTCGAACCAGCGACCTCACCCACCCCAAGGGTGCGCTCTACCAGGCTGAGCCACGTCCCGACTTCCGTTGCAGCGCGCCTGTGGGGCGCCCTGCGGGGTTACCTACAACGTAAAGTGTACACGAGCCCTCACCACGGACCATGCGAGCGCCGTCCCGGCACTAGTGCGTCGGAGCCACAAACTCCTTCGGCAACTCCCCACCCTCCCCGAAGAAAAACTCGTTCATCTGCTCCACCAGGAACTCCTGCGCCTCACGCGTCCAGGGCTGCAGCCGGTACTCGTTCAACAGCATCTTCTGCCGCTCGACCCACTCACCCCACGCCTTCTTGCTGACGCTCTTGTAGATCTTCTGACCGAAATCAGAGTCGAACGGCGGCTCGTCCAGACCCTCCATCTCGGCCTTGTACTTCGCGCAAAAAACCATGTGTGCCATCGATCGTCAGTGCTCCTGAAATCATTGTACCGGCGTCATCGACGGCTATCCACGAGCCCCGACCCATAACCAGCCCCGCGCCTTCCCCCCTGAGGGGAACCTCCATCTACATCCTGCCTCACCCGCGCCGCATGCATCTAAAATTGGAAAGAGGACAACATGACAGAAAGCATCGATCAAGAAAAGGTAAAGGCAACTCTCGGCAAACTCATTGACGTTCTGCGCGATGGGCATCAGGGCTTTATGGAGCTGGAGAAGAATCTTGAAGACCCCGTCGCTCGCACGCACTTCCTGAAAGAAACACAGGAGCGAGCAAACTTCTCAGGTGAGCTTGAAAATGAGCTTCACCGCCTGGGCGTCAAAGACGTTCACCAGAGCGGAATGGTCTCCGGCAAAGTCCACCGCACCTGGGGCGAGCTCAAAGCGAAACTCGGCGGCGGAGATCACACCCTTCTTGCCACGGCCGAGCAGGGCGAAGACGTCGCCAAGAAGGCCTACGAGGAAGCTCTCAAGGAGCATCTCCCTGCCGACATCCGAGACGTACTCACACGTCAGCAGGCCTCCATCCTCAGCTCGCACGACAAGGTGAAGGCCCTCCGCGACAGCAAGGCTTAGAACCGGCACGCGAGACAGCTTGGAGCACCGACACGGCAGGGATCGCAAACGCGCTTCCCTGCCGTTCGCATATGCGCCTCCCCCTCCCGAGATCGGCTGCAGCCCTCGTATACTTCGAGCATGGACCTCCTCGCGATCTTCATCACCGGGCTGATGGTCGGCAGCGAGTTCGCCGTTGCGGCCTTCGTACACCCAGCGCTCAATGGTCTGGAGACCTACCCCCACCTCGTTGCGGCGAAACGTCTTGCCGCCTCACTGGGCCGCCTTATGCCCCCTTGGTATGCTCTCGGTCTGCTCGCCGTGCTCACCGAAATTTGGCTGCACCGCACATCGAGGCCGAGCATGACACTTCTGGTCGGCTCGGCTGTCCTCTGGGCCGCCACGATCATCTTCACCGTGATCGCACTCGTCCCGCGAAACAATCGAATTGCGGCCCTGGACCCGCAACAGCCATATTCAGGCTGGACCGAGGATCGCCGGCAGTGGGACAGACTTCACAGGCTCCGCGTCGCAGCTCTCGCCGTCTCCTTCGCTATGCTCGTCGCTGCTCTGCTCCGCCGCCCAGCCTAGCGCCGCTTCCCCTTGGCCTTCTGGTTCCGCAGCCGCTTCTTTCCCTTCGCGACCTTCGCCTTCCCGCTCCGCTCCGGGCTCCGTTCCGCCTCGTCCCCCGCTGCCTTCTTCTTCCGCGGTCCGCGCACGGATCCCGCACCCGTGTGCTGTCTCCTCGCCGGGTACCGCGATCAGCGCAAATTGTAACCGTCTCTGTTGCCGATCGATCCTGTCCAGCAACACCCGCACCGGCAGCCCCATCCGAAATACCCGCCCGCTCCTCTGCCCCACAATCGTCCTGTCCGTGTCGCGGAAGACGTAACGATCCTCCTCGCGATAGTCCCGGACGCCAAACCCGCCCAGCGAAGCGATCGGCACCAGCCCCTCGATGAACAGATCCTCCAGCTCCACAAAGAAACCGTACTTCGTGCACGACAGCACAATCGCGTCGAAGTCCTCACCGACCCGGCCCTCCATGAACTTGATCTTCTTCCACTCGATCAGCTCCCGCTCCGCATCATCCGCCCGCCGCTCCGTCTGGCTCGACTCCGCCGCAATCGCCTCAAGCTCCGCCGCCGGCATCGGACCCCGCGTCATCCTCAACCTTCCTCGTGCCACCGCCATCGCGGTCGCCGCGCTTCCCGCCACGCGCCTCCACCTCCGCGCGCCACGGCTGCCAGTCCTCCGAGTGAATCGCACCTCCTCGCGCGTCCGCGCCGTCCTCAAGCAGCGCCCGCAGCAGCCGATGCACGATCAGGTCCGGATACCGCCGGATCGGCGACGTGAAGTGCGTGTAGCTCGGCGACGCCAGCGCAAAGTGCCCCTCATTCTTCTCGCGAGTACCGCGCCTGCTTCAACGACCGCAGCATCAGGTACGCCAGAATCCGCTCCTCCGGCTTGCCCGCAATCTTCGCCGTCAGCCTCTGGTACATCTGCGGCGTCACCGGAATCCGTTCCGCCACCTCATGCGCCCGCGCCTCTCGCCCCCGCCCGCCACCCGAGCTGCCCCGCTGCACATCCCTCCGATCGCTCTTCATCGTCATCTGCTTCACCGGCAGGTTCCCGATCCCCAGCGTGTACCCAAACCCGCCCGCCGTCTCCTCAAAATCCACGATCCGCTTCGGGTCCGGCATCTCGTGGATGCGATACATACTCGGCACGCCCTGGCTCTCGATCCACGTCGCCACGCACTCATTCGCGCACAGCATGAACTCTTCGATCAGCCGATGCGCCCACCCCCGCTCCGACCGCATAATCGCCTCCATGTTCCCGTCCGGATCGAACTGCATCACCGGCTCCGGCAGATCGAAATCGATCGACCCGCGCCGCTTCCGCTTCGCATTCAGCCGCAGCGCCAGCTCGTACATCCGCTCGAACTCCGGCACCAGATCACCGAACTCCGCCGCGCACCATCCGCATCTCCATCCAGCACCGCCTGCACCTGCGTATACGTCATCCGCTGCACGCTCCGGATGATGCCCTCGCACACCTCGTACCCCACCACCTCGCCGCGCGCGTCGATCTCCATCACGCAGCTCAGCACCAGCCGGTCCTCATTCGGCCGCAGCGAACACATCCCGCTCGAAAGCTGCGGCGGCAGCATCGGAATCGCGCGATCCGGAAAATAAACGCTCGTCCCTCGCAGCCGCGCCTCGAGATCCAGCGCCGTCCCCGGCCGCACATAGTGGCTCACATCCGCGATATGGACCTGCAGCTCCCAGTTCCCGTTCGGGAGCTCCCGCACCATCACCGCATCGTCGAAGTCCCGCGCCGTCTCGCCATCGATCGTCACAATCGGCAGCCCGCGAAAGTCCCTGCGCCGCGCCCGTCCGGTCTCATCGAGCGTGTCGACCGTCAGCTCCGCCGAGCGCCGCCGCCTCCGCCAGCACATTCGCCGGAAACACATGCGGAAGATGATGCTTGCGAATAATGATCTCCACGTCCACGCCAAACGCATCCGGCGGCCCCAGCACCTCGATCACCCTGCCCTTCGCCGGCCGCCCCGCCTGCGGAAACTCCGTGATCTCCACATCCACCGCCATCCCCTCCAGCGGCTCATGGACGTGATCGCTGTCATCCTTGGCGGACCCCGCGCCAGCAGCGCCAGCCGATGTCGAGGTCGAAGGACCTGAGTCTTCCATGCCCGCGCGACCACTCCGTCCCTTCGCCGCCCGCGCCTCCTCCCCCAGCACCCGGTGCGGCGATTCCACACCTGCGGCCACCACCTCCATCCCCTCGGGGATCAACACCGGCTGCCCAATGCGCTCGTCAAGCGGCGTCACATAGTTCCCCTTCACCAGGAACCCGCCATCCACCCATGCGCTCTCTCGACCCCGGTGGGCGCGCGCGTAATGAAAGATCCCCACCACCGTCGGGTTCCGCCGCGTCAGCACCCGAGCCACCCGCCCGCTCCGCCGCCCATCCCGTCCCGGCGGCGCCTCGTCCACCAGCACCTCGTCCCCCTGCATCGCGCCGTTCAACTCGTTCGGCGGAATGAAAAGATCATCCTCGCGATCCTTCGATCCGTTCGGCCGCACAAAACCGTACCCGTCCCGATGCAGATCCAGCCGGCCCGCCACCAGCCTGTCTCGCGTCTCCCGCATCACGGCCCCGCCATTTCCCGTCGACACCACATCCGCCGCTCGCCGCACCCGCGCCGTTCGCTCCGGCACCGCCGCGGGCAGGGCCCACATCTCGTCTTCGGTCTTCACCAGCTCCTTACGCGCCGTGATCCGCGCCAGCTGCTCCAGCAGCAACCGCCGCTCGTGCCCGCCACCCAGGCCCAGCTCCCGCACCAGCTGCTTGTAGCCGGCACGCTGCCCCGCGGACCGCCCAATCCGATTGATCAGCTCCCGATCTGTCCGCGCATACGGTGTCTTCGCCATAACCTCCAGCCTATCCCGCAACGCTACGTCGTCCCCGTCGCGCCCATCGACCCATCTCTGCCCCGCACCGAACGCCCCGCCGCCCAGAGCTCTCCCGCCTGGCCGAGCTCTACTTGCCCAGCTTGGACATCTCCACCGCCTGCTCCAGCGTCGTCCCCGGCGGCACCTCGCGAAACTCCGTCTGCACCTCGTCCTGCTGCTGTCCGATCGTCTTGAAGAAGAGCGCCTTTCCGTCAATGTGCACATGCGTCTCCGTGATCTGCCACCTCCCGGGCTTCACCTCGCGCCGCTCCACGTCAAAGGTCCCTCCCTCCTTCAACTTCCCCAGCACGCCAAACCCGATCAGCACGTCCTGTGTCAGCTTGCCCTTGATCGTCCGAATCCTCTGCTGCCGCTTATCGACCACCAGCTCCCCGGCCATCGTTCCCAGCACCCGCGCCTGCATGTCCGGTGGATGAAAGTTCGGATCCGGCGCAAAACGCAGCGTAATCAGCTCCGCATTCTCGCCCTCGATCCTCCAGGTAAACGCCTCCGGCAGCATCATCAGCAGCTCCGCCGCACTCTTGTCGTCGGCCGCTCCATCCCTCTTCTGCTTCGCCAGGCTGGAAGTGTTATGAATGAAATCCCGGAGCCGGTCACTCTCCGCCTGGGCCTCCGCAGGTGGCAAGGGCTGGCCATTACGCCCAACCATCCGCTTCACCGTTCCAGCCTCCGTCTGCACCGCAATGGACACCGTGCCCTTGTCACGCTCGTCATCCCTGTAGCGCCACAGCGAATGGTCATCGCGCGACGCCGCCATCTCCGACTGCACCGCCCGCCGAACCACCTGCCGGGCATCCTGTGCCTGGCAAACCAAAGATCCCGAGACAGCCACACAAAAACAAACCGAACTGAGCTTGAACAGATAGTTTCATGATCCCCGCTGATTGGACGTTGTTCCTTGAGCTTGCGTTTCCAACAGCCGCACACGACACCACGGCTAGACCCAACGAACACGCACACTCCTTTTGCCCAGTCGCAACGTAGGCTCCGGCCCCAGCACCTCGAGCGTCACAAACCGCCCGGAAAACCTCTCCCCATTCACCGTAACCGCATTCTCTCCAAGCTTCCTCGTCGCCTCGCCCGTCGAGCTCGCCAGCCCCGTCAGAACCAGCAGCTTCGGCACCCGCAGCGCCGCCGTCCCACTCTCGTCCGCGCCAGCCAAACCCTCCGCATCCCGAGCGACCTCGACCACCGGCGCGTCATCCCGCACGCCACCCTGCTGAAACTGCTTCGCCCAGCCCTCCGCCGCCGCCTCAGCTCCGGCCTCCGTATGGAACCCCGCCGTGATCATCCGCGCCAGGTTCTTCTTCGCCTGCATCGGATGCAGCGCGCCGCTCGCCACCTGCTCCCGCATCGCCTCAATCTCGCTCCCGCGCAGGTCCGTCAGCAGCGTCCAGTACCTCCACATCAGCTCATCCGAGATCGACATCAGCTTCCCATACATCTCCGGCGCCGGCTCCTGGATCCCGATCGCGTTCCCCAGCGACTTCGACATCTTCTGCACCCCGTCCAGCCCCTCCAGGATCGGCACCATCAGCACCGTCTGCGGCCTCTGCCCCGCGTCCCTCTGAAGGTCCCGCCCCCGCATCAGGTTGAACCTCTGGTCCGTCCCTCCCAGCTCCACATCCGCCTTCAACGCAACCGAGTCATACGCCTGCGCGATCGGGTACAGCAGCTCGTGGACGCTGATCGGCTGCTCCTCCTGGAACCGCTTGTGGAAGTCCTCCCGCTCCAGCATCTGCGACACCGTGAACTTCGCCGCCAGCCGGATAATGCCCTCAAACCCCAGCGTCCCCAGCCACTCGGAGTTGTATCGAACCTCCGTCCGCTCCGGGTCCAGTATCTTGAACACCTGCTCCTTGTACGTCTCCGCGTTCCGTTCGAGCTCCTCGCGCGTCAGCGGCTTGCGCGTCGCGGACCGCCCCGTCGGATCCCCGATCAGACCCGTGTAGTCGCCGATCAGAAAGATCACCGTATGCCCCAGCTGCTGAAAGTGCCGCAGCTTCCGAATCAGCACCGTGTGCCCCAGGTGAAGGTCCGGCGCCGTCGGATCGAAGCCAGCCTTCACCCGCAGCGGCACCCCCGTCGTCGCACTCTCGGCCAACCGCTCCCGCAAGGCCTCGACGGGAATGATCTCCGCCGCACCCTTTGTAATCAAATCCATCTGCTCGCTTACAGAAAGAAACTTCGTCGCACTCATAGTCACCGTCAAGTATAAGGAAGCACCGCTGGCCCGCACCTCATCGAGCAGGAGACGGCGCACCTTCACACCTCCACGGCATCAAGCAGATTCCCCACCCAAACCTCTCTCATTCCCAGGCACCCATCCCGACATCTCATCCCTCAGCGCCCAGATCCATGCCCGACCGCAAACCAAAGCCACCCCCCGCATCCGGTACACACCCCCCTAAAAGCTGCGTCACCTGCGGCCGCACCATCACGTGGCGTAAGAAGTGGGAGCGCGACTGGGACAACGTAAAGTTCTGCTCCGACGGGTGCCGCTCCAATAAACCGGGCTCCCAAGACCAGCAGCTCGAACAGACCATCCTCGACCTCCTCAAAGCCCGAGCACGCGACAAGACCATCTGCCCCTCGGAAGCCGCACGGGCCGTCGCCGGCTCCGACCTTCGCGAAGCCTGGGAGCCGCTGATGGAGCCCGCCCGGGCCGCCGCCCGACGCCTCGTCGCCTCCGGAAACATCTACATCACCCAGCACGGGCAGGTTGTCGATCCTTCCACTGCAAAAGGTCCCATCCGTTTACGACTGCGCTAAACACAACGCGATCCACGCGAACCGCGAGGCTGCGAATCTCCCTCCGCGCCAATCCAACAAAACATGACAACTGCAACCAGGTCAGCGACCAGCAAGACCGCAGCGAAGGCAACCGGAAAGACCAGCTCCAAAACCAGCAAGGCTTCTTCCAAGGGTGCAACCAAAAGCGCGAACACCAAAACTGCCGCTCGACGCAAACACATCGAAGGCGCCGACACTCACAAGACACCGGCAAAGCAAAGCGCGAAGAAGGCCGCGGGCGGCAAGAAGAGCTCAGAAGCAAATGCCTGCTGGCCCGGATTCGAGCCCACCCCAGGCAAGATGCAGGGCGAAAAGGGCAGCTGCAAACCGAAAAAGAACCCAACCGCCGCGCAAAAGAAGGGCGATCAGAAGGCAGCAGCCGCGTCAAAGCTCAGCGGCCAGCGCTAGCCGCTCTCGGCCAAGTCACGGGCAGGGACAGCCTCCAAGGCCTTGTTCTCCCGTTGCATCTGCACGAGGGGCGTCGCACACTGTCTGCATGGATGCCGACCGCCTTCGCTCGTACCTCCTCACCCTCCCACACGTCGTCGAGACCGTGCAGTGGGGCGGACGACTCGTCCTCTGGGTCGGCGATAAGGTCATCGGCGGAAAGATGTTCGCCGTCATCAATCTCGAGCCCAATGGAGACCGCGTCATCTCCTTCGCAGCCGGCCCCCTCGCCTACAACGAGCTGCTTGAGGTCGACGGCCTCTTCCCCGCCCCTTATCTCGCGCGCAGCTCCTGGGTCGCGGCCGAGCGCTGGGATGCCTTCCGCCCCCTCGAGTGGGAGGCGCACCTCCGCCGCGCACACGAGCTCACCCTCGCCAAACTCCCACCCAAAACCCGCGCCGTACTAGCACTCCCAGCCCGCGAGCGGAAACGTATCATCACCGAACGCCGAAAAGCTCTCGCCGCAAAGTGAACGGAGCCTTCGCTACCCAACCTCAGGAGCCGCATCGAACAGCCCCCGAAACGATCGCCGATACGCCCAGATCAGAAACACCTCCAGCACCGCCGCGAACAACCCCGGAACGATGCCCTTGGGCGCCAGCAGCAGGTGGAACAGCAGGATGTTCACAACAATTGGCGCCAGAATCACCAGTCCCAGCGGCACATACCGCCCCACCAGCAGCAGCAAACCCCCGATCACCTGCAGCACGGACACAAACGTCAGCCATCCATGCTTCATCATGATCATCGCAAGCGTCGTCGAGTCGTCCTGTGGCATCGGTGGCGTCGGCAGGAAATGCAGAATCCCATTCAAGCCGAAGACGAAAAACAGCAGACCCAGAAGTATGCGCGCTGCCAAAACCGCTTTCTTCATAGACAGGAACTCCCTCGAAACGGCTGCAGCCAGAATCGCCCCATCCGGCTTGCGTGTCCATAAGATGTTTCGTTAGCGTCCAGGTATGCACATTCCTTCCAGCTCCGGCCCTTCGCTCTCGCTCGCCGGCCGCACCGCCCTCATCACCGGTGGCTCGCGCGGCATCGGAGCCGCCTGCGTCCGCCTCTTCCGCGAGGCCGGCGCCCGCGTCGCCTTCAGCTATCAGAGCGCCCGTGAGCAGGCAGAAGCCCTCGTCCGCACCCACGGCGGCCCACTCACAATGCATCGCCATCCAGCAGGATCTCGCCACACCCGAGCACGGCCAGGACCTCGTCGCCGCCGCCATCGCCGCCCTCGGCTCGCTCGATATCCTCGTCGTCAACCACGGCGTCTGGCCCGCGCACGAGCAGCCCATCGACACAATGCCCCTCCAGCAGTGGCGCTCCACCCTCGCCATCAACCTCGATAGCACCTTCGGCCTCGTCCAGGCCGCGACCGCCCACATGCTCGCAAAGCCCACCTCCCCCACCGAGACCTCCACGCCCCGCGGCCACATCGTCCTCGTCGCCAGCACCGCCGCCCAGCGCGGCGAGGCCTTCCACGCCGACTACGCCGCCAGCAAGGGCGCGCTCATCTCTCTCACCAAAAGCCTCTCCTCCGAACTCGCCCCCCAGGGCATCCTGGCCAACTGCGTCGCCCCCGGCTGGGTCGGCACCGAGATGTCCGCCGCTGCCCTCAACGACCCCGAAACGTCCAAGAGAGCGATGTCCTCGATCCCCCTCGGCCGCGTCGCACACGTCGACGAGATCGCCGGCCCCATCCTCTTCCTCTGCACACCGCTGGCCGGCTTCGTCTCCGGTGAAGTCCTCAACGTCAACGGCGGAGCCGTACTCGTGGGCTAACCCGCCCCGTACTCGTGGGCTGAACAGCCCCTTACTATCCGGCTGCCCCGCACCGTACCATCGTCCCAGGCCACACCCGAGCACCTCACAAACCGAAAGCACCTCACATGCGCCTCCACCTCGCCATCGTCGCTGCCCTAACCCTCCTCCTGCCCGCAACCATGCACGCCCAGGCCAGCGACCTCCAGAACGCCGCGCCTCCCCTCCCCAACGGCCAGACGCAGGAGCAGCGCGGACGTCAACTCCTCGACCAGATGATCGCCGCGCTCGGCGGCCCCGCCTGGCTCTCCCGCAACACCGCCAACGAGCTCGGCCGCACCGCCGCCTTCTTCCGCGGCGCCCCCACCGGCGCCACCATCGACTACCACGAGTCTCGCCAGTTCCAGAACGCCACCCAGCCAGCCCTCGAGCGCATCGGCTTCCTCAGCGACAAAAGCATGATCCTGCCCGGCAAAAAGATCGACGTCGTCCAGATCTGGACCGCCGATGGCGGCTCCGAGATCACCTACAAGGGCAAGAACTCCCTCCCCAAGGACCAGGTGGAGGACTACCTCCGCCGCCGCAACCACTCCATCGAAGCCGTCGTCTTCTCCTGGCTCAAGGCCCCCGGCGTCATCGTCATCGCCGAAGGCACCACCATGGTCGAGCGGCATCTCGCGGACAAGGTCACCGTCCTCAGCGACAACAACGACGCCGTCACCATCGAGCTCGACGTCACCACCCACCTCCCTCTCGCCCGCACCTTCGAGTGGCGCAACCAGCAGTTCAAGGACCACGACGAAGACCGCGAAGAGTACAACGACTACCACGACTTCGACGGCCTCCCAACCCCCCTCACCCTCTCCCGCTACCACAACGGCGACCTCGTCAACCAGCGCTTCCTCACCAAGATCGAATACAACGTCCCGCTCCCCCCCGACACCTTCAACCCCGACGTGATCCTCAAGAAAAAGTAGCTTCTCCCGCCTTTGTCATAGTCCTCTGGCACGGTTCCGCAAGCCAGTGGAGCTCTGTGTGCGAACCCTGCACCCCCGCCTTCGCGAGCGACCTCGAAGCTTCGGGCGACACACGCAGCTATACTCACATCTGCCATGGATCAGGATCAGACGCAGCCACAGTCCACCCCGCTTACGGAAGGCGCCCCGCCCAGCCAGACCCTCGACATCACCGAGATCATGGCGATCCTGCCGCACCGCTACCCCTTCCTTCTCATCGACCGCGTCATCGAAATGGAGCCGAAGACCCGCATCGTCGCCATCAAGAACGTCACCGTCAACGAGCCCCACTTCCAGGGCCACTTTCCCGACTACCCCATCATGCCCGGCGTCCTCATGGTCGAGGCCATCGCCCAGACCGGCGGCGCGCTCCTCCTCACCGAGATCCCCGACCGCGACTCCAAGCTCATGGTCTTCACCGGCATCGAAGACGCCCGCTTCCGCCGCCCCGTCACCCCCGGCGACCAGCTCCGCATCGAGGTCACGGTCCTCAACTGGCGCTCTCGCGCCGTCAAGATGCAGGGCGCCATCACTGTCGAGGGCAAGCTCGTCTGCGAGGCCACCGTCACCTGCCAGCTCGTCCCGCGCCCCGGCTATCGCCCCACCCCCGTCGACCAGGCACCCGCCGTGGCCGTCACCCAGCTAGCCCCGTGATCGAACCCATACCCACACCGGCGCCCCGGATCCACCCCACGGCCATCGTCGCCCCCGGCGCTCACATCCCCGCCAGCTGCACCATCGGCCCCTACTGCACCGTCGGCCCCAACGTCACCCTCGGCGAAGACTGCAACCTCGTCTCGCACGTCGTCCTCGACGGCCACCTCACCCTCGGCAGCAACAACACAGTCTTCTCCTTCGCCTGCCTCGGCATCGCCCCGCAGGACCTCAAGTACGCCGGCGAACCCACACGCCTCACCATCGGCGACAACAACTCCATCCGCGAGTACGTCACCATCTCCCGCGGAACCGCCGGCGGAGGCGGCGAAACCACCGTCGGCAACGACTGCCTCATCATGGCCTACACCCACATCGGCCACGACTCGCACATCGGCAACGGCTGCATCCTCGCCAACTCCGCCACCCTCGCCGGCCACGTCACCGTCGAAGACTTCGCCGTCGTCGGCGCCCTCTGCCCCGTCCACCAGTTCTGCCGCATCGGCCGCTACTCCTACATCGGCGGCGGCACCACCATCACCCAGGACGTCCTGCCCTACTCCCTCACCTCCATCGAGCGCAACAACCACGCCTACGGCCTCAACAAGGTCGGCCTCGAGCGCCGCGGCTTCACCCCCGCCCAGCTCAAGCAGCTCCGCCAGGCCTACCGCCTCCTCCAGGCCTCGAAACTCAACACCACCGACGCCCTCGCCGCGATCCGCTCCACCCTCTCCGAAGACCCCGACACCGAACACGTCCGGTACCTCGCCGACTTCATCGCCTCCAGCCCCCGCGGCGTCATCAAGTAAACTCCCCACCGCCGGGCCGAGCGTCTACCATCGATGCGGCACTCACCAACCCATGAACGTTTCCCCGCCCATCGCCGTCCTCCTCTTCCCCGCCATGATCCTCGCCCTCGAGGCCGGCCGGCGCCTTCGCCTGCGGCGAGCCGCCGTCCAGGGCAGCACTGCGATCGAGAGCGCCGTCTTCGGCCTCTTCGGCCTCCTTCTCGCCTTCACCTTTTCAGGAGCAGCCTCCCGCCACGACGCCCATCGCACCCTGCTCACACAGGAGTCGAACCACATTGGTACCGTCTACCTTCGCCTCGACCTCCTTCCGGCTCCCGCCCAACCCGAACTTCGCCAGCTCCTTCGCGACTACACCACCTCGCGCCTCCATCTCTTCGACGCCGTCGGCCCTGAGATCTCCGCAGAATCCATCCGTCTTCAAAATCAAATCTGGCACCGCTCCGTCGTCGCTGCATCCTCTCCAGGCGCCAGCCCGGACTCGGCCAAGCTCCTCCTCCCCGCCATCAACGACATGATCGACATCACGGCGACACGGCAAAACGCCTTCAACATGCACCCGCCTCCCATCGTGCTCTGGCTCCTCATCGTCTTCAGCTGCGTCAGCGCCTTCATGGCCGGCTACAGCATGGACCTCCACGGCCGCAACCTGGTCTACTCCATCGCGCTCGCCGCCCTTGTCACCCTCACCGTCTACGCCACTCTCGAGATCGAGTACCCCCGCCAGGGATTCATCCGTCTCTCCTATCTCGACCAGGGCCTCATCAATCTCCGCAGCTCGATGAAGTAACACCGCTACCCTCCGCCCAGGAACACGCGCCCCAGACCGGCCCGCTCCCCCGATAGATAATGCAAACCACCCCATGGAGCAGCTTCCCGAAACTCTCGCCACTGCCTTGCCGCCGCACTTCGGCAAGCTCGGCCTCATCGCCGGCAACGGCCGCTTCCCCTTCCTCCTGCTCGACGCCGCCCGCGCGCACGGCCTCACCGTCGTCGTCGCCGCCATCCGCGAAGAGACCGATCCCGAGATCAACGACCGCGCCGCCCACCGACCCCGCCATCCAGCGTCCACTGGCTCTCGCTCGGCGAACTCTCCCGCCTCATCGACACCTTCCAGGCCGAAGGCGTCACCCGCGCCGTCATGGCCGGCCAGGTCAGGCACAAGCAGATCTTCTCCTCCATCCGCCCCGACTGGCGCCTCGCCAAGCTCCTCCTCAACCTCCGCACCCGCAACACCGACATGCTGCTCGGCGCCGTCGCCAAGGTCCTCGCCGACGAGGGCATCGAGCTCATCACCTCCACCGCATACCTCGAACCCCTGCTCGCCCGAGCCCGGCATTCTCACCCCCGCGCACCCAGACGCAGAAGAGCAGAAGCGACATCGCCTACGGCCGCACCGTCGCCCGCGGCACTCGCCGCCTAGGACCTCGGCCAGACCGTCGTCATCGCCGCCGGTGCCTGCGTCGCCGTCGAAGCCATGGAAGGCACCGACGCCACCATCGCCCGCGCCGGCGACTCTCCTCCGCACCGCTCTGACCGACAGACGCCAGCGATCACGCGCGCTCCACGCTCCGCCGCTCCCTCACCGTCGTCAAAGTCGCCAAGCCCAATCAGGACATGCGCTTCGACGTGCCCGTCATCGGCGTCGCCCACCATCGAGACCATGCGCGCAGCCGGCGCCACCTGCCTCTGCCGTCGAGGCCGGCCGCACCCTCCTCTTCGACCCCGCCGCCATGATCGCCGCCGCCGACGCCGCACGAGATCGCCATCACGCGCACGAGTAGAATTCTCGACGACACCGAACAGCCTCGAGAACTATGTCCGAATCGCCGCACCGTCAACCATGGCAAGCTCGATCGCGTCCACATCCAGAAAGAGGAACGCATGCGCAAGTCCCTGATCGTCGCAACTCTGCTGCGCCCCGCAGCCGTCTTCACGCTCGGCCATCCGAGGCCCACGCCGCGGCCGACACCCGCTCGCCGCGGCGCCGACCGCCCCCACCTTCACTCTGCCCTCGCAGGAAGACAAGCCCGTCTCCCTCACCGACTACAAGGGCAAGTGGGTCGTCCTCTACTTCTATCCCAAGGATCAGACCAGCGGCTGCACCATTGAAGCGCACAACTTCCAGCGCGATCAGGCCAAGTACACCGCCGCCAACGCCGTCGTGCTCGGCGTCTCGCTCGACACCGTCGAAAGCCACAAGAGCTTCTGCACCAAGGACAACCTCACCTTCAAGCTGCTCGCCGACCCCGACCACAAGGTCATCGATCAGTACGGCGTTCCCGTCAAGAACTTCGGCGTCGCAAAGTTCGCCAATCGCGAGACCTTCCTCATCTCCCCCGACGGCAAGATCGTCAAAGACATGGGACGTCAAGGACATCCCCAACCACAGCGAACGAGGTCCTCACCGCCATCAAGGAAAGCGGCGAAGTAACCTCCTAGCCGTCGATCGACAAAACATAACCGCAGACGCAAAAATGCCCGGGCTCTCCTTGGAGAACTCGGGCACTTTTTGCTTGCCTTAGTTCAGTTGCCAGAAAAGTCGATGCGCTGCTTACTTCTTCGCTGCGGTCTTCTTTGCTGGAGCCTTCTTCGCTGGCGCAGCTTTCTTTGCCGGGGCTGCCTTCTTCGCCACGGCCTTCTTCGCTGGAGCCTTCTTTGCTGCAGGAGTTGCCTTCGCTGCAGTCGCCTTCTTCGCTGGGGTTTTCTTTGCTGCTGCTTTCTTTGCGTTGCCAAGGTAGTACCTCTCACTGTTGATTTTTTGCTGCCTGTTGTGCTCTTCTTACTCGCCGCCCCTTTGGGAGCGACTTTCCCGCCGCGTTGAGCACTCAACTTCGTTCGCGGCAGATCCTGAAATCTTCTTCGCCACGGCCACCTTCGCCGCACCCTTTTTCGCCGGCGCCTTCTTCGCAGCCACCTTCTTCGCGGCCACGCTTCTTTGCCGGAGCTTTCTTCGCTGCAACCTTCTTCGCCGGCAGCCTTCTTCGCCGGAGCCTTCTTCGCCGGAGCTTTCTTCGCCGGGCAGCTTTCTCCGCACCCTTCGCAGGAACGGACTTCGCCGCAGCTTTCTTCGCGGGCGCCTTCGCAGCAGCAGCGCGCCTTCGCAGCTCTTCAGCGCCCTGCCCACACTCGTCTCCGCCGCATGCTCTGCTCCGGAATCTTCGACTGCGCGATCAGGAGGCGTATACGGATCGGCCGGCGATGATGGCACCGAGTACACGCTCGCATCCTCGGCGTGGCGTGCCGCGATGAAGCAGCTCTTGTCGCTCTCCTCCGGCTACGTTCGATTCGTCGTCCTCGTCGTCATCATCGTCGATCCTCGTCATCGTGTCATCGTCATTCATCAGTCGTCGTCATCGTCGTGCGTCATCGTCAGAAGAGGTGAGCGTCACCTCTTCTTCCTCGTCATCTTCGTCGTCATCCGCTGTGTGGTCGAGATCTTCGTCCTGCTCATCCGCGTCGTCGGCATGTGCAGCTGCATACATCTTGATCGTGTCTTCAAAGCTCATCGTTGCTTCCTCTCGGACCTTTACGCTCAGCTGCACTATTTACGATGCAACAAAATCGCCGACACACGTCGCGGAACGGATTCTAGCAACATGCTTGCATCGGTGCGCTAGCGATGGCAAGCAATCTTTTCTTACGCGTAGCTCATCGAGCAGGTTTCTTCTTCGCGGATCGCAACGAACTCTTCGTCATCGACAAGCTCTTCGTGCTCTTCGACCGCGCTTGCGCTCCCTCTCGTCGACTGGCGTCCCGAACTCCTCGGCAGAGCTCGCACTCGTCGACACCGCTACGACCCCGCGATCTCTTCGAACGCGTGCAACGCCAGCTCCGCCTCGCGACCCGCGCCGACCACGAAGGTGCGCCGTGGGCGCCATCCGCACCGGCTCCGACACGCGAAGCGCACGGCCCGCACTCAGACTCGCGGATGAAAGATGATTCCACTGCCGCAGCTCCTCGACCGACACGTTGAAGCGATCCGCAACCGTCACCAGCGTGTCCCCGCGCCGCACCGTGTAGCGCTGCGGATGCGATCCGTTCAGACGCCGTCGCACCGGCACCACCAGCTCATCGCCCTCCGCTCACCGCGTCGCCCACCGCCAGTCCGTTCGCCTCCGCGATGTCGTTCGTATGCGAGTGCAAGCGTTGTCGCAATGTCTCCAGCGTCTCGCCTCACGCACCACATGGAAGCGCCAGCTCGCCGCGCTTGTCCTCCGGTATATCCTTCATCCGCTCCGTGTAGAGCTGCTTCGTGCCGGGCGGAATGTGGAGATCGAACGCGATATCCCGCGGCGTCGTCAGCCGCAGCAGCGAAGGGTTCAGCGCCACAATCTCCTGCACCGAGACCTCCGTCACATCGGCCACCAGGCGCAGATCGATCGCGTAGTCGGTCGACACCGTGTCGTAGATCACCGGCGGGCTCGGCACCAGCTTGTCCAGCCCATAGCGCTCCGGGTTCTTCGCCATGATGACCGCGGCCAGGATCTTCGGCACATAGGCCCGCGTCTCCGCGGGCATCGCGTTGCGCCGGTAGAGCTCCCAGAAGTCCGCATAGCCCGTTCGCTGCACCGCCCTCTGCACGTTGCCCGGGCCCCAGTCATACGCGGCCATCGCCAGGTACCAGTCGCCGAACATGCCGTACAGCTTCTTGATGTACCGCGCATACGCCCGCGATGCTCTTCTCCGGATCGAACCGGTAGTCGAAGTAGCCGTTGCGGATCAGCCCGTACTCCGCGCCCGTGTACGTCATGAACTGCCACATGCCGCCCGCGCCCGATCGAGCATTCACCGCCTGCGGCTGAAATCCAGACTCCGCCACCGCAAGATAAATCAGATCCTGCGGCACGCCCTCTTCCTTCAGCACCTGCTGGATCAGCCCGCGATACTTGCCCACCCGCTGCAACGACGCCGCCATGTGCCTGCGAAAGCTGTCCGACGTCGAGAACACGCCGATGTATCCGGCCACCTGGTCGTTGATCACGAGCGGCAGGTCCGAACTCGTGTTCAGCTCCGTCTTCAACTTCGCCACCAGCTCCGGGTTCGGCGCAAACGTCAGGTCGTTCGCCGTATCCAGCGGTGCCGTCTTCGATCGTCGGCGAGAATCCATTGCCCTGCTTCAGCGCCGCCATCTCGAGCGAGTTCACCGCGCTCAGCAGGTGATCGAACTCATCCGTCAGCTGCGGATCCGACTTCACATCCACGCCGCTCGTCAGCATCAGGTCCACGGCAAAGTCAAAGTCGTTCCTCGCCGCATCGAGCTTCCCGGCACGGTAGTTCGTCACGCCGCTCGCGTAAGCCCGCTCCGCCTGCGCGATGATCTGCTGCACCTTCTGCGCCTGCGCCGGCGTCTGTGCAGGCACTGCAGCCATAGCGGCGGCGATGCTCGCGGCAGCAGGCACAGAGCCCGCCGTGCCAGCCTGCTCTACCCGCGTCGGCGCTGGCATGGCCGCCGGTGCGGTGGCACTCGTCGAAGTCTTTCCCGGAGCCGCCACCTGGTCCTGCGGACACCCCATCAACAGCAGAAGCGGAAGACACCCCACCACCACGCCCCACCGCCGCCCCTGCCTGCCCCAACTCGTCTCGTTCATCGTCCTCGCTCATTGTAAGACGACGCGCACTCGCAAACCTCTCCTCCGCTACAACACCCTCGCACCGCCAGGCTGTCCCACCCGCACCGCGACCGGAATACGCGTCGCCGCAGCAGCCATCGGAAGCAGCGAAGGCATCAGCCGCACCGCGCCGCACACCAAGCCTGGCCCGAACGCGACACCATCATCCGCGAAAGCACCGTCGCCCTGCCCATCAGTCCACGCAGCTCGCTCTTCAGCCTCCTCGTCAAAACCTCAGAGTCCCTCCCTCCGAGATACACCTCGGCCGCGACCCGCGCCGTGTGCAACGCGATCGACATCCCGTCCCCCGAGAACGAAGGGATCACCGCAGCCTGGTCCCCCACGATACCAGAGCCCCCGCGCACTCACCTCGTTCCGCAGATATCCATAAGGGATCCTCGACAGGCTTATCGGCCTTTCCAGCACCGGCACCGCCCCTCGCAGCCGCCCACCAAGATGCTCCGACTCCGCCACGATCCCGCCGAGCAGCGACTCCCAGCTCGCACCCGCCTCCCGATACCGCCTCGCCTCCACCAGCAGGCAAAGGTTCGCGCACCCACCCTCCACCATCTGCAGTCCCGCATACCCGCCGCGAAACAGGATCAGTTCGATCGTGCCCCTCAGCTCGGAAGCCTGTTCCGCCTCCGAGTCGAAAATATTGCTTGAATGCGATCAGCGATCCCGCACCGCCATGCACGCCCTCAGGCCGCGCATGCCCGCGCAGATCATGCTTTCCACTTGCAACGAACACATCCTGCGCACACAGCATCTCCCCTGAGGCCAGGCGCACCCGCCACACCGCTCCGCTCGTCTTCGAGCGACTCCACCCGCTCTCCTCGATGCACCCGAACACCGCTCGCTCGCGCCGTCTGGAGCATCGCCTCGTCCAGCACCCGCCGCGTCAGAGACCACGCCTCAAACGGCAGATCATGCTCCACGCACCTGCCGCCGCCGCCCACCAGCCGAACGTGCCCGACCGGAACCGCACCCAGCGCCCGCACATCAAGCCCCAGCATCCCCAGTGACTCGCAGGCCTCGGTCGAAAGAAACTCCCCGCACATCTTGTGCCGCGGCTCCGCATACTGCTCAATCAGCGTCACCCGCGCGCCGCCTCGAGCCAGCAGCGTCGCCACCGCCGCGCCCGCCAAGCCCACCACCCAGCACCAGCGGGTCCCCGGCGCTCCCTCGCCCGCTCGGTCCTGCACCCGCTCGCTCACCGCATCCGCTCCACACACAGCCGCGCCGGAAACGTCCGCACAATCCTCGCGGCTCCCGCCTCCACACCCGACTCCCGCAACAGCCGCTCCCAGTCCTCAACCCGAAACGCCCGCCGAAACGACACCGGCCCATCATGCTGCACAAACTCATGCCATCGCATCACCCGAGCCAGTGCCCCAAACATCCACGCCGGCCCCGGCTGCCGCTCAAGATCGTTGATGAACCACCCCAGCCCCGCACTCCCCTCCATCCATCGCACAAACCGCACCACCTCCGCATCACGGAGGTGATGCATCACCAGCGAGCTCACCACCAGGTCCGCGCCCGCAACCGCCGCGTCCGTCGTCGCATCCCCCGTCCGCCAATCGATCGCACCCTCCCCGATCCCCGCCGCCCGCGTCGCCTCCCGCGCGATCTCGGCCGTCTGCGCATGGAGGTCGATCCCCGTGAGCCTCACCCGCAGCCCGCGCTCGTCCCGCCCAGCGATAGATCACGCGAAGCATGTCCCCATATCCCGACCCAACATCCACCACGTGCAACTCCCGCCCCCGATGCCGCTCCGCAACCCGCCCGAGAAAACCGAGCGTCGGCCGGTACGACATCGTCAGCCGATTCACCCGCTCCAGATTCCGCAGGCACCCGGCCAGCACCGCGCTCGAACACGGCTCATCCATCCACTCCGGCATGCACGCCGGATCGGCTCGAACCTCGAAGTCCGCCGCACTCCACCTGCGCCATTCCCTCAGGCCCGCACGCCGCCGATCCAAAGGCTCGCTCATGCCCTATGGAGTCACGGAGCCGCACCGAGTCGCTAGGCCGCATGGAACAGAAGCGTCTCCGCCGTCAGACCCGGTCCAAACGCCATCGCGCAACCATTCTGTCCCGGCACCGCACCCTTCATCACCTCCGCCAGCACAAACATCACCGTCGCCGACGACATGTTCCCGAAGCACTTCAACGTATGCCGCGACGCCTTCAGCGCATCCCCGCCAAGCTCCAGCCCGTCCTCGACCGCATCCAGCACCGATCGCCCACCCGGGTGCACCGCCCAAAGATCGATCTCGTCCACACCGCACCCGCCCGTGATCGCCCGGTCCCCCCCACCGTCGCTCTGGTTCAGCCCCCGCAGCGATCGCGCAATCTCTCCAGGAACCCTTCCCGAAAGCAGCATGTCAAAGCCAAGCTCGCGAATCTTCCACGTGATCAGCTCCCTCGTCTCGGGAATAATCACCGATCGAAAGCTGTCCAGCCCGAACCCGACCTCGTCCGCCGTCACCAGCGACGCCGCACATCCATCGCTGAACACCAGGAACGAAAGCACCTGCTCCAGGTCCTGCGTCTCCTGCAGATGCAGCGTGCACAACTCCAGGTTCAGCACCAGCACCGCCGACTCCGGCTCCGACCGCACGATGTGCCGCGCCACCTTCAACGCATTCATCGCCGCGTAGCAACCCATGAAGCCGATCATCGTCCGCTCCACCGTCGGGGACAGCCCCAGGTAGTCCATCACCTCAAAGTCGAGCCCCGGGGCATACAAGCCCGTGCATGACGTCACCACCACGTGCGTCACCCGCGCCCGCTCCTCCGCACTCAGCTTCAACCGATCAAGCGCCCGGTGCGCCAGCCTCGGTGCATGCTCCTCATACACATCCATCCTCGACGTCGTTCCCGGAAACGCCCCACGCGTATAAAAGCGCGCCGCATCGATCGTCCCGTCCCCCTCGTTCGCCGCCGGATTCAACACCGAAAACCGCCGCGAAATCCCCGACACCCGCGCCATCCGCCGAAACAGTCCCCGCGTCCGCTCCGACTCAAGCATCTCCGCCGCAAACCCCACAAACGGAGCGTGCACATCAAACTCCGGAACAGCCGTCGCCACACGGTTCAGATAGGCAGTCGTTGTTGACACACGTGTTGGATGCCTCGGTCCGTCCATCCGCAGCAGATCTCTCAACCTTTCACCATCCCACCAACAATCGCACCCGCGCACATGCATCCGCCGCGCATTCCTGGCCTAAAATGCGATCGTCTCCCCCAGCCCCGCATACACGTCGTTCGTGCCCCACCTCTGCTGGATCCGCAGAAACGGCAACTCCCCTGTGCAGTGCCCCACCGCCATCTTCTGGACGTGGTACTGGTCCGCAAGCACCCCCAGCGTGCGCTCAATCTGCTCCGGCGAGTCCTGCAGGAGGTGCAAGCCTCCAAACAACACATACACCGGCCTCGCAGGATCCCCCGACGTCGCCGCCGCCAGGATCGCCTCAATCCCTGGGTGCGAGCACCCCGCCACCACCACCGGTCCCTTCGGCGTATCCAGAACCAGCGAGATCTCGTGCAGGCCCTTGAACGCCGGCTTCTCCGACACCAGCGCCACCAACCGGATGTGCGGCGCGATCGACATCGGCCCCCGCACGGCCGTCATCCTGGTATCCGTCCACGCCACCCATCCCTTCGGCTCCGGCCGGCCCTTGCCTCCGAAGTACCGCATCTCCGCCGGCAGCTCCGGCCTCGCATTCGTCGTCAAAAACGCGTCCGGAAGCGTCGTCCCCATAAAGTACGGGTCGTCCGGAACATACAGCGGAACCGTCGGGTTCAGCCGCAGCACATACCGCAGCCCCGACGTATGATCCCCATGCGCATGCGAGATCACCACCATGTCCAGCCGCGAAAGATCCACATGCATCCGTTCCACATTCTTCTGAAACAGCGCCGCGTTGTCGCCCGTATCAAACAGGATCCGCTTGCCCTCGAACTCGATCAGCGCCGAATAGCCCCAGTCCTGTTCAAGATCCGCCCGCTTCCCAAACGCATCGTTCAGGATCGTTACCCGGTTCTGCGCACAGCAGGTGATCGACAGCAGCGCCGCAACCACCCAGGCAAAGAAAACACTCCCCCAACGCCGCACAACTCTCCTCACCCTCGACCTGCTTTCCTCGGCGATTTCCTGACCTCATCTCAAACGTGGAGCGCCTTCCAACAAGCCGGCCCGAAGCATCTCTCGCACTATACCGCAGCCGCAAACATCGATCCGCTGCAAGCGGACCTCAACTCGCCTCGCTCAGAGAAGATCTGCAACACCCGCACCCCGAGCGCCGGATGTTAAGATGAACTCTGAGGCCCCGCCCACCCCAGATGGATCCGTCCCACATCCGCAACTTCGCGATCATCGCGCACATCGACCACGGCAAGTCCACCCTCTCCGACCGCCTGCTCGAGCTCACCGGATCCGTCACCGCCCGCGAAATGCAGGCGCAGGTCCTCGACGCCATGGACCTCGAACGCGAACGCGGCATCACCATCAAGGCCCACACCGTCCGCATGATGTACAAGGCGCACGACGGCGAAACCTACCAGCTCAACCTCATCGACACCCCCGGCCACGTCGACTTCTCCTACGAGGTCTCCCGCTCGCTCGCCTCCTGCGAAGGCGCCCTCCTCGTCGTCGACGCCACCCAGGGCGTCGAGGCCCAGACCCTCGCCAACGCCTACCTCGCCATCGCCGGCGGCCTCGAGATCATCCCCATCATCAACAAGATCGATCTCCCCTCCGCCGACATCGAGCGCACCAAGGAGATGATCGAGAAATCCGTCGGCCTCCCCGCCGATGACGCCATCGCCGTCTCCGCCAAGACCGGCCTCAACGTCGAAGCCATCCTCGAAGCCGTCGTCAACCTCCTCCCCCCGCCGCAGGGCGACCCCGAAGCCCCCCTCCAGGCCCTCATCTTCGACTCCTGGTTCGACGCCTACCGCGGCGTCATCGTCCTCGCCCGCATCATCAACGGCCGCCTCCGCAAGGGCATGAAGATCAAGGTCATGTCGAACGGCAAGATGTTCGACGTCGAAACCATGGGCGTCATGACCCCCAAGCCCGTCGAACTCACCGAGCTCTCCGCCGGCGAGGTCGGCTTCTTCGTCGCGACCATCAAGAACGTCGCCGACACCAAGGTCGGCGACACCATCACCGAGGTCGACCGCCCCTGCGCCGAAGCCCTCCCCGGCTTCGAAGACATCAAGACCATGGTCTTCGCCGGCCTCTACACCGTCGACTCCCACGAGCACGCCCTGCTCCGCGACGCCCTCGAAAAACTCCGCCTCAACGACGCCAGCTTCACCTTCGAGCCCGAGTCCTCCGTCGCCCTCGGCTTCGGCTTCCGCTGCGGCTTCCTCGGCCTGCTCCATCTGGAGATCATCCAGGAGCGCCTCGAGCGCGAGTACAACCTCGACCTCATCACCACCGCGCCCGGTGTTCGTTACAAGATCACCCTCACCGACGGATCTGTAACCGAAGTCGATAATCCCTCGCGCTGGCCCGACTCCACCGAGATCGAATCCATCGAAGAGCCCGTCATCACCGCCAAGATCCTCACCAACGAGGAGTACGTCGGCGGCATCCTCAAGCTCGTCGAAGACAAGCGCGGCCGCCAGAAAAACTTCGAGTACGTCTCCGAGACCCGCGTCATGCTCACCTACGAGCTCCCCCTCAACGAGATCGTCCTCGACTTCTACGACCGCCTCAAAAGCGTCTCCCGCGGTTACGCATCGCTCGACTACGTCCTCGCCGGCTCCTGGATCTCGCCCATGGTCAAGATGGACATCCTCATCGGCGGCGACCCCGTCGACGCGCTCTCCATCATCGTCCACAGGGACTCCGCCTACGACCGCGGCCGAGCCCTCGTCTCAAAGATGCGCGAGCTCATCCCCCGCCAGATGTTCGAGGTCGCCATCCAGGCCGCCATCGGCGCCAAGGTCATCGCCCGCGAGACCGTCACCGCCATCCGCAAGAACGTCATCGCCAAATGCTACGGCGGCGACATCAGCCGCAAGCGCAAGCTCCTCGAGAAGCAAAAAGAGGGCAAAAAGCGCATGAAGCGCATCGGCAAGGTCGACATTCCCCAGGAGGCCTTCCTGGCCGTCCTCAAAGTCGGCGAGGATTAGTGCAGGTTACCGGCGCGAGACCCGTGCCGTCCCGAGTGCCGGTCCCAGAGGCCCTTCGCATACAGAGCCGTGAACCTTTCGTAATCGATCCGTTCACGGGGTTCTGTGGGAAAGTGTTGACAGGAGTTGATTTCCGCTCCGAACCCCAGATACAGGCGCTTTCGCGCGGGAGCATACCTCTAAGCTCCTCGCCCTGCAAACTTTACGGACTAGGATTCCCGTTAACGCCATGTAAGGGCCAGGCCGCTTCGATCCCAGGTCTCGTGCGGGCACCGAATACGGTTCCACAGGCTTTTCCACAGACCGTGTGTTTGCAAGCAAAGAGGGGAGGACGAATCCCTCCCCTCTAGCAAACGCAATCCTTGCTTCATTCCTTTACTTCGGTGTTGTCGCCGGTCGCGGTGTCGTCCGCGGAACACTCGTCGTCGGTCGGCCAGCCGAAGGAGCCGAGGGCGGCGGTGCTGCCACCCCCGAGCTCTTGTTGTAAGCCTCAACAACGGCCTGGGTCACGTCCGTGTTCTGGAGCGCCCACATCACGCTGCTCGCCTGGTTACTCACGTCCAGCAGCAACGTAAATCCGTTCTGCTGCACATAGTTCTTTGTTACCCCGGAGACCTTCTGCGCGACCTTGCCGTAGGCCTCCTGCAGGTCGGTGTTATACGCCGTCTGCGCATCCTCGGCGTCGCGGGTGAGCTGCTTTTCCTTCGTATCGATGTTCCGCGTGCGCGTCGCACGCTCTTCATCCGATAACGTCGCAGGCGCACCTTGAAGCTGCTTCTTCAAAGAATCGACCTCACCCGCCAGGGTATCGATCTGCGCCTTCTTTGGCTCGTACTTTTTCTGCACGTCCTGGACCGCCCTTTGGCCCTCATTCGTCGCGAAAACCGCCTGCTCGAACGCAATCAGTGCGACCTTTGCCGGAACCGCCTGCGGGGCCACGGCGGCTGCACTGGCCGCTGGTTGAGTTGCTGGAGTCGCCGGGGCCTGCGCCGTAGCTCCGACAGTCGTCATCCCGGCGCTGAGCGCCGTTACTACAAAAAGAGTGCGATTCATGCTGAGTGTGTTGCTCCTTGGAAAACGATCGCTCGCGTCTGGTTATCCGTCAGAGCTCCTTCCGGCAGGCTCCTCGAGATCCATCCTGGCTTCACGCAAAAGCGCATCGGTGCGCCTCAAAACCTGGACAACCCAATGAGGCTTCTCAGGGGCTGCAAGGCAAAATGTGGACCACCAGGACAACCAGAATTATAGGACTCCCATGTCTTCGGGTCAACGTAGCCCGAGTGCCTGGGAAGCGCCCGGGACCCATCCAGAATTCAAGATAACTGCACGGCCTGAGTCTCCGCTTTTTGAAGGTCTGATCCCAACCCTCGCGTAAACCCCTTATTTCTTGCTCTAATCCTTGGCAGCTCGATTGCTCCATCATCCCCGGACAAGGAATACGCGTCTTGCCCTCCCGGCCAGCAGCGCTCCCATAGATGGAGTAGCCGCCGAAAAGGGCGTAACTCTCCCACCGCGAGAGACTTCAGGAGGCCAGTGACTGGCCATAAGACGGAACAACAGGATCGCTCCTCCGAGGCGGTCCTGTTGTCACAGCACCTCCGGCAACCCCCCGGACCGGGCTTCCCTTCCGTTCTTTTCGTGCTTGCAGAACCGCATACCTCGGTGTAGTATCCGTATTGCCCTGTGAAGCGGCTGTGGGTGCCATTCACCGTGCGGGACCTTTTCGGGCGCTTCGCTATCAATAGGCGGTCCCACTCGGGCGTTCAGTAATGTAGACGAGAGTCAACTCTCGGATTCCTAGAGTCGCCTCGCTTGCACCGTGTTGGTCATCAGGTTATCAAAATGGGTGAGGGTCCGCCGCCTATATGCGGACCAACTGTGGATCGGGTCGCCGGGAATACTAGCCCGTGGCAGCCGACAGTAATCAAAGGACGTTTGTTCAAAGGCAATCTGACACCGCTTCCTCTCACGCGAAAATCCGGATACGCTCATACTTCGTGCGTCGCACGCAGCCTGGTGTCCGCGCCTAAGGAAACACCGTGCCTCTTCACCGCGCCGTCGGTTCCGGTTAGTCCAATAAGCCCGGCAGCCTCCATCGCCCGGCCCCCAAGCAGCACTCACGTGCAATAGGAAGTGGAAGCATGAGCGCAGAACAGAATGTGCCCGAAGTGCAGTCGCACCAGGGTCCGCCCCCGTCCGTCAGTCACTCCGATTCAGCCCGCCAGGAAACAGGTCGCTCCAACGGGGCCGCGAACGATAGCGAGCGCCGCGAAACGAACTCCTCGGGCGATCGGACGACGATAGCTCCGGCGGCTCCGTCCCACATGGCATGGGGCAGTCCAAGAGCAGCCGCCGCCGGCGGCGAAAGCGCAAGAGCAAGGGCAGCAGCGATGGGGCGCCCGGCTCCGAGTTCGCCCAGTCCGAGCAGGGGCCCGGCCTCCGGGTCGATCTCCTCTGTTCAGGCCTCCTCCTCTCCACAGCAGGGCAACGCACGGGACGCGAACTCCGGCCAGTCCGCAGGTGCGGGCGCGCACCAGCAGGCCAACGGGGCTCCCGTCGCCAAGCGCTGGAAGAAGAAGTTCCGCGATCGTGATCGCGACCGCCCCGGCGTGACGAAAATCCCGGAAACCAGGCCGCCGCGGCAGCGGCAGCAACAACGGCAGCTTCGCCAAGCCCCAGGAGCGGCGGCGGCAACCCCAACTCCGGCTCCTCGGACTCACACCAGTTCGGCAATCGTGTCGATGGCTGGAAGTCACGCAAGAGCAGCGGCAGCGGCGGAAAGCAGCGGGACCGCGGCCCGCGCAGCTTCGTCGGTCCCATGGACCACAGCTACCGTGTCGTCAACGGCAACTTCGCCGACGCGCCGCCCTCAACCATCGAGCACGGCAACGGCGGCGGTGGCGGGCGCCCGCGAAGCTACCACAGCAAAACGACTCGCAGCCCATCGACTACTCGCAGGGTCGCACGATCCCCATCGCCGAGGATGCGCCCACCAAGATCTTCTTCTTCATCGATGACCTCTTCTTCATCGCGAAGATCCAGGAGACGGCGCGCAAAGCTCGGCGTCAAAGTCGCCTTCATCAAGAACGACAAGGAAGAGCTCGCCGAGCTCACGGGCGCCGAAGAGGCCGACCGTCCCGGCCTGATCGTCTTCGATCTCAACAACGCCAACGCCAAGCCCCTGACGCTGATCCCCAAGCTCAAGGCCAAGCTGAAGAAGAGCACGTCCATCATCGGCTTCCTCTCGCATCTCCAGGGCGACCTGAAGGCCAAGGCAGTGGAAGCCGGCTGCGACACCGTCATGCCCCGGGCCGCCTTCTCGCAGAACCTTCCCAACCTCCTCCGCCGCTATGGCATCGTCGAAGAAAAGGAAGAAGCAAACTTCAACCAGTAACATCCGGCCTGCGGCCCGATTCGTGCTATTGGGCAGCATGCAAACAAACGGCCCGACCCCACCAGGTCGGGCCTTCCTTTTTGCAGTCCCAACCGGTCCCGCGGAGCGCAAGAGAGGTCCTGCACCTCGGTCTCATACCTCGTACCTCGTACCTCATACCGCATACCGAAAACCTCATACCTGGCGAAAGAATCAACCCGGAGGCCATCCCATGGCGCGCCCACCCAGCAGATGGACATGAAGATGCCCCACCGTCTGCCCGCCATCTTGCCCCGTATTCACAACCAGCCGGTACCCCTTGGTCAAGCCCTCAGACCGGGCCAGTTCACCGGCCACGGCCATCACATGACCCACCAGCCGCGGTATGCTCCTGCCGTGGCATGCGCATGAGATTCGAGGTGTTCCTTCGGGATCACCAGCAGATGCACCGGAGCCTGCGGATTGATGTCCGCAAACGCCAGGCTCAGCTGATCCTCAAACACCCGCTTGGCGGGAATCTCCCCCGCAACGATCTTGCAGAACAAACAGTTTGCGGCCATTCCCCGATTCTAAGCCGCCCAGCCCTCTGGCGCCTTGCCCTCTCCAGCCGCGCCTTCACTGCTGGTCCTCGGCTCCGAAGTACCTAGGTGCACTCCCCGGAGCCCACGGATCGTAAGCCTCCGCAAACGCCGCACGCCGCGACAGCGACGGGTGGCTATACGTCCAGAACTCCAGCAGCGGACTCGGCAGCGGCTCATCCAGGCTCGTCTCACCCAGCACCTGGAACGCCTGCCGGCCTACCGTCTGCGGGTCCGCCACAATCCCATGCACCACCTCCTGCCCAAACACATCCGCCTCGTGTTCCTGCACCCGGCTCAACGTCGACTCCACCGGCTCCGACACCACGCCATACACACTCATCGCCAGCATCAGCACTGCCAGCGCTCCCCACTCCCCCTGGCCCGCAATCCCCCACTTCGCCCCATACCGTCCCGAGCGCCCACCTCACAAACAGATAGCCCAGCCCAAACGTCACAAACAGCCCCACAATCGCGAACACGATCCCGCGCACAATATGTCGCAGCACGTAGTGCCCCATCTCGTGACCGAAGATAAACAGGATCTCGTCCGGCGTCGCCTTCGCAATCGTCGTATCCCAGACCACCACCCGCTTCGACCGCCCGAACCCCGTTACATACGCGTTCATCCCGGTGACCTTCTCGCTCGCCTTCATCAGAAACATGCGATCGGGAGTGATCCCCATCTGTCCCTTGTCGACCACTCTCTGCAGCTGCGCCACCAGCTCCGGATTCGCCTTCGACAGCGGCTCGAAGTGGTTGAACATCGGCTCAATCACCAGCGGCACCAGAAAGATCGCCAGCAGCACCATCGGAATCGTCGCCGCCCAGAACCACAGCCACCATCGCGTCGGCGATCGCCGAATCACAAAGAACAGCAGCATCACGATCGGCCACCCGATCAGCCACCCCAGCAGAAATCCCTTCGTCTCATCCCACGCCCAGCTGCCCCAGCCCTGCACCGATAGCCCATACACCCGCTCCACATGGTGCCCCACGATCCCAAGCGGCAGATCCAGCAGCGTTCCCGCCAGCAGGAACAGTCCCAGGAACACCAGCCCCTGCATCCAGCGATTCCGGCTCGCGCCCACCGCCACCCTCTGCATGGCTGCAATCACACCGAGCCCCAGCAGCAGCACGAGCTGCAGGATGCTCCAGGCCTCTCCGCCGAAGTGCAGGGAATGATTGATCCGCGCCTTCGTCTCGGCCTTCCTCAATTTGTCGGGAGGCAGTGTGTACGCCGTCCCAAGGTGGCTCTCCGCAACCTCGAGCGCCCGCGCCTCCGTTGGCGTCCTCCCAAGATCCGGCGTCGGGTCGAGCGCCCTCGCGCTCACAGTCACTGTCGCAATCACCGCCACAGCCAACAGCACACACCGTCCCGCACGCATCACCTTCATCGCGATCTCACCCTCCTGAATCCTCGCCCTTGGGCACACGTTACGCGGCCTGTCAGGCCGCGCCCTCATTCACAGACCGCGGGTAACCCAGAGTCTACCGACTGCCGACAGGCTCAGGCATAGGGCTCGCCCATAAAGCTGCCCTGCTCTGCCAGGCCCAACAGCGCCTGCGCCGCAGGAACCTGCACGTAACCTGGCTCCGCCGTATCTGGCATACCGCTCGGGGCGTTGCTTCGGCCAGAGCCTCCCGGCATACCGGGCGAGAACAGCGTCTGAACCAGCGTCGCGAAGACATCCTGCGCGCGTATCCTCGCAATCTCCTTGTGGTAATCGCCCGTGAACAGCTTTCGGATCAGCGCGTGCCGGATCCACGACTCAGCGTGGAAGTTGATCGTAAGCCGATCGTCGCGCCGTGCAACCACCGTGAACGGAAGCTGCCAGGCTCTCTTCCCCGTTGCCCCCAGCCAGCACCAGCCGCGCAGGACCGCACAGCTCGCGCCATCCCGTCGGACACACAATCGCAGCACCGCCCAGCGAGATGTCCTGAATCGTGCAGGCGATCGGGGCGATATCGCCGTCCACCCCAGCCTCGCTCAGCGGCAGGAGTTGCACCGTCGCAGGCTCGCTGACAAGAAAGCGCTCGTCACGACGACGATGTGGAATCTCGACGCACGTAAGCGCAGCCAGCGCCAGGATAATCGTGTTCATAATCGTCCAAACCACCGACGTCGTGTACCCGGCATCCCCGTGAATCCCGCTGAACCGCGCCACATGCGTCCCCAGGCCAAGCAGCCCCATCGAGGCCATCGCCACAAACGGCCACATCAGCTTCCACTGGACCGTGATCCCCGTGGTCGAAAGACCCTTGGCTGTCACCTTGAAGGGCCGGCCGAAGGGACGAACCAGCGCCGTGGCCACCGTCCGGCAGATCACAAACGCCGTCAGCACTTGCGTCACGTCACTGATGATCGGAAGGCTGCGCTTTCCGCTCACATACCCCATAAAGATAAAGTTCGCGGTAACCATGGGACCCATCCAGAAGATCAGATCCGTAAGGGACGCGTGAATGGCGGAGGTCCCGGTAAACCACCACAGCGTGGGCGCTCCCAGCAGCATCAACTTGTAAGCCGCGCCGAAGATCCAGTAGAGGATCCCGTCAAAGAACGAAAGCCGGTTGATCACGCTCACGCGCCCGCGCCCAAACGAAGACCAACGCGTAAAGATCTGCTGGATGGCACCCAGGCACCAGCGGGAGCGCTGCGAGATGAAGTCCGTGATCGACTCCGGCGAGAGCCCCAGCGACAGGCGTTCGTTCAAGAAGATCGTCCTGTATCCAAACTCGCCAAACTTGAACGTCGTGAGCATATCTTCCGTGACCGTCTCGGTCGCCATGCCACCCGCCGCTTCAAACGCGGCAACTCGGAACACCGCAGAGGTCCCGCAGCAGAACGCAGCTCCCCAGGCGTCCTTCGAAGGAAGAAGGCTGTTGAAGAAAAAGCGCTGCTCGTCTGGCCACACCGATGTGCAGAAAAGATTCGACTGCACAGGGTCCGGGTTGAAAAAATGCTGTGGTGTCTGAACGATTCCAACCGTCGGGTCCTCAAACAGCCCAAGGGTCCTGCGAAGAATGGCGCGGTTTGCCGCAAAGTCCGCGTCCAGAAGCAGGAAGAACTCCGGCCGGCGCCCCGTACTCAACGCCTTCTGCACCCCGTTATTTACATTGCCCGCCTTGGCATGCTTCCCCTTGTAACGGGCCACGTACCCCACGCCGAGAGACCCCGCCAGCTCCTTCGCCCACTCGCGGCTGCCGTCATCGAGCAGCCACACGCGCAGATCGCTATGGTCAATCGCAAGCGCAGCAACCAGCGTGCGCTCGAGAATCTCGTACGACTCGTTGTAGCTCGCGACAAACACGTCCGTCGGAGCGTCCAGCAGCGGAGAGTTCTGCCCGGCATCCGCCACCGGCGAGCGCGAAATCGTACGCGAAAGAAAGAAGCACGTCAGCATCGAACTCAGAAGTGCACCCGCCTCAACCAGCAGAAATCCATACGCCCAGAGTGTCTGGAGAAGATTCTGGTGTTGCGGAATCGAAAAGTGCACCCGCCAGTACGAGTAGCGAAGCGTAAGCGCGATGCAAAGTGCAGCTGCTCCATAGCGGAGAACCGGCTTGCGCGTGCCGCCCAGTTCAAACGTAAAAACAAGAACGCCCGCAATGCAAAGCACACCAGCCCAGGTTGAGAGGGTAATCATAGAAAGCTCCGATCAGTTGCTGGCGAGACTAGAAGTAGCGGCGAAGAAGACGTGTCGCGTTGCTGGATGGGATCGTCGGGATCAGGACTCTCGCTGTTCGCCCAACCGTGCAGGCGTCCGACGAGGATGAATCGGCTGCTCCCGCGTCGTCAAAGCTGATCACCACCGTCGCAAGCTGCTCCCCGGACCTTTGGAGCGGAACGCTGGCAAACTTGTGGCTGCCCTCCTTGCCCGCATCTCCGGAGACCGACTGAACAATGCCCGATCGCTCAATCGACTCGCCCGACAGCCGGAACGAAGCTCGCTCGTGAAGGGCAATCTCGGGAACACGATCCTGCGGAACCGTCACCAGGAGAAACTGCCGCCGGCAGTCCACCAGTGACACCACCGAGTCTCCGGTCGAAGCACGCTCGCCATTCAGAGAGTTCAAATTCCAAAGAATGCCATCCACCGGAGCGACAAGGTCAGCGTGCTGAAGAAGCTCAGACCTCTGGCTCATGGACGCCAGTGAAAGGTGCGCCTGGCCCGCCTGTGCGCGTGTGGTCACAAGCAGCCGATGAACATCCGCGAGCCGAATCGCAATCTCGTCCGCCCGCTGCCTCGAATACGAAACATCAGTCCCGGCGCCAGGCTCCGACTGCACGCCACGAGCCGCCGAGCTCGCCTCCGTGTAGAGCCTCTGCACTTCCACCTTCTTCGACGACACCTGCTCCGCCGCGATCATCTGCGCCGAAACCAGCTTGTCGAAATCAGCCGACGAGATGATCCCGCATCATGCAGCTTGCGACCTCGATCCAGGTCCGTGGTCGCCTGCTTCAACGTAAGCTCCTCCCCCGCCAGAACCCGTGCGGTCTCGCTCACCTGCATATGGAGGCGCGACGCCGTCGCCGCGTTGTGCTCCTCGGCGCGACCCATCAGTACCGCGCGCTGCGCCTCAAGAACTCCCTCTTCCGCCGCCAGCGCACCCGCCATCGTCGTCGCCGAGCTCTCTTCCGTCTGGAGCGTCTGGATCGGCTGCCGATCCACACGCGGGTTATCAAGATGGGCAAGCAGCTGGCCGCGATGCACCGCAACTCCCGCCGCAATCGGCAGGCCAGTCACCGTGCCCTCGATCGGTGTCCGAACGTCCAGCACGTAGGCCGAGACCACCGCACCCGAGCTGGCAACATAGCCGTGTTCACACAGCAGCCCGTAACCGCCAGCGATCGAGACCGCAGCTGCAATGGCAAGCTTAAGGGGACGCTGCGGGATGCTGAAGCCGCGAGCCTGGGACGTTGGAAGGGTGGTCGTGTGAGCTGCCATGGGCGTTGTAACCTCACTTACCCTATCGGCGTACCCTCACCCCACCTTAGCAATTCATTGGTTCGGTATGTAACCCATTCGGGTCAGATCGAGCCTTCGACCCCGCGCAGAGCTTCCATCCGGATCGAAAAGAGAAGCCCCCCAACCCTGTCACGCGTCCCTGCATCAACAGGGAAGCATCGCAGAGCTTCCGAGCTCAACGCCCATCACTGCCGGCAACACAGCGCTGATCACCGCCCGGTCCCGGCCTTCCTTCTTCGCCTGGTAAAGCGCGTCGTCAACCCTCTGCAGTATCCGCTCAAGCGACGGCGCATCCTCCATCCGGGCGATCTCAAGCGCACCCGCGCTCAAGGAAACATTCACCGGCCCCGCGCTCGTCGAAGCGGGCTTCGCTCGCAACGACTGACAGATCGCCTCCGCCCGCATCCGGATCATACCCGCGCCACATCCTCGCAGAATCAACAGGAACTCCTCGCCCCCGTAACGACCAACCGCGTCGCCCTGGCGGACAGCCTGCTTCAAGCGTCCCGCCACTTCCCGAAGCACCTCGTCCCCGACCGGATGCCCATAGGTATCGTTGATATTCTTGAAGTGGTCGACGTCGCAAAGAATTACCGACAACTCCTTCCCCAGCAGGTGAGCCTCTTCGAGCGCCGAAGACAGCTCATGCAGAATCGCCCCGCGATCCAGAAGCAGCGTAAGCGCGTCATGGGTCGCCCTGAACCGCATCTCTTCCCTCGCCGAGATCAGGATGTCCTCGAGTTGCAGGATCCGTTGCCCCGTCCGAAGCCGCGCTCGCAGCTCTTCAAGATGGCATGGCTTGGTCAGGTAATCGTCCGCCCCCGCCTCCAGCCCCGCAACCAGGTCCTCCTTCGAATCCTTCGACGTAAGAAGAGTCATGTAGACGTAGGCCTTACGTGAGCTCGCACGAATCGCCCGGCATACCTCCGGCCCGTCCAGCTCCGGCATCATCCAGTCCAGCAGCGCAAGCCTTGGGTCCGTCCTCCGTAAGCAGGCCGTCCACCGCCTCCCGCCCATCACGTGCAGTCACAACCTCGTACCCGCTCTGAAGCAGCATCTTCTTCATCATGCTGCGCGAGACTCCGTCATCGTCGGCGACCAGTATCTTCATACCACCTTCTCGGCGCAGAGCTCGTTCATCGAAGAAACCACGCGTGGCAGCTCCTCATCGAGCTCATCCAACACCAATCGCGCGCCCTCAACATCTCCTGACGCGCCTATCTGCTCCAGCCTCGCAGCAAGCGATGCTGCATGGACCGCCGCAAGATTGCCGAGTGCCCCCTTGAGCGAGTGCGCTCCGCGCTTCAACCCATCAGCATCCGACGATTGGATACAGGACCGGATCGCTTTCATCTTCTGCGGGTAGTCCTCGCTAAAGATCTCGAGCAACTCCGCAACAAAGCCGAGGTCCCCATCGATCCGTTCCATCAGCTCCGGAACATCGATCGCCTGGTGCGGTGCCGGGCTCGCCTCCTCCACCGGCGCATGCGACTCGCGCTTATGGCCGGTATACCTCTCAAGCACGCTTTCGAGCTCCTGCGGACGTATGGGCTTCGACAGGTAGCCGTCCATGTCTGCGTTCAGGCAGCGCTCTCGATCGCCCTTCATCACCAGTGCCGTCATCGCAACAATCGGCTGTCGAACGCCCGTCTGCTGCTCTCGCGAACGGATCGCTCCCGTCGCCGTAATCCCGTCCATCTCGGGCATCTGAATGTCCATCAGCACCAGGTCAAACGATCTCTTCTCGAGCGTAAGCACGGCCTCCAGGCCATTGTTGACGACCGTCACCGTGTGTCCGCGCTTCTCCAGCAGCCGCACCGCAAGCTTCTGGTTGATGTGGTTGTCCTCTGCGAGCAGGATGTTTAGGAAATCGTTCGCCGAGCGCTCCGCCTGCAGTGTCTTCTGCGTAATCATCTTCGGTGCCCCCTGGGCCTTGCTTGCGCCAACCGCGCGAGCGATTGCCTCCTTCAGCTCAGTCTGCCGTACCGGTTTCAAAAGATACGCCGCAATCCCAAGCTCCTGGCACCGCGCCGCGTCTCCACGATGACCCCCCGAAGAAAGCATCATGATCGTCGCCGTTGTCGCCGAGTGGTCCTCGTGGATCTTCTGAACCAGGCCGAACCCGTCCATCTTCGGCATGTGCATATCCGTCAGGATCAGCTCAAAGTACTCGCCCGAAGCCTGCGCCTCCGCCATGCACTGCAACGCGCTCTCCCCATCGGCAGCCGAGGTTGGCCTCATATCCCACTGCGTCAGCAGCCCCTCGAGAATCCGCCGATTCGTCTTGTTATCGTCAATGATCAACACCTTGATGCCTGAAAGCATTTGCGACGTGGCCTCCGGGCTCGACGTCCGCTCAAGCATCTCGGCCTCCTTCAGCGGAAGCGTGAAGTGAAACTCCGATCCCTCCCCAAGCACGCTGCTGATCCAGATCCGCCCACCCATAATCTCTACCAGGCGCTTCGAAATCGTCAGTCCAAGACCCGTTCCGCCGTACTCGCGCGTCGTCGACGTGTCCGCCTGGCTGAACGATTCGAAGATGCTCTCGAGCTTCCCGGGAGCAATGCCGATGCCCGTGTCCGACACCCTGAAGTGCAGCCGTCTCTCTTCGCCCTCTCCAACCTCGCTGCTCACCCTCAGCGCAACCTCGCCCTTCGCCGTAAACTTGATCGCGTTCCCAATCAGGTTCGTCACGATCTGCCGCAGCCGGCCGGAGTCCCCCAGCAAAGCAATGGGAATGTCCTGCCCGATCTCGCACAGCAGCTCCAGCCCCTTCTCATCGGCCCGCAACGCAAGCGTCTTCAGCGTCGTCTCCACACATTCCCGGATATCGAACCGGATCTCCTCCAGGTCCACCTTCCCGGCCTCGATCTTCGAGAAATCGAGAATGTCGTTGATCACACCCAGAAGCGAGTCCGCCGAAAGCTTCACCGTATCCAGGTACTCCCGCTGCTCCTGCGTCATCTCCGTCTCAAGCGCCAGGTCGGTCATGCCGATCACACCGTTCAGCGGTGTCCGGATCTCGTGGCTCATGTTGGCAAGAAACTCGCTCTTTGCCCGATTCGCCATCTCCGCACTCTGCCGAGCCTCCTCCATCTGGCGCTCGGCCAACTTCCTCTCCGTCACGTCGTGAACAAATACTGCGATCAGACGGTAGCTTCCCATCGCAATCCCGGAGATCGTCATCTCGGCAGGAAAGAGCTCACCCGTCTTCCGCCGTCCCGTAACCTCGATCCGCCGTTGCAGCGGAACATCGCTGTCCGACACCAGGAGATCTGCAAGGCTCCGACGAGCTCCCGCCTGATCGTCAATCTGGATCATCCTGTTCGCGGACTGCCCGATCGCATCCTCCGCGCTCCACCCAAACGTCGTCTCAGCCTGTGCGTTCCAGTCCGTGATCGTGCCCGTCCGGACCGACCCCGATAAAAGCATCAAACGTTGCTCCGATGATTCGCCGGTATCGCTCCTCGCTTCCCTCAAGCTCCTGCGCCTGGTTCGAAAAGCGCCGATCGATCATGGCCGACAGGAACACCAGGCAAAGCATCACAATCGTCACCAGCGCTATGCTCGCCGCGCCCAGGTCAGAGATGCTTACCGAGTGCCGGAGCGCCTCCGGGCCAAGACTCGCAGGAACGAAGTCCGCCGCTGCCATCCCCGTGTAATGCATCACCGGGATCGCGAGCCCCATGACTAACGGCGCTCAAACCCTTCCGCACCGTCCAGGTCTTCGAAACATGACGCGACGCAAAGGTCAGGCGCAGTGCTGCATAAGCAATCACAATCGCAGCCACAATCGAAACGGCAACCAGCGGCATCGAGTAAACCGTCTTCGCAGGCATCCTCATCGCGTTCATGCCGATGTAGTGCATGCCCGCAATCGCTCCGCCCATCGACAAACTTCCCACGATCGTCGAAAGAACGCTCATCGTCTCTCGGCTAACCACGAACAGCGCAACCGTCGATGCCAGGACCGCAGCAGCAAGCGACATCAGAACCGTAGGCCAGTCGTAAAGGACCGCCATCGGCATCCGCCACGCCAGCATCCCGATGTAGTGCATCGACCAGATGCCAATACCCATCGCCACAGCTCCGCTGCCCAGCCAGGCCAGGCTTGATCGCCGTCCCCGATTTGTGGTCACTCGTCCTGCCAGATCAAGCGCTGCGTACGCAGACAAAACTGCAATCAGGATCGAAACTGCGACAAAGACCGAATCGTAATAGCCCGACATCATGGAGCCATGGCTCATAAAAAGACAACCTCACCTGAAATCCCGAGACCCCTGTTCGTGGCCTCTAAGCGAAGTTGTCATGCCGGCTCAGGCACGTCTCTCCCACATCAGGGGGACATTGGCCAGATCTCCCGACCAGGCCCGCTCCCACTACCCCAAAAGGCCTGCAATCCTTAGCGAATCCCAGGCACCTGCGTCCCCACGATCCAACGCCCACGCCTAGTCCGCCTGCGCCAGCGAAAGCTGGTGCCGCACATCCGACCCGCGCACCCAGAAAATCACGTCCTCCGCAATATTCGTCGCATGGTCCGCCGACCTCTCCAGGTTGCGCGCAACAATGATCGCACTCAGCGCCTGGCTGCTCACCACCGGATGCTGCTGCATCACCACAATCAGCTCCTGCTGCACCGACCGGTTCATGTCGTCGATCTCGTCGTCCATCTCCAGCACACCCTCGGCCATCTTTGCATCGGCCTCCAGCAGCGCCTGGATCGCCCGCCGAATCATCACCCGGACCTTCTCCCCCATGTCCGGTATATCGATCGGCAGGGAGATCTGCGGAAGCTCGTGGATCGCCTTCGCCCGTTCCGCGATATTCGTCGCCTGGTCGCCAATCCGCTCCAGGTCCCCATTGATCTTGATCACCGAAAGGATGAACCGGAGATCGATCGCCATCGGCTGCTCCTTCGCCAGCAGCTCGTACGCCATCTCGTCCACGTCCCGCTCCGCCGCGTTGATCGCCGCCTCGACCTCGATCCACATGCGCGCACAGGCCCATGTCGCCCGTCAGGTATGCCTCCAGCGAAAACTCCAGCGCCTGCTGCGACAGCGCGGCCATCGCCAATAACTTGTCCTTCAACGCAACCAGCTGCTGCTGGAAATTGATCCGAGGCATCGTGGGGGAGGGGTCCTCTCAAAGATCCGTACCCTCTATTCTCAATCACCGCGTGCTACGACGGGATGAAATTCGTCGTCCCTGAGGCTGCCAAAGCAGGACCCACGGACCTCACGGGTACAGCAGATACTTCGCCCGCCTCGCACGAAACGCCTCCAGCCCCGCCCTCCATCCCTCCGCAATCACCCGCGGATCCTCCCCCCGCCCAAGCGCCTCCATCGTCTCCGCATTCACCACCAGCCGTGCCGCCTTCTCCCACCGAAACTCCCCCGGATACATCCGCTTCAGCGTCGCCAGCAGCTCCAGCCCCATCTCCGGCGAGTCCAGCACCGCCCGGTCCGTCGCCACCACCCGCACCCCTTCAATCGTCTGCCCATGGAACGGGTAGCGGTTCTCATCCTCCCTCACCGCAAATCGCGTAGCCTCAAACCGCGCCCCCGGAATCGCCCGTCGCATTCAACGCCGCTGCCACCTCCTCTCCCTTCATCCACGCCGCCCCAAACACCTCGAACGGCGTCTCCGATCCCCGGCCCACCGACATGTCCGGCACCTCCAGGAACGCCACGCCCGGGTACACCACCGCCGCCGCCTCCGTCCGCAGGTTCGGGCTCGGATTCACCCACGGCACACCCGTCTCGTCGAAAAACTCCGCCCGCCTCCACCCCTGCATCGGCACCACCGTCACCTTCGCGCCCAGCGCCTTCTCCCCGTTGTCGTACCTCGCCAGCTCTCCCATCGTCATCCCGTGCCGCACCGGCATCGGCATGTAATCCGTATAGCTCTCCCCACCCGCGTCCGACATCGGCCCTTCCACCGCAACCCCGCCCACCAGCGCCGGCCGGTCCAGCACCACCAACTCCACCCCCGCCTTCGCGCAAGCCTCGACAAAATACCCCAGCACCGCCTCGTACGTATAAAACCGCACACCCGCATCCTGCAGATCCACCACCACCGCATCAAGCGCCTTCAGATCCTCCATCCTCGGCCGCTTGTCCGCATCCTTCGGCCCGTAGAGGCTCACCACCGGCAGCCCCGTCGCCCCATCCACCGAACTCCCCACCCGCGCCGAATCCTTCACCCCCGCAATCCCATGCTCCGGCGAAAACAGCACCTTCAGCGCCACCCCGGCACCGCCGCGCCCGCATCCTTCGCCAGCACGTCGATCGTCCGCCGCCCCCCTCCATCGAGCCCCGTCTGGTTCGTCAGCAGCCCCATCCGCAGAGCGCCCGCCATGCCGCCCCGCCATCTCCCGCAACACCCCAAACCGCGTCGCCTCGAGCACATCCACACCCGTCAACACCCGCCCCGCTCCTGCCATCCCAGCAGCACCAACCGCCCCCGAACTAGCCGATCCTCCGCCACCCGCCCCCGCCCCATACAGCCCCAGCGCCCGCCCCACCGCCGTAGCCACATCGCCCCCGAAGATGCGAGATCGACGCCCGCCCCCGCGGATGAATCGCATTCGCCAGCAGCACCACATACGTATCGCTCCCGGGATCCATCCACACGCTCGTCCCCGTAAACCCCGTATGCCCAAAGCTCCCCACCGGAAACACCTCCCCCCGCGGCCTCGAATAGCTCGAGTCGATGTCCCACCCCAGCCCCCGCACCTCGCGCCCCTTCCGGCTCGGATACGTCACCTCCGCCCCCCGCGCCGGCTGGTCGAGATCAGTCGCCAGATGCCCCGGCTGCTCGCGGCGTCGTCATCAGCTCGCAGCGTCTCCCGGCTTCAGCGGAAACACACTCGGCCGCCCCGCCAGCCGGTCCAGCAGCGCCTGCGCAAACACGCTCATATCCTGCGCCGTCGAGAACACCCCCGCATGCCCCGCCACCCCACCCATCCGCCGCGTCGTCGGATCATGCACCTCCCCCCGCAGCAGCCGGTCGTCCGCCATCGGCTTGTCGTCGTTGTGCGCCGTCGGCGCAATCCGGCTCTTCCAGTCCGCCGGCGGCAGGTACCGCGTCTCCGTCATCCCCATCGGCCCGAAAGATATGCCGCTCCGCATACTCCTCCAGCCGCTCCCCGCTCAACCTCTCCACCAGCACCCCCAGCGTGATGAAGTTCACATCCGAATACTTGAACGCCGTCCCCGGGCGCCGACTCGAGCCCCGACTCCATCGCCCTCCGAACCCCCTCCGCCTTCCCGCTCCACGCATCCGTCAACACCACATCCGGCGGCAGCCCCGACGTATGCGTCAGCAGCTCCCGCACCGTCACCCCCGCCTTCCCATTCACCCCAAACTCCGGCAGGTACTTCGCCACCGGCTCATCCAGCCCCACCTTCCCCTGCTCAACCAGCTGCATCACCGCCGTCGCCGTCACCAGGCACTTCGTCAACGACGCCATGTCGAAGATCGTGTCCGTCGTCATCCGCTCCACCGCCGGCTCCACCGCCCGATCCCCATAAGCCCGCTCGTACACCACCCGCCCGCCATGCCCCACCACCAGCACCGCCCCCGGCAGCTTCCCCGCCGCAATCGCATCCCCAATCAAGCGGTCGACACCGCTAAAGTCAGCCGCCGAACTCAGAGCGCCGCACAGCGCCACGAGCCCACCAGCCGGCCCGCCCTGCGCCATCCCCGTCCCCCCGACCCCCAGCAGCACGCACCCCAGCACCACCGCCGCCACCACCGCGCGCCCCCGCCGTCCCACCACCAGGCTCGCCAAGCTCCCCACCCCAAACGTCACCGCACTCCCAATCAGCACGTACCAGGTAAACGCCACATGCGGAATCATCACCATTCCCAACCTTATCGGCCCAGGATGCTGCCACATCAGCAGATTCACCGCGAAATCCCACCACCATCCCCACAATCGCCCCCGCCTGCGTCGCCCGCCCATTCACCGTCCCCAGCAGAAACACCCCCAGCAGCGCCCCATACGCCACACTCGCAATCGACAGCCCGATCTCCACCACGTGCCCCTTCCCGCCCACACCCACCGAATACACCGCAATCCCAAACAGCACCAGCGCCCAGAACACCGTCGAGCTCCGGCTCACCACCCCCCGCTCCCGATCCCCCGCCTCCGGCCGCCAGTGCATCCAGAAGTCCACCACCGTCGTCGACGAAAGCGAGTTCAGCGCCGCACTCAGATTCGACATCGCCGCCGCCAGGATCGCCGCCACCAGCAAGCCCGCCACACCCCTCGGCATCTGCTGCACAATAAAGCTCGGAAAGATCCGGTCCCCGCTCGCAAACACCTGCGGATGCTGCCCGTAAAACACAAACAGCCCCACACCGATCAGCAGAAACAGCGTGAACTGCACAAAAATCACCACGCCCGACCCCAGCAGCGCCATCCGGCTCTCCTTCAGATTCCTCGCCGCCAGCATCCGCTGCACCATCAGCTGGTCCGTCCCATGCGAGGCCATCGTCAGAAACGTCCCTCCCAGCACCCCCGCCCAGAACGTATAGTTCTGCGTCACATTCACCGCAAAGTTCAGCACCCGGAACTTCCCCGCCGCCGCACCCACCGCGTGAATCGTCCCCCATCCGCCCGGCCACATGCGACCCCAGCGTCGCCATCGCCACCACCGTCCCGCCCACGTAGATCGCCATCTGCACCACGTCCGTCCACACCACCGCCGCCATCCCGCCCTCAAACGTGTACAGCAGCGTCAGCGCCGAGATGATCGCAATCGACAGCACATCCCCCGTCCCGATCGCGATCCCCACCACGATCGACACCGCAAACACCCGCACCCCCTCCGCCGCCGCCCGCGTCAGCAGAAACAGCCCCGCCGTCACCTTGTGCAGCGCATGCCCAAACCTCCGGTCGATCAGCTGGTACGCCGTCATCATCTCGCCCTGGAAGTACTTCGGCAGAAACAGCAGCGCCACCACCACCCGCCCGATCATGTAACCAAACACGATCTGCAGAAACCCCATGTCCCCCGCAAACGCCACCCCCGGAACCGAGATGATCGTCAGCGTCGACGTCTCCGCACTCACAATCGAAAGCCCGATCGCCCACCACGGAATCGTCCTCCCCGCCAGAAAATACCCGCGCAGCGACCGATCCTTCGACCCCCGAAACCTCAGCCCAAACAGCGTGATCCCCACCAGGTAAGCCGCCACCACCAGTGAGATCAATCGCACTCAGCCGCGAGGCCAGCGGCCCCGTCAACCCCGCACCGCCGATCCTCCCACAGCCTCTCCAGCCAGATACGTCCCCACCAGCCTCCCCGCCCCGTCATAGCGGTTCAGATCCGCCCACTCCCCACCCGCACCTCGCCAATGTCCTCGAGACCCAGCATCCGCGCCGGATTCGCCGATCCCAACCGCACCGCCCGCGCGAGATCCACGCCCGTCTGCGCCCGCACATTCGCAACCGCCCGATCCATCGTCAGCACCGACCCCGCCAGCACACCGCCATCGGTCGTGCACACCGATCCCTTCACATGCACCGTCACCCCGCCCAGCACGTAATCCCCATCCGGCATCCCCGCCGCCGCCATCGAGTCCGTCACCAGGATCGCCCGCTCCTCGCCCTTGCGACCGGCAGCCACAGCCGCGTCATCTCCGGCGCCACATGCACACCATCGCAGATCAGCTCCGCATACATCGTCTCGTCGTCCAGCACCACGCCCAGCACCCCCGGCTCCCGGTGGTCCAGCGCCCGCATCGCGTTAAACGTGTGCGTCGCACTCACCGCCCCCGCCGCCCGCGCCGCCTCAATCCCCGCCCGCGCCTCCGCCGACGTCGCATTCGTGTGCCCGATCGACACCCGCACCCCCAGCCCCGCCGCCCGCGCAATCACCTCCGTCGCCCCCGGCACCTCGGGCGCAATCGTCATCAGCCGGATCGTCCCCCGCGACGCCTCCCACATCCGGTCAAACGCCTCCACCGTCGGCGGCAAAATCCACTCCGCCGGATGCATCCCCTTCTTCGCATGCGACACAAACGGCCCCTCAATATGGATCCCCACCGGCGTCGCCTCACCCTCCCGCTGCCCGCGCTCCACCGCCCCCGCCAGCCACTCCAGCGCGCGCAGCGTCGCATCCATCGGCGCCGTCAGCGTCGTCGCCAGGTAACTCCCCACCCCACGCCCCGCATAGAAGCTCCCAATCGCCGACATCCCCGCGTCCGTCGCCTCCATCAGGTCGTGCCCCGCCGCCCCATGCGTATGCACATCCAGAAACGCCGAGCACAGCGTCTCCTCCCCCTTCGCATAGATCGTCGTATCGCTGAAGATCTCCGCGATCCGCCCATCCTCCCCCACCCGCACCACCGCGTACTCAATCACACCCACGCCCGTCACCAGCCGCCGCGCCGTAATCGTCTTTGTTCCCGATCCAGCCATCACCGCACCCCCGCCGGCGGCATCGGGATCCCGACCTCGCTCGCCGCCGGCAACGTGTGCGAGTCACTCCACTGCCGCTTCGCCGATCGCATCCTGTCCGCCCTCCCCAGCCATATCCCGATCGTGTAATCGTAGTGCTCCAGCACCGGCCTCAAACGCATACGGCCGGTTCGACCGCAGCCACGCCTGCTCATACAAATCCCGGTAAAGCGAGTACGCATCCTTGATGTCCTGGATCCGCCCGTTCACCCCTTCCACATCCCCCAGCTCGCGCGAAACCTCCAGCCGCTTCACCTTGTCCGTCGTCCCCTGCCCCGCATACGCCCTCTGGTAGCCCATGCTCCATCTCCTCCGCCAGCTGAAACTTCAGCCCGATGAAATCCATCCGCCGCGCCCCCAGCTCCATCGCATCGATCGCATCCGTCTCCCGCAAGACTCGTCGGGTTCGACGGATACGAGTTCGCCGCGTTATAAACCACCGCCCCGCCTCCACTCACCGTAAAGCTCGGCGCCGCTGCCGGAGCCGCCGCCCGCGCCTCCGCAATCAGCACCAGCGCCCGCTCCGCATGCATCCGCACCTCGTGCGTGTACGGCCGAATCTTGTCCGCCACCACCAGCCCATCCTTCGACCACGGATCGATCCAGAACAGCCCGTCCGACCCGTCGCCCGTCTTCGCCTGCTCCCGCAGCAGCGCATGCGCCGCCATCAGCTCCGTCTGCGCCTCGTTCAACTTGCCCGTCGCATCCCCGTGGAACACCTGCGCATAACTCCCCTCAAACTGCGGGATCGAGCTCTCCCCCTTCTGCCACCCGGCCGCCGCCCCAAACAGCACGCCATACCAGTCGCTGTTCGCCAGCCCCTCGCCATCATCGTTCCAGATCGTGTTCATCTCGCCCGTCGCCCCCAGCCGCTGCCCGTCCCTCACAAACCCCTGGATGTTCGCCATCCCCATCCCGTAGTTCGGATACACCCGCGACCAGTTGTTCACCCCCGGCGCCACCCACGTCTCAAACCGCGCATTCGTAAACGGCGTAATGTACCGGTCAAACCCCTTCGGCTGCGGGTTGTACTCCCACGCCACCGCCACCGTCCGGTCCTTGAAGCTCTGCGGCATCGCCTTCACCAGGTCCGGCGAGTTCATCGCAATGTCCCCCCAGAACAGCAGCTTCCGATTCAGCGGTGCCAGCGCCTCCACGATCCTCTGCATAAAGTCGAGATACACCGCCCCCAGCCCCCGCGCATCCACATCCGCCTTCGTCTGCCCCGCCCCCAGCTCCACCGTCTCGTCCGCACCGATATGCAGAAACGGCCCCGGATAGATCCGCGCCAGCTCCCCGAACCAGCTCTTGATCAGCGCGATCGACCCCGCCTGCCCCGGCGCCAGCACCGCTCCATGCGGCGTCTCCGCCAGCCCCGCATACTGGTCCCACACCAGCGTGTGGTGCAGATGCCCAAACGCCTCCTGCTCCGGAACCACCGTCACGTGGAACGGCCGCGCATACTCCACCAGCGCCCGCGCATCCGCCGCACTCATGCTCCCGTTCGGCGGCGCCGCCAGCGGATTCGCCGCATACTGCATCGTCTGCTCGAAGTACGGCGAGTACAGGTTCACCTTGTACGCCGCCAGCGTCCGAATCATCTTCTTCTGGAAGTCCAGCGTCGGCACCGGCCCCCGCGACAGGTCGTCGCTCAAACCCGCGATACCGCATCGCCGGCCAGTCCTTGATAGCCGCCTCGTGCACCGTCCCCCGCCCGTTCGCCACCTCCACCATCTGCTTCGCCGTCTGCGCCCCGTAGAACAGTCCCTCCGCCGTCACCCCCGTCACCACCAGCCCCGTCGCCGTTCCCTGAAATCGTGTACCCCTCCGCCCGCATCGCCTCGTCAAACCCCGCCGGCAGCCCACCCCCACCCGCCCGCACCAGCTCGATCGCAAACGCACCCGCCGCACCCACCGGCACACCCCGCTCCTTCAACGTCGCCTGGAGATCGTCCGCCGCAAACTGGTCCTCCGCCGAGCACCCCGCACACACCACCCGCACACCGTTCAGCAGCGGCACCACCGCCCCCGCCCGCACCTCTCTCGGCATCGGAATCAGCTTCATCCCCTGCGCCCCGGCCACCCCCGCCAGCAACCCCACCCCCAGCAACCGCCAACCAGCAGCCCGCCAGACAACCTCCCCGACCCCTCGGACCCGCCCAGCCAGCCTCTCCTGTTGTCCTTCTCCGTACGCAGCGAAAAACCCGCTTCCATCCCCAAACTCCACACCCGCCCACCCGTAAAAACCCATGGACTTACCCTACCGCAAGCGCATCTCCACATGCAGCCTCGGCAACCTCGCCAGGTACCTCCCCCCTGCTCGCCCACATCCCCTGTTCACCGCAAAACAAGCCACGTTCTTCAACCATTCACACAACTCTGGGACCATGGAAAGCAAAGAACAAGGCAGCCGAGTGAGATCGCTTCCTACCCACGCATAACTTCGCCCAGCCATGTTCAGAAACACTTTGAGAGGTTCCATGACGAAGCAACTCCAAGCGACCCTGGCCGCGATACTGGTGCTGTCCACCATATCCGTCCGGGCGCAGCTGAGCACCACCACCACCACGCCAAGACTTCGCCAACAACGACGAAGACCACCGTGGTGACGACGGATAAGCTCCGCCTCCGGTAAGCGGACCCCTACCCGCAAGTCCACAAAGAAGCGTTCCAAGGCGCCCGTCGAAAGCGCCACCGCTCGGCAGATCCGTGAACTCCGCGAGCAGATGATCAACCAGCAGGCGCAGATCGACGCCCTCAAGCAGCAGAACGCCGACAAGGACGCGCGTCTCGCCTCCGCCTCCTCCGACGCGCAGGCCGCCAACGCCTCCGCCGCCGCCGCCACCGCCCAGGCGCAAAGCCTCCAGACCCTCATCCAGGCCAACTCGAGCTCGGTCCAGACCCTCTCAAGCGACGTCAGCGATCTCAAGGTCGCCAACACCGGCCTCGCCACCACCATCTCCGACACCAAGCGCGACTTCACCGAGAAGATCGAGTCGCCCACCACCCTCCACTACAAGGGCGTCACCATCACGCCCGTCGCCTTCTTCGCGCTCGAAGGCGTCTGGCGCCAGCGCTCCATCAACTCCGACATCAACACCCCCTTCAACAGCCACCCGTTCCCCGGCTCCAACCAGGGCCACGTCAGCGAGCTCAACTTCACCGGCCGTCAGAGCCGCCTCGGCGGCCTCTTCGAAGGCAACGCCGGCCCCTTCAAACTCCAGGGCTACTTCGAAACCGACTTCCTCTCCGCCGGCGCAACCTCGAACGCCAACCAGTCCAACAGCTACACCCTCCGTCAACGCCAGATCTGGGGTCGCGCCGAGACCGAGGGCGGCTTCGCCGTCACCGGCGGGCAGATGTGGTCGCTCGTCACCGAAAACGGCAAGTGCACCGACAACCGCACCGAGAAGCTTCCCAACACCGTCGATTCGCAGTACCACGTCGGATACAGCTGGGCACGGCAGCCCGCGCTTCGCGTCCAGCAGAAGCTCGGCAACCCCGTCTTCGGCTCCGCCATCACCCTCGCCGCGGCCGTCGAGCAGGCGCAGGACCAGAGCTTCACCGCCGCCAACGGCCCCTCAAACTTCTTCTTCGGCGGTCCAGGGACATCAGGCGGCCTCTACAACGTCGCCGGAAACTACGCCAACAACGTCGCTCCTGACGTCATCGCAAAGATCGCCATGGACTTCTCCCACAGCCACTTCGAAGTCGGCGGCCTCGCCCGCTTCGATCGCGCCCACGTCTACCCCCAGATCGTTACCGGCCGGCGTCGTCACCTATAGCCCCAACGGCTACAACGACACCAAGCTCGCCGGCGGCGGCTTCGGCAGCGCCCGCGTCAACACGAAGTTCGTCGACGTCGCCGTCCAGGGCATGTTCGGCGATGGCACCGGTCGCTACGGCTCCTCGCAGCTCGCCGATCTCACCATCCACCCCAACGGCACACTCGAGCCCGTGCGCAACTACCACGGCATGTTCTCGCTTGAAAGCCACCCGATGAAGAAGCTCGACGTCTACGCCTACTACGGCGGCGAGTACGCCCAGCGCACCGTCTACGTCAGCCCCACCGGCACCCTGGTCGGCTACGGCCCCCGATCCATCAACGATGGTGGCTGCGAAACCTCCGTTCCGCCCACCGTCGCCAACGGCGGCACCGGCGTCTCCGGCTCGCCGGCAACCGCCAACTGCGGCTCCCCCACCCGCTACATCCAGCAGGGCACCATCGGCTACACCTACCGGATCACCAACAGCCCGAAGTACGGCCGTCTCCAGTACCAGCTCGTCTACAGCTACCTGCTGCGCAGCTCGTGGGAGGGCGTCACCTCCGGAACCTACGGCACGCCGACCGCCGTCTTCGGAACTCCCAAGGCCCAGAACAACATGGTCTGGGGCGGCATGCGCTACTACATCCCCTAAACCTCGAACCGACCACCATTCCTCCGCGAGGCGGCCCCAACGGGTCGCCTCTCTTTTTTCCCTCACTACCCCGCCCAAAAGCTGTCATCCTGAGCGAAGCCGAAGGACCTGCATCTCCCGCCACCCGTAAACCTGTCATCCTGAGCGAAGCCGAAGGACCTGCGTCTCCCGCTGCCCCACCCAACCCCTTCCTTTCTTCGGCCCCGCATCCCGGCCCACCCCCATCTTTTGCTACCGTAGACTCGCCGCCCGAGCGCAGCCCACTCGGCCATCGAGGTACCGCCGCATGCTCCACGAACTCCGCCTCTTCCCCGCCGAAGGAACCACCCGCCACATCGCACGGCGCCTCTACGACAGCGTCCGCGACCTCCCCATCCTCTCCCCGCACGGCCACACCGACCCCGCCTGGTTCGCCGAAAACAAGCCCTTCCCCAACCCCTCCGCCCTCTTCCTCCAGCCCGACCACTACATCTTCCGCATGCTCTACTCGCAGGGCATTCCCCTCGAAGCCCTCGGCGTCCCCACCGTCAACGGCCCGCTCAATCACGACCCCGGCGAGGTCTGGCGCGTCTTCGCCCGCAACTACTACCTCTTCCGCGGAACCCCCACCCGCCTCTGGCTCGACCACGCGCTCTCCACCCTCTTCGGCATCCGCGAACGCCTCTCCGAAGACAACTGCCGCGATGTCTACGACACCATCGACCGCGCCCTCAAGACCCCCGCCTTCCTCCCCCGAGCCCTCTTCAACCGCTTCAAAATCGAGGTCCTCGCCACCACCGACAGCCCCCTCAGCACCCTCGAGCACCACGCCGCCATCAAAGCCTCCGGCTGGCCCGGACGCGTCCTCCCCACCTTCCGCCCCGACGCCGTCATCGACCCCGAATCCCCCGGCTTCCTCAGCAACCTCCAGCAACTCGGCGAGCTCACCTCCGAAGACACCTCCACCTGGACGGGCTACCTCGACGCCCTCCGCAACCGCCGCGCCTTCTTCAAGCACCACGGCGCCACCGCCACCGACCACGGCCACCTCCTCGCCCGCACCGCCGACCTCTCCCCCACCGAAGCCTCCAGCCTCTTCGAACGCGTCTACACCGCGAAAGCCTCGCCCGAAGACATCTCCCTCTTCCAGGCCCAGATGCTCACCGAGATGGCCACCATGAGCATCGACGACGGCCTCGTCATGCAGCTTCACCCCGGCTCCGTCCGCAACCACAACCCCGCCGTCTTCAAAAAGTTCGGCCCCGACAAGGGCGCCGACATCCCCGCTCCCACCGACTACGTCCGCGCCCTCCAGCCCCTCCTCGCAAAGCACGGCAACGACCACCGCCTCACCCTCATCGTCTTCACCCTCGACGAGAGCACCTACACCCGCGAGCTCGCACCCCTCGCCGGCCACTACCCCGCCCTCAAACTCGGCCCGCCCTGGTGGTTCAACGACTCGCCCGAAGGCATGATGCGCTTCCGCGAGCAGGCCACCGAAACCGCCGGCTTCTACAACACCGTCGGCTTCAACGACGACACCCGCGCCTTCCTCTCCATCCCCGGCCGCCACGACGTCAGCCGCCGCGTCGACGCCAGCTTCCTCGCCCGCCTCGTCGCCGAGCACCGCCTCGACCGCGACGAAGCCTTCGAGCTCATCGAAGATCTCACCGTCAACCTCGTCCGCAAGGCCTACAAACTCTAGCCCCGGTCCGGTAAGGCTCGGAGCCGTCTACTCCGCCCCCACGATCTCCACCCCCGGCGTGGACGCATACTCCGCCCACGACCCGTCATACAGCCGAACCTCCGCAGCCCCACAAACCTCGAGCCCCAGCGCCAGCACCGCCGCCGTCACCCCCGACCCGCACGTCGTCGTGATCGGCCGCTCGAGGTCCAGCCCTTCGCCCGAAACACCTCCCGCATCTCCTCCGCCCCACGTATCCGCCCACCCTCCACCAGCTCCGTAAACGGAACACTCCTCGCCCCCGGCATGTGCCCCGAGCGCAATCCCCGCCCGTGGCTCCGGAGCCGTCCCCGCAAACCTCCCCGCCGACCGCGCATCCGCAATCTGCGCCCCCTCCGCCAGCATCCGCCGCACCTCCCCGAGGCTCACCACCGCCCGCTCGTCCAGCACCGCCTCAAACCGCCCACGCTCCCTCCGGACCTCCCCAGCCGCCGTTCGCAACCCCGCCTCCACCCACGCCCGCAACCCCCCATCCAGCACACGCACATCCCTCGCCCCAAACGTCCGCAGCATCCACCACGCCCGCGCCGCCGAAAACACCCCCGCCTGCTCATACACCACGATCGTCCCCGAACTCCCCACCCCCAGCGCCGCCATGCTCTCGGCAAAGCTCCCCGCACTCGGCAGCATGTGCGGCAGCGTCGTCCCGTGATCCGACAGCGCCTCAACATCAAAGAACACCGCCCCCGGCACATGCGCCTCCAGGTACCGCGCCCAGACATCCACCACCGGAGTCACCCCCACCGGCGCCATCGTCGCATCCACCACCACCACATCAGGATCATCCATCCGGCTCAACAGCCACGAGGTCGACACAAGAGGATTCATGCTGCACAGCATACCCGCACCCACACCTCGGGCCTACAAGCTCCATCTCCCCCTTCCCCATGGAAAGACCCCGCCCACCACAGGTAACTCGCAGGAGCGCACCAGTGTGCACTAACGGTCGGGATTTCGTTAGCTCCCGCAAATCCAGTCCGCACACCCCGCCGTAACCCGTGCAAGAACGGCTCACGCGTAAGCTCGCCAACCACCCTCCCCTCCCCAGGCGAGCTATCTCTCACCAACGCTCCACTCACCACAGCTCGGCAAGGGGAAGCACCATGAAAGCAGCATCCAGCATCAACGACGAGATCGCATCCATCGCACAGGCCCGACTCGGCCGCCGCAGCTTCCTGCGCCAGGCAGGCATCCTCGGCCTCGGCACCGCCGCCGCCGCCGGCCTCACCCTCGCCAACCCAACCACCGCACGTGCCGACGAACACGAGAGCTCCGCCGAACGCGAGCTCGAGCGCGAGCAGGAAAAGGACACCGTCGCCCAGATCTTCACCGCCGCCCTCATCGCCGAAGATCTCGCCACCACCTTCTACTACAACGCCCTCGTCGGCCCCGTCATCCAGGACGTCAATCTCGCCGGCCCCGGCGGCTCCGCAAAGCACGTCAAGCCGACCGGCAACTTCGGCAACGTCGCCTACATCCGCGCCGCCCTCACCGAAGAGATCGCGCACGCCGACCTCTTCCGGAGCCTGCTCGGCATCAAGCACCCCTCCGCGGACCCGGTCCAGACCTTCTTCTTCCCCTCCGGCACCTTTGACACCCTCGCCGCCTTCACCGGCCTCCTCGATGCCCTCGAAAACGCCTTCATCGGTGCCTACCTCAACGCCATCCAGGAGCTCAGCCGCCTCGCCGGAAGCAAGCGCTACCGCCCCTCCGTCGACGATGACAAGAAGCCCGGCTACACCGCCGAAGACCTCGAGTACTTCGCCAAGGTCGCCGCATCCATCATGGGCGTCGAGTCCGAGCACCGCGTCCTAGGTCGCGTCATCAGCAACTCCAACCCCGCAAACAATCGCCTCTACGAGCAGACCGACGGCATCAACGCCGTCTACAACGGTCCCCACTCCGCCGTCGTCGCCCTCACACCCTTTCTCACCTCCAGCACCGGCCCCGCCGCCTCCTTCGCCTACGCCATCGCCAACCAGGGCTCCGTCTCCGAGCCCGTGGGCGGCGGTCCCGCGGCCTTCTAACAACGCGCCTCCAGGCGCCCACCATTGCAACCCTGCCAAACCACCTATGGGGAGACCAACCGGTCTCCCCATACGCTTTGCTCCCGTCAAGAAGACCGACATACCCTTCCTTGACGCTGCCATCGACCCCAAGTAGGCTTAACACTATGCCCGACCTCCGCACCCGCGCGAGCCTCCGCATCCTCTGTTGTCGCGCCCTCCCGCGCCCTTGTCTTTGCCCCCGCTAAGTCGCCCCGCAAAGCCACCCGCGCCCACGAATCTCGTGGGCTTTTTCTTTTGCCCCTGAAACAAGGAATCGACGACACCCCCATGCCAGACGTGCTCGCACCCCCCGCCTCTCCCCCAGTGAAGGAAACCAAGGCCCAGAAATCCGAGCGCCTCAAGCTCGCCAAGAACCCCTGGGACGCCTGGGACGAGGTCCGCGAGTTCGCCCGCAACGGCCGCGGCTCCGTCCTCCCCGAGTGGACCGGCCTCTACTTCAAATGGTGGGGCGTCTACACCCAGGGCGACGGCGTCGGCGCCACCGGCGGCGTCGGCGGCGAGGGCAAGGCCACCGAGTTCTTCATGATGCGCATCGGCCTGCCCAACGGCCTCCTCACCTCGCACCAGCTCCGCGTCATCGGCGAGATCACCAAGAAGTACGCCCGCAACCTCGCCGACATCACCACCCGCCAGAACATCCAGCTCCACTGGCTCACCCTCGAGTCCCTCGTCGACGTCGTCGACCAGCTCACCGAGATCGGCCTCTCCCCCAAGGGCGCCTGCGGAGACGTCGTCCGCAACGTCACCGGCTGCCCCCTCGCCGGCCTCGATGCCCACGAGCTCATCGACAGCTCCCCCCTCGCCGTAGAAGTCGCCCACGTCCTCACCGCCAACCCCGACTTCTACAACCTCCCGCGCAAGTTCAAGATCTCCGTCTCCGGCTGCCCCCTCTGGTGCTCCTACCCCGAGATCAACGACGTCGGCCTCACCGCCATCGCCCGCCCCAAGCCCACTGACAACAGAGAACTGCCAACAGCGAACTCCACCACAGCCTCCACCCACAACCAGGAAGTTGAAATCGGCTACACATTGCGCGTCGGCGGAGGCCTCTCCACCGAGCCCCACATGGCCGTCCGTATTCCCGCCTTCATCCGCCAGGATCAGGCCCTCGCCGTCGTCGTCGCCACCGCCGAGATCTTCCGCGAGCAGCAGGACCTCCGCGAAAACCGCACCCGCGCCCGCCTCAAGTACCTCTTCATGCGCCACGGCTGGACCGCCGAATCCTTCCTCTCCGCCCTTGAAGCCAAACTAGGTTACAAACTAGATCCCCCACCCACCATCCCCGCAGCCGGCTCGGCATCTACCCCCAACACCTCAAAGCCGGGTGCCCCATCCTTTGCGCCTTTCGCAAAGGGTGGGGTAAGTGCCACCACCAAGTCAACGGCGCAACCGGCCGCCCCGTCCTCTTCTTCCGTTTCCTCGTCAGCCCCACCCCTCAAACCCTGTCATCCCGACCGGAGCAGAGCGAAGTGGAGGGACCTGCGTCTCAACCGCACCTCGCCAACCCACCACCATCGACGCCGCCCAGCTCCAGCAGGACCAGATCCCCGACGACATCTACCGCGATCACATCGGCATCACCCCCCAGGCGCCAGCCCGGCCCCTCTCCGCCGTCGGCGCCTCCGTCCTCCGCGGCCGCCTCTCCGGCGACCAGCTCCTCCGCCTCGCCGACCTCGCCGAGCAGTTCGGCGACGGCCACCTCCGCGCCGCCATCACCCAGAACATCCTCATCGCCAACGTCCCCAACAGCCGCGTCCACGCACTCATCGCCGAACTCAACGCCATCGACCTCCACGTCGACGTCTCCCCCTTCTGGCGCGGCGCCATCGCCTGCACCGGAACCGAGTTCTGCAAGCTCGCCATCTCCGAAACCAAGGCCTTCTCGAAGTGGCTCGTCACCGAGATGGAAGATCGCCTCCCCACCTTCGACCAGCAGATCAAGCTCCACGTCACCGGCTGCACCAACTCCTGCGGCCAGCACTGGATCGCCGACATCGGCCTCGAAGGCAAAAAGATCAAGAAGGATGGCGCCCTCGTCGACGCCTTCTTCTTCTGCGTCGGCGGATCCGTCGGCAAGTACGCCAGGCCGCCCGCCCCCTCGGCTACCGAGCCGCCGCCGACGAGGTTCCCGCCGCCATCGAGCGACTCCTCCGCGCCTACCTCCAGGCCCGCACGCCCAACGAAGACCTTCGCGCCTGGTTCACCCGCACCGACACCGAGACCCTCCGCGCCCACCTCGCCGCCACCGCTACCCGCCAACCTCCCACCACCCGAAACCCGCGACCCGCCCCCCGGAGGCTCCGCCACGCCGCCGACGCCTAGACCCGGCCGCCACAACGCTGTCAGCTCTGAGCAAGCGGAAGAACCTCCGCATTGGCCCTTGCCTCTGCCCGCCCGCCAGGGCTCCCGAGCACCACCACACAAAACTCGCCGCAGAAACCACCGCCCCATCGTGGCGCAACACCACCCCCGGCTCTCCTATAATGAAAGAAGTGGGATCGCGGGGATTTACGCGAAACGGGATGCGTCTCTACTCAGCTCGCTAAGCTCTCGATCCGGGAGCTTAGCCACGATGCCGGCCTTGGTACCCCCAGACTAAGTTCAAAGCTTCGAAGACTTTAGCCCCGAAGTACGGAGGGGGAGGGTACCCTCCTCCGGTGCACCATCAAAAGGAATCCACCATGTCCCTCTTCCCCATCTTCCTCAAACTCACCGCCCGGCCAACCATCGTCATCGGCGCCGGCCACCTCGCCGAGTCCAAGATCGAGTCGCTCCTCGCCGCCGGCGCCCACGTCACCGTCATCGCGCCCCACGCCAACCCCCGCATCCTCGACCTCGCCGCCGCCGGCGAGATCCACCTCCACCAACGCCCCTACCACCCCGGCGACCTGGCCGGCAACCTTCCTCGCCGTAGCCGCCACCGACGATCCCCCCGTCAACCGCGCCGTCTTCGCCGAAGCCGAGGCCGCCGGCATCCTCGTCAACGCCGTCGACGACCCGCCCTTCTGCGACTTCTACTTCCCCTCCGTCGTCCGCCGCGGAGACCTCCAGATCGCCATCTCCACCGCCGGCCACTCCCCCGCCCTCGCCCAGCGCCTCCGCAAGGAGATCAACGCCATCCTCCCCCTCGACGCCGGCGACTGGCTCACCGAACTCGGCAACCTCCGCCGCGAGGTCCTCCAGCTCGAACCCCTCAACGACGCCCGCAAAGAGATCCTCCACACCCTCGCCTCCCGCGACGTCTGCGCCTACGACGCCTGCCCCTCCCGCACCATGGCCCGCCACCACGCCCTCACCAACCCCCGCCCACCCGCTCCCGATACCCCCGACTCCGATACCACCGATCCCGACCCAGCCCCCGCCACCCCCCTCCAACCTGTCACCGCAACCAGAGCCTAGCGAGCCCCACACGTGTCATCGCCACCAGAGCGAAGCGAAGTGGAAGGACCTGCTTCACCACGCATCAACCCTTCCAAAGACGCCCAGCCCGGCCACGTCTACCTCGTCGGAGCCGGCCCCGGCGACCCCGACCTCCTCACCCTCCGCGCCCACCGCCTCCTCTCCACCGCCACCCTCATCCTCGCCGACGGCCTCATCTCGCACGAGGTCCTCGCCCTCGCCAACCCCTCCGCCCGCACCATCTCCGTCGCCAAGCGCTGCGGCCAGCCCCGCATCACCCAGGCCGACATCCACACCCTGATGATCGACGGCGCCCGCACGGGCAGAGCCGTCCTCCGCCTCAAGTCCGGCGACCCCCTCGTCTTCGGCCGCGCCGGCGAGGAGATCGCCGCCCTCCGCGCCGCCGCCATCCCCTTCGAGATCGTCCCCGGCATCACCGCCGCCTTCGCCGCCGCCGCCACCCTCCAGACCCCCCTCACCGACCGCACCGCCGCCTCCAAGCTCATCCTCGCCACCGCCCACCACGCCGCCAACAAGGCCTCGCTCGACCCCCACCCTCAACCCCTCTGGCAGGGCCCCCTCCCCCCCGACGCCACCCTCGTCCTCTACATGCCCGGACCCGACCTCGAGGCCCTCGCCCAGGACCTCATCCGCGCCGGCATATCCCCCGCCACCCCCGTCACCGCCATCTCCCGCATCTCCACCCAACATCAGCAAAGTCACGCCTCCACCCTCGAACACCTCCGCTCCCGAAACGTCGGCCCCGCCCCCGTCCTCCTGCTGATCGGACACGCCATCAAGCCCGTCCAGCCGCCCCACCCCACCCCAGACAACGTGCGGTAGCATGACGAGAGCGGCAACAAGGTCTCCCTACACCACGACGGCCGACCGGTGGCCCAGGTGTTCTTCACTAAGAAGGCCCCTGCGATAGAAGATGCTCCCTTACCTCTACGTCACCCTCGGCAGCGCTCTCGGTGGCTTGCTCCGGTTCGCACTCACTCGCGCTACCGTCGGCCTGAGCACAACGCTCCCCGTCGGCACCATCCTGATCAACATCCTCGGCAGCTTCATCATCGGCTACTTCGGCACGCTCACCCTCCACGGCACCCGCTACGAGGCGTCCGAAAACCTCCGCCTCTTCGTGATGGTCGGTATCTGCGGAGGCTTTACCACGTTCTCCTCCTTCAGCCTTCAGACCCTCGACCTGCTGCGTTCCGGCGCCTGGACCCGCGCCCTCCTCAACGTCCTCCTTTCGGTCGTCCTGTGCATAGCGGCCGTGGCCGCCGGACACCTCCTTGCACAGCACGCAACCGCACGGCCGCAGATCGCCCAGACCGAGGTCGACGAGTCCACCCGTTGAAAGCTCCACCATGCCGCTCACCCCAGCGGTACAGTGACCAGGAGCTGACTCTCACATATCCAGCTCCGCCATCCGTCTAACCTCGAGCGGCATGCGCATCCGATACACTCCCCTCATTGACTTCCTGTACCTCCATCACGCAAAGCGGGTCATACTTGGCAAGACGTCGTCCTCCTCTCTCCATCGTTCTCTTTTCAGCCATCATTGCACTCTACCCCCTGGCTACCCACGCCGCCGGAAACCCGCCCGCCGAACCCGCCCGGCCCTCTGACTCCGTCCTTGTCGACACCATGCAGACGGAACTCACCCGGGCCATGTCCGCCCTGGGGTCAAGCTCACAGCCCGCACTCCACACGGTCAGCACCGCCGCAGACGACACCTCGGCCCAGTCCCCGAAGCCCTACTTCGTGAGTTACGCCATCTCAGACGGTGATTCGCTCAGCATGGCCGCAAGCTTCGGCGCCATAACCTCTTCAACCAGAAGTCGTCGCCGGATGGCCGACGTTCAGGTCCGCATCGGCTCTCCGGCCGAGGACAACACTCACGGGGACCACCGTAACTCCGCCCTCTCAACCGTCCCTCTCCCGCTTACCGACGATCGAGCGGCCCTGGCCCACTCGCTCTGGTTCGCCACGAACCGCAGCTACGCGCGCGCGCTCGACAGCTACCTGAAGGTCAAGACCGACCAGCAGGTTCGGGCCAAGGAAGAGGATTCCTCCGCAGACTTCTCCGTCGAAAGACCCGCCCAGAAGCTCCTTCCGTCGAGCCCTCCACTTGATCTGAACGACAAAGCCAAGGCCGTCTGGGCCGATCGCCTCCGCGAACTTTCGGCCCTCTTCAAACAGTATCCGGACGTCTTCTACAACTCAGTCGCCATGGACGCGTCGACCGAGACCGACTACTTCGTCTCTTCGGAAGGCGCGCGCGTCGCAACGCCCAGTCAGGTCGCCCGTCTGGTCATCGTCGCCCGCACCCGCGCAGCCGATGGGATGGACCTCTTCCGCGCCGAAACCTTCGAAGCAGACTCCGCCGCGCACCTTCCCGATCAGAAGACCCTGACCGAGAAGACCACCGCCATGGCACGCAATCTCGAGGCACTCCGCCTCGCTCCCATCACCGAGCCCTTCGACGGCCCCGCCATCCTCTCCGGCCGAGCCTCCGCCGTCTTCTTTCACGAGGTCCTCGGCCACCGACTCGAAGGACAGCGACAACGCGGCGACGAAGAAGGCCAGACCTTCACCAAACTCCTCAACAAGCCCATCCTTCCCACCTTCCTCTCCGTCTCGGACGATCCGACCCTCTCCACCTTTGAAGGCCACTCTCTCAGCGGGCACTACAGCTACGACGACGAGGGCCAGCCCGCACGTCGCGTCGACCTCATCAAGGATGGTGTCCTCGAAACCTTCCTCATGTCGCGCCTGCCCATCGCCAGCTTCTCGAACTCCAACGGTCATGGCCGCGCCGAAGTGGGCCACATGCCCACAGGACGCCAGGGAAATCTCATCGTCACCTCGTCTAAGTCGTCTAACCGATAAGCAACTGCGCCAATCCCTGATCGACGAGGCGAAGAAACAGAACAAGCCCTACGGCCTCTTCTTCGAAGACATCTCCTCAGGGTTCGCCGTCACCACGCGCCGCAGCCCACAGGCCTTCTCTGTCATCCCGCTCGTGGTCTACCGCATCTTCGTCGACGGCCGCCCCGACGAGCTCGTCCGCGGCGTATCGATCGTTGGCACCCCGCAGGCCGCGCTCACCCGCATCGTCGCTACCGGGGATCACCAGGACATCTTCAACGGCATCTGCGGCGCGGAGTCCGGCTCCATCCCTGTGTCCGCAGTAGCTCCAGCCATGCTCGTCAGCGAGATCGAAACTCAGCGCCAGGCACAGGGCACCGCCCGTCCTCCCATACTTCCACCACCCCTGCCGGGGACAGAGCAACAGCGGAAGTACCCGCCTCGAAGGAGGTGAGCCAGTGAACTTCACAGGACACACCCCAAGACGCGCAGCGAGGACCAGTCTACCCGAGCGGCTTCAGAGAACGACAACTCTGCATGCTCTTCTATGCTTATGACCAACCTCCTCGTCACCGTCCTCCTTGTGACCCTCATCGCTACAAGTACCGTCCGCGCTCAGGGAGCCCGGAACTCCCGATCCTATCCTCGACGCCATGCAGCAGGAGCTCGACCGCGAACAGTCCGCCCTCGTCCTTCCCGGCATGCAGCGTCCCTACTTCATCGAGTACCGCCTCGACGATCTCGCCTCCTATGAGGCCGTCGCCAACTACGGCGCTTTGACCAACGAGCAGGAGGGTCATCAACGCGTCGTTCGCGTCACCGTCCGTATCGGCTCGTATGCGTTCCGACAACTCGTCCGCACGCGGGGATGGCATCGTCCAGATCGCTCCAACTGACAACAACTCTCAGGCGCTTCGCTACGCACTCTGGCTCGCTACCGACGACGCGTACAAGGTCGCGCTCCGCAGCTTCGCAGTCAAACAGGCCAACCTCAAACGATTCGAATCGCAAACCGTCGAGAACGACTTCGCGCAGGCCACACCAGTTACACACCTCGAGCCCGTACACGTCCTCGATCTCGATCGCAATGAATGGAAGCGCCGCATCATCGAAGCAAGCGGACTTTATGCCGTCGGATCCCGCCGTCAAGCCGTTCGCCGGCAAGGTCCAATACTCCACCGCCAACCTCCGCGGCGTTGCCGTCAATCGATACCTGGTCAATACCGAAAAGACCGAGGTCCGCATGGGCTATACCGGCTACCAGGCCAGCATCTCCGTAGGTGGCCAGGCTGCGGATGGCATGCGCCTCGGACGCGATAACGGCACGGTCGCAACCACATCGCGCGAGCTCGAGTCAGCCGATGCCTTCCGCCAGCGCACCATCAACGATCTCAAGTCCTTCAACGATCTTTGCAACGCACCCGTCGTCGAAGCAGACGACTACCACGGCCCCGTCCTCTTCAGCGCAGACGCATCCACCGACGTCTTCACCCGCCTCTTCATCCCCAACGTCGAAGCCGATCGGCCCGAGCCCGGCACCACCGCTCGCACCCAGGGCGCCTATACCTCCTCCCTCCACGCCCGCGTCCTCCCTGAGTTCCTCAACGTCATCGATGACCCACTCGAATCGACCTTCGCGGGCAAGCACCTCCTCGGTGCCTACGAGGTCGACGACCAGGGCGTCGCTGCCCAGCCCACACAGCTCGTCACCAACGGCAAGCTCGAGAGCTATCTCATCGGGCGCGAACCCGTCCGCGACTTCCCCGCCTCGAACGGACACGGGCGCGCCGCGCCGGCTCAGGCGGCTCGCTCCCACGCCGGCATCACCCTCTTCAAGCCCTTACCCGCCGCGGATGGCAAGCTGCTCACCGACGAGGACATGACCAACCGCCTCCTCGCCCTCGCAAAGGAGCAGAAACGTGACGTCTACCAGGTCGAAACGCTCGGTGGCGAACTGGTCCCGCGGCTCCTCTACCGCGTTCACCCCGATGGGTCCCGTGAGCTCGTTCGCGGCGCCGCGTTCGACGAGGTCGACAATCGCAGCCTCAGATCCTCGATCGTCGCCGCCGGGAGGAACGCCCTGGGTCGCTAACTCTCTCGGTCCCATTCCGCAGACCACCATCGGTCCCGCTCTGCTGTTGGACGACGTCGTCGTCAAGCGCGCCAGCGAAGAACAACAGAAGCTCCCCTACTACGCTCCTCCATCGCTCAACCCCTGACTCTGAATCACCCATCCCGGACCGCACGACGACCTCGTGCCTCGAACCCGCGGGGCGATCCCAACGCAAACATCTAGTATGGGAGAGGACGATCCATGCACACTGACCTCCACTCCCTTCAGATCGCCGCCATGGCCATCGTCTTCGCGCTCATCTTCTCCGCGCGCCTCGTCAAGGGCCATCCACGCCACACACCTGCCGGCCTCGTCTTTCCCCTCAAGCCCCTGGTCGTCTTCTCCCGCGCCATCGCCCTTCCGCTCTACTTCCTCCTCTTCGCCTATCCGCTCTGGATCTCGCGCCAGTCCATCCCGCCCTGGCTGCTCATCCTCATGCTCGTCGCCGTTCTCTTCGGCCTTTATCAGTACCCCGGCACCATCGTCCTGACACCCACCGGCGTCACACAGCGCTTCTGGTTCCGCGCCCACAAAGCCATCGCCTACCCGGAGATCATGAACGATCTCAGCCGCCCGCAGCGGAGCCGTCACCACCATCTACGGCAACAACCGCACCGTCATCACCCACACCTTCAACCACGCCGGCTCAGCCGAGTTCCGCGCCGAGCTCGCTCGCCTCTCCGGCAAACAAGTCGCACGCTAAAGCTCATCCGCCCTAATCCGTCCGCGTCAGGTAAGGCTGCGCCTCATCCGGCAGGTGGATGCCATCCGCCACCTCTTCCGCATGCTGCTTATCCGCTACCTTCGGGTTGATCCGCACCCACCATCCCGTCGGCCCCTGAAACGAGATCACCTTCGCCTCCGGATACCTTTGCAGCAGGTCCAGCTTCTCCTGCAGCTGCGTCCGGCTGCGTCGCGAAAGCTCCTACCTGCACACACCACCGCCCGCCTGGATACACGGTCGGCCCCAGCGGCGGAGCCTTGAAGGCCTCCACCCGCACCTTCACGACACCTGCCCGGTACACCCCTGTCTCCTTCGCTGCTGCGAGGCTCAGATCGATAATTCTCCCCCGGACAAACGGTCCCCGATCCGTGATTCTCACCACCACGCTCTGCCCGTTCACCAGGTTGGTGACCCGCACCACCGTTCCCAGCGCCAGCGTCAGGTGCGCCGCCGTCATCGCGTTCTGGTCGTACACCGTCCCATCCGCTCCCTTGCGCCCGGAATAGGGCGGTCCGTACCAGCTCGCCAATCCCATCTCCGTCTCAAACGGGCTGCCATGGACCTCGAGCGGCAACGGCTGTCGGCTCAAAGCACCGCTCGCAGTTCCCGAGGATCGTCCGTGCGACAAGCTTCCGCCGCGGGCCTCCGTGGTCCCGTCGTCCCCCACCACGCTCCCGTCCGGATCCCTTCCCGGGGACACCGGACGTCTCCCCACCTTCGCGCTACTCGTCGTCGCGGGCGGAGGCGGCCGATACACCTGCTTCACCTTCTTATGGCAGCCCGCGGCTCCGAGAGCCACCATCGACCGCCGCAAGTCGGATAGCCTTCACGGCTGCCCATCACCCTTGTTCGCCGGCCGCGGAGGTGGCGGCGGCACCGTCCCGGCCCCCCTTCGCCGCTCGTCCATTCGCTCCGCCAGCTTATGCAACTCCGCCGCCGCCCCTCGTAGCGCCTCCGACCCATTCCTCCGAACATCGGGCACTACCTCGTCGTTGATGTACGTCACAACCCGCCGCAACTCGTCCTCAAACCTCTCACCAGCCTCCCTCAGATGCTCCTCCCAGCCGCGTTTCGATCTCTCCTCTGCCATAATCCGCCTCCAATCCCTATTATCCCGATACGGAAATCATGGGGTCAACGTAGACTAAACTTCATCTCCGGCAGAGTGCCTCTCTGGTAACAAAGGTCGTTACGCGCATCCATATTTCCCCAGGGACATCTATCTAGGAACACCAATCATCCTGTTGCGTTACGAACGCGTGCCCGTCTCCTTCACGAAAACCAGCCCCATGCTCAGGTAGCGTCGCATCACAAGCAGCCTCGGTTATGGGAACGGCCTGAACTCTGAGGTTCTCCTTTGCCCATGTTCCCCGCATTCCACCTGGTCACGCCTCCCACTCATCAGGTCGCCTCCTCCCGGCGTCTCCGCTGCGGTCAACTTCTTCAACTCGCCGTACTCGTCTCCTGCTCTCTTTCGCTTCAAGCGCAGGGAGCCGCGACTCCCGCGACCACCGGCAGCCAGGGTCCTATCGCCTCCTCCCTCCCGGACGCGCCGGGCGCCCTCGAAAGCCGAAGCTCTGGTCCATCCTCTGCGGATTCGTCTTCCGTCGGACAACCCTTTGCGCAACAAGACGCCGCACCGGGCAACCCTGCGCTTCCCAGGCGTGCCCTCCCCACAGAGATGACCGTCGGCGCCGGTCAGACCGCGCCTCCTCAGACCGTTAGCGACAAGTTCGTCGGATCCATCAAAGAGTCCGTCAGCCCATTCTCGCTTGCGGGAGCCGTAATCTCCGCGGGCTACTCCCACCTCACCAATGGCAGCCCCAACTATGGAACCAACAGCCCGGCGTTTGCGCAGCGCCTGGGTGCCTCCGTGGCCCGCGGCGCCAGCCAGAACATCTTCGCTGAGGGTGTCATGGCGTCGATCCTCCGTGAGGACCCTCGCTACTACCAGCTTGGAAGCACTCACACCATCGTCCAGCGTGCCGTCTATGCAGGAACCCGCCCTCTCATTACCCGCACGGACAGCGGCAGGAAGATTCCCAACTTCGCCCTCCTCTCCGGCTATCTCGGGGCCGCGGCGCTGACAGAGGTCTACTACCCGGAGCCGAACAAGGGATTCAGCCAGGTTATGCAGACCTACGGCAGCTCGGTCGGGGGTGCGGCTCTCGGCTACGTCGTTACCGAGTTCCTGCCAGGTGTTCTTCAAGCCGTGCACTTGAAAAAGATCGAGTAACCTCGAGAAGCTGCCGATTTCAAGAACAATCTCCAGGAGAAAAAGGTCTGTCGTTTCGCCGAGCCCTCTTCCGGTCCATTCTTACGGCCTGCACTCCCCTGTGCGCCTCGGCATGCGGAGCACAGGTCCCGGCGCTTCCCCCTGCCTCCCCTCCTCCCCAGGCCCCTGTCCGACCCCCCGATCCGCCCCAGGAACCACCGGCTTCCCCCGAGCTCCCGTCTGCCCCCAGCTCCCTCCCGACACAGCAAGATGTGATCGTGGCCGCAAGCGCAGCCTTCCAAAGCACCGGAGACCCGATCCCGATCCCCGGCCACGCTCTCCCGGAGCTCTGGCAGGCAAACGAGGCCCCCGGCTTCTACCGGCGAATCCGGGACAGGCGTGCCCTTTTCCTCTCAGATCAACGCTTCCTCACGGACGTGTTCTCGCTTCCCATGACCTCGCGTCAAAAAGCCTTCGTCGCCGCCACCGATGTCTCGGACCCGGGAAACCTCCTCGTCATAGGCGCGTCCTCGGCCATCTACACCGCAACAACCCCTCGCAGCGCATACGGTCCAGGCCTCAAGGGCTTCGGAAGGAACTACGGCTACTCCCTATCCCAGGGGGCCACAGGTGAGTTCTTCGGCACCTGGCTCATTCCGTCGATCGCTCACCAGGATCCCCGCTACCACCGCATGCCCGGAGCTCCCACCAGCCGGCGCATCTTCCACGCTCTTGCCCATACCGTCGTCACCCAGCACGACGACGGCTCGCCCATGCTCAACTACGCTACCCTTCTCACCTATCCGATCTCCGCCGAGATCGCGAACCTCTACGTCCCCGGTCTCCATACCAACAGTTCCTCCACCGGACAGCGCATCTTTATCGGCCTCCTCTCGGACCCCTCCGATGCTCTTATCAACGAGTTTCTCCCCGATCTCGCTCGACGCGTCCACATCCGCGTCACCTTCTTCCAACAGGTCATCAACGACATCAGCGCCGAGCGGGGAAACTAGCCGCCAAGGGGTGGCTCCACCCGCCAGCAAACTGAAAGGAGCCCAAGCCTGTGTAGACTGACGACCATGCCCGTCAGACGCTCGCTCGTCCTCATCGCCGCCCTCTCAGCCGCGTCTCTTCTGAATGCTCTCTCCCCGCAGACAAACGAACAGCCCACTCCTCCCAACCCGGCAGCCACTGCCCCTTTCGACACCAAGGCCCACTACGTCAAGCACGAATTCCACGTGCCCATGCGCGACGGCATCAAGCTCTTCACCACCGTCTACTCCCCGCGCGACACCTCGAAGCCCTACCCCTTCCTCATGACACGGACCTGCTACTCCGTCGCACCCTACGGCCCCGATAAGTTTCCCCAGCACGGTATCGGCCCATCCCGCTCGTTCGAGGAATCCGGCTACATCTTCGTCTACCAGGACGTCCGCGGTCGCTTCGGCTCCGAAGGCACATGGGAAGAGATGACACCTCACATCGACCACCCAACCGGCAAGCAGCACGACGAGTCCACCGACATGTACGACACCGTCGAGTGGCTCCTCAAGAACGTCCCCAACAACACGGGCAAGGTCGGCATCCTCGGCATCTCCTACCCTGGCTTCTACACCTCTGCCTCCATCATCGATTCGCACCCCGCCATCAAGGCTGCCAGCCCGCAGGCGCCAGTAACTGACCTCTACAACAACGACGACGCATACCACAACGGCGCCCTCATGTTCGAGGCCAACGACTTCTACCTCTTCTTCCGCCCCCAGCAAAACCCCACCCCCGAGACCCACGGCGCACCACGCCCCGAGCGCCCCACTCCGCCCTACACCTCCCCCGACGCCTACGTCGCTTTTCAGAACCTGGAGCCCCTCTCAAAGGCCCGCGCGTTCATCAACAACCCCTACTTCAGCGAGACCATCGATCACCCCACCGACGACCCCCACTGGGTGGAACGCGACATCTCCCGCCACCTTCACAACATCCACGCCGCCGTCCTCACCGTAGGTGGCCTCTTCGACGCCGAAGACCTCTCCGGCCCTTGGAGAACCTTCCGCTCCATCGCGGACCAGAGCCCGTCCACCTCCAACCAGATCGTGATCGGCCCCTGGTCCCACGGCGCCTGGTCCGTCTTTCCCGGCAATCATCTCGGCGAAGCTCGGTTCGCCTCCGACACCGGCGACTTCTTCCGCGAGCACATCCAGCTTCCATTCTTTGAGCACTACCTCAAAGACGCCCCCGACCCGAAGCTCGCCAAGGTTACCGTCTTCGAGACTGGCTCCAACCAGTGGCGCTCCTACCCCGCATGGCCCCCGCCCTCAGCTACGAAGAAGATGCTCTACCTCCAAGCCGGCGGCAAGCTCTCCTTTGACCCGCCCTCAAGCTCCGCCCCTCTCTCTTCAGACAACTCGATTCAAGCTGCGGCCAACGCCGACTTCGACCAGTACATCAGCGACCCGGCCCACCCCGTCCCCGAGGTCGGGTACATCGCATCGCCCGGCCCTGAGCGCGAGTACATGGCCGCCGACCAGCGCTTCGCCGCGAAGCGCCCCGACGTGCTCGTCTACCAGACCGACCCGCTCACCTCACCCGTAACCTTTGCCGGCCCCATCAGCGCGAAGCTCCACGCCTCCACCTCGGGCACCGACTCCGACTTCGTCGTCAAGCTCATCGATGTCTACCCCGATACCCTCTCCGAGCCCGAGCCAGCGGGGGACGCACGCCGGACCCAGGATGTTGAAGCCCCACCCACTCTCCTCGCCGGCTACCAGCAGCTCGTTCGAGGTGAGCCTATGCGCGGCAAGTTTCGGCGCAGCTTCACCAAACCCGAGCCGTTCACCCCCGACCAGCCCGAGGCCATCGACTTCTCCCTCGTCGAGGTAAACCACACCTTTCTCCCCGGTCACCGCATCATGGTCCAGGTGCAGAGCAGCTGGTTTCCGCTCGTCGACCTCAACCCCCAGACCTTTGTCGATATCCCCAACGCCGCGGCCGCCGACTTCAAGCCCGCAACCGAGCGCATCTACCACTCCGCCCAACTGCCCTCCGGAATCGAAATTTATTTTCTTCCCCCTAAAGGAACTCCCGGCGCCGTCTCGAGTACAGGGTCCGAATAAGCCGATCACCATTCGCAGCTGATTGTCCCCGTTCACTGCGCATATTCGCAGCTCAGCCACCTGCGCTTCTGCTTAGCGGCATCACTAAGTAGTCTTACTGAAGGCGTTAGCAAGCAGGTTCGCATCTATTCGGGCAACCGGAATCAGCAACCATACTCCCCCCGTTGCAATCGAATGGGTACGCTGAAAGAACACCGATAGTCCGAAAGTATTTGGCCGGCATGGCCCCTCAGGAGATCAGAAACACTATGGCAAAGGCATCGAAGCTGGCCGAGAAAGCTCTCACCTACGCAGCCAAGGGTGGTTGGGCTGTCTACAACAAGCTCAACTCCATCAGCCCCAATCCGTCGTTCACCCCCAGGTGGAGCGACAAGCCCCTGCTGAAGAGCTATCAGAAAGAAAAGCCGCCCCTCGGCTGGCCCCGCACCACAGACTCCCTCTGCCCCCGCTGCATCCCGGAGATCCGGCAGCAAATCGTTGATGGCAAGCTCCCCCACGAGATCCTCCTGAACGAAAAAGTCGGGGAGATCAAGGCACAGATCATCGAGCGCGACGGCCAGATCCTGATGGTCAAAGACTGCCCCATCCACGGTCACTTCGAAGACGTCATGTCGATCGACACGGCCTTTTTCAAGCACCTTGAAGAGGTCTTCCCCGGCCGCGATATCCGCGCCCACAACGACGAGAAGCTGCATAACCACGGCACCTCCACCGTTACCCACGGCCGTGGCTCAGTCCTCACGATCGATCTCACCAACCGCTGCAACATGATGTGCGATCCCTGTTTCATGGACGCCAATCAGGTCGGCTTCGTCCACGAGCTCACGTGGGACGAGATCAAGACCATGCTCGACAACGCCGTGACCATCAAGCCCAAGCGCCAGATGTCCGTGCAGTTCTCGGGTGGCGAGCCAACACTCTCCCCCTACTTCCTCGACGCTGTCGCCTACGCCCGCAAGGTCGGTTACACCTCCGTCCAGGCCGCCACGAACGGCATCGAGTTCGCTAAGTCCAAGGAGTTCTCGAAGGCCGCAGCCGAAGCCGGTCTCCGCTACGCCTACCTCCAGTTCGACGGCATCGGAAACGCAGCCAACTCGCATCGCAAGGTCGGCAATTCCTTCGACGTCAAGCTCCAGGCTATTCACAACCTGCATGAGGCTGGGGTCGATATCGTTCCCGTCACCTGCATCATCAACGGCATCAACAACGAGCAGGTTGGCCGCATCATTGAGTTCGCTCTCGACAACCCGAAGAAGATCAACTTCCTTTCCTTCCAGCCCGTCTCCTTCACCGGCCGCGACGAAGAGGTCTCGGACGAGCGCCGCATGGCGCAGCGCTACACCCTCTCGCATCTCGCGCACGACGTGAAGAACCAGACCGGTCTCGGCGAGCCCGTTCGCGACTGGTTCCCCATCTCCTTCATGTCCACCTTCTCGGACTGGGCCGATCTCGTCCACGGACCGAACCGCGACTGGGGCCAGCTCTCCTGCGGCTGCCACCCGAACTGCGGCATCGGCATGGCGCTCATGATCGACAAGGAAACCAAGGAAGCGGTTCCCGTCACGGCCTTCCTCAACGCCGATCGTCTCGCAAAGGACATCGCCCGCGTCAACGACGCAGCCCGTGGCAAGTACCTCACCATGCTCGGCGCCGGCCTCGCACTCCTTCGCAACTACGATCCCACCATGGCCCCCACGCACTTCAAGATCGTCGACCTCCTCTCGAAGTTCGACAAGTGCTTTGGCGCCACCGGCCGCAACTACGGTAAGGTCACTGCCGATCGCACTCAGAAGGACATCGAGATGCGTCGTGCGGATCGTTGGAACTTCCTGTTCATCGCCGGCATGTGGTTCCAGGATCTCTTCAACTACGACTTCCGCCGCACCGAGCAGTGCATCATCCCCTACGCCACACAAGAGGGTGAGATCTCCTTCTGCGCCTACAACACGGGCGTCGGCTGGCGCAACATCATCGAGAAGATGCATATGACCTCCACCCTCACCAAGTGGTACGAGGAGCACGGTCGTCATGAGATCTTCGCCGGTGGCAAAAAGGTCGGACTTGAGAAGGAGTCGTCCTACGATCTCGTTCTCAACGACGCGCACGTCAACGCCGCCGCGAACGACACCATGGACAAGTCCGGCGTCGCGAAGAACGCCCGCGAGGAAAAGATCCGTGCGCGTGATGCGAAGCTGAAGCAGGACGCCGAAAACGCCCGCATGGCCAAGCTCTACCGCAAGGAGATCCTCCAGGAACCCGATCAACCCGGCGGCTTCATCGCCATCGGAGACATCGGCGGACTCGGCTCAGCGATGGGCGGCATCAAGCCAGCCAAAGGCCGAGGTTGTGACCAGCATCGAAGAAACGGTCGCCGGGGACTAGCCGAAGAGTTCCCCGCAACTCTCAAACTCCAAAGGCCGCCAGTAATGGCGGCCTTTGCTTTGCTCCTGAGCCCCTCCCCTTCTCGCCACGGGAACCTCTCCAAAGTGCGGCGCGGGCGAAAAACGCCGGCGTCCGATCATCTCCCGGAGTAGACTCACTCTACCCCGGGCCCCCATCAGATCGGAAAACAAGGTGACCCATGCGAGCACCCGCTCGGCTCCGCACCCACATCGCTCATACCTTCCTTCTTGCGACATTGCCTCTCCTTCTTCCGGGGCAAAGCCTCGCCCAGGCTCTGTCCCAAAACACCACGGAGCGGCACCTTCCCGCGAGCCCGGACTCGGCCTCCAGCTCACAAGCCGCTCCCGATGACGACGATCTCGCCGCGCCAGCGCTCACCATCGATCAGTCAGCCTCTTCTCCGCTCATCCAGGCACTCTATCGCGCCACCCGCGAGACGAAGCAGGGACCCACGCTCGCCCGTATCGCCGAGGCCCAGGCACTTCTTGACACCGGGACCGACATCAAGAGCGTCGATGCGAATGGCAGAAACGCCCTCCATTGGACCGTCTTCGGCTCCAGCTACACCACCTGGCCAGCGGTTCTCGTCGCCTACGAAAAGATCGCTGACACCCTGATCCAGCGCGGCATCGACATCAACCACGAGGACGCCTACCAGGACACGCCGCTCGACTATCTCCTCTACTCCCCTAACTTCGAGATCCAGACACTGCTTCTCGAGCATGGCGCGACCAGTGGCTTTCTCGCGGCATCCTTCCGATACCTCCGCGAGAGTTCCGAAGATGTGCCACGCTCGGCTGCGGATGTCTCCAAGGCAGCCATGCGGGCCGACTTAACTCCCGGTCAGACTCTCAGCGTCCGGCTCAACGACTCCATCTACAGCGACAGCTCCCGGACCGGCGATCCAATCGTTGCCACCGTAACCTATCCCCTCTGCAAATCAGGAGAAGACCTCGCCTGCCCTCCCGGTCAGCTCCTCATACCTCCTGGAACAAAAGTCAACGGGACCGTCCTGTTCGCACAAAAGGCTCCCGACAAATACTCGAGGCCGCGGCTCATCCTCGACTTCTCCAACATCGTTCACACCGATGGAATGCTTTCTCCCCTCTACGCTCGCGTTCTCAATATCGACAACGCCCGCGAAACTGTTCGGAACAACGAGATCCTCGGCATCGTTCAGCCGCACGCGAACTCCAAAGCCTCGCTCGCGCTCTCAGCCGTCGGTGTCATCAATCCCATCGCCGGGTATGCTGTGCGCGGTGTGCAGGCCGTCTACGGCCTGTCGATCCGGCGAGAGGTCCTGCTCCCCCCGGCACCGACCTCCAGATCCAGGTCGTTCGCCCCTCCATGCTCAAACAGAAGACAGAACTCCTGGCCCGGCTGGCCACTTCTCGTCATCGACCAACCTCTCAGCAAGCTCGTCACGGCCGCACCGGCCCGCACCCAGACCTCCGGCAAAGTCCCTTCCGACCTCACCAACCTCCTCTTTATCGGGACACAGCAGCAGCTCATGGCAGCCTTCGCCGAGGCCGGCTGGTTCGAAGCAGATCACCGGAGCCTCGTCGCCAATCTCAATGCCGTCCAGGCCACGCTCCGGCAGACCGACTACGACCACGCTCCTGTCTCGACTCTTTTGCTCGAGGGCCGGATCCCCGATCTCGTCTTTCAGAAGTCCCTCGACACCTTCGCTCAGCGCCACCACGTGCGTATCTGGAAGCTGCCTTCCGCCTACAAAGGCCGCGAGGTCTGGGTCGGTGCCGCAACCCACGACATCGCCGTCTCCAGCGCTCGCGCGAAGACAAAGTGGTCCCACCGAATCGACTCGCATATCGATCGCGAGCGGGACTGGATCCAGTCCGACCTCCTCTTTGCCGGCACGGCTTCGGCCTACAACGTCGTCGATCGGCCCGCCGCCCCCCGCAAGGCCTCAAACGCCACCGGGGACGAGGTGGTCACGGATGGAAAAATGGCTGTTGTCGAACTCGGCGGCCTCACCTCCGCACCGTCTGGCGTACTCTCCGTCCGTACCCAGTGACCCTCGCTGCGCCTCGACCGTAGAGCCCGAACCACCCGCATCTGCGGCTTGAACGTCAATCCCCTTGCTCACGTAGAACACATCCTTGCGCTCAGCCTGCAAAAGAAAAGGCCCGCATCGCGGGCCCTCTCTCGCTGATTGTCCCCTCTCGAGAACACCTCTAAACCATCTATCTGCGTATTACGAAAGTCTCTTGCGGCGTATTTTTGCAGTTGTCGAGAACAAGGGGCGCGCCATCCTTCGCCGCCGTAGCAATCAGACACTTTCCCGAGCGTGTTTCTGTAATGCGCCCGTCGGGCCGAAGAGAGAATCGCTGGTTTTCGCCGAAGTGGCATTTCCAAAGCTGGGTCGGTGTCCCGTTCGCGGTGGAGTTCCCGCCACGGACATCCAGGCAATACCCACCAATACCTACAATTGCATGCTGATTGTTTGGCGACGAGGTGACCGTCCAACGTTGATTTTCTGATTCGTGACATTGATAGATGAAGACCGGAACACCATCCTGGTCGCGATTGCCGCGCGCATCAAGGCAGAACCTTCCGTTACCGATCGCAGGCTGGATCTGTACAGATACACCGGTATTGGGGCCGCTCTGAGCCATCGAACCTACGGGTAAAGCCAACAGCACGAGAAGGGAAAGTAGATAGTGCCGCATCATTCCTCCATGATCACTCACCTTTTCTACTGGTGAGTGGTGAGTTCTTCCTGCCAATTAAACCATATCTAACTCACTGGTTTGTTCACGGCCGCCGTGATCGAGAGTTGCAGTCTCACCGCCGAACCTCGAACCTGATCTGGTTGGTCGGGCCTCGTTGTTTGCTCACGCAAGACACAAACCCGCCCTCAGCCTTCAGAAGAAAAGGCCCCGCATCGCGGAGCCTCTCTCGATACCACAAAGCAGGAAATTACATGCCGCGCTGCAACCGCGCGGACCGTCTGCGACCATGTCCCCGCGTCCTGCGCACCGCACCGTACTGCCACTCACGTACCGGACCAACATCAACATGAACGAACTCGCTCACCGGGTAGTACCCAACGCCGCCCGCACCCAGCGCCAGCGCTGCATTCCGCAGCGCCAGGGTGGAAACGCCCGGCACACGGATGTCGATCGCCTTCGAAAGCATATGCTGGCTGTGCTCGGCCACGCCCGTCGACTGCGAGCGCGTTCGCAGATAGTGATTACTCTCCGGCGTCCTGTAACCGCAAACAATATCGATGATCCCATTCGCTCGGCCCAGGCCAGTCATCAGCGAGTGCAGCAGGTCGAACTCCTTCGGATCGTAGTCCGCCTCATCCTGCGTGCGGTGATCTCGCAGAAACAGGTTCAGCCTCTCCATCGCATCCGGCAGATAAAGATTGCCGATCCGATAAACAACGTCCAGGCTCTCGCCCGTATGCAGATGATGAAGATGCAGCACATACCTCTGACCCAGGCCTGACATCCCACTCGAGATCACGCTGGACTGACCCACAACACCCTGTGAGGGCATGCTCGCTGCCCCTGCCTTGTGTACCGAAAGGCCAACTATCGCCAGCGCCACCGCGGCCCCCGCCACCCACCGTCGACTCCTAAGCCCCATTCGTCATCCCCTCTTCCGTTCCTCTCAACACCAATCGCATGCGCTCAATCCCAATCACTGGAACCCATTCACTCGACTATTCTACCGGGTATAAGCTCGGTCATGCGCCATCCAGACAACCCGGATTGTAACTTTCGTGTCATAGCGTCACTCAACTGCTAACCCCATCCATCCAAACCTTTGTGGCACCCTTGTAGACATGCAACTCTCCCCCAATGAGCTCCGCGTGCTCGGCGCCCTTATGGAAAAAGAGATCACCACTCCCGAGAGCTACCCCCTCTCGCTCAACTCTCTCCAGGCCGCCTCTAACCAGCGCTCCTCCCGCGATCCCGTCCTCGAACTCTCCGAGGATGAGGTCCGGCAGGCCCTCCACGCCCTCCAGGACCTCGGCCTCGTAACCCCAAGCCGCGATAGCCGGGTTCCCAAGTATGAGCACCGCGCCCGCACCGTTCTCAACCTCCGTCGCGATGAGACGGCCCTGCTCTGCCTTCTTCTGCTTCGCGGACCCCAGACACCCGGAGAACTTCGCTCCCGGGCCGACCGCCTCTTCACCTTCGACGACCTCGCCTCGGTCATCACAACCCTGGATCGCCTCGCCAACCGCCCAGGCTCCCCCGAGTCGCCGACACCGGGAACCCCCGAGTCCACCGGACCGCTCACGATCATGCTCGCCCGTCAGCCCGGATCTCGCGAGGCCCGCTACGCCCATCTGCTCGGCGGCCCTGTCGTCCAGCCCACCCCGCCTTCGCGCGACAACCCCGATCAGCGTGCCCCCGCCGTCGGAACCCTCGCCGTCATGGAGGCCGAGGTGGCCGCCCTCCAGGCTGCAGTAGCCGCCCTCGAGCAGCGCCTCGCACGCCTCGAATCATCTTCTGGGGCACCGCAACTGCCATAGCGTAATCTGTAAAACCACATTGCCGATGCCGGAAAAGATCATCTCCGACCCCGCCTCCCCGGGCAGCGTCCCCCCCGAGCCCGTCGCTTCGAGCCGGCCGCCGGACTTCGCCGCCCTGCTCGCCGTCTGCCCCGATGCCGTTATCGTCTTCGACCGGAACTTCCGCATCACCTACGCCAATCCCCAGGCCATACAGGTCAGCCATCTCGCGCGTAACGGATCTCTCGGTGACTGCTACTGGGACCTCCGCCCCGATATGGTCGGCACCGCCCTTGAGCAGCACTTCCGCGCGACCATGCGTACCCGGCAGGCCCACCGATTTGAATTCTTCTATCCCCGCTTTGATCTCTGGGTCGACATTCAGCTCTTCCCCCATGAGGATGGGCTAGCCGCCTTCTACAAGGACATCACCGCCGCGAAGCACGCCGAGCAGACCCGCGACCTCAACGCCCTCCAACTTCAGCAGGTCTACGCGGCGACCCCGGACTCCATCATCATCCTTGACCGGGATTGGAATTTCGTCTTCGCCAACCAGCATGCACTAGACCTCCTCAACTCAGGTCCCCTCGTCGGCCACAACGTCTGGCAGCTCTTCCCGGGGAACCTTGAGGAGCCCTACAACTCCAACTACCGGCGCACCATGGAAAGCGCATTCCTGCAGAGTTCGAGGCCTTCTATCCACAACCCCTCAATCTCTGGTTCCGCATCTCCGCCCGTCCCTTCGGAGACGCCGGAATCATCCTCTTCTTCTCGGACATAACCAGTCGCAAAGCGGCCGAAGAACGTCGCGACGACCTCACCCAGCGCCTCGACCAGGTCCTCGAAGTCACCACCGACGGCGTCATCTCGCTCGATCGTCAGTGGCGCATCACTCTCATAAACCGGCGTGGCAGAGAGATCCTGAAGCCGCTCGGTGAAGCGGTTGGGAAGAACTTCTGGGAACAGTTTCCCAGTGCGAATGTCCCCGGATCTCCCTTCGCCGAACACTACTATCGCGCCATGGACCACCGGATCGCTTCGACCTTCGAAGCCTTCTACCCCGCGCCGCTGGACGCCTGGTTCCGCGTCCAGGCGCAGCCATCCCCGACCGGTATCATCCTGTTCTTCCGTGACATCACCGCCGAACGGGCCGCGACCGAAGCTCTCCGTAGTAGTGAAAATCGGTACCGCGCCCTCACCGAACTCAACCCGCAGCTCATCTTCACCAGCGACCCAGCCGGCCATATCACCTTCGCCAATCAGAGCCTCCTCGACTTCCTCGGCATCTCGAAGCCCGAACCCGGACTCCCTACGAACTGGATCTCCTCCATCCATCCGGAGGACCGCCACGCCGTCGCAACGACGTGGGTCAACTCACTCCATAGCGGAGCCAAGTACACCGGGCAAGCCCGCGTTCGGCGTTCGGGTGATGGCCAGTTCCGCTGGCTCGACATGACCGCGCTCCCCATTCGCAGCGGAACGGATGAAATTCAAAGCTGGCTCGGCATCGCCATCGACATCCACGACCAGAAGTCCGCGACCGAGTCGCTCGCTGCCAGCGAGGCACGCTATCGCATCCTCACAGACCTCAACCCGCAGTTCATTTGGATGGGCACTCCCGAAGGCCACGTCTCCTACGCCAACCAGCGCTTCCTGGAGTACATCGGTGTCCAGCACACACCAAATGAAACGATGGGCTGGCTCGACGCCTTCGACCCGCTCGACCGGGAACGGGTCCTCCGTACCTGGGGTCGCTGTGTCACGACCGGGGAAGACTACGACATAGACGCTCGCTTGATCCGCGATGCCGACGGCGCCTCCCGCTGGTTCTGTCTCCGTGCGTCCCCCGTACGAGATCACGAAAACGCCGTACTTCACTGGCTGGGTGTCGCAATAGACATTCACGACAGCCGCACCTTCGCCGAGACCCTGCACGAAAAGCAGCTCGAGACCGAGCGGCAGCGAGCCGAACTCGAATCCATCTACGAAAACACGCCTATCGGCCTCGCCCTCTTCGATCCCGTCACCTTCCGCTACCTCCGCATCAATGACGAACTCGCCAAGATGATCGGTCTTCCCAAAGACCAGATCATCGGCCGCACCGTCCTTGAAGTCTCCTCCGGCATCGCCACTATCGGCGAACTCTTCCGTCAGGTCTCAACCGGAAAGCCCATCATCGGCCACATCCTCGAGGGAGAACTGTCCTCGCAATCCGGCGTCCACCGCACCTGGAACGTCAACTACTTTCCCGTCTACGACAAGTCCGGCAACCTCACCGGCATTACCACCGCGTCGCTCGAAATCACCCAGCAGAAGAAGACCGAGGCAGCCCTCATCCAGAGCGAAAAACTCGCTGCTGTCGGTCGTCTCGCAAGCTCCATCTCCCACGAGATCAACAACCCGCTCGAGGCCATCACCAACCTCCTCTACCTCGTCGCGCTCGACCCCAACCTTCCCGATGCCCTCAAGGTCTACGTCAACATGGCGCAATCGGAGCTCTCCCGCGTCTCGCAGATCGCCACCCAGACCCTCCGCTTCCACCGCCAGGCCGTCCGGCCCACCGCCGTCACCTCCGCACAGCTTGTCGACGCCGTCCTCAACCTCTACCAGGGACGGCTTACCAACTCGGGCATCTGCGTAAATGCCCGCTACTCGAGCGTTACTCCCATCCTCTGCTTCGAGAACGACATCCGGCAGGTGCTCAACAACCTCATCGCAAACGCCATCGACGCCATGCGCGGCGGTGGGGAGCTTCACATCCGCGCCCACAACACAACCGACCGCCAAACCGGCCGCCGCGGCATCCGCATCACCATCGCCGATACCGGCCACGGGATGTCCAGGGCAACGCAGAGCCGCCTCTTCGAGCCCTTCTACACCACCAAGGGCCTCAGCGGTACCGGCCTCGGCCTGTGGATCTCGAACGGCATTATCCAACGCCACAAAGGCCGCCTCCAGCTCCGCAGCACCCAGCACCCCATTCACCATGGAACCATCTTCAGCCTCTTTCTCCCCAGCACCCCGGACTAGCCGCCAGACCACTCTCCCGCCCTCGGCGCACCCGTCAAACACCTGGGCACTTCGTGAGAAAATGGGGGAGACCCATGCTCATCAAACCGATCGACCTCCAAGACGAACCTCTCTCGCTCGACCTGTCCCTTCCAGTCAACATGGAGTACAACCACGACGTGCGTCAGGTTGGACCACTCGCGGTCAAAGGTGTGGCTGATCTCATCCTTGAGAATCGCGGTCACAAGGAGGTCGTCGAAGACATCCGTCTGCGCGCCGGCTATGAAGGGGACTTCGAGCTCCTCTGCGCCCGCTGCCTCGATCCCGTCTCACAGCGCCTTCAAGGCACCTTCGACCTCATCTTCCGGCCCGAAAGCGTAGACGTCGACGGCGCCGAACGTTCTATCTCCGAAGAAGAGACCGAGATCGGGTATTATGAGAAGAGCGGGCTCCTGCTTGAGGATGTCGTGCGCGAACAGGTGCTGCTCTCCCTTCCCGCGCGTACACTCTGCACGCCGGACTGCAAGGGACTCTGTCAGCGCTGTGGCGAGAACCTGAACCAGGCAAAATGCCATTGCGATCAGGCCCCGGCCGATCCGCGGTGGAACGCCCTCGCGGGACTGGCACAGGAACTTACCGGAAAGATCCAGCACTAAAAGGCTTCCGCCGACTCTCGTTAGACCAGGTTTACGCCGCATCGCGCACACAGCAAGCGCCACCTGCGATCGGCTGATTGAAAGGGATACTGAAATGCCTAATCCGAAACGGCGCCACTCCAAGCGACGGACTGCCCTGCGCCGCAGCCACGACTACCTCACCCCCACCGGTCTCTCCGAGTGCCCCAACTGCCATGAGCGCAAGCTTCCCCATCATGTCTGCCGCAAATGCGGCGAATACAAGGGCCGCGCAGTCCTTACGGTAAAGGAAGCCGGTTAGCCCCCTTCCACCGCCTCAAGAACGAGTAGATGCCGATTGACATCGTTGTAGACGGGATGGGCTCCGAGAAGGCTCCCCAACCCGAGATTCACGGGGCCATCGCAGCGTGCCGTCAGTTCGACCTGCGGGTCCTCCTGGTCGGCCCGGAAGACCAGTTACGCCCTCCTCTCGAATCTGCTCTCGCCGGGGAACGTCTGCCTATCGAGATCGTCCACGCCTCCCAATGGATCGGCATGGACGAAAAAGCTGCGCTCGCCGTTCGCTCAAAGCGCGATTCCAGCATGCGCGTGGGTCTCAAACTCGTCCGCGAAGGTCGCGCGGCCGGCTTCTTTACGGCCGGCAACACCGGCGCCGCCATGGCCACCGCGAAGATGGTCCTGGGCATGCTCGCCAACATCGATCGCCCCGCCCTTGCCACCATCGTGCCTACCTCGAACGGAAACCCCTCACTCCTCCTTGATGTCGGCGCAAACGTCGACTCTGACCCCGAGCACCTCCTGCAGTTCGCGGTTATGGGCAATCTCTACGCCCAGAACGTTCTTAAGATCGCCCACCCCCGCGTCGGTCTGCTTTCGATCGGCGAGGAGGACTCCAAGGGCAACGCCCAGACCCGCGCCACCTTTCCCCTCCTCCGCGCCTCCTCCCTCAACTTCATGGGCAACGTCGAAGGACGAGACCTCTTCAACGGACGCGCTGACGTCATCGTCTGCGACGGATTCGTCGGTAACGTCGCACTCAAGACCAGTGAAGGCCTGGTCAAACTGGTGAGCTCCTCCCTGAAAGAAAGCCTACGGTCCACGGTGACCTCACAGATCGGCGCCCTGCTCTCCCTCAAGGCGTTCAAGTCCTTCAAGAAGCGCCTCGACCATACCGAGTACGGCGGAGCCCCCCTGCTCGGTGTCCGTGGGGTCTGCATCGTCGGCCACGGCTCCTCGAACGAGAAAGCCATCCTCAACGGCATCCGTGTCACCGCTGAGTTCGCACAGGCCAAGGTTAATGCCGGCATCGAAGCCGCGTTCGCAAACTCCGCCAAGCCTCGACCCATTCAGCCCCCTCACTCACCTGAATCCTCACACTGACCTCTGAGCGCCGGTCTGCCCTTTCGATGAACCCAAAAATCCCTAAGCACGAGCGCTGGAGCGTGGCAAAGATCCCGGACCAGAGCGGTCGAAGAGCAATCGTCACCGGCGCGAACAGCGGTATCGGCTTCCCTGCAGCACTTGAACTCGCCCGCCACGGCGCAGGCGTCGTTGTCGCTGCACGCGACCCGAAGAAAGGACATCGACGCCACCGAACGCATCAACCAGATCGTCGGCAAACCTCGCGCCGAATACGCTCAGCTTGACCTCGCCTCGCTCAGCTCCGTCCGCACCTTCGCGGAACGCGAACTCACCCGCGGCACCGGCCTCGATCTCCTGATCAACAACGCCGGTGTCATGGCCCCACCGAAACGCCTCAGGACCGCGGACGGCTTCGAGCTGCAGTTCGGCACCAACGTCCTCGGTCACTTCGCCCTCACCGCCCTCCTCCTCCCCGCACTCGATCGCGCAGCGGCCTCCTCAGACACGCAAAGCCCTCGCGTCGTCACAGTTGCCTCCATCGCCCACAAGCGCGCCAGCCTCCAATTCAGCGACCTCCAGTTTCAGGGCAGCTACTCGCCGATGCGCGCCTACGGGCAATCCAAACTCGCAAACCTGATGCTCTCCTTCGAACTCGATCGCCACCTTCGTGCCCGTGGCAGCCGTATCCTCAGCGTAGCCGCCCACCCTGGTGTCGCCAAGACCAACCTTTTCCAGGCCGGCGACTACAACCCCGTCGAGAAGCGAATACGTACCTGGTTCGGGCACGCAATCGGCCTCTTTCTCAACTCCGACGTCGAGGGCGCTCTCCCAACCCTCTTCGCGGCCACCGCACCTGAGGCCAGGTCAGGCGGCTACTACGGCCCACAAGGCTTCAAGGAGACGCGCGGAGGCGACGTCGGCCCCGCCCTCATCGCAAATCAGGCTCGTGACGCCGCCGCCGCAGCCCGCCTCTGGCAGATCTGTGAAGACCTCACCGGAACGCGTATTCCCTAGCAATCTGCCCCTCCTCCTTTCGGCAACACGCTCAATCCGGCGATACTCAAGACATATGCCCGCGTTCAGCCAGTATCGATCAGCACACCTCGGCGTCCTTGCGGCAGCAGCTCTCAGCCTCGCCTGCCCTCGCTTCGCCCCCGCCCAGATCAGCCCCGACCTCAAGGCACGCATCGACGCTGCTGCTCAGTCCGTTCTGAGCTCCACCGGCGTTCCCAGCGCACAACTCGGCATCGTCCAGGGCGGACGCATCGTCTACACCGCCGCCTACGGCAAAGCCCGCCTCGATCCGCTCGTCACCGCCACCCCGGCCATGCACTACCCCGTCGGCTCCATCTCCAAGCAGTTCACCGCCGCCTGCGTGCTCCTCCTCGCAGAAGACGGCAAGATGTCGCTCGATGACCCCGTCTCACGCTGGTTCCCCGAGCTCACCCGCGCCTCCGACATCACCGTCCGCATGCTCCTCTCGCACACCAGCGGCTACTCCGACTACGCCCCGCAGGACTACACCATCCCCGCCTGGATCAACCCCACCGACCCCCTCCGTCTCGTGCACGAGTGGGCCGAAAAGCCCCTCGACTTCGAGCCCGGAACCCGCTGGCAATACAGCAACACAAACTTCGTCATCGCCGCGCTTATTGTGCAAAAGGTCTCGGGCCAACCCTTCTGGCAATTCCTCTCCACCCGCGTTCTCCACCCGCTCAAGCTCAATGAAGCCCTCAACCTCGACACCGATCGCGCCCGCGTCGAACCGGGCGGATACGAACGCCGTGCCCTCGGCCCGCTCCGTCCCGCCATCCTCGAAGCTCCCGGCTGGTACTTCGGCGATGCCACCCTTGCCATGCCCGTCGCCGACCTCCTCACCTGGGATCTCAGCATCATCAACCAGTCCCTCCTCAAGCCCGCCAGCTACACCGCTTTCGAGACCGAGATCAAGCTCAAGGACGGCACCGGCACCCACTACGGACTAGCCGTCGACGTCCGCACCCGCGACGGCCATCGCGAGATCTCGCACTCAGGCGAGGTCGGTGGCTTCGTCGCACAGAACACCGTCTTTCCCGACGACAAGATCGCCATCGCCGTCCTCACCAACCAGGAAGCAAGCTCCGCCGCCAGCGCCATCGCCCGCGCCGTCGAACCTCTTCTGCTCCCCGCCCTGGGCACCGCCGGCGACGAGGAAGCCGCCACCGCGCAGGCTAAAGCCGTCCTCGCCGGTCTCGCATCCGGCAAGCTCGACCGCAGCCTTCTCACCCCCGACGCCAGCTTCTACTTCTCTCCCGAGACCATCGGCGACTTCCATACCAGCCTCTCTCCACTGGGCGCCATCACCGCCTTCAAGCCCAGCCGGCAAAGCTCTCCGCGGCGGCATGACCTACCGCGGCTACACCGTCACCTACAACAACGGCAAGACCGTCTCCCTCTCCACCTACACCATGCCCGACGGCAAGCTCGAACAGTTCCTCGTTGAGGCGACCAGCAATTGACCACCCTCTACGACGTCGCCATCGTCGGCGCAGGCCCTGCTGGCTCCACCGCTGCCCTCAAGCTCGGCCAGGCAGGCCTCCGGGTCCTGCTCCTCGAAAAAGCAAAGTCCTTCCCGCGCGAAAAGCCCTGCGGCGGTGGCATCACCGCCCGCGCCCTCACTCGCCTGCCTCACCTCCCGGAGATCCTCGCCGGCATCTCCGTCAACACTCTCTCGAAGATGTACCTCGAAAGCCCCGACGGCACCGGCATGGAGTACGTCGACCCTGACGGCCTTCCCATCCTCCACCTCGTCCGCCGCATCGAGTTCGACGCGGCCCTCTTTGCACGCGCCTCAGCAGTCACCGAAGTCGTAATGGGCGCCACCGTAACCAAAATGGTTACAAACACCGAAGCCGTCCACCTCACAACAGCTGACAGCCGCGAATTCCACGCTCGCCTCGTCATCGGAGCCGACAGCGCTAACTCCGTCATCGCCCGGCTCAGCGGGCTCCGCACCGGCGAGGTTCACGGCCAGTACGCCGTCGACATGATGGAGGAAACGCCCTACACGCAGCTCGATACCAGGTACAAAGACCGCGTCACTCTCCTCCTCACCCTTCCCTCAAGCTACGGATACGGTTACATATTTCCGAAAGAGACGCACATCAACCTTGGCTTCGGCTCCGGCCCGGACTACTTTGTCGAACACGTCCGCGGTCGCGCAAAGGAGCACCACCTTCACTTCGTCGAGCAGATGAAATCTCGCGGCTTCGTCACCGGCGAGAGCCACCCCGAGAACTACCGCGCCTTTCCTATCCCCATCTCCGGCCCCATGGACACCACCTACGCTGACCGCATCCTGCTTGCCGGAGACGCCGCGGGTATGGTCAACGCCTTCTCCGCCGAAGGAATCTACTTCGCCATGGTCTCAGGCGACCTCGCCGCCGATGCCGCCATCGCAGCCCTCACGTCCGGCCGCTTCGACGCACGCCAACTCAGCTCCTATCAAGTCGCCTGGGAGCAGGAGATTGGTGCCGAACTCCGCCATTCCGTCGCCATCCAGCGCCGCCTCTTCACGCAGCCCGGCCGTGTCGATTCCCTTATGCGCCGAGCCAAGTCCGACCCCGAACTACTCCGTCTCCTCTGCGGCTACGCCATGGGCTTCGCCACCTACGAGCAGCTTCGCCGCCATATGGCTCGAGTCGTCATGCCTCAATGGGTCTGGGGCAAGGTCCGCAGCCTCGTCGGAGCCTAGAAAGAAAGAGACACGCCCGGGGCTCCAGTCATGTCTCTACTTGTAACCATCTGAGATCAGCCCTACGCCTTACCCGCCAACTGCCGCAGCACATACTGCAGAATCCCGCCATGCTGGTAATACAGAACCTCTTGGGGCGTGTCGATCCGCACGGTCGCCTGGAACTCCGTCGTCTTCCCAAGGTCCGACTCCGCCACCACCGTGATCGTCTTGCCATCCGCGAACTTTGAGACCAGCATCGACCTCAGCTGTCCCGGAGTGCCGCCGACCGCAAAAACCTCCTCGCCGCTCAGCCCGAGCGACTCAGCATTCTGCCCCGGCAGGAACTGCAGCGGCAAGATCCCCATACCCACTAGGTTCGATCGGTGAATCCGCTCATAGCTCTCCGCAATCACAAACCGAATCCCCAACAGCCGAGGCCCTTTCGCCGCCCAGTCCCGCGAAGATCCCGACCCATACTCCTTACCCGCAAGTATCGCCAGCGGCGTCCCTCGCTTTGCATACTCAACCGAGGCGTCGTAGATCGACATCGGCACATCCTCCGGAAGCAGCCGTGTCACCCCGCCTTCCGTCCCCGGTGCCAGCCGGTTCCGCAACCGTACATTCGCAAACGTGCCGCGCACCATCACCTCATGGTTGCCCCTGCGACTTCCATAGCTGTTGAACTCCGTCGGCTTCACCCCATGCTCAGTCAGGTACTTCCCCGCTGGCCCGTTCAGCTTGATCGACCCTGCCGGAGAGATATGATCCGTGGTCACCGAGTCCCCCAGAACCGCCAGCACTCGCGCGCCATGGATCTCCTCAACCTCCGCCGGCATCGCTGGCATCCCGTCGAAGTACGGCGCCTTCCTGATGTACGTCGAATCCGGCTCCCAGCCATACGTATCGCCCGAAGGAAAGCTCAGCTGCTGCCAGTTCTGGTCGCCTTCAGAGACCGTCGCATACTGCTGTCGAAACATCTCCGCGTCGATCGACGCATTCACCATGTCAGACACCTCCTTCTGCGTCGGCCAGATATCCCGCAGAAAGACCGGCGTCCCGTCGCCCGCACGGCCCAGGGGATCCTCCTCGAAGTCATGGCCGATATGTCCCGCAAGCGCGTAGGCCACGACCAGGGGAGGACTCATCAGGTAGTTCGCCCGCACCTCCGGAGATATGCGACCTTCGAAGTTACGATTTCCGCTCAACACACTCACTGCCACCAGCGAATGATCCTCGATCGCCTTCGAAACATCCGTCGGCAGAGGCCCCGAGTTCCCGATGCACGTCGTGCACCCATACCCAACAACCTGGAATCGTAACTGATCGAGGTACGGAAGCAGACCGGCCCGCGTGTAGTAGTCCGTCACCACTCGCGACCCCGGCGCGAGCGAGGTCTTCACCCACGGCGGCGTCCGCAGGCCCTTCTCGACCGCCTTCTTCGCCAGCAGACCCGCCGCCACCATCACGTAGGGGTTCGACGTATTCGTGCACGACGTGATCGCCGCGATAACGATCGAGCCGTCCCGCAGGTACGGCTCCGGATCGACGCCAAAGCGATCCTGCACACTATGCGCAGGTTCATGAAGAAGTGCCTGCTGAATCGCTGGCGGCTGGTCATCATGCGTCGTCGAAATCACCTGCACCAGCTTCGGCACCGCGGGCGCCGGTGACCCAACGCCGCTCGTCACGTCGCCCGTAGCACTTGCATGCCCGCCCTCACCTTCCCACCGGACCATCTGCCGCTCCGCCCGCTGGTTCGCATTTGGCCCCTGCAGCGACGGCAACTGCTCCAGAAAGCTCTCCGGCGTCTTCGAAAGCAATACCCTGTCCTGCGGCCGCTTCGGCCCGGCCACACTCGGCTCCACCGTCGCGAGATCAAGCGCCAGCGTCGCCGAATACTCCGCCTCCGGTGCGTCAGGGGTGTGAAACAAACCTTGCTCCCGGAAGTACGCCTCCGTCAGCGCAATATGCTCCTCCGTCCTTCCCGTCAGCCGCAGGTACTTCAGCGTCTCCTCGTCCACCGGAAAGATCCCGCACGTTGCCCCGTACTCCGGCGCCATGTTCGCAATCGTCGCCCTGTCGGCCAGCGGCAGCTCCGCAATTCCCGGCCCGTAGAACTCGACAAATTTCCCCACCACGCCAAAGCTCCGCAGCATCTGCGTCACCGTCAGCACCAGGTCGGTCGCGGTCGTCCCCTCCTTCAGGCTGCCCGTCAGTCGGAAACCCACCACCTGCGGCACCAGCATGCTCACCGACTGCCCCAGCATGGCCGCCTCCGCCTCAATGCCGCCCACTCCCCATCCCAGCACGCCCAACCCGTTCACCATCGTCGTATGGGAGTCCGTCCCGACCAGCGTGTCCGGATAAGCCGTCGCCATCCCGTCCGCGCCCGGCTCCGTCGTGAACACCACTCGCGCCAGGTACTCGAGGTTCACTTGGTGGCAGATCCCCATTCCCGGCGGCACCGCCGAAAAATTCCGAAATGCCGTCTGTCCCCACTTCAAAAACGCGTATCGCTCCCGATTCCTCTGAAACTCGAGTGCCGCATTCAAGTCATACGCCTGCGCCGTCCCAAACTCGTCCACCTGCACCGAGTGGTCAATCACCAGCTCCGCCGGTTGCAGCGGGTTGATCTTCTCCGGGTCGCCGCCCAGCATCCGCATAGCGTCCCGCATCGCCGCAAGGTCCACAATTGCCGGGACCCCCGTGAAGTCCTGCATCAACACACGCGCAGGCATATACGCAATCTCGCGCGAAGGCTCGGACGCCGCCTCCCAGCGCGCAAGAAAGCGAATGTCGTCCGCCGTCACCGTCCGGCCATCCTCGTTCCGGAGCAGATTCTCCAGCAGAATTCGCAAGCAGAACGGAAGCCGCTGAACATCGATACCCTCGTTCGCGAGCGCGTCCAGCCGGAACATATGTACCGTTTGGCCGCCGCAGTTCAGCGTCGCGGCACTATGGAAAGAATCAGGATGGGTCGTCACTTCGGCTGGCATTCGGGTCTATCTCCAAGGAACGCTCCACGTTACCGTGGGAAGCGGCAGGGGCTCAGGTCGAGGCACTCGAAAGCGCTCGCACAGGAACGTAGAGAAGCCTAACAAACAAAACAGGGGGGAGGTGCGAGAGCTCAGGCGCGCCCGCGGTCACGGCGTCCAAGGCGAAAGCGCTTTACATGTCGAAAAGGGCAAGCCATGTCTCTCAATTCTACGACGTCACCTCTTCCCTTGCCACCCAGTAACCACATGGGACACCCGCAGTAAGTCGATTTTCAGCACCATTGACACCTATCGAAACTCTCTGAGCAGCCGATAAGATCCGGCAGGGCCCATCCCACCGAAAAGGCGGAGATGTCCGTTGCTCAAGGTCTTGCCGCACGTGAAAAACTTGTTTCACTTTCTGCTCCTCGGGTCTACTCTCTTTTGCGCCGCTGCTGGCGCAAGTTCACCTCCGCGCCCCAGCCTTCACTACCAGTTCGACCTCCGAGACCCCGCACAGATCCACGTCGCCGTCGGCCTTCCGGCACCGCAGCCCGATGCCGAAGTCCTCCTTCTTCCGTCCGTCTGGGCTGGGCAGGCCGAGCTCTACCGCGCCGTCTCAAACCTCCACGTCACCAACCCCGACGCGACCCTCTTGCCCACGGGTAACCCGGCCCGATGGCTTCTACACAGCAGCCGTCCAGGCCGCGTGACCGTCACCTACGACCTCGCGCAGGACTGGTCCGGACCGCTTCAGCACCCCTTCGAGCACCGCGTCATCCTTGGTCCCGACCTCTTCGAGTTCAACGGGGACAACGGCCTCGTCGCTCCCGTCCTCTCCGGCTCCCAGGAGGTTGAGGTCACCTTCGACTTTGTCGGCCTCCCGCCCGCTCATAAGCTCGTGACCAGCTTCGGCACCGCGCCCCACCAACACTTCATCGGTCCCTGGTCAGACGTCCGCAACGCGCTCTTCACCGGCGGCCAGATGCAGACCGAAAACCTCATGCTCGAGAGCGGCAACGTCCTCCTCGCGATGCACGGCAACTGGAGCTTTCCGCCCGGGAAGATCGCCCCCGAAGTCAGAGATATCATCGAGACCGAGCGCAGCCTCTGGCACGGCCCACCAGTCCCTTTCTATGCGATCGTCATCTCCCCGTACGGAAACACGGCTTCGGGAGGGGGCGGCAGCGGCTTTACCAATATCTTCAATCTCTTTCTCTCAGACCGAAAACACTTCGGCACCGACACCGTCTCCCTCCTCGCCCACGAGGCATTTCACCACTGGAATCCAGGTGCCCTCGGCACCGTCGCCAACACGGAGGAGATCGCCTGGTTTGGGGAAGGCTTCACCCGCTTCTATCAGGACACCATCCTCGAGCACGCCGGCATCATCGACGAGGCCGAGTACCTGTCCCGGCTCAACGCCACCATCAGGGACTATCTCACCTCCCCTCGCCTCAACCTCCCTAACGCCGAACTCGCGCGGAGCACCCCGTCCCTTGAAACCGCTGGCAACTTCACCGGCGGCTCCGCGAACCCTGTTGCCGACCGCGACCCCACCTCCATCGCCAACCCTCGGGGCATGTCCCTGGCTGGCCCCATCTCTCCGCAAGTCGCCGACTCCGCCACAAACCAGGAACCCTATCTCCGTGGCGCCATGATCGCCCTATGGCTGAACCATCAGATCGACCAGCAAAGCAACGGCCGGTACACCCTCACGGACCTCATGCTCGCCCTTCACGACGAGCGATCCGAGCCGCTCACCCCAGACCGGATCTTCTCGACCGCCGGCCGCTTCGTCGATCCGGCAACAACCGCGCAGTTCCGTTCCTTCGCCCTCGAAGGCCTTACCGTTCCCATATCTCCCGGCACCCTGGGCAGATGTGTCGCGTTTGTTGATCGCCCCACATGGACCTTCGACCTGGGCTTCGATCCGGTCTCCCTGCGCCACGACGGCGTGGTCAATGGCCTGCGCCCGGGAAGCCGCGCGTGGGAAGCCGGCGTCCGCAACGGTCAGATACTCGGGGGTTTTTCTCTCTGGAACGGCAACGCCGAACGCGAGGTCAGCCTGACTATCCGCGAACCCAACGGACGACGCGAACGACTCACCTACCTGCCCCAAGGCAGGCGCTTCTCCGTCCCACAGGCCGAGCCGATCGCAAACTGCCCCGAAGCCCCACTGATCCCACGCTGATCCGCCCCGCTCGCGAAGCCCTTACCTCTGGCACGTTGGACAAAAATGGGTCCCACGCCCACCAACAACGATCTTCTTGATCCGCGTGCCGCATTCCTGGCAAGCTTCCCCGCCCCGCCCATACACCCGGTGCTCCAGCTGGAAAAAGCCCCGCACGCCGTCCGCATCCACATAGTCCGACACCGAAGACCCACCCAGCTCGATCGCGCGCCTCAGCACCTCCTGCAGGGCGCCGTGGAGCCGCACGTACTCGACGCGCGTCAGCCTGCCCGCCCTCCGCCTCGGCCGTACCCCCGCCCGCGCCAGCGCTTCATCCGCGTAGATATTTCCCACGCCGTGCAGCAAAGACTGGTTCAGCAGCGCAGCCTTGATCGCCACCTTTCGCCCCCGAAACAGACCCGCAAACTCCTCCACCGAGATCATCAGCGGCTCCAACCCCGGCCCGGCATAACCACCATCCTCCGAATCCAGCACCCCTACCGAGAGCCGCCCAAACCTCCGCGGATCCACAAACCGCACCTCCCGCCCATCGCCCAGCCGTAATACCGCGTGCGTATGCGGGGGCAGTGGAACCTCCGCCGCACTCACCAGCAACCGGCCCGTCATCCCCAGGTGCACCAGGAACTCGGCCCCCCTTCCATCCCTCACCGTTGTCATCACGATCGTCTTACCCACCCGCCGCACGCCCTCGATGCGAGATCCCGTCAGCACCTCCTCGATCTCGCTTTCCGTGCTCTTGAACGTCTGCGGCATCCCACTCGTCCACACCGCCGCAATACTCTGCCCGCGCACCCGAGCATCGACCCCGTTCGCAACCGTCTCAACCTCCGGCAACTCCGGCAAACCCAGCCCTCCTCACCCGTACCTCTCTAGTACGAATTCTGCTCCTCGGGCTCTCCCCAACTCAACCCCTCATGTAGACGAGCCTCCCAGACCCCGGGGCAAGTGGCCCATCCGGGCTCATTCCGGCAGAACGGCATAAAGAACACTGCCGTGGGGATTCAGCTTCACGCGAACTCCCGCCTCCGAGCCAAGATCTTTCCTCGTCCAAAGATCCCTGACCGACGCCTTGGTGGCCTTCACGCCAAGCTGGCTCCAGCTCAGGTTGACCTCCCGCGCACTCTCGCCCACGTTGAAGACCGCAACGTATCTAGCCTCGCTCCCTCGCTTCTCGGCAAGCCAGGTAATCGTGTCCGCAGTGCGGTACACCTGGTGTCCACCGGTGCTCGCCTGGTCGACCGCCAGTACCTCAGGATTATTCAGCAGCGACAGCGTATACGGATCGTTGCTCGGAAGATCTCCCCCGAACATCAGCGGAGACCGAAATATCGACCACAACGTCATCAGCGTCTGCTGCTCGTCCTTCGTGAAGGCAGTCATCCGCGGCTCGCCAACCTCCGCCCTCAATCCAATCTTCCCAAGCGGCAACATGTCTGCATCCGGCCAACCTCCTGGTTGCACCTTCGACTCCCAGGCATGGGTAAGGTCAAATTGATGCTTCAACTTCGGCCAGCTGTCCCAGAAGTCGCCGGAGATCCGCCACAACTGTGCATTCGACCTCAGCTCCTCATATCTCGAAAGCGGCGCAGGACCAGGCGAGAGGCTGAGTACGATCGGTCTCCCCGTCTTCTTCAAGGCCGTGCTCAGCGCATGGATCTCCTTCGCATGGAAGGGATTGCTCATGTCGTCGGCCTTCACATAGTCCAGCCCCCAAGAAGCGTATAGACGAGCGATGGAGTCGTAGTAATCCTGCGCACCTGGCTTGGATAGGTCAACCCCGTAGGTGTCTTCCATGCCCTTCCATCGGCAGACATCCTTCTTATCTGCGATGTCCCCGGCATGGTACGGCTGCCCTCGATCGGCAGGTTCTGATCCACAGCCCGGCGCGGAACCCCTCGCATAATATGAATCCCGAACTTCAGACCCTTGCTGTGGGCATAGTCCGCCAGTGGCTTGAAACCCTTACCGTCAGCCGCTGAAGGAAACCGCTGGACCGCCGGCGTGAACCGGCCGAAAGCGTCCATGCTCACCGAACCACCCGGTATATATCCATGCGTTTTGGGATCCGTCGCGTACCACTCAATATCCACAATGATGTATTGCCAGCCCAGTTTGGCGAGATTGCCGCCATGTAATCCGCGTTGGCCTTGACCTCACCTTCGCGGATCGTGGTCCCGTACGCATCCCAGCTGTTCCATCCCAGCGGTGGGGTGGGCGCCAGATCCTGCTGCCCGAAGCCGGAAGCCAAGGCGACGATCAACATCCCAGTCGACAAGCGAGGTTCTCCGTACGGCGAAGACGGCGATCCAACGTCTGGCACTTTCGTGGTACCCGCAAAAGAATCGCCATATCGCCCAGTTCACCCCCATTGCCTATCGTGACAAGTGTGGATGAGTGTAGGGACGGAACACACCCTGCGCAAGCGCGCGAACAGCCGAGGTGCCGGTCGGTCGCGAGTCGACAGCGCAAATCGAACGGTGCCCACGCTTGACACGCCCTCTCGCGTTCTATAACGTTTTCTCTTCTCTTACATAGGCTCGTTATGAACGCTGAAATCTGAGCATCTCGTCGACGGATTCATGTAAACGGTTGCAATCCCGCACCGCTGGGCACGTACGACAGAAGGCCCAGTCTCCAACGCCATCCCCCTACCAACTCTTTTCGAGGTCAGCATGACGCAGCGTCTTCGGTGGATCTTCAGCTTGTCTTGCATCATGATCGCCGGATTGATCCTTCTTCCGCGCGCCGCGTACGCCGTCGGCCCTACAGGCCGGATCGTCGGCACCGTAACCGACCCGGGCGGCTCCGCTATCCCGGGCGCCAAGGTCATTCTCACAAACGAGGGTACCGGTGAAACCCGAACCGATACCTCCGATGCAAGCGGTGATTTCACCTTCCCCGCGACCTCCGTCGGTAACTACTCCGTCCGCGTCGAAAGCCAGGGCTTCCAGAGCTACCTTCAGCGGGGCATCCTGCTCGAGGTCGATCAGAATGTCTCAATCAAGGCTGCGCTCACAATCGGCGCCCTCTCGCAGACTGTAGAGGTCTCCACAACGCCCCAGGGGGTTAACCTTCTGGATGCCACCGTCAGTCACGTCGTCGACCAGCAGCGCATCGAGGACCTGCCGCTCAACGGGCGCGATCCTCTTCAGCTCCAATACATCATGCCCGGTGTCTCCTACGACAACAACAACGTGGCGCATGGGCAGGGACAGCACGAAGGTGTGGTGGTTAACGGCAACCGTCCCGGTTCAAACTACTACCTGCTCGACGGCGTGGATATGACCGACAACTATCTCTCCACGGCTCCTGTCTTCCCGGCTCCCGATGCGCTTCAGGAGTTCGACATCCAGACCAGCAACTTCACCGCGCAGTACGGCCGCAATTCGGGTGGCCTCGTCAACACCGTAACCCGGTCCGGCACCAACTCCTTTCACGGTGGCATCTTCGAGTTCTTCCGCAACACCGTCCTCGACTCGCACAACTTCTTCGATACTCCTGGATCCAAAAAGCCCTCGTTCAAGTTGAACCAGTACGGTGGTTTTCTCGGCGGCCCCATCCAGAAGGACAAAACGTTCTTCTTCGGGTACTACCAGGGAACGCGGCAGCGAAGAGATGAGACCATCAACATCGGTCAGGTGCTCAACCAGGCACAGCGCCCCGACCTGAACGGCGGGGTCGCTAACGTAAGCGCGCCTGACCAACTCGACCGGTGGCGCGCCCATCGATCCCACCACCGGAAATCCCTTTCCCGGAGGCATCATTCCGGCCAATCGCATCGATCCAACAGCTCTCAATCTGATCACGGCCTTGATGCCCCTGCCCAACAACGGTTCCGGTGGATACACCTTCATCAGCCCCGTCGCGAATAACCAGGACAACCTGAATGAAGATCAATACCTGGCTCGCATCGACCACACCTTTGGTCCGCATGACAGCGCCTTTGGCCATTACTTCTACAACCAGGACAACTCGACCGGCGTCGGTGGCGGCAACCTCCCCAACCGGCCGCACCTGAAATACTTCCGCAACCAGAACGTCGCTCTCGATTGGACTCACACCTTCAGCCCCAACTTCCTTAACACGGCCGTCTTCGGCTTCACCCGCGTCGCGCATCACCGTGGACCCACGAAGGATGTAGGCTGGGAAGCCTTCGGAGGCCCGGCAAGCGGTTCGGCCCCCGGAGTCATCAGCGACCTCTTCACCGGCGTCAACGGGTCCATCAATGCCTACGGTGACGGTGCCTTCATTCAGAACCGCCAGACCTGGCAGTACACCGACAACATGAACATCATCCGGGGCAAGCACACGCTGACCTTCGGTGGGGACTATCGACGAGAAGCCTCAAACCGCGTCGAAGACTACCGACCGATCCCAGCTTCAACTTCAACGGCCAATACTCCGGCAATGCGCTCGTCGATCTTCTGCTCGGCCTGCCAAACAACTTCAACCAGCAGACTGAGGTGCAGAGCCGTCTTCGCCACAACGGCGTCGATGCCTTTGCGCAGGACAACTACAAGGCCACCGCGAACCTGACCATCGACGCTGGAATCCGCTGGGAACCCTTCCTGCCGCCGGTCGACAACCTCAACGATCAGATCTGTTTCGATCCCTCACTCACAAAGAAGTCGACCTTCTATCCCACCGCTCCCGCAGGTCTCACCTTCCCGGGTCCGCCGGTTGGGAGTGGATCCTTCGGCACCGGCGACGCGGGCTGCCCTCGTTCCGGTATCCCGAATCGCTACAAGAATTTCGCTCCGCGCATCGGCATCAACGTTGATCCGTTCAAGACCGGCAAGACCTCGATCCGTGCTGGGTACGGAATCTTCTACGATCAGGCAAGACTGATCGCGTGGAATCGTTTCTCAACCGCACAGCCCTTTGACTCGAACTCCACCGTCGCCGGTCTCACAACCCTGGCTCCAAGTCTGACCGGAAATAACGTCTTCACAAACGCCGGACGCGTCAACCCGTTCCCCTTCGTCATTCCTCGTACTGCGGCACAACGTGCCGCATTCGTCTGGCCGACCGAGTCCGCCGAGACGGTCTTTGCGCCAAACTTCAACGAGGGCTACACCCAGCAGTTCAACCTCACGATCGATCAGCAAATCGCAAAGAACTACACCTTGACGCTCTCTTACATCGGCAATAAGGGAACGCATCTGTTCATCTCGAGGGAGTACAACTACGCTCCGCTCTCAAGCTTTGTGCAGAACACTCCCATCAACCCCGACACGGGCAAGCCCTTCGATCCGATCCAGTACAACAACACTGACTCCGTACTCCGCGAACGGCGCCGGCTTAGCGGCGTGCGCTGTCCAACGGGGGTGAGCAGCGCGCCCACCGGACCCTGCTACGGTCCGGTGGAGATGCTCGATCCATCGGGGTATTCAAACTTCAACTCCATGCAGGTTCAGCTGAACCACCGCTTCGATCACGGCTTCAGCATCCTCGCATCCTACGTCTACGCCAAATACCTGGACGTCGTCTCGTACACCGCTGAGGGCGGAAACGGGCCCCGAAACCCAGAGAACTTCTCCCAAAACTACGGCCCGTCGGATAACGACGTACGCCACCGCTTCACAGCGTCGTACATCTACCAGCTGCCCAAGCTTCAAAACGTAAACGGGCTGCTTTCAGCAGTAGTCAATGGATGGCAGAACCAGGGCATCGTCATAGCCCAGACGGGAGCTCCGTACTCCATCAACTCCGGCCTGGATACAGCAGCTGCCGGTGTCGGTGGCGACTTCGCTGATCGGGTCCCAGGAACAAGCACCAGCGCTAGTCAACGAAGTATCAATTCCTACTTCAACGCCGCCGCATTCACCAACGCCGCACCGGGAACCGTCGGAAACACAAGCCGCAACTTCCTCAATGGCCCAAGCCTCGTCAACGTGGACTCCTCCCTCTTCAAGGAGTTCCAGGTACACGAGCACGGCAAGCTGCAGTTCCGCGCGGAACTGTTCAACCTCTTCAATCACCCGAACTTCTACAATCCGGACAACACCGTCGGGGATGGAACCTTCGGACAGATCCACTCCGCAAGAGACCCGCGGATCGCTCAGTTTGCCCTCAAGTACCTGTTCTAGAGAGCAGCGTCCTGAATCCGAGGGGTGCCGGCATCTTTGCCGGCACCCCTCTCTTTTTTCACTCGCCCTACCCGCGCCGGGAACTGCCGCGAGCAGCCCTTGCACAGACTCCTCCTGATGATGTGCAATAGCACTGAGCGGACTCCGGCATCGCTTCGTGTCCCAGCGCCGCTCCCCGAACGAGGCCTCAAGATGCGAACATCTGTGCTGCTGCCGTTGTTGTTCTCGGGTGGCACCGCAATCTTCACGGCAAATGCGCAGGCACCATCCCCTTCACTGCAGGACCACTCGGCCAGGGCGGAACAGGCACTTCGCTCCGCAGATATTCCGGCCGCAATGCAGGAATATCGCGCTATCGTGGCGGCTGATCCAAACAACAGCCAGGCATGGACGGGCATGGGCGTTCTGCTCTACGGCTCCGGGCATGCAGCCGAGGCGGCCGAAGCTCTGAAGCACGCCCTCAACGTCGATCCGGCGACGCCGCGTGCCGAGCTCTTTCTGGCCCTCAGCGAAGCCGACATGGGTCTCTGCGAACAGGCCTTCCCTCTCCTCCAGAAACACTTCGACAAGGAGCCAGCCGGCAAGCTGCAGCGGCTCACCGGCATCACTCTTCTCGGCTGCTCCTCGGCCAGCAAGGATGAGACGACTGCGCTACGCATAGCAGCGCAGCTGAAGCAGATCTACCCCGCCGACCCGGACGTTCTCTACCAGTCAGCCGAGCTCTACACCCGCATGTGGAACGAGACCGCCAACGAGCTGCTGACGGCTCACCCGGACTCCTACCGCGTCCACCAGCTTGCTGCCGAGGTCAACGAAGCACAGGGAAACTTCGCGCAGGCGATCCGCCAGTACAGAACCGCGCTCAGCGAAAACCCAAAGCTCACCCAGATGCACTATCGCATCGGCCAGCTCCTGCTTCGAACCGGCGACGCGGACGCAGATGAGAAAGCAATGGAAGAGTTCCGCGCCGAGCTGGCCGTGAATCCCCAGAGCGCAACCTCTGCCCTCTCCATGGCCGAAATCGAGCGGCACCAGGGCGCGCTCGCAAAGGCCACCGCAGACTACACGCTTGCCATGAAGCTCGAGCCCGGGCTTCCCGAGGCAAGGGTTGGCCTTGCGCAGACTCTGCTGGCCCAACACCAGGTAGAAACCTCCCAGGCGGAACTTCGCTCCTTGATTGCGGATCACCCTGAGAATGCACAGGCGCACTACGTGATGATGCTCGCCTATCGCCAGCAGGGAAAGCTGCCCGAGGCCGCAGCCGAGATGGCCACCTTTGAGCGGCTGCAGCACGGAAAGGCAGATCAGTTCCAGAAAAAGCTGAACGCCCTCCTGACCGGAAGCAAGGACGACCTGCCATCCGCCCCGGGAGCAGGGCCGACACGATGAGCCGTTTGGCCCCGGCGTTCAGGCGCAATTCGAATCGTGACTCGACACTGCCCTCCGCAGATCGCCGCCTGCTGCTCAAAGCCGCCGGTGGTGGACTTCTATCGGCGGTGCTCCTCCCCGCAGCTCGCTCCCTTGCATCACCGCCAGCCGACCCCGAGAGCAAGCCCTTGGGGTACACGGTCCGCGATATCGCCGCAGAAGCCCGCCTCGATTTCCTCCAGGTGGCGGGCGGTGATCGTGCCAAGAAATACATCATCGAGACAACCGGCTCGGGCGTCGCGTTCTTTGACTACGACCAGGACGGCTGGCTCGATATCTTCCTGGTCAACAGCTCCCGTCTCGAGAAGCTGCCCGCCGGCTCCGAGCCCGGCAACAAGCTCTTTCACAACAACCGCGATGGCACCTTCACCGACGTGACCGCCAAGGCAGGGCTCGCGCGAAGTGGATGGGGGCAGGGTGTCTGCATCGGGGACTTCGACAACGACGGCTTCGACGATCTCTTCGTGACCTACTGGGGCGAGAACCTGCTCTTCCACAACAACGGTGACGGAACCTTCACAGAGGTGGGGCGCAAGGCCGCGGTCGCCGGCCCGGCAACCCGCTGGAGCACAGGTTGCGCCTTCGTCGACTACGACCGCGATGGTTGGCTGGACCTCCTGGTCACGCACTACGTCGATTTCTCGCTCGAGAACGCGAAAGACCCTGGAAGCAATCCATACTGCGTCTACCGCGGCCTGCCCGTGATGTGCGGGCCCCGAGGCCTCAAGAGTGAAACCAGCACCCTCTACCGCAACAACCGCGACGGAACCTTCACCGACGTCTCCAGCAAAGCCGGCATCAGCGCCAGGGGCGATCTCTTCGGCATGGGCGTCCTCGTGGCCGACTTCGACAACGACGGCTGGCCCGATCTATACATCGCCAGCGACTCCACCCCAAGCCAGCTCTTCATGAACAACCACGACGGAACCTTCCGCGAGGAAGGAACGTTGCGCGGCGTCGCCTACAGCATCGAGGGTACCGAGGAGGCCGGCATGGGCGTCGCCGCCGGTGACTACGACAACGACGGCTGGCTCGACATACTGAAAACAAACTTCTCCGATGAGGCCCCCAACCTCTACCACAACGCCGGCAAAGCACTCTTTACGGACACGGGTCAGACCGCAGGTCTCAACCGGCAAACGCACCTCGTCGGCTGGGGTTGCGGCTTCTTCGACCCTGACAACGACGGGCTCTCCGACGTCCTGTACTGCAACGGTCATGTCTACCCGGAGTTGGACCGTATCCACGCCGACACAACCTACCGCGAACCCCGGGTACTCTATCGCAACCGCGGCGACGGAAACTTCGAAGAGGTCTCCCGGCTCGCAGGCGAGGCGTTCACAACGCCCGGAACCGGGCGCGGCTGTGCCTTCGGAGACTTCAACAACGACGGCTGCACCGATGTCGTCATCAACAACCAGGGCGCCAGGCCATCACTGCTCCAGTTCCGCAATTCGAACGGCAATCACTGGATCAATCTCAAGCTCGTCGGAACGAAGTCCAACCGGAGCGCAATCGGCGCCCGCGTACGCTGCACTGCAGGCTCACTCTCGCAGATCGACGAGGTGCGCAGCGGCGGTAGCTACCTCTCGCAAAGCGACCTTCGTCTCCACTTCGGCCTCCGGGATCATCCCGTCGCCGACCTCCTCGAAATCTTCTGGCCAAGCGGAACCGTCGACCGCCTCCGAAAGGTTCCCGCAAACCAGTTCGTCCGCATCGAAGAGGGCGGACATCTGACAACCGTCCCGCGGAAGTCAACATGAGCCGGCTCCCGGACGCGCGCACCCAGGCCCGCGAGCAACCAACGCCCACGCATCGGGCTCTTCGCCACGGCCACCCCGTCCGCGCGATTCACGCAGCTCTCCTCCTCTGCGCGCTCCTGCTTACTCCTGAAGCGATCCCGCAGACCTCGCCCGGCAGCACCACCCGCGCGGACATCTCGGCAGGCGTCCAGTTGCTTCGGAGTGGACAGCCGACGCAAGCCATCGAAATCTTCAACGCAATCATCAACAACAACCCGCGATCCGCTGATGCGCTCACCTGGCGCGGTGTCGCCGAGAACCAGATGCAGCGATACACCGCGGCCGCAGCCGACTTCCGAACCGCGCTTCGCATCGCGCCCACGATGCTCCCCGCCCACTACAATCTCGCCCTCACTCTCATCCGTCTGCACGAGACAGATGCCGCGATTGAGCAGCTTAGGATCGTGGTGAAAGCCCAGCCCGCCTCGGTGCAGCCGCTCTACAATCTCGCCGTCCTCCTCGAGTCCAGGGCCTCTTTCACGGAAGCGATCACACACCTCGACGCGGCCCACACACTCGCACCCGACGACAGCGGTGTCACGCTCCACCTGCTCGCGGACAGTCTCAAGGTCAACGACAACGCAAGACTCGCCGCCCTGACAGGTGCCCTCGGCGCAGAGTCTGTCTCGCCCGAGACACAGCGTCAGGCCGGCTCCGCGCTCCTCGACGCCGGCAGATTTCCGGATGCCCTTTCCCTTCTGCAGAAGGCCCGGGAACGAGATCCACAAGCGCCGGGAATCGACACGCTCCTGGCCCGCGCACTGATCGGTAACGGAAACAACGCGGAGGCAATCTCGCTCTTGGAAAACAAACCTGCAACCGCAGCGGACGAGCAGAGCACCTACCTCCTCGGACTCGCGTACACCGGCGCCGGCCAGCCTCAAAAGGCAGCGGAGACCTTCCGCGCTGCGGCAAGACTCGATCCCCAGGATCCCCGCCCCTTACATCACCTCGGCCTGATCGCCTCGGCAGAGCCCGGAGGCGCTGCCGAGGGCGTAAAGCTCCTCCGGGCCGCAACCTCGCTTGAACCAGCAAACCCCGTCTACGCAGAAGCCGCTCGCCGGCGTCCTGCTCGCCACCGACCAGGCCGACGATGCAAAGACCATACTAGGAAAGTTGCCGCCGAAAGACGGAGCTGACGCCCAGTGGCAAACGCTAATGGGTGTCGCCCTTGCCGCCACCCACCAGGTTGCGGAGGCAGTTCCGGTCTTGGAGAAGGCGATGCAAGACAACCCGGTGCTCGCCCTCCCGCACAATATTCTTGGCTTCTGCCTCTTTCAGCAGGGCGAGTACGCCCGGGCAGCGCTCGCCTACGGGAAAGCCTCCGAGCTCGAGCCCAACCGGATCCACTACGCGGAGGACGCGGCACGCGCCTACGGACGCGCAAACAACAACCTGCAGGCCCTCCATTTCGCCGAACGAGCCACCTCCCTCGGCGCATCCACCGCCGCCGATCACGCCCTTCTCGGTAAGCTGTACGCAGCCGCGGGACGTCGCGAGGACGCCATCCGTGAGCTGCGTCGAGCCGCCGATCTCGATCCCGAGCTGGACGCCCCCGTCTACCTTCTCGCGCGAACCTACGCGCAGATTGGAGACCACGGTGCAGGCTGCCGCATGGAGCGAAAAATTGGCCACTCTGAAGCAGCGGCATGAGGCCGACTTCGCCCTGCAGAAGAAATCCGCCGCAGCCGCGATCCGCTCATCCACCCTGCTCCAGGGCGGTCTGATGAGTGCCGATGATGTGGCAACACATTGAAGCGTCTCCCGCCAACATCGAGCTGCGCCCTGCTGCTGTGCCTCCTGGTCGCACGCGCGCTGGCACAGTCAAGCTCGAGCCATCCACTCCCGCAGATCGAACCCACCAAAGGTTCGGCCGTCGCCGACTTCGTGGACGTCTCCGAACGCGCCGGGCTCACCGTCCGCTCCACCCTCAGCGGCGATCTGGGCAAGCACCACATCAACGAACTCACGGGCGGAGGTGTCGCCCTCATCGACTACGACAAGGATGGCTGGCTCGACATCTTCCTGGTGAATAGCGGTCCACCCAACGCCACCCCCAGCGCATCCTCGACCAACCATCTCTACCGCAACAACCGCGACGGCACCTTCACCGACGTGACCGAGAAGGCCGGCCTCGTGCGACTATGGATGGGGCCAGGGCGTGTCCGTCGGCGACTACAACGGCGACGGCTGGCCCGACCTGTTTGTCACCTATTACGGAAAGAATGTCCTCTACCGCAACAACGGCGACGGCACCTTCACCGACGTCACCCAGGCCTCAGGGCTGATGACCCCGAACAACCTCTACAGCACCGGCTCTGCGTTCCTTGACTTCGACCGTGACGGCCACCTCGACCTCTTCGTCACCCACTACGTCGCCTACGAGGAGGCAACATCGCACGGGATAGAACAGGGTGACAGCTGCAAATGGCGGGGCCTGGACGTGCTCTGCGGACCTCGCGGTTTGAAGGGCGAAAAGGACACGCTCTACAGAAATCGCGGCGATGGGACCTTCGAGGATGTCTCGGCAAAAGCGGGCATCACGGCCGGTCTCCACTACGGATTCACGCCCCTCGTGCTCGACTACAACAACGACGGCTGGCCCGACATCTACGTCGCCAACGACTCCACACCATCGCTCCTGTTCCGAAACAATCGCAACGGCACCTTCACCGAAACCGGCGTTCTCAGCGGCGTAGCCTACAACGACGAGGGCCGCGAGCAGAGCGGCATGGGCACCGACGCGGCCGACGTCGACGGCGATGGCTGGCTCGACATCGTCAAAACCAACTTCGAGCAGGACACCAGCTCTCTCTATCGAAATCGCGCGGGCGAAAGCTTCGACGACGTCACCTACCCGAGCGGGCTCGGCGTGAACACCAGCTTCGTAGGCTGGGGAACCGGCTTCCTCGACTTCGACAACGATGGCTGGCCCGATATCTTCATGGCCAACGGCCACATCTATCCCGAGGTCGATAGGCTCCCGACAGCTCCTTCCATCAACGAAAAATCCTGTATCGCAACAAGGGAGACGGCACCTTCGAAGACGTCTCCCTCCGTGGCGGTGCCGGCCTCCTGCTCAAGCGTGCCTCCCGCGGTGTTGCCTTCGGCGACCTCTTCAACCGCGGACAGACAGACATCGTCATCAATAACCTTGGAGACCATCCGTCCCTGCTGATCAACAGGACCCTGTACAAGCGGGACGCCCTGACCCTCCAACTGATCGGCAAGGCCCCAAACCCGCTCGCAATCGGAGCTCGGGCCACCGTGATGGTCGCAGGACATCGCATGATCGGCGAGGTGCGCAGCGGTGGAAGCTACATGTCACAGAACGACCTCCGACTGCGGTTCGGCCTCGGCAACGCGCACAAGGCCGATCGTGTCGAGATCCGTTGGCCCGACGGACACAGCGATACCATCGCGGACATCGCTGGTGGCGGCATCGTAACAATCCAGTACGGCGGTAAGGTGCTCTCATCCTCCCCTTACCGCAGCCTCCCAATCCGCCTCCGCCCGTGAGCCGTTGCGACGCACGTCGCCGTCCTCCAACCTACGTGCTCCAGAGAACACGCCGTTCAAACGCCTGTAGACACAGCATGCCAGGCGCATCGGAGCGCATCGTGAAACGTCCATGTATCCTGTTTGGCAACTAGAAATAGGGGTTCATCCAGCCATGCACATCACCTCGCATACGGGCAGCAGCCGCCGGCCGGCCCTGCTCTCCGCGTTCGCAGCAGCCACGCTCCTCTTTTCAGTCGCCTCCGTCGCGCAGACCACACAGACCGTGAGCTCACCGGACAAGTCGGTCGAGGTTCGCCTTCAGCTCGATCCCCTGTCCTACGCCGTATCCGTCGGCGGCCGGCCAGTTCTTACCGATTCGCCACTCGGCCTTGAGCTCAAGGACCAGTCACCCATGGCCGGCTGGACGCTCCTCCATCACGAACAGCACACCACCGACCGCACATGGACCCCCGTGTGGGGCAAGACCGCCCAGATTCGGAACTGGTACACCGAGCTCACTCTTGCGCTCCAGGAGCGCGCCGGCGCCCACCGCCGCATGGACCTCATCGTCCGCGCCTACCCCGATGGCGTCGCACTTCGCTACTCCCTCCCGAAGCAGCCAGGGCTGGAGCACTTCATCGTCAGCAAGGAACTGACCGCCTTCCACTTCGCCTCCGATGCCACCGTCTGGGCGGGCATCACGGAGCAGTACCATCACTCCTACGAGCACGAGTATCCCAAGGGGCTTCTCTCGACGATCCCAGCCGGAGCCCATGTCATCCTTCCCTTCCTCGCGCAGGTAGACGCCAGCACCTACGCCGCCGTAACCGAGGCCGACCTCACCGACTGGGCCGGCATGTACCTCACCCCCGCAGGTGCGTCTACGCTCCGCGTGGATCTCTCGCCCAGGCTGGACGGCGCCGGTCTCGTCAAGGCAGACACACCTCATCAATCACCCTGGCGAGTCATCATGCTCGGCGCCCGGGCCGGCGACCTCATCGAATCCAACCTCATCGAGAACCTCAATCCGCCCTCAAAGATCGCCGACACCTCCTGGATCAAGCCAGGAAAGATGGCGTGGGATCACTGGTGGAGCGGCGATGTGAAGATGGACAACGAGACCAACCGCCGCTTCATCAGCTTCGCCTCGGAGATGGGCTTCCCCTACCAGCTCATCGACTGGCAGTGGTACGGCCCCTTCGACAAGCCCGAAGCGAAGATCACCCAGCCCGCATCCCAGATCGACATGCCCGGCCTGCTACAGTTCGCGCGCGAACACCACGTGCGCGAGTGGATCTGGCTGCACTCCGGTGACGTCACCCGTGCGAAAAACGCCGGCACCCTCGACGCTGCCTTCGCTACCTACCAGAAGTGGGGCATTGCCGGCGTCAAGATCGACTTCATGGATAGCAACGACCAGGGAATGGTCAACTGGTACGAGGACGTCGTCTCGCTCGCCGCAAAGCACCAGCTCATGGTCGACTTTCACGGTGCGTTCGAGCCCACTGGCCTGCGTGTCACCTGGCCGAATCTGCTGACACGAGAAGGTGTGCTCGGCAACGAGTACAACAAGTTCAGCACCCGCGTCACGCCCCTGCACAAGCTCACCCTGCCGTTCACCCGCATGCTTGCCGGTCCAATGGACTACACCCCCGGCGGCTTCCTCAACCGCAGCCCTTCGCAGTGGAAGCAGACCACGCCCACCGAAGTAATGGGCAGCCGCGCCCAGGAGCTCGCACTCTTCGTCGTCTACTGGAGCCCGCTGACCTGCCTCTCCGACGACCCGGTCAACTACAAGGACCAGCCCGGCCTCGACTTCCTCCGCGTCGTCCCAACCGTCTGGGATGAGACCAGGGTCCTCGACGGAGCCGTCGGCGAACACATCGTCATGGCTCGGCGCAGCGGGCAGAAATGGTTCATCGGTGGCATGACCGGCGACAAACCCTACACCTATCGGCTGCCACTCTCCTTCCTTCCAAAGGGCGAGTACCAGGCACACATCTTCGCCGATCCGCAGGACCCCAACGCCAGCTACGAGGCGCTCACCCAGACCACCACGCACGTCACCGCCACCGACACCCTCGATCTCGCCATGCGCCTTGCCGGAGGTGTCGCCATCTACCTCGAGCCAGTGGGCTCGAGCGCCTCTACCACCATCGCCCGCACCCGTAAGTTCGCGGACGGACGTACTCTCCAGGCCCAACACGGTGACCGTCGTGACCCACGCGACGGTCTCTTACTCGATCGCGCCCATCTCCGACTCGATCTGCTCCAGCGTGTACCCCTTCGTCTCCGGCACAAACGCCGTCACCAGCACACATCCAAGCAGACAGATCAAACCATAGCCCAGAAAGATCCCTCCAGTACCCAGGCTCCGATTCAGAAACGGAAAGCTGTACGTCAGCGCAAAAGACGCAATCCAAAGCGCGCTCACCGCGGCAGCGACACCGTGCGACCGATCCCGGTTCGGAAAGATCTCCGCAATCAAAACCCATGTCACCGGCGCAAGCGTAAGCGCATAACAGGCGATCGCGCACAGCGTCAGAATAAGAATCGACCTTCCATGCCATCCGGAGTGGTAAGCCAGGGCACATAGTAGGTGCGAAACGCCGATGCCAAGACAGCCAAAGATCATCATGGCCCGGCGGCCAACACGATCCACAAGCCACATCGCGAAGACCGTGAACAGGAGGTTGATGCCGCCCGTGACCACGATATTCAGGAAGATGTCGTTTGCTCCGTACCCCGCGCTTCGGTAGACCTCGGCCGCGTAGTTGAACAACGTGTTGATTCCCGTCCACTGCTGCAACACCGCCAGCGCCATCCCGATCAGAACGATCCGGCGCACACCCGGCCGCCACAGATCCCGCCACGACTGCCTCGCTGTCCCTTCCTTGTGGATCGCGCGCTGGATCTCCGCGACCTCCGCATCCGCGTAATGCACCCCGCCCACCCGCGCCAGCACCTTCCGTCCAGCCGTCTCGTCCCCTCGGCTCAGCAGCCACCGCGGACTCTCCGGAAGAGCAAAGGTCGCCAGGAGAAAGATCACGGCCGGAATGACCAGCGCAGAGAACATCCACCGCCAACCCTCCTGCACGTTCCAGGAGTGCATCATCGCTGCCGCAGTGATCTCCTCCGGAACCGGCCTCGCAATCCGCCAGTTCACGATCTGCGCCAGAAGAATGCCCACCACGATCGCAAACTGGTTCAGGCTCACGAGTCGACCGCGCATACTCGCCGGGCTGATCTCGGCGATATACACCGGCGACACATTCGAGCTCAGCCCGATCGCAACGCCCCCCGCCAACCTCCAGAAGATGAAGCTGGCAAACGAATAGGACCAGCCCGTCAGCGCGGACGAAACAGCAAACAGAATGGCCGCCACCAGGAGCACACGCCTGCGGCCAAGCCGATCGCTAAGGTACCCGGCCGTGATCGAGCCGAGGAGGCACCCCACCAGCGCGCAGCTGTTCGCCCACCCAATCAGCCCCGGTGACGCCAGCTGAAAGTACACTTCGTAGAACTGTCGAGCTCCCCCGATCACCACCCAGTCGTAGCCGAATAGCAGACCGCCTAACGCCGCGATCGCCGCCATCGTCCACACGTACGCACCGCTCGTTGGCCCCTCCCCGGTGCCAGGCTCTGCAACGTAGCTTCCCGGTCCATGCATGGCTAAAGCTCCCCGGTCGCCAACGCGCTCAGCAGATCAGCGGCACCGATGTGGCTTCGGTCCGACTCAAGCACCTGCCGCAACAAAGCCTCTGCTTCCTCACGCTCCCCCAGTCCGAGAACCGCCTGAGCCCGAAGAAACTGCGCCATACTATCCTGGCGCGCCTTGAGATCCTCCTCGAACAACAGCATCGCCGGCAGCGACGTCGCAAAAAAATCGATCTTCGGCGTCGTCTGCTCAAGCTCCTGCGCATAGGCACGGATCCGCTCAAACATCGCCTTCGCCTCCTCCAAACGGCCAAGTCGCCGCAGCCCCATGCCGCTCCAGTAAGTCGACTCAGAGATCACCTGCACCGCCATCTCCTGGAAGTCTCCCCGGTTCGCTGCCGCGCGTTCCCACGCCACCCTGGCGCCCCCCGGATCGCCCACGCGTTCCCTTGCCACACCCATCCAGAAGTCGACCACGCTCAGGTTCGTCAACGGATGCTTGACCTCGCTCAGGTTGTCCGGCGGCTCCATCGCCCTCTCAAAGTGGCGCAACGCCTCTCCCGCCTCCCCAACTCCCAACGCGTTCAGCCCCAGCAGCAGGTGCGACCGCACATACTGCGCGAGCACCATGCCCTCCCCACCCTCCCACGGTTGAAACCTTCTCGAGAGCAGCAGATCGAGAGCCCGCCCCGGCTGTCCCGTGCTGTTCGAAAGCGAGGCAAACTCAACCGCCAGGTCATCGCGCCTCTTCACCAGATCCATATCGGCCTCCAGTGCACGAAGCCTCTCCGCCGGCAGAGCTCCCGTACGCTTCAGCAACTGGTCCTGCTCATACAGTATCCGTGCATCCGAGGGAGCACACTCGCGTGCGTGGGCAAAGGCATCGAGCGCACCACGCGGATCACGGCGCACGTTGTAATACCCGAAGCCAAGATTGCGCCACACCGTCGCGAAGCTCGGTTCGAGAGCTGCAGCCGCCTCCCACAGCACAATCGCCTCCTCATGACGCCGACGATCGTAAAGGAGATTTCCGAGGTAGTACCTGGCCCGCGCATCGTCCGGTCTCCTGTCCCTCGCCTCCTCGAGCAGCAGCATCTCCTCAAGCCTGCTCGGAAACACCCAGGCAGGGTCTGCCACCATCGCCTCCGTCATGTGCCGCCCGTCCCTCCTCTTCACGACCGAGCCGACACAAAATCGAAGCCCGCGCATAGAGCAGCAGCGCACCCGCCCCATCCTTCGCAGCTCTGGCCGGTGCTGAGGCAATCGCGAGCGCCTCTTCCGCCAGCCCCGATCGCAGACGAGGTCGAAGATAAGATCCAGCCGCTGCTGACCGTCCACCGGTATACGCCCATCCCGCAGAAAGCGACTCACGACGTCCAGCGGATCAAGCGCACACGTCGCGTCCAACTCACGCTCCGCCTCAGCGTCCCGGCCAAGCCGCCGCAACGCCACCGCTTTCAGATTCCGAGCATTCAGACCATCCGCCTCGGCCCGCAACGACCGATCCACATGCTCGAGCGCCGTAGCCCAGTCTCCCCGCCTTCCATCGATCTCGGCCAGCCGGTGGTACGCCGGCCCGCGCCACCCTGCGTTCCACGTCGCCTTGTAAAACGCGTCGTACGCCTCGGCAACTCGTCCCTGGTACACAAGCGTGAGCCCAAGATTGTAGAAAGGCTCGCCATCGTACGGGTTCGGGTTGCGCTCGGTAAGCCGTGCAATCGACGCGCGCAGATGATGCTCCGCCATCGCAAACTGACCCCGACGCATATACGACCGCCCCAAGCGCGTGGTTCGACCGGCTATCCCCTCGCGTCCCGTGAAATCGCCTCCCGCCAGTAAGCCTCGGGCTCACGTGTCGGGTGACGATACTGCTCCAGGTGGAGCCCGATCAAGAAACAGCTCATCGCTGCTCCGGACCTCCCCGGGCATCGCCGGCTCAACTGCCACATCGGGCGCCTCCACCGGAACGATCTCAGCCGGTGCATACCGAAGAACCCGCTCGCCCGCATCCTCCAGTTCAACCTCGAACCCCGCCCGCCCCTCCCTCGACCGTGAACTCGTGATGGAGCGGAAACCGAGGCTCAAGAGAACCCTCCCACAAGCCACGCTCCTCTCCATCAAGTCGCAGCCGGACCACCGCCTTCTCCATCTCCCGCGTAACCTGCGCATGCACCCGCACATACCCATGCCCGCGTTCCACCCGGAGCGCTGCATCCGCAGTCGCGAGGTCAGGAACACCGATCTCCCGGATCGGATACCAGAACTGGCTGAACGTCTTCGTCTCTCCCGGTGCAAGAAACGAAAAGTCCGGCTGGTTGTCCGTGTAGACCCCCGCCATCAGCTCGATATACGGTCCATCTCCATCCGTCAGGTTGCGCTCCCACGAGTAGCCGAACTCATGGTTCCCCCACGTCCACTGCTTCTTGCCGGGAGAAATATGGTGGTTGGCCACATGCACCAGCCCGGCTGCCCTTCCGTGGTCGTAGCCGCCCGAAAAATCTCCCCGGGAACCCACAACCATGTAACTCGTCGGCACCGGAATATTCGCAAACCAGCTCAAATCGTTCGGAGCAAAACGATCCGTCCGGAACGAAACCGGCTCGGCCTCTCCTCCAAAGCCACTCCGGCGCTTGCACGCGCTCCATAGTCGATCCCGTAATAGGTCCCTTGGCTCAGCGGAAACTCCGTAACAGCGCGCTTGGCATGGTCCGCAACGAAGCGCACATCACCAGGAAAAAACGACTGGTAACTCTCATGGACGTGCGTCGCAACATTGGCCCACCAGAGAAACGTCTGCGTGTCCAGCGTCCGGTTATATAGCCTCACGCGAAGCTCCAGGCACGCCGTCCCAGGCCGAAGCCGCAATCCATGCATCCCCTTCATGTGCGCCATCGGATCGTGATCGCTGCACCACACCGTCACCGATCCATCCGGCTCGCGTTCGATCGAAACCTCCACCGGCATAAAGGTCGCAGGCCGATGGTGCTGCGGCCAGTTCAACTCCACGCCGCCCGAGATCCACGGCCCCGCCAACCCCACCAGCGCCGGCTTGATCACGTTCTGCCGGTAAAAGAAGTCGTAGCCGTTGATCTTGTCCAGCCCCACGTGGATGCGGCCCCCAAGCTCCGGAAGCACCATCAGGCGCAGAAACTCGTTCTCAACGTGAACCGCCCGCCATTCACGCCGCACCGCCTCCGTCGCGATGTGGTCGATCACCGGCAGCGGGTACACCCGTCCGCTGCTTCCCTGGTACACACGCCTCTCGAGAAACAGCGGATTCGGGTCAGGCTCACCCGGCAAATACGTTAGGAGGTCGACAGGCTCCTCCCACGCCTTCACCGGTCCCGTCTCCGTGACGGGCGCCGGCGGAAGACGAAGCCTGGCCTCGAGAGCGTCAGCTTGGGCACTTGCTTGGGCCATGACTCCTATCCTCACTCCGTCTCACACACCAGCGCCTACTGTGCGCGGTCCACCCTTAGAAGCGTCACACCGTGAGGTGCGACCGTTGCCTTGAACCCCTCTCCACTGACCGGCACGGAGCTCCCCTTCCAGACGTCACGCACCTTGAGGCTCTCCCTACCCGACCCCGCCGTCAGCTTGCTCCAGGGAAAGCTCGCCGCGGCAGCCGTCTCGCCACGATTGAAGATCCCCACCGCCATCGCTCCGTCATGGAGAGGCCGCGTCAGAATCTCGACCTTCCCATTCGTCGAGAGCACCTGCACCGGCTTCGCATCCACATCCTGATCGATCGCGATCACATCAGGATTCATCAGGATCGACTTCGTCTCGTCCGACATGTCGCGAAGATCGTTCCCCGCAATCAGCGGTGCCGCGAGCATCGACCACAGGCTCATGTGCGTCCGGTACTCGTCACCGTTCATGCCCCCGTTGCCCACCTCCAGCATGTCAGGGTCGTTCCAGTGTCCCGGCCGTGTGTACGAAGAGATGGCGATCTGGCTAAACCCGATCTTGTCCATCGACTCCCACGCATCCCGGATATCCCCCGTCGTCCGCCACAGATTCCCGCCCACCTTCGCCCCCCACTTCCACGGATCGTTGTCGCCATACTGACAAAGGCTGTACACGATCGGCCGCCCCGTCGCCTGCAACGCCTCACCCATCTTCTGGTAAAGCCCCCGGTGGTTTGCCTCCGTCGATGCATAAATCGGTCGCGCACCGCAAAGGTCATACTTCAGGTAGTCGATCCCCCACGCCGCATACGTCTTCGCATCCTGCACCTCGTGGCCGTAGCTACCCTCATATCCTGCGCAGGTCTTCGGTCCCGGCGACGAGTAGATCCCGATCTTCAAACCCTTCGAGTGAACATAGTCAGCCAGCGCCTTCATGTCTGGAAACTTCGTGTTCGTCGTGATGTTGCCCTGGGCATCGCGGCCAAGCTCCCACGTGTCGTCGATGTTGATGTACACATACCCTGCCTTGTTCATGCCGCTGGTGATCATCGCGTCCGCCATCGTGCGGACATCCGCGTCCGTGATCTTGCCGGCAAACTTGTTCCAGCTGTTCCACCCCATCGGCGGTGTACGAACCAGGCCGTTATCCGGCAGCTCGCGCAGCGCGGGAAGCGGCAGCGCCGCCGGCGGCAGCGCAGCCTCCTTCGACGAGGGCTCCGCCTCCCCGCTCATCACCTGTCCCCGGTATCCGTGAGTCTCAAGCGAGATCTTGCCGTCATGAACAGTCCCGTCGAACATCATGGGCCGGCTCCCAGGGCCGCCCGCCGGAGCACCGGGCGCAGCCGCAGGAGGAACTGTCGCGAGGTGAACCTTTCCTTGCTTCACCGTTCCCTGGAGAGGTATGCCATTCGGACCTCGTCCCAGAACCCTGCCCGATAACGCATCTCCCGTCTGCTGCAGCTCGAAAAAAGTCTCCCGAAACGTCCCGTCGCCATTAGGAACGCGAAAGTCCCAGTAGCCGCTCAGGTTCTGCTGCGCCACTGCGTGCGGAGCCGCCCCCAACAGCAGAGCACCACCTACCAGCAACATCTTCGTCCATCTCGAACCCCGGCCATCACGCTCTAACCTGATCAAAATTCACCTCTCCCCGAAGCTGGGCCACGCCGCCCCTGCGCACCTGGGCGACCGTGCAACCCTCTTCTTCAACCGCCTTGAAGTATCGGCCACGAAACCGCTTACATGCAAGGTCCCGGCGATCGACGCTCCGTCCCAAAACATCACCCCCGCACTCTCCTCAGCCCCGTCGAGGCAGCTCGCTTGCTTCTCGCAGCCGTTCGCGCAAAGATCTTTCGTACGCTCGCGCACAGCGAGGCGGAGATCCACTTGAAACCAAAGATGAATCGCAGACAGCTTGCCCAGGGCGTCAGCGCAAGCCTCGCCGCAGTCGCCTTCACGCCGCCCCAACTCCTCGCCGCCGCGCCGCGCCCCTCCCCGCCTCTCAGCTGGGTCGATGTCCACCCGGGAGTCTGGAAGGCGACGCTGGGCCAGCCCGAGGCACACACCCCCATCTCCCTCCGATCCGTTCCACCCTCCATCGAGGGTCTCGGCCGCCTCCCCGCCGTCGCGGCTCCGCCCCTCGCCGTGCCTCACGGCAGCGTCACAGAGCGCGGCTCCAGGCTGTCCCTCCAACTTCAACCTGACGAACAGATCTACGGCTTCGGCCTCCAGCTACTCTCCTTCGAGCAGCGCGGCAAAAAGAGAATCATCCGCGTCAACGCTGATCCCAAGGGCGACGCCGGAGACTCCCACGCACCCGTCCCGTTCTACGTCACCACCCGAGGCTACGGTGTCCTCGTCGATACCCTCCGTAACGCACAGTTCTATTGCGGAGACGCGCACCCCAGACCAACCGAGCCCATCAATGCCAACGCACTCCTCCTCAACACCCCCGAGGAGATGCGCAGCCGTGACGATGCCAAGCCTGCTCAGGTCGAAGTCGAAATCCCCCGTGCGCCCGGCGTCGACATCTACCTCTTCGCCGGCCCCACCATGATCGAAGCCGTCCAGCGCTACAACCTCTTCTCGGGCGGCGGCGTTCTTCCGCCCGAGTGGGGTCTCGGTTTCTGGTACCGGGCCGAGATGCACGGAGACCACACCGCCCTCATCAAACTCGCGCAGCAGTTCCGCGATCGAAAGATCCCCTGCGACGTGCTCGGCCTCGAGCCCGGCTGGCAGACCCACGCCTACTCCTGCACCTTTGCATGGAACCCCGAGCGCTTCCCCGATCCAAAAGCCTTTCTCGACGAAGCCGCAAAGCTCGGCTACAAAGTCAACCTCTGGGAGCATGCGTTTACGCATCCAGCCTCCCCCATCTTCCCTCCGCTCGTACCCCACTCTGGAGACTTCGCCGTCTGGGAGGGCCTCGTCCCCGACTTCGCGGGGGAGCCCGCCCGCCGCATCTTCGGCGACTACCATGGCAAACAGCTCATCGACCAGGGTGTCTCCGGTTTCAAGCTCGACGAGTGCGACAACTCCGACTACACCGGCGGTTGGTCCTTCCCCGACATGAGCCGGTTCCCCTCCGGCCTCGACGGCGAACAGATGCACGCCACCTTCGGCCTTCGCTACCAGGACGCCCTGTGGCAGCAGTTCAAGAGCCGCCAGCAGCCCACCCTCAACCTCGTCCGCTCCAGCGGAGCCCTCGCCGCGCCCTACCCCTTTGTCCTGTACAGCGACCTCTACGACCACCGCCAGTTCATCCGCGCACTCGCCACGTCCGGATTCTCGGGCCTGCTCTGGTGCCCGGAGGTGCGCGACGCCACCAGCGAAGAAGACCTCATCCGCCGCCTCCAAAGTGTCGTCTTCTCTCCCCTCGCCATGGTCAACGCCTGGTACATCAACCATCCGCCCTGGCAACAGATCGACCGCACCCTCAACAACCAGGACAAACTCGCCGGGAACTGGCAACATCTCGAGACACGCTGCCGCGAGATCATCGGTTGGCGCATGCAGCTCGTGCCCTACCTCCTCTCCGCCTTCGAGCGCTACCAGCGCGATGGCACACCACCCTTCCGCGCCGTCGCCCTTGACTACCCTGACGAAAAAAACCTCCGCACCATCGACGATGCCTACCTCGTCGGCGACCGCATGCTGGTCGCACCGCTCTTCGCCGGCGAGCCCGGCCGCACCGTCATCCTCCCCCCGGGCGTCTGGCACGACCTCTGGACAGGCCACCTCGTCGAAGGCAGCACCATCGAGGTTCCCGCATCCACCGACAAGATCCCCGTCTTCGTCAAAGCCGGGTCCGTCCTCCCACTCGCATCCGTAGGAGCCTCGCACGCCGCGCCGGAGAGCCGCGAGCTCTCGGTCCACATCTATGGCGACGGTCACCTCCCATGGCAGCTCGGCAACGGCCTCCACCTGTCCTGGAACCCCACCGAGAAGAATGGGCGCGTCCAACTGGGCATGCCATCAGATCGACCCTACTCAGTCGTGCAATGGAAACAGATGGGGTGAACAGGTCTTTTCAATGACACACCGGATCAGCCCCACAGCCCGTACCCCGGCCTAGTGCGCCCGCGCGCCCGACTGGAGATTGCTCTCCATATCCTCAAGACTCACGCCACGCGTCTCCGGGTAGGTCAGCAGCACCACCACGAACTGCAGCGCCATCATCCCGGCGAAGAAAAAGAACGGCGCCGAACCCCAGCTCGCTGCAACCACCGGAAACGCGATCGACACAATCGCGTTCATAAACCAGTGAGTAAAACTTCCAATGCTCTGCCCCTTCGCGCGCACGCGATTCGGAAAAACCTCGCTGATGTAAACCCAGATCACCGCGCCCTGCGAAAACGAGAAGAACGCAATAAACCCCACCAGCAGCCACACCAGCGCAGCCTGCCCGCGATGCAGCTTGAAGATCGTCGCCACACCCGCAAGGCACAACGCCGTCCCAACGGAGCCGATCAGAAGCATCTGCCGTCTGCCCAGCCGGTCGATCACCAGCAGCGCAATCGACACTGCCACCAGGTTCGTAATCCCAATCAGCACAGCCTGCAGATCACTCGACACACGATCAAACCCGGCCCGCTCGAAGATGCTGTTCAGGTAGTAAAGAATCGCGTTGATCCCCGAAAGCTGGTTGAACATCCCGATCGACACCGCCAGAAAGATCGGAAAGCGATACCGCCACTGGAAGACGCTTGTGCCCGCGGATCCCTGCTGCTCGCCGAGCGAGCGCTGAATCTCCTCGAGCTCGTGCTGAGGGTCCTCGTCGCCATTCCGCTGCAACACGTCAAGCGCCTCGGCGTTACGGCCCGCACGCACCAGCCAGCGCGGACTCTCCGGAATAAAGAACAGCGAAAGATAGAACGCCAGTGCGGGAAGCGCCGCCACTCCAAGCTTCCATCGCCACTCGGTCGGCCCTTCGACAAGGCTGCCCACCGCGTAGTTCGAAAGATAAGCCGCCAATATCCCGAACACCACGTTGAACTGGAACGCTCCGACCAGGCGCCCCCTCCACTTCGGAGGCGAGATCTCGGCAATGTATGTCGGGCTGATGACCGAAGACCCACCGATCGCCAGTCCACTCAGAACCCGAAACGCAAGCAGCGGATACCACCCCCACGCAAGCGCACACCCAAGTGCCGAGAGCACATACAGCAACCCCAGCGCGCGAAGACACGTCCGCCGCCCAAATCGGTCGCTCAGCGTCCCTGCCACGGCCGCCCCGAAGAACCGTTCCCCACAAGGCACTCGAAACCGTAATCCCCAGCGAAAACGGTGACAACCCATATACCGCCGTGAGCGCACTCGTCGTCCCCGCAATAACCGCCGTGTCGAAGCCAAAGAGGAGTCCGCCCGCCGAAGCAATGATCGCCACCATCAACAGATGGCCGCTAGGCCGGTTGCTCTTGTCAGGCATCGTGTCCATCCCTTCGCTCTCGTGAAACGTCCATCTCAGAACTCACTCGTTGACATCGTTCCGACCAACGCGGTAATGTCCGGCTAACCATATCGACACAAGTCGAGCATCGTCAATCAGTAAGCCCCGCCCGCGTAACGCAGACCCTGATTTCTCCATCCCGCCAGAACGCACCCAATCACCAGCAACGACTTCAAGGAGCCGGTCGGCATGAGCACCAGAACGCGTCTCTCGCGAAGAGACTTCCTCATTCAGGGCTCAGCAGCCGCCGGCCTCCTCGCATCTGCCCCAGTCATCCCCGCACTCGCCGCCCCCGCCGAAGGCCGAAAGGTCATGCACATCATCGGGCACTCGCACATCGACGCCGCCTGGCTCTGGCCATGGCGCGACGGCGCGGACACCGCCCTCAACACCTTCCGCAGCGCACTCAATCGCATGGGGGAGAACCCCGGCTTCTGCTACACCCACTCCTCGTCCATGCACTACCGCTGGGTCGAGCGCGCCGACCCCGCGATGTTCGCCGAGATCCAGAAGCGCATCCGTGAAGGCCGTTGGGAGGTCGTCGGCGCCTGGCCAGTCGAGCCCGACTGCAACATCCCCGCCACGGAAAGCTTCGTCCGGCACGCGCTCTACGGAAAGGCCTACTGCCGCCGCACTCTCGGCGTGGACGTCAAGATCGGCTTCAACCCGGACTCCTTCGGACACGCCGCCGGCCTCCCCACCATCCTCAAAAGCTGCGGCTACGATGCCTACGTCTTCATGCGCCCGCGCGACACCGAGGCCAACCTCCCCCTGCTCTTCTGGTGGGAAGGCCCCGACGGCTCACGGATCCTCACCCTCCGCATCTGGGATAACTACGACCCCAAGGCCAGCGTCATCCCCGAGGCCGCCGGTCGTGTCTTCGCCCCCAACATAAACCACGGCGCCTTCTTCCTCGGCGTTGGCGATCACGGCGGCGCCGTCACCGCGGAGCAGGTGCGCGAGGTCACCCGGATGCAGGCCGACTCCAGCCTTCCCGAACTCCGATGGAGCACCCTCCAAAGCTTCTTCACCGCCGCCGCCACCTCCCCCGGCTTCGCCACCCTCCCCGTCGTTCGCGGCGAGCTGCAGCACCACTCCCGAGGCTGCTACTCCGCCTACGGTGAAGGGAAATTCCTCAACCGCCGCTCCGAACGTTGGATGGTCGAGACGGAAACGATCTCACTCGTAGCTAACCTCGCCGCAAACCACGCCTACCCCGCGCAGGAGTTCGCCGACTCCTGGTGGAAGCTGCTCTTCTGCCAGTTCCACGACCTGCTCGCCGGCACCGCCCTCTACTCGGACTACCAGGACCTCCGCGACAGCCTCGGCTACGCCTGCGAGGTCGCGCAGACAAAAAAGATCGAAGCTCTCGAAACCCTCGCAAAACGCGTCGACCTCAGCGGCGTCAAAGAGGGCGCCGTCTTCCTCTTCAATCCCCTGCCCTGGCGGCGGAAGGCGCTCGTCGAGTTCCACACCGAAAAGGATCCCGACGGACACGGCCTCATCACCAGCCTCCAGGCAAAGGATGGGACGAGGCTCCCCATTCAGTTCCGCCCACCAGACAGCATGACCGATTGGAATGCCCGCGCCTCAGCGCCTGGGTCGACCTTCCCCCCTGCGGATACAAGGTCTTCGAGCTCGGACACGAGCCCCCATCCGCCCCCGCCGAGCCCTTCTCGAAACTGCGTCACCGTCTCCGAAACCGGCTTCGGCATCTCCTCGCTCAAAGCCGAAGACGGAACCGAACTCCTCGCCGGCCCCATCCGCCTCATCGCACTCAGCGACACCAGCGACACCTGGGCTCACGACGTCCGGGAGTTCCGCCAGGAGATGGGCCGCCCCATGCTGGTCTCCGCCAGCGTCGTCGAGGATGGCCCCGTCACCCGCGTCACCCGTCATCGCGCCACCTGGCTCAGCTCCGAGATCATCCTCGACATCGCGCAGTTCGCCGGCATCGACGCCGTCGAACTCCGCTTCGTCATCGACTGGCGCGAGCACCAGCAGATGCTGAAGCTCGAAGTCCCCACCGCGCTCGCGCAGCCACGCCTCTTCGCCAGGGTCCCCGGCGAGATCCTCGAACGCACCACCAACGGCGAAGAGGAGCCCTACCAGGACTGGGCAGCCGTCCAGGGCAAGATCGGCAAGGACGGCAAGGACACCTACACCCTCGGCATCCTCAACAACTCCACCTACAGCTACGACTGCCTCGACGGTCTCTTCCGCACCGTCCTCATCCGGTCCGCACCCTTCGCCCGCCACCAGCCCTCTCCCGTCACCTACTTCGACACCAACGCCTGGCAGGATCAGGGCAGGCAGGAGCGGCGCTTCTGGCTCGTCGCTGGCAAGGGCACACACGAGACCTTGTCGCTCGACCGGCGATCCGAAGAGCTGCAAACCCCCGCCGAATACGTCGTCGATTCCGCGCACGGCGGCGAGGAGCCGTGGGAGCGTTCCTTCCTCGAAGTCCTCCCGTCGACCGTCTGGGTCCTCGCCGTCAAGCGCGCCGAAGACCCTGCAGCCGGCACCGTCATCCGGATCCAGGAAAGGTCCGGGCGAGCCGTCACCGCAAATCTCAAAAGCTCGCTCCTGGCCCTCGATCACCCGGTCGCGCTCGCTCCCTGGCAGATCAAGACCCTGCTCGTGCAGCCCGGATCGAAGCAGCGGGCAGAACTCAAAGAGGTCTCCGCCCTCGAAGTCTGACGCCCTTCGTCGTAGTCTGCGAAACTTCTGACAACACCGTGCACCCACGCCCGGGGGAGAGAGCAGGAGCCATGCACCTGAACCGCCGCACCTTTCAGCAGCTCCTCGCCATGGCTGCCGGCTACCAGCTCCTTCCGTCGGCCGCGCAGGCCTTCGCTCTCGTCGCAGACCGGAAAGACCTCGCCCAGCCCCTAGGCGCGCAGATCCGCCGCCTGCTCGATGCCCTGCGCCTCATCGGAGATCCGCTGCCCCCATCCGAAGCCTCCGCACTTCAGGCCATTCTCTCCCAACGCCCTGAAGGTCATACCGTCGATCATCTCGACGAAATCCTCAGCCCCCACGTCCTGCTCCGGGTCGACATCAACCCCGAGGGCGTCGTCAGCGTCACCCGCGGCCCCGCAAAGGCCGATCTGGTTCAGGGCGGCTGGCGCAACTTCCTCGTCCGTGTCACCAACCAGGCCAGTGACACCTCCGCCCTCGAAGTCCGATCGCCACTCGCCCTTCCCATGGGCCGGCCCTCCGGAAACGACACGGAAAGCGCAGAGGATTTCACCATCGGCGCCGTCGATCAGGTAGAAGCACGACAGCCGCTGGATCGCCCTCGACATGTGGAACAAGCCGCCACTCGAGCCCACCCTCTCCGGCCTCGAGATCGAGTTCCGCATCCTCCAGATCTACAGTCGCGATCACGGTCCACGAGAAGCCTCGCTCGAAGCACTCACCCGCACCGGCTCACAGGACCTCGGCTACCGCAGCTCCGTTCCCATCCTCTTCAACTGCCTCCCATCGCACCCCGTACCCCTGCGCGTCCACGACGCAGGAGGCCTCCCCGCAACCGCCTCCATCGTCATCACCGACCAGCTTTCGAGGATCTATCCAGCGCAATCCAAACGCCCCCTCCCCGACCTCTGGTTCCAACCGCAGATCTACCGGAGCGACGGAGAAAACCTCGTTCTCCCGGAGGGCACCTACAACCTCCTCTACGGTCGCGGCCCGGAGTACGTCCAGAAAACCATCAAGCTCGACGTAACCGCCGCCCATCAAGAACCCGTCACCCTCGCTCTCGAGCGTTGGGTCACACCAGCCCGTCTCGGCTACTACTCCGGCGACAGCCACATCCACGCCGCCGGCTGTTCCCACTACGAAAGCCCCTCCGAAGGCGTCACCCCTGACGTTATGCGTCGACAGGTCGAAGGTGAAGCTCTCGACGTGGGCGCCGTTCTCACCTGGGCCCCCGGCTTCCGCTACCAGAGCCAGTTCTTCACCGGCCACGTCCATCACTTCGGCACAGCGTCGGCAACAGACATGGCCCACACCATGGCAAGCCACTCCGCTCCCGAAGCGCAACCGACGCTGCGCTACGACCTCGAGGTCTCCGGCTTCCCCTCCAGCCACTGCGGCCATCTCGTCCTCCTCAAACTCGCCCGGCAGAACTACCCCGGAACCTCCGCACCAAACGACTGGCCAAGCTGGAACCTCCCCATCCTCCAATGGGCAAAGTCCCAGGGCGCCATCACCGGCTACGCCCACTCCGGCCACGGCATGGTCGTCGACAGCACGGTGCTCCCCAACAGCATCGTCCCGCCCTTCAACAGCTGCGGCGCCAACGAGTACCTCGTCGACATCACGCACCCCGGCCTCCTCGACTTCATCTCCGGCTGCGACCTCTGGCCCTTCGTCGAGCTCAACCTCTGGTACCACGTCCTGAACTGCGGCTTCCCCCTCAGGTTCGCCGGCGAAACCGACTTCCCCTGCATCACCGACAGGTGCGTTGGCGGCGGACGCTCCTACGTCAAGCTCGCATCGCTGCCCGTCGGCGATGCCGGCTACCATGCCTGGATCAGCCATGGCCTAGAGCACGGACACTCCTACTTCGGCGACGGCCGAAGCCACCTCTTCGACTTCACCGTGCACAGTCCCTCCGCGAAAGCTGATGCTCGCGAACTAAACCTCGACCAGCCATCAGACCTCCGCATCACCGCCACCGTCTGCGCCCGCCTCGAACCCGAGATCACCGACGCCACCGAGAAGATCCGCCGCACCTCCCCCTACATGCAGCCGCTACTGGCACCTCGAAAGATCCCGCCTCGGCACCTCCCGCAACGTACCCGTCGAGCTCGTCGTCAACGGCAAAGCCGTGCAGCGCACCGAGATCCGTGCCGATGGCAGCCTCCAGGAGATCAGCTTCAGCCTCAACCTCACCGAGAGCAGCTGGATCGCCCTGCGCATCCTCCCCTCCTCCCACACCAACCCCATCACCGTCCGCATCGCCAACCAGCCCATCCGCGCATCAAGGGAGAGTGCCACCTGGTGCCGCAAGGGTGTCGACGCCTGCTGGACGCAAAAAGCCCCGCGCATCCGGCCCTCCGAGATCGCCGCCGCCAGGGCCGCATACGATCACGCCCGCACCGTCTACGACCGCATCCTCACCGAAACGAAAACCGCGCCTTAACCGCCAGCGCTCCGTTCACCAAGCGGGAACCCACGCGTCCGGCCGTCGGCAGAGCTCATGCCGCAGCACGACATCTGTTGCAACCTCGCGATCCTCTCGAACTCCCCGCCCGGCCAACACAGTCGCTCCCCTCCCCCACCGCCTACGTCCCACAAAACGTCGCGCTCACACACTCCTCAGGGCGTGCCGGCCTCGAGTACCGCTCAAGATCCGGCCTGTCCTCATAAGGCCGTGACACAACCTCCAGCAGCTCCTCAAAGGGCCCGAAGTCCCCGCGCTCCACCGCCGCGTCGATCACCGCGGCCACCAGGTGGTTCCTCGGAATAAACGCCGGATTCGCGCCTCGCATCGCCGCAACTCCTGCCCCGTCTGCGTCCGGCTCTTGCTCGAGCCGCCGCCGCCACAGAACAGCCCACCCGTCAAACGCAACCGGGTCATCGAACAGCGCTCGCACCGTCGCCTCACCTTCCGCTCCCGCCGCCGCACCGCACATTCGCCGAAACGTCAGCGTGAAGTCCGCACGGTTGGCCGCCATACGCTCCAGAAGATCCTCGACCAGCTGGAGGTCGCCCTCCCGCTCGGTAAGCAGCCCCAGCTTGCGGCGGAGGCCCGCAAGCCGAGCCGCCTCAAACCTCGGTTCAAACCCAGCCAGCGCCTCCTTCGCCGAAGCGATCCCCGCCTCCTTGTCTCCCTCCTCCTCATCCAGAACCGGCAGCAACGCCTCCGCCAGGCGCGTCAGGTTCCACTGCGCAGCGGCCGCCTGGTTCCCATAGGCATACCGCCCATTGCTGTCGATGGAGCTAAACACCTTGTCCGGCTCATACGCCTCGAGGAAAGCGCAAGGACCATAATCAATCGTCTCGCCCGAGATCGACATGTTGTCCGTGTTCATCACCCCATGGATGAAGCCCAGGTTCATCCACTGCGCGATCAGCTGCGCCTGCCGCGAGATCACCCCATCGAGCAGCGCCCTGTAAGGCCGCCCCGTCTGCGCAGCCTCCGGGTAATGCCGCGCAATCGCATAATCCGCCAGCGTCCGCGTCCCGTCCGTGTCACCCCGGGCCGCAAAGTACTGAAAGGTCCCCACGCGCAGGTGGCTCGCCGCCACCCGTGTAAACACCGCTCCCGGCAACACCGTCTCTCGCAGCACCCGCTCTCCCGTCGTCACCGCGGCCAACGCTCGAGTGGTTGGCACGCCCAGTGCCGCCATCGCCTCGCTCAGGACGTACTCGCGCAGCACCGGTCCAAGCGCCGCCCTCCCGTCTCCCCGCCGCGAAAATGGCGTCGGCCCCGACCCCTTCAGCTGGATGTCATAGCGCACACCGTCCAGCCCCACTACCTCCCCCAGCAGGTTCGCCCGCCCATCCCCAAGCTGTGGCACGAAATACCCGAACTGGTGCCCGGCATACGCGATCGCCAGCGGCTCAGAACCCTCTGCCCTGGTATTCCCCGCCAGGATCGCGACACCTTCAGCACTCGCAAGCGCCTCCGGATCCAGCCCGAGGTTGCGAGCCAGCTCGGCATTCAACTTCACCAACCGCGCATCCGCAACCGGTGTCGGGTCCACCCGTGCAAAGAACCGCTCCGGCAAGCGCGCATAGCTGTTCTGGAACCCAAACCGGACCGGGCTCCCCTCCCGGCCGGAGGTCGTACCCAGGGTGATCGCGGGGATATCAAGTGAACTCATACTCCATTGGATGTCCAACACTCCGTCCCGGCTCTGGCGCCCGGGCCAAATCGGCTTCATCCGCAGCAAATCTTAGAAGCCGTTCCCACCTGCAAATCCCCCTAAGCCGCGCAGCCCCCCGAAAGCCCCACAGGCGACTCGTTCACAAGAAAAATCTCGCCCGCCCTCCGCTACCGTCCCATTCTGGGACAGTCACCCTGTCACGCCGCCCAACCTCCAAAAAACCTCGTAATTCCAGGCATTTGGCCCCTTCTCTCCACCGCAGCGCCCCCCTCCGCACTCACCTCCTTGCACTGATCCGCCCTCGCCTCACCCGTCAGTCGTATATTCCTGCTTCCCTCAACATGGCACTCTCAAACTCGCTTCAGGTTCGACACTCCAGGAAACCACCACGACCCAGACATCGACTCCATAACCGCCTGCTGAGCTCCGCAACTCAGCCGCCCACACCCACACAAGCTCTCCAACCCCCTCCCCGGCCACGCGCTCCCCTGCCGATCTCGAAACACTGTCCCCTCTGCCCGATCTCGCGACCGGCCCAGCTCTGGTGTGCCCTGCTCCGCACCCGGACGTACTCTCCCTCGAAGGTGAACTCAATGACAAATACAGGTTGGAAATCAAGGCTCCTCATCGCCGGCGCCTTGGCCCTCACCCTTGGTTCCACTCATCTCCTCCCCGCACAGTCGACGACCACGCACCACCTCACGCTATCGAACGCCTCCGAGTCCATCGACGCAAAAGGACGCATGATCCTCGTCGGCAACATCACAGGTGACCTCCCCGGCGTTCTGACCCTCGCGCTCACAGTCAATCCCAGCGGCATGGTCACCGGTGGTGAGTGGGCACTCAACGTCTCCTACGTCCAGTTCGGTGCCATGAGCTCCGACGGCGACGCCAGTGAGTCGCTCGTTCAACTCGGCGTCATCAAGGGCTCCGTACGCACCGGCGTCGCAGGCATTGCAGCCAACCATCTCGCCACCACGCTCACCGGGATCCAGCTCGACCTCACCGGGGCCACCGTGCAGTTCAGCCATACCACCAAGGGAACCGGCACCTTCACCGCCACCCGTCTGAACGTCCCCAACGCACCTATCGGATCCCTGACCATCACCTTCTAAAGAGGAACACATGAAAAAAAGATTCTCTTCACTCTCCCTTGCTCTTCTTGCTTGTTTTGCACTCGCCTCTGCCTGTACCTCCGCCTCTGCAAGCCACCTTCGCGGCACCAGCATCAGCTGGTCCCCAACCTCCACCGCTGGGCAGGTCCAGTTCACCATCCAGTACTCGCAGCGTGCCAGCGCCGGCTGCACCTCGGGCGCCTGCGCCGTTGGCGCCACCGTCAGCGTCCCGTTCAACTTCGGCGACGGTGCAACCGCCAACGTAACGACCACCGTCACCTCCCTGAACTCCGCCGAAGACTACTTCTCGTCCACCGGCACCGTCACCCACACCTACACAGGCAACGGCCCCTACACCGCGTCCTACAGCGTCTGCTGCCGCGTCAGCACCATCATCTCCGGCCACGACCAGACGCTGCAGATGCAGACCTCCGTCAGCCCCTTCGCGAGCCCGGTCAACCACTCGCCCGTCGTCTCAATGCCCGCCATCATCACGCTCCCCCTCCAGGCCACCACCGGCTTCTTCATCACCGCATCTGATCTCGACCGCGACGTCCTCAGCTATCGCCTGTCCACCGCAACCGAGATGTACGGCGCCGCCTCCTTCAGCTGTGCCTCACAGCAGCCCTCCGGCCTCAGCGTCAACAGCACCACCGGCCAGGTCACCTGGGATACCACGCAGATCACCAAGTCCTGTGGCTTCGCCGCGCCCAAGTCAGGCGACCTCTGGACCGTGCAGTTCATGGTTCAGGACCTCGACGCAACCGGCAAGGTGAAGTCGAACGTCCCGCTTGATGTCATCCTCAAGTTCGTCTCCAGCACCGAGGCCCCACCCACACTCGCCCTCAGCAACGCCGGTCCCATCACCGTGCAGGCAGGAACACCCGTCACCTTCACCGCTACCGGGGATGACACCGCCGCAAACTCCCGCGTTACCCTCAACGCCACCGGCCTCCCCCTCGGCGCCACCGTCACCAACACCAACCAGGCGCTCATCCCGGCCGTCGCCAGCACCTTCTCGTGGACCCCAACCGCAGCACAGGTCGGCAGCTACGTCATCACCTACAGCGCCACCAACGACACCTTCGAGCAGGTCCTCGCTTCACTCACCATCTACGTCCAGAACATCGTCCCCCCAACCCTCGCCTGCTCCGCTCCCTTGACCGCCCAGTACAACACGGCGATCTCTATCCCACTGCAGGTCACCGACGCCCAGGGCAACGCAGTAAGCGTCGTCTGGTCGGTCGACGGCACCGCTGTTCGCACGGACAACGTCCCTGCCACCAGCACAACCACAGCCCTATCACTCAGCCAGACCTTCGCCACTCTCGGCGCTCACACCGTGGCGGTCACGGCAACCGATACCCAGAAGCTCACAAGCACCTGCTCGACCGCGGTCACCGTCGCTCCGGCTAACCAGACCATCTCCTTCTCCGCCCCCACCAGCGTGACCTATGGCGATCCGGCCATGGTTCTCTCTGCCACCTCCACCTCCGGTCTGCCCGTCACCTTCGCCGCAACCGGGAACTGCTCGATCGTGGCTGGCACGCTTCATACCACCACGCCGGGTTCATGCTCCGTCACCGCAACGCAGGCCGGCAACGCAAACTACAACGCCGCAACCCCTGTAATCAAAACCATCACCGTGAATCCCGCCGTCTTGACGGTCACAGCGAACTCCGCCACGCGCGTCTACGGAGCCGCCAACCCCGCCTTCACCGACACCATCACCGGCTTCGTCAACGGCGACGCATCGGGCGTCGTCAAAGGTGCGCGCCGCCAACTCCACCACTGCCACCGCCACATCGCCTGTAGGCACCTACCTCATCACACCCTCACCCGGCACCCTCACCGCTGCGAACTACAGCTTCCTCTTCGTTCCCGGCAAGCTCGCCATCACCGCCAGCCCGCAGACCATCACCTTCACCATGCCATCCGCAGTCTCGGCAAACTCTCAGCTGACACTGAACGGCACCGGCGGAGCCTCCGGAAATCCAGTCACCTATACCGTGACCGGCCCGGCAATTGTCACCGGCAACCTCCTGACCATCACCGGTCCGGGCAGCCTCACCGTCACCGCCAACCAGGCCGGCAACACCAACTACCAGCCCGCGACCGCCGTAACCCAGGCCTTCACCGCAACCAAAACCGCAACCGTCACCCTGCAGGCCAGCAGCACCGCCTTCTCCTACCCGAACTCCACCAACCTCAACCCCTGCGTCACTCTCGTCAACGGCAAGGCCGCGACGGGCACCATCAGCATCTACGACGGCACCACTCTCCTGACCACGCAAAAGGTCAACGGCGGCGGCTGCTACTCGTGGTACATGACACCCTCACTCTCCTTCGGTACCCACTCGCTGACAGCCTTCTACAACGACGCGGTCAGCACCAACGTCTTCTCCGCTCCCCTCACCATCAACGTCAGCCGGGGAACCACAACCGCAGAGGTCGACTGCTGGGGCCACACCTTCGCCTACGGTCCTGACATCCAGTGCGACGCCAACCCAGACTCCGGTCCGAGCCAGGGCTACATCACCTACAGCTACGACGGCGCCGCCCCGGTCGCCGTTCCACTCAACGCAGTAAGCCACGCTCTGTTCGGAATCAAGAAGCCGACCGTGGGCACCCACACCATGGTCATCACCTACCCGGAACAGGGCAACTGGGGCGCCTTCGTCCTTCCACTCCAGACCTTCGTCGTCTCCGCCGCTCCAGTCAACGTAGCCCTCACCCCGTCCACCTGGTACGCAAAGGCCGGAACCGTCATCAACCTCTCCGTATCCATCACCTCCTGGAGCGCGGGTCCCCCAAGTGCCCTCGGTTCCGTCTCGTTCTATGACGGCACCAGGCTCCTTGGAACCGCACCGGTCGATGCAAACGGAAACGCAACCATGTCCGCCGGAGCACTCGCCTATGGCACCCATGCCCTTACAGCAACCTACTCCGGAACAACCCAGTACGCCTCCGGATCAGCCAACATAACCATCAGCATCGGCCACTGATTCATCGCTGTCCTCACCCACCCTCCCGGCGGCCAAAACCGCCGGGAGTTTTCTTGCTCCCAACCGCAACCCGTGGCTTCAGCATAGGAAATCGGCGGCGATTCCCTTTGACAAACGCCACCCTTCCTCATAACCTCTCGAAAGCCGCGAGCAATCACGAAAGATCCGCATCGCCGCGCAAACAAATTGGGCCTCGTTTAGATCAGCTAAGGGAGCGCTCCAACGCTAAACTCCACCACACTCGAAGTCGCCGTCGGAATGGCTCTGATCTACCTCCTTCTGAGCCTCTTCTGCACCGCCATCAACGAAGCGATCGCCGGCATTCTCGGCTCCCGCGCAAAAAATCTCGAAAAGGGTATTCAGAGCCTCTTTACCGGCGGCCTCAAATCCCTGGCAAAGGATGATGGAACCGGCGTCAAGACCCCGGCAATCACCCTCGCCCAGGCCATCTACGATCATGGCCTCGTCCAAAGCCTCTACCGAAGCGGACCGGCCCAGAACATCATCCCGTGGTACCGAAAGCTGGGCACGAACCTCCCCTCCTACATCCCTTCGCGCACCTTTTCCAGTGCTCTCTTCGATCTCCTCTTCCCCGACAAGATCGCCCGCCCTGGAGGCGAATTTCTTGCCATAGGCCCCGCCGGGCCTCCCAGCAATCTCCCCGCAATGCTTGCCAGCCTCGAGAAGCTCCCGGACAGCAAGGGCAAGGAAGCCATCGTCACACTGGTGAAGCAGTCTGGAGGAGACATCCCGAAGACGCTCGCCGCCTTCGAGGCCTGGTACGACGACGGCATGGACCGCGCCGCCGGCTGGTACAAACGCAAAACTCAGCTGGTCCTCTTCTTCATCGGTCTCATCATCGCCGTCAGTCTCAACGTCGATTCCATCACCGTAGGACGCGCCCTGTGGATGAACCCGGCGCTCCGTTCCTACGCCGTGACAAGCGCCGAACAGTACGCCAGGGAGAACTCCAAGTTTGCTCCCAGTGCGGACGCCTCGAAGGACCTCTCCGTCCTTCAAACGCTCGCTCTTCCCATAGGCTGGAACACCTCCATGTACCCGTGGATGGAAGAGCACGGACAGGGCACCGCGTTCGTGCAATCGTTCTCTCTCAGCAGCCTGCTCTTCGTTGTCACCGGCTGGCTCCTCACCGCCATCGCCATGACGCTGGGTGCCCCCTTCTGGTTCGACACGCTGAATCAATTCATGGTCGTCCGGTCTACGATCAAACCCCGGGAAAAGAGCGACGTGGAAGCCTCCAAAGATCCAAACAACAAGTGATCCCGCGCTGTGCGCATCTGTCCGCAAAAACGATGCCAGGTCCGAAATTCGAAGCTGATCCAGTTCCAAACGTTGACACGATCTCAAACACAGAGGTGACACCATGCCCTATGCGGATGTTGTAGTCGACCTGTCTCACCACAACGGCAACGTCGATCTCGCCCGCGCCCAGCAAAACGGCGTTCTGGGCGTGATCCACAAGGCCACGCAGGGCACACTCTACGTGGACCCTCTCTACGCACGGAACTCTACACAGGCAAGCGATGCAGGCATCCTCTGGGGCGCCTACCACTTCGGTGTGGGCGGCGACGGCGTCGCGCAGGCAGAGTTCTTCCTGAACACAGTCCAGCCATCGACCGACACCCTTCTCGTCCTGGACTTCGAGGGCAATCCTCAGGGCGCCAGCATGACCATCGAGGATGGAAGAGAATTCCTCGTTCACGTCCACTCCGCCCTCGGTCGCTGGCCTGGCATCTACGGCGGCTACTACCTCAAAAAATTTCTCGGCGGCCTCTCCGATCCGACCTTCCAGAACTGCTGGTTCTGGCTCTCGCAGTACGGCCCAACACCAGTTGTCCCACCCAACTGGAGCTCCTGGACCCTGTGGCAGTACACCGACGGAGCCATGGGAGTGCGTCCCGCTCCCGTGCCCGGCATCGGCCTCTGCGACCGCAACTACTACTGCGACACACCCGATCAGCTCCAGGCAAGGTGGTCCACAGGAACCCTCGCCTGATCCGTTCAACGGACGCTGCAAGCCTGTTGAACGTCGTTGTAATCCGTAAATAAGACAGGCGGCGGCCGCCTCAGACTCCCGACGCCTGCCCCTGCCCCGGACTCGTTATCTTGATAACCCCACCCCAGGTACACGCCAGCGTCGACTTCATATCCAACGCGGGCACAACACCGATCGTGATCTGGGGCAACCCAGGCGTCCACGGCGAAGACGGCGCCGGCACGCAGGGCATCGGCGTCAGGACACCCGATGCCGCAGCCGTCGCCGAAGCAACCACCGGGTTCGCAGGTGAGGTGCACAGCCCGAAAGGTGCGATGTTGTCCATTGGCTTCATGTCGGCGATCGTCGCTGCCGGCAACGTCGTAAGAACCTTCTTCGGAGGCAATATCTTCAGCACAGACGGAAGCGTCCCCAGGCTGCACTGCATCGCCGCACCCGTACATACAAGCATCGCCACGCGAACAGTCTACCCCTCAAATTGATCCTCATCACCATCTGTATTTCCGCACGCAACACCGCGCGAAAACCCGGTCCGTTGAACACCCCCAGGACAGGCCCGTTGTCCCTCCTCTCTGTCACCCCCTAAGCTCCTCGCATCGTTCAACCCCGGCAACCCAACCTTCCTCCGCACTTATCGCATATTTGTTTTGACACCCTGACGTTCAAGGGTTAGGATTCGGAATCCAAGCGGCCCGGAAGCGGATCTGGTGATTCTCTTTCGCGGGCCCAAAGACTCCGGCTCCTACGAGCCACGATCTTCGGCCCCCTTCGAACACCTGTACCTCCGGCCCCCCAAATACCTGTTCTTCGGCGTCCTTGAACCCGGTCCCGGCCCCCGCAAATTCCTGAGGTCTTCCATCGCCCCGCCGTCCTTCGGCCTGCGCGAGCTATGAAACTGCGAAATGAGAGGTTCAGAGGATGCCAGTACAAACCACGTATCCAGGGGTCTACGTTGAAGAGATCCCGAGCGGTGTCCGCACCATCACGGGAGTCGCCACGTCCATCACTGCCTTCATCGGTCGCGCTCCCATGGGCCCCGTTGACCAGCCGCAGCTCATCACCAGCTACTCCGACTTCGAGCGCCTCTTCGGCGGCATCGCGACAGGCTACACCCTCGGTTTCGCCGTCCGAGACTTCTACCTGAACGGCGGAAGCCAGGGAGTGGTGGTGCGCCTGCTCGGAACACCCCCGCCACCGCCCACTACCCCGCCTGCTCCCGGCGCTCCAGCACCGACGCCGCCAGCAGCCGCAGCGGAGATCGACATCGACGGAACAAAGCTCGACTCCAGCGGAAAGGACACCGTCAAGGCCCCTTTCAGGCTCCTGGCAGCAAGCGAAGGCTCCTGGGGAGCAGGACTCCGAGCCATCGTCGACTACAACACCCGGGAAAAGCCCGCCACCGGCCAGGTTCGCATCACCTTCAATCTCACGGTGTCTCAGGTTGATCCAGTCAGCGGACGTACCCTCAAAACCGAGACCTTCCTGAACGTCTCCCGCAACTCAGGCGACCCACGCTATGTTCAGGCTGTCCTCGCAAACAACTCCGCCCTCGCCACCTCCTCCGACGACTCCGCTGGCGTCCTTCCGAAGGAGGCGGCTCTGGATCCAACCGGGAAGCCGACTCCATCGGCCCCTGACCCCAAGAAGGGTGGCGGCTCCGACGGTGGCGCCCTGCGCGACGCAGACTTCGCCGGCCCAGGCATGGAGGCCAACAAAGAGGGGCTCTACAGCCTCGAGCACGTAGACCTCTTCAATCTCCTCTGCATCCCCCCTGACGCTCCAGACGCCGACCAGTCGGCCGCCGTACTCACGGCCGCATCCGCGTACTGCACCAAACGTCGTGCCATGTTGCTGGTCGATCCGTCCGTCCTCTGGACAACGATGCAGAAAGCGGTAGACGGCCTGGACGCATTCGTCGCTCCCATCGGAAACAATCGCCGTAACGCGGCCCTGTTCTTCCCCCGCATCACCGAAGCCAATCCCATCTCCGACGGGCAGTTCCAGGACTTCGCCCCCTCGGGCGCCCTCGCCGGCATCTTCGCACGCACAGACACCCAGCGAGGCGTCTGGAAGGCGCCCGCAGGTCTCGATGCGAGCATCAACGGCGTCTCCCAAATGGCCGTCAAGCTGACCGACGGGGAAAACGGCTTCCTCAACCCCATCGGCATCAACTGTCTCCGCACCTTTCCCGTCATCGGTCCCGTCGTTTGGGGCGCTAGAACACTCGCCGGAGCGGACATCCTCGAGGACGACTACAAGTACATCCCCGTTCGCAGGCTCGCACTCTACCTCGAAGAAAGTCTCTACCGCGGTACCCAGTGGGTCGTCTTCGAGCCCAACGACGAGCCGCTCTGGGCCCAGGTCCGCCTCAACGTCGGCGCCTTCATGCACAACCTCTTCCGTCAGGGAGCCTTTCAGGGAAGCTCCCCGGCCGACGCTTACTTCGTCAAGTGCGACAAGGAGACGACCACGCAGAATGACATCGATCTGGGTATCGTCAACATCATCGTCGGCTTCGCACCTCTCAAACCCGCAGAGTTCGTAGTCATTCAGATTGAGCAGATGGCGGGACAAATCCAACTATAAGGTGACAGTGATGCCCCAGTTTCCAGTCAATCCAACTCGATTTGACCCGTACAAGAACTTCAAATTCCGAGTGAAGTGGGATGGCCGCTATGTCGCGGGAGTCAGCAAGGTCGGCGCGTTGAAACGGACCACCCAGACCGTGACTCACCGCGAGGGTGGCGATCCCAGCACCAGCCGCAAATCACCCGGACGAACCGAGTACGACGCCATCACCCTCGAGCGCGGCGTCACCCAGGACAAGGACTTCGAACAGTGGGCAAACAAGGTCTGGCAGCTGCAGCAAGGCCTCGGAAGCGAGGTGTCGCTCAAAGACTTCCGGAAAGACATCATCCTCGAAGTCATGAATGAAGCGGGCCAGACAGTTCTCGCCTACCAGATCTATCGCTGCTGGGTATCCGAGTACCAGGCTCTGCCCGACTTCGACGCAAATGCAAACGCGGTCGCGATTCAGCACATCAAGCTGGAAAACGAAGGCTGGCTGCGAGACACCAGTGTCGTTGAACAGCCCGAACCCACCTTCACGACACCCTAGAGGGGCCCCATGAACTCCCAAACGTCCAGCAGCCTGCTATCCGTATGGGATCAGGCTCAAGGGGAAATGCCCGGCAGACAGGCTCTGCTTCTGCTCGTGCACCTCGCAAATCAAACGGTCGAGACAGCCGGCGTCCTTCGCGTAGGAGATCGAGACGCGCTTCTGCTCAGGGTCAGAGAAAGACTCTTCGGGCCCGTAGCTGACGCCACCGCGATCTGCCCCGCATGCGGCGACCTCGCCGAATTCACCTTCCGCCTCGACTCTCTCCTCGTCCCGTCCCCGGAGAGCTCCGTCGCCGAGCGCGTCTTCGGAGACTACCGCGTCTCCTTCCGATCCCCCACCGCGGCCGATGCCGCGGCCCTGTGCTCCGTCAGGGCGGTCGATGCCGCAAAGGAAATGCTGCTTGGGCGCTGCCTCCTCCACGTCCAGCATCAGGACGAGCTCGTCCCTCCCTCCATGTACCGGGAGCTTCCCGTCGACCTCCTCGACCTCCTCGGCGCCGAGATGGAAGCCGCCGATCCGCAGTCCACCACCAACTTCGCCTTTCTTTGCCCCTCCTGCAGTCACTCCTGGACCGAGATCTTCGACGTTGTCAGCTTTCTCTGGGCAGAGATCACAAGCGCAGCCGCACGCATCTTTCGCGAGGTGCATACCCTCGCCATCCACTACGGATGGTCCGAGTCCGAAATCCTCACCATGCACCCGGCTCGCCGGCGCATGTACCTCCGATTGGCGGAGGCATGAGCGACTTCCTCTCGAACATCGCCGCGCGCTCCCTGGGCACCGCCCGCGGAATCAGGCCGCGCGCCATCCCCATCTTCGCCGAGGAAGACACACCAGGCGTCCGCGAGTTCGAGAGCTCCTTCGACCTCGACCCCCGTGTACCCGACACCGGCCTCCCGCCGTCGCGCGCGCCAGAGTCCCCGCAACTCCATCGCTTGGAAGCCCTCCGCCACCCCGCGGAAGGACACGCCGAAAGCGCAACTCCCGCCGACTCCCCCGCGCCCCGACTCCAAACCGACGCCGTGAACCCCCCTCCCACAAACCCCACCCAGGCCCAGCCCGAGATCCCGATCCCCGCAGCGCTCATACCACCAGAGAGACACCGCCCATCCCCGACGCCCACCCTCTCCACCGTCCCGACTCCCGAGCAGTCCGCCCGCCCCGACAGAACCACCACGGCAACTCCCCCCGCCATTCGCGACAAGCCAAACCCCGCACCCGAGGCAGCGCCAAACCTCGCCTCACCTGCTCGTCCAGGCTCGCGAACCTCTCCTCCATCGCCCGTCGCACACACCCGCGACCAACCTCCCTCGCCCGTACCGCCCGCCAACGCGCCACTCCCATCCCCCTCCGCCACCATGCCGGACCTACCCGCCCCCGCACCCTCGTCCGCACCCATACCGGCAGCCGTCTCCGCAACGCGTCAAGCACCTGATCCGCCCGCCGTCTTCACAGAAACCGCGTCGAACCCACCGGCACTGCGGCCCTCCAATCGGCCTGCACCCTTCCCCATCGCGAGCGATCGTCGACCCCGCAACGCCCCCAGCCTCCGGCAATCCACACGTCTTGGCGCCGGCCCCGCCGAGCCCGAAATACACATCACCATCGGCCGCGTCGATGTGCGCGCAAACCTCGCCTCACCGGCTCAGGAGAAGCGCGACAGGACCAACTCTTCGCTGCAGCTCGCCGACTACCTCAAACGACGTGACGGATCAGGTGCCCTGTGAGCAACTCACTCGGGATCGCAGCCGTCACGGCGACCTTGCGCAATCTGCTCGCCGCCGGCATCGCCCTCGAATCCGATCTGTCCGACACCACCATCACGCTCCAAACACTCGACCGTGCCCGCACAGGCACAGACAGCGCCAACCAGCTCAACATCTTTCTCTACCAGACCATGCCCAACGCCGCGTACCGAAACCTCGACCCGCCCCAGACCAAACCGGGTGAGTCCGCAAGCCCCACGCTGGCCCTCAACCTCTACTACCTCCTCACCGCCTACGGGCGCGACAACGACGTCCAACGCCCCTTCAGCCACCAGCTCCTCGGGCGCGCCATGAGCATCATGCACGACCATCCCCTCCTTGGCCGTGACGAGATCCGCACCGCCCTCGCCGGCAACGACGTCGGCGATCAGCTCGAACGCATCCGGTTCACACTCCAGCCCCTAAGCATCGACGACGCTTTCCGGCTCTGGTCTGGATTCCAGACCCAGTACCGCCTGTCCGTCGCCTACGAGGCCACCGTCGTCCTCATCAGCAGCACGCGCCCCTCAAAGACGCCCGCACCCATACTGACACGCGGCCGCGACGACTCGGGGATCCATGCGCAGGCCAACCTGGATTCAAACACCGCGCTCATCACAGGCGTCGATACCTCCGGAGGCGTCTTCGGTGCGCAGGTAGGGGAGACCGTCACCTTCCGTGGCATCTCTCTCGCCGGCGACACCGTGCAGGCAAGGCTCTCGAACGGGTGGCTCACCACACCCGCCACTCTTCCAGCCCAGGCCGGAGCCACCCCCACCAGCTTCTCTGTCGTGCTCAACCCAGCCGCCGCGGCCTGGGTCTCGGGCAGCTACTCGGTGCAAGCAGTCCTTATCTCCAAGCCCGGCACAAAGGACCAGACAACCCGCTTCAGCCAGCCCGTCGCGCTCCCCATCGCACCCGCGATTCAAAACACCTTCCCCATCAACGTCACTGCCGCGCAAGGCGCCGTTGCCGTCACCATCGACGTCATCCCGGCCGTCGTCAAAGGCCAGACCGTATCGCTTCTCGTCGGTGATCAGGAGGTCTTCGGCCCCGCCATCACCACCTCCACCAGCAAGCTCAGCTTCAACGTGACACCCGCCGTCCCCGGCGAATACCTCCTTCGGCTTCGCGTGGACGGCGTCGATAGCCTCGTCGTCGACATGTCAAAAGCCCCGCCCGTGTTCCTCGATCGAAAGCTGGTGATCCATTGAGAGAAAAACGCGATTGGGGACAGGTCAACGCAGAATACCTCGGCGCAGCCGTGGACTGGATCCGGCAAAGACTCCAGCGCGCCGCAGAACCCCCGAAAGATCAACTTCCGAAGAGTGAGAGGGATCAGAAGGACCAAAAAGACCCGAAAGACGAGAAGGACCGAAAGCCCCAGAAGCCCGCAAAGGCCAGCGCCGCATTCCCAAAGCCCGCCGGTGCCATGGCCCTCCTTGCCGATCGCCTCCACCTCTCCACCTTCGATCAGCAGATCCTCATCCTGGCCGCCGCCGCGGAACTCGATACCGAGATCCCGGCCCTCTGCGCACGGCTCGCGAACGATCCCGATCAACGATTCCCCACCTTCGCCCTCGCCCTCTCGCTCCTTGAAGAAGGCGCATGGGAGTCCCTCACGCCCGCCGCGCCTCTCCGCTTCTGGCGCCTCCTCGAGGTGCAGCTCCACGCCCGATCCATGACCTCCAGTCAGCTCCGCATCGACGAGCGCATCCTCCACTTCCTCAAAGGCATCCACCAGATCGAGGCCGGCCTCAGCCCCTTCCTCGGGCGCGTCTCACCATCGCCGCAGGCCGCCCTTCCCCCATCGCAGACCTCCCTCGTCAACATGATCCTCGAGCGCTGGCAGGCCGACTCCGGCTCCGTGACGCCGGTCTACCTCGCCGGCCCCGATCCGGCCGCAAAAGAACTGATCGCCCTCCATGCATCCGCGGCCCAGGGCCAGGCCCTGTTCAGAATCGCCGCCGATGTCCTCCCGTCCGCCCCCCTCGACACCGAACTGTTCGCCCGGCTATGGCAGCGCGACGCCAGCCTCGCACCCCTCGCGCTCTACATCGATGCCGATGATCAGGACCTCGCCACTTCACCCGTCGGGCAGGCCATCGATCGCCTTCTCTCCGGGCTCAACGCCACCGTCTTCATCGGCTGCGTCGAACCCACAAAGCGTTCCTCGTCCCGCGGCTTCCTGCTCCGCATCCAAAAGCCCGACAAGGTGGATCAGCGTGACGCTTGGACGGCCGCTCTCGATGGAGATGGGAACACAGCCGACCTCCTGGCCGGGCAGTTCAACCTCAATCTCTCTGACATCACGCGCATCGCAACCTACGCCCGCGCAGCAAAGCCCGCAAAGAAGGGAGATCTGCCTGCCCGCCTCTGGACCGAGTGCGTCCGCTCCCTTGACCCTCGTCTCAGCGATCTTGCGTCCGAGGTGCAGACCCATTCGCAGTGGGACGACATCGTCCTTCCGCCCGCCGAGCTCGAACTCCTGCACTCCATCGCTTCCCGCGTAAAGCATCGCACACGTGTCCACGTCGACTGGGGCTACGAACGCAAACTCGGCCGCGGCCTCGGTGTCAGCGCTCTGTTCGTCGGCGCAAGTGGCGTCGGCAAAACGCGTGCTGCGGAGATCCTCGCCAACGAGCTGCGCCTGGCGCTCTATCGCGTCGACCTCTCAACCGTCATGAGCAAATACATCGGCGAAGCGGAAAAGCATCTCCGCCGCATCTTCGACGCCGCAGAAGACGGTGGTGCCATCCTCTTCTTCGATGAAGCCGATGCCCTCTTCGGAAAACGAACCGAGGTCAAGGACCACCTCGACCGCTACGGCAACGTCGAGGTCAACTACCTGCTCCAGCGCATGGAGTCCTATCGCGGACTCGCCATCCTTGCCACCAACATGAAGCACGCCCTCGATGCCGCCTTCATCCGTCGCATCCACTACATCATCGACTTCCCATTCCCCGGGCCCGCCGAGCGCCGGCGTCTCTGGATGCGTGCCTTCTCCCCCGAAACCCCCCTTCACGAGCTCGACTTCGACCGCCTCGCCCGCTTCACCATCACCGGCGGCACCATTCAGAACATCGCCCTCCAGGCCGCCTTTACCGCCGCAGAAAACGACTCCCGCGTCGACATGAAAACCGTCCTCGCCGCAACCCGCCAGGAGTTCCTCAAGATGGATCGCCTGTTCAACGAAGCCGAGTTCCAGGACCTCGGCAAGTCAGGGGCCGCCGCTTGAAAATACACGTGCACATCGATCGCATCGTGCTGGACGGAACCGCTCTCTCCTGGAAAGACGCGGGCGCGCTCCGCTTCGCCATCGAACGCGAACTTGCCTCCGTGCTCGCCGCCCCTGGTCTCCATCACGCCCCATGGAAGCCGTCAAACCTCGCCAGGGTGGAGGCAGCTCCGGTCCACCTCTCATCCAGCCCCGCGCCACGCATCGTCGGCCGCGATGTCGCCCGCGCCATTGGAGGGGCCATCCGCTCATGAGCGTCTTCCCCGGATCCCCGCGACTCCTCAAAGGCGGCATCGTCGTCTACAACCCCGCCGCCTCTGTCGTCCAGAACATCATCGTCCTCCAGTACAACCCCGACACCTTGACCCGCACCCTCCAGGTTCAGGGAGCCGGCAACGAACCCGGCGATCGCCTCGAAGCTCTTCGCCTCAAGGGACCTCCCATCGAGACCATCAAGCTCGAGGCCGAGGTCGACGTCACCGATCAGCTCGAGTGCCCCGACCAGAATCAGCTCATCGTCCACAACGGCCTCCACCCCCAGCTGGCCGCCCTCGAAATGCTCATCTATCCCACCGTCAAACAGCTCACCCATACCAACAGCCTCGCAGGTATGGGCATCCTCGAGGTCGTCCCCATGGAAGCCGCCTTCACGCTCTTCGTCTGGAGCGCGCAGCGCATAGTCCCCGTCCGCATCACCGAGTTCAGCATCACCGAAGAGGCCTTCGATCCATCGCTCAACCCCATCCGCGCCCGCATCAGCCTCGGCATGCGTGTCCTCAGCGTCATGGACCTCGGCTTCGCAAACGGCAGCGGCGGCAGCATGTACCTCTCCTATCAGGCCAGCAAGGAGACCCTCGCCAGGCAGTTCGCGTACGGCTCTGCCTCCGCTCTCGGTGTGAGGTTCTGATGAACTCCCTCCAGGTCTCTCCACTCTTCCCGATCACCAGCAGGTACTACGGCACCGGCACAAGGATGCTCGTCGTCGGCAATCGCCAGGTCCCCTATCTCCTCCGGCGATTCCTCCCGCCGGCCGGCGACTTCACCGTCATCCGCGTCCAGGTCATCATCGACGGGGATCGCCTCGACAACATCTCCGCCGCCACTCTTGGCGACCCCCTCGCCTTCTGGCGGATCTGCGACGCCAACAACGCCATGCGTCCCGACGACCTCACCGCGACGCCGGGACGCACCATCGGAATAGCCCTGCCGCAGGGCCTCCAGGGGGTCACCGGTGCTTAATGGCGTCTACCTCAGTCTGCTCTTCGGTCCGCTCATCCCGGTCCCCGTGCCCCAGTTTGTCATCGATGCGCTCGAAAGCGCGCAGGTCACCACAACCGCCGGCCAGGCCAGCGGATTCCAGCTCTCCTTCTCCATCAGCAAGGGTTCGCAGATCCTCACCACGCTCATACCCGCCGGCTTCGCCGACCCCGGCAGGCGCATCATCCTCGTCGCCGTCATCGGCGCCGTCCCCCACGTCCTCGTCGACGGCATCATCACGCGGCAGGAGTACACCCCCAGCAACGACCCCGCCAAATCCACCTTCACCATCACCGGCGAGGACCTCACCCTCGCCATGGACCTCGACGACGAAAAGTCCTGCTTCCCCGGCCTTCCCGCCGAGGCCCGCGTCGCTCTCATCTGCCTCAAATACTTTCGCTACGGCATCATCCCTCTGCCCATCCCGACAATCCTCATGGACATCCCCAACCCCGTTGAGCAGATCCCCATCCAGACCGGAACCGACCTGGCCTATATCAACGAGCTCGCCGCGGCAGCCGGCTATGTCTTCTACATCGAGCCCGGTCCACTCCCAGGCGTCAACATCGCCTATTGGGGACCGGAGGTCCGCATCGGCATCCCGCAGCCCGCGCTCAACGTCAACATGGACGCCGAAACCAACGTCGAGTCGATGAGCTTCAGCTACGACGGCCTCGCTAAGAAAGGGCTCACGGTAAACGTAACGGAACCGATCACAAAACTCTCCATACCCATTCCCATCCCGGATATCGGCCTCCTCCGTCCCCCTCTCGCCGCTAGACCCGCGTCCCCGCTTCGCTCGGGTCCGCTCGATATGACGGCTTCACTCAACCCGATCAGGGCCGCGCTGCTCGGCCTCGCGTGTACCGCGATGGCTTCTGACAGCATCAGCGCTTCGGGAGATCTCGATGTCCTGCGGTATGGGCACGTACTCAAGGCCAGGCAACTCGTCTCGGTTCGCGGCGCGGGTCTGGCCTACGACGGCTTCTACTACGTCAAAAGCGTGACCCACAAGCTGAAGCGCGGCGAGTACAAGCAGAGTTTCACCCTTGGCCGCGATGGCCTAATCTCACTTACCCCGAGGGTTCTCCCATGAGTCTGCCGAGTTCCGGTACCTGCCCAAAGAAGAAGGAATACAACGGCACCTATCGAGGCACCGTCGTCACCAACGTCGATCCGCTCGGGATGGGCCGCGTTCTCGTCCAGGTGCCCGACGTCCTCGGCGATGACCCCTGCATCTGGGCATCGTCGGCCAGCCCCATGACAGGCGCCGGTATGGGACTGTTCTGGGTGCCTCCCCCCGGTGCCGGGGTCTACATCATCTTCGAAAACGGCAATGCGGACCAGGCCGTTTGGACCGGCTGCTGGAGAGGCGCCCTGGCCGACAAGCCGATTCTCGCCAACGCAGGAACCCCGGCAACTCCACCCATCGTGCTTGGCACACTCGCCCAAAACAGCATCGCCCTCTGTGATGGCCCTCTCCCGCCAGGAATCCTCACCACCGGCATCGTCATCCAGAGCGGTGCCTCCATGATCGTGATCAGTCCGGACGCGATCCGTATCATCGCCCCGCGGATCGAAATCCACGGACCAACATACATCAACAGTGGCGCGCTCACCGTGCTCGGTGCCTGAACTCATGAGTTCTCCAAAACCATGAACATCGCCTTCCCATTTCGTTTCGACTCCCGAGGCCGAACGGCGCTCGACACCGACGAGAACCACATCGCCGGAATGGTCCGCCAGATCCTCTTCACAAGACCCGGCGAGCGGCCCAACCGTCCGGACTTCGGAAGCGGACTCATGCAACTGGTCTTCGCTCCCAACAGCTTCGAGCTCGCCGCAACGGTTCAGTTTTCCATCCAGGCAGCCCTGCAACGTTACCTGGGAGACCTCATCGAGGTACGCGGCGTCGAGGTCACCAGCGACGATTCCACCCTCAACGTCACCCTCATCTACATCATCCGGTCCACCAACACACCCATCGAGGTCGACCTGACCCAGAGGATCGCATGAGCACAACGCCCATCTCGACAGGCTCTGACGACGGTCGTCGCATCCTCGTGCGAGAGCGCGGCATCAACGGTCTCGACTACGTCGAGGTCGACCCCGATCGCGTTACGCTAACCCTCTTCTTCTTCGGCGACGCACCGGAGGAGATCACGCTCGATAACCTCGCCATCACCGGCGGCGCCCGCATCAACCCCCGCCTCACCGATCTCCGCCTCTGCTCCGCCGACGATCCAGACCGTGTCAACTGCGTCCTCCTCACCGTGGATCAGCCCGGCGACAGCTCCACCTACACCCTCGGCATATCCGGCCTCGACAACTTCGATCCGCGTTACTCCACAACCGACCTCTCCTTCGTTCTCGACTGCCCCTCCGACCTCGACTGCGCCACGGCCCCCGCCCCCTTCGCCACGCCGCGATCCGAGCCCGATCTCGATTACCTGACCAAGGACTACTCCAGCTTCCGCCAGCTGTTTCTCGATCGCCTCGCGCTCAACCTCCCCGCCTGGCAGGAGCAGCACGTCCCCGACCTCGGCATCACCCTCGTCGAACTTCTGGCCTATGCCGCGGACTACCTCAGCTACTATCAGGACGCCGTCGCGACCGAGGCCTACCTCAACACCGCGCGTCAGCGAATCTCCATCCGCCGCCATCTCCGCCTCATCGACTACAAGCTCGGCGAAGGTTCCAACGCCCGCGTGTGGATCAGTATCGAGACCAACACGGATGCAGTCCTCAACCCCCGGGACATCGCCTTCTCGACAGGCGCTCCGCTCCTCGGTCCGCCCGTGGCCCAGCTTGACGACCTGCTCAACACCCCCAACGCAAGCTACGAGTACTTCGAACCCGTTCAGCCTGCTCCCGTCCATCTCTTCGCCGCGCACAACTCCATCCCTATCTACAACTGGGGCGATCAAACCTTTTCCATCGCCGCCGGCGCAACCTCGGCGACGTTGCTGGACCATTGGATCGAAGCCGCCCACACCACGACCTCCGTCCCGCTTCGAGCCCTCCACAACCTCCGCGCCGGAATGTTTCTCCTCTTCGAAGAGATCGTCAACCCCGATACCGGAAGCCCCTTCGATGCCGACCCGACCCACCGCCACATCGTCCGTCTCACTCAGGTCGACCCCGGTGAGGACACGCTCTTTCGCAAACCCATTGTGACCATCTCCTGGTCCATCGAGGATGCACTTCCGTTCACTCTCGTCTGCTCTGCTCTCGTTCCGCCGACCAATGAGAACACCCCGTCTCCAAACCCACATCCCGACGAGTGCGTCCCCATGCAGATCAGCGTAGCCCGGGCGAACCTCCTCCTCGCCGACCACGGGCGAACCATAGCGGCCGAAGCCCTGCCGGCAGTACCTCCGGCCACCTACCAGAAGACTCGCTGCCGCGACGGCCGTCTCCTCACCCGTACCCTCAGCGCTCCCCCGTGGCGTCCCGTACTCCTCAACGGCCCCGTGACCTCGCGAGCCCCCGTTCCGTCCAACCAGCCCGCCGCGCATCTCCTCATACAGGATCCCGCTGCCGCCATGCCAGATGTCTCGCTGGCGGAAAGAAACGGCACCATCTGGACCGCTCGCCAGGATCTCCTCCAAAGCGACAGTGACGATCCCGACTTCGTCGTCGAAGTCGACGAATCCGGACTCGCCCACCTCCGCTTCGGCGACGGCGTCAACGCCAAGGCACCCACGCCCGGCGAGACCCTCATCGCAACCTATCGCGTCGGCAGCGGCATGGCCGGCAACGTCGGCGCCGAGGCCATCGGCACCCTCGCCTTTCGCGACGGAGCCACCGCCGTTGACCCCGGAATCACCGTCGTCCGCAACCCCCTGGCCGCCCTCGGTGGCGTCGATCCCGAGCCCGTCTCCACCGCCTGTCTCGCCGGTCCCTACGCTCTCCGGAGTGAGCTCGAACGCGCCGTCACCGCCGCCGACTACGCTACCCTCGCCGAGCGTGATCCCCGCGTCCAGCGCGCCGCCGCTACCATGCGCTGGACAGGCCACCGCTCGCTCGTGCGCGTTGCCATCGACTCCGTCGGAACCGAGGATCCCTCCGCCAAACTTCTTGCGGGAGATCGCGTCCATGCTCGCCCCCTTCCGGCGTATCGGCCATGACTTCGAGATCGTCCCCGCCGCCTACGTCCCCCTCGATCTCGAGATCACCGTCTGCGTAAAGCCCGATTGGCTGCGCGGAGAGGTCGAGCTCGCCCTCCTCGATCTCTTCAGCAATCGTGCTCTCAGCGATGGTTCGCTGGGCCTCTTCCACCCGGATCGCCTGACCTTCGGCACCTCGATATACGGCAGCCACCTGATCTCTGCCGCCATGGCCGTTGATGGCGTGGAAACTGTGAAGATCACCAGGCTCGCCCGCATGTTCCTCCCGCCCATCGCCGAAGAGCAACAGGGAGTGTTACAAATTGGACCCCTCGAAATTCCGCAGCTCGACAACGCGCAGACCGTTGAGAACGGTCTTCTCACACTCAAGATGGTAGGTGGCCGATGAGCCTCACTCCCCTCACCACCATCAGCCGGCCGGGCCTCAGTGCCCTGCGCTACCGCGTCGGCACATTCTCCGCCTTCTACGGCACGATGCTCACCCGCCTCTCGAGCGAAGACTTCCCCGCGCTCGCCGGTCTCGCCGCCCGCACTCCGGACGACCCCGCCATCGCCCTCCTCGACGGTTGGGCCGCACTCCTGGATATCCTCACCTTCTATCAGGAGCGCATCGCAAACGAGGGCTACCTCCGCACCGCCGTCGAGCGTGCCTCCGTCCTCGAACTCGGTCGCCTCACCGGCTACACCCTCAACCCGGGCGTCGCAGCCAGCGTGTACCTCGCGTACACGCTCGACAAAAACAAGTCCGTCACCATCCCCGCCGGAAGCCGCGCCCAGAGCATGGCCGCGCAGGGCGCCCTTCCCGAACCCTTTGAAACCTCCGCCGACCTCGATGCTGCGGACACCTACAACTCCCTCGGCATCCGCACCACCCAACCCTCGCTGCTCGCCGACGACACATCCGCCATCTATATCGACGGCACCTCCAGCAACATCAGGCCCAACGATGCTCTTCTCCTCGTCTCGGCCAGGGGCCCCATCCTCCGCCGGGTCGCAGCCGTAAGCCTCGAGCCCCAGCAGGGCCAGACAAAGCTCACCCTCCAGCCGCTGCACCTCCCACACCGCCGCGCCCGCCTCCTGCGCGCTCCCGCAGGTGTACCGCCGCCAGCGCCCCGGCTCCCCCGCCATCGCCTCTCTCACCGGATCCACCCCAGGCACCTCCGCGCTCGTCTCCCCGCCTGGCCCCCTGGCTCCACGCCCGCTTGAACCTTCACCTTGCCTGCCCCTCCATCGCCCTTCACGCAGCTGCGCAAACTCGTCACCCCGCTCTCGATGCTCCCGCCGCCCATCCGCCCAACTCGCAGGAGCTTGTACGCGACGTCGCCAGCTCCTTCACGCCGCAATCCGGCAACGCGCAGGCGCTCCTCAAAACCCTCTATCCTGCGCTCCAGCCCCAACTCGACTCCGCCTTTCGCCACGCCGTCGTCTCTGGGCCGCTTCAAGATCCGAAGCCTACGTCTTTCGTGTAAAAGCCGGGCCCTTCGGCAGCAACGCTCCCCTCCAGTTCGTCGCCCCCTCGGCACTGACCGGCGGTCAGCCAATCTACAAGGAGTGGGATCTCAATCGAACCGTGGGAGGCTCCCTGCGAGGCGCTCGGGCTTGACGCAACCATTGCCCCCCAGTTCACTACCGCAGGAACCTGACCGTGGGCTTCAAGGTCGCTCTCGGGCAGGTTAATTTCACCCAGCCCGAAGGCCCCGTCAGCCAGAACGCTCCCGTCATCGTCAACATTCCCGACGCCGGCGAGACTATCGTCGTCTCCATCACCAGGGCACCCAGCTCAGAGCCGCCACTGCGATCGTCAACTTCAGCTTTCAAAACCGAGGGGCGACCGTCAGCCTCGGGCAAGGTCTCTCCATCTCCGTCACCGGCATCCAGCTCACATCAACAAATGTGACCAACGTGAATGAGGAATACCAGTTCCTCCTCGCCGGATTCATTCCATCACTCGGAAAGAGCCAGCCCACCGAAGCAGCCGACGTCCTCTGGTTCGATGCACCGTACGACGGTGTACAACCGCAGACCTGGGTCGCGCTCGACGGTGCCACGCCCCTCATCGCCAAAGCCAGCGAGGTCGCCGTAGCCTCCCGCGCCGACTATGGCCTCGCTCGGTCGAACAACTCGCCTCAAGCTGGACCGAAGCCGGACCAGAAATGGATCGATCCGGAAAAAGGTGCCTTCGCCGATATCCGTAACACCACCATCTACGCCCAGGCCGAACAACTCACGTTGCGCGAAGAGGTCGATCGACACCGACGTCTCCGGCCAGCGACTCGAGCTCGACAACCTCTACCCCGGCCTCGATGCCGGCCGGTGGATCATCGTGCAAGGCGAGCGCGCAGATCTTCCTGGAGTCACCTCCGCCGAGCTCGCCATGCTCGCAGGCGTCGATGAAGACGTTCATCGAACCTCCGAAAGCCCCGACGCCCCCCTCGACCAGGCGAAAAGGTGCACTCCTTCCTCAAGCTCACCAACTCCCTCGCCTACCCTACAAGCGGGCCTCCCTCACCATCAGCGCCAACGTCGTCCACGCGACACACGGGGAGTCCCGCAGCGAAGTCATCGGCAGCGGAGACTCCTCGCAGGCCTTCCAGAACTTCGTCCTTCACCAGAAGCCCCTCACCTACGTCAGCGCGCCCACCTCCAGCGGAAGCCAAAGCTCGCTCAACCTCCGCGTCAACGACGTCCTCTGGGCTGAGGCCCCGCATCTCCTCGAGATGGGCCCGACAGATCGTAAATACCTCATCAGCACCGACGACTCCGGAACCTCCACCGTTGTCTTCGGCGATGGAACCCACGGCCTCCGCCCACCTACCGGGACTGAAAACATCAAGGCGGACTACCGCAGCCGGCTCGGCGTCCTGGGAAACGTCAACGCAAACGCCATCACACTCCTCGCCACCCGCCCCCTCGGCGTAAGGTCCGTCGTCAACCCCAATCCGTCCGTAGGTGGCGCGGATCCTGAAACCCGCGATCAGGCCCGGCAAAATGTTCCCGTAGGTCTCAGCGCCCTCAACCGCCTCGTCTCCGTGCGGGACTTCGAAGACTTCTCGCGTGGCTTCGCCGGTGTCACCAAGGCCTCCGCACTCCTCATGTCGAGTCGCAGGCCACTCGTTCACCTCACCATCGCCGGCGCCGACGGAACCCCCATCACGCCCACCTCCGATCTCTACCTCAACCTCACCGGCGCCCTGCGCAACCTCGGTGATCCCAACTTCCCCGTTATCGTCGCAAGCTGCGAGCTGCTGCTCGTCGTTCTCTCGGCCAACGTCGCCATCCTCCCCGAGTACCTGTGGGAGACCGTCCAGCCCGTCATCCGCGCAGCTCTTCTCGACCTCCTCTCCTTCGGGAACCGGGATCTCGCGCAGGATGTCCTCGCCAGCGAGGTGATCGCCCGCATCCAGGCCGTCGAAGGTGTCGACTACGTCGACCTCCAGACCCTCTCTGCGCTGTCAAGCACCTTCACTGCAGCCGATCTCAAAGCCCTCTCAGGCACAGCCCCGCAGGATCGAATCGTCAGCAACACCGCCCGCTACGCCGACGACAAAAGCATCCTTCCGGCACAACTCGCCTTCCTCAGCCCCGACCTCACCGACCTACTCATCCTCAACCGGATCCCGCAATGAAACTCTTCGATCTACTGCCCGTGTACCAACGCCAGCTCGACGCCGAAACCGGCGGCCAGCTCCAGCAGCTCCTCGCCGTCATGCAGGAGCAGTACGATCTCGTCGAAGCCGACATCGCCCAGCTCTACGAAAACTGGTTCATCGAAACCTGCGCCGACTGGGTCGTCCCCTACCTCGGCGATCTCGTCGGCTACAAGGCCTCCTACCAGGCCGGTCAGCCAACCGAGTCCTCCTCGCGAGAGGCCAACCTCCGCGGATCGATCCTCATCCCGCGCCGCGATGTCGCCAACACCATCCGCTACCGCCGCCGAAAAGGATCCCTCGCTCTCCTCGAAGACCTCTGCCGGGACGTCGCAGGGTGGCCAGCGCATGCCGTCGAGTTCGGCAGCCTCGTCTCCTCCACAGCTCCCATCTCCTACCCCTTCCCGCATCACATCGGCACCGTCGACGTCCGGCGCGGCAACGACCTCTACCAGCTGGGATCTCCTTTCGACTCCCTCCGCCGTGGCATCGACGTTCGCCGCATGGGCTCGCATCGCGGAGCCGGCCGCTCGGGAACCGCAAACGTCGGCCTCTTCGTCGCCCGTTTGACCAGCCTTCCTCTCCACCTCGTCGAACCCTTCCAAAGCGAAGAGGCCGGTGACCAGTGCTTCACCTTCAGCCCCCTCGGAAACGACTCCCCTCTCTTCAGCCGTCCACCGGAGACCGACTCCACTGCTCCCGTTCCCAGGGAGCTCCGCCTGCCCGGCCCCATCAGCCGCCGCTCGTTCGAGGATCCGAAGCCGCACCACACCGAGGAAGCCCTCCAGCACCACATCGCCTCGGATCGCTTCTATGGTGAAGGAAAAAGCGTCGCCATCTACGTCCGCGGCTGGGACGATGGATCCCCACTCACCCTGGTCCCGCGCGAAAAGATCCTTCCCGCGCACCTCTCCCACTGGCGCTACCGCACACCCCCGGGCTACATCGCCGTCGATCCCGAACTCGGTCGCTTCGCCTTCCCCATGGACGAGACCCCCAAAGACGTGCTCGTCTCCTTCTACAGCGCGTCCCCCGGCAACCTCGGAGGCGGCCAATACCCGCGAAGCCCGCACCCCGCGTCCCCTCACGTCGAAGTCATCAAGGTCGATTCAACCCACGGCACCGTCGGCGCCTTCAGCCGCGCCCTGTCTCTCTGGCGCGAAAAGAAACCTGCAGATGCCGTCATCGAGTTCGAGGACAGCCAGTCCTACGAGGAAGAGCGCATCCACATCGAACTCGGTCCCGACCAGTCCCTCGTCATTCGCGCCGGGGTCGAGCAGCGCCCCGTCCTTCGCTTCATCGACACCCATCAGATCGGCCGCACCGAGGGCCTCACCGTCTCAGGCGAGGCCAGAAGCCGCCTCACCGTCGACGGCCTCGTCATCGCCGGCCGCGGCATTCAGCTGCGAGGCGATCTCGAACACTTCACCCTCAGCCACGCCACTCTGGTACCCGGCTGGCGCCTCAACACCCACGGGCACCCCCGTCACGAGACCGAACCCAGCCTCCTTCTGCAGGACACCGAAGCCCGCGTCACCATCCACCATTCCATCTGCGGATCCGTACAGGTTCGAAGCTCCACGATTCAGCACGAACCAAATCGCATCAGCATCTCCGACAGCATCATCGACGCCTCCCGACATCACGGCGAGGCCCTGTGCTCGCCCGGCTCCATCGCCATGTTCGTCGCGCTTCGCATCACCCGCAGCACCGTCATCGGCATCTCCTGCGTCCACTCTCTCGAGCTCGCGGAAAACTCCATCTTCCTCGGCCCCGTCAACGTCGCTCGCCGTCAGGGTGGATGCGTGCGCTTCTGCTATCTGCCCCCCAGCAAGCCGCACGCCCCGCCGCTACGAGTGCCAGCCCGATCTCGCCGCCGCCGGTCTCACCGGGGAAGCCCTCACCGAGGCCCAGCAGCTCGTGGCACCCGTCCTCACCTCAACCCGCTACGGCACCTCCACCTACTGCCAGCTCGATGATCTCTGCCCCGTGGAGGTTCGCGGCGGCGCCGACGATCGCTCCGAGATGGGCGTCTTTCACGACAGCTTTCGATCCCAGCGCGAAGCGGATCTCCTGTCCAGACTCGAAGACTTCGTACCCGCCGGCACAGACGTCGGACTGATCTTTACAACCTGAGGAGAAGAACATGAAAGCCGACTTCAGTCGCGACTCGTACGATCCGCTGAAACGCTACTACCGCGTTCTCATGCAGCAGGGACGCGTCCAGATGGACTCGGACTGGAACGAACAGGCAGCCATCCTCCTCCATCGGCTGGAGTGCCTGGTCACCGATCTCGTTGGTCCCGGTGCCGGTCCCGCCGACAGCTTCGAGGTCGCCGCCTCGGGAAGCTCGCGCGACTTCACCGTCTCCAAGGGCCGCTACTACGTCGGCGGAGTTCTCATCGAAAACGATGCCGATCTCACCTTCTCGAAGCAGCCGAAGGTCACCGGCGATCCCACCGAGCTCCAGGCGAATCAGGCCTACCTCGTCTACCTCGATGCCTGGGAAGAGCTGGTCATCAGCCTCCAGGACCCCGCCATGACCGACATCGCCCTCGGCGGTCTCGACACCACCGCCAGGACCCGTATCGCATGGCGCGTCAGAGCCCACTCCGTTGCCCAGGTCAAGGAGTGCAAGTCGCTCGAAGGCGATCAGATCTGGAAGGACATCCTGTCCTCCGATCGATCCCGCCAATCGCGGAATGATGGCGGTCCGCGCGCGCGAGATCGCCGCAACCCACGACGTCGCGCCCTGCATCACCCCGCCCCAGGCACGCTATCGCGGACCGGAGAACCAGCTCTACCGCGTCGAAATCCACGACGGCGGAAAGGCCGACGAACACAGTGGCGCAACCTTCAGCTGGTCGCGCGAAAACGCCTCCGTCGCCGTCGCCGTTCTCGACCGCTCCGAGGACACCCTGACCCTCTCCAGCCTTGGGCAGGATCGAGCCGGCATCGAGATCGGCGACTGGGTGGAGGTCACCGACGACACCTCGCCGACACAGCCGCTCTTCCGCGTCACCAAGGCAGATACGATCGGTCGGACCGTAACTCTCGACACCAGGGGCCGCCCCCCCTCATCAACATCGACCCCAGTCTCCATCCCATCCTCCGCCGCTGGGATCAAAAATCCGGCGCCGAAAACGCTGGTGGCCTCAAGCTGCGCGGCGGAGCCGCCATCGTTCGCGAGGGCACGGGCGAGAAGAACTGGTTGGCGCTCGAGGATGGCATCGAGATTCAGTTTCGCCCCGGCATCAGGCGGCGATCAGACCTACCGCCCCGGAGACTATCTGGGTCTTCGCCGCACGCACCGCAAACGGCGGCGAGGTGCTCTGGCCGCTCGACAACTGCAGGCAAGCCCCTGCCCGCAGCCACCCAAGGGAATTCGTCACCTCTACGCACCGCTCGCGATGCTAAACTTCGACGGCATTGGGAACCCCGTAAAGTTCGATTGCCGACAGCCTCTACCGCTTACGTCAGTGTGAAAATATGGTCTGCCCAAATTGCAGCACGGTAAATCAGCGACGTCTCTAAGAAGTGCAGGAAGTGTGGCATCATATTCGCCACGCCTCATCCCGTGATGCCTGTCGTCCCCGTCACGCCCCCCACGACGTGCAGGTCATAGCCGACACCCCGCAGGTCCATCCACTGCCGGTGGTGCCCCCGCTCGATCCCCCGCCCCTCACCCGGGACACCTCGCCCTCACTCGACCCGCTCAACCCATCTGCCCGAAATCCCCACTCTCCAAAACCGCCAGAACCCGGTCCTCCCGCCCGCCCACCGAACCCGCCCGTGCCCCCGCTCTCCGGCCCGCAACAGACGGCAGCAGACTCGCAATCCACACCAGGGCACAGCTCCGGCGCTCAGCCCGTCGTCCCCCTCAATCCCCTCAATTCCGTGCAAGGAACCACCACTCCCGTCCTCATCCCGGGAGCTATCAGCCCCCAGGGTTCGACCAACACCCAGGCCTCCACCTCCGCATCCGTCCCCGGCGGAGCCTCCTCAGAAGGCAAAGCTCCTCTGCCTCGACCTCCCGCACCTCCACCCCCGACCCCCGACCCCGCCCCGTGGCCGGCTATGCCATCTCCGCTGTACTCGCCGCCCTCCTTGGCGCAGGCGGCGGCTACAGCGCCGCAAAGCGCGGAGACCCCGCCGCGCAGGGCAGAACTGCAACGAGCTCCGTACCGAACTCGCCCGCACAAAGGACGACTCCGCCAGGTCGCAGGCAGAGCTGCGCAAATCGCCACCGACCTCGCAGCCGAAAAGCAACGGGAACAAGACATACAGCAGAGTCCGAGGCCGGTCGCGGCGACCTCCAGAAGAACGTCGATCAGCTCCAGAAAAACCTCGCCAAAGTTACCGCCGATCGGGATCGCAACGCCAAACAGCTCGTTGCACTTCAAGCCTCCCTCACCGCCGCTCAGACCAGGCAGCAGGAGCTTCAGGACTCCATCCCGCAAAGAGTCAGGCAGGTAGAAGCCGCATCCGCTCAACGGATTCAACAGCTCACCACCCAGCTCCGCGACAGGGATAACGAGGTAGCCTCACTTCGGAAAAAACCGTCCTCCTCAAGCGGCGCTCTCATCTGGACCGGCGATCTGAAAGGGAAAAAGGTCCTCGTCGATATCCTGAACGGCGTCCCCAGCATGGGAAACCTCACCTCTGGTTCCCTCCCCGGGAAGCCCTGCACCGTCGTCGCCGCCGACCCCTCCCGCGTCAAGATCAAGGGCAAGCCGGAGCCGACAACAACTGGAATCGCGTCTCCTTCGAGGTCTCCGGAAACGGCCCAACCGACGTTCGCCTCTACTGGACCCTCCAGTAAATCCCAGGCCGTCCGGACCCACAGCAACCCTGCCCGGAGCCCCCCGAAGCCCGAAAGGTGCCCATGTTTGAACGGCCAAGCCTCAGGCCACAAGCCCCCGAGGTGCACACCAGAAGCCGACCAGTTCCGCTCGAGCGACCTCGGGGAGCGATCCGCGACCGACGCGATGGGTTCGGCACCGGGCCATCCCTGCTCCGGAATTTCAGCAGAGTCCCGGCACACGCAACCCCGTCCATCGAACCGCAAAGTCCTCGCCCCACCCTCGGCTCCGGAAGCCCTCTCGAGCACAGCACCCGCACCCTCATGGAGTCCCGGTTCGGCCAGCGCTTCGGCGACGTACGCATCCACGATGGAAAAGAGCCCGCAAAGGCCGCCCTCCACCACGGCGCAAGAGCCTTCACCACGGGCCGCGACATCGTCTTCGGAGCCGGCTTCTATGCCCCGGCAGCAGCCAGCGGTCAACGACTTATCGCGCACGAGCTCGCCCATGTCGTCCAGCAAACGCGAGTTCCTGGTCCCCCCGCCCCCTCCCCCGCCGCTGAAGCCGAGGCACGCCTCGCAGGGGCAAACCTGGCCGGAGCCGCACCCCTGTCCCCGAACCTTGCCGCAGCCGCCGGCATCCAGGCAGACCTGCTGACACGAGAAGAAATTCAGGAGCTGATCACAAGAAATGAGCTAAAGGCCGCACAAGCCGCGTCTCAGCAGGAAGTCGCCCAACTGTTCAAGGAACGAAACGCCCTCCTGTTCCGTCTCAGCCAGGTCCAGCCTGTGCTCTCGAGCCCCGCACCCCGACCCGCCCCAGCGCCTCCGTCTCCCGGCGGAAACGCCGTTCGGATCAACTACCCCGCCGACCCGCACGCATACTCCGGCATCGAGCTTGCCTACACCGCGGAGGGCGACTACCCGACCAAAGACGTCGTCTCGCCCGGCGTCTACAAATCCAAAAAGTACTGGCTCGCCCCACACCTCCGCGTCGGAACACAAAATGCCGTGTACTACATCGCCTACAACCCCGAGATGAAGCGCAACGAGTTCGTCATCGGCCCCGCACAGGTCCAGAGCTTCCTTGCGCAGGAAAACTTGTACCTCGTCACGGCGGCCGGGGCCTACCCGATCGCGGGCTCTCCAACGGAATACCAGGCCCTCTCCGGACGCGTCGTCGCCCGCGGAATGGCCGGGGACCTCGGAGGTGCGTGGAAGGCCTGGAAGGCCTCCTGGGTCGCCGCCGCGAAGAGCCCGCAGTTCTGGGTCGGTGCCGTCGGCGCGACCGCGGGCGCCTTTGCGGGAGAGGCCGGCGTAGTCGCATCAGAATCCAGGGCCGTAGGCGGGGAGCTCGAAGGTGCCGCAGGCGCCGCGACGCGCGAAGCCGGCGTTCCACCCATCCACCTCGAAACCCAAGGCACGCCTCCAACCCTGGCCGCGCCCAAAGCTCCGCCAACACCAGCCCCGGTCTCCACCCCCACCGCCGCCACCACAACCGAAGGCGTCTTCGCAGAAATCGATAAGGAACTCGGAAACGTCAAGCCAGCACCGGGAGACCTCAAGGGGACCTCGCAAGGCGAATTCCAAAGCCCCAAACCTCTTGCGCCCGCAACGGGGAAGCCGGTCATCAGGACTCCCGGAGGAGGTGCCATTCGCGAATCCTCAGGCGCCTCAACCAGGCCACCAAACTTCCAGTCAGCCTCTGCTAAAACCCCGCGATCCCTGAAAACCGCGATCCGGGCTGATCTAGGGGAGGTAGAAGCCTACAAGGCCTCCCTCGAAAAAGGTGAGATCGGCCTCCAGCGTCCCGAAGGCGCAAACGTCGGAGGAACCGACTACATCACCGCCATTGATGAACCCGCCGGGACCGAGATCGTCGTCACCGACGTCAAGACCAGCACGGTCGGCAAACACCCATCAGCCAAGGGTCCCGCCGTCAAGGCCTCTTGGCAGGCCGAGGTCAACGAGGCCGTAAAGCCCGGCCGCCTCAACCTCGGCGATCCCGCGCTCGAAGCGCGAATTCGAGCCGCCGCAGCTGCGGGACGCGTCCGTGTACGACAGATCAACGTCGACTACTCGCCCGCAGGCGGCGGAAGCATCACCGGTCACTAAAGCGACCATCACCCGCGCTGATTCCCATCTCCCCCAACCTCCCACCCACCGCAGTATAAAATCCCACTTGGGCCTAAACTCCCGGCCCGCCCAAACCCTCGCGACCCTCAGCCTCACCAGGAGCCAGATCCACCCGTGACCCAGCGCAAATCAGCGGTAATCCTCGGTGCCCAGTGGGGCGATGAAGGCAAAGGCAAGATCGTCGACGTCCTTTCCGAGCGCTTCGACGTCGTCGCCCGCTACGCCGGCGGCCACAACGCCGGTCACACCGTCATCATCAAGGGCCGCAAGTTCGTCCTCCAGCTCATCCCCTGCGGCGTCCTCCGCCCCGAGTGCAAAGGCATCATCGGCAACGGCGTCGTCCTCGACCCCATGGCCTTCCTCTCCGAGGTCAAGCGCCTCAAAGACGCCGGCCTCCCCATCGAATCCGGCCCCAACGGCCAGCTCTTCGTCTCCAACCGCGCCCAGGTCATCCTCCCCTACCACCGCATGATCGAGCTCGCCGCCGAGAACGCCCCCGGCCGCACCAGGATCGGAACCACCTCCCGCGGCATCGGCCCCGCCTACGAAGACAAGATGCACAGGAGCGGCCTGCGCGTCGTCGACCTCCTCAACCCGCACCTCCTCCGCACCCACATCAACAACGCCTGCTACGAAAAAAACACCATCGCCAACGCCCTCTTCGGCACCGAGCCCCTCGACCCCAAGCAGATGTACGAGGACTACGCCCGCGCCGCCGACCAGCTCGCGCCCTTCGTCACCGACACCGCCGTCATGCTCAACTCGGCCATCAACAACGGCCAGAAGGTCATGTTCGAAGGCGCCCAGGGTGCCCTCCTCGATATCGATCACGGCACCTACCCCTTCGTCACCAGCTCCTCCTCGACCGCCGGCGGCGCCGTCACCGGAACCGGCGTCGGCCCCACAAAGATCGGCACCGTTATCGGCGTCACCAAGGCCTACGTCACCCGCGTCGGCGAAGGCCCCTTCCCCACCGAGATCAACGACTCCTCCGCCGACCTCCTCCGCGCCCGCGGGCAGGAGTACGGCGCCGTCACCGGCCGCCCACGCCGCTGCGGCTGGCTCGACCTCCCCCTCCTCCGGTACTCCAACATGATCAACGGAACCGAGTGGCTCGTCGTCACCAAGCTCGACGTCATGGACCAGTGCGCCGAAATCCCCGTCTGCACCCACTACAAGGTCGACGGCAAGCTCACCGACACCATCCCCGCCGACATGCGCGGCTTCGACTCCATCGAACCCGTCTACACCATCCTCAAGGGCTGGAACTCCTCAACCGAAGGCATCACCGAGTTCAGCAAGCTCCCGCCTCTCGCGCAGGACTACCTCAACTTCCTCGAGCGCGAGTCGAACGCCACCATCGGCATGGTCTCCACCGGCCCCGACCGCGACCAGACCATGACCCTCCCAGCCTTCTCCGACCTGCTCCTCTCCTGATCCCGCCCGCCTTTACAGCCCTATCGGCCAGCATCCGCAAACCATCACCTCACCGCTCGAAAATGAGACCCCAATGGTAAGTTTCACCGTCCGGATGCGCTTCCAACCCAGCGACCACGAGCACATCCAGGAGATCCTGACCGAGCTCGCCATCGCCTCCCGCCAGGAGCCAGGCTGCGTCACGTACATCCCCCACTTCATCGACGGAGACCCCACCACCATCCTCATCTACGAGCAATACAAGGACCCTGCCGCCGCCGAGGAGCACCGCGCCACACCCCACTTCAAGCGACTCGCCATAGGAGGCCTCTACCAGCGCATGCTTGAACGCCACGTCGAAAGCCTCTCCGCCGTAGTCTAGAGCCGTACCGGCAACCCCTCCGCAGCCTCTTCCCCCGGCAGCCCGGCTCAGTCCGTAACACGAAAGTGTTTTGACTCTTTCTCCTGCCGCGTTCTACCATCCGCGTACCATCATGCTCGGTCGCTGCGCCAATTCGGGTATCGTCTGGACCGGAGCCCTTCTGCTCCTTGTTCTGGCGCTCTGTCCCCGCGGATCAGCCCTCAGCTTCGTCGGCCAGCACCAGAAACACGACTACAAACGTGAGGTCGAAGCCCTCGAAGAGCAGTGGCGCATCGCTCAACTCTCAGGCGACGTCGCCACCATGGACAAGATGATGTCCGACGACTACGTCGGCATCACCATGACCGGTCAGGTCAACACCAAAGTCCAGCAACTCAACCGGATACGCGATCACAGCTTCGTCCTCACAAGGATCGACCTCGGCGAGACAAAGGTGAAACTCGTCGGTCAGGTCGCAGTCGTCACCGTACGGGCATCCGTCGAAGGGTCCTATGAAGGCAGCCCAATCAACGGCACCTTTCGGTACACTCGCATATACCAGCGCCTCCCGTCAGGCGACTGGAAGGTCACCAACTTCGAAGCCACGCGCATCCCCACCCGGAGCGTCGCTGGTGCAGACGGACCCAGCGGTGCCCTGAACCCGCACAAGCTGATCGAAGCCAACCTGCCATAACTCTCTACGTCCTGGGTCGCGCCCGACCATCAATGTGGTCACTATTCCCCTCCGCTCGCCCAACCGGAGAGTCCTCCTGCCGCGCGACCTCCGGTGCCGGAACGGATCCAAAGAGGTTCAACCCCAGCAACCGCCGCATCAGCGATCGTGTACCACCGTTCATGCGGCTGTCTTCATCCTCGTGAGGCAGCGACCGGAACACACCCGAAAACGATCCGTGGAGCTCTGCCCGGGTACCCTCGATCGTCTCCGGGGAGACCTCACCATCAACCCGCGCGATCTTCGCGTCATCCCGTTGTTCGTCGACCGAGGAAAGGTCCTTTACGGCGGTAGGCATAAGCGTTCCCTCACTTATCTACACAGCATTCGGATGTGCCCGCAACTCTCAAAGTTGCAAAGAAGTTAGCGCCGCCCGCAACCTCCTCCACGTCTCCTCCAGCAGCTCAGGAAGAACCCGGGTATCCGCCGTCACTGTCATGAAATTCGTGTCGCCGCTCCATCGCGGCAGCTCATGGAGGTGCAGGTGCTCGGCAACACCCGCACCGGCCGCCTCGCCCAGGTTCATGCCCAGGTTGAGCCCGTCCGGTCGATACGTCTCGCGTATCGCGACCTCAACCCGCCGCGCCGTCCTGATCATCTCCTCCGCCGTCCGAACCTCGAGCTTTGCCAGGGATGCCTCGTGCCGGTACGGAACAACCATCACGTGACCCGTCGAGTACGGGTACCGGTTCAGGCAGACGAAACACCCCTCCCCCTCTTCGAGAATCAGTGCGGCCCGCTCAGCGCCATCCTTGCTCATCCCGGTCTGCACCCCCCACCGCACAGCCGCAATCATGTTGCAGAACACGCATCCGTTGTCCTCCTCGCCGGGCCAGGCAGAGAGCTCCTCCGGAACGCCCGGACGTTGCTCCCCACGCGCCGCCGACACGTACGCAAGTCGCCAGGGCGTCCACAATCGGTCCATTCGGCCAGTATAGTGACGCTCTCCTCGCCGACTTGCAACTATTGACGTATTGGGCGTCCCGAGATATGCTTTGTTCTGAGCCCCTGCGTGTGGGATCCAAGTGCAGCTGCTCTCCGGCAATACGTATTTCGTTCTCGTCTGCAAAACTCGCTTCTACGTTTGTGCCGTCCGCTGTCCTTCGGCGTAGCTCGGCCTCTCCGGAAGAGGTAGCAGCTCAGAATGAGGCTTGGATCCTGGAGTCCGCATCACTATGGTCGACCACCATCATCCTGACTACACCGAGAGCAAACCTCTGAACACCGAACTCGAAACCCTCGCGCCAGAAATGACCGCGCAGAACAACGCGCCGTCCAACGAAACCACCTCCCACCCTCAGGACGTCATCTCCCCTGACGAGCACCCCTCGCCTGCCGAGACTCCGCAGGCCAGCGCTCCCACCCCTGCACCCGCTGAGACCCAGCAGCCTGGGCAGGGCGACAGCATCAACGTCTCGGCCAGTGAAGACGCCGACTTCGACTCCGACTTCGCCGCCGCCCTCGCCAGCTTCGACCGGGAGCAGGCCGCGGAAACCGCAGCCGCCCAGAATCTGACCCAGGAAGAGAGCGTCGTCACCGGAACCGTCGTCAAGATCACCGACAAGCATGTCGTGGTCGACATCGGCCTCAAGTCCGAGGGCCTCATTCCGCTCGATCAGGTCGCTCGACGTCAACGGCGTGCCAAAGTTCAGCCCCGGCGACACCGTCGAGGTGGTCGTGGAGCGCGAGGAGGCCGAGGGAGGATACCTCGTCAGCTACGAAAAGGCCCTGCGCCACAAGGTCTGGGACAAGCTCGAAGCAGCTGCAAACGACAAGACCCCCGTCAAGGGCATGGTTCTGAGCCGCGTCAAGGGTGGCCTCACCGTCGATATCGGAATCAAGGCCTTCCTGCCAGGCTCTCAGGTTGAGGTCCGTCCCGTCCGCAACCTCGACGGCTACATCGGCACCGAGATCGAAGTTCGCGTCATCAAGCTCAACAAGAAGCGCGGAAACGTCGTCATCTCCCGCAAGGAACTCCTCGAAGAAGAGCAGAACGCCAAGAAGAGCGTCACTCTCTCCACCCTCGAAGAGGGCACCGTCCTCACCGGCACCGTCAAAAACCTCACCGACTACGGCGCCTTCGTCGATCTCGGCGGCCTCGATGGCCTGCTGCACATCACCGACATGAGCTGGGGCCGTCTCACCCACCCCCGCGACCTCGTCAACGTGGGCGACGAGATCCAGGTCAAGGTGCTCAAGTTCGACAAGGATAAGCAGCGCGTCTCGCTCGGCTTCAAGCAGCTCACACCTGATCCATGGCTCGATGCGACCGAGCGTTATCCCATCGGCGCGCAGGTTCGCGGCCGCATCCTCTCCGTCACCGACTACGGCGCCTTCGTCGAGCTCGAGCAGGGCATCGAAGGTCTCGTTCACGTCTCCGAGATGACCTGGTCCAAGCGGATGAAGCACCCCTCGAAGATGGTCAAGCCGGGCGACGAGGTCGACACCATCATCCTCTCCGTCAACCCCAACGATCGCCGCATCTCCCTCGGCATGAAGCAGCTGCAGGACAATCCGTGGGAGGCGCTCGAAGACAAGTACCCCATCGGCGCCATCATCGAAGGTCGCGTTCGAAACCTCACGGACTTCGGTGCCTTCATCGAGATCGAAGACGGCATCGACGGTCTCGTCCACGTCTCAAACCTGAGCTGGACCAAGCGCATCAAGCATCCCTCCGAGGTCCTCAAGAAGGGCGAAAAGGTCAAGGCCATCGTGCTCGGCGTTGAGCCCGAGAACCGCCGGCTCTCGCTCGGCGTCAAGCAGCTCCAGCCCGATGTCTGGGATACCTTCTTCGCGCAGCACCGCGTCGGCGACGTCATCAAGGGCAAGGTGCTGCGCACCGCGCAGTTCGGTGCCTTCATCGAGATTGCCGAGGGCGTGGAGGGTCTGTGCCACGTCTCCGAAGCGGTCGATGAGAGCCACCAGCCCGGTCAAACTGGAGGTCGGCGACGAGCATGACTTCAAGATCGTCAAGATGAACCCCGAAGAGAAGAAGGTGGGTCTCTCCATCAAGGCGGTCGGCGAAGAAGCCAGCCGCGCCGAGGTCGAGAACTACAAGGAGCGGGATCGCGACTCCGGGAAGTCCAGCAGCAACTCGTCCTCCAGCAGCACAACGCTGGGCGACCTGCTCAACTGGAAGCGCGCCGAGCGGGAAGACTCGTAACCCTCAAACCCAGTAATCCCACAACAAGAAGGCCACCGCAAGGTGGCCTCCTTGTTGTCTATGCGGCAGATTTCCAGGGTCCCAGCAGGCCCTCCGAATCACGTGTGCCAGCAACCCTGATCTCCCGAAGCACCGTCCGGCGAAAGCCACTCCACCCGATTCGCGACAAGCCTCGCGAGCGTCAAGCTTGGACCAAGGCGGCGTTCACAGCTACTAAAACGAAGACCCCACTCCAAAGAGTGGGGTCTCCTTCCAGTCCTGCTGGCGCTACGCCATCAAGCGATTTCAAAGCTGCTTCACTCTCATAGGGAACATGGTGCGCAACCGAAGAGGCATCTTCGCCGATGCTCTGCGCATAACTTCCAGCTCCGCCGGCGCGAAGACCTCGGGTGGTATCCCGCGATCGCCACGAAGCCAGGAGCATCACCCAGCACCTCGGAGATCTGGTTCCATCGCAGGAACGGCGAGGTGGTTGGAAGGACGATGATGCGCCGCTTCTCTTCGGGAAATGCAAAGTAAGCCGACCAAAGGATCAGCGTTGCGCATCCAGACACACCCAGGTAAGAGTTGATAGTCGAATGAAGTCGCGGGGCATGGCTGATCCATGCGGAACTCACCAGATTTACTGCTGCCGTGATTCCCAGCCCGAGACTCACTCCGAAGATGCGGCTACGGTATGAGAGACCCATGGGGCGGATCGCAAAGCACACGAACATCAGAAGGCAAAGAGTAAGAATGCTCGGAGGTCTGCTGCAGCTGCGTGATCATGGAGGTCATGAACGCGGTACCAGACTGATGCGGCCCAACTGCCATCCCCAGAGCGATCGCGATAGAGATCGCTGCGGCCCACTTGAACACCAGCATCCCCAGCGTTTGCAGGCCTTTAAGAGGAGCCATGGCGAGACGGAAGATACTTAGGATAATCAGTAAGCCAGCACCGACTCGAGAGCGTATGACGTCCAGTACACGTAAAAGTAGTCTTGTACGCCAGGTGCCTCTCCATCGCAGCGTGTGGAGCAGACCGAGACAAATCAGGTCTGAGCAGATTCTAAGCGTCAGCAAAGCAGTGACAAAAGGAAACGTCCGGCCAGCCTTCGCGCGCAGAACAGCGAAGAGCACAAGCCCACAGCAAAGCGGTTCAAGGTACGTCAGTAGGTCAAAAGAACTGGTAGACATCGTTCGCCCTCGTTCTAATACGAGCCTAGGGCAATACGGGAGCGAGAAACAAGCAAAATGTTGCGCTCAAATTCCAGCTCCCGTTACTAATGGGCGATCTTTGAACTCCGCCCTCAAATGAATCGCCTCACTCCCAGATTCATTTGCAACGGAGCGTCGCCTTTGCAGCCCTCTTTACCCTGGCGGACAGTCAACTTGGCACGTGACAAAGGTGCAACGTGGTGCGAGGATGAAGTTGGCCATCTACATGCTCCAAAGTTCAAGGAGAAAACTACTTCCCGTTGTGGATGCCACAGGCATTTGGGTCATTCGGCGGGCAGCAGGGCATCGGCATGGAGCGGCTAATCTTCGCAACCGATACCCTGGAACTGGCAGTGGCGTTGACTTGGGTGTAAGCAACCGAACCGGCCAGAGTGATGACGACGACGAATGCGCGGATGATGTTTTTCATTTTGGGCTTCTCCTAAAGTTGTAGTAAAGTATGAGTTTTCGCTGGACAACTCAGCTGCAGTGACATAGGATTTACGCTCGGATAAGTCCAGCGTTTCAATGACATAACTGAATATCAAACGCGGTTTATTACTAAGGTAATACTATTTCTTCTCCCCCACACAACCGTTCCGCAATCTCTGTACGTATAGGTCCACGCTACTCGTAGATAGTCTCGCGAGGCTAGGTCGCCGCGAGCCGGAACACGTTCATGAAGTCGTGGTGACTGTAGAGCACAATTTTGCCCACCTGAACCTCCCCCGTTACCCTCCCTCACACGAGATGAGCGAACGTCCGAAGCCTGGAAACGCGCCCTCCTCTACCTGTCCGGCTTCGCAAAACGACCTATAATAGGGGCATAACCCCATGGCAGACGATCAGAACCCGCAGCTCCCGCTTGGCCCGAACGACCCCACACCCCCCTCCCCCCAGGACGCCGCCTCCAACGCCCCCCCGCCCGCCGGCTCCCCGCCCGAGAACCCCGGCTTCACCGGCCCCGGCGCCCTCCATCTCATCCCCATCAATATTGAAGATGAGATGCGCCGCTCGTACCTCGACTACTCCATGTCGGTCATCATCGGCCGCGCCCTGCCCGACGTCCGCGACGGCCTCAAGCCCGTCCACCGCCGCATCCTCTTCGGAATGCAGGAGATGGGCCTCCAGTTCAACAAGAAATACACCAAGTCGGCCAAGGTCGTCGGCCACGTCATGGGCAACTATCACCCCCACGGCGACTCCGCCATCTACGACACCATGGTCCGCCTCGCCCAGCCCTTCTCCCTCCGCTACCTCCTCGTAGACGGCCAGGGAAACTTCGGCTCCATCGACGGCGACCCACCCGCCGCCATGCGCTACACCGAGTCCCGCATGACCCGCCTCGCCGGCGAAATGCTCGCCGACCTCGACTCCGACACCGTCGACTTCGCCCCCAACTACGACGAGTCCACCTCCGAGCCCACCGTCCTCCCCGTCGCAAGTTCCCCAACCTCATCGTCAACGGAAGCTCCGGCATCGCCGTCGGCATGGCCACCAACATCCCGCCCCACAACCTCACCGAGGTCATCGCCGCCGCCATCGCCCTCATCTCCCGCGACAAAACCGAGACCCGCTCCGACCTCGAGCTCTGCCCTCGAGCACGTCCTCGGCCCCGACTTCCCCACCGGCGGCTACCTCTACGGCCGCGCCAACATCCCCCAGGCCTACAAGACCGGCCGCGGCCGCTTCCTCATGCGCGCCAAGTGCTCCATCGAAAACATCTCCGGCGGCCGCCAGGCCATCATCGTCACCGAGATCCCCTACCAGGTCAACAAGTCCAAGCTCATCGAGCGCATCGCCGAGCTCGTCAACGAGGGCGTCATCACCGACATCGCCCGCGACGAGTTCCGCGACGAGTCCGACCGCGACGGCATGCGCATCGTCATCGGCCTCAAGCGCGGCTCCGAGCACCAGATCGTCCTCAACCAGCTCTACAAGCACACCCAGATGCAGGAGACCTTCTCCATGATCTTCCTGGCCGTCCACAACGGCCAGCCCAAGGAGCTCCCGCTCGACCAGGCCATCCGCGCCTTCCTCGACCACCGCGTCGACGTCGTCCGCCGCCGCACCGCCTTCCTCCTCGCCAAGGCCCGCGACCGCGAGCACATCCTCCTCGGCTACCAGATCGCCCTCGACAACCTCGACCAGGTCATCCGCATCATCCGCCAGTCGTCCTCCCGCGCCGACGCCCGCGAGAACCTCTTCCAGCTTCTTCTCCGGCCGCACCATCTCCCTCCGCGGCACCGAGCTCCGCGGCATCACCCTCGACCCCGCGAAGTACGCCGTCGACACCAACCTCCTCCCGCTCGCCCCCGGAGCCACCACCGCCACCCTCATCCTCTCCTACAAGCAGATCGACGCCATCCTCGAACTGCAGCTCTACCGCCTCACCCAGCTCTCCATCGACGAGCTCCTCCGCGAGCTCGCCGCCGGTCCGCGACAACATCGCCGAGTTCGAGTCCATCCTCGCCTCCGAGAAAAAACTCCGCCGCGTCATCATCAAGGAGCTCGAAGACATCCGCGACAAGCTTCGGCGACCCCCGCCGCACCCAGATCCTCGACGAAACCACCGAGCTCACCCTCGAAGACCTCATCACCGACGAGCAGGTCGCCGTCACCGTCTCCCACACCGGCTACCTCAAGCGCACGCCCATCTCCACCTACCGCCAGCAGCGTCGCGGCGGCACCGGACGCCTCGGCATGAAGACCCGCGACGAAGACTTCGTCGCCCAGCTCATCATCAACTCCACCCACGCCTACCTCCTCTGCTTCACCAACACCGGCCGCGTCTACTGGCTCAAGGTCTACGAGATCCCCGACATCTCCGCCGCCGGCAAAGGCAAGGCCATGGCCTCGCTCGTCGCCCTCCAGCCCGGCGAAAAAGTCGTCACCATCCTCCCCGTCCGCAACCTCACCGACGAGGGCCACAACATCCTCTTCGCCACCCGCAACGGCACCGTCAAGAAGACCCCCCTCAAAGACTTCTCGAACGTCATGGCCCGCGGCATCATCGCCATCAACATCGACAAGGACGACGAGCTCATCACCGCCCGCATCACCGACGGCAACCAGGTCATCTTCCTCGCCACCCACGACGGCATGGCCATCCGCTTCAACGAGCAGGACCTCCGCCCCATGGGCCGCCCCGCCACCGGCAACCGCGGCATCAACCTCCGCAAAGGCGACTACGTCATCGGCGCCGCCGTCACCCCCTCCCCCGAAGCCCGCGAACGAGCCAGCGCCGCGAAGCCGCCGAAAAACTCGGCCTCACCGCCCAGCTCGAAGACGTCATCGACGAAGCCGGCCTCGCTCCCCAACCCTCCGAGCGCTGTCCGTCCACTCCGACCGCAGCGCCGGAGGATCCGCTTCACGGCCGATACCCCCACCTTTCCGCCGTCTCGCAAAGCGTACCACCGCCCCCGACGGCCAGGAGATCCTCGGCTCCGACGCCCGCCGAACCCATCGACCCCGCCGCCCAGGCCAAGCTCGACAAGCTCGACGAAAAACTCGGCCTCACCCCCTGCCTCATCCTCACCGTCTCCGAAAACGGCTTCGGCAAGCGCACCGACGTCGACCGCTACCGACTCCAGTCCCGCGGCGGAACCGGCGTCATCAACATGAAGACCACACCCAAGGTCGGCAAAGTCGCCAGCATCCAGCTCGTCGACGACACCACCGAGATGATGGTCATCTCCCAGTTCGGCAAAATCATCCGCATCGACACCAAGACCATCCGCTCCGCCGGCCGCGGAACCCAGGGCGTCCGCCTCCTCAACCTCGACCACGACGACAAGAGTCGCCGCCGCCATGACCATCCCCCCCGAAGACCCCAAAACCCAACCCGAAAA
>CAVVZK010000011.1:0-597194 GCA_963752655.1 uncultured Acidobacteriaceae bacterium
TCCTGAGCTGGTTACAGATGGTTCACTCGGAGTTTACCCAGAGGCTAAGCTCGTTTTCGGGCTGGTCCTCCCTATTAGCATCGAGCACCGGCCGATCCAAACGAGCGACAAGAACTATCTCGATCAGTTCGGATATGCTCAAAGATTCGGATCAGCGACGAATTAGACCAGACTGCAGAGCGCCTTCGGGGTCGACGTTTCGTCCGATGGTCACCACGGACAAATGGCTAACATGTGGCGGAACATCCGCATGGGTGATGCGATCTGCCGCAGAACTCAGAAGAAAGATATTCTCGCTCTTGTTGCTACCGCCATGATCGAACGGGACCGCCAACGAGAGCCTGATGGCAAAGCAAATCGATGGAGTCCGAAACTGCTCACATCGTAATCTCGCTGAAGCGGCCTCAAGAGGTAGCCACTCGCCGTGATGTCCCTGCATGGCAGAAAGGCTCGTCCGGGATCGAACCACCACGGCCTGAGCCTCAGAGTCTTCGCTTCGCTCTGTCACGGCGCGCCGCACCGGCAACTCCCAGCAGGCCTGTCCCCAGCAAGGCCAGCGTCGAGGGCTCCGGCGCCACCCGCGAGCTCAGGTCCCTTGCCAGAAAAAAGGTATACGGAGTCGCGGGGCCCTGGGAGTCCGAGAATACAAGGTCGCCATACGCGTTGGTAGCCGCCAGCAGGTAGTAGCCGCCCCGTAAAACAAGGGTGGAACTGGCGCCATGGAACGCAAACACGTTGTCCCCTTCGCCGTCGAACCCCACCACCCACGGAACGGCCCGTTACAGATATCCTCACCCGACGCTCCGCACGCCGTCCCGTTGTCATACACCAGGCCTGGTGGTGCCGCGATCGGATCAGCCCGGTCGTCCCAGAGGAAACACGCCATAGTTAAGTGCGCCCGAACTGACTGAAAACGACCGTGTCATCGTCCGTCAGGCCGTAGAACAACGGCTCGCTGTAATCGTCCGAGGTGGTCAGGGAAGTGAGCTCGTAAACATCCGCTCTCGCGAGGAGGCGGAAAGAGTCGTCAAGGCAGCGAACGCCAGGCAAACAGCAGTTTTCAGCATGGAACCCCTTAGGCGTCCGGCGTGCCGCCATACTCCTCCTTCCCGGGAGAGTCCGCAAGAGGAATAAATTTGCGCATCCACGCCAGGCCCACGTTGCCCGGTGCTCACCCACCGCTTCGGTGCCTATCGCAAGCACCAAATCGGCGGGTGGCCTAGGTCTCAAATCGACCCACAACCCGGGTGCCCCATCTTCGACGCAGTCTCGCGGCGGAGGTGGGCTTTTGCGCGGGAACGCGCGAATCCGCTCCCGCCCAACGCAAACATCCACCTCATCGAAATTCACCATTTGCCCCAAGGCACCAATCCGGGTCTCCGCGAACTACGCTCGTGAGTATAGCCAAGCACGCACCCACGAAACGCTTCCCCGATCTCGACGCAGCAACCCGCATCTTCTAACTATCCAGATCCGCATGCTCAACCTCTCTGATCGCGCGATTTCGCTCAATCGCCTTCCCTTCCTGTACTAGTAGCCAGCAAGAGCGATCGCCATAGCGGCGCAGGAAACAAAAGCGATGTTGGGTCTCCAGGTATTCCGGTGAGAGTTCCTAAGCAGCGCGATCCCCAATAGCAACTGCGCAGCGGCAAGGCAGAGGCAGAGGAACGCAATCACAGCCGTCGCCGACTTCTGAATGCTGAACAGACTCGGCGTCTTCGGGTGTGCCCCCAACGGAGCATATGTCCAGGTCTGAAGCGCATACGGCTCCTCCGCGAAGAAGTACCGGCGCGTTCGCTCTTCCGCATGAAAGTAAAATTCGGTGACTAACCCAAGTCGAACAACCGCGACGAACACCGCCGCCGAAAAGCAGAACAGCACGTCTATTAGAATGCTTATCCCAAAAAGCGTTGCTGCGGATGGTTCAGTCTTCAACAGGTTCACGCCGAACCCAATCACGCCCACATAGGCCGTGAAGAAGAAGGTGAGATATTGCGTCCTCATAGCTTCGCAGTGGCGGTAGTGAAGCCACGCCTCACCCATCTGCGACTTGAAAACCTCTTCAGCACCCGCACTGAGACGCTTCATCCATTAGATCCTCTTCCAATATGGATACTATGACCGGCGACGAGTGGCCCGGGTCTCAAGCCGACCCACGACCCGAACCTCCCCTCATAAAGCCGCTAACCACCGCCCGTCACCACCCACAGCCGTTCATCCCAAACTCCCCCCACCATCCACCCGCACGTTCTAAAATTCCCCGCATGCGCCTCCGCCCCGCACTCGCCCTCGCTCTCCTCTCCACCCTCGCCCTCGCCCAGGCACCCACCCAAGCCAGCACCCGCCACCCTCCGCTCCATCCTCCTCGAGCAGCTCCGCTCCACCCACAACAAAGCCGAGTGGTTCGTCCCCGTCAACACCGCCGTCGCCGGCCTCACCCCCGAGCAGGCCCGCTGGATCCCCACCTCCCAGGCCGCCAACAACCCCGCCCCCGCCGACCACTCCGTCGGCATGCTCGCCAACCACCTCCTCTTCTGGAACCGGCAGGTCCTCGCCCGCATGAAGGACCCCAAGGCCCCCGCCTACAACGGCTCAAACGAGGAAACCTTCAACAAGTTCGACGCCGCCTCCTGGACCTCCACCGTCCGGCAGCTCGACCAGGTCCTCACCGAGATGGAGCACCTCGTCGAAACCGCCGACGACGCCGCACCTCCAGCTCTGGGCCTCGCAGCTCGCCCACGTCGGCACCCACAACGCCTACCACACCGGCCAGATCATCCTCATCCGCAAACTCCAGGGCACCTGGGATCCCGCCAAGGGCGTGAAGTAGCCCGGCCGAGCAGGCGCCGGGTCCCCCACTTCACCCCTCCGTCTAATCCTCCCCTCAGGCCTCGATCCCCAATCCCTCACCTCCCCCACGCACAGCAATCGTTTTGACTCACGCCGGGCACCAGGACTATAACCTCACCGGGCCCCCACGACACATCCCAGGAGATCCCTATGCAGTCGATCCCCACTCGCGCCCGCACTCTGCTCGCCCTCGCCGCCCTTCTCGTCGCCCCCCTCCTCCACGCCACCACCGTCACCTGGACCGACTGGACCGCCTCCGCCCTCTCCCCGAACGGGCCAGGACAGGCTCTCGGCAACATCGCCCTCGGCTCCGGCATCTCCGTCAGCTACTCCGGCCAGCTCCAGGGGCTCCTCACCAACTACCCCACCTGGAACCCCTCCCACACCTTCAGCGGCGGCACCGTCAGCAACGCTCCTCCCAGCGCCAACAACTCCATCCAGCTCGTCGGCGGTCAGACCTACAACGAGACCATCACCTTCTCCTCCGCCATCACCGACCCGGTCATGGCTATCTGGAGCCTCGGCGCCAACGGCAACCCCGCTCGCTTCAACTTCTCGAGCTCCGACCCCTTCTCCATTCAGGCAGGCGGACCGTCCGCCGAGTACGGCGGCCAGAGCATCACACAATCCGGCAACAGCGTTCTCGGCACCGAGGGCAACGGCGTCATCCAGTTCAACGGCACCTTCACCCAGCTCAGCTTCACCACCCCGAACTTCGAAAACTACTACGCCTTCACCGTCGGAGCCGACTCCGCCGGTCCACCCTCCGTCACCCCCGAACCCCAGTCCCTCCTCCTCCTCGGCACCGGCCTGGCCTCACTCCCGCTCCTGCGACGCTCCCTCGCCCGTCGCCACCGCTGAACGGCACGCCAGGCGGCAGACCCTCCTCCCGCACCCATATCCCGTCCGTTGGCGTAATCACGAAGCGGAACAGCTACACTTGAAATAGGGGAAGATGTGCGACGCGCCCGCAAGGGGAAGCACCGGCCCGGTACCCCCCAACTAACCCCAAAGCCCTGAAGACTTTAGGACTCAAGTACGGGGGGGAGGGTACCCGGTACCCGGCCCCTAGTTCAGAGCCAGCAACCTCTCAAGCTCCGCACTCACCCGGACCCCGCTCCCCGAAACAGTCATCGTCCGAGCCCAGTCCGAGTACCCCTTCTTCTTCACCACGATCCGGTGCTGCCCCGGCACCACCGACACGGTAGACGGCGTACTCCCCACAAAGCTCCCATCGATCTCGATCTCCGCCCCCGGCGTAGGCGAGTCCACCGTCAGGCTAGCCATCCCCACCGCCACCGACCCCCCACCCCCATCCACCCGCGTATCCCCCTGCACAAAAGCCGTCACCTCCGTCCCCTGAGGAATCGTGATGTCCTTCCCCTTCACAAACAGGAACAGCGGAGCCGCCGGAAAGAACACGATCGCCGACGCCACCATCGCGCCGGTCATCGCCCCCACATGCCCTCCGCCCTGCCCCCCACGCACCCCTCGCAGCTGCACCTTCTGCCCATTCACCATCCGCGTGGAGTCGACCGTCACATCCAGCCTCCCCCCCCGCCCCATGCTCTTCTTCGAGTGCGCCTCCGTCACCGTCGCCAGCGCCGCCGAGCCCTTCGCAATCACCGTCACCCCCTGCACCACCACATCCTCCGTCACCTCAAACGGCACCCCCTGCCCCGTCCTCACATCCGCAGAAGAGATCGTCTGCCCAAGCCGCATCTTCACCGCCGTGCCATCCATCAATGTGTTCGGAAGGGCAGCAGGCGGAACCCCGACATCCGGCGTCTCGGCACTCGAAGCAGAGGCAGGCTGCGGGCTCGCTTGATACTGCTGCTGAGCAAAGGCCGAATCACCAGCCGCAAGAAGGCACACAAGAGAGGTTGCAAGCATACGTTTCAAGGCAGACACCATTCACGGAGAGAGTTGAAGCAGCGAGGCTCGACCAACCTAGCCCCGCATCATCACGGAACGCAATAACAATCGCCTGCCCTGCCCTGAAAGTCGTATGCCGATTCGGGAACACGCCGGAAGCCGCAACCACGTCCCGAGTCATACTAGGAAGTGCCTCACCCAGAACTCCCCACTCACCGCATCCAATCGCACCAGTGGCCCCGCCCGGCACCGACGTGAAACTCAATGACTCTCATCCGCATTCTCGTCGGCCTCATCAACGCCATCCTCAGGGCCGCTACCTCGTCCCTCCTGCTCCTCATCTCCACCCTTGTCACGGTCCTAGCTGTCCTCGCGCTGGTCGGCTTCCTCGCCTTTGGCCTCACCGGAATCGTTAGCTTGCGCCTCTCCCGCCGACGCACTGGCCGACGCAACTAGCGCCCACTGCTGCAATCCCGCCTCAGCCCGCGGTCACCTTCGCACCGGGTTGAAATCCCGCTCGCTCACGATCTTCCATTCCCCCCCGATCCGCCGCAACACAAACTGGGACCGATTCGCAAGTACCCTCGCCTCGGCTCCGTTCATCCACTCCGCCTGCTTCTGCACCACCAGTGTCCTCTCATCGCCCGTGCCCGATACAGACTGCAGCGTCATCCGGAACCGTGAGATCCGCCGCCCCTTGCTGAGCCAGTCCAGCACATCCCGGTATACAAACTCACGCGTCACATGCGCCTTCAGGAAGTACCGGTCAACTTCACCCGCGTAGAGCGCCGCCTTTCGGTCTGCATCGTTTGCCTCAGCCGCATCCACAAAATCACGTAGGAAACGCGTCGCGACCGGGTCTCCAGAAACCTGATCGGCTCCCAAAGCAGCGGAGGGTTTCTCAACACTTCCCGCCTGCCCCGTTCCAACCCCTGCGAAACCTCGGCCCGGAACCAACGCCGCCACCGCAAGCAAACACCCCGAACACGCCAGCGATGCTCTCAAGCGCACCTCTCCCGTAGCATTCTTGCCGCCTCCGGTCACATCATCCGATGCGCCCCGATCCTCGTCCGTCACTTACCCTTCTTGACCCTATCTTGAAGAGGGCCTCGACCCCCGCCCCTGCGGAAGGAGATTCGGCAGCGGAGACTTCGACCTCTTGCATCGACCAGAGTCATAGAAATGCGATCACGCTGCATCAGACAACAACCCACAAGGCAGTTGTTCTAAGGTAAATGTCATCTCACCAGTCAGAGTTCGCGCCAGAAAGAGGAACACCATGTCAGACCCAGTCGCACCTCCCCAGGAGCAGGTCCCGCATAAAATTAGAGGACCTCACAATGAGAACGAAATTAATCCCAAGCTAGCCTCCGATATCCACTATTGGGCCGAAGAGCTCAACGTCACCGGCCAGCAGCTGCACGAGGCCATCCGCGTGCACGGGACCCACATCGCCAAGATCCGGGAAGCCCTAAAGCACCACAAGCATTAGGCCTCCAATCACCTGGACCCTGCAGTCTTGTGCGGGTCCAGGACCCATCCCCGAGAACCCCCGACGTGGAAGATTGTTCGCCGACCGCCTGGCTATCAAGGAGCGGCGGTCACATACCGATCGCGCTGCCCAGCCTTCCTCCGACCGCCTCTTTGCTGTCCCCCAAAGTGCTCCGGCATCACCTCGAAACGCAGCTCCGCCTCGACACCCCGGTCCCTCTGGTAGAAGTCGCCTTCGCCCCGAACTTCACTCCAGGCATCTTACGGTGGTGGCCGCTCTTCAACAGCACCCTCGTCCGATCCAGGCTCTCCGTGAGCAAGTCACAGCTCTCGAGGACGCAATCAATCTCACCCTTGCCGATCCCAGGCCGAAGCCGGTTCACCGCCTCCGCACCTCCACTCGCCGCATCGAAGCCCTCCTTGTCTTGCTCGATCTCCTTCCGAACCTGCCCGACCACGCCGAGCCCGCCCGTAAAGCCCGAAAGATCCTCAAAAAGCTCCGCCGGGCTGCAGGAGCCGTTCGCGACCTGGATGTCCAGCAGAACCTCATCCAAAACCTTGCCAACACTGGAGATCCAGCCCCCGAAATCCGAACTACTCCGTCAACGCCAGCCCCGCATGAGCATAGTGCCAGACGTGCTCCCGATATCCCGCGTCGGCTCGAGAAGCACGCCAGCCGTCTTGCGAAAACACTCGAGCACGATCGCGATGACGAAGCCTCCAACCTTCTCCAAACACTCAGAAAGCTGCAGCCCCGGCTCTCCTCCACCCTGGAACGCCTTCTCGACACGCTCGCTCCTGCCACCTTCCTCACCATATCCTCGGCCGACCTCAGCTCGCTCGCCCGTGATTGGTACCAGCACCACACCCCCGCTCCGGCCAAAGCCCTGAACGCCGATGATCCCGACCTCCTCCACGCGATCCGGAAGTCAGCAAAGCTTGCCCGCTACATCGGGGAAGTGGCCCCGGCCCGACCGACGCCATCCACAACTCTCCCCACCCAATTCCAGCCTCTCTCGAGCACCTCGGAGCCTTCCAGCATCTCACAAACTCCGCAAACAGCCGAAGACTTCGAGTCTCTCCAGCAGACGGGTGGCAGCTGGCACGATCTCCTCACCCTGGCCGATATCGCTCGCCATCATCTCGGCAAACATTCGCCACTAACGCGCTGCATCAAAGCCGCTTGCGAAGAGGCACTCCGTCGGTACCAGCAACACTTGGCAGGAATCTCTACCTAGCGAATCAGAAGGCAAGATTGGACTCGCGCCCTTCCGAAAGGGCTGACAAGCCCGAACCTGAGGCCCGCTCGAACAGCTCAGGAAGAACTCCCCTTCTCCCGCCACCCCACACACCGAACGAAAGGTGTAGCCGAACCCCAATCGTTACCTACCCAAATGCCGCCCGGCCCGATACTCTGAATTTGCTCTGCAGCTCCGCACCTCCAAAAATCTATGCGTCACTTTCCCCTTGCCATCCTCGTTTTGGCAATTGCATCTCTATCGCCTGCAAGGCTCTCTGCCCATAACCATCCCACCCGGATGCCCCCTGCCGCGCGCCACGCCTCCGCCCGCGACCTCCACGCCGTACGTCCACAACATTCGCAACCGGAAACCTTCCGACCTTCCTCCAGAGACACCAACCGCCTCACCAACAAGTCCCACAGAAGCCCCGCGGCCCGCACGGGCAGAATCTCCGGCCGGCCGGGCCGATCTCGCATGCGTGCTCCCCTCCGAGAGATCACTCACCGCGACAGGAGATCGCACACATCCCGCAGCGGGATCCGCAGCCGGCGCATCACCGACGTCGCCCCTTCACGTTCCCGGCGTCACTCCATCGACGCTGAAGTGACGTCGGTCGCAAGACTCGCCCCTCCAAACCAGATGTTGCCGGTAGTCAGCGTCATCCGTCCCACCGCGGACCATCCCCAACTCCCAAGCGTGCAGCAGGCGGCCATCGACCCCATCCTCCTCCCAACCCTCTACAACGATCGTGGCCGCCTCATCATCCCCGCCGCCCTCCTTGGCTCGCACGAGATCCTCGTTCGCCAGAACGTCCTCGCCGATCAGGACGGGCTCGGCCGAGTCCAGGATGACGCCGACCTCGAAGGCATGCGCGCGAAGGGCTTTCTCGTCTCCATTCCCGCTAGCGAAGCGCTGCATGTGGATGACCGCCTTCCATCCAACCGGCGCTATTGCCGAGCCTGGACCGCGCAGTTCCTCGCCAACCTCGCTCGCGACCACTACGCGCACTTCCACACACCTCTGCAGATCACCTCGGCCGTCCGCACCGTCGCCTTTCAGGTCCGGCTCCAGCGCACCAACGGCAATGCCGCACCCGCCCTGGGCGAAACCGCCTCGCCTCACCTCACCGGGCAAGCAATCGACATAGGCAAACGCGGTCTTTCCCTCACCGAGATCGCCTGGCTTCGGGGATACCTGCTCCCCCTCATCCAGGAAGGTCGCGTCGACGTCGAAGAAGAGTTCCAGCAGTCCTGCTTCCACATCAGCGTCTACCGCCGCTACCTCCCCGCAGATGCTCTACCCCAGCGATATGCCGTCAGCTCACGCAATACCTCGACACTTGCCGCCGCTAGTCCCCTTACTCGCTAGTTCCTGACTTGCGAATCCGCTAGCCGGCGACGCTCTCCCGCCGCCCACTCCTCCAGCTCGCATACGCTGCGTCGAGCACGCGCATATTCGTCACTCCATCCGTCCCGCTCGCGCGGAAGCTCTCGCCCTCACGAAGGGCGCGTGCAAAGTCGTCCATCATCCTCGAATACCCGTCAGCGTTGTCGAGCGTCTTCCCCTCGACAAGCTCGCCTCCACGGCGCAGCTCCACCGCGACTGGACGATCCACCGTAAGCCCGTTCTCCGCGGTCAAAACACCATCACTACCCGACACCTCAACCAGCGTGCGATACGGCGCACGCGCACTCACCGTCACCGTCGCGTACACCTCGCCCGACATCTCCATCCCAAGCGAAGCCACCGCCTCCACCTCGCCCGAGAGCGCATCCTTCTTCGCCAGCGTACTCACCGTCTCCACCTCGCGCCCAAGCACAAATCGCAGAGCATCGATGCAATGGACCCCCACGTCCCCAATCGGCCCTCCCCGGGCCAGCGTCGGATCGGCGATCCAGGTTCGCGGCGCACTCTGGGCCGGATACGCAAACTGCGCACTGGCCAGCTGCGGTTCACCGATCTTCCCCGTCCTGATCTCCTCGCGCATCCACTCAAGCGTCCTGTTCCAGCGAAAGTTCTGTGCCACACCGTACAACACACCCGCCGCACTCGCCGCCTCGGCCATCTCCTTCGCCTCGCCCGCACTCATCCCGACCGGCTTCTCACAAAGCACGGCCTTTCCCTGAGAGATCGCCAGCAGCGCATCGCCCTTGTGCATCGCATCCGGTGACGTTATGAACACCGCGTCGATCTCGGGCGAACGGCACAGATCCTCCCGGCTCGGAAAAGCATGGCGTATGCCAAAGTCCTTGCAGTTCCGCGCTAACGCATCCTGATCACGCCGCCATGCCCCTGCAAGCACCGAAAGCTCGCATCGCGGAAAGGCGGGTACGAGCCGTCGCACCGCATGGTGGCCGAACCCCAGAATCCCGAAGCGTACCTTCGCCTCACTCATGCAAGAAACCTCCAGCCGCGTCGTTAAGTCACCGCTTGAACTTCAGGTCTCATCCGAAGAAACCACGTCCACCGCTCAATGGGCGTCGTTCTTGAAGACCTGCTCAGCGAGGAAGTTCTCCACCTTCGCCTGGTCCCGAAGCATCTCGAAGTACGCATTCATCAGCAGCTGCGAACGCCCATTCCGAAGCTGCTCCCGGATGGCCTGCTGCACCCGCGGATCGGTCAGGTCGCGCTGCCCCGCGGGCTCCCTCGCAATCAGTCGATAGATCGAATATCCCATCGGCTTCTTCGTCGTTTCGTCCAGCATCGGCAGAATGTCGGTGATCTGCCCCGCCTTCAACTTCGTCACAGCCGCGAAGATCATCGGGTCCGCATGCATCTGGGACTCCGGTACAAAACCCATGTCGCCACCGTTCGATGCCGTCTCCGGCCGCTCGGAAAAGTTGAGCGCAATCGCCCCGAAGTCCTCTCCACTGTCCAGCCGATTCTTCAAGGCCTGAATCTTCTTCTTCGCCTCCATGTCGTTCGTCGCCTTGCTACCTTGTAGATTTCCAGGCTGCGCCGACGGGAAGCTCGTCACCTGGATCTGCGCCAGGTGATACTGCGTCTCGATGAAGTTGTACTCCGACTTGTGCTGCGCGAAGTAGTTCGTGATGTCGTTGTCGGAGACCGTGATCTTCGAGTTGATCTCCTTGTTCAAGAGCTTGTTCTGCGTCAGACTTCGACGCAGATCGTGCCGCACATCATCCAGTGTGTGCTTGCTCGCCTGCAGCCTCTGCGCAAACTGCTCCTCGGTATACGGCGCCTTCATCTCCGCCAGCTTCGCATCCACCTCTTCGTTCGTGGCCGCCAGGTTCATCTTGGCCGCGCGCTGCTGGACGATCTCCTCGTCGATCAGCTCCCGCAGCACATTCAGCCGCAGCGAGTCCGCCTGGTCATGCGATTGCTGCTGCTGTTGCTGCCCCTCGCCCAACTGCGCCGCATATGCCTTGTCGAGGTCGGGCCGCATGATCGCGCGCCCGTTCACCGTCGCCATCACGTCGGCCCCGTGCCCGCGGTTGCACCCGGCCGCGGCCAACAGGAGCGTGGCCGTGATAAGCGCCGCGCTCATCGCCCCCCCCCGCACCGTCTGCCGCAACACCCGCCCTTCCCCGGTCTTTCTCAACAACATCAGCACATCCTCTTTCTAATTTCCCGGCTTGGGCGCAGGCTTCGTCTCAGGCCCGCTCGCATTCGATGGCGGCGCGACCGGCTTCGCAGCCGGTGGAGGCGGAGTCTTCCCCTGCGCTACCAGCGCGCTGTCGATCATCCGGTACACATCCTCAATCGGGTATGCGCCTTCAAGCTTCTCCCCATTGATGAAGAGCGCCGGGGTCGAGTCGACGCCCATTGTTTCGCCCTGCTTCACCGAGGCCAGAATCGCCTTGTCGTCCTGCTTTGCAACGCACGCAGCGAGCGCGGTCATATCGACCTTCTGACGCGCACCCTCCTCCCGCGCCAGGGTGTCGAGCGCCGCGTTCGCAACCGGGAGGCTCTTCTCCGGCCCACCCAGCTCATCCGCATGCGCATGGATGTGGTCGACCAGATTCCAGTAGCCAGTCGTGCTCTCGGCCCCGACACAGTTAGCATCGATCGCCGCACGTGTGGCCCACGGGTGCTGGCTCAGCGGAAAGTCCCGGTACACAATCCGAACCTGGTCCTTGTACCGCGCCAGCAGCGCGGGAAACAGCTCGGCATGCATCTTTGCGCAGTACGGGCACTCCAGGTCATCGAAGCCGACAATCAGCACTGGCGCATCTGCCGGTCCACCCCGCCCCGGCCGGCCCTCCGCGCTGATCAACTGCCGTGGGTCTGCGCTGATGTCGTACTTCGAAAACTGCCCCAGCGTCTTTCCGTCCCCGGAAAGCAGAAACTTGACCGGCGGGCTGCTCTTGCCCTCCGCCACGAAGTTCACCGTGATCTCGTCAAACCCGGGTACCTCGCTCTTTGCCCTCGGGCCAACGTCGATGCTGTAATTCGCCGGAACATTGGATCGCGAACGAATCAGCACCTCCACGCGTCGTGCAAGCTCAGGAGACAGCCGGGCGGAGGGCAGCGCAGGCGTCTGTGCATGGCATCCGACAGCCATCACGAGAAAGGGGAAAAGAAGCGTTCGAAGCGGCTTTCCTGCAGTCGGCACAATACTTCATTATCTCACGCAGACCACGGCGATCCCGCCCTCCGGCAAGCCCAGACTCGCACCAGGCCAACTCCAGACCTGTCCAGGACCGGCCTGCGCCGATCCCTCGTCCAATGCGCGGAGTCGCCTAAAACAGCCTCTCCGCCCGCCTCAGATTTCCCGCAGCCCCTATGTTCGCCAGCGTGAAGTTGAACCGGTACGCGTTCTCGTTCCGCACCGGGCCAAGCTCGTACTTCCGATACTCCACGCTCAACCCGCAGCAGTCCCAGTTATACGAGCTCTCAAACGCTCCATACTGCATCTGCGTCCGGTCCAGATCGAGCCCCGCGTTCGCCGCCACGCTTAACCCCCGTTTGCTCGGTGTCCCATACCCCAGCAGAATCCGCATCTGGTTGAAATCTGCCGTCAGCATCGACACACCTTCCACGTAGGATCGCCCGGGCGCATTCAAGCGGGCATAACTCAACCCAGCGAACCCGCTCCCCTTGTGGAGATCGACCAACAGGTTGTTTGATGTGAACTTCTTCGCTCCCGTATCCAGGTCGAAGTCCCACTCCACGTCCAGGTGCTCAGACGTCCGCAGACGTAACCGCGAGATCAGCGGCGAGATGTCGCGCGGCTCGGTCAGGAACGCCACGCCAGAAAGGTCCAGCGTCGAACTGAAGATGTTTCTCCGGCCCGGCAGAACCGCTCCACCAAACATCGGGTCGAAGAAATACTTCTGCGTCACCCGCCAGCTGATCCATTCTCGCGCCGTGCACTTCGCCCGCGGGGGCGGGTCCCCGTCCACCTCCTCCTCTACCGGCGCATCGAGGTCCGCCGGGACCGCGCCACAGCCCCCAGCCTCGGGCCGCAGAAACAGCCTTTGCGTCACCCCATACTCCAACTCGTTCGTATTGCTCACCACATCCCGTTCGTCAAAACGCAGCACGCTCAGGAAGTTGTCCACACCCGTCACGTACCGATAGGTAAACTCCGGCTCGATCGTATGTTTCATCTCGCTGTGGAGCAGCCGTTCCATCCATCCGTCCGTGAATGTTCGCTCGAAAACCGGTGCGCGCGCATCCACTTCCACATCCACGCTGGCCCGGTTCAGCGGATTGTGCAGCTCAACCGGTGTCGCGTTGGCAGCGTACGGCGTCTTCCGACTTCGGCTATAGAATGTCTCCCGAACGCCAACCGACGGCCGCACTCGCCATCCCCAGCCCCCAAACGGATACGCAATCTCCGGATGGACATCGAGTCTTTCCGTAACGCCGTTCGTGACGAAATTCGGCTGCACCCGCTTCAACCCCGTCGCTTGTGCATCCAGAGTCCAAGTCAACCCCTTCACGCCCATCGCATGTTCCGTCGTGCTCAGATCGAACGCGGGCAGGTGAAAGATCCGGACCTCCTGCCCCGCCGTCGCCGGCTGTGCCGCCTCTGTTGCCGTGGCGGCCGTAGCCGCCGTAGGAACCCTCTTCAACCCCTGGTAACGATCCGCCTCGACCGCAGCCGCATACCCGTTCCGCTCCACCACGCCGTATGCCCTCGACACGATATCCGTCGACACCGCTTGGTTGAAGTTCTCTGTAAACGCCTCGCGATACACGTAGGAACTCAGATACTCCACATCGGCCACAACGCGCGTATCAGCAGAGAAGTCATGCCTCCCAGCGAACGTCACGTCCTCTCCGCCCTGGTTTGCATCAGAGGTTCCAAAAGCCCCATTCTGCCGGTCCAGCAATCCGTTGTAGTGCGCTCTCATGAAGTCATCGTTCCGCCCGACATACCGAAACGTCGCAGACTCCGACCAGCCCCTTCGGGAGAAGTACTCCGCTCCAAGCGTCAAATCCGTACTCCGGTTAATCGCCCAGTACATCTGCTCTCCCAGTACCAGGCCTTTGGTCGACGACTGCCCGACGACCGGGATCAAGAAGCCGCTCTGCCGCTCCGTCGCATCCAGCGGGTGCGTCACATACGGCAGATACAACAGGGGGATGTTCAGCAGGTGGAAGACGCTGTTCTTCGCACGCGCCTTCTCGCTGTCTAGCGTGAACTCCGCGGCCGACAGCAGCCAGTCCGGCCGCGGCAGCTGGCACGACGTCACGGTCCCGTCATACACCTGGTACTCCTGTGGCCCGGACTTCACCACGAGCCGCCCGGTAAACAGAAACGGATTCGCACTCACATACACCGCCCCCTTTCCACCAGCAGCCTGCTTCAGCCCGACCGATCCCGTGACGTCGTAAAACCGTCCCGTCTGCGCCTTCAGGTTCAACGACCCATGGCTCGCCGAGATCACCTCGTGATTCACACCACCGGTCGCCCGCAGGTGGCCAGTCGCCGTCAACTCGCCACTTTCGCTGTCGTACTCGATGTGGTCGGCCGCCACCCGGTACCCGCGCAGGCTCAGCACCACATTCTTGTCCAGGATGTATCGGCTGCCCACCTTCGACTGCGGCCCATCCGAATCGATAATCAGTGCGTCGGTTGCTCCGGGCTCGGGCAGCAGCTTCGCAAACGGAAGCTCTCCCAGCATGACATCCGTCTGCCGCCCTGCCCGCACCGAAGTTGGTGCGTCGGGCAGGACTCCGGGAGGTGCCTCGTTCGTCACCTCCTGACCCAAACTCCGCTCCGAACCAGCCCCCGCCAACATGGTAAATATCAGAAGGGAAAGGACGATTCGCGAGATCCAACGCCACTTCAACGGCGACATCGTCACACCCATCTCGGTTGATACGCAGTTGAGCGGCCGTCCCACAACTTGAGGCTAAACGATTTCCAGGGAAGCGGGTCCACGTTTGAGCAGCACGAGTTCAGCACAGCTTCGTACTCACCCCGACGATGAGCTCGCTCACGATCACGCCGAACCTCCGCACGTCTTCGAACTCACGCATCCCGAACCCTCCCAGCCCGCCCTCAAGCAGCAGGCTGCGGACCGCGTAGCAGCGCACCGCGCTCGCCGTGCTCAGGCCGCACCCGATCCAGCCGCCCCAACACCCGGCGCGGCGGGCAGCCAGGCCGCATACACCTCCGGCACCTCGCGTACCGCGCGCGTCCGGTCCGCAAACATCGTCGCCGCCGTCGCCGAGCGCTATGCTCACTCGCAAAGCTATCGCGCCTTTCTCGCCGCCGAAGCCGAACGAGCCGTGCATCAGGCCGACGCCGCCGCCCAGGTCGCAACCATCAATGCCCACGCGATCGCCGTGGCACAGCAGCAGCTTCTCGCGGATCTCAACGACTGGGACCTCCCGTCCACCGCCCCTCCGCCGGCCGTCCCTGCGGCCTCGCTCTCAGCCGTCCCACTCTCGCACGTCCCGCTCTCCCCGGTGGAGTACGCCGCGCTCTTCGATCGTGAGCCCGGACCCATCCCCGCACGCGCAACCACCTTCGCGCCCAGGCTTTCTCCCGAGGAGGCTCTACCCTTGCCCTCGGAGGCGCCCAGCCTCACCGTCCGTCCGTTCGAGGGCGCGACCCACTCCGCCGTGAACGCTCGACCCTTTTCGTATCCCGAAGCCCGCCGCCACAACCACGACGCCTTTGTCTTCGACAATGAGGAAGAGCTCGCAGACGAGCGGCTCGCACTCGAAGACGAGATCGCGTTCCGGCACGACCCCGTCTTCGAGGAGATCTCAGCTCCCGAAGCCATCGCCGCCAACCTCATCGAATTCCCCCGGCAGCTCGTAGCCTCTCGCAAAGCTCGCCCCCGAATCGCCGAAGGCCCCCTCCGGGACGACGGCTCATCCGCCCCCTCCGGCTCCCAGCTCCGCATCTTCGAGGTCGAAGCTCACCAGCTCTCGACAACCGGTGCTTCCGAAGACTTCCCCACCGAGTGGTCCTCCATTCTCCTCTCCGCTCTTCCCGCCCCAGAGTTCGTCGCCTCCGAGGACACCGCATACCTCACCTCGCAGCTCCCGCACCCAGCGCCCATCAGCCTCCGCCTTATGGCCGGGCTCGTCGATGCTTGCCTGATCGTCACCGTCCAGGTTGCCTTCACCGCCGTCTTCGCGCTCGCTCTTACCCGCCTTTCGGGAGAGCACGCCGCCCTCGAAATCCCCCGAACAATGGCCATCGCCGGAACCCTGGGAACCCTCGCCATTCTCACGCTTCTCTACCAGCTGCTCTTCTTCAGCTTGTCCGATGCCACCCCCGGCATGCGATACGCCCGCATCGGCCTCTGCACGTTCTCTGACGAAAACCCCACACGCTCCGCCATGCGCCGTCGCATCTTCGCCACTGTCCTCGCCGCTTGCCCACTCGGCTTCGGCCTCCTCTGGGCCCTGCTCGACGAGGACACCCTCGGCTGGCACGACCGCATCTCCCGCATGTACCAGCGCGCCTACTAGGCCGCTACCTTCCCCACCCGATCTCGCAAGCGAAAAGAAAAGGCCCGCACCAGGCGGGCCTTCTCTTTTGGCGTTCAATGCCATCCTAGAACGTCGTACTCACCGAAATCCGGAACGTCTTCCGCGGCTCACGCAGCGTATAGTTCGCGCCGTAGAACTGCACCGCCTGCGCATAACTGAAGTCACCCGCACTCGTCGCCGGGAACAGCGACCGGAAGCAGGCCGTCGGTGCCGCGGCCGTACAGGCGGTGTTCGGCAGCGCCAGCGCCTGCGGTACGTCCCGATACAGCCGCAGCGGGTTATATGCGTAGAAGATCCGGAACGGCGCATTCACGATCGGCAGAACCACCTGCAGCTCCGCTCCGTTCGACATCCTCGGAACCACATTCGTAAACGGCACCGTCTTCAGCAGGAACGGAAAATTGATCTGCTGTCCGCCGAAACACGCTCCATTCACAACCTGCGGGCAACCATACGAGGGGCTCGTAATCAGCGACTGTCCAGCCACACTCTGGCGCAGCTGGCTGTCCTGCAGGTTGAACGTCATCCCGAAGTCCGTGAAGAACGCAAACGTCACCTGGTTCACGATCGGTATCCGGTACTCCACGTTCGACGTGATGCTGGTGTCCCCGCCAATCGAGACCAGCCGGTAGATCGGCAGCGGAATCTGCACGTTCCCAAGGCTTGGGTTCGTCGGATCACGCGGCACGGTCGTCCCGTCCGGATTCGTCAGGTTGAAAAGCGTCCTCGTCGGAATAAACGTGTACGGTGCGCTCGACCTGATATCGAATCCACGTACATCCGACTCGCCGCCCGAGTACACCCGGTTCTGTGGTGGCGCTACCTCTCCACCAAAGCCCGCAACATGGACGAACTGCACGCGGTAGCCAAGCACGTTGTGCCCCTCGCGATTCACCCGCAATCCCTTCATCGGGTAAAACTGCCGGTAGCTGATCTGCGGCGAGTAGTACTTCACATTGCCGCCCGCACCCGCAATCTGGATCGCGGCATTGAAGTCTCTTCCGTTATGCGGTCCCACGCTCCGGTCAAGGCTCGAGAAGGTAAAGCTCGGCGTAATAATCGACGAAACAATGCCGCTCAGCTGGTTCGGTCCCTGTACGCCAGACCGGAATGCCAGCGACTGAAATACGTTGCGCGTATTGTCGTTGAACGTCGTGACGCTCGATCGAGAGAGCGAATACGACAACCCGAGCCGCGTCACACCCGTGCGCGAAAACAGGTGCCGAAGCGGCTCGCTCGCCGTCACCGTCAAGCCCGTAGAAGACTGGTTGTAGTTCGTCAGCAGCGAGTTCTGTGCGTTTGTGAGGTTCGCGCTGGCCCCGCCGTTCCCGATCGAATAGCTCTTCGCCGGGTTGTAGTCAAACTTGCTCGTGAAGATCTGGAACCCCACCGAGATCGGCTTATTCCGCAGATACGGCTCCGTAAATCCAAAGCTCAGGTTGCGCGAAAGGTCGCCAATATTCGCCTGCAGCGAAAGTGTCTCACCCAGCCCAAGGAAGTTGTTCGTCTCGTAATTCAACCCGATAAACGTTCCGGATAGCCCGCTGATTCCTCCGTTCAATCCAATCGAGTTCTTGCCCTTCTCCTTCAGCTTCAGCAGCAGGTCAACCGTGCCCTCGTCATCGTTGATACGGTTCTCGGAGTCCTGCTCTACCTTCAGAGCCTCGAAGTAGTTCAGCTGGTTCAGCCGCAGCAGCGACAGATCCCACAGGCGGCTGTTGTACACCTGCCCCTCGTCGAGCAGCAGCTCGCGCCGGATCACGCGGTCACGCGTAATCGAGTTGCCCGTAAACTCGATCCGCGAAACCGCGAACGGCTTTCCTTCGTCGATGTCGATATCCAGGTAGACCAGCTTCTTCGCCTCGTCAGTCCGAGGGGTGGGCGTTCCCACAAACCGGATGTAGCCTAGCTCCCCGTATGCCTTACGCAGCTGGTCCAGGCCCTTCGAAAACAGCGTCGCGTTGAAGTACTCGCCATCCTTCTGTGCAAACTGCGCCCGCAACGCGCGGTCATTCGTAAAGTTCTTGTTGCCTTTGAAGGTGATCCCACCCAGGCGATAGCGTTCGCCCTCTTCCACCGGCATCAGGATGTCGATCCGCTTTCCCGTCGAAGGTCTGAGCGTGAATGGATTGATACCGCCCTGGTCTCGCACATGGGTCGTCGGTTCACTCGTCAACGCACGGAAATATCCGCGATCGCGATACGCCTGCTGCACCCGCTGCGTGTCCTCATCCAGCTTGCTCGCGTCAAAGGTCTTTGAAATCAGGTTCTCAAGCAGGATCGAATGCGGCACACCTAGCGGCCGCAGATTCTTCATCGATGCCCGCAGTGTCCGGTCGTTGATGCTGTTGTTGCCCTGGAACGCAATCTTGCCCACCTTAACGGTCGGGCCTTCCTTGATCTTGAACGTCAGCGCCACCGAGGCTGGCGGAATCGTCTTGATCTCCGTCCGTATCGTCGCAAACTGGTGCCCGTGCTCGGACAGCAGCTCCCGCAGCACCACCTCCGCACGCTTGATCTTGGTCGGGTCATACTGGCTCTCAACGGAAAGAGCGACCTTTGCCTTTTTGAACCGATCCAGAACATCCGACTGCGAAACCGCTCCCAGGCCCGTGTACTCGATCGACCGAATCGTCGGCTTCTCGCGCACATAGATCACCAGCTGCACGCACTGCGGCGTGTCCTGCCGCTCTATACGCACGTCGTCGAAGTAGTTCGTATTCCACAGCGAGTTGAAGTCCCGCTCCACCACCACCGGGTCATAAAGGTCGCCCTGGTGCGAAAACAATCGCGCCAGCACACTCTCCTTCGGAATCCGCCGATTGCCGATTACCTGCGGCTGGCACAGCGTCTGCACACCTGTCGGGGCCGCAGCCGGCGTACTGAAAATGTTCTGAGGAGCACTCGCCGGCGCCTGCGCCTCCCCCGACATCCGCACCCAGCGATCCCAACACCAGCGCTATCGCAGCGGAACGGAGAAGACCCGGGGCCATTCTGTCCGGAAGAGGGAGGAAGGGCGGCCGCAAACGCGCTCCACATGCGGCGGGAACACGCGCCCACGTTCTTAATCCTGCACTTCAGGGAGCTTTCGCTCTCTCGGTCTACGGTAAAGATAACTACACCCTCACTGCTCTCGGTATCGCGCCCCGAGCATCTTCCTGGGGAAGTCTCGATTATAGGTGAGCCGCCCCGGCTTAGCGAACTCCCGGCCCGACCTCGATCCACCGAAAACCCGCCTCAACTCTCAAGCTCCGCAGAGATACCAAACTCCTGTGCGCCCGGGTCCCATCGCACCGTCAAAACATTCGGCTGGCAGCACACCGCGCAGTCCTCCACATACACCTGCTTCGACCCGCCCGACTCATCCACGGTCGTCTCCACCCACTCAAAACATCCGCCACACTGAAATCTAGCCGCGTACATAACCAACCTCACACCTCACGACCGCATCCCAACCCCACACCTCCGACCCTCACCGCACCCGCCCACCTGATCCCTCGCTCAAACCACTCACACCAGCCAGCACCCGGCCAAACACCCCGCTATCCACATTCCCGCCGCACAACACCGTCCCCACCCGGCCCCCGCCGCGCTCCCGATCCTTCAACAACGCCGCCAGCCCAATCGCCCCAGCTCCCTCCGCCACATTGTGCGTCGCGCGGAAGTAAAGCCGCATCGCCTCCTCCACCTCGCCGTCCTCCACCTCGATCACCCGCTCCACGCCCTCCCGCACAATCGCCAGCGCCGTCCGGTCCGGCAGCCGGCACGCCACGCCATCCGCAATCCGCGTCTTCGCCTGGACCTCCACCACCTCGCCAACCTCGTACGATCTCGCCATCGCTGGCGCGCCGCTCGAAACCACGCCCACAATCTGCGTCCCGAGACCCAGCGCGTCCCGCGCCGCAATCATCCCGCACACCCCGGACCCCATCCCGATCGGCACATACACCCGCTCCATCGCCGGTGCGCCCCGCAGAAACTCCAGCGCATACGTCGCCACCCCGCACACCAGCCGCAGGTCGAAGCTCGCAATCCGGTGCCAGCCCCTCTCCCCGGCCAGCCGCTCCGCATGCTCGCTCGCCTCCTGGAAATCCTCGCCGAACTCCACCACCTCCGCCCCCAGCGCCCGCATCGCCGCATTCTTCTCCACGCTGTTTCCATGCGGCACAACGATCACCGACCTCATGCCCACTCCGACCCGCCGCATACGCGATCGACTGCCCATGATTGCCCCGCGTCGCCGACACCACCGTCCGCACCTCCGGCCGCTCCCGCCGCAGCCAGTCCATATACACGAGCCCGCCACGAACCTTGAACGCACCTACCGGCGTATGGTTCTCATGCTTCACCCACACCTCTGCCCCTGCCCGTCGCATTGATCTGCGGCCAGCAGTACTGCGCCGTCGGCGGCATCGCCGCATACACCACCCGCGCCGCCGCCTCCATCTCCCGCAGCGTCGGAAGCAGCTCCTCAACCCCCGCCTCGTTCAACTCGATACCTCCATCCGCCGCACCTCGCACATCGTCGAGTAAAACGTCGCCCCGCCCCCGATATCCGTGATCCGCTCGCTCGTCAGCGCATTCACATTCGCCCCATGCTTCGAAAGCTTCGCCCAATCCAGCCGCGCCGCCACCACTCCCGCCCCTACAGCTCCGTCCACACGCGCCAGCAGCTCGATCCGCCCCCGCCCATTCCAGACCTCGACCGCATCCCCCGTCCCAATCCCCCGCGCCGCCGCATCCACCGCGCTGATCTCCAGCACCCCCGCCGTCCGCGACTCCATCCGCTGGTGCACCGCGATATTCGCAAACGTCGAGTTCATATAGTTGTCCGCCTTCCGCGGCAGAAACTGCAGCGGATACTCCGCCCTCTCGTCCACCCCACCCACCGACTCCGACGACGCGACATACACCGGCACCGGCACGAGCTCGCCGCGCCCACTCGGCGTCCTGAACCAGTCAGCCGTAGAGAACGGCAGCACCTCCCCCTCCGCATTCCGCGGCAGCTGCAGCTCCACCTGTCCCTCCCTCTCCATCCGCTCCCGCGTCACGCCCGCAAACCACGGATGCTCCGTCTCGAGCGCCTGCTCGATCAACGCGTCCTCCTCATCCTCGAAACACGCCTCCGTAAATCCCATCCGCCGCGCCAGCTCCCCAAACATCCGCGCATTCGACCGCGCCTCGCCCAGCGGAGCAATCGCCCGCTCCGAAACCTGCGCGAACAGGTGCCCGTACGCCCCCTGCACATCCTTCACCTCCAGAAACGTAGGCGCCGGCAAGCACCACATCCGCATAGTCCGTCGTGTCCGTAAAGAACTGCTCATGCACCACCGTGAACAGATCCTCCCGCCGCAATCCCCGCAACACCTCGTTCTGATTCGGCGCCACCGCCGCCGCATTCGAGTTGTACACAAACAAAGCCATCACCCGAGGCCCCTCACCCGACCCCACCGGCACTCCACTCTCCCCACTCCTCTCATCCCGAGCGCCAGCCTCGTAAGTGGAAGCCTCCACGCCCCCATCGCGAGCACGGCCTTCGCCGCAAGCCCCCAAGCTGTCCTCCCGTCCACCCAAACTGTCCTCCTGTGCCCCCCTGTTGTCATCCTGAGCAAAGCGAAGGACCCGCTTCTCTACCGACACATCCCGACCCGCCCCAACCGCGGGTGCCCCATCCTTTCGAGCCTCATCCGAAAGGGTGGGGTCGTCTCCCGCGCTCCTGGGCACCGCCTAGCCCCGTCAGAGCCCACCCCAGCTGGCTCATATTCACCACCCGCGCATGCCCGCCCCAGCGGACTGGCGCGCATCAGCTCCGGCATCTCCAGCCTCGCCTTGTTGAACGGAAACGCCCCACTCGTAGAAAGCTGCAGCCCACCACCGCGATGCCGCCACGCTCCGGTAATCAGCGGCAGCATGCACACGGCCCGCGCCGCCGTACCCCCATTCTCCGCCCGCTGGATCCCGTAGTTCAGACGGATCACCGCCGCCTTCCCCGTCCTACGCCAGCACGTCGCATACTCCCGCGCCAGCCGCTCCACGAACTCCGCCGCAATCCCCGTCCCCGCACTCACCCGCTCCGGCGTATGCTCCGCCTTCAACGCATGCGCCCTCAGCTCCGCGCCCCCATGCGTGCAGGCGTCCATATACTCCCGGTCTTCCAGGCCCTCGCGGAAGATCACATGCATCATCCCCAGCGCCAGCAGACCATCCGTCCCCGGCCGGATCACCACGTGGTCGTCCGCCAGCGCCGCCGTCCGCGTCCGGTACGGATCGATCACCACCAGCCTCGCCCCACCCCGCCGAGCCTCCTCGATAAATGGCCACAGGTGCACGTTGTTCCCATGCACATTCGCCGCCCACGCAATCACCATCCCCGCCCGCGCAAAGTCCTGCGGAGGCGTCCCCACCTTCACCCCGTACACACTCGTAAACGCCGCCCCACCCGCCGTCGAGCAGATCGTCCGGTCCAGCTGCGACGCCCCCATCCGGTAAAAGAACCGCCGATCCATCGACCCATACCCCAGCTGCCCGATCGTCCCCGCATAGCTGTACGGCAGCACACTCTCCGGCCCAAACTCCCGCGCAATCGCCGCCAGCCTCTCCGCAATCTCCCCCAGCGCCTCGTCCCACGAGATCCGCTCAAACGCCTCCGCCTCCCGCCCCTTCGCCAGCGGCCCCTTCGGCACACCCGGTCGCCGCCGCATCGGGTACAGCAACCGCTCCGGCGAGTACACCCGATCCAGATACTTCGCCACCTTGCCGCACAAAAAGCCACGCGTCACCGGGTGCGCCGGATCCCCCTGCATCTTCACCGCCACGCCCGACGCCGTATCCACCGTCACCAGCACCCCACAGCTGTCCGGGCAATCATGCGAACAAACCGCATGCACCACCCGCGTCGCTCCAGCAGTAATCGGCATGCAAATATTGTATGCGCCGAGTCCAGTCTCATCGCCGCAACGCGCTCCCCGGCACCGTGCCCCGCAAACCTCGAAAAGGAGCCCGTATGCGCCAGCACCTCACCCTCGCCGTCCTTCTCCTCACCATCCTCCCCCCGGCCCACGCCCAAACGCCCGACCTCCAGGCCATCCGCCACCTCATGGACCAGCAAACCGCCGACTGGAACCGCGGCGACCTCGAACACTTCGCCACCGGCTACAAGAACTCCCCCGACATCCTCTTCGTCGGCCGCACCGTCAACCGCGGCTACGCCGCCATGCTCGAGCGCTACCGCAAGGGCTACCCCACCCCCGACGCCATGGGCAAACTTACCTTCACCAACTTCGAGCCCGTCCTCCTCGACCGCCGCTTCGCCACCGCGACCGGCAACTTCCACCTCGAACGCACCCCCTCCGGGGGCGGCAACGCCGACGGCATCTTCTCGCTCGTCTTCGAGAAAACGACCTCCGGCTGGAAGATCATCCGCGACCACACCTCTCCCTTACCCCCGTCCACACCCTGACCTCTTCTCTCGCCAGACCCCGCACCCGCCCATGTATGCTGCAATCGAGGACGCACCCCTCCATGCCCGTCGTCGCCTCCACCTCGCGCCTCGAAGCCTTCTCCGACGGCGTCATCGCCGTCATCATCACCATCATGGTGCTTGAGCTCAAGGTCCCGCACCAGAACGGCCTGGCAGGCCTCGAAGCGATCCTCCCCGTCCTCCTCGTCTACCTCCTCTCCTTCGCCTTCACCGCCATCTACTGGATCAACCACCACCACATCGTCAGCCGTATCGACGACCTCACCCCGCCCATCCTCTACGCCAACATCGGCTTCCTCTTCACCCTCTCGCTCCTTCCCTTCTTCACCTCCTGGGTTCTTGAAAAGCAGATGGACTCCTTTTCCGTCATCCTCTACGCCGTCTGTCTCCTGTCCATCGGACTCGGCTTTTTCCTTCTCCGCCGCGCCATCGACTGCCATCTGAAGAATCAGGGGAGGTTCAAGGAGGAAAGCGCCGCCGAGCAGCGAAAGCACATCGCCAGCCTTGCCCTTTACGTCCTCGCTCTGCCCCTCGCCCTGCGGTATCCCCGCATCGCCCTCTCCGTTATGGCCTTGGTCACCGTCATCTGGATCATTCCCACCGCCCCCGTCAAGCCGATCATCCAACAAAGACGCTCTGCTGAACCCGTACCCTCGCAGGCAACACGCACGACTGACTGAACTGGACCCCATGAACCTTCGCCTCCCGCTCGCCGCTGGCCTCCTCAACCTCTGCCTTCTCGGAACTCCGCCCGCCTCCGCCCAGGACCCCCAGCTCCACACCGCCAGCCCGCACCGAGCTCGGCGTCATCAAGGTCCTCCTCGCCCAGGAAAAAGCCTGGAACGCCGGAGACATCGACACCTTCGTCCAGGCCTATAAGGATTCGCCCGACACCCTCTTCCTCTCCGGCACCGTCAACCGCGGCTTCGCCGGCATGGTCGACAGCTACCACCACCAGTACCCCTCCCGCGCTGCCATGGGCTCCCTCGCCTTCTCCGAGCTCGAAGTCCACCCACTCGACGACCGCTTCGCCTACTGCATCGGCAAATACCACCTCGAACGCACCAAAGAAAGAGGGCGGCAACGCCGACGGCCTCTTCTCCCTCATCTTCGAAAAGACCGACAAAGGCTGGAAGATCGTCGTCGACCACACCACCTGAACCGACCGCACACGCTTGTCATTCTGAGCCAAGCGAAGATCCGCATACGCGCTTCCACCGACCCAGCCTCTCGTCCGAACCCATCAGCTCCCATCGGCCGCTCAGCAAGGCGCTTTCACCTCATCCATCCCCTCGAAGAGCGTCCAGAAGCATCACCCCCTCGGAACGACATCTAAGCCCTCAAGGGGAAGCCAGGCGAACAGCGAACGCGGCTCACCTCACCTCCTAAGGAGTCGCACAATGATCTCGTTCCGCAGCATCCCATCAGCCGTTCTCGGCGTGGCCATCGCCGTCGCCGCACCGCTCGCTCATCGCCCAGCAGGTCACAACCGACTACGATCACAAGGCGGACTTCAGCCGCTTCCATACCTTCTCCCTCGACAAGCTCCAGGCCTCGGACTCCCTCTTCGAGCAGCGACTGCGCGACGACCTCACCCACCAGCTCACCGCCGCCGGCCTTCAACTCGTTCCCCAGGGTGGCGACCTCGGCATCACCGCCATCGGCTCCCGCAAGGACCAGAAGGAGTACAACAGCTTCTATGAAGGTCTTGGTGGCGGCGGATACGGCTGGCGCGGACGTGGCTTCGGTGGCTTCGGCGGCGGCTTCGGTGACGAAGGGCAGACAAGTACACAGGTCATCAACATCCCCGTAGGCACCCTTGTCGTCGACGCCTACGACACCAGCCACCAGCTCGTCTTCCGCGGCATGGCTACAGAAACTCTCTCCTCCAACCAGGACAAGAACAGCAAAAAGCTCGAACAGTCCGTCGAGAAGATCGTCAAGAAGATGCCCCTGAAAGCAGCTCGCTAACTCTGAGCCCGGGGCGCAAGGGACCATCCCGCCCTCGTGCCCCGGCCAGCACTCTGCCCTTTGCACACTCCGCTCACCATGTACCTCCTCCCAACCCCGAGGGAAACAAAGAAATGTCAGTCTCCCGTCGTCACTTCCTCCACACCGCAGCCCTCACCGCCACCGCAGCCTCACTCGCTCCTCGCACCCTGTTCGCCCTTCAGCAGGCCGGCGCCTCAGCCCCTCCAACCGACCGCCTCGCCCAGATGCGCGCCGCAGGCGCCTCGGCAAAGATCACCACCCAGCCCCTCCGTGGCAACGTCAGCGTCCTCCTCGGCTCCGGCGGCAACATCGCCGTCCTCCCCGGACCCGCCGACCCGGCAAAGTCCGACGGCAAGCTCTGCATCGACTCCGGCTTCTCCACCTCCCAGCCCCAGGTCTCCGCCGCCCTCGACGCCCTCAGCCCCGGCCGCATCAGCCTCCTCATCAACACCCACTGGCACTTCGATCACACCGACGGCAACGCGTGGATGCACGCCGCCGGCGCCGAGATCGCAGCCCACGAAAAGACCCGCGATCGCCTCAGCACCACCCAGCACATCGCCGCCTACGACATGACCATTCCGCCCTCACCCCCCGGTGCCCTTCCCACCGTTCTCATCTCCGCCACACGGACGCTCACCGGAAACGGCGAAACCCTCAAGCTCGACCACTACCCGCCCGCCCACACCGACACGGATATCTCCATCTACTTCACCAACGCCGATATCCTCCACACCGGCGACACCTGGTTCAATGGCCTCTACCCCTTTATCGACTACTCGTCCGGCGGCAACATCGACGGCATGATCCTCGCCGCAAAACGTAACCTCTCGACCGCCACCGCGAAAACGATCATCATCCCCGGCCACGGCCCCGTCGGCACCCGCGACCAGCTGCAGCAGTTCCACGACATGCTCGCCGCCACCCGCGAAACCGTCGCCTCCCTCAAAAAGCAGGGCCGCTCCATCGACGAGATCATCGCCAGCAAACCCACCGCCCCCTTCGACGCCAGCTTCAAACCGCTCGGCCCACCGGACGCCTTCACCCGCCTCGTCTACCAGGGCGTCTAGCCCGCACGGACACCGGAAAACTCCTGCCCGCGCTCTCGCATCGGCCCGAACCGACCGCCTAAGCGCATTCCCAAATCACCGGCGCGCCCACAGCATCCGTCACACGTACTCCCACCAAACCGCACCCAGCAAAAAGGGGCCAGCAGAAGCCGGCCCCTCCAATACTCGCGCCACAGGCGCTCCCCGCCCTCCGCGCAGGAGTCAGACGGTAAGCACTTCCTTCTCCTTCGCCCGGAACATATCCTCGATCCGCCGAATCTCCGCATCCGTCAGCTGCTGCACCTCGTCCACCGCGCGCTTCTCGTCATCCACCGAGATCAGCTTGTCCTTTGCCGCCTTCTTGATCTGCTCGTTTCCGTCCCGCCGAATATTCCGGATCGCCGTCTTGTGATCCTCCAGCGTCTTGTTCAGCTGCTTCACCACGTCCTTGCGCCGCTCCTCCGTCATCGCCGGAATCGGCACCCGGATCACCTTCCCGTCCGTCATCGGGTTCAGCCCCGTCCCCGACGTCCGGATCGCCTTCTCAATCGTCCCCACCATGCTCACGTCATACGGCGTCACCAGGATCAGCGTCGCCTCGGGCGTCGAGATCTGCCCCATCTGCGCCACCGGCGTATCCGTCCCGTAGTAGTCCACCTTGATCTGGTCGAGCATGTGCACATTCGCCCGCCCCGTCCGCGCCGACAGCAGGTTCGCCCGGAAGTCCTCCACCGACTTCTCCATGCGGCTCTTCAACTCCCCATGCACATCCTTCAACGCCACAATGCTCGCCATTGCCGATGCCATATACCGTCTTCCTCATTGCGCTGGAGCGCCACTGCCGATTCTAAATGGAGAATAGACCCGCAATCACCCCGCTCAAAAACTCGTCGAGACTCCTCTGTCCTGTACCAGTCCAAAGCCTCTACAGGCCCTGGCACAGCTCGTAACTCCGTCGCCTTCGAGCCCCCACGCTAGAACGCCTTCATCGAAACCGTGGCCCCGGTCACATGGATCGCATTGTTGGCTCCCGATATTCGCAGCCCCATCCCATCAGCTTCGGCCTGGATCTGAAGCCCGGCCTTGAACGCCGCCGCCTGCAGCACCAGCACACACTGCTGCGCGGTCGAGTTTGGATCGAGCGCCTGCGTCACCACCTTTCCCGACGCCCCGTTCGTCACCGATACCGTCCCTGCCACGGCGGCCGTTCCGCCCGTAAACACCACCTCCAGACCATGACCCCAAGGGCCACCTGCAGCGTTGCCCGGTGTACTCCCCTCCGCACCTCCGGTATCAGAAGTGACCTGCAGAGGTGCAACCTCACCCTGCCCACATGCCCCCGGCAGGTTCTGTCCTGCACCCGTTCTCGCCGAAAACACGTTGTACAACGCATCAAACATCTGACGCTGCACTGGCCTCCCATCCACTTCCCCGGCAGAAGCGCTCCGTTGAAGTACGCGCGGCAAACATAGAGAGGCTGATTTGGCTTCGACCCCTTGCCTGTCCCGCCCTTGATCGCACCCTCGCCCGGCGTGAACGGCGACTGCGCCGACTGCCAGCTCACCGAACTCGGTCCCGGTTGGTACGGCCCTGGAGGAGCCTGGCTTACGTTGCTACTGTTATTGTAACCATTGTTGTTGCTATTCCCTCCAGGGATGTGGCCCAGTCCGTCGGTCGGCGTGCAGTTCGGTCCCGCCCAAAGTCCGCTCGGCGTCATATTCACCCTCGGATCGCTCAACTGGCAGCCAGGAAGCTGCGGAGGCGGAGGCGGTGGATACGGGTTCGGTGGATATGGATTCGGCGGATACCCACCCCCACCGTAAAGCACGTCAAAGGGCGGAGGCTGCGCCAGCTCCCGTCCCCCCATGGGGATATGACAGCTCCCGTCCGATACAAGCTTCCCCGGCTGGTCCCGGCAATCCACTATGCTGCGATACGCCTCCTTCAGCGTGATCTTTTCGTGCTCGCCGTCTCGTCATCCTGCGCCACGGCCATCGCCCGCAATCGCCGGCAAGCCTCCTCGAGATCCGCATCCTTCTTCGCAAAGCAGAACCGCAGCAGATCCTCCCCGCGATTCTTCTCCCCGGACCGGGCCGCAAAGAAAGCTGATCCCGCCACCGCTGCCACCCCCGTCGCTTTCAGCAGCGCCCGCGCCTTCTCCGCTCCCGTCTGTCCCGGCAACCCCGTCGCATCCGCCAGGATGTAGTACGCCCCATCCGGAACATCCGGACGCATCCCCGCCGCGCGCAGAGCCTCCACCAGCATCGACCGCTTCGCCTCATGCTCCAGCGCCAGCTTCGCGTAAAACGGCCGCCCGAGCTGCTCCAGACCCGCCGCACACCCATGCTGGAACGGTGCCGGCGCACACACATACGTCAGGTCATGGAAGTACCCGATCGATGGAATCCACCGCCGGTCCGCAACCAGGTATCCAACCCTCCATCCCGTCACCGAAAACGTCTTCGAAAAACCCGACATCAGGATCGTCCGCTCGCGCATCCCCGGCAACGAGAACGGGCTCACATGCTCCGCCTCCCCATACACAAAATATTCATAAATCTCGTCCGTCAGCACAAACAGGTCGAACTCCCGCGCAAGATCCGCCAGTCCCTCGAGCTCCGCCCGCGTAAACACCTTGCCCGATGGATTCGAAGGAGTGTTCACAATCATCCCCTTGGTCCGCGACGTCACCGCCCCCCGCACCCGTTCAAGATCCAGCCCCCACCCTGTCTCCCCCGCCGCCGGAGACGACAAGGGCACCACAACCGGAACCACGCGCATCGATCGCAGCGTCGCAAAGTGGTACCCGTAAAACGGCTCAAACAGCAGCACCTCGTCGCCCGGATCAAACAACGCCATCGCCGCCGCATGGAGCGCCCCCGAAGCCCCGCACGTCACCAGCACCTCCCCCTCCGGGTCCACACCCGCTCCACCCGGCCCCCTCCCCTCCGCACCTCCCTCCTGGTCGCCGCCGGCCAACCCGCCTCCAAAGCAGTCCCGCTCCACCTTCTCCGCAATCGCCCTCCGCAGTGGCAGTATCCCGTCCAGCCGCGTGTAGATGTTGTGCCCGTCCCGCATCGCCCTCTGCGCTCCTTCGGCAACCACCTCCGGCACCTCCGTATCGCACACTCCCTGCGCCAGGTTCACCCCACCGACCGCGTCACATGCCACACTCATCGCCCGGATCTCCGACTGCACCACCCGCGGCGCTAACTCACTCAAACCCAGCATCCCTCGGCCCTCCCGCCCACCATTCTCCCACCATCACCAGGGACACGCTCGCCTCCCCCCAGGACGACGCCCCCCTCACTCCGAAACCCATAAACTCTGAATCCCCCCACCCCGCACCACACTCCTATCCGGAGAGTCTCCCAACCAAGGCACAGCCTCTCAGGAGCACACATGCCTCACCTTCTCAAGATCGACGTAAGTCCCCGCGGCGACCACTCCATCTCTCGTCGCCTCGGCAAGCAGTTCCTCGCCGAGTGGCAGAAGAGCCACAGCGGTGCCCAGATCACCACCCGCGACCTCGCCACCAACAACCTCCCCTACGTCGACCTTCAGTGGATCGGTGGCGCCTACACAGCGCCCGAGCAGCACACGGACCAACACAAAGCCGCGCTCAGGATCTCCGACGAACTTATCGCCGAAATCAAGGCAGCCGACCACATCCTCATCACCACGCCCATGTACAACTTCGCCATCCCCGCCGTCCTCAAGGCCTGGATCGATCACATCGTTCGCGTCAACATCACCTTCGCCGTCACCCCCGAGGGCGCCTACAAGGGCCTGATCGAGGGCAAAAAGGCCACCATCATCATCGCCAGCAGCGGCAACTACGCACCTGGCGCGCCCGCCGAGTCCTACGACCAGGAGATCCCCTACCTTCGCCAAATCCTCGGCTTCATGGGCATCACCGACGTCACCTTCATCCGCGGCGGAGGAACCGCTGCCATCTCCATGGGCAAGACCACCCTCGAAGACTTCACCCAGAAGCTCGAGCCCGAACTCGCCGCAGCCGCAAGGTAGAGATCGCCTCAACAAAACAAAACCCCCGCACCTAGCGGGGGTTTTCTTTTTGATCCCCTTACTGGGCCAGCCCATCGTAGCGAGACCATCGCATCCCTGGACCGGCGCTGCGAAGGACCTCGGCCTACGCCAGCCCCGTACTTCGCGCCTGCTCATGCGCATGGTAGCTCGACCGTACCAGCGGACCCGACTCCACATGCCGGAACCCCATGCCCATCGCCTCGTGCTTCAAAAACGCAAACTCCTCCGGCGTGTAAAACCGCGCCATCGGCAGGTGATCCCGGCTCGGCCGCAGGTACTGCCCCACCGTCAGGATGTCCACCTTCCGCTCCGCCAGGTCGCGAAACACCCCGAGCAGCTCGTGCATCTCCTCGCCCATCCCCACGATAATCCCGGTCTTCGTCACAATCGTCTTTCCGCTCTCGGCCGCAATCGCCTTCGCGTTCCTCAGAAACGCCAGCGACCGCTCATACCGCCCGCCGCTCTTCGCCACCCGGTACAGCCGCGGCACCGTCTCGATATTGTGATTCAGGATCTCCGGCCCGGCCGCCACAACCATTCGCAGAGCCTCGTCCACACCCTGGAAGTCCGGTGTCAACACCTCCACCTGGCACCCCGGAGCCTGCCGCCGTATCTCCTCGATCACCGTCACAAACGCACGCGCCGCGCCCAGGTTGTCATCATCCCGGTTCACACTCGTGATCACCGCATGCGCAATCCCCAGCTGCGCCACCGCATACGCCACCCGCGCCGGCTCCCCATGGTCGATCGGCTCGGGCCTCCCCTTTGGCACCGCACAAAAACCGCACCGCCGCGTACACAGGTTGCCCAGCATCATGAACGTCGCCGTCTTGTGATTCCAGCACTCGCCGATATTCGGGCACTGCGCGCTCTCACAAACCGTGTGGAGGTTCAACTCCCGCGCCAGCTTCTTCAGACTGTGAAACGTCTCGCCCATCGGCGCCCGAGCCTTCAGCCACTCCGGCTTGCGCACCGGCTTGCTCGGAGAAAGATCGATCTGCACCAGCTCAGCAAGGGGCGAGGTCATCCCCAATAGTGTAAGCCCGCTCACGATCTCCTTCGACCGTCCCTCGTCCGGCAGGGCCAGCTTCACTGCTTCGTGTCCAAAGGATGCTGCGCCTTTTCAAAGAACTCGTTCTGCAGCTTCAAGCTCTCTCCATCGGCCTTGATCGCCTTCACCGCCTCCGCAATCTGGCCCGACCAGTCCTTCTGATCAAAAGCGCCAAGCTCCTTATTCCCCGCCGATCCGTCTCCCGAGTAGTGATCCGGAAACTTCGCATACCACCAGATGCCCGTGTACACCGTCTCCGGCAGCTTCAGGTGATTCTGGTCAGCTCCCGACTCACTCGTAGCCCGGTCCATGTGCACCAGGTCCGGCCTCGCAATCAACATCGACGAGGTCTCCGTCTCGCCGGCATGCATGTCCATCTTCGTCTTCTGCGCCGGTCTCCCCGGAGCAGATCTACGCGGCAGCCCAAACACGTACACCACGTAGTCGCGCGGCGTCGCCAGCTGTGCCTGCGCAAACAGCGGCAGCAGACTCTCGTTGCCGCCATGCCCGTTCACGATCACAACCTTCTTGCATCCGTTGCGCGCCATCTCCTTCACCGTCTCCTGCAGCAGCGTCAGCTGTGTCTGGAGGCTGTAAGCCAGCGTCCCTGGCTGTTGCTGTGCCTCGAAGATCTGCCCGAAGTAGTACTCCGGAAACACCACCGCATACTCCTGCTGCGCGGCATTGATCACCGCAAATCGCACGTCGATCAGGTCCGTACCGAGCGGAAGGTGCGGCCCATGCTTCTCGATAATCCCGAAGGGCAGAACGCAAACCCCCTGGGACTGGTGAACAGCCTGCACAAAATCCGGTCCCGTCAGCTCCTCCCACTTCGGAGAAAGCTTCTGAGCACGCGCACCTCCGCAACCCGCGAAAGCAGCAGTCAGAGTTACCAGGGTCAACAGCTTACAAGACATGAAGAGATCCTCTCAGGCGGAACCGATTCTAGCAGCACACCCAGTTCACACAGGTCAGCACAGATCCCGCGTCATCCTCCTGCTTCCAAGTTGAACCTAACCTCTCCCATGCCCGCTCCTCCTCGCCTCATAGGTCTCCTCTGTCGCACAGTAAAGCACCCGTTCCACCTCCGCCACAGTCAAGCCGGCCTCATCCCTCACCTCCACCGCAAACCGGGCGTCTACCCGCCCGTCCCGCGCCACCGCCAGCCGTATCTCCTCCAGCCTCTCTTGGGTTAAGCGAAACTCCGCTCTCATCGTCCCCTTGCCCGGCCGCCGGAACCGAATGGACGCCGCCTTGTCCCACACCACAAACCCCCGCCCCAGGTTCTCCATCACCATCATCATGTAAAACGGATCCGTCATCGCAAACAGGCTGCCCCCAAAGTGCGCGCCCACATAATTTCGATTCCACCCCCGCATCTTCATCTCCACATCTATCTCGCGAAGACCCGCATCCATCCGCACCACCCGAATCCCTGCCCCGAGCAGCGGCGGCCACAGGTTCATCAACCGCAGCATCCGCCGCTTGCGCCCACTCACCACCTGCATCAGCGCAGCCGCTCCCGAACCTCGGGCCGGATCAGGTACAGAAAGAACACAATCCCGAACAGCGCCTGCACCACCATCGGCGCCTGGTGAACCCGCGTGAACAGGTACATGTAACCAACACCCAGCAGCAGCGCCCCCGCCGTCACAATCGCCCACCCCCAACGGCGCATCCGCAGCAGACCAAACACCCCCGCCACCAGCAGCGTCGCTACGCCCAACACCCCATACCGCCCACCCCCCGCACCGAATACCCCCTTCAACGCCGCAAACGTATTCAAGAGAGCCAGCAGCAGCAGAAACATACATATCCCCGCCACTCCCGGAAGCAACACACCCCGCCCCGACCCACCCTCCGCAACCCGCTTCCCTGTCATCGCACCCACCGCCGCCTCCCTCCACACCTGCGCATCCATCATCGGCCATTCAAGTCCGCGGCCCAGCCGGTCCCCCGCCCTTGTGTCCCCTGTCCCGTAACCCCTGTGCCGCGACTGCTCTTCCCTGTTCCCTGTTCCCTGTTCCCTGTTAGAGGGTATGCAGATAGGCAAGCAGATCCTCAAGATCCTGCCCCTGCACCACGTTTCCCATCGCCGGCATCGTCCCATGCCCATGTAGAACCGTAGCCGTCACGCGCTCATCCGTGGCCGCCGCCCCGCTGTGCAGAGATCCCCTCTTAAACACGCCCAGCATCGACGGCCCATTCCGCTTCTGCTCCGTCCGGTCGCTGTGGCATACCGCACACCGCGCCTGGAACACGGCGTGCCCCGCCGTCTGCTGCGCATTCAACTGCTCAAGTGGCATCGGCGGAGCCGCCTGCTTACACCCCACCACAGCGGTCCCGATCAACCCCAAACCAAGCACAAGACCAACACCCGCCAGAACCTGTCTCATCCCCTCCATTCTCGCATCCGGTCCGCCCTGGCCACTTATTCCGCCCCGCGAATCGGTGGCGGAGGCACCTTCTCCGCCTTCACTTCTAGCCTCCCATCCGCGTCTGCAACTCGCGCTTCCACGAGCTCCGCGCTTCCGCGGTACCAATCCACCTTTCGCGTGACATACATTACGGCGGCTAGCATCGCAAACAGCAAGAGCGATCCCATCAGAAGTGCGTTCTCTTCAGAGATCAGCAGTCCGTATACCGCAGCGTAGAGTACCGTCAGCATCGTCGAAAAGCCTGCTCCCCGCAGCGAGCTATGCAGAACGTAGCTTAGGTAGAAGCCCAGCAAACCGATCGTTGCGACGCTGGCAATCAGGTAGGCCCAGCCGAACCGAATGTGTTCACTGAAGCTCACCAGCAAGAGAAAGAACATAGCCAGCCCGAAGCCCACCAGCAGGTACTGCACAGGGTGAATCGGCGCTCGCTGTATCACCTCAAAACCGAAGAAGCCCGCAAATGTCAGGAGCACAAACAGCACGCCATACTTCACCGCGCGCATCGAAAGCTTGTAAGGATCGATTGGCTCGAGCAGGTTCACATCCATCGTGTCCATGTCGCCCGAAAGGTTATCGCCAATCTGCTGCTGCGTCGCGGAGGCGAGTGACGAAACATCCCACGCCGCCCTGAATCCGCGGTTCGAAACCTCCCTCGAACGGGGCAGAAACCTGCCCGCAAACAGCGGCGATCTCCACGTCGATACCAGCTCCACATGGTTCGAGTTCGCCACCGGCGCAATCGCCAGGTGCTGCGTCCCCGCCAGCGTCATCGCCAGCTCTACCCGCAGCGATCCTGGCTGGCCTCCCTCAAGCCCCCGCAGCATCGCCTTCAATCCCAGCTTTGCCGATCCGCTGTCCTGCGTCAGCATCGTCTCGCTTCCATTCACACGCAACCGCGGCCTGCCTACCAGGCCGCGCACATCCGACACTCCCAGCACGAGGTATGGCTGCCCATATCGAACCGTTCCTGCGATCGGACTCTGTGGGAGATCGAACGTGCTCTGCACACGCGTCTGTAACTCGTACACCGGAACCTTGTATATGCCGTGATACCTCTCCGACGGTGAAATCGTTCCATCAACCTCCATGTCCGTGGGAAAGACGAAGTATCTTCCCTCCACTTCCTTCGGCGTCACGCCCTTCGTCCCATCCGCCGTCTGAACCTGCGTGTACGGCTGAACCAGTACCGGGCCCACCAGCCGCTGTCCCGAAGCATAGCTCTCCGAGATGCTCGTCACCGCCGCCTGCCGGTAGGCCTCGCGGTCGCTGATTACCCACCCAACCCAGGCAAGCGACATCAGGATCACGACGCTCACCAACCCGATCACAACAAACTTCACCAGCAGCGTCTTACTCCCGCGGCTTACCGCTGCCTCACCGTGCGTCATCCAGCTCCTTCACCTTGACTCGACTCGTCAACCCTATCGGCTGCATCCGTCGATGCACAGAAGAAAACGCCTCGCACGCTTACAAAGTTTGCGGGCCATTCCGCATTTGGGACTCGCCTGTCTCTTCTCTCCCACGCGGCTCCTCAATCACTAGTTTCCCGCCGCAATCGCCCCCACAATCCGGTCCATCACCTCCTGGTCCGCATGCCCGCCCGGAGCATGATCCGTCACCATCACCGAGAACGCCACGGCCCGCCCACTCGCGCACACCACGTACCCACTCAGCGCCCGCGCCTCCCCCAGCGTCCCCGTCTTCGCAAACACCTTGCCCTTCAATGGCCCCTTGCCAAACCGGGTCGAGAGCGACCCATCCTCACCACCCACCGGCAGGCTCGCCTTCCACGCAGCGAACCATGGCTGTCCACTCGCCCACGTCAGCAGCCGCACGGTCGCACGAGGCGTCACCAGGTCATGCCCGCTCAACCCCGATCCATCAAAGAAAACGAAGTCATCCGGATCCACACCCACGTTCGTCGTCAAAAACCAACGCACCACCCGCGCACCCTGCGCAGCGGATCCCGTGTCTCCCAGCACATCCCCCATCTGCCGCAGCAGCAGCTCCGCATGGAGGTTCTGCGATACCTTGTTCGTCACCACCACATCCTCCCCAACCGGCGGCGAGACGCGAGACGCCACCACCCTCATCCCTACCCGGTTCCGCAAGTCACAGTCGTTCACACAGCCAGAAAACCTTCGCGCCATACCTTTCGCACTCGCCCTGTCCGCCGGCATCGCCTGCATCGTCTGGCTCCCAAAGCCCTCGTAGTCCATCGACTCACGATGCAGCGCCCGCGCCCGCCCACGCACCTCCACGCCCTTCGCCTCCAGCATTGCCTTGAACGCCATCGCGGCATACTCCGCCGGATCCGCAATCGCCACCTCCTCCACCTCCGCGCCCGCATCCACCGCAATCCGCCCATACACTCGCAGCACCCGCGACCCCGGCGCCCGCTCCACCTGCACGCCCGTCTCCTTGCTCTTCGCCACCTCCGTCATCACGGCCGCCTCAACCGTGTAGTACGGCACCGCCTGTGCAAGCTCCACCGTCGCCGATCTCCCCGCCTCACCGGCCGGCGTAATCGTCAGACGCATCTGGTTGTCCCCCACCGACAACGCCGAAACCGGCGCCCCGTACCCCCAGACCATGTCATCGATCCCCCACGCCTCCGGATACGGGTTCCACGGCCACACCGTGTCGTCCCCGATCACATCGCCCGGCACCACCTTCAACCCGCTCGCAGCTACCTGGTCCGCCATCTCCCCCAGGTACCGCAACGGATCGGTCTCGGGCGTGGTCGGAGGCGCGGACGAATTCGTCGCGGCGTCTGGGCCCGCCACACTGGCAGCTCGCTTCGCCCTCTCCGCCGTGGAAACATACGGAAGCTCTCGTCCCGAAAGATTCGCATCCCCTCCCCCGACCAGCACCACATCCCCTGCCACGGGGAGCGTCGCCGCATTCGCCGTCCCCCTCAGCTCCCCCACCATCACCCGCGTCGCAAACGTCCTCCCTGTACCGAGCAACGCCATCGCAGCCGCCGTCGTAAACAGCTTCGCATTACTCGCCGGCTGAAAGAACTGCCCCTCATTCAGCCCGTACACCCACGTCCCATCCCCTCCCGCGCCTTCCGCACCAGATCCAGTCCCATCCAAAGTCCGAACCATCACCCCCCAGTGGGCCCGCGCTACCGCCGGCTCCGAGATCATCGCCGCAATCTTGCGACGGAGCTCGAAACAACGGCTCCTTCGCCGGCCCCTCAGATCGCTACACCCCGCCCCAGCCCCATCCGCGTCCCCAATTCGAGATGATCCAATCCGAGAGGCCCCAGTCCGAGATGCCCTCGCACCGAGACGCACACCCTCCATTTCCGAGAGCCTGAAACCCACCCCCGGCGCAGCCAAAGCCCGCTCCGGTCCAGCACCGCTGCCCGCCAGCCCCACAATTCCCACCACTACCAGAACACGTCGTCTCACACCCTCGCATCGCATGGGCGGAGTCTAGCATCGCCTTCACCCGCATCCCACCCGGCAAGCCAGCCGCACGCTCCAACCTCTAAACTCTCCGTGCATGCCATTCCCACCTCGCCCCCGACACACCTGGCGCCTCCGAACCCGCACCCTCGAACTTGGCCAGTGCACCCTCATCATGGGAGTCCTTAACGTCACCCCCGACAGCTTCTCGGACGGCGGCGAGTTCCTCGGAGTGCAGGCAGCAGTCGAACATGGCCTCGACCTCCTCGACCGCGGCGCCAACATCCTCGATATCGGCGCCGAATCCACTCGCCCTAACGCCACGCAGCTCTCCCCAGCCCAGGAGCAGGCCCGCCTCCTCCCCGTCCTCGAAGCCCTGCGAACCGCCCGCCCCGAGGCCATCCTCTCCGTCGACACCTATCACGGCTCCACCGCGCGCCATGCCATCGACGCCGGCGCCGAGATCATCAACGACGTCAGCGGACTCACCTGGGATACCTCCATGGCCCCGACCCTCGCCGACGGCAACCCCCCGCCGGGCGTCGTCCTCATGCACACCCGTGGCACCCCCCCGATCTGGCACACTCTCCCCCGACTCAAGCCCGCCGAGGTCGAGCCTCTCGTCCGCGCCGAACTCCGAGCCCGCCTCCAGCACGCCATCCGGTGCGGCATCTCACCCGACCGCATCATCCTCGATCCCGGCTTCGGCTTCGGCAAGCTTGGGGACGAGAACTACTCCCTGCTGGCCCGCATCACCTCCCTCCACACCCTCGGCCGGCCCATTCTCGTCGGCCTCTCCCGCAAGGGCTTTCTCGCCCACGCACTCTCCGCCACCTACGTCGGCAACTCCTACACCAACTCGCCCCCGCCCGCCGCCAAACGAATTCACGCCACCATCGCCGCCAATACCGCGGCCATCCTCACCGGAGCCCACATCATCCGCGTTCACGACATCCAGGCCGCCATCGAAGCCGCCGCGGTAGCCGACGCGCTTCTCTCCGCACACTAAGCCCTCGCGGCCGGATCGCCCGCCCCGTCCGTCACCCAGCTCTCCGTCTGGAACGCGATAAACACCGCCGTGAACCCACCCTGCATCTCCAGGAAAAGTCCGCCGTCCTGCCAAACCCCGTTGTCCCCACCATGGTTATTCGCCGAATTTCCCTGGTTCATATGAATGTCGTGGATCCCGTCCACCACCCCGTTATCCGAAAAAGCACTCCCAAACGCATACACAGTCGCCGACCCATCTGCCACCGCCGCATCGAGTAGAGCAACCACGGCATTCTCAAGCGCAAGTGCACGCACCCGATCCACCGTCTCCTTCGGCAGCAGCGTCATCTGCGCCCTGGTAACCATCGGCATACCCGCAATCTGCTCCCTCACGAAGTCGAGCGCTAGTCCACCCGGCGCACTCTGCAGCGGCGTCACACCTCCGTTCAGCCCAGCCAGACCACCAGCGTCCGGCGGAGTAAATCCTTTCTCAATGGCGTACAGCACCTCGCTCCCGTCCATGCTCTGAATGTTCACGGCCACCGTAAACGTCATCCCATTCGCCACCACCGTGATCTGGTAGTGCTTACTCGCACCCACCACCACCTTCCCCGCAGTGGGCCGCCCCTTCAAAACACTGTAATTTGCGATTGGCACAAAGCCTCCCCGTCAGCCTCTAACCCCATCGATCCGCATTCTCAATCGGCCGGAACGCTCTGCTCCTCGTCACCTTCATCTGCCGAGGCAGCGATCGAAAGACCCGTCTTCCACTCTTCACTCTGCATCGACCTCAGCCGCATCGCCGTCGGCTTGCTGTCCGCCAGATCCTTCTCGCCTATCTTCAGATCGCGCAACTTACGTGAGATCGAAAACAGCCCGCCTCGACCTTCCGCCTTTGCGAGCACATCGTCATAGGAATCCCCGGCTTTCCGGAGGCGGTTCCCCAGTTCCAGGAGAACAGAGTGCATCCCGGCAAGCTTCGCCTGCACCGTCAAGGCTACGTCCCGGATCTGCTCCGCGTCCCGCGCGATCTGGGATTGCTGCCATCCGTAAGCCACCGCCTTCAATAACGCAATCAAGGTGGTCGGCGTCGCAAGAATCACGTTGCTTCCGGCGCTGTGCTCGAGCAGCGTCGGGTCGTGCTCAAGAGCCGCACTGAAGAGCACCTCGCTCGGAAGAAAGCACACCACGAAGTCCGGAGAATCCGGGAACTGTCTCCAATAGGCCTTTCCAGACAGCGCATCAAGATGTTTACGAACCCGCCCGGCATGCGACCCCAGATGCAAATGTCGTTGCACCTCGTCCTCACACGCGCTCGCCTCCAGGAAAGCATCAAGCGGTGTCTTCGCGTCGACAATAATGCTGCGCCCATTTGGCAGCTTAACAACCAGGTCCGGCCTGATGGATGCGTCCTCCGATCGCACGAACCTTTCCACATCAAAGGACGCATGCTGCACCATCCCGGAAAACTCGACGCATCTCCGCAACTGCATCTCGCCCCAGTTACCCCTTACCTTCGGCGCCCGCAGAGCCTGCACCAACTGCGTCGTCTCGCGCCGCAGATCCGTCTGAGACCTTTGGATATTCTGAACCTCGGCGAGAACTGCCTGGTACGCCCCCTCGCGCTGCACCTCAAGGTGCTGGCTATGGCACGAGAGTCTCTCCAGTGACTCCTGCATCGGCTGCAACAGCAGCCCGATTGCCGATTCCTTCGCCGCCAGTTCCTTGTTCGCCTGCGCCTGTTGCCTCCCCATCTCCACCTGTGCCAAGTCGATCAATCGCGTAGTATTCGCATCCAGTGCGCTCGCCGCCAACGCCCCAAAGCTGGCCGCCAGCTTCTTCTCCATATCCACGGCGACCGCCAGCTTCTCTTCAGCCGACCTACTCTCCGCCAGCAGCTGCGCCCGCAGAGCCGCTGCCTCCTCCCGAGCCGCCGCTCCGGCACGTCGTTCATTCGCAAGCTCGGCCTCACGCATCTGGACCGCACCCCGTAGTTCGAGAACCTCTTCCTCTTTGGCGCCGAGCAGGCTATTCGATGACGCGGCGAAAGCCGCAGACCGGCTCGTCGAAACGAACCAGCCCATAACGAACCCGAGCAGGATCCCAACCGCTACCCCAATGATCAGGAAGAGAGAAACCAGACCTTGCATGGCTTGAATCTACGCCATATCTTCGCTTCGAGTACAGCGGAAAACTCGGTCCAGGTTGCGAAAAGGTATACGTTTCCCAAGTTGGAACCGGATCGCCTGCCCCTCACCTGCAACTATCCTAGCTCGCATGCCCACCCTCCGCCCCTGCGTCCTCATCGCGCTCGCCTCCGCCTTCCTGACAGCGGGCACCCACCACCAGGCAAGCGCCCAAACCACCACCGAAGCGACGACGCCGCCCTCCCAGGCACCCGAGCCAGACCCACCCACACCAACCCACGCCGACATCCTCCGCGGAGCCTACGGCCCCGATCGCGCCAACAACGACCTCCTCTACTACCACCTCGACATCCGCGTCGACCCCGTAACCAAACTCATCGCCGGCAAAAACACCATCCGCTTCCGCATGCTCGCCGACGCCACCCGCATCCAGATCGACCTCGTCGACACCCTCCACATCGACCGGATCCTCCTCGGCCACACCGAGCTCAAATACACCCGCGACGGCAACGCCGTCCTCATCGACTTCCCCCAAACCCTCCGCAAAGGCACCACCCAAAGCATCGACTTCTTCTACTCCGGCCACCCCGTCGAGACCGGCCGCTTCGGCGTCTTCACCTTCAAGAAAGACGCCGCCGGCCAGCCCTGGATCAACACCGCCTGCGAAGGCATCGGCGCCAGCATGTGGTGGCCCAACAAAGATCAGTGGCACGACGAAGTCAAGGACATGGACATCTCCGTCGCCATCCCCAGCAATCTGGTCGACGTCTCAAACGGCCGCTTCGTCTCCAAACGGGATCTCGGCGACGGCTACACGCAGTGGAACTGGCACGTCCACTACCCCATCAACAACTACGACGTCTCCCTCAACATCGGCAACTACCAGCACTTCGCCGACAAGCTCGGCCCGCTCACCCTCGACTTCTACGCCCTCCCCGAAGACCTCGATAAAGCCAAAAAGCAGTTCACCCAGGCCCGCGAGATGCTGGAGGCCTACCAGCATTACTTCGGCCCGTACCCCTTCGTCAAAGATGGTTACAAATTGATCCAGGTGCCCTACACCGGCATGGAGCACCAGTCCGCCGTCACCTACGGCAACCACTTCGAAAACGGCTACTACGGCCGCGACTGGACCGGCGTCGGCATCAGCCCGCGCTTCGACTTCATCATCATCCACGAGTCCGGCCACGAGTGGTTCGGCAACGCCGTCTCCGCCGCCGATCCCTCCGACATGTGGATCCACGAGGGCTGGACCACCTACCTCGAATCCCTCTACGTCGAGTACCGCTGGGGAAAGTCCGACGCCCTCAAGTACATCAATGGTTACAAATTCAAAGTCCGCAATCTCCACCCCATCATCACCGAGCACGGTGTCAACGCAGAGCCCCCCATCGACCAGTACTTCAAGGGCATCCTCTTCCTCAACACCCTCCGCTCCGTCATCGACGACGACCCCCGCTGGTTCAAGCTCATCCACAACTTCTTCCAGCACTTCAAATACAAAAACATCATGACCGAGGACATCGTCGCCTACGTCAACCAGCAGACCGCCCCCTACCTCCACCAGGACCTCACCCCCATCTTCAACCAGTACCTCCGCCACCCCGCCATCCCCACCCTCGAGCTCGACTTCAACAACCCTGAGGACCCCGACCGCCCCAGCCACACCGTCCGCTACCGCTGGCACGCCGACGAGCCAGACTTCGCCATGCCCATCCGCGTCGGCGACCCCGCCCACTGGCAAACCATCCACCCCACCACCACCTGGCAAACCATGCCCACATCCCTCACCCGCGACACCTTCCACGTCGCCACAGACCTCTACTACGTCGACGTCAGCAGATCGTGACCGAACTATCCTGACCCAAGCTCACCCCTCCTCGGAAGCAAAGCAGAAAGCACCCGCCCCACCCTGGCAGCCGCCGTCCCCTGTCCGAAAGTCTCGGTCAGCCTCGAACCTCCGGGCCTCACCCCCCTCACAGAAAGCCAGCCGCACTCGTCTACGACGTTTCCAACGCAAGGTCAGCCCACCCCCAGGAAGACCCGCGCTGATCCTCTGTCCCAACTCCCCTCCCTCGTGAGAAACTCCAACTGCCGAAGACGCCTGTAACCCCGACAGGGTCCTCACACCCGGAGACCTGCCCACAGTGACGCCCACCCGCCGTTCCGTCCTCAGCTCGCTCGCGAAGTCCGCCACCGTGGCCACCCTCGCCCGCCGTCTCGCCTTCCCTCAGACCCCCGCCACAGCACCCACATCCCCCCTCACCGACCCGCTACGCCCCCGCTTCCACTACCTCCCCGAACGCAACTGGATGAACGATCCCTGCGCGCCCGTCTTCTTCCGCGGCCAGCACCACATGTTCCACCAGTACAACCCCCACGCCGCCGTCTGGGGCGACATGCACTGGGCCCACGCCACCTCGCCCGACCTCGTTCACTGGCGTCGCCTCCCCATAGCCCTCGCCCCCACGCCCACCGGCCCCGATGGCAGACCGTCCCCAAACTCCGCCGGCTGCTTCACCGGCAGCGCCATCTTCCATAACAACACCCCCGCCATCCTCTACACCGGTGTCGAAGCCGTCCCACACGCCGAAGCCACGCTCTCCGACGGCACCCACAACTTCCGCGAAACCCAGCTCCTCGCTACCTCCACCGACCCCGACCTCCGCACCTGGACCACCCACCCTCACCCCGTCATCCCCACACCCCCTCCGGGCCTCGAGATCACCGGCTTCCGCGATCCCACCCCCTTCATGTACGCCCCGGGCCCCGGCCAGGCCGAGGTCCAGTACCTCGTCGTAGGCTCCGGCATCAAGGGCAAGGGCGGACTCGCCCTCCTCTATCGCGCCCGCACCCTTCCCACCGGCACCCCCGACCTCACCCAGTGGGAGTACCTCCACCCACTCGCCGAAGGCCGCCGCAGGGAGGATCCAGGCACGAAAACCGATCCCGTCGACGCCGGCGACATGTGGGAGTGCCCCGACTTCTTCCCCCTCGGCGGCCGCCACGTGCTTTATCTACTCCACCGAACGCAAAACCTTCTGGCAGGTCGGCGACCTCGACCCCTCCACCCTCCGCTTTCACCCCACCAGCTCCGGCCTGCTCGACTCCGGCCGCTCCTTCTACGCACCCAAGACCCAGCTCGACGCCCACGGCAACCGCATCCTCTGGGGCTGGCTCAACGAGACCCGCCCCGAGGCCGAGTACGCCGCCGCCGGCTGGTCCGGCATGCTCTCCCTCCCACGCCTTCTCACCATCCGCAACGGCCAGCTCAACATGGAGCCCCTCCCTGCACTCCAGCAGCTGCGCCGCGCCTCCCTGGGCGGTCTCGTGAGCGAGTACGCCGCTACCCTCACCAACAACCCAGCCGAGACGCCCTTCGCGAAACAGAACGGCCCCCAGCCTCTCCCACTCTCACCCCGCGACACCGCCGGTCCCCTCCTGAATCTCGTCACCTCGACCGGACCGGAGCTCCTCCTCACATCGCCCGACTCCCCTTCCGTTCACCTCGATCTCGATCGCCTTCCCACGCGCCCCGAGCTCCGCGTCTTCTTCGATAACTCCGTCCTCGAGCTCTTTCTCGGCGGTCAGTGCTTTACGCAACGCTTCTACCGCCGATCCCCCGAAACCGCGATCCTCACCCTGCACCTCCCTCAGAGCCTGCTCCCCACCCACAGCAGCTCCTGGTCACTCCGCCCCATCTGGCCAGCATGACCGCAACCCCGCTCTCTATGGGGGGATCAAACTTTCAACAACAAATCCATCGAGACAGTGGCGTAGTCACCCACACGCAACCAATACAATCGATACAGGTCGCATTCACGAAACGGCTTCCCGGCAACTCCGGCGCCGCTCGTAAGTGCAACCGTTCGAAGACTTTGCCCATAAACCTCTTGGATCGAAGACTTTGCCCTGAGCCGCCAGCGCATCCCTCGTGAAATGAAGAATTTAGGGAAACCAGGGGGGGTGGGGTGAACCCGCCGCCCGTTGCTTTACACGCCCGCTGCCGCTCAGTATGCTTGATCCTTGTGACGACAGGGCGAACTCGCGTCACAGAGCATCCAAAACACATCGATCCAGCAGCGAAACAGGAGAAACAGAAATGGCCGCAGTAGACGAGAAAGTAAAGCAGATTATTGTCGAGCAGCTTCAAGTCGATGAAGCCGAAGTCACCCCCGGTGCAAGCTTCCAGGAAGACCTCGGTGCCGACTCCCTCGACGTCGTTGAACTGGTCATGCAGTTTGAAGAAGCCTTCGATATCCAGATTCCCGACGAAGACGCCGAGAAGATCAAGACCGTCAAGGACGCCGTCGATTACATCGAAAAGCACCAAAAGGTAGGAAAGTAGCGAAATGCAGCAGCAGCGGCGCGTCGTCGTAACCGGCATCGGCCTCATCTGCGGTGTCGGCAATACCGCCCCCGAAGTCTGGGAAGGTCTCCTGGCCGGCAAAAGTGGCATGGCCGAAATCAAAGCCTTCGATCTCACCGGCCACCCCGTTCGATTCGCCGCCGAGGTCAAAGACTTCGACCCCTTGAAGTTCGTGGAAAAGAAGGAGTCCCGCAAGATGGGACGCTTCATCCACCTCGCTCTCGCCGCCTCCGAAGAGGCCATGGTCCACTCCGGCCTGAAAGTCACCGACGAGATCGCCGATCGCTTCGGTGTTCACATCGGCTCAGGTATCGGCGGCTTCGATGTCATCGAGCGCGAACACTCCGCCATGCTCGCCGGCGGCCCGCGCAAGATCTCGCCCTTCTTCATCCCCGGCTCCATCGTCAACCTCGCCGCCGGCCACGTCAGCATTCGCTACCGCGCCAAGGGTCCCAACGAGGCCACTGCCACCGCCTGCACCTCCTCCGCACACTCCATCGGAGACGCCTTCCGCATCATCGAGCGCGGCGACGCCGACGCCATGATCGCCGGCGGAACCGAGGCCGCCATCACCCCCATGGGCGTCGGCGGATTTGCCGCCATGAAGGCCCTCTCTACCCGCAACGAAGACCCCGAACACGCCTGCCGCCCCTTTGACAAGGATCGCGACGGCTTCGTCGTCGGCGAAGGCGCCGGCATCCTCATCCTCGAAGAGCTCGAGTTCGCCCGCGCCCGCGGTGCCCACATCCTCGCCGAAGTCCTCGGCTACGGCATGTCCGCCGACGCCTTCCACATGACCGGTATGGCCCCCGAAGGCGAAGGCTGCTTCCGCGCCATGACCGCCGCCCTCAAGGTCGCCGGCGTCACCCCCGACCAGATCGACTACGTCAACGCGCACGCCACCTCCACCCCGCTCGGCGACGCCCTCGAGTCCAAGGCCATCGAGAACGTCTTCGGCGAACGCGCCCTCAATCACCAGCTCCTCGTCAGCTCCACCAAGTCCATGACCGGCCACCTCCTCGGCGGCGCCGGCGGCCTCGAGGCAGGCATCACCATCCTCGCCATGCAGCACCAGATCGCGCCCCCGACCATGAACATCGTCGAGCTCGACCCGCAATGCCGCCTCAACTACGTCCCCAACAAGCCCCAGCCCGCAAAGATCGACTACGCCCTCTCAAACTCCTTCGGCTTCGGCGGCACCAACGGCTCCCTCATCTTCAAACGCTGGACCGAGTAGCCGTCACGCCCCGCACCACAGTCATTAATCCGCGCGACATGAGTCTGCTGCGCTATTCGGCGCACGAGTCCTCGGGCAGAAGCGTCGTTCGCTCGACAGCAAATCACATCAGCGGATGCCGCAGCTTGGAGATGATGCGCCGTCACCTGCGCGCTCTGATCCGGCCTGTGCGCCTTCGCCAAAGCCATCGCCTCGCCAAACGCCGCCTCCGCCTCCGCGTCCCGATGCAAACGCAGCAGCGTTCCTCCCAGCTCAGCCCGCACCTGGGCCGAGTCGGGAGCAAGCTCTACCGCCGTCCTCGCCTCCCCCAGCGCCGCGTCCGCCTTCCCCCGTCGCAGCAGTGCACCCACCTGGCTGTAGTGCGACTGGGCCGCCACCAGCGGCACATCGTAGGTCCCCTCATACACCAGCACCGAGTTCCCAATCAGGCGTGCAGGCCGGCCGTCCTGAAACTGCTCGTACGGGTTCATGTCGCCCCCACCCCAGATCGCCCCGGACGCATCCATCCCGCTCACCAGCACCGTCCCCGAGATCCGCGCCGGGATCGTCGCCTGCGGCTGCCCCGTCCATAGCGCAAACCCCGTCGGCAGCGGCTTGCACGGAATCCCATCCTTCGCCGGGATAGCATCGCTCGTCAGGCTGTAGGCGAACCAGCAGTCCGTCACATGCCGCTCCCGCAGGTAAGACGACACCTCCTTCAGCTGCTGCCCCCAGTCCACGTTCGAGTCGCTCAGCAGCCGGTACGTCTTCCCCGAGCCCCCAAACCCCTCGTTCGCATACGCGAGGTAGTCCGGGAATGCATGCATGGAAGACACCGCCTGGAACAGCAGCAGCGCCGCCACCGCATACCTGCCGAACCCCCAGGCTCTCGCCAGTGCCCACGCCGAAGCTCCCCCCAGAACCGCCAGAAACGGGTACACCGGGAGCACATGACGCACACCGATATTCAAATGCGAGAGCATGCTCGTCCCCAGGACCAGCACCACCGGCACCAGCAGGTAAATCAGCTCCCTCCGGTACCGCCGCAAGCCTTGCACCGAGAACACCGGCAGCAGCACAAGCAGCAGAAGCAGCGGCAGGCTCGTCTTGATCAGCAGCGCCATCGGAAAGTAAAACCACACCCCCGTCGGATACACCTTCCCCAGCAGAAACATCGGGTGGCTCATCTGGTCGATCGGCAGCTTCGTCCACCCATACAGGTACGCCTCCGGAAGCACGTGTCCGTGCGCCAGCGACAGGATCGTCGACCGGATCGGATCCGGCAGCATCGACGCAAACGGCACCAGCGGTGGCACGATCATCAACGCTCCCGGACGCGCCGTGTAGCGGAACCCATAGAACGCCCACAGGATCCCGTACCCCACCAACGCCGCAAACACGATCGCGCCCAGCATCCGCGCCGCACGCCTCACATCCCACTCCAGCAGCAGGTCGATTCCCGCACACACCAGCACGATCGGAAGCACGATCACGCCGCTCATCTTCGAAGCCAGCGCCAGCCCCGTCGCCACCGCAAACCCCAGCAGCCCGATCCATCCCGGTTGACGCCCAAAGCGATACATCGCGTACACCGCCGCAAACACAAACAGCGTCACGCCCATGTCCGTCGTAATCAGCGCGCCATGGGCCAGCACCGTCGGCTCAAAGACAAACAGCGCCATGCCCATCAGCCCCGCCGGCCAGCCAAACATCTCGGCCCCCGCGGCAAACACCAGCAGCGCCAGCAGCAGCGGAAAGATCACCACCGCCGCCCGCCCCAGCATCAACAGTGAGTCCTCATCGTTGCCCTGCAGCAGCTGGGCCCCGCCCAGATTTTCCTCGGCCAAAAAGTACGGGTTCGGTGGATGTGGCTGTTGCAGGTGCAAGCCCAGCAGCGGCGCCGCAGCCACCAGCTTCACCAGCGGAGGATGCTCCGGATTCACCCCAAAGTCGTGCGCCCGCCAGTGCTGGTACCCCGCATAAAGATGAGCTCCCTCATCCGCGGTCCGGGATAGCTGCCTCGCCGATAAGAGCAGCTCCGCCATCAGCACCACGAGCAACGCGCCCACCACCGCAGCCACGAACCTGCGAGCCCGTGATCCGCTTAGCTCACCGAAAAGACTCCACGGACCCGGCACCGTCGATCCGGTAGCTCGGGAAGGTACTCTATAGCTTTGCCAAACGCATCAGTGGACCTCTCCCTAAGGTTGGCCCACCTCGCGCTATTCACGTACCTGTTTCACGCTGATCGTCGATCAGAATCGCCAGCCAGCGCCCTAGAATCCCACGTATTCACTAACGATCTCTTCGCGTCAGCATGTCGATCTACACCCGTTGACGAGCTTCCCAATCCCGCTCGCCAGCCCGGCAAAGCGTGACCTGATCCTCCAGGCAACCGTTCGAGCCGACGCCCTTAACTCGTCGCCGCCGCAATCCCGACGCTCACCACCAGCCCAACCAGCCACCAGCCCAGCACCACCGCAGCCGCCTGGCCGCGCGAAACCTTCGCCACAATCGCCGTCCCGATCACAAGCAAAATCAGCGACCACACCCCAACCACATCCACAAAGGCCAGCCCGGCCTTGAGCCACGGAGCACCATCCGGCATGTAATATGCCGGGTTCGTTCCGACCGGATTCTTCATGTCATACGAGTCCGCATTGCCGCCAAACAGCAACGTCACAATCGTCAGAACTCCCGTCAGCAGCTTTGGCAACGAGGCATACATCCACACCGCAAACATCTGTCCAAAGGTCGTGCTCGCACCCAGCCCGAAGTTGAAGCTCGCCCAATACAGCAGGGCACCAATCGCAACAAACACCAGGATAAAAACAAACGACCCGTAACTCGAATACCTGTACCCTTTCGTCATCCCGCCCATCTGCGCCGCCCGCTGCTCCGGCGTCAGCGCCGCCATGCGCTCCTCTTGCTTCGGGCTTTGATGAATCTGGTTTTCAGCGACCCTCTGGAACCCAACCTGCCGATCAACCACCACCGTCGTCGCAAGCGTCACGATCACCAACAGAACAAACGGCAGCCACCATCTGGCGTTTCGGCGAATGTCGGTAAAGGTCTTGGTAGGCGCCACAAAGGCATCAACAACCCGCTCCACTTCGCTGAGCCCGCGCCCGTCTACCGCAGATACCTCCTGCATCGCACACCCCCGAATCGCGCAGAGTTAGGAACCCCTGTCGCGCAATTGGTTCGAATTGTAGCCGCATCCCTTCTTTTTGAGTTTGCTTTTTACAAATGGCGCCGCGCTGCACCTCGAGGCACGCGCAAACTTCATCAATCGTCATCGAGGGACGTGCCTGAAAAATCCTTCCGAGGGAGCTCCGCCCACACCTGGGAGAGCTCGCACGCCGACAGGGCACAAAAAAAGCCCCCCGTGGCCCGGGAGGCTTCTCTTTGAACTTCAGTTTGAACTACTTCATTTCGACGCCGCCAGAGTTCTTCTTTTCCTTATCTATCTCGTTCTGCTTGCGCGCACCCATAGCCTTCTGCGTCCACTCGTCAGCCTGCGCCAGGTCAGCCTTGCGAGCTGCATCGTTGCCGCACTCCAAATCCGCCTTACGTCGATACGTCAGCTGCAGGTACTGCATGGCATCGTCATAGTTCGGATTGATGTCGATCGCCTTCTGCAAATACTGAAGCCCCTCGGTAACCGGACCGGTGTTAGCAGCAACCAGCTTCGCGCACGCGCCCTTGCTCTTCTTCGCGTTGCCGTTGCCGTCATCCGTTAAACCGTCGGCGGCCAGAATAACCCGCGCCTCTTTGTAAGCCTTGGTCCAGTTCACGAAGCCGATCGTGTAATACGCCTCTGAATCGTTCGGCGCCAGCGCGATCACCTTCTTCTCGTACTCCTCGGCGACGTCCATCTTGCCGATGTTCCGATTGATCGAGGCTATCTGTTTCAGCGCCGTCAGATCATTCGGATCCTTGGCAAGCACCGCGTTAAACCCGTCCATCGCCTTCTGGGCAGTCTTCAGGTTCTCGGGCGTGTCAAGATTCGGCACAACTTGGTATGAGTATGCAGTGGCCAGATAAAGCTTGGCCGCCTCGTAACTCGGATCAAGCTCGATCGCGGTCTGGAAGTGGTCGACAGCCTCTTCGTAACGGGCGTTCTTAAACGATTGAACACCCTTGTTGAGCTGATCTCGCGCCTTGAGCCGGTTACACCCGGTGGCAGAAACTAAGAGCAATGCCACGAACGCGGCCGTAACCGAAATCCGAGCGGTTAATTTCATGGGGCGTCTCTTCTCCTTCGAATGAGGGCACAAGCTTAAAGGTCGATCACTTCTCTAGCGTGCCGGGTGGATTGTCACTGCCGAATGATTGTAATGGTACATTGCGTTTCGTGCCTAGGGCCGCCTCTTTGTCAAAATGCCTGCCCACACCCTAAGAATTCCTCGAGTGACCTTACTCGTCCCAACCCGGTGCGAATACCATTCTGCTGATCGGGACAACCGTCTCACTTGCTTTGGCCTGTGCTCTGACCACGATCCCTCAGCGTCAATCCTGGCCACCGATCACATCGAGGCATTAAACGCCCGACGGGCAGCCGCTTTTTGACGGCTGCCCATCGGCCTCTAACCTGTCTACCGCTGAAGCCTACTGGCCCGCTTCGACCCGAGGCGTGATCAAACCTATATTGTCAACGCCGGCCTGGTGACCGTAGTTAATGACCTCGGCCACATTGTTGAAGTCGAGATCCTTATCGCCCTTCACGAACATCACCTTCTCCTGCCGGGTCGCGAAGATCTCGGTAAGCTTGGGCCCGATGTCCGCCTTGTTAACCGCGGTTTCGTTGATCTTGTACGCCGGTGCAGCTGCTCCGTTCGACAAGACCTGGACCACAATCGTCCGGTCATTCTGCACATCAGGCGTCTTGTTCTTTGGCGGCTGGGGAACCAGAGCATCCAGGCCCCGCGGCGTCACCGGCACGATCACCATGAAGATGATAAGCAGCACCAAAAGAACATCAATCAGCGGTGTCACATTCATCTCCGACATCGCCCCGCCCGAATTTCCGCCGCCGCCCATTCCCATATCGTCTTCTCCCTCTTACATCGTTTGCTACTCGTCTATGTCGTACGGTCGAGCCCACATCCAGCCTGCGCCACCTTACTTCTTGGTGGGGGCTGGAGCACTCTCCTCGGATCGCTCCGTCAACAGCCCAAGCTGGCTCACGCCCGCCGACCGGATTCCATCAACCGCGTCCATGACCTTGCCATAGTTCGCCCGCATGTCGCCGCGAAAGAACACCTCTTTGTTGGTTTTGTTCTCAAGCTTCGCCGAGATCTTCGACCCCATGTCGTCCAGAGTCACCTGGTCGCCCCCCAGAAAGACACGTCCGTCCCGGGTCACCGCGACCGTAACAGCATCCTCCTTGTTGGCGTCTTCCATGACCACCGCGGCGTCCGCCTTAGGCAGATCTACGTTGACCTTGTTGTTCAGCATTGGTGTGATGACCATGAAGATGATCAGCAACACCAGCATCACGTCCACCATCGGCGTTACATTGATGTTGGAGTTGACCTTCTTGCCTTCATCCCGCTTCGCAAGTCCCATAGTTGCTCCTGCTCGCTCTCTTTCCAGCTTTCGAAGGGGAGCCTGATCCCCGCACCTCTACCGCTTCAGGTGAGGAGATCAGGCGTCGCTCCCGCGTATAGTTTCATTCCCGCACCACTAAGGGCGATGGCTCTGCTTGATGAAATAATCCACCAGTTCGCTCGAGCTGTTGTCCATCTCCACGTCGAAGGCCTCGACCTTGCCGCTGAAATAGTTGAACGTCATCACGGCCGGGATCGCAACAAGCAGGCCGAACGCCGTTGTTACAAGGGCTTCCGAGATACCGCCCGCAACTGCGCCGATACCCGATGTCTTCTGCGTCGCGATCTGCTGGAAGGCGTTTAGAATTCCGACCACCGTTCCAAACAGCCCGATAAAGGGTGCCGTTGATCCGATCGTTGCCAGACCGCCAAGACCACGCTTCAGCTTCGCGTGAACGATCGCCTCCGAGCGCTCAAGTGCGCGCTTCGAGCTTTCTACCTGCTCGTCGGTGATGCTTCCGCCTGAACCAAAGCTGCGGAACTCCTGGAGACCGGCGGTCACAACCTCCGCCAGGTGCGACTTCTTGCTGCGGTCGGCAACCTTGATCGCCTCATCGAGCCGCCCGTCCTTCAGCGCCCCGGCGACCTTGGGGGCAAACTCGCGTGATTGCTTTCTTGCCGCGGAAAAGTACAGCGCCCGATCAATAATGACGGCGAGCGACCAAATCGACATGATGAAGAGGAGAATAACGACGGCGCGCGCCAGGTTACCCATATTGCCCCAAAGCTGGAGGGGACTGAAGCCGACCTGCGCCTCCTGGAAGTACATGGCGAGCGAAGCGGGTGCATGAGCGAAGTTTGCGAGATGAGCGAGAATCACTGGGATCTTTCCTCCTGGTTTGCCTGACTTGGAAATGACTTACTTGGAGCGTTTCCACCCGCCCAACTACCCGGCATGCTTCACCGGGCAATTGTCGGAGAGGACGCTTCAGCAGGGCGCGAGGTAACTGCGCGAGCAGCTATCCCCCGATGTTGAAGTTCACCGTAACCGTGGTATCCACCTCGGTCGGCTCACCGTTCAGAACATAAGGCTTGTACCGCCAGCTTCGAACCGCCTCAAGAGCACTGGAGCGGAGCATCTCAGGCCCACTGATAACAGTCAGGTTCTCGATCGTGCCCGTCTTCGAGATAAGAGCATGAAGTACCACAGCGCCAGACACGTGGGCGGCCTTCGCGATCGGCGGATACACCGGGTGCGGCTGCGAGATCGCCAGTCCGGCTACAACGCCGCTCGACACGCGCGCTGGACCCTTTGGCTTCTCCACCTTCACCACGGGTGCGGGAGCGGTTCCCAACCCACCCAGAACACCACCGGCGATCCCGCCAGCAGATCCGCCCGTCATGCCTGCCATTCCGGCAACACCGGCCACCTGTGGAGGAGGCGCGGCGTCCTCCTTCAGCATCTTGATATCCTTCGGAATCTTTGTCGGCGCATGGAGACCCTGATCGATCTCTGAGACCATCTTGATCGGCTTGACCACGGCAGCCGGCGGCGGTGGTGGCGGCGGAGGAGGCGGTGGGGGCGGTGCCGTCAGCATCGCGGTCATCGCCGTCTTCGGTAGAGCTTCCGGATTGATCAGCGGAATAAGGATCAGGAGCCCAAGGATCGCGCCATTAAAAATAAAGGTTCCGATCATCCAGTACTTGGACTTGGTCTTGATCTTTCCGCCGGATTCCATCAACGAGTCTTCAAACATGGCCTGCCTCTTTCGGGGGGAGAAGAGCTACAACCTTAGACACCGCGGTGATGAATAAGGTTCCCGGCGGATTCTTTCTTTCTCAAGGATCCACCCAGCTACAGCTCAACCCGGGCTCAACCTCCCGGGCCGGCCCGCATCCCGGACGCTAAGCCTTGACCCGCTTCGCCGCCGGGAGCGTCGCCACCCTGCCACGGCTCTGTCGCCAGTCCTGGTACGCCACCAGCATCGGCGCTGCCACGGCGATCGACGAGTACGTCCCGATCAGAATGCCCACAACCAGCGCAAACGAGAACCCATGTAGCACCTCGCCACCAAAGACAAACAGCGACAGCACCGTCAGAAACGTCAGCCCCGAAGTCAGCACCGTCCGGCTCAGCGTCTGGTTGATCGACCGGTTCACCACGTCGCGCAGCGACTCCCGCCGGCTCAGCGCCAGGTTCTCCCGGATCCGATCGAAGACCACGATCGTGTCGTTCATCGAATAGCCGATCAGCGTCAGGATCGCCGCAATCACCGTCAGCGTAATCTCCTTATTCATCAGGCTGAACGCGCCCACCGTGATCAGCGTGTCGTGAAACACCGCCACCACCGCCGCCACACCATAAATCAGCTCAAACCGGAACCACAGGTACACCAGCATCCCGATCAGCGAGTATGCCGTCGCCAGCCACGCCTGCTTTTGCAGCTGCTTGCCCGCCGTAGGACCCACGATGTCCACCTGCTCCACCGCAAAGCCGGAATCATGGTAGTTCGCCGAAAGCGCATTCTCCACGCTCCGGCGCCCCTCGTCGTGCGCCGCATCGGTTGCCGTCGACTGCGGGAGCGCGATGATCACCTTGCTCGCCGCCTGCCCGCTCGGGTCGCCAATCGAGTTGCTGACACGCTGCACTCTCTCGTCCCGAATGCCAGCCTTGTGCAGCGCCTGCCGGATGTGGTCCTCGTTCGGCGGCGCGTCAAAACGAACCCGCACCTGCGTCCCACCCTTGAAGTCCACGCCCAGCGGAAGGTGGTGCCAGAACGCAAGGCTCAGCAGGCCGGCAACCGAAAAGATCAGCGAGAATCCGAGAAAGAACCACTTCTTCCCCAGCCAGTCGATATTTACGCCACGAAACAGTTCCACTTCTCAACCTCTTCCCAAACTCACCTACAGGCTTAGCTTCCAGCCGGTAGCTCTTCGCTTGAACGCACCCGCATTTTCAGCTTCGGGCCGGTCGCAGCGCCGCGCCCCAACCAGGAGCTAGCGGCTGAAGGCTCCTTCTCAAATCGACAGCGCCGCCCCACGTTCCTTCTTCGCCAGCAGCGCGTCAAAGATCACCCGCGACACAAACACCGCGGTAAACAGGTTCGCCAGCAGACCAAACACCAGCGTTACCGCAAACCCTTTCACCGGCCCCGTCCCAAACAGGAACAGGATCGCGGCCGACACGATCGTCGTCACGTGCGTATCGATAATCGTGATCCACGCATGCGCAAACCCCTGCTGCACCGCCGCCGCCGCCGTCTTACCCGCCCGCAGCTCCTCGCGGATTCGTTCAAAGATCAGCACGTTCGAGTCCACGCCCATACCAATCGTCAGGATCACGCCCGCAATTCCCGGCAACGTCAGCGTCGCCCGCGAGAAGCCCATAAATCCCAGCAGAATCACCAGGTTTAGGATCAGCGCCAGGTCCGCATTGATGCCCGCACCGCGGTAGTAGATCAGCATGAACGCCATCACCGCCAGCATCCCGAAGATCGCCGCCATTACGCCCTGGTGGATCGACGCCGCCCCAAGGCTCGGCCCGACCGACCTCGTCTCGAGGTAGCTGATCGACGCCGGCAGCGCGCCCGTCCGCAGCATCAGGCTCAGGTCGTTCGCCTGCTCCTTCGTAAACCCGCCCGTAATCTCGCCCGAGTCCCGTATCGATGACTGGATGCCGGCAACCTCGCGCACCTTGTTATCCAGCACAATCGCCATCGACCCCGGCGTCGCACCGCCCGCCGTATGCTCGCTCGTGTACTTGTAAAACCGATCCCCGGCCTCGGTCGTCAGGTTGAACCGGATGTTCGGCCGGCCGTTCTGGTCCGTGCTCGGCTGCGCATCGCGGAAGTCCGTTCCCTCCACCTCGCTCGCCCGCTTCACCACCCACGCCGAGTCCGGCGCACCAGCCGACCCAGACCCGTGCAGAAGCATCGCATCCGGCGGAATCGACCCGCTGTTCGCCTGCATCGCCTCCTGGTCGCCCGCATACGGTCCGCCCACCACCGCGTGGATCGCCAGCTTCGCCGTCGACTGGATAATGTCCTCGACCCGCGACGAGTCGTCCACACCCGGCAACTCCACCAGGATCTGGTTCTCGCCCAGCCCATACTTCTGGATCACCGGCTCCGACACACCCAGCTTGTCGATCCGCTCGCGAATCGTCTCGATCGACGTGTCCAGCGTCCGCGTCTCGAGATCCCGCACCGCTGCCTGCTTCATCGTCAGCGTCGATGTCCCGTTCGCCGTGTTCGCCACGTCGTAGCTACCGTACTCGTTGCCGCCCATCACACCGCGTGCATCGCTTAGCTTCGCCGCAGGCACGCCCGAGACCACGATCGCCAGCGGATGCGCCGGGTCAGTCTTTCCCACCGTCACCCCGGTCACGCCGGCCTTCTCAAGATCCGCCTGCAGCCGCGCCGCATCCCGGTCCGTCGCAGATGCTATCGCCTCGGCAACATGCACCTCGAGCACCAGGTGTGTTCCACCCTTCAGGTCCAGCCCAAGGTGGATCCGGTCCGTGATCGACTGCTTCAAGCCGCCATGCGGAATCCCGAAGATCCCATAGACGAAGATCACCAGCACCGCAATAATGAACGCCGTCTTACCGGCAAGATTCTTTCCCATAAGCTGTATCAGTAATACCTGTCAGAAGCTGCCGTCTCGCTTGCTTTCACAAATCCCGAGACCGCACCCTCTCCTTCTTCCTCGCCACCCGCTGACCTCGCGGCTTCCGGCGAAACTTTCTCAACCAACTCCAAAACCGCCCTGCGCAGAGCTATGCCTCCGCCGCCGTCGTCACCGCGGCAATCGCGCTCTTCACGAACTCAAGCTTCACGCCATCCGGCTGCAGCCGCACAATCACCACATCATCCTTCACCGTCAGCACCGTTCCACGCATCCCGCCGTTCGTCGTCACCACGTCGCCAGACTTCAGCTGCGACAGCATCTCCTGCCATTTCTTCTGCTTCCGCTGGTTCGGAACGATCAGCAAGACATACAGACCAATAAAGAAAAGGATAGGCAAAGCCAGTCCACCCAGGTTGCCCAAACCCGGCATCGCAAATCCCTGCAACCACATCGCAACCATCAACACTCAAACTCCAATCCACACGATCATCGGCAACATCCCTCCAAAAACCTGAACTCCTGATCAAGGGGGGTTGCCCGCAAAACCAGCTGCGTTGCAGCGAGCTCCAGCCACTTCATCTCTGGCTGGCGGAGCACAAGGGGGCTCACACAAAGGGAGGTTGCCTAGCCCCTAAGCATCGCGTAACCATCCTGTGCCTGTCAAGAAAGAGTTGCCGCCCAGACCACACGGGACCTCGCCGGCTTCGGCTCGACCGCCCAACCTCACCCGTCCAGGCTCCTACCACCCCAAGGCTCAACCCCGCCTAGCTCACACCGCCCGAGATGTACGCCTCCAGATGCCGGATCGTCTCTCCCTGCTCCGAGATCACAAAGTTCACCAGGTCCCCGATCGAGATCAGCCCCTTCACCCTGCCCCCCACCATCACCGGCAGGTGCCGCACCCGGTGCTCCGTCATGATCCGCATGCACTCGCTCACCTCATGCTCAGGAGACACCGTAATCACATCGCTGCTCATAATCTCCGCCACCGGCGTCTCCTTCGAGGACCTCCCCAGCAGGATGATCTTGCGCGCATAATCCCGCTCCGAGATGATCCCCCGTAACTCCTCCCCTTCGATCACCAGCAGCGCCCCCACCTGCCGCTCCGCCATCATCTCGATCGCCTCATACACAGAAGCGTGCGGCTCAACAGACCACACCTGCTGACTCTTGCGCCTCAAAACAGCGCTCACTGCCGTATCCATCGGGTTCATGGGTAGCCTCGGGCTCCGAATCATACGCCAATAAAATTTCAGCAGTCAACCACATCACAAGGGGGCAGTACTCGAGCGCGTGAACTACATGCGTAATGATAAGGTCGGATAACATGAGATGTGAGGAACATCCATAACCTTGACCTCCTCCGATCCCTCGCGGTCTCGCTCGTCCTTGTGGATCACACAACTTGGGCGCTGGGTCATCACACCTTTGGGCATTGGGATACAGGACAGGTCGGTGTCTTCGGCGTATACCTCTTCTTCGTTCACACGGCGCTTGTGCTTATGGGTTCGATGGAGCGTCAGCCGCGAGTCCTGAACTTCTACATCAGACGGGTCTTCCGAATCTACCCTCTGGCGATTACGGCTATCCTTGCAGGATTATTGATTCCAGTGTGGACCGGTGGCACCTGGTGGGCGCCTGCGACACTTCACTGGAACTACCGTCTTGAGCAATCTCGCTCTGGTTCAGGACCTGGCTGGTCGCCAGAACATTGTAGGCGTCATGTGGACCCTGACAATGGAAGTACAGATGTACGTTATGCTCCCCGCCCTCTTCTTCCTCGCAGAACGCGAAAAGAAACTTTGGCCCCTTGTTGTCCTCTGGGCACTGGCAGTAGCGGTCGGTTATGCCTACTTTCCTGGACCAGCGGTCATCTTTCCCAAAGTCATTCCTAACTTCATTCCCGGCGTTATCGCGTATCTCATCTTTTCAAAGCGGAGGACGCATCTCTTGCCGGCCTGGGCCTTTGGTGTGTACCTCCTGGCGATGCTCGTCGTTTACATGGTTCAACCTGGCCCATCTCTATCGTGGTTCGTCTCCTTGGCGCTGGGCTTCGGCATCCCCTTCTTCCGGCAGATCTCGCTTCCCTGGCTCGTGAGATTGGGCCAGCAGGTAGCCCAATACTCTTACGGCATCTATCTCTGGCATAGCTTCGGCATCAAACTCGGCTTCCGTTACTTCACAAATCCTTGGACTCAGGTATGTGCCGAACTCGCCATCACAGCTGTCCTCTCCGTCGTGAGCTACAAACTGATCGAACACCCGCTCGACAACTACGGGAAATTGATCACCAGGCGCTACGACTCAATTGGAGCAAACGAGCCCTCTCTGGTACTCACCAAAGCGATGGCCGGAGCCGGAACCTCTTGAATCTCGAGCCTTCCACACGTCCGGCACCGACTAGAAGGCACGCGCAGCCCCGCCAGCCCCAGTCAGCCTCATTCCTACACCACACCTCGCCCCTTCACCACCAGCCCCACACGCTCCAGCACCTCAACCCGCTGCAGCGGATCCTCCTTCACCGCCGCCACATCCGGCCATCAGGAACTCGCACCTTCCCTCCCCCCAACCTCCACCACCACCTTCCCATATCCCCCCGAGCCAGGTGCCCGCCCCGCATACGCCAGCGCAGCATCCTCAAACGGCACCGTAGCCTTCACAACTACCCGGAGCTCCCCCGCATCGATCCGCCTCCCCGTCTCAAGCAGCTGTCCCTGGTTCGCCTCCACAATAAAGAACGCGTCCGTCACCCGCTGCTCTGATCTCGCCTCCGCGTCCGAAGCGATCGTCACCATGCGCCCACCATTCCCCAGCAGCCCCCATGACCGCTCGCGCGTCTCGCCCCCCACCGTGTCGAACACCACGTCGACCTCCCCAACCGCCTGCTCGAAAGGCGTTCCCCGGTAATCAAGCACCTCGTCCGCCCCAAGCGCCTTCACGTCCGAGAGCGTGGCTCGACGATGTCGTCGCAATCACATACGCACCCAGCGCATGGGCCATCTGCACCGCAAACAGCCCGACCGAACCCGCACCTCCATGCACCAGCACCCGCTCACCCGCCCTCAGCCGCGCTCGATCGACCAATCCCTGCAACGCCGTCAGCGCCCCGATCGGCACCGCCGCCGCCTCCACATGCGTCAGGCTCCTCGGCCTCGGTGACAAGGCAGCCGCCAGTTGCGAGGCAGAACTCCGCCGTCGCCCCCTCCGCAAACCAGTCGTTCATCCCATACACCTCGTCCCCCACCCCAAACGGAGCCGCGCCCTCCCCCAGCCTCCTCGATCACTCCCGAGAACTCGTGCCCAGGCACCGCCCCCACCCGCGCCTCTCCGCTCTTCGTATGCGTCGTCGGATACCACTCCAGCTCCGACGGCGTCACACCCGCCGCATGCACCCGAATCAGAAACTCTCCCGCACCCGGCAACGGCCTCGGCCTCACCACACCCGAAACCGTCAGACCAGCCTCCGTCCGCACCACCTCCATCGCTCTCATCCCTTACCTCCGAAAACGCAACGAGACTCCCAGCCCCGGTCAGATCTGGTCAGGTCAGTCCTCATTCCCCATCGTCACCGTCTTCACCCGGTAGCCCTCCGGCAGACGAAACAGCGCCGCGTCCGGCTCCCGTCGCACGATGTCCGTAAGCTCGATCGTCCGTCGGCCAGATCGCGGATCGTCTCGAACATCCAGGACATTCAGCCGCAACTCCGGCGAGCACCACCACTCCTGCGTAGACACCAGCGGCTGGTCGTTTCCCTCCGCACCAGCGGCGATCCGGCCCGTCACCTCGTAGCCAACCGCAGACAAGCCGTCCACAGTCTTTCCCTCCAGCAGCGGAACGGGCGTGCCGTCCGGCGCGCCTCGAGACTCCTCGCCGAGCAGGCGGACATGCATCACCTGCACAGTCGTCGAGCCCTGCCCCGTGCTCCAGGTGGCAACGCTCTCGGTCGTCGGATCCATCAGCGCCATCAACAGGATCTTCGGCTTCGCCACTTCCGTGTCAGCCTCCGCATCGGCCGCCTTTCCGGGTTCGGGCAGAAACTCCGTCGCCATAAATACCCGCCCTCGCGTATCCCGGGCGATCGACGTCCTCGACCGCGTGGTCACCGTCGACCCATTCGCCAGCGTCTGCACGTTCGTCTCATGGCGTGTGGCCGAAAACGGGAGCCCCGCCGCATGCAGAAACTCCCTGCACGTCACTGGACCAACCTTTGTGCCAGCCCCGGCGCTCGGAGCACCCTGCGCCAATAGAGCCCCACTCGCCGCCGCAAACCACAGCCCGGCACTCACGGCCGCAACCTTCGCCACGACAGCACGCGTCTCTCGCATCGATCCTCCCGGAAACAAGAACCTCGAAGCGAAACCAGCATACTGCGGCCGCAATGTCGCGTCACCACACCCTACTTCGTCAACTCATCCTTCACCACCACCCCGCCCTTCATCACCAGCCCCACATGCTCCAGCACCTCCACCCTCTGCAACGGATCCTCCTTCACCGCCACCAGGTCCGCATAGTGCCCCGCACTCAACACCCCCACATCCCCCGCCCTCCCAATCAGGTCCGCCGCGCTCGACGTCGCCGCCTGGATCGCCTCCGCCGGCGTCATCCCGAACTGCACCATGTAGTGGAACTGCTTCGCGTTATCCCCATGCGGATACACCCCCGCATCCGTCCCAAACGCCATCTTCACCCCCGCCTTCCACGCCTTCCGGAAGTTCTCCCGCTGCAGCTTGCCCACACCCCGCTCCTTCACCAGCATCTCCTCCGGTATCCCGAAGTTCTTCGCGTTCCCCAGGATGTAATCGTCGTCATAGATGTCCATCACGAAGTACGTCCCATGCTGCTTCGCCAGCCGGATCCCCTCGTCGTCCACCAGCGACGCATGCTCGATCGAATCGATCCCCGCCTCGATCGCCCACTTGATCGACGTCGCCCCATGCGCATGCGCCGCGATCTTCCGCCCCGCCTGGTGCGCCGTCTCCGCCGCCATCTTCAACTCCTCCAGCGTGTACTGCGGAGCGCCCGGCTGGTCGCCCTTGCTCAACACACCCCCCGACGCCGAAATCTTGATCACGTCCACCCCGTACTTCACCTGCTCCCGCACCGTCTCGCGTATCTGCTCCGGCCCGTCCGCAATCGAGAAGTCCCGGTGCGCCGGGTACATCGTCACCGTCACCTCCGGCGAGTAGTTGTTCAGATCCCCATGCCCGCCCGTAATCGACAGGATCGGCCCCGACGCCACCATCCGCGGCCCCACAATCTCCCCCGCATTGATCGCATTCCGCAGATCCACCGCCTGGAACGGCATCGATCCCACATCCCGCACCGTCGTAAATCCAGCCTCGAGCGTCTTCCGCGCATTGTTCACACTCGCGTACGCACTCGTAAACGGCGTCTCCAGAAACGAGTTGATCGGGTCATACTTGTCCGCCCGCGCGCCCAGGTGCGTGTGGCAGTCAATCAGCCCCGGCACCACGTAGTCCCCCGACAGATCCACCACCGTCGCCCCGCCCGGAATCGCAAACCCGCTCGCCTCGACCGACCGGATCCGCTCCCCCTCCACCACCAGCACCACGTTCTCCCGATACCGCCCCGTCGCACTGTCAAACAGGTGCCCGGCCTTCACATACTCCACCCGGTCCTTCGCCGGCACACCACTCTGCGCCCACCCAGTCGACACCGACCCACACACCACAACACCCGCCAGCAAAAGAGCTCGCCCCAACACAGTCACCTCATTCAGAATTGCTCCCAGTCTTCCGCCCCAACGCCCGCCTGTCAACAACCGGGCCTGACTCCTACCTCACACCTCACCCGCACGCCTCCCCCCAACACAGCGTCGTCCTGCTCCGAATTCTCTTGACCAAACGCCGGCTCGCAACAGAAGGTTGTCCTCGGGCCCGCTCATCAGTAAAACTCCGGAGAACCGACCCCGCATGAAGCGAGTTCCCTTCCGCGCCTTCACCCTCGTCCTGCTCTGCGCCTTTCTCCTCACGGCCGTGCGCCCCGCAAAGGCCAGCATTCCAACGGGAACCCAGGTCGTCCTCATCTTCGTCGCCGTTGGCGCCATCGGCGCAGCCCTTGGTGTGGGCATCTACTACGCCGTCCGCAGGTCGCCCTCCCTCACCGGCTGCACCGCATCCGGCAGCGGCGGAGGCCTCACCCTCCACAACGAAGGTGATCAACAGACCTTCAGCCTCACGGGAGACACCGCCACCATCAAGTCCGGAGACCGCATCCGCGTCCAGGGCAGGAAGAATAAGGACAGCTCCGGCAATCACACCTTTCGCGTCGACAAGCTATCCCGCGACTTCGGTCCGTGCAAGGTCCCCGTCACCCCCTGAACCTCCCGAACATCCCGCCTCCCCCGCTGCGATAGCCCACCCCCGTCCGCCCAGCCCCGTCTCCCATCCCCTTGCGCCCCTTCCATGAACGCCCGATGAAAAGATCGCACCCCCGCGCACCTAATCCACAGCCCCCTCGGAAATTCAACTCCCATCTACCTAAGCCTCCCGCTCCCACCTGCTATCACCCTCTTCGGAGGCAATTCCATGCAAACCAGAACCAACCTCGCCCTCGCCCTGGCCGCTCTCGCGCCACTCCCCATCTCGGCCGTCGCCCAGGAAGCCGATTGGGACCACAGCAACCGCAGCGAGATCCGTCACGTGCTCCTCCTCAGCGTCGATGGCATGCACGCCGTCGATCTCCGCAACTGCGCCCTCGGCATCACCACCGTCAACAACGGCTCGCCCGTACTGCCCCAACCTCGCCGCCCTCACCGAGATCGGCGTCAACTACGTCGCCGCAAGCACCTCCAAGCCCTCCGACTCCTTCCCCGGCCTCATGGCCATCATCACCGGCGGCACCCCCAAGTCCACCGGCGTCTACTACGACGTCGCCTATGACCGCTCCCTCGACGCGCCCGCCAAGACCACCGGCAACGGCGTCCAGGCCGGTCCCTGCAGGGCCTACGCCGCTCCCACCGGAACCACCACCGAGTACGAGGAGGGCATCGACATCGATCAGACCAAGCTCAACGGCGGCGCCCCCGGCGCCGCCCTCACCGACGGCGGCATCCGCTCCATCGATCCCAGCCCGCCTCCCCCGCGATCCCGCCGCCGGCTGCGCGCCCGTCTACCCCTGGAACTTCGTCCGCACCAACACCATCTTCGGCGTCATCCACAACGCCGGCGGATACACCGCCTGGTCCGATAAGCACCCCGCCTACTCCTCGGTCGCCGGCCCGGGCGGCAACACCCTCGACGACTTCTACGCGCCCGAGATCAACTCCAACGTCGTCCCCCTGCCCGGCGTCTCCACCCCCGAAGGCCTCTCCTGCGCCAACGTCCCCGATCCCTCTCAGGTCGGCTCCTGGACCGACAGCTTCCAGAACATCAAGTGCTACGACACCCTCAAGGTCAACGCCATCCTCAACCAGATCGACGGCAAAACCCACAACGGTGCCGCGCGCCAGGTCCCCAGCATCTTCGGCATGAACTTCCAGGCCGTCAGCGTCGGCCAGAAGCTCATCGAAAAGAACGTCGGCACCGGCGGGTACACCGACGGCGCAGGCACACCCACACCCGAGCTCCTCGGTGAGATCCAGTTCATCGACGCCGCCATCGGCGAAATGGTCACCGCCCTCAAAGACAGCGGCAACTTCGAGAACACCCTCGTCATCATCACCGCCAAGCACGGCCAGGCGCCCATCGATCCCCACCGCTTCACACCCATCCCAGGCCACGACCGGCACCGGCGGCACAACGCCCGCCGACCTGCTCGCCAACCTCCTCCCAATCTCGGAATCACCCAACCGGCACCGGCATCGGCCCCACCCAGGACGACGTCTCCCTGCTCTGGCTCACCAACTCCGCCGACACCGAAGCCGCCGTAGCCACCCTTGAAAAGAACGGCGCCGCAGATCGGCCTCGGAACCATCTACTACGGCCCGTCAGCCTCGCCATCAACTACAACACGCCCGGCCTCCCGCCCTACGGCGATCCCCGCACCCCCGACATCATCGTCACCCCCAACCCCGGCGTCATCTACACCGGCAGCACCAAGAAACTGTCCGAGCACGGCGGCTTCTCGCACGACGACACCAACGTCGTCATGCTCTTCGCGAACCCCACCTTCACCCCGCGCACCGTCTCCGCCGCCTCCGAAACCACGCAGGTCGCACCCACCATCCTCAAGGCTCTCGGCCTCGATCCGAAAGCCCTCGAGTCCGTCCGCCTCGAAGGCACAACCGTCCTCACCGACGTCACCCAGCAACTCTCCAGGCGCGAGCGCGAATAAATCCTCTCACCGAGCCGCGTGCCCCAGGGTCGCGACAGTCTTCACCGTCGCTTCCCTGGGGTCTTCCGTCTCTAACCCCCACTCACCGCGGATGCAGACTCGCCGGATCGTACGGCCCCTTCGCATTCCCCGGCCCACCCACAAACTCGAGCGTCGGTATCCGCTCATCCACATCCGGCAGCGGCGGAAACGCCATGTGCGGCTCCGCCTGGTACCAGTACGCCACCGAGTAGAAGTTGTCCGACCGGTGGTTCCCGTGCCCATGCTCCATGCTCGCCTTCATCGAAGTCGTAAACGGTATCGGCGAGTCGAAATGAAACCGGTACATGCTCGACCGCTCCCCCGCCAGCTCCTTCCCCACCATCGGCGCCCCGTGCAGCAGGTAGTCCTGCGGCCCGCCGTAAGACCACGCACCCAGGAAGTAGTCCTCCCCACCCGTCCCCACAATCGTCGGCGCCTCCCCGTCGATCTTGAACATGTCATTCCCCTCGCCCCACCACCCGTCCTGGTTCTGCAGCACCGAGAACGTCACCCCCACAAACTGCCCGTGCCCCTTGGCCTCGAACCACTCGTAGTTATCCTTGCCGTCCAGGTTCCTCTTGTAGTTCACATTCGGGTCGCCGTTCTCATACCAGCTCCCCGTCCAACCATGGTTCGGCTGCGCCTGCCTGTACTCCGCATGGAAGTACAACGTGTCCGCCGGCAGCGGCTGCGCCTCCACCCGGTAGTCGATATTCCAGTACACGTGCGAGAGCGGCATCTTGCCCTCATCCGTAATCGTGATCCGCGCATGCTTCCGGTACGGCATCGGGAAGTAGCTGTTCAGCGCCTTGTCACTCCCCGCCGAAAGCATCAGCGACTCCCAGTGAAAATAAACGCCCGTCCCCAACCCGAAGAAATCCCCGATCGGCGTCTCCACACTCGGCGACGTCTCCCCGTCCCAGTACATCCGCAGCACAATCCGCTTCAGCGCATACGGCTCCGAGTCGTCGAGCGTAAACCAGATATGCGACACCATCCCCGGCCCGTCCACATCCAGCACCGTCAACGTCTGCCCCTGCGTCACCGTCCGCGCATCCGCATTCGCCCCCGTCAGCTCCCGGCTCGACGACCGATGGAGCGTATAAGTCTGCTGCCGCGTCGGATCCGGCATCCATCCCGCCATCGCCCCACCCGCCACCTGCGCCTGGCCCAACCCCGTCATCATCAGCAGCAGCGATCCCGTCATCCATCGAGCAACCCGCATCAACTATCCCTCCATCAACGTCCCGCCATCCTACGCGATCCCCCGCAAAGCTCCGCCACGCCCCCTACTCATACCCCACACCTCATACCTCATACCTCATACCTCATACCTCATACCTCATACCCGAAATCAAACCCTCCCAACCACCCACGCAAGCCAGCAACCCCGCAACCTGCGTATAACCAGCTTGTGACCCTCAAACCTCGCCGCCCCATCCGTCTCGCCGCCGCCGCCCTCGCCCTCGCAACCGCCGCCGCACCAGCCCAGACATCCACCGCCCCCACCGTCTCCCCCGAAACCCGCACCGCCGTCCGCCAACTCATCGGCGACATCGTCCTCAACGGCCAGGCCTACGAGTACGACCGACAGCTCGCCGACACCATCGGCCCCCGCCTCACCGGCTCCCCCAACTACATGCGCGCCGCCGACTGGGCCCAGGCGCAGTTCAAACAGCTCGGCCTCCAAAACGTCCACACCGAAAACTGGACCATCCCCGCCACCTGGGAGCCCGAGTCCGCCTCCGGCCACATCCTCACCCCGGTCGACCACACCCTGCACCTCAGCTCCGAAGGCTGGAGCCCCTCCACACCCGCCGCCGGCATCACCGGCCCCGTCCTCCACCTCCCCGCCCTTACCGCCGGCGTCCTCGACGGCCTCGCCTCAAAGATCCGCGGCGCCATCATCCTCGTCGACCACGAGACCTACGGCGAAAAGCCCTCCACCGAGCAGGTCTTCACCGGCCTCGATCGCCTCCGCGCCCTCCACCCCGCCGCCATCCTCTCCCCCGGCGATCCCAACGGCACCGAGGTCCTCGGCACCCTCAACCTCGACGCCTCCATCGATCCCGTCCCCGAAGCCCAGATCGGCGCCGAAGACGCCTCCCTCCTCAAACGCCTGCTCGAGCACGCCACCGACGCCACCCCCGTCACCGTCCACCTCACCCTCACGAATCGCATCCGGCAAAACGTCCAGGTCCCCAACGTCATCGCAGAGCTCCCCGGCACCGATCTCACCCAACGAGATCGTCCTCGTCGGCGCCCACCTCGACTCCTGGCAGGCTGGCACCGGCGCACAGGACAACGGCACCGGCGTGGCGACGGTCCTCGACGTCGCCCGCGCCATCAAGGCCCTCCCCCACCCGCCCCGCAGAACCCTCCGCTTCGTCCTCTTCGGCGGCGAAGAACAGGGCCTCCTCGGCTCCAGCGCCTACGTTCGCGCCCACCTCGCCGACCTCCCCCGCATCGACGCCGTCCTCATCTCGGACACCGGCGCCCAGCCCGCCAAAGGCTGGTACCTCATGGGTCGCGAAGACGAAAAGGCCGCCCTCAAAAATGTCGAGCCCCTCCTGGCCGGCCTCGGCGCAGACAAGACCACCGACAACACCGGGTTCATCTTCGATACCGACCACGCCGGCTTCGACGTCCTTGGAGTCCCCACCCTCGTCCTCTGGACCGACACCGACCTCTACTTCAAGCTCCACCACAAGGCGTCCGACACCTTCGACTCCGTCGCCCAGAAAGACCTCAACCAGGGCGTCGCCACCACCGCCACCACCGCCTACGCCCTCGCGAACAGTGCCGAACCCTTCGCCCCGCACCTCAACCCCACCGAGGTCCAGGCCTTCCTGAAGAAGTCCAACGACCTCGACGAATACCTCTATCTGAAAAAAATCAATGCCATCCCCTAAGCGCCGGGGGCCTCTACTTCACCAAACCGCGAATGTCTACAAACAAGGTCGCGATCTGGTAGCAGACAAAAAACGCCGCAGCATAAAAGAGCCGTGGCGACCTCTGGCCCCACCTCACCACGCGCAACCCCAACGCAACCGCCCATGGCGCCTGGGTGCCCCAGACAATGATCCCCGCGAGCGCCGCACCGCCGAGCAGGTCCGTCGGGTAGTGCGAGCCCTCATACGTCCGCGCCAGCTCCACGAAAAACGTCCAGATCACTGCAAACCACCCCAGCCTTGATCGGGTCAGAAAAACCACCAGCGCCAGGCCCGCAAACACCGTCCCGTGGTCGCTCGGAAACGAGTTCCACGTATTCAGATCGTGGTACCCAAAAATCGCGGGAAGGTGAAACCGAATCGCCGGATCGTACATCGGCCGCGGATGAGTCTTCAGCGCATGCTGCAGAAACCGGCTCAGCACCCCCGCCCCAAAAGACGCCACCGTGCCCACCACGATCCGTGCCCGCATCTCCAGGTTCTGTGTGCCGCTCCAGCACCACCAGACCAGGGACATCAGCATCACCCCCGAAAACGTCGACCGGGAGTACATCGAGTAAAGGGCCACCTCTAGAAAATGGTCACGGTCAGCGAAGCTGTTCAGGAAACGCGTGAATGGGTAGTCCAGGACCTCCGGACGGTACACCAGTGCGGCCGCAGCCAGAAACAAGCCCAGCGAGATCAGCGCATTGTTTCGATACCGAACCGCACCGAGCTCCGAGCTACGCAGCTCCGACGAAGCTTCAACAAGCGTTTCCATAGCCGCCCACCCCAGGAGTGTGGGAATGCCTTTCGCAACACCTTTCCCGAAGTAGTACTCTGCGGGGTTGGAATCTCATGTGCCCGTGACAAGCCGTCTAACCGGCTCAAAGCGCCTCGTTGGCGTCGCCACGTCCAAAGAAAGCATCCTCTCACTCCTTTTGCACCATTCGCAAACTAAATGTTCCCGGAAAACACTCCAAAGTGCGCACGTGCGCGAGCCACACCACCTCACCCGCCGGATGCCTCGCCCAACCCCGCCCGCCCGATGACGAAGACTCCCACCCCAAAACACTGAGCAAGGGCAAGCGGCCCACGCACTAAACTCGCAGGGACGCCAGCGCCGCCAACCCCGCCAGGTGCCCGCACATCCCATGCACCCCACCCCCCGGCGGAGTCGAAGCCGAACACAGAAACACCCCCTCGATCGACGTCGCCCATAGCCGCGGCGTAGGCCGCATCACCAGCTGCAACGGCGTCATCGCCCCACCCGAGATGTCGCCCCCCACCAGCGTTCGCGTCCCACGCCTCCATCTCCCGCGTCCCCCAAACCTTCCGCGCCAGCACCACCTCCCGGAACCCCGGCGCAAACCGCTCCACCTGCGCCTCAATCAGCGCCGTCGCATCGCCCTCCCACCCGTTCGGCACATGGCAGTACCCCCACGCCGTATGCCCCCCGTCCGGCGCCCGCGACCGGTCAAACAAACTCGGCTGCACCAGGATCACAAACGGCCGATCCGACACCCGCCCGCTCCAGCACGCCCGCTCCGAAACCGCAATCTCCTCCATCGACCCACCCAGGTGCACCGTCCCCGCCCGCCCACACTCGGGCGCCGCCCACGGAATCGGCCCGCGCAGCGCCCAGTCGATCTTGAAGATCCCCGGCCCATACTCGAACCGCTCCATCAGCCGCCGATTCCCTGGCTGCATCTCCCCCGCACCCATCCGCAGCAGCTGCCGCGGCGTCACATCGCACATCACCAGCTCCGCCCCACGCAGCTCCTGCAGCGACTCCACCCGCACACCCGTCCGGATCTCCCCGCCCAGCGACCGCAGGTACCCCGCCAACGCCTCCGTCAGCCGCCGCGCTCCACCCTCCACCACCGGCCACCCGGTCGTATGTCCCGCCGCCGCCAGCACCAAGCCCACCGCCGAGCTCATCGCCGCATCCGTCGGCATCACCGAGTGCCCCGCCAGCCCCGCCAGTAGCGCCCGCGCCCGCACGCCCCCAGCCCCGCCGCCAAACGCCATCCTCCCCAGCGCCGTCGCCGGCATCACCGCATGGACACCAAATCGCGCCAGCGCCAACACCTGCTTCGGCACATGCACAATCGGCCCCAGCAGCTCGTTCACCAGCTCCGGCCAAACCTCCACCAGCGGCTCAACCAGGTGGCGATACGCCGCGCCCGCCTCCCCCAGCCCCTCCACCGTCGCCTCCATCGAGTGCTCCAGCATCACCGCCGTTCCATCATCAAGCGGGTGCGCCAGCGGTGCGTCCGGCTCAATCCACCGCAGCCCAAACTCCTCGAGCGGCAGCGTCCGAAAGAACGGCGACGCCTTCCCCATCGGGTACACACTCGACCCCGTATCGTGCCAGAACCCCGGCAGCGTCACCTCCTCCGTCCGCGCCCCGCCCCCAATCTCCGCGTTCGCCTCCAGCACCTCCACCCGCATCCCGGCCCGCGCCAGCGTAATCGCCGCACTCAGCCCGTTCGGCCCCGCCCCCACCACCACCGCTCGCTTCCCCGCTGAACTCGGCATCTCAAGCGCTCCCCACGCACCTCAGCCCACACCAAAAAGCCTACTCGCCTTCCTCCGCGATCAACCGTTCCAGCACCGCAATCGCCCGATCCACATCCACCTCCCGTACCTCGATCGACCCCGCCTCTCCACCCGCCATCTCGCCCCGCACCACCCTCAGCCCAACCTCGGCCTCGCCCAGCATCCGCTCCGCCTTCACCAGCTCCGCCTCCTCCTCGAAGTCCCCCACCACCGACCAGCATCTCCGCATCCTCGCCTCCTCCATCGCCGATCCCCGCGGATCCACCACCGCCTCCGGAAACAGCCCAGCCTCCCTCCGCAGCACGGCCACAGCTCGCGGCCAGTCCACTGCCTCCACCAGCAGCGCCAGCTGCACCGCCGGTCCCGGCCACCGGCTGCCCCCGCGCATCCACGCTTCTGTCCTCCACCGCAAACTCGATCAACTCCCGCTCCAGCAGCCGAAACGCCGCCTGCGCCTCAAACGTCTGCGAAAACACGTGCAGCGTCTTCCACCCCGAAGCCCCGCCCTCACCCACCTCCGTCTCCGGCAACTCATTCTCGGCATCGCCGCCTCCAGGCCCCGCCGCCCCATCTCCCCCCGAAGCGCCCCCTGCGCCGCCTCCGTCAGGTCGCCCGAACTCCCCTCAAGCGCCAGCAGCTCCCCATCGCTCATCTCGCCATAGACCCCGCCCAGCCGCTCCCGTTCCTGCTCCTGCTCCCGTTCCCGCTCAATCCCCGCCATCCGCCATCTCCCTTCGCACCCGCTCCATCGTATCCAGATAAAACTGCAGGTTGTGCACCGAATTCAACGTCGCGCCCAGCGGCTCGCCCGCCACATACAAATGCCGCAGATACGCCCGCGAATACCGCCGGCACGTCAGGCACCCACACGCCGCATCGATCGGCCGCCCATCCTCCTCGTTCTCCTTGCGCTTGATGTTCATCCGCACCACTCCGCCCACTCCCTCTTCCCCCGCCTCCGCCCTCCGAAATACCAGCCCATGCCGCCCCGCGCGCGTCGGCAGAACGCAATCCATCATGTCCACACCCATCCGCGCATACTCCTCAATCTCGTCCGGATACCCCACACCCATCACGTACCTCGGCTTGTCCCGCGGCAGCCACTCCAGGCACCGCGCAATCATCTCCCGCGTCATCTCCCGCGGCTCCCCCACCGCCAGCCCCCCAATCGCATACCCCGGAAAATCCATCTCCACCAGCCGCTCCGCACTCTCCCGCCGCAAATCCGCATACATCCCACCCTGCACAATCCCAAACAGACTCTGCGTCTTCCCCGCCAGCTCCCCCGCTTCCACACCCGCGCCATCCGGACCCGCCACAAATCCGGGTGCCCCATCCTCTCGCGCAGCGGAAGGGTGGGGTGTCGCGCCCAGGCGCGACCGCTCCCGCCCCCCGTCCCTCGCTACGCCCTGTCCCCGTTCCCTGTTCCCTGCTCCCTGCTCCCGCCCCCACGGAACCTCGTGCTTATGCGCCTCAAAATACTCCTTACGACCGCCGCGCCCACGCATGCGTCAACCCCATACTCTCCCGCGTCCGCTCCCACGTCGCCGGCGTCTCCACACACTCGTCAAACACCATCATCACGTCCGCCCCCAGAGCAATCTGCACCGCCATCGAGTGCTCCGGCGAAAAGAAATGCTTCGACCCATCCAGGTGCGACCGGAACTCCACCCCCTCCGCCGTCACCTTCCGCAGCTTCGCCAGCGAAAACACCTGGAACCCCCCCGAATCCGTCAGCATCGGCCGATCCCACCCCATAAACCGGTGTACCCCACCCATCCGCCCATCAGCTCATGCCCCGGCCGAAGGTACAGGTGATACGTGTTCGCCAGGATGATCTGCGCCCCCATCCCCGAAGCGCCCATCCGCTCCAGCACCCCCTGCTCTACCGCCTTCACCGTCGCCGCCGTCCCCACAGGCATAAACACCGGCGTCTCCACCACGCCATGTGGAAGCCTCAGCCGCCCCCGCCGTCCCCCGCTGCCCGAGGTCCTGCCAATCTCCATCAGTCCATTCACAAGCCAGATTCTACTGACGCCCCTCTGACCCCAGGACCGCCTCCACTCCAAAAAGACTTCGCCCCCACGGAACCATCGCGGCCTCACCCCCGTATCCTCGCGCATGCGCACAGTGCCTCGTCTCGACCTCGCCCGCGCCACCCTCTCGCTCGCCCTGCTTCTCACCGGCGCCGCGCCTCTCTCGGCACAGCTCGAGCGCCCTCTCCTTGACACCCCGCCCCTCTCCCCCGAAGCCCGGCTTCTCCTTGATCTCCATGGCGGCGACTACCAGATCTCCACCTCCGACGACAGCAAAATCCACGTCGTCGAGTCCCGCACCGAGAAGAATCAATCCGTGCGTGCCACCAGCATCTCCTTCCAGAAAACCTCCGCTGGAGCTCGTCTCGAGATCGAACCGGTCTCCAACAACTCTCCCCACATCACCATCAACCTTCCCGCCTGCGCCGCCCTCGAACTCAGGCTCACTGCCGGAGAGCTCGTCCTCGATGCCGCTCCATGCCAGTCCACCACGGTCAGCATGCACGCGGGAGATCTGCGCGCCCGGATGTCCGACCCCGACATCTTTCGTTCCCTTCGCGCCTCGGTCTCAATCGGACAGATCGACGCCCCGGGCCTCGGTCCCGGAGAGAGGGATTCTGACGCGGGCGGCTTCTTCAGGAGCTTCAAACGCTCCGGCAGCGGCTCCCGCACCTTCGCCGCCCACGTCGGCACCGGGCAGATCACCCTGGACGGACGCAAGCAGTAAAACGCCTACCGCCCTGCCAGCACACCCCATCCTGTCATCCGACCGAAGCGAAGCGAAGTGGAGGGACCTGCCGGGCCCACCGCTTACCCGGCCGAAGACTTGCGTCATCAGAAACTCCGCAGCAGCCTCTCAGCAGTCAAGCCCCCTCACCCGCCATCGCTATCAATAGGAAGGGCTTACCTCTGGCGCAAAGCATCCGCCCAAACATCTAGAATAGAGAGAGCAAGGGTCTTCGATCCGCCCCGCATTCGTAACTTCAAAGACTCTGCAGAAGCTCAACCCGAGCGGTGTACTTCATCCGGTACCCCACAACTAACCCTCGATTCCGCCGTACTTTACCGCCAAAGTACGGGGGGAGGGGTACCTCCTGACGTCGGCCTCCGGCAACGGTTCACCGCTCCACCAGCTCCACCGCCTTCACCACGGAAGTATCGCCCGGCAGGGCCCGGAAATCACCCCGCTCGGTATGCTGCTTCCGGCTGATCGCCTTGAAGAAGATCGCCCGGCCATTGATGTCCGTGTCGATCAGCGTCGTCTTCCATTCACCCGTCACCGTGGGCTGCCGCTCCGTCCGGAACCGGCTCCCCATATGGATGGTGGCCAGGATGCCGAACCCGATACTCACGTCCTCCGGCAGTCGCCCGTCCAACTCCCGCAGGCGCACAGCCTTCGGCTCCACCAGCATCGACCCGACCATCGAATGGAGCACTCGCTCCTCCAGGTTGCGCGGCTGGTAGCTCGGGTTGGGCTTGTAGTCCATCCGCTCGTACGCCCCTTCCATCCGGGCGTTCTCAAACAGAAACGCCTTTGGGAGCAGCTCCAGCATCTGCTTGGCCTTCTCCTCATCGTTCTTGAGCGCCTGCTCCTTTCTCGCAAACGCGGCAGGATCGGCAACGATTCCGGCCAGCCGCCCACGCTCCTGTCCAATCCGTTCCGCGCTCAACGGCAGATCATCCTCCGCCACCAGCATCCGCACCTTCCCCGCCCTCGTCTCCACCACCTTCTCCGTCCAAAGGTGGCCCCCCGTACGCTCCGATCGCTCCCTCGCCACATACGCAAACAGGCCCTTGTTCTCGGCGGCGGAGCGCTCATGCGCCAGCAGCACCGTAATCGTCTCCATGGGAAGAGCGGTCTGCGCCACTGCCGTCCCGCAGCTCAACAGCCCCAGAACCATCCATCTCACCATCCTGCCCGTCCCCCATCCTCGCCCTTAGCTCGCCAGAGCATACACGGCGCCCCCTGAATGGACGCTGAAGAAGCCTTCCGGAGCTACACTGACCCTCACAGCATGCCACCCCCCGAGCAGCCGTCCACCCCCGACACCCCCCAGCCTGGCGCCCCCAGTCCGCACCCCACCCAGGCCTCCGAGCAGCCCAACCCAATCCTCGGCGAGCCCGAACTCGTCACCTCCGACCTCGCGCTGGGCTCGACCGGGGCCGATGCCCCCGGCCCCCGTCGAGCCGCCGCCACCTTCATCTTCCTCACCGTCACCCTCGACATGCTCGCCCTCGGTATGATCGCCCCCGTCCTCCCCCGCCTCATCACCGCCTTCCTCGGCGGCAATCAGGTCTCAACGTCCGAAATGATCGGCATCTTCGGCACACTGTTCGCCGCCATGCAATTCATCTTCTCGCCCGTCCTCGGATCCCTCTCTGATCGCTTCGGCCGCCGACCCATCGTTCTCCTGTCAAACTTCGGCATGGCCGCCGACTACATCGTCATGGCGCTCGCGCCCACCCTCCCCTGGCTCTTTCTCGGTCGGGTCATCTCGGGTCTCACGGCATCCTCCATTCCCACCGCCATGGCCTACATGGCCGACGTCACGCCCCGCGAACGCCGTGCCGCCGCCTTTGGCTTTCTCAACGCCGCGTTCGGCATCGGCTTCGTTCTCGGCCCCGCTCTGGGCGGCATACTCGGCAACATCAACCCCCGCCTGCCATTCTGGGTCGCCGGCGGCCTTTCCCTCGCAAACGGCATGTACGGACTGCTCGTTCTCCCCGAGTCCCTCCCCCACTCCCTCCGCAGCCCCTTCTCCTGGGCTCGCGCCAACCCTGTCGGCTCCCTCGCCCTCTTCCGCAGCGCACAAGGACTCCTGCCACTCGCCGGCCTGCTGCTCCTGGGCTACGTAGCCCAGCAGTCGCTCTCCAACGTCTACGTCATCTACGCAGATTTCCGCTACGGCTGGACCGATCGCACGGTCGGACTATCGCTCGCGCTGATCGGTATCTTCACAGCACTTTATGGAGTCTTTCTCGTCAAACCCGCCGTGGCACGTTTTGGGGAGCGCCGCTCCATGGTCCTGGGCTTCGCCGGCGGCACCCTGGGCTATCTCTTCTTTGGCCTCTCCCGCACCGGTCTGCTCTTTTGGCTCGGCATCCCGCTGCTCAACCTTATGAGCCTTACATGGCCCTCCGCCCAGTCCATTATGTCGCGCTCCATCGGCCCATCCGAGCAGGGCCAGCTTCAAGGCGCTATCAACAGCCTTCGAGGAATCTCCGGGCTCATCGGCCCCGGCATATTCACCTGGATCTTCTCGAAGTCGATCGGCCCGCACCCGCTCATCCACGCTCCCGGGAGTCCCTTCTACGCTGCAGCGGCGATGCTCGCCATCGCTATCGTTCTCACTTTCTCCGCCACCCCCGCCAAGGTGCCTGCTCGCTAGATTCACTCCAGGATCTCGCTAGTCGGTGAACCCAACACCGCTATGACGCGCCGCTCCCGAGACCGATCTCTCCCGACTAGAGCGCCCGCAGCCCCCATTTGGGATCCGTCCCTCCATCAGTGACAATCGTAGAGAGGCTCCCCTAATGCAAAGCAGAAATCGACGAAGCTTCTTAATCCAGGCCGGCGCTCTGACCGCAGTCGCCGCGACCTTCCGACCAGTCTTCGCAGCCGCAGCTACATCCCCGTTCCGGGTTGCCGTCATCTCCGATGAGATCTCCCAGGACTTCGACCATGCCTGCTCCGTCATCTCCCGAGACTTCGGCCTCCAGTGGGTCGAGCTGCGCGAGATCGGAGGTAAGAATCTTCAGGCCCTCTCCGACCCGGAGATCGCCGAGGCCCGTAAGACACTCGCGAAGTACAACCTGAAGGTGACTGATATCGCCAGCCCCCTCTTTAAGGTCGACTGGCCCGGCGCACCCAGATCCCAATACAGCCCCAAACGCGACACGCACGGCGCCATTGATACCGGCTTCGACCAGCAAGGAGAGGTCCTTGAACGCTCAGTCTCACTTGCTCGCCAGTTCAACACGGACAAGATCCGTTGCTTCGACTTCTGGCGGCTCGACGACGTCACTCCTCATCGCTCCGCGATAAACGAGAGGCTCCGCAGCGCCGCCGAGACCGTGGGCAAACAAGGCTTATTGCTCGTCCTTGAAAATGAGTTCGCCTGCAATACCGCGACCGGGCGTGAAGCCGCCAAGACCCTGGCCAGCGTCTCCTCGCCTCACCTTGCCCTCAATTGGGATCCCGGTAACGCCGTCATGCGCGGCGAGCTAGACGCCTTTCCCAATGGGTGGGACACCCTGCCCAAGAACCGAATCCACCACTGCCATTGCAAGAATGCTGTCAAGGACGCGAGTGGGAAAATCGAATGGTCGCCAGTCGGAAAAGGCTACATCGACTGGGCGGCCCAGTTCCGCGCCCTCAGGCAGGCCGGGTTTCGCGACGCCGTCAGCCTCGAAACTCACTGGCACGGCGGAGGCACCCCCGAAGAGTGCAGCCGTATCAGTTGGTCCGGTATGAAAGAGGCCCTGGGAAAGGCGCAGGCCATCTGATCGTTTGAGCCCGCTTCAACCACAGTCCGGTAAGGAAGACGGCGCAGAGCCCAACCTGATCGCACCAGCGATACGTGGAGCAGAACTAAGCCACGCACCCCGAATCACGAACAAAGCATCAAAATTGATGCTTGCGGCAATCAATAATGATATGTTGAAGCTGAGCAACAGACAGGTTCTCGCACTGTCCATCGCCCAGCGCTCGCCAGGAGCTCATGTCCACAGCCCTCGTCACTCCATATCTCGCGCCCCACATCGCCGGTTACGCGGCCGACAGCTCGCAGGATCTCTCTAATCCCGAAACGCGACGCCGCCTTTCGCCCGCCGCCATCGAGGGTTTCCTTCGCCTCATGGATCTTTGGAAGATCAAGGACGCAGACGCCCGACAACTTCTCGGCGGCCTCTCCACCGGCTCCTTCCATGGCTTCAAAAAACAAGAGAAGCAGCGTGTTCTTGCGCACGACACCCTGACGCGAGTCTCTCTACTGATCGGCATCTTCAAAGCGCTCAACATCCTCTACTCCGAAGCGCTCGCGGATGCCTGGCTCACCCGCCCCAACCGCAATCCTGTCTTTCGTGGAGCGACTCCACTCGCCTACATGCTCCAGCAGGGTCTTCCCGGCATGCTGGAGGTTCGCCGCCTCCTCGATGGCCGCCGAGGAGGTCAATAGCTTCCGTGCTCTCTCCCCAGCCAGATCTCTCCCCACACACGCGTCCAGACACGCATCCGGAACTTCTTCCAACCTTGGCCCCACCGGAACCGAACCGCCTTTCCCGGATCCCTACCTTCGATCTTCGGGCAAAGGATACCCACCGCCTTATTGCCTCCAAGTATTCGGCGACGGGAACCGTTCTCTCCCGGCTCTCCTCAAATACCGCAACCCTGGGTCACCTTCTTGAACTCGACGACGCCACGAATGATCGCTTTTTGGGCGAAGAGGGTCTACTCCCCGGCATCGGCATCCATGAACTCGTCTACGGCATTCGCTACGCACACATCGTCAACGCTGCGTTCACCCATGCCTCGCCAACGGGCGGCCGTTTCAACTCCCCCACGCGCGGAGCCTGGTACGCCTCATTCGACCGCGCCACCTCCATCGCCGAGATCGCCTTCCACAAACTCAGGGCCCTTGAAGAGATCGACTGGCCGCACGAGGAGATCTCCACCTCGGACGACTACCTCGCCGACATCACCAGCCCCTTCCACGATCTACGAGATCGCCGAAACCGCCCCGCAGAACCGGCTGATCCCCTTCCTCAGGCCGAACCATTGACCCTGACTGCGACGTCCTTCGCAGCCGAACAGCCAAGGGTCATCACTAATCCAGACGCCGCGCCAGCTCCAACGCGGGACCCATCCCCAGATCCGCCCGCCGCGTACTCGACAACGAATCCCTTCGCTCGATACCTCCGCCCCGCCCCCATCCCGCGCTGCTACGGCCGTCCCCAGCGCCTGGCGGATCGCCTCCTCTCAAGGCAATCGAACGGCATCATCTACCCCAGCGTCCGTCGCCCCGGTGGGGTCTGCCTCGTCGTCTTCCGCCCGGCACTCGTCTACAACGTCCGCCGCGGTGCCCGGCTCGAACTCCGTCTCGAGCCGGGTCGCCCCTTCCGCCCGTCACAGGCCCGCGAAGTTCCGGTACCCCATCCCTGAGAGGGTTTGCGGCAGGCATACTCTCCGACCCTCTCCTTCAAAGCGCAAAACAGCGGCAAGCGCCCATTTCAGGGACGTTTGGCAGGATCTGGCTTCCGGGTGAGCGTCTTGGTTCCCTTCGCCTTCGGTCCAGCGCTCGCCGCCTCAATCGTCACAGCTGGCTCGGCTTCTGCCGGCTTTCGTGCCCCGGCCTTCTTCCTCGCCCGACCCGTCGCAGGCTTCGGTACTGCGCCAGCTTTCCCCCTCACCAACGTGCCGCCCGAAGTTGCGGTCCCACGTCCTTCGGGCGAATCCTCACGCCCACCTTCACTGGCCCGCTGAAATCCTCCAGAAACGCTCAAAACGTAGCGGCGAACCTCATACCCCGCGTCTGCCGCCTCTTTGCTCGCCTTCGCAAGCCGCCGCTTCACCCTGGCAAAGGTCGCTGTTCCATCCGGATCCGACTCAGCCGCGGTCAGCAGCGCAGCGATCTCCAACCACCAGAGCAGCTCATCGAACGCCTCCTTGTTGAAGTAAACCGCCCCTTGCGACTCGTTGACACTCGCAAGCCAACGTACATCCCCATCTCCCCAGAACTGCTCCGAAGCGCCCGGCAGCGCCTCGTCCTTGCCAGTCTCGTGGGCCAGCATTACGCGCACCCTCGCCGCGGCGCGCCACGCGTCTTCTCCCATCACGCCCATACCCGAGAAGATCTCCCCGAGCGCAGACCGAAGCTGGAGCTCGTCGAACAAGCGGACGGAACTCTGCCCTCCGAAGTTCAGGTGGCGCAAAACCGTCCATGCCAGGATCGTCGCCCACGTCGACCTCCCCAACTCACCCGAGGCGCCGCCCTGGACAATCGCGCTGGCCGACTCCGGCCACACGGGCGATGCACTCTGCAGCCCGGGCAGCCGCAATGCGGCCGCAATACCTGTTCGAAGCAAGGCCGTCCGGCTCTCACGGCCAGACTCCTCATCACTGGCCTTGGCTGTTTCGTCTTCGGCACGACCGCCCAACTCCCTGACCTCTCTGAACAGAGCCTCGGCACGTTCCGCCACCTTGGCAACGCGAGAGTCTGCGTCCGCCTGGACGGGCTTGACGTTTATCTCCTTGGAAGCCTTCCGCTTCTTTGCCTTCGTCGTGACCTTCTCCGCCTCGGGAGCCTCCGGCACAACGCCCGCCCCCTCAACCAACTCCGTGATCACCTCCGGAACCAGCAGGTATCGCAGCGCCTCGTGCACGCCGCGCAACCGCAGCTTCGAGATAGCCTCCGCCAGGTTGTACACCCCCGCTCCATGGAGCGCATCGCACATCTGGTCCCAGGGCTGCTCCGCGCTCACCTGCAGCTCACGCCACTCCTGCAGAACAACATACTGGTACCCACGCAATTCGACCCGAAAGCCCTCGTCGCGCACCCCCCCGGCACGCCGGAGATACTCAAGGCCGGCCGTCGTGTCCTTGTAGGCGACGATCGCGCCGCCATCTCCCGGCAGCTGAAGCGCCTCATGGAGACTACGTTGGCGAAGCGTTCCCGATCCCTTGTCCATCGAAGACGCCGACACATGGATCGTTCCACGCGTGCTCCCGTATGCGTTGTTGTAGATCACGAGGGAACGCTCGCCACCTGAAACGTTCGAGTACGCAAACACGTTCTCATCCACTGTCCCGTACTCATTCCAGAAGTCGTAGAGCACGAAGTTACTACTCTCCGCAAAGGCCCATCGCTTCTTCAGCAAAGGCGCGATCTCTCTTTGGTGTCGCGCAACCAGCTCCTCGTTCGGTGCCTCCCGCATCCGCGCCTGCTTGTACTCCATCCCATACTTCTCGGTGAATCCCTCGATCTGCCCGTGACCCAGCATCGGGAGGCCAGGCAGTGTCGCCAGCAGCGTGCTCACGCCAAAGTACTTGTCCCCTGTACCGAACTGGTCGATCGCCGTTCGCTCATCCGGATTGCTCATGAAGTTCACGTACCGCTTCAGGATGTCTGGATCGAACTCGATCGTCTTCTTCAGGTACGACCTGTACTTCGCATTCTCCTCATCCCGAAGCATGTTCATGAAGGCGGAGTTGTACACCCGATGCATGCCCAGCGTTCGCACGAAGTAGCCTTCCAGCAACCAGAACGCCTCCGCCAGCAGCAGCGTCCCCGGCACCTCCACAGCCACCCGGTCCACCACCTCTCGCCAGAACTCGTTGGGCATCAGCGCGTCGAACTCCTCCTGGCTCATTGCATCCTCCGCCCGGGACGGAATAGACCCGCCCAGCCCCGGGAGGGGGAACCACAGCCGTTGCACGTGTTTCTTTGCTAACACCATAGCTGCGTCGAAGCGAATAATCGGAAACTGCCGGGCCACGCTCAGGATCGTCTGGATCACCTGCTCCCGCACATACGCCTTCGAGTAGTCCAGCTGCGCCGTGTCGTTCCACGCAAACGTCGTCCCATCATTGCCGTGGTACACAAACTCCGTCCGCCCCGTCGCACGCTCCCGCAGCCGAAAAGCCACCGCCGCATCCGTCTGGTCGTAATAGTGGTCCTCGATCTTGATCTCGTATCGACTCTCCGTCGATAGGTCCGGTCCCTCGAACGAGTAGCTCGGAAACGGACTCTCGGCGCGCGAGATAAACCAGTCAGGATGCTCCATCACCCACGTCGAGTCGATCCCCATGTGGTTCGGCACCATGTCGCTCGCCAGCCGAATGCCCGCCCTCGCCGCCCTGCTTCGCAACACCTCGTACGCTGGGTTTCCTCCCAGGTCCTCCGCAATCCTGTAGTCCTTCAACGAGTACGCCGAAGCCACAGCATCCGCCTGCCCCCGAAGCCGCTTGATCGTCTGCGACGCGACACTCCGCTCCCATAGCCCGATAAGCCACAGCCCGTTGACCCCGCGGCTGGCGATCAACTCCATCTCCTCATCTGGGATCTGGTCCAGCTTGTGGATGTGTCTTCCATACTTCTGCGACAGCTGCTCCAGCCACACGTAAGTGCTCTTTGCGATCAGCACCACGGTTGGCATCCAGTCCTGATCCTGGCTGAACGCCTCGTACTCGTTCAGCGCCGGCTGTTCCGCGGACCCGCCCCGGCTCAGCGCTCGGCCACCCGCCCCAAACCCAACGAACTCGTCACCTTCAAACCCCTCGTCCCGCCACCCGCCTCCACCCTGGCGCCCGCCCCGGCCCGGGCCGCGGTGCGATCCCGCCGCATTAAACCGCATCCAAACGGCGATCTCCTCCTCGTTCAGCACGTCGGTCGCCAGCAGAACCCGCCGCAGTTCGTCGCCGAGCTGCTCCACCCAGTTCTCCCGAATAAAGGCCAGCTGCCCTATCAGGGAGTCCGGAGAGGCAAGCATCGGACCCTTCAGCACGTCCAGCAGCGTCACCCCGGGCGCAAACGGAGGTCGCGTTCCAATGTACTCGCCAAAGTCCGAGATCACGTTGCTGTAAATGGTCTGCTGCTTCAGACCACTGTCGTCGAACAGCTCCCGAAATGGCAGAAACGCCGGATTGATGTTCGCCAGCCACAACAGCAACAACTCCTCCGTCGCAGCCTCCCGGTTCTCCATCCCTTCCATCTGCTGGGCCAGCCACTCCGCCGCCGTCTGCTCGCCGCGGTACACCCCTGTGTTCGGAAAACGCTCCGTAAATGCCAGCAGCAGCGCGTCTACCTGCTTAGGGTCTGCATTAGCCGCAAACCAGGTCAGCGCCCCTTGCAGAACCTGCGGATCCACCTCCGACCGATACTTCGCCACCATCGCATGACTTAATTCGTCAATCAGCCCCATCGCAAACAACGCCCCGGCGTTGATGGTGCCCTCTTCCCCCATCTGCTCGCGCTTGTCGTTGATCTGCTTGGCCATGCGTCGGCTCGCAGATACGTTGGCGAACACCACGTTTCCTTGATAGCTGAAGAGGAGGTCGTCTATAAGGTACTTCTCTCGTACAGCCCGCGATACGTGAAATTCCATGCCTTGGGATCCTGTCCTGTTAATGGTGGTCCATCCAGAATATCGCCTCGGGGGCCCTCACGCCCTAAGGCCCCCGAAGTTACCCCCACTCCGTCCAGCGATCCAACGTCCGCGTCAAGGCTCCCCGGCCGATTGCACCCGGGCAACCTGAGCTCGAGCACGATCCGAATAGCCCTCACCTCTTGACCGCATCTGCCGACCACCAACTCAGCGGCCTCGACAACCCTCTCCAGCACCGGACAAGCGCATCGGCAGTCCGTAAACTCAACCCCAACAACCTTTTCCGAACCCATCAGCCGGCCGCACTTACCGCACTTACCCCATCTCGCGGCAGTCCGCAGAGTGCACCTCGTCGCATTTTTGTGTACACCACATCACGGCAAGGTTAGAATCCGCTTACACCAGAAGATTCTCCTGACTCACAAGCGCGTGAGCAGGCCCCGCCATCGCCTGAACTGAAGACCCCTTCGTCTTCAGCTCAAGAACCTGTATCTCTCTCGAGGCACATGCGCACAATACTTAGAACCTTCCTCTTCCTTTCCATCCTGGTGGTCACCTCAGGCCATCTCCTTGCACAAGCGACTGCCAGTGGCAACATCGTCGGGATCGTCAGCGACGCAACCGGCGCCGCCGTCGCCCAGGCCACAGTCACAGCCCTCAATAAGGCCACAGCTACGCAACGCTCAACAACCACGAACGCTGCAGGCGAGTACCGCTTTGAGCTGCTCCCGATCGGTACCTACACCATCACGGTGCAGGCCACCGGCTTCAGCGCTGCAAAAGCAGACGGTCTCGAACTCCTTATCGGCACCACCCAGACCGCCAACATCCCCCTTCAGACCGGCTCCGTCTCCACCACCGTTGAGGTCTCCACCGGCAACCAGCTCGTAGACACCGAAAAGACCGACAGCTCCACCGCCGTCACCCCGCAGGAGATCGTCGACCTGCCCCTCAATGGCCGTGACTTCGCCAACCTCGCCATCCTCGCCCCAGGCGTTAAGCTCGTCGACAGCTATGACCCCACAAAGAATCGCTACTCGGTCTACGCCGTAAACGGCTCCTCCGGCCGCAATACCAACACCACCGTCAACGGCATCGACAACAAGGACAACACCGTCGGTGGCGCAGTCATGCAACTCCCGCTTGAAGCCGTCCAGGAGTTCAAGATCTCCACGAACCGCTTCTCTGCCGAGAACGGCCGCTCCGAAGGCGCAGCCCTCAACGTGGTCACCAAGGCCGGAACGAACGACTATCACGGCGCCCTCTACGGCTTCTTTCGCTCGCAGACCCTCCAGACCATCAATCAGATCGATAAAGATGCGGGAAATCCGAAGCCCGACTACAGCCGGCAGCAGTACGGCGGCTCCTTCGGCGGACGCATCCGCCGCGACAAGGACTTCGGCTTCTTCGCTTACGAGGGCCTGCGCGAGCGCTCCAGCCTCTCCGTTACCGGAGCCTCCTTCGACGAACTCACACTAGCCGTCCCCCTCGGCGCCCAACCCTCACACACCATCCCCACGCCCTACGACGAGAAACGCTACAACGGCCGCATCGATCACATCATCAACGAGAAAGAAAAGATCTACGTCAGCTATGCCGCCCAGGACAACAAGAGCAACAACGATCAGTCCACCGGCCAGAACGATCTCTCCGAAGGCAACTTCACCATCAACGACCTCATCATCAGCAACGTCACCCTCAGCTCCATCCTCACCAACAGCATGGTGAATAACTTCACCGCAGGCTTCCAGTACTGGAACAACCTCATCGACTCCACGACCAGGACGCCCTACTTCCTCTTCACCGACGGCACCAGCTTCGGGACGAACATCAACGTTCCCCAGAAATCCAGCCAGCACAAGTTCCAGTTCCGAGACGATTTCTCCTACACCCACGGCAAACACACCGTACGTGCCGGCGTAGACTTCGTCTACGAGCCGCAGGTCGGGGGCTTCTTCGAAAACAACCCCACCCCGGAGTTCGATTTCGTCGACACCGCGGCCAACCTCCTCAACCCCACTCTCTATCCCCAGGGCGGTACCTTCGCCGGATTCTCGGCGCCAGGCGTCGTCCAGAGCTCGACCGGCACCTCCGGTGATCCCAGCTTCAATCTCTCCCCAAAGATGGTCGGCGTCTACCTCCAGGATGACTGGCGCGCTACCTCCCGACTTCTGCTCAACGTGGGTCTCCGCTACGACCGCGACATCAACACCTACGGCATCGACAAGCAGGCCAACAGCCGCTCACACCAGGAGCTCATCGCGGCTGCCGCAACCAACATCCCCACTGTTCCCACCACCGGTCCACCGACCCAGTACGGCTCTGGCTATACCCCCAGCCTCAGCTACATCGGTGGCGACTACACCGGTCTGCCCAAAAACAGCGTGCTCGACCTCAGCCCGCGCATCGGCTTCTCTTACGATGTCTCCGGAAACGGCCGGCTCGTCCTTCGCGGCGGCTACGGCATCTACTTCGGCCAGACATTCGAAAACATTCCCCTCTTCATGATCCAGCAGGCCAACGCCCAGGTCTTCGCCAATACCTACAGCATTACCTGCAACGGTCCAGGTGATCCCACCTGCACCTCCACCATCCCCGGAACCAACATCCTCCTCAGCAACTACCGCTACGGCGTCGATCCTGCTCCTGTGATCCCGCCGGCGGGCCCTGACCTCGCTCCCGGCTCCACCGGCAGAATCATGGATCCTCACTTCCGCAATCCATACAGCCAGCAAATCAACGCCGGCATCCAGTACGCCCTCAACACTCGCTCGGTCCTCGAGATCGAATATGTTCAGGCGCGCGGTCTACATGAAGACAAGACCGTCAACACCAATCCCAAGGAGTACTTCAACGGCGGCGTCCGCCCCTACGCGGCCGCCTTCGCCGCCGCCGGCGTCCCCGTCCTCGGCCGTATCGCCGTCGAACGCTCCATCGGCCGCTCCTACTACGACGGCCTTAACGTCAGCTACCGGGCAACCGTCGCAAAGCGTCTCAGCACCACTGTCAACTACACCTACGGGAAGGCGCTCGCCTTCGAGGGAAATCCTGCCGCCTTCCGCAACACCGCCACCAACCCCTTCCTCGGCCAGCTCCGTCATCCGGACTTCGGGCCAGCCCCCAACGACGAGAAGCATCACGTCACCGCCGCCGGCACGGTCACCCTCCCCTACCGGATCGATATCTCGCCCATCCTGTCGATTGGCTCCGCCCGGCCCGTCTACGCTCCTTCCCTTGGTTCTGACGTGGCCGAATCCACCTCGGATCTCTGGGGCGTCGGCAGCGGTCGCAGCAACCCACACGCCGCCTACTTCGTCGGGGACAAGCCTACCGTCGCCAACTTCGTGAACTTCTACCAGGCCGCTGCCGCGGCCGTCAAAGCGGGGAACGCCGCCAGCGTCGCCGCCTTCTACAGGACGTGCCTCGCCGCAGGCAGCTGTGTCGAAAGCAGCTTCGATTCCATCCGGGGACAGGCCTTCATCCAGTTCGACGCTCGTATCGGAAAAACGATCTCCATAAAGGATCGCTACAACCTGAACCTCTTCTTCCAGGGATTCAATCTCACCAACCGCGCCAACTACGGCGGCAACTATAACGGCATCATCAGCAGCTATTCAGCCGGGACAACCAAGCTGGCCCCGCTCGGCTTTGTCAACCCGAGCAGCACCATCATCCCTCGTTCCTTCACCGGTGAATTCGGTGCGAGATTCTCCTTCTAACCGCAACCCCTGGAACCTGCAGATGGCCCGGCAACCGCCGGGCCATCCTCTTTAACGTCCAGCCCCTGGCGACATCCTGCCCATCATCAATTTCCCTCGAATCTATGCCCGAAACGCCCAGGGAGAGTACCTTAGACCCACGGATGTTTTCCCCGTAACATCTCCCCTTCATAGTTGTGTCCAGCCCAGTTCGTCCCAGGAGAACACACATGACCTTGGCCGCAGAAGAAATCACCGCCGTCGCTTCCCCACTCACGTCCGAAGAGGTTCGCAAGATCAATGCCTACTGGAGCGCCTGTAACTATCTCTGCGCCGGCATGATCTACCTCCGCGCAAACCCGCTTCTCCGCGAACCCCTCAAGCCCGAGCACATCAAGAACCGCCTGCTCGGCCATTGGGGCTCCGATCCCGGCCAGTCCTTCACATGGGTTCACCTCAATCGCCTCATCAAGAAATACGATCTCAACGTCATCTACGTCTCGGGCCCTGGTCACGGTGCGCCTGCCACCCTCGCCAACTGCTACCTCGAAGGCCACTACTCGGAGATCTACCCCGACCGCAGCCAGGATGTCGCCGGCATGCACCAGTTCTTCCGCCAGTTCTCCTTTCCCGGCGGTATCGGCAGCCACTGCACTCCAGAGACCCCGGGTTCCATCCATGAGGGTGGCGAACTCGGCTATAGCCTTTCGCACGGATTTGGCGCCGCCTTTGACAATCCCGACCTCATTGTCACCGTCATGGTTGGCGATGGCGAATCCGAAACAGGTCCACTTGCCACCTCTTGGCATTCGAACAAGTTCCTCAATCCCATTCGTGACGGGGCCGTCCTTCCGATACTTCACCTGAACGGTTACAAAATCGCGAATCCCACAATCCTCGCCCGCATTCCGCACGAGGAGCTCGAACACCTCTTCCTCGGCTACGGTTACAAACCCTATTTTGTCGAGGGCGATGACCCCGAGACCATGCATCAGAAGATGGCTGCGACCCTCGAGCAATGCATCCTCGAGATCCGTTCCATTCAGCATGCAGGCCCGTGCCTCCGGGATACCCGGTCGACCAAAGTGGCCCATGATCGTCCTTCGTTCGCCCAAAGGGTTGGACCGGTCCCAAAGGAGGTCGACGGGCACAAGGTCGAGAACTTCTGGCGTGCCCATCAGGTACCTGTACTCGATCCAGTTACAAATAAAACTAGCCTCAAGATCGTCGAAGACTGGATGCGCAGCTACAAGCCGGAAGAGCTCTTTGACCAGTCCGGCAAACTCATCCCCGAGCTCCAGGAATTGGCACCCGTCGGCCCTCGCCGCATCAGCGCCAATCCCCACGCCAACGGAGGTCTCCTGCGCAGGTCGCTAGACCTCCCCGTCTTCGAGGACTACGCCGTCAAGATCACGGCACCCGGCAAAGTGTCCAAGTCCCCGACCGCTACCCTCGCCACCTTTCTCCGTGACGTCATGAAGCGCAACATGACTACCTTCCGCGTCTTCGGCCCCGACGAGACCGCCTCCAACAAGCTCGACGGCATCTACGCCGCCTCGCGAAAGACATGGCTCGAAGCCTACCTGCCCGAAGACGCAGACGGCACCGAGATCGCTGTCGACGGCCGCGTCATGGAAATGCTCAGCGAACACACCCTTGAGGGCTGGTTCGAGGGCTACGTCCTGACCGGTCGCCACGGCCTCCTCTCCACCTATGAGGCCTTTGTTCACGTGATCGACTCCATGTTCAACCAGCACGCGAAATGGCTCGAAAAGTCCAAGAACGAGCTCAGCTGGCGAGCGCCCATCCCCTCTGTCAATCTCCTCATCACCTCCCTGGTCTGGCGTCAGGATCACAACGGATTCACCCACCAGGACCCCGGCTTCCTGGACGTCGTCACCAACAAGAGCCCTGACGTGGTCCGCATCTATCTCCCTCCCGATGCCAACTGCCTCCTCAGCGTCGCCGATCACTGCCTCCGATCACGCGACTACATCAACGTCATCGTCGCCGACAAGCAGCCACATCTCGTCTACCTGGACATGGACGCCGCCGTCGACCACTGCACCAAGGGCATCGGTATCTGGGAATGGGCTAGCACCGACGCCGGTGTCGAACCCGATGTCATCATGGCCTGCGCCGGAGACATCCCCACCATGGAAGCGCTCGCAGCTGTCGCCATCCTCAAAGAGAAGTTCCCCGACCTCAGGATTCGCTTCGTGAACGTCGTCGACCTCTTTCGTCTCATGCCCATAACCGAGCACCCGCACGGCCTCTCCGATCGCGACTTTGACTCGCTCTTCACGAAAGACAAGCCGGTCATCTTCAACTTCCACAGCTACGCCTCCCTCATCCACAAGCTGAGTTACCGCCGAACCAATCACGAGAACTTCCACGTCCGCGGCTACAAGGAGAAGGGCAACATCAACACGCCCTTCGAGCTCGCCATCATCAATCAGATCGATCGCTTCGACCTCTGCATCGACGTCATCGATCGCGTCCCACGCCTGCAGGTCACTGGCGCCCACGTCAAGGATTGGCTCAAGGGAGAGATCATCAACAGCATCAACTACGCCCACGCCGAAGGGATCGATAAGAAGGAGATCACCGACTGGACCTGGCCGAGCTAGCCGATGCCTGCTCCCGATCGCGCCTCATCCCCCATCCTCGTCCTTAATAGCGGCTCCTCGTCGCTGAAGTTCGGGGTCTTTTCCCCCAGGCCGGGCGTGTCTGGCGAAGAAGACCTCGTCCTCGAAGGCAGTGCGGACGGCATCGGTCGCGACTCCGGCACCCTCGACATCCGCTCCGCCGACGGCGTCTCTCTTCTCTCGGAGAAGCACCTCCTCGAATCGCAACCGGAGGCGTTACAAAAGCTCGCCTCTGCCCTCGCCGTCCATCTTCCTGCCCCGCCCATCGCAGTCGGACACCGCGTCGTTCACGGCGGGCCGCACCTCCGCGAACACCAGCGCATCACCCCCGATCTCCTTCGCCAACTCCGAGACGCCGTCCACTTCGCCCCGCTGCACATCCCTCAGGCCATCGCTCTCATCGACCAGGCACAGACGACCTGGCCCGACTGCCCCCACTTCGCCTGCTTCGACAACGCCTTTCACCGCACCATGCCCGAGGTCGCCACTCACCTCCCGATCCCCACCAGATACTTCGAGCAGGGTGTCATCCGCTACGGCTTTCACGGCCTCTCCTGCGAGTCGATCGTCTTTCGCCTCGGCGAGACCCTCCCCCCGCGCGCCATCTTCGCCCACCTCGGCAACGGCTCCAGCGTCACCGCCGTCCAGGACCGCCAGTCCATCGACACCTCCATGGGCCTCACACCGACGGGCGGCGTTCCCATGGGTACCCGCAGCGGAGATCTCGACCCCGGCGTTCTCCTCTACCTTCTCCGATCCGAGTCCCTCGACACCGATGCCCTCGAGCACCTCCTCAACCACGACTGTGGCCTCACCGCCTTCTCGAACGGCGAGAGCGACATGCAGGCGCTCCTCAAGCGAGCTGCAACCGGCGACCCCACTGCTGATCTAGCCATTCAGGCATTCACCACTGCTGTCCGCAAATTCATCGGCGCCTACGCCGCTCTCATGGGCGGCGTCGATCTACTTGTCTTCACCGGCGGCATCGGCCAGCACAGCGAGGCCATCCGCAAGCGCATCTGCGCCGATCTACACTTCCTCGGCCTCGACGATGGCGCAGAGAAAGTAAAGGTCCTCGCAACCGAAGAAGAGCTTCAGATCGCCCGGCACTGCCGTTCTCTGCTCGGGGCGCAGCCCGCCTAGTGCACCTCACCACCGAGTTCGTCGAGGCAAACGGGCTCACCTTCGAGGTCCTTACCTGCGGCGCCGGGGACTACCCTCGCCCTCTGCCTCCACGGCTTCCCCGAAGTCGCCCTCAGCTGGCAGCACCAGATGTTCACGCTCGCCAGCATGGGCTACCGCGTATGGGCTCCCAACCAGCGCGGTTACGGGCGCACCAGCCGTCCCCCGCACATGCAGGACTACGCCATCGAGCACCTCATGGCCGACGTCGCAGCCCTCATCGACGCCTCCGGCGCCAGAAGCGTCGTTCTCCTCGGGCATGACTGGGGCGCCATCGTGGCCTGGTGCTTCGCGACCCGGCGTCTCCGCCCGCTCCATCAGCTCGTCATCATCAACGTCCCGCACCCCGTCTGCTTCCGCCGGAGCCTTCGCCGCCCAACGCAGCTCCTCCGCTCCTGGTACGTCGCTGCCTTCCAGATCCCCCGTCTTCCGGAGCGCTTTCTCGCACGCAACGGCGCCCGTGCCATCGGGGAATCTATGCTGCGCAGCTCCACCGCACCCGACCACTTCCCAAGGGATCTCATTGCCGCAACCTGCGCAAATGCAGCCCCGCCCGGAGCCCTCAAAGCCATGATCGACTGGTATCGCGCCTTCCTGCGCGGCGGCGGTTTCGAACGCCAACTCGACCTCGGCTTTCCCCGAATCGACACGCCGACCCTGCTTCTATGGGGCGAGGAGGATCAGTTCCTAGCGAAGTTCACCACCGAAGGCACCGACGAGTTCGTCCGCGACCTGAGCCTGCGCTTCCTCCCAGGTGTCTCCCATTGGGTCCAGCAGGATGCTCCAGAACAGTGTGACCGAGAACTCCGATCCTTCCTCAAAGCGTGTTGAAGCCGAGTGCACGCACCTTGGCCGAACCACACAGCGCACGACCGCCGGCCCTCCGCTCCCTAGGCACCCAGCAGCAGGATGGGCATGGTAGGCGTCTGCGCTCCACCCGCATTCTCAATCGTCACCGCAAATCCCTTGGCAGCCTGCGCGTTCGGCATCTGCACCGACACCACACTCGCATTTCCACGCGCGTCCGGCTTGAACGTTCCAGCCGGCACCGGGCTCGACCCGTTCGCGGGCAACAACCAAAGCTCATACACCTTGTTCCCCTCGAGCGGAGCCATGTTGCTCGCGAGGAACACCAACGTGCCCTTGTTCGCCACGTACGTCGCCCTTCCCGAAGGCACGGGACTCGTCTTCGGCGCAGTCAGGGTCACACGCAGCGCCGTCGGATCATCAAGCGCCTCCCGCACCTGCCGCGCCTTCTCCGCGTCGCTCGAGAGCTGCGACAGCTGACTCGCCTGCGCTGCAAGCGTCCCGCGAAGCGCGTCACGCTCTCGCGCCGCATTCGCCGCTAGGGCGGCCTGGGCCTCGGCCCTCGCCGTCTGCTCGTTGAGCTTCGCGGTCTGCTCATTGAGCCTCGCAATCTCCTCATCCAGCCTGGCCGCCTGCCCCGCGGTCCTCGCCCGGAGACCCGTCGCCTCACCCTTTGTCGTCGCTGCTTCGGATCGCAGCTCGTCGAGCTCCCTGGTCCGCTCCGCCAGACTTGAGGTCAAGGCGTCCCGCTCTCGAGACACCTCCGTTGCGTCCGTGGACAGGTGCGCCACCTGCCCGGTCTCCTCGGCCAACCTCCGGCTCAGCGCAGACCGATCAAAGTAGAGCTTGCCTGCCCCAAATGCCATCGTCGCGGCCACCGCCCATCCGACCCACGGCAGCAAAGCCCTCGTCCGCCGAGGCTCCGTCTCCGCCGCAGTCTCAGGTGCCACCGCAGCGCCGCAGGCATAGGAATCACCCTGCGCTCCTTCGCAATCCGATCCATGAGCCGCTCGAGGCTGCCCTCGGGAACGGCTTCAAGTTCGACGGCACTCTCCGCATACGCCGCAAGCCTGGCCTGAACCCTACCAAGCTCCAGGCGTGTCTCTTCGCTTTCAGCCAGCCGCCGCGCGACAGCAGAGGCCTCAGGTTGCGCGAGCAGATGCATCGCGTACAACGCGAGATCGTCCTCTTCGAAATGTCCGTTCGCGTTCATGCCTTGAAAGCCTTTCCCAACACCTGCAGCGCGTTTCTGATCCTTGTCTTGACCGTACCCAATGGCGTCGCGGTCTTCTCCGCGATCTCCGCGTGCGTCCAGCCCTCAAAGAACGCCATCTCAAGCGCGATCCTTTGCTCGGCAGGTAGCTCCGCCATCAACACCCTCACGCGCTGCAGCAATACATTCCGCTCCGCCTCATCGGAGACGTCAAGCGGGGACAACAGCGGTAAATCGTCAACCGAGTCCGTCGGCCGCCGCTTGCGCAGCAGGTCGATCGAACGATTCCGTGCCACAACCGCCAGCCATCCTCCAAGGCTTCCGCGTGCCGCAACAAATCCGGTCGGATTGCGCCAGATCTGCATAAAGATCTCCTGCAGCACATCCTCCGCTGCAGCCGGGTCACGCAGCACACGCAGGCCCACCGAATACACCAGCTTCGAGTGGCGCGCGAACAGACTCGCCAAAGCGTCCTCATCGCCTCGCTGTATCAGCGCGAGTAGCGATAGGTCCACCTCGTTCGGATCTTTCATTGCGCCTAGCGCATCGGGGTCTCTAGACATATACACGCACTTACACTCGCGACAGATGCGAGATGAGCTTCGATTCTGCTAGTGGGATGCAAACTTTGGTCACCGCAAGCATATCTGTCCGCCCGCGAATTGTGTGACCCACCTCATACCTCATACCTCATACCTCATACCTCATACCTCATACCTCATACCTCGAAAGCAAACTCGAACCCAATACCCTGCTGGACCCGCAACCAACTCCGCCCACCGAGGAACTCTCCCTCAGACCCAGCACACCCACCGCATAGAAAGCATCCAAACCAACAACCCTCAAGGAGACCACATGACACCAGAATCCACAGTCGGTACGCTCACGGCACAAAAAGCCCGACTTTCAGTCGCCCTTCTCAGCCTCCTCGTCGCCCCCGCACTCTCCGGCTGCCTCGTCGCCGGCTATCGTACTGGTGGCGGCTGGTTCGTCTGGCCAGGCAGCTTCGGTTTCCTCATCATCATCCTGCTCCTGTTCTTCTTTCTCCGCCGCGGCAGGTAGACGCATAGCGGGACCGCAAGCCAGCCCCCGCCAGGATCCCATGCCCTCCGAAACCGACGATCCCAGAATCTACTTCGCCGCCGAGCGCACATTTCTCGCCTGGATCCGTACCGGTCTCGGCCTCATGGGTGTAGGCTTCGCCGTCGCCCGCTTCGGCCTCTTCCTCCGGCAACTTCAGGCAGGCCAGCAGCACACGCCCGTCCACGGCACCGGCCTTTCCGTCGTCTCCGGAGTTGCCCTCGTAAGCCTCGGCGTCATCGTCAACATCAGCGCCGTCGTCGACCACGTCCACATCGTACGCCAACTCCACTCAGGCACCTGGATCCCCGGTCAGATCTCCCGCAACGCCGTCATCCTGGCCCTGCTCCTCGCAGCCGTCGGCATCGGTATGGGCATCTACCTCCTGCTTCTCCGCTAACCCGTTCTCTCAACCAGCGATCAACAGTCGCCCAGCAGGCCCTTCGCAGCCTCGGGCCCATCCGTTCCCGCCGCGTAAATCTCCAGCTCTCCGCCCCCACCCGAACCCCACGCATCCAGCAGCGGCTGCACCATCTGCCACCCCGCCTCCACCATATCCGCACGCTGAAACAATGTCTGGTTCCCCATCATGCAGTCATGCAGCAGCCGCTCATACCCTTTTCCGTGGTTGCCAAACGGCCCATCCGGAAAGCTGTAGTCCAGAAATCCCTGCTCCACCACCGTCTTCAGCCCCGGAGCCTTGCTCCCGAAACCCAGCCGTATCCCCTGGTCCGGCTGCATCCGGAAGATCATCGTATTCGGTGTTTGCACCGACTCCGCCGCATTCGGAAATAGGCTCGCCGGCGGCTGTCGAAACGTCACGACGATCTCCGTACACGCACGATCCATCCGCTTCCCCGTCCGCAGCACAAACGGCACCCCGGCCCACCGCCAGTTATCGATCATCACCCGCATCGCCACATACGTCTCCGTCATCGAGTCCGGATTCACCCCCGGCTCCGCCCGGTACGCCGGCACCGCCGCGCCCGCAATCTGCCCCGCCCCATACTGCCCCCGCACCGCATCCTTCGCCACCTCGTCCGGCCCGATCGGCTGGACCGACTGCAGCACCTCCACCTGCTTCGACCGCATATGATCCGCGTTGAACGACACCGGCGGCTCCATCGCAATCAGGCTCAGCAGCTGTGCCAGGTGGTTCGGCACCATGTCCCGCAGCGCGCCCGCACTCTCGTAGTACCCGGCCCGCTTCTCCACCCCCACCGTCTCCGACGCCATGATCTCCACCTGGTCGATATTGGTCCGGTTCCACAGCGGCTCAAAAATCGCATTCGAGAACCGAAACACCGCCAGATCCTGCACCGTCTCCTTCCCCGCAAAGTGGTCGATCCGGTAGATCTGCTCCTCCTTCAACTCCTTCCCCAGCTTCGCGTTCAACTCGCGCGCCGACGCCACGTCATGCCCGAACGGCTTCTCGATCACGATCCGCCGCCACCCACCGCCGTCCTCGCACGAGATCTTCGCCGCCGAAAGACTCCCCGCAATCCCTGCAATAAAACTCGGCGCCACCGCCAGGTAAAACAGCCGGTTCCCACCCGTGCCCCGCGCCTTCTCCGTCTCCTCGATCCGCGTCCGCAGGCCCTCAAACGCCGCCTGGTCCGTGAAGTTTCCCGACTCATAAAACGATCGCTCCTGCAGCCATCCCACCGTCTCAGGAGCCGCGTCCGCACCCCAGAACTGCAGCAGCGCCTCCTTCACATGATCCCGAAACTTGTCCTCCGTCCAGCTCTCAGAAGCGAATCCAAGAATCGCGAAGTTGTCCGGCAGCAGGTGCGCCGCCGCCAGGTTGTACAGCGACGGCAGCAGCAGCCGCTGTGTCAGATCACCCGTCGCCCCAAACAGCACCAGCAGACATGCCGGCGCGTCATCACTCAAAATCGTAGACGTCATCTCTCTCCCAATCTCTGCTTGAAGTCAGCTACGCGCGTCCGGCAAAATCCCGGCTCTCCGTGGAAACCTTTACCTTTTCACCCTCTTTGATAAACAGCGGAACGCGTATCTCGAGGCCTGTCTCCAGCCGCGCAACCTTGGTCGCGCTTCCACTCGATGTGTCGCCCCGCACCGCCGGCTCCGTCGACGCCACATCCAGCTCCACAAAGATCGGCAGCTGCAGGCCGATCGGGTTGCCGTTGTACTTATGCAGCTGTATCAACGTCCCGTCCACCAGGAAATCCAGCGAATTCCCCAGCATCTCCTCCGACAGCGTCAGAGTCTCGTAGCTCTCCTGGTCCAGAAAATACGATCCGTCATTGTCGCTGTACAGGTACGTCGCCGGCACCAGCTGCAGGTCAGGCTCCTTAAACTTGTCGTTGGCCTTAAACGTCTTCTCGAACACCGCACTCGTAAGCAGGTTCCGCATCTTCAGCCGCACCAGCGTCTGCCCACCGCGGGCCGTCGGCGTGCTCACATCTGCCTCCAGGCACGAAAACGGGGTGTTCTCATGCTCAAACACAGTCTTCCGCTTCACATTGATAGCGTCGATCAGCGCAGCCATAAATCCTCAAGGCGAGGTGCAAGCTCAAACGGCTCCGCAACCGCTCGCAGTTTTTCAGGTATCCAAGTATAAGGTGTCGCACAAACCGAACGAACCCACCCACCACCGGCCCACGACCCCGAGCCCAGCAGAAGCCTCTCCGTCTCACTCCTTCGCGTGATCTACGATCTTGTACCCCTCAGGCACATCAAACAGCCGGGGATCGGGCTCTGAGGTCGTCAGATCCTTCACCGTGAAAACCTGCTTCCCACTCTGCGGATCGTCCACCTTCGAGATCAAACTGATCCCCAGGCGCGCGGAATACCAGAACTCCCGTACCGTCACCATCGGCTGGTCGTTCCCCAGCACGCCAGGGTTTAGCGTCGTGGTCTCTCGGTACCCCGTCGTGTCCACACCCGCGGTATTGCTCACCCCGAGCTCCTCGTGCTGCTGGTACCCCCTGCCGTCCGGCAGAGGACCCGTGCTGCCGATCCGCGGCTTGTACACGCTCTGCGTTGAAAGGCCGTAACCGATAATCTCGCACGCCTTCTCCCGCACAAAGCAGTTATGCGTCGTATGCTCGGCGGGATCGACGATCTGAATCACGTTCATCTCCGAAGCGATCTTGCCGCCCTTGGGCACAAGCAGCCATCGCTCCTGGTAGATACGCCCCTTACCATCCCGCGCGATCCGTCTCTGGTTGGCAAGTGTAAAACTCCCACCGTTCCCGAGAGGCCGCGACCACTCCGTCACCAGCGTCAGCGTAAAAGGAGCATCCGGGATGGGCGGAACAAAGATGCTCTCCATCACGCCACGGGTCCCACCATCCTGCCCATGGAAGACCGGCGGCTGCGCTTTACCGTCGCCCTGGCAGAATCCAGCTGCACTTCCCGCAGAAACAACCAGCGCAACCACAATCGACAGCCGATAACTCATGTGCACCTCGAAGACGCGTCCCAGTGTAAGCCCCGAACCCCCACCGTCTGATCCGGGGTAACCGCACCGTCCACTCCGGCCCTTTTCACTCCGTCATTCCGATTCGCCCTGCTCGCTCGCTGGACGCATCCCTGACACTTCGCACAACGTCGCCAGCATCTCCGCAACCGTCTTCCCCAGCACCGGGTGCACCATCCCCGGAGCAATCTCGGCCAGCGGCGAAAGCACAAACCGCCGTTCATGCATCGCCGGATGCGGCAGCGTCAACTCGGCCGTCGAAATCACCCTGTCCGCAAAAAGCAGGAGGTCGAGATCGATCACCCGCGGCCCCTTTACCACCCCCGGCTCCCGCACTCGACCCATCGCACGCTCGACCCCAAGCAGAGACCGCATCAGTTCCACCGGCTCCATGCTGGTCTCAAGCAGCATCGCTCCATTCAGAAATCTTGGCTGCTCGACGTCACCGACCGGCTCCGTGTCACAGAACCTCGAAACTGCCATGACCCGTCCAAGCCCTTCAGTCCGCCGAATGGCTTCTCGAAGGTTCGCCTCCCGATCCGCTGCTCCCGAAGGGAGGTTCGAGCCCAGTGCAATCGCCGCAACTTGGGGTCTTCCCAACCACATCTTTGTCAAGCCCCCGAATCAAAAACCGTCAATACTCCACAGCTTCACCACACAATCACCACGGTTTCACCACGAAAACGCACCAATTCGGTGTGTCTAATCGGCTACGCCATCAATTCAGTCTCTTTTTTCTACGCCACCGCCGACGCTATTTCTTCATGCCGGCTCCGTCCCGTCTCATCTCGCCCGCGAGCCATCTCCCATGCAGACCTGTCCTGGATAAGCCTCTTCACCAGAGCAGTATGCATGGCATGGCCAGCCCTCTCGGCAACCACCCGTCCCTCGATCCGCCTGCCCGCAAGTGCCAGGTCCCCAATCAAATCCAAAACCTTGTGCCGTACAAACTCGTCCGGGAAACGGAGCGGCCCGTTCTGCACCGCGCCCGCGCTCACGATAATGGCGCACTCGTCCGACACTCCGCGGATCAGGCCCATGTTCCGCAGCATCGCCTCGTCTTCCCTGAAGCCAAACGTCCTCGCCGGCGCAATCAGCCGCGAGTAATCCTCTTCAAGCTCCCCCACGAACTTGGCCCTTCCGATAGGCGCCGGGAAATCAATCTCGTAATCGATCGAGTAGCCCACACCCGGGTACAGCCCGATAAACTTCGTGCCCTCGCGCACCTCGATGTCCTTCAAAATGCGGATGAACTCCCTCCTCCGGCGTTGTTGCTTGAATCCAACCCGCTCAAAGCACAGGACATAAGGCAACGCGCTTCCGTCCAGGATCGGCACCTCAAGATTGTCGACCTCGATGATGACGTTGTCGACGCCCACCCCGATCAGCGCAGACAGGAGGTGCTCCGTCGTCGAGATCAGTACGCTCCCCAGCATCAGGCTCGTGGCATAACTCACCTTCGCAACGTTGCGTCCGGTAGCCGGGATCTCAAAGTTGTCGAGGTCCGTGCGCCGAAACACGATGCCTGATCCTGCCGGAGCAGGCAGCAGACGCATATGTACATGCGCTCCGCTATGGAGACCCACCCCCTCGAATTCGACGACATCGCGGATCGTTCTCTCAAACTGCACGGGCAACGCACCGCCTCCCGACCGCACATACGCTAAATCCCGGGGCGGCTCATAGACCGTGTCTTTTAAGCCACAGCTAAACCTTCACAAAATACCAGCCTTTGCCCGGAGCTGCAGTACCTTCAAGGCATGAACCCCGCCGATCTCCTGGTCCAGTCGGAAGCGGAACTCCCCTGGATCGAACAACATCTGCGCGAGCTCGTCCTTAGCGAATCCCCAACGGACGATAAAGCGGCCGTAGACCGCGCCAGCGCTCTCGTATCCTCCCTTTCCAGCACCTTGGGGGGCTCGGCTAAGTACCACAAACAGAAAGCTTTCGGCGACATCCTTGAGTTATCCTTCGGCCACTCACCAGACCATCTCCTGGTACTCGGCCACATCGACACAGTGTGGCCCATGAACACCCTCACAACGATGCCCTGGAAGGTAGAAGACGGGTGTTTCTGGGGTCCAGGGGTGCTGGACATGAAGGCTGGTATCGTGATGTTGCTCACAGCAGTCAAGCTACTCAAAAACAACGGTTTAGACCCGTCCTTCCGACTGCTCCTGAACAGCGAAGAGGAGGTCGGGAGCCCTGTTTCGCGGCCTATCACAGAGAGCCTGGCGCGGGTGGCCGAGGCCGTCTTCGTCCTGGAACCGGCGCAGGGGCTCGCGTACAAGACCTCCCGTAAGGGCGTAGGACACTATCGCATTGATGTCAAAGGAGTTGCATCCCACAGCGGGGTGGACTTCGAGAAAGGTCACTCGGCGATCCGAGAGCTGGCAAGACTTGTCGAGATCATCTCCGATCTCACCGATCCGGGTCAAAAACGCACGGTGAACTGTGGTGTCATCGCTGGTGGAACACGGTCAAACGTGGTCGCTGAACACGCCTTTTGCGAGGTCGACGTCCGAATCACAACCCCATCCGACGCAGCTCGATCGACACCCTTCTTCGCGGCCTCGAGCCAACCGATCCGGCCTGCTCCCTGACGATCACAGGAGGAATCAACCGCCCGCCCATGGAAAGGTCTCCCGGGACAGTGCGTCTTTTTAGACACGCCCAATCCATCGCAGCCACCCTAGGCTTCCCCCTAGAAGAATCCACTACTGGCGGAGGGTCTGACGGCAACTTCACGGCTGCGCTCGGGATTCCGACGCTCGACGGGATGGGTGCCGTGGGTGGCGGGGCGCACGCGGGAACGAACACGTCCAAATCGCGCATCTTGCACCACGCATTGCACTTGTGGCTGCCATGATCGCCGGCTCAGGTGACCGGAGGCGGGGTTAGCTCCGGTCCGAAACACTCGCCCCTTTCAGGGCTTGGTGGCATGCTTCCGCAATGAGAGCTACTGTGCGTGCGATTGGAAGACCCACGACGTTGAAGTAGTCGCCTTCAACACGAGGGATCCAGCGAGCGGCGTAGCCCTGGATGCCGTAGGCGCCCGCTTTATCCATAGGCTCTCGGCTGCGCAGATAACGCACCAACTCCTTTTCAGTGATGACGTTGAAGGTGACCTGGGTGATCTCTACGTCGGCGAAGGACTCGGTAGCAGTGACAGCCGCCAGGCCAGTGAGGACCTGGTGCGTGCGGCCGGAGAGCAGCTCGAGCATGCGCCGGGCATCGCTTTCATCCCTAGGTTTACCCAGAATCTCGCCCTGGCAGAGAACGCAGGTATCAGCCCCGAGGACGACCAGAGGATCACTACTGGCTGGTTCGACAGCGGGTTGCGCATCCTTCCGCTTCGCCCACACCGCCTGGGCCTTCGCCTCCGCGAGTCGCAGGACGAAAGTAGCGGCATCTTCCCCGGCTTCCGGGACCTCAGGTATTTCCACCGAATCAACAATGAACGACAACCCCGCTTGGGTGAGCAGTTCCCGGCGGCGTGGGGAGGCTGAGGCAAGTACGAGCATTTAGGCTTCGATGCCTCCGACGGTGATCTTTGCCTGCATTGTGTACGCCGTTTTCGGTGAAAGCGTGATCGCGTTCCTCCCCGCGTTCGCAGTTTCGAGACAGAGCATCCCCTGCCATTCGTCGGATCCGAGATCAGGCATCTCTCGCCAGGGATTAAAGATGACCGTCGTCTGGGAGTTCGTTTTGATATTTGTTATCCGTCGGCGAGCAGGGTGGTCGTGGATCACGCAGGTCTCACCTGTGTCTGCGTAGACACGGTCCGTGGATCCTGCAAAGGTGAGTGGGGTATTAGCAGCGGGCCTCTGCGAGCCGTCTATCTTGTCGAGGAACGGCCCCGCTTCAAGGCCGGTGACAGAAACTTTGGAGACGTCCGAGACGGCGAAGTAGGTATGAAGCGCCTCTTCAAAGACGAGTGGGACATCCGCATTGTTCGCTACGGTGAGTTGAAGAAGGAGGCTCTGACCCACGGTGATCTGGTAGGCGAGGCGGAAGTGATCAAAGCCAAGATCACGGCTTTCCTGGGTTGGTCCGAGGGTAAAGGTGAGGTGCAGATCGTCGCCAGAGAGCGCGGCAAAGGCGAGCGTCCAAGGCTGGATGCGAGCGAAGCCGTGTGATGGTCCGGGCTTGCCGTTGCGACGATTGGGATTGGTGTCGACGGCAAACCAGGGAAAGGAGATCGGGACACCGCCGCGGATGGGCTTACCGGGTACCAAATCTGTCTTCCGGCTAAGAAAGAGCACCGGCGCTTGATCTGCGGGCTGCCAGTGGGTGATGTGAGCACCCTGAAGGTAAACGGTGGCAGTTGCTGCCGGGGTGGTGATCTCGGCACGAACGAGGCCATTCGCCTCCTCGAAGCGAAGGATCTCCGGGATGGCGAAGTTGTAATTGAGGCTGGCAGCATCCATGGCAGTTCCAGTGTATGCGGACAGGAATGGCGGCGGTAAACGCCCAGTGGATACGGGCATGCCGCTATGCTGAAGGAGCGATGACCTTTTCCCAGCACCGCAGATCCGGGATGGTGGTCTGTTGCCTCCTAGCGGCTGGTACATGCTGCGGCGCCACCGAGGTTAAGATCTCGGCCAATGCACTGGAGCGGACGTTACGGGCACAACTGTTTGCCGGGCCGGAAGGACGGTACTACATGAAGGGTGACCCAACCTCCGCCTGCTTTGTCTATGCGTTCGACCCACATGTCTGGTTCAAGGACGAGCGCATCGTAGTGCAGGTGAAGACGAGGGCGAAGCTGGGCACCTCGGTACGTGGAAGCTGCCTTGGGGTCGGCCTTTCGGACGAGGCTGAGGTGTCACTTGTTCCCGACGCGCAAGGACAGACAATCGGCTTTCGTGGTGCGCGGATCGAGCATATCAGTGACAATCGCGAACTTAACTTTCTGATGGTTCCTTTTCTCAAGAGCAAGTTGCCAGAACGCTTGAAGGTGAACGCTGCAGAACTCATGCGGAAATTGTTGAGCGGCTCGGGCGAGAAGACGGGCTATGCCCTGACTTTAGGTTCTCTCAAGCTCCACTCCCTGCTGGTCGAGGGCGGGGCCCTGGTTCTGGATGTCGACACCGACCTGAGAGTGGATTGATTCCGAATCCTCAGCGGAACTTCACCAGTCTAATGAACAGCAAGAAAACGCGTTCCCGGCGAACTTACCTTTCGTTCTTTGACGGAAAACCGGAGCGGAAGGCCGATACTAGTAGGTGCCGCTCCTTGTCCGGCGCCGTTGGGATTCGGCACTTGGAGTTATGGCGGTACGCCTCATATCTGATTGGGGGCCGAGCGCGAGGAGAGAAGTGAATTCAGTTGACGGCACGATACAGCTGATTCGGATTCAAGAGTACTCGGGCAGCGTCGCCCCTGATACGTCCGGCATGAGCGTCTGCAGCTCTATGCTGGCGGAAGGTCCATGGGTATTCGACGCGCAGCCGCCGAGCTATGGTCCGGGAGCTTCCATGGGAGATTTCCTGCCGGCGGATTCTCCGCGACAAGGCGAACTGCCAGAGCGATACCGAAGCATGAGCGCAGGCGAGCTGGATCAGAGGATCCGGCGCGCGAAGGAGACGCTAGGGGAGCGTGCTGTCGTGCTCGGGCACTTCTACCAGCGGGACGAGGTGATCCAGTACGCTGACTTTGTGGGCGACTCCTTCCAGCTGGCGCAGGCCGCGCGATCGAGATCTACGGCAGAGGCAATCATCTTCTGCGGTGTACATTTCATGGCGGAGACGGCCGACATGCTTTCGCGGCCGGATCAGGCGGTTATTCTGCCGAATCTTGCGGCGGGCTGCTCCATGGCTGACATGGCCGATATCGATTCGGTGATGGATTGCTGGGAGCAGATGGAGGAGATTTACGGGACGGAGCCCGATGCGAGTGGGCGAGTGCCTGTTGTTCCTGTGACGTACATGAACTCCTCGGCGGCGCTAAAGGGTTTCTGCGGCGAACGTGGAGGGATTGTGTGTACCTCTTCCAACGCGTCAGTTGTATTGAGGTGGGCTTTTGAACGAGGGCAGCGGGTATTGTTCTTCCCGGACCAGCACCTTGGGCGCAACACCGCGAAGGCCATGGGCATAACTCCGGAGCAGGCGCCGCTGTGGGACCCTCGTAAGGTGCTTGGCGGGAATGATGAACAGGGGTTGCGAGACGCGCGGGTGATCTTATGGCACGGATTCTGCTCCGTTCACAAGAGGTTTACGACGGCACAGATCGGTGCCGCGCGGGCGAAGTACCCTGACGTGCGAGTGATTGTGCATCCGGAGTGTCCGATGGCGGTTGTCGACGCGGCCGATGAGGCGGGATCGACGGACTACATCGTGAAGGCGATCGCAGCAGCGGCTCCAGGGCAGGTTTTCGCGATCGGTACGGAGATCAACCTGGTGCAGCGACTGGCAGGTCAGTACCCGGAGCATACGATCTTCTGTCTCGATCCCGTGATCTGCCCGTGCTCAACGATGTACAGGATTCATCCGGGTTATCTGGCGTGGGTGTTGGAGGCGCTGGTGGAAGGCGAGGTCTTGAATCGTATCGTCGTTGCGGATTCGGTTGCGGTACCTGCGCGCGTGGCGTTGGAAAGGATGCTGGCGTCGAAGCCGATGGACATGAAGCGGCCTTCAGTCAGGAGCGGGCATTCCGCATGAGTCATGTAGTTGTGGTGGGAAGCGGTATCGCTGGTTTGATTGCGGCGCTTGAGACGAGCCGGAAGCACGTGGTCACGCTCGTAACGAAATCGAAGTTGTCGGAGGGCAACACCCGCTACGCGCAGGGTGGTATCGCCGCGGCGATGTTCGAGGATGACAGCATTGCGGAGCACATTGAGGATACCTTGCGGGCGGGTGCTGGGCTTTGCAGGTTGTCAGCGGTCGAGGTGCTGTGCTCTGACGGACCCGAACGGATACGTGACTTGATCAAACTCGGAGTGGGGTTTGACCTGTCGAACGGCGTGCTGGCGCGTGGACTGGAGGCGGCGCACTCCAGGGCTCGCGTTCTGCATGCAGGTGGCGATGCGACTGGACTGGCCATCGAGACGGCGCTTGTTAGGGCTGTGAGGGCGGCCAGGATTGAGGTCCTGGAGCATACGTTTGCGCTTGACGTGACGCTTGAGGGTGGGCGGGTACGGGGTTTGGAGGTGCTGGATTCGGACGGAAAGGGAAGAGCGTTAGAGGCGGATGCAGTTGTGCTCGCGAGCGGAGGGGCGGGGCAGCTCTACAAGCACACGACGAATCCAGCTGTGGCAACGGGGGATGGTGTTGCGCTGGCGCTTCGGGCGGGGGCACAGATCGCGGACGTAGAGTTTTACCAGTTTCATCCGACCGCACTGGCCGTGCCCGGAAACTTCCTGATATCGGAGGCGGTCCGTGGTGACGGCGCGGTTCTACTGGACTCGAACGGACGAAGATTCATGACAGAGGTCCACCCCGATGCGGAGCTTGCCCCGAGGGACGTGGTCGCGCGTGGGATTGCTGCGCAGATGGCGAAGCAGGGAGGCGAGCCGGTGTTGCTGGATGCGCGAGCTCTCGGTGCCGCGTTCCTCGCCGAACGTTTCCCGACGATTGACGCTGCGTGCCGTGCTCGCGGACTCAATTGGGGGACAGAGTTGATTCCAGTAACACCGGCGGCGCATTACTGGATGGGCGGGGTCAGGACGGACGATTGGGGTCGGACCTCTGTGCCGGGGCTGTTCGCGGTGGGTGAAGTTGCCTGCACGGGGGTACACGGGGCGAACCGGCTAGCGTCGAACTCGCTCTTAGAGAGCCTCGTGTTTGCGTGGCGGTGTGCGCACCTGCTGCTGAACGAGAGCTTCTGGTTGAAGGAGAGTAGAGCTGAGAGCCTGTCCTGGTTCGGCTCCGAAGAGATCGAGGTGCTACCCATTACGTTGGAGGGCGGTCGTGGCGGTTCGGCTTTCGAGCGCAGCGAACTGCAGCAGCTGATGTGGGACGGTGCGGGCATCCATAGGGATGAAGCGGGCCTGCGAAGTGCGGCGGAGTGCCTGACAGGGTGGAGGGCCGAAGGCACTAGCGTACATGCCCGGGAGACAGCGAATCTCCTGACGTTAGCTCGAGCGGTGGTGAGTGCAGCGCTAGTTCGGCGCGAGTCGCGCGGCGCCCACTTCCGGCGCGACTACCCACACTCTTCGGAGGCCTTTCGGCATCAGCTGATCTTTGCTCCAACGGTGCCGGTCGCGTGTTGACGCCCTTGCCGCTGACAAGCATCAACAGCGTCGTCCGAATGGCGCTGCTCGAGGATGCTCCCTGGGGTGATCTAACCTCGCAGACGCTGATCCATGAGTGCGCCGTGGTGTCGGCGGAACTGGTAGCTCGGGAAGCCGGTGTGTTGAGCGGTGCTGCGGTATTTGGCGCTGCGATGCGACTCACTGATGAGCAGATCTCGACCAGGTTCGACTTCGCTGATGGGGACCGGTTTGCGAAGGGCGATGTGTTGGCTGTAGTCAATGGGCGGGCGCGGGCGGTTCTCCAGGCTGAGCGGGTAGCCTTGAATTTCATCCAGAGAATGTCAGGGATCGCGACGCTGACGGCACGATTCGTCGCGGAGATCGCTGGGACAAGGGCGCGTGTCGTCGATACTCGGAAGACAACACCCGGTCTTCGGATACTTGAGCGGTATGCAGTTCGGTGCGGCGGGGGGCACAACCATCGCTTTTCACTGTCTGATGCCGTGATGGCCAAGGACAACCACCTCGCGATACTGGTTGCGGACGGGACGCGAACGCTTACCGAGGCATTGCTGCAGGTCCGGTCGGTGCTGCCGCACACAGCGCATCTCGAGGTCGAAGTGGATCGGGCAGACCAGATCGAAGCCGTGCTGGCGGCGGGCGTCGACACGATCATGCTCGACAACTTCCCGCTTGATGAGCTTCGGGCGGGGGTCGCCACCGTGGCGGGAAGGGCCCTGGTGGAGGCAAGCGGATCGGTGACGCTCGAGAGCGTGGGGGCAATTGCACGGACGGGAGTGGACGTTATCTCCGTTGGTGCCCTGACGCACAGTGTTCGTTCGCTCGACCTCGGACTCGATGTTCGAGCTGGCCAGACACCTTGATTTATCTCGATTCTGCGGCGACAAATCCCGTCAGGCGCGAGGTGCTGGAAGCCATGTGGCCGTTTCTTACGGGTGAGTTCGGTAACGCGTCCAGCCATCACAGCTTGGGTGAGTCGGCTGCAAGGGCGTTGGCGGATGCCCGTGCCACCGTCGCCCAGGTGCTTGGGTGCCGAGCGAGAGAGGTGGTCTTTACCTCTGGAGGAACGGAAGCCGATAACCTGGCGATCAAGGGCATCGCGCTCGCTTCGCCCCGCGGCCGGCATGTAATCACGACGTCTATCGAGCACCAGGCTGTTCTAGAGTCTTGCGAGTACCTGAAGCGTCATCACCAGTTCGAGATTACTTACCTCCCGGTAGATGGGCTCGGACGAATTTCGGCCGAGCAGGTAAGGACCTCGATGCGGCCCGACACAACATTGTGTTCGGTGATGCTTGCGAACAATGAGGTAGGAACGGTCGAGCCAGTCGCGGAGATCGCGTTGATCGCCGGATCTTTCAAGGTGCCGCTGCATACGGATGCCGTGCAGGCAGCGGGGACTCTCGATTTGACCGTGGGGACGCTCGGCGTGGACGCTCTTAGTATCTCGGGACACAAGCTTGGGGCACCAAAAGGGATCGGGGCACTGTATATACGGGGACGGGTGAAGGCTGAGCCGTTGGTTCACGGTGGCGGCCAGGAACAGGGCAGGCGTTCCGGCACGGAGAATGTGGCGGGGGCTGTCGGGCTGGCAAAGGCTTTGCAGATTGCGGCGACTTCGCGGATTGAGCGCGCCCAGCGTCTCGGTACCCTCCGAGATGCACTCATCCAGGGTGTCCTAAGTACGGTGCCGAAGGCTGTGCTCACCGGTGATCCGGATCACCGACTTCCCGGCAATGCCTCATTCTGTTTTCCAGGTACAAGCGGTGAAGCGGTCTTGCTGCAGTTAGAGCAGCGCGGCATTGTTTGCTCGAGCGGGTCGGCGTGCGCCGCGGGAAGCGATCAGCCGTCGCATGTCCTGATTGCGATGGGCCTAACGCCCGAGGTAGCGCAGACTGCGGTGAGATTCACCTTGGGCGATGGCACAACGGCTGAGCAGATGGAAGAGGTGGTCCGGGCGGTGCGCGAGGCCAGCGAGGCGGTACGGGCTATCGTGCGCTCGGCCCCGGACGTTGCCAGGATCGTCTGAGCGGCTTAGAAGGAGAACCGGGCGCCGAACTGGAACTGCCGCGGGTCGTACGAGGCAGTCTCCTGGCCGGCACTGGTATATAGCAGGTTCACGTCTAGTGTGTTGTTCTTATTGATGAGGTTGAAGGCATCCGCGGTGATTTGCAGGGTGACCTCGTGGGAGAAGCTGAAGGCGCGCGCTACACGCAGGTCGGTGAAGACGGTGTAGGGTCGGATACCTGTATTTCGAGCGAGTGAGCCGTTGAAGGCGGTACTGGTCACGCTGGAGCCGGGGGGGCGTCGATATAGCAGGGCAGATTGAGATATCCGGTAGGTGAGAATCGTGAAGGCACCGGGGCTGTGCCGCAGCTTGTAGTCGCGGTGTTCGCGGCTACAGCATTCGGCCTGTCTGTCAGGGGATCAAAGTCGAAGTTTGTGTCCGTGCCAGTGACGATGTTGAAGGGACGGCCAGAGGAGATCTCGATGATCGGAGCGACCGTGAACCCGGAGAAGAACTCGGGGAGCAGGCCCGCGCCGGAGACGTGCCTGGAGCTGTAGACCCCGGACATCACCAGGCGGTGCCGCTGGTCAAAGGTGGAGGTTGCTCGTTCCGCGTTGGGGGCAAAGTTGTTCTGCGGCGCGTCAGCGGTGGAGACAACATCGGTCGAGTCGTCGATGGCGTGGGACCACGTGTAGGAGACTAGGAATTCATAATTCATATCGAAACGTTTCTTTAGATTCACGGAGAGACCGTTGTAGCTTGAAGTGCCCGTGGTCAGGTTGGGGGACATGTCGCCGAAGGGGACAGGGCTGCCGATACCTAGGCCTTCCGCGGTGGCCACCTGAGTCGCCAACGCCACGCATTGCCCGGCACCCTGCGAGGCGAGGAAGGGTGCGAGCGAGATATTGAGGCCGGAGCGCCGGAAGAAGTTGAGAAGCGGTGGAGCAACGTACGGGCCTGCAGGCCCGACACCGCATGGAAGCGTTCCGGGCGCGGTCGCCACGGTGAGCGGGTTCGAGGTGGGACCGGCAACGGAATTGATGTTTCCTCCAGGCAAGATGCCAGCAGTTCCAGCCTGCACGGCCGCGTTTGCCGCGCGCCAATTACCCACCAAGAGAGATGGGTTTACGGGGTTGACGTTCACGGGCCGGTTGAGGTGGCGCCCCCCTGTGTTGTTGTACGCGATGTTGATTGAGAGATTGCGCCCTAGATCGCGCTCAATGCCGAAGGAGATCTGCTGTGCGTATGGGGTGCGGTACTGGAGATCGGCAGGCAGACCGGAAGGCAGGATCGCCAACGGAAAGCCGGAGGCGAGGAAGTTCTGGTTGATGAAGACTGAAGCGGAATTGCTGGCGTCGAAGCGCTGCTCTGAGGGAAGGTAGTTGAGCCCAGCTAACGGGAGACAGTTGGGATTGGAGAGTGAACCCTGGAAGGTGTTCGTGGCGTTCAGATTGAGGGGACTGAAGGTGCTCCCCACGGTGCAAGGGGAGCCGCCTGCAAGGATCACGAGCGGGACGGAGTTGGCATTGAAGGTAGTCGACTGTGCCTCCAGGTTGCCGGGGGCTCGGTCATAAAAGATGCCGTAATTCGCGCGTACGATGGTCTTGCCGGAGCCGGTCGGGTTATACGTGAGCCCAATGCGTGGTGCTACGTTTTGAGCCTGGAGCCGAATGCCTTGACGGATGCCGTAGGCGCGCTCCGCAGTGTAGGTGCTCGGATTGAGTGCACCCTGCGTGGGCAGCCCTTCGACGTCGTAGCGAATGCCGTAGTTGAGGGTTACGTGTGGGCCGGTCCTCCAGGAGTCCTCGAGGAAGGCTCCAAGGGTTTTGAGGGAGTACCTGTAGCCGGTAATACCCACGCCCTGAACGAAGGATTGCGGAATGCCGAGACCGTATGCCTGGATGGGAGAGAAGCCGGGAAGACCGCCGAGTTGGGGGCTAATGTCAGTGGCGCTCAGTGCGGAGAAGGTGTAGTCGCCGCCGCCATAGAGCTGGCCTTGCTTGAGATTGATTGGAATATACCGGAGGTCGATACCGGATTTGACGGTGTGACCTCCACGGCCGTAGGTGATGTTGTCCTGAATCTGCGTCTGGTCCTCGATACGATCGACGGTGGAAAAGGGCGTCTTGCCGAAGTAGGCGAAGCCGGGAATGTTGACGGCGGTCGAGGTGCTCTGAGGTGCAAAGCGAATTGGATGCCGGGCGAACTGGATCCGGAGTTCGTTGACCTTGTTGGAGCCGATCAGGCCGGTGTGCTGGCCGAGGATACCGACGTCGTGGAAGGTCTGGATCGCAGTGCGCGAGAAGGAGTTCTCGCCGATGTTTTGGTTGGCTGCTGACTCCTGGATGCCGGTGATGTTGCTGGGGCTGACATTGGCTCGGAACAGAAGCTGCTGGTTCTTAGTCAACTTATGGTCAAGCCGAAGAGAGTAGACCTCGGTCTTTTCGGAGACGGGGAAGTTGCCGACCAACGAGTTTAGCGGCTGGAAGGAAGCGGGCGTTGCGATTCCCGATGTGGCGAAGTTATTCGGACCAATGGTTCCAGCCAGAAAGGCAGGGTTTTTGCCCGTCGTTGCGAGCCCGGAGCTGGAGCCGACGAGGGCGACGTACTGCTGTATGCCTGGCGTGGCCGTGGGCACGGAGGCGAGAAAGGCGCTCTGCTGGGCTGTGCCCTGCACCGTAAGACTCCGGCCGGCGCACCGTAGAATCTGCTGACGTCGATACCTGTCAGACCGAAATTGCTGCGTCCAATGACGGAGAAGCCTGTCTCCTGCCTGCGGGTGAGCTCAGCTCCGAAGAAGTAGAAGGTCTTGTCGGGGATGATTGCGCCGCCAACTGTAAATCCCGCCTGAACGCGGGTATAGGCAGGTTGGTAGACGGTTGAGAATGGGTTCGTCGCCTGGATGTACCTGTTACGGAGAAATCCGAAGGCACTGGCGTGGGTCTGGTCGGTGCCGGATTTTGTCACGATGTTTACGACCCCGCCTGAAGCCCGGCCGTATTCGGCGTCGAAGCCGTTTGTGATGATCTGGAACTCCTGGACGGCGTCTTGCGAGACGGTAGCTCGGGTTCCCCCTGAGATATAGTCGCCCGCATCAGCGCCGTCGATGTTGATGGAGTTGGAACGTGCGCGAGCACCGCCGAAGTTGAGCCCGCTGGTCGGGATGGCTCCGACGGACGGCGCCGCATCGCGCGCGATCTGCGAATTTGTAAGGGTGAAGTTGATGTAGTTTCTGCCGTTTGTGGGGAGGTTGGTAATGCGAAGCTGGTCGACGGTGGTGGATTGAGAGCTCCGCTGGGTCTCGATCATCTCGGCTCCGGAGGTAACGGTGACGATCTCGCTTCCGCCCACTGTGAGAGTGAGAGAGAGCTCCGCCTCCTGCCCGGTGGTGAGAACGACGTTTTGCTCAATGAGCTTGCTGAACCCGGGAGAGTTGGCGGTTACCGTGTAAGCACCCGGAGGCAAGAGAAGGAGGCGGAAGTTGCCCTGTCCGTCGGTTGTTCCAGCGCGGTAAAAGCCCTTCGATGCATCTGAGATGGTGACGCTGGCGTTCGGTACGACGGCGCCCTGAGGGTCGCGTACCACGCCGTTGAGCTGGGCGGTAGAGATGTTTTGGGCCGAGGCAAGGATGGCCACGAGAAACAGGGCAGCAGCGACTGAGATGGGGAAGAGCCAGGGTCTGCGGGTGAACATGGGATTGCGATGCTCCAGGGAGACGGGCAGATAATGCGCGGGTCGACAGGAATCTTTGCCGGATTGTGGCAACGGCCCTTCTACATGAATGTGCAGTCAGTGCGCAAGAAAATTCAGCTATGCAGGCGCGGCAGAATGGCGCGCTCGGACGAGGCGCATCTCACAGGACATGAGGTTGGGCAGGATCCCGCCAGAGAGGTTATTCAATGATTGAGGCAGTACTTTGTGACATCGACGGCACGCTGGTGCAAAGCAACTGGCTTCATGCTGCAGCATGGAAAGATGCGTTTGCGGCGGTGGGAATAGAGGTGGAACTGGAGGAGCTTCGTCGTCAGATCGGTAAGGGCGGGGACGAACTGATCCCCGTATTTGTGCCCTGGTGGCGAAGATCAGCGATAGAAGAGCCGCTGAAGACCTACCGGAAATACATCTTTCAGCAGGATTACCTGCACAAGGTAGAGGCTCTCCCGAGCGTGCGAGAGTTTCTCCTGCGGTTGAAGCAGGCCGGGATTCGCCTTTCGCTGGCGTCCTCAGCGGATAAGGACGATCTGGAAATTTATATGAAGATCGCCAATATGGAAGATCTCATAGAGGAGAGCTCGTCGGCGGACGACACGGAGCGGGCGAAGCCCCATCCAGACATCTTTGAAGCGACATTGAAGAAGCTGAGCCTGCCCGCTAGCAAAGTGCTGGCGTTGGGAGATACACCCTACGATGCAGAGGCGGCCGGCAAGGCGGGGATGGCGACCATCGGCGTGAGAACGGGGGGATGGTCAAGTGAAGAGCTTATCGAGGCGGGGTGCATCGAGGTCTATGCGGATGTTACGGAGTTACTGGACCGCTTCGAGGAGAGTGCGTTCTGCCGTTAGAAGGGTCAGTTGATGGCGAGACAGGCGGAGCCGTTAGGCACGCTGACCATATCGGCACATGGTTAGAAGCGGGCATTTTGCGCAGCTTGGGTCTTCGAGGGTGCACAAGGTCTGACCGTGGATCTTGAATAGGGAATGGTGCTCATCAAGCACTTCGGCGGTCCACGTTTCAGGGACCATTCGCATAAGGATAGTTTCTGTCCGTCGCGCGTCTCCCCGCGGAGTGAGACCTAGGCGGTGAACCACACGTAGATGATTTCCATCAAGCGAGATCGCACGCCTGCGAAGAGTGGAGAAGTTGACGACCGCAGCCGAGACCTGGGGTCCAACGCCTTCAAAGCTTTCCAGCCACGCCCGGATCTTCTCCGTCCGATAACTGGCGAGGAAATCTAGGGTTAGCGAGCCGTAGCGCGCAGTGATCTGCAGCAATGCTTGCTTGAGTCTAAGGGCCTTGATCTCGGGAAAGGTCACGGCCTGCACTGCTTGCTCTATATCGTGCAGAGGCGCATCACGGATGGACTCCCAGTTTGGACCGAAACGGTCCTCGAGGTCGCGCATGACCTGGTGAGAGGCGGCAGTCTTTGTCCGCGCGCTCAGAAGGGAATAGACGAATTGCCTGAGCGGATCCAATGGAGTGCGTGGTTCGGGCTTGCCGTAGAACGCTAGAAGAGAGTGGTGGATACGAGGAAGGTGCGCAAGGTCCACGGATGGAACCGGAGGTGGAACATCGTTCCGGGGAAAGAGGGAATCAGTCATTCGCTGCAGATCGGATGTCAGAGGAGGCGTTCCGGGTGCTGCCGAGTCGCGGGCCGTTGACATCGTGAATGCCCCAGGCCATGCGGGGGGTGTTGTGAGCGAGACCAAGCCTGCCGTCAGGGCCGAGGAGGATGATCCCACCGTGTCCGCCGAGCCGTGTGTGCAGGTAAGTTATCGCCGCTTCCGCGGCCTGTTGCGGCGAGCTGCCGGCAGCCACATGATCGACGGCACGCTTCCCGAGTACAAGCTTCATTATGGGCTCTCCCCAACCGGTAAGCGAGACGGCCGCGGATTGGTTGTCGGCATAGCAGCCGCAGCCGATCAGGGACGAGTCGCCCACGCGCCCAGGGGCTTTCGAGAGTGTTCCGCCGGTGCTGGTTCCGGCAGCGAGGTTGCCAGTTCGATCAAGGGCAACGGCTCCTACGGTGTCGTGAGAAAGCGCAGATGCCGAAGGATCAGTGAACTCGGAGCTTCCGGAGAAGGTTGTATCTGAGGCGCCTTCGAGTTCCGCCTTCTGGAATGCCATCAGGCGATCCCGCTCCCTCGGAATGATGAGTTCGCTGTTGTCGACGAGTTGCATGCCATGCTGGCGCGCAAACCTTTCGGCACCCGCTCCTACGAAGTACACGTGGGGCGAATGATCGAGAACAAGCCGAGCTGCTGCGATGGGATTTCGAATGCGTTCGACACAGGCCACGCCGCCGGTTCGAAGATTTTCCCCATTCATCAGGAGCGCATCCAGCTGCACACGCCCGTCGCGCGTGAGGAAGGAGCCCCGCCCAGCGTCGAAAGTTTCATCATCTTCCATAGCGCTTACAGCAGCCTGAACAGCGTCGACGGCCGACGCCCCACGCTCGAGTTGAGCATACCCAGCGGCGAGGGCAACCGCGATTCCGCGCTCGTGGGCCGTGACGGCATCGTCCGGCATGGCCCAGGCGCCGCCATGAATCAGGAGGGTTGGTGTGATATCCATGCATCTCAAGTCTACGAGAGAAACCTCAGCGGAGCGGAGCGATGCCCTCGAGCGTGATCGCAACAATGCGTTATGACGCGGACCGACATATCCTCATGATTGTTTACCGGAACGACCGGGGACGGTACCGCTACTTCGATGTTCCGCCGAAGGAATGGGAGGCGTTCCGCGCCGCTAAGTCGAAGGGGAGTTACCTGAATGAGGTATTCAAGCAACAGGGTTACCGCTATGAGAGAGTCGACTCGAAGATGGGGAACTAGGATACTACGGTGGAAGGGGCCTCAGAATAAGGAGGGGATGCCCACGTTAGCTCGGGATCCGAGAAGATCCGTGCGAGTTCGTTATCACCCGGGACCACATGCCTGGCGAGCTTTCTAGTTACGAGGGCGGCAGGGGACCTGCGCAGAACGGCTAGATCGATTAGCTTTTCCACCACGAATGAGTTCCGAATCGGATGAGAACTGCCGCCCTCGATGTAGAACCTTCGCGATCCATGGGCGATCTCATGCTCAATGAAGAACGACCGCATGACCAGGCTTAGGGAGAAGAGGGGAAATCCATGACGGTTCATTTGCCAGAGGATCTCCGAACTCGAATCAAACCGTCTTGCGCCCACCAAGCTTAGCCAGGAGCCATCCTTGTGAGCGATGCCCATAAAGAGTGGGACGGTGAGCTCCTTATGAACGTCGTACCGCCAGGCAGCTACCTTGTCTGGAACGGAGTACATGCATGCACGATTGAATGCCAAAAACTCGGCTCGACCCATCTCCACAGACGGGAAGAAGGTGCATCCGAGTTCCTTTTCAGCCCGGCGGCGGTAATAGCGCATGTGGCTGCGTGTTTTCTTCCCTATGTGCGCCAGCGTGGCGTCTAACGTACTCTCAAGGCGCAGATAATCGGGGATTTCGCGCTCACGCCTTGCCCACATTGAACTCCTGCTCCTCGTGGGGACAGACGGGGCCGATTCCCAGGTCTTCATCTCTGGATTTGAGCGTTCGTCGCGGTAGGAGATCATCACCACATGAGCTCCGCGGTCGATCAGCGCACGTGCGGCAAACTCGGCCAATGTAGATCTTAAGGCGGCCGGTGCTATGAGGGTGTTGCGGCCGGACCGATCATTGGTCGTGTACACACGAGTGCTGCAACCCAAGATCCGATTGTCATAAAGCAGGAGCGCACCAAGTAAGGCCTCTTCGGACGTCTGCTCGCTCAATTTTTCCGGCCGACGGAACATCAACATGAGGTGCGGTACACGTCTCAACAAGCCCGGCTTCGAAAGGAAATAGGCCAGGTCTTGCATGGCACCCGGCTGCTCACAGACCGCAGCGAGGCGAGCGAGAGTACCGCTCATCTTTCGGATGGCCTCTCGTCCTTCGACGATGCGAATCAGTGGTGGGGGAACGATCATGAAGATTCTGGAGGCGTGGTGGGCAGGGAGAACCATGAGACGCGGGGCAAGCTGTGTTTCAAGCGGAAGACCATTTTGTGACTTTCAAATTTGGACCGGGCTGCCCAAGGCTCCATTATAGCGAGCTGTCCAGAGATACCCGTAGCACTTTGGTCTTTGAGCAGGGTTACTTGGCCGTCAGTTGCTAGTCGGCTCCACGCAGATGTTGTTGTTCAAGTTGCGAACACAGTAAGCCAGGAGAATGTTCATGCGCCGCTATTAGATCCTAGAGCCCGGGCTGGAACGGCATCTGTCTCAAGTTGGCCATTGGTGGCTCGAACCATCGTGACGGTATTGGCAGCTCGAAGAACATCATAGCCCTGCTGCTTCGACTCATGCGGAGGTTAGAGGCTCGCACTTCCGGCGTTCGGTTTCGATGTAGGTATACCGGATTCGATGAATCACCGTGATCGTCGAAAAGACGGCCAAGACCCAGAGTGCAGGCGCCATAACACCCCATCTATTCAGGAGCGCTCCAAGAATGACCAGCACAATACGTTCTGGCCGTTCCATAAAGCCGACCTTGCAAGACCCGATGAGAGCCTCCGCTCTAGCGCGCGTGTAACTGACCATCAACGAAGCGGTCATAACGAAGGCGACGAGAACGACGTAGAAGAAGCGATTGCCGCGTGAGTAAAAGACGAGCAGGCCAAAGAAGAGAGCCACGTCGGAGTAGCGGTCGATCACAGAATCGAAGAAAGCCCCGAATACAGACACCTGATTGGTCTGCCGCGCAACGCGGCCATCAACCATGTCGAAGACTCCAGCACCGATGATGACCAGGCCCGCATAGACGAACATCCGATCGGCATTGGACGCGCGAGCAAAGCCAAATAGGACCGCAGCGACGATGTTAATCAGCAAGCCTATGAATGTAAGAGTGTTCGGCGAGATTTGAGACAGCGCGAGGCCGTTCACAATCTTCTGCAGCAGCCAACCGCTGCCCCTCCCGAATGCACTTGTCCAGGTCATCTGCTTAGCAAGACTTTAGTTTAGCGTAGCAGCCCAGCGAAAGCGCATGCGGAACCTGGACGGCAAGGGCAGACACGGTAGCTGATTTGCTCGGCTACGGTTCCGGATCGTGAATGGTCGAGAGCCTAAGGACTTCGAGCTCACGTTTTCCGTTAGGCGTAACGACGGTTGCGACATCCCCCAGCTCTTTGCCGACGAGGGATCGCCCAATCGGAGATGTGGTGGATATGAGGCCTTTGGCTACGTCAGACTCTTCACTTGTGACGAGCTTATACGTGAGCTCCTCGTTCTTTGTCGAGTCAAAAACAACTACCGTGGAACCGAAGCCAACCTTGTTATGCGGGATGTTGGCGAGGTTTACCATCGCGAGTTCGCCCATGCGCTTTTTTAGCTGGCCGAGTCGGGCATTCACGAACTCTTGCCTCTGTTTGGCTGAGTGATATTCCGCGTTCTCCGAAAGATCACCGAGGGCCACGGCCTTTTTTATTTCAGCTGGGAGTTCGGTCGTGAGTTCGTACTCAAGCTGAGTGATCTGCTCCTGAAGCTTCTTTTTGATGTGCTCGGGCATGGGGCTCTTTGCTTGCCGAGCGATGGGCATAAAGCCTCAACGACGGCGTGTGGGAATCAAATCACGATTATACGGGGATGGCGCGTGCTGAGAGGCATGGGTCATAATTGCGCCGCGAGGTAAAGGTTGCAGATGTCTTCACACCTCTGGTTGCGGCAGAAGACGAGGTGAGGAGATGCTGAGGAAAGCGTCCAGCAGAAGGACAGCAGAAACTTGATCAACGATGGCCCGGCGCATCCTACGAACGCTCTCGTTTTTGCTGTGCTGACGGGTCGTGTCGAGGAGGCCGTGAGCGTCTTGAGTGGTATGTCGCTCATCTATCAAGTGGAGCGATAAGCCGGGGTGCTGGTTCTGAAGCGCTTCTGCGAAGCGACGGGTCTTAGTTGACTGGGGGCTCTCGGCACCAGACGCATGGAGGGGGAGACCAACGACGACTACAGATACGGAGTGCTTGCGAATCACTCGGGCCAAGGATTTCAAATCGCCGCGCAGATCCTTACGGTTGACAGTCATGAGCGGTTGGGCGGTGTAGCCAAGAGGATCGGAGAGGGCCAGGCCTATGCGGCGGTCACCCACATCCAGCGCCAGGACGCGGGACACGACTAGAGGGATAGGCGATCTGACGATTTCGCCATCTTTACCTGGATCCGGTGGGCTGAGCACTTCGCTAGTTTACCGAGCATGCGCGTGTTGAGCTACCGAGACCTTCTGTAACTTAGAATTGAGTTTTCGTCAGCCGGAATGGGGGGGCCTTGAAGTCGGGACGACTCACCGTGCTGTTCATCTTCCTGCTCGCTGTAGCTACGGTGTACCTTTTCGAGATCCCTTACGGGCCGAGAACGGAGACGTTTGTCGATGTTCCGAGCGGCACAGGCACTCGCAAGATAGGAGCCCTCCTTGAGGAGCATGGGATCATAAGCAACCGTTATGCCTTTTATATGCTGCGACTCGCCCATGCTGGGCGTTTACAAGCGGGAGAGTTCAGGTTTGACCACCCTCTAAGGATGGGCGAGGTATATGCACGGCTGCAGCGGGGCGACGTCTATACGCGAAGTCTAGTCATTCCACCGGGCTACAACATCTTTGATGTGGCGCAAGCCGTGCAGGATGCGGGGCTGGGATCACGTGAAGCTTTCCTTGCCGCGGAACTTGCGAATACGCGACTGGTCGATCGTGAGAGCCCTGGTGCGAAATCGCTTGAGGGCTTTCTATTTCCAGATACCTACCGCTTCAGCCGGCACGTGACGCCGGAGATGATTTTGACGACGATGGTGAAGCGGTGGGAGCACGTCGCTGGTCAACTACGGTCCGAGACCGCCACCTGGACTCCTTATGTGTCTTCTGAGCTGCCGGTACAGGGCCACATCGATTGGGCCACCATTGTGACAATGGCCTCTCTGATCGAGAAGGAAGTCGGCCAACCCTCAGAGCGACCGCTGGTCGCAGGGGTATTCGTGAATAGGCTCAGGAAGGGCATGCCACTCCAGACGGACCCGGCGGTCATCTATGCGGCCCTACTCTCCCACCGATATCGCGGTGCCGTTTATGCGTCAGACTTGCATCTTGACTCGCCATACAACACTTACATCCATGTGGGACTGCCTCCAGGACCGATCTGCAGCCCCGGCGAGGCATCTTTGAAGGCAGCGCTTGCCCCTGCCAAAACGGACTACCTCTATTTCGTGAGCGATGCCGCAGGGCATACCCGCTTCGCGGCAACGTTAGAAGATCACGCGGGCAATGTGGCAGCTTACCGTAAAGCGCACGGAAGATAGATATCGGATGGTCCTTCCTCCTTCCGCACGGAAAGCGGGTGTGAGGGCCTTTTCGTTGAACGGTTGAGTTGCGGAGGAATGGGCTTCGCGAGAGGTGTAAAGCTATACTGGCTGCTTGTGCCCATGAGAAGTTTTTCATCTTATCTTTCTCTCCTGTTGCTGCCGGCACTTGCCGGATGTGTGACGCGCACCCACGCCGTGCGTAAGACTCGCCCCGCGCCAGTGATCCAGAATGCGACCCTCGATCAGCTGCTGTCGCGCATGAATATGCAAGATGATGCCATCCAGACCTTGAACGCGACAGTCGAGATTGCGGCTAGGACAGGGGGAACACGTTCCGGAGAGGTGAAGGAGCACAGCAGCCTGCGTGGTTACATCTTCCTGAAGAAGCCGGATGAGCTGCGGGTTCTGCTGTTGCTTCCGCTGATCGGAAGCAAAGCCATCGATATGGTCAGTGACGGCAAGACATTCAAACTTCTGATCGCGGCTCCGAAGGCACGTGCGGTGGTAGGAGCTAACGAGGTTACGGAACCCTCAACCAACGGACTCGAAAATCTGAGGCCGTTTGTCTTCATTGATTCACTGCTGGTCAAGAAGTTGGGGCCAAATCAGGTCGTCTCCCTCACACAGGATGTACGTGTCCTCGAACCTTCTGATAAGAAGAAAGACTTGATCGAAGAACCGGATTACGACATCGAGATTCTTGCCCAGCCAGTCGGACAAATCGCTCACACGGAACGCGTCGTACACGTGAGCAGGGCAAACCTATTGCCATATCAGCAAGATATCTACGACGCCTCAGGACATGTCGCAACAAGGGCGACATACTCGGGATACCAGCGCTACGGGCAAATCGACTTCCCTTCTGTTATCGTCATCACCCGGCCGCTGGACGAGTACAGCCTCACGCTTTCCGTAACAAAAATCGCCTTCAATGAGAAGCTCGAAGATGACCAGTTCGAGTTGAAGATACCGGATGATATTCCCGTGCAACACGTGAAATGACCATGCTCCGCAGTTAGATGCCTGCGCGGGCGGCATGTTCCTTGATGGCCTCGTTGATCGAGAGCCCGAGAAGAAGCGCACGGCGCCCATCCTCCCCTGATACGGTGGGAGCTGATCCGATGCGAATTGCACTCAGGAAGGATTCGATCTCGAGTCGCAAAGGCTCGCTCTGTTCTATGGGAACCTTCTTCAGCGATAACCCGGAACTGGGATGCGCACCTGATTGCGGGATGCGACCTGAAGCTGTGAGTTGATCGAAGTTCGTCCCACTTGCCTGGGCCACGTCGATGATCAGCAGATCCTGGCGCGCGTAGTCGAGGGAGAGGTACTGGTGAGGTTGGAAGAAGCGCAACTTCCGCACGCGTTCTGTACTTACGCGACTCGCGGTGAAGTTAGCGATGCAGCCGTTCTCAAACTCGAGCCGTACGTTCGCGATGTCGACCTTGCGCGACAAGACTGGGAGGCCCACGGCGCGGATCTCAAGCACGGGAGAGTCGACGAAGCTGAGAACGATATCAAGGTCGTGAATCATTAGATCCAGCACGACATCGACGTCGAGTGATCGGGGAGTGAAGATGCTGAGGCGATGCGCTTCGAAGAACATAGGCCTGTTTAGATAAGACCGTGCAGCGGCCACGGCTGGATTGAAGCGTTCAAGATGTCCCGCCTGAACAGTGGCCTTATAGCTTTTGGCAGTTGCCAGGATTTCGTCCGCCTCATCTAACGTCGCAGCGAGTGGCTTCTCAATGAGGCAATGCACGCCCCGCAATAGTAGCGGATGAGCTGCGTTGGCGTGCTCTCCCGTAGGCACGCACACAGAGGCTGCGTCAGGCGCTCCCAAAGCGTCCAGGGCTGAGAAGACGGAGGTAAAACCGCGAACATTGTACTCACGCATTGCGTGAGATAAGGCGTGCTCACTGGGGTCAATCACCGCCGCGAGGTCGACCGGCCCGTCGGGCGTGGAGAGTTCGCGGTACACCCTTAGGTGATTCCTACCGAACGCTCCAGCACCGATAACGAATACTCGAAGCGGCTTAGCGCTGTCGGACACTATTTGGAAGGGAGCTGAACGGAACTTGGAAGGGCGCCCACAACCGCTTGCCGGCAGCGGATATACAGCTCCAACAGCTGAGCTACCTGGTCCTCGGGCTTGGTTGGTGAGCTGGCTCCGAACCCTGTCGACCCGGGGGCTTTACTGCCAACATGCGCAGCGGCTGCAACAAACTTCAGGAGATCCAGCGCGATGTCTTCTGGAAGACGCGCGCCCAGGGTGGTGTTAGCTTCCATAGTGCCCTCGATTCTCCTCCGATGGTATCTGCCAGCCACGGAAGGCTGCAAATGGCGCGTGCTTAATCACTAAGCTCCGGCTGGGAACGCAAGCCGCAAAGGATCTCGTAACAAACGGTATGCGCGAGCTCAGCGTGATCCTCGGCCGTGATGCCTTCACCTAACACCGTCACCTCGTCTTCGAGTGCCGCTTCAGGAATCGCACTGACGTCCACAGTGGTGAGGTTCATTGAGATGAGGCCGACTATGGGGGCAGGCCGACCTCGAATTTGCACCCAGCCCCCCGCCCGCGTGTTTGTTGCCGAGAGCTCTCGCCGAAGCCCATCGGCGTAGCCGACTGGGATCAGAGCGAGGCGCATCGATCGCTCTGTGATGAATGTGGCGTTGTACCCGATCATTGTGCCCGCGGGCACCTCGCTCAAGCTGAGGATCCGCGTCTTCCACGCAAGGACCGGCCGGATCTCCTGCTGAAGGCTGCTTTGCCCGCCTTCAAGAGCCATGGCGTAGCCGTACAGCGCGAGGCCGGAGCGGACCATGGGTCGCCCGCCGTTGCGAGTGGCAAGCTCCTTAAGCCACGGTAGAGAACTCTCCTCGTCAATAGTTGAGGTGTTTCCGGCATGGATCCAAAACGGCCTGAGACCTCTGGCAGCGATTTGTTCGAGCGCAGTCTCAAACCGCTTACGCTGAAGCTGAGTTATAGGGTCGCCAACGACCTCTGCCGAGGCGAAGTGCGTCAGGACGCCTTCCAAGGAGAGCTGGGGCCGATCCTGTAGATCATCGAGGAAGGACTCGAGAGTGGCCCCGGGTGCAACCCCCTGCCGGGACATACCAGTGTCGATCTCAAGATGAAGACCTTGAGGATTTGCCATACTGGTGATTCCGTCGAACGCGGCGAGGTGATGCGGAGTCCACATGACGGGTGTGAGTTGGTTCGCAATGATAGCTTGTGCCTCGGAACGTAGAAGACCGCCCATCACCAGAACGCGTGGATTGGCAACCTGACAGCCAAGAATGTCGTCGAGAAAACGGCGTACGACGGAACCCTCTTCAGCGTCGGCCACGCCGAGCCATGTGGCACCTGCGGCCCCGAGCACTCCTGCACATAAGGCAGCACCATGGCCGTAAGCTCCAGCCTTGATCACCGCGAGCAACGATATGTCTCTGCCTTCAGAGGATGCGGCGTTCACAAGGGCGCGGTAGTTATCGCGGAGGCGTTGCCCTGAGATCGCCAGCCAACTCCTCCTGCTCTGCATCTTTGTCTACCTACCTTTGAATGCATTTTGACTAGAACTAGAACGCGAAAGTACGAGTTCCATTTCGGACCCAGTAGGGGGATCACACCTCGCTTATTGTTGCTCAACTTACACCAAGCTCGGTTCACGGGTCGGGCACTTATTCGGACAGGTTCTCTTCGGAGCACATCGCTGAATCATTCGCGGTGAGCACCTGGGCAACCTCTATCGAAGTGGGCAAGACCACTACCAGTAAAGCTCGGCCGAAGTATCAACGTGTGTCGGTGGAGGGTCAATGGGGTTCAACCCAAGATCCTGCCTCACTGCAACCTGCGGCAACTCAGGCTCGATCGTCGCAATTGAGAGTAGGTCCGGCTTCGGGGGAAAAGCGAACTCGAGAGGTGAATCAATAAAGCTTCCAAGGACAAATTTTAGTATCTGGAACTGTTCGCGTCGCGGAACGTCATATGCACGAAGAGCGACGATCGATGCTATCGAGAAACTGACCCCGAGATTGAGAACAAAGGTGATCCCGATTCCAGCGATGGCGAAGTAGAGGGAACCATGTCCGAAAGAGCTGGTGCCAAAACGAGCAGCCGCCAATGCCAGCGTCCCCGTGCTTAGGGTGACATGCCTAACATCCAAGGGCAGACCGAAGAATCGGGCGATGACAGGTGAAAAGCCAAGCAGGAAGCCGAGAACAATGCTTGTGCTCCAACTTGCCACATTACGTTCCAACCAGTCGGCAGCTCGCCTCATAGTACGGGTTCCGATCCGATGCCCGAGAGGATGTTGCGTGATTGCTTCTGGGACTCGATGGTAGACGGTGAAGTTCTCGAACCATCCACCCATTAACGCCGCGAGCCAAAGCAGAACACCGGTAAATCCAGCGAAGATCGCCGTCCCAGAGGTGAAAGGGTGCAAAGTCTGATACACGTGCTGAGCGCTTTCAACAGGCAAATAGTGAGTTCGAAAGAATCGAGACCAAACTCTCTCGAAGGCCAAGGCTCCAACGCACACAGCCAAGACATTTCCAAAAGCTGCTGCGAGCTGGGTTCTTGAGATGTCCGCGGCGAAATCAGATATTTTGCTCCATCTCTCAACACCGCGGTTCGAACGAATGATCCCGGCGAGAGTGGCAGCCGTCATAGAGGGCTGTTTGGTCGCCAACGCGAGTCCGAAGATCTGGAGCAACACGAAGCTAATTGCGTAATCCGTACTGATTAGGAATCCTTCGACAAAGAGGGGGAAGTGGCCTTCGAGGACGCGCATCTTAATGGCAGCCGTGAAAACCGTTAAGAGGCCGCCTCCGGCTGCGGCCCGCCACATGCCCCAATACTGAGTTCTCGTATGAGCTATGTAGTGCTCGCCTCCCTGTCCGGTTCGTTCCACCGTTTTACGAGCGAGCAGATCGAGGTTCTGGCGGAAGAGCGAGGAAAGTCTCCTGTCCTCCAAGTGCCCCCGGACCAATGCACTGAATAGCTCGCGTCCGGAGGAATGGACGGATTTCCGGACGCTTTGCTCCTCCTTCACAACCAAGACAGCTGCTAGCAGCTGCATCCGTTCGAGTGCTGTCTCTATACTTCGGAGATCATAGACCAGCGCCGAGCTGACACCTGCGTGCTCCATGTGAATATGAATTTGATCGAGTTCTTCCCGACAGCTAAGCACAGCTTGCTTCCAACCACCGAGTCTCGACGATGCTGGAACTGTCCCTGAATTCGCCAGCCTATCCGTCGCGAAGACTAGGCGGTAGAACGGAGAATCCTCAACGTTGGGGAAGCTCCCCCGCCTACGTATGGCCTCCGTTACACCACGGCCCGCGACTCGCGTTGCGAGCAGCCGCAGTGCTTGACGCAAATCTTGATCGATCTTCGAGGAGAACTCGAGGTTCTGTCGAGGCCAGAGGAGTATGACAAGACGCTCGAAGACGAAGGCCTGTTGACTCGCAAACCGATGGACGGCTCCGGGTGACGTGAACACCCCAGTAAAGAGACGTCCCATGTCGGATTCCGCTCGAGCAGAGGGAAGCAGTCGCTCGAACAATCGACGAAGTATCTCGGAAGGAAGCGAGTGGTGGCCCGGAAGACCGGCTTGCGCGAACAGGGACACAGCTTCCATCTCAGACAGCATCCGGATCCAGGAAGCCTGGAATGCGCCGTAAAGCACGCTGTCACCCTGGACAAGCCGGATCCATCGCAGCAGACGAAGCTCAAATGCCCTTTCCCCCGATGCAGACCAGATGTAGGAGAAAAGTTGACTTGCACGCCGACCTCGGAGGCCCAGGGAATCCGCCGCGCAAAAGCGGGTTGTGAGTTCGCGAAGCAAATCGCGCGAAGACGTCGGAATGCGGCGGGGGCTGGGCCGCTTTCGGTGCGCGATTCTCGTGACCCGACGTACGACACCCATGGTTAAAGATAGCGCGAGGGCGAAGTTGACTGTTGTGAATCTCCGTTATCGCGTAAGAGCCGCCCACTGAACAAGTAATGATTTCTAGTGTGCATGGCAGGCGCCCGGAGGCCTTAGTTGTGAGGGCGGAGTAACCAGTGACTTTCGAACCACTCCTTCATGAGGCGAGATTCTCGAAGCGAGTGAAGTCCGAAAGATATGCAAGCTGTATGCTGCCGGTTGGACCGTTACGCTGTTTCGCAATGATGATTTCGGCTTTTCCCTTTAAGTCCTCGTTATCGCGATCGTAATACTCCTCGCGATGAATGAAGCAGACCACGTCTGCGTCTTGCTCGATCGAACCTGACTCCCGGAGGTCAGAGAGAAGGGGCTTCTTATCGCCTGTCCGCTGCTCGCTCCCACGTGAGAGTTGAGAGAGAGCAACGACCGGCACTCGGAGCTCTTTCGCAAGTGCCTTTAGACCTCGAGACACTGCCGAGACCTCCTGGTTTCGGTTCTCGAAGCCCCGCTTGCCTGGGCCTGTTGTGCCGCTCATGAGTTGGAGGTAGTCGATAACGATGAGGTCAAGACGCCCCTCCTGTTGACGAAGGCGCCGAGCTTTCGCCCGCATCTCAGGCAAGGTGATTCCCGGTGTGTCGTCGATGAACATCTTCGAGTCGAGTAGCCGCTCAAGAGCAGAGTTCAGCTTGCCTCTGTCGTCTTTTCCCAGGAAGCCTTGCTGCATCTTTCTCGAGCCGACGAGAGCCTCTGAAGCCAACATACGACGTAAGAGCGACTCCTTCGACATTTCGAGCGAGAATACGGCCACGACTTTGCCGTCACGAACCGCTGCGTTCTGCGCGATATTGATGGCCCATGCTGTCTTCCCCATGGAAGGGCGAGCCGCGATGATGATCAACTCGGAGTGCTGAAGGCCGCTCGTCATCCGGTCGAACTCCAAGTAGTGGGTTGCCAACCCGGTAACCTCCCGACCCTGCTCGTAGAGACCATCGATGGATCCGAAGGAGTTCGCTACGATCTCACCAATCCCGGAAAACCCACGCTGAATCGCGGAGTCGGCAACTTCGGCTAGGCGAGCTTCGACGTCTCCCAGAACACTGGTCGCGTCCTCAGCCTGGTCAGATGCACGACTGGCTCCATCGTTGAAGATCGCCATGAGCTGGCGGAGGAGGCTCTTGTCCTTGACGATTCGAACATAACTCTCGATGTTGAGATTTCGAGGGATGCCCTCCGAGAGGAAGGCGAGATAGGAGGCTCCTCCAATGGAATCGAGCTCCTTCTTCTTCGAAAGCCCGTCCAGGACTGTTAAGTAGTCCACCGCGTGTCCAATGGTGGCAAGGTCGAGCATCGTCTGGTAGATCTTGCGGTGTGAATCGAGTGCAAAGTCGTCGGCGCGGAGCTTAGCTGTCGCATCCGAGATCGCGACAGCGTCAAGAAGCATGGCGCCGAGAATAGCGATCTCGTTGTGGATGGAGGCGGGGAGTCCCTCGGAGGGAGCGATAAGTTGACTGAGCGAGGCCATGCAGTCTTGAGGGTAAAGGGTGAAGTGGCACCTGGAGGTGGTGACGGGACAAACCCGCGAAGATACCCCTGTGGATCGTGAGGATAGCTCACGGAATTGAGGATTTCGAGCCTCTTTGTTCGCGGTCTACTTGGCTGGATCGATCCGGTGCCGTCCTCGATTCTCCCGACTGGATTCCGGGCCATTCGGGAAGACTGTTCAGGAAAGCCGGGAATCCATGGCGATGCAGAAGGCTCCAGACGTTCCGCCGGTGGCTCAGCGCGACAAAAGGTCCTTTGAGCTCATCCGTGTGGATCGCGGAACAGGTGCAGCACGTCAGTCTTTCGGAGCGGAGTAAGGGAAGACCCGGCCTATTGGGGAATGATGTTGGCGGATCTCGCGAAGCACATCGTGAAGGCGCACACACTGCAGGACCGCCACATGGCCGCTGGAGACTTTCTCAAACGACTGAGGCGGGACTTCGAGACCGAGATGGACTCTCAGCCAGACGAGGCGATCGGGAACATCGTTGACTAGGCACCTCAAGCAAGTTTGCGAGCCTGGATCTCGATATAGACGTGGAGGAGATTGACTGCCGCTGGTGTGACACCGGTGATCCCACTTGCTTGGCCGAGGGTAGCGGGCCGGATTCGAGAAAGTTTTTGTTCCATCTCACGCGAAAGACCGCTGATGTTCCTGTAATCGAACCACTCAGGGATGGACGTACCTTCTGCGGCTCGGAGTCTCTTAATCGAGCGCTGCTGCTGCTCGAGGTAACCCGAGTATTTGATCTCGGTCTCGACCGTCTTCCATTCGTTACGGACCCACGCTGGAAGAGGTCGAATACTCCCCGGCAGCGCCTCTTGCATTTTGTCGATTGCGTTGAGCCAGGGGAGCACCGCGGTGGAAGATTGGGCGAGGTACCCACGAAGCACCGTGGTGAGATCTTCTATGGACAGCTCAGGACGACGGAGAACCTGGGCAAGGGTCTGTCCGATAAGCTTCTGAGAGTCACCGGAAACCTTTGTCGAAACCTCAGGTGTTCGTTCTGGGGGGTGAATGCGCTTGGTCTCGAGTATGTCCGTCAGAATAGCCGATCGAGTCCGCCGCGCGTCGAACTCGTCCCACGCGTCATCGCTGATAAGGCCGAGGCGGCGACCATAGGGACTAAGGCGTCGGTCGGAATTGTCGATGCGGAGGTGTAGGCGGTACTCTGCGCGGGAGGTGAACATTCGGTAAGGCTCGTCGGTGCCTTTGGAGGTGAGGTCGTCGATGAGGATGCCTATGTAGGCTTCGGAGCGGTCGAGGGTGAAGGGCGGTTCTTCTTTGACGCGTAGGGCGGCGTTGATGCCCGCCATAAGTCCTTGCGCTGCAGCCTCTTCGTAGCCGCTCGTGCCGTTGATCTGGCCGGCGAGATAGAGGTTTTTGATGGATTTTACCTGGAGGGAGCGGTCGAGCTCGCGGGCGTCGATTGCGTCGTATTCTATTGCATAACCAGGCTTTAGCAGCTCTGCGTGGTCGAGGCCAGGAATGGAGTGCACCATGGCCGTCTGGACATCGAGCGGGAGCGAGGTGGACATGCCATTGATGTAGACCTCGTGGGTGCTAAGTCCTTCTGGCTCAAGGAAGAACTGGTGCGAGGTCTTATCGGGGAAGCGAACAATTTTGTCTTCGATGGAGGGGCAGTAGCGTGGTCCGATGCCAGAAATTTGTCCGGAATACATAGGTGAGCGATGGACATTGTCACGAATGAGCTGGAGAGTCTCCGGTGTGGTGGTGGCAATGTGGCAGGAGATCTGGCGGAGGGGGATGTTCTTCGTCCGGAGGCTGAAGGGGGTGGGGTCGACGTCGCCGGGCTGCTCGGGGAACATAGACCAGTCGATAGTGCGGCCGTCCAGGCGAGGCGGGGTTCCGGTCTTGAGACGGCAGCCACGCAGGCCGAGGGCTTTGAGGGACTCGCCCAGGAGGACCGAGGCAGGTTCGCCCGAGCGACCGGCGGTGTACTGCTGCTCGCCGCAGTGGATGAGGCCGTTGAGGAAGGTACCGGTGGTGATGACGGTCGCCTTTGCCAGGACCGTGCGACCGTCTCGGAGCTTGAGGCCGAGGCAACGGCGGGTGCCTGCCTGACGGGCGGGAGCTCCGCGTGGATAGCCTGAGGGCTCATTGGAGGAACCTGCCCGTGGCGAAGGGGATGCCATGGATGGGCCACCCGCCTCGCGTGACGAGGACGGATCATCGCCGGTGTGGTCTTGCTCAAGGAGGAGGTCTACTACTTCGGCTTGCTTGATGAAGAGGTTGGGGACGGACTCCAGGAGTTCGCGCATGCGGACGCGGTAGAGGGCCTTATCGCACTGAGCGCGGGGGCTCCAGACGGCGGGGCCGCGGGAGGTGTTGAGGAGGCGGAACTGGATTCCGGTCTGGTCGGCGACCTCGCCCATGATGCCGCCGAGGGCATCGATCTCGCGTACGAGGTGGCCCTTTGCGATGCCGCCGATCGCGGGGTTGCAGGACATCTGGGCGATGAGGTCCGGGTTAAGGGTGAAGAGCGCGGTGCGCAGGCCCATGCGGGCAGATGCGACGGCGGCCTCGCAGCCTGCGTGTCCGGCGCCTACCACCGCCACGTCGAAATGTTCGGTGTAGCTCACACCCTTGATTTTATCGCCTTGGGGACGCTGCGGCTTGTACCCTTCTCTTGGCAAGGGCACCAGCAGGAGCAGATCCTCCGCCTTTGGCGAAGGATGACAAGCAAAGAGCAGGCAAGGACCGGATCCTGCAATGGGGCAGGCGACGCTGTGACAAGCCTAAGAACTTGCGATCGTCCGTGGGTCAGGCGAGGGGTTTGAGGTCGCCGAGGAGGGTGGGGATCAGTTCGGAGACGGTGGGGTGGATGTGTACGGCGCGTTGAAGGGTCGTGTAGGGCGCGCCGGCGTACATGATGTCGAGGAAGCAGTGGGTTGCTTCGTCGCCGCTGGTGCCGAGGATAGCGGCGCCGAGGATAAGCTTGGTTTCGGCGTCGACGAGGACCTTCATGAAGCCCTGAGTTTCGCCCTTCTCGACGGCGCGGCCGACCCTGGTCATGGGCCGGGTGGAGATGAGGGCCGGACGACCGGAGCTGCGGACCTCGGTTTCGGTGAGGCCGACGCGACCGAGAGGCGGGTCGAGGTACATGTTGTAGGCGGTGATGCGATCAGAGAGGCGGCGGAGATCGTTGTCGAGGAGGTTGGCGGCGACGATCTCGAAGTCGTTATAGGAGGTGTGGGTAAAGGCGCCTCGACCGTTGCAGTCTCCCATGGCCCAGATACCCGGTACGTTGGTCTGGAGCTGGTCGTCGACTTGAATGTAACCTTTCGGGTCTCGAGTGACACCGGCCACGTCGAGACCGAGATCGTCGGTGTTGGGTTCGCGGCCTACGGCGAGCAGAACGTGGGAACAGAGGACGTCCGGCTCGCCCGTGGTGCAGGTGGTGCAGACGGAGATCTGTGACCCCGCGGGCTTGAAGTGGATGCACTCGGCGTCGGTTCGGACGGTGATTCCTTCGTTCTCGAGGATCTCGCGGATAGCCGTGGAGATGTCTTCGTCTTCCTTGCCTGCGAGGCGCGGACCCTTTTCCACGATGGTGACCCTGGCGCCGAAGCGTCGGTACATCTGAGCGAACTCGATGCCGATGTAGCTGCCGCCGATGACGACGAGATGCTCGGGGAGCGTGTCGAGCTTGAGGATGGTGGTGTTGGTGAGGATGCGGACGTCGTGGATGCCGGGAAGATCGGGAATGATGGCGCGGCCGCCTACGTTGAGGAAGATCTTCGGGGCCGTGAGGAGCTCTCCGCCGACGCGGATCTCGGTGGGGGACTCGAAGCGAGCCTGGCCCTGAAAGACGGTACAGCGATCCAGGTCGCGGAGGCCCTTTTCGACACCGATGCGGGACTGCCCGGAGATGTCATCCTTGCGAGCCTTGACGGCTTTCATGTCGACGGTGACCGGGCCTACGGACACACCGAAGTCGGCGCCGCGGCGAGCGAGGTGGGCGGCGTGGGCGCTGGCGATGAGCGTCTTGGTGGGGATGCAGCCGGTGTTAACGCAGGTTCCGCCAAAGAGCTTGCGCTCGATGATGGCCACGGACATGCCGGCTTTGGAGAGGCGGGAGGCGAGGGGCGGGCCGGCCTGACCAGCCCCGACGATGATGGCGTCGAACTTTGTGCTCATGCGAGTTTGCTGACGATGAGGAGACCGCCGCCGACGGCGATGACGTCCTCAAGGAGGGCTATGGGAAGATCGTTGCCGCCGATGAGCTCTACGAGGCGGTGACGGGCTTCGGCTCCAGCCAGAGTACCGATTACGGCACCGACAGCGCCGGCGAGGAGGCCGAAGAGGAGAGACTGATGGGCTGCGCCGATGGTCGCCCCCGATAGGGCGCCGGTGACGACGCGGGTGCCGAACTGTACGGGAACCTTGCGGCTGGGGGTCTTGGGGAGCTTGTCCGTGACGAGCTCGCCTAATGCGAGCAGGGAAAGGATATAGGGCGTGTAGGCGTAGCCCATGAAGGCGAGAGGTGTGCCGGCGACGTCGATCCAGCCGAGGTGAGCGGCCCAGCTCACAAGTGCGGGAGCAGTCAAGGCGCGTAGACCGGCGATAACTCCGATCAGGAGTGCTGCGACTAGGAAGCCCATGATTGTGTGTCCTCTGGGTGGAGGTTACACGCGCAGCCAACCATATAGAGGAAATTGCTCAGCGAGCTCGAGAACTTCGGCGCGGACACGGGCGAGGTGGGCGGGATCGGAGCGGTGGTCGAGGGCGTCGGTGATCCAGTTGGCGACCTGGCGCATTTCGGGCTCGCGCATGCCGCGGGTGGTGAGGGCGGGTGTGCCGATGCGAATGCCGCGAGGGCTTCATGGGCGGGTTGGTGTCGTAGGGTATGGCGTTTTTATTGACGGTGATGCCAGCGGCGTGGAGGGCGTGTTCGGCCTCGGAGCCGAGCATGCCGCGCTCGAAGACGTCGATGAGCATGAGGTGGGTGTCGGTGCCGCCGGAGATGATGCGGTAGCCGCGGCCGGCGATCTCCTCTGCGAGGCATTTGGCGTTGCTGACGATCTGGGCGGCGTAGGTGTTGAAGTCAGGCTCGAGGGCTTCGCGGAAGGCGACGGCCTTGGCGGCGATGACGTGGACGAGCGGGCCGCCCTGCTGGCCGGGGAAGACGGAGCGGTCGATGCCGGCGGCGAACTCGGATTTGGAGAGGATCATGCCGGAGCGGGGGCCGCGAAGGGTCTTGTGGGTGGTGGTGGTAACGATGTGTGCGTGGGGGATGGGCGAGGGATGGGCCTTGCCGGCGACGAGGCCGGCGAAGTGGGCCATGTCGACGAGGAAGTAGGCCCCCACCTTATCGGCGATGGCGCGCATGCGGGGGAAGTCGAAGTGGCGCGGGTAGGCGGAGCCGCCGCCGATGATGAGCTTTGGCTTCTCGCGGGTGGCGATGTCTTCGAGCTCGTCGTAGTCGACGACCTCGGTATCCTTGCGGACCTGGTAGCCGACGATGCGGTAGAGCTTGCCGGAGAAGTTGAGCTTGTGGCCGTGGGTGAGGTGGCCGCCGTGGGCGAGGTCGAGGCCGAGGATGGTGTCGCCGGGGGTGAGGAGAGTCATGAAGGCGGCGGCGTTGGCCTGCGAGCCGGAGTGCGGCTGGACGTTCGCGTGCTCGGCGCCGAAGAGGGCCTTGGCGCGATCGCGGGCGAGGTTTTCGACGATGTCGGCGAACTCGCAGCCGCCGTAGTAGCGCTTGCCGGGGTAGCCTTCGGCGTATTTGTTGGTGAAGACGGTGCCTGCGGCCTCGAGGACGGCGCGGGAGACGAAGTTTTCGGAGGCGATCATCTCGAGGCCTTCGTGCTGGCGGGCGATCTCATTCTGGATCTGCGCGGCGATTTCGGGATCGGACTGGGCCAGGGTGGCTTCGAGGTCGATGGGCATGTCTGGATTTTATGCTGGCGAGCGTCGGAAAGGTACTGTCAGGGAGTTTGGGCGAGGCGCTTGAAGGCGCTGTGGATGAAGGAGCCGAGGTACCAGCCGTCGATGTACTTGTAGGGGGTCTCGCCGGTGGTGTAATGGCCGCACGGAAGGACCTTTGAGACGTAGTCGACGTTGTGGTCCTTGAAGTTTCTGAGGACGTCGAGGGAGAATTTGCGGAGAAAGGTGAGGTCGTAGGTGGCGTGGACGACGAGGCAGCGCTTCGGGTTGGCGGCGAACTGCTGCATGTAAGACATGGGGCTGATGGCACTGAAGATCTGACGGACGAGGTCCTGGGTGAGGCAGGAGTCTTCAAAGGCCTGGCGCACATGGCGGGTAGACTGGCCGGTCCAGACGACGTCGCCGAACTGGGTGGAGACGTGGTTGAAGGCGCAGACGCGGATGCGCGGGTCCATAGCGGCGGCGATAAAGGCGTAGCAGGAGCCGAGCGATGTGCCGAGGACGCCGAACTGCTGGTAGCCCTGGGCCTCGAGCCAGTCAATCGAGGAGCGTATGTCGATGACGGCCTGGCGGGCGGCGGAGATGGTGCGGCCTATGTTGGAGCTGACGGCGTAGTCGGAGCGCTCAAGTTCGGCCGGGCGGCGGATGTCGTGATAGGGCTTTGAGAGGCGGAGGGCGGAGATGCCGAAGCGATTGAAGAGGGTGCAAAGCGCGTTGTGGGAGAAGGCGTCGGCGTTCCACTGGGGCATGACGATGATGGCCTGGCGGGGCTTTCCGAGCTGCCTGGACGGAGGGGCAGGGTACCAGCGGGCGTTGACGACGTCATTCTCGGGGTGCGGGGTCTGGACGGGGGAGGTGAATCGGAGGAACTCGGCTTCGGGGAGCTCACCGGCAGCGGCTTTGCGTTGGAGGTCGGCGTCCTGTGCCAGGGTCTTGGGGCGGACGTTGGTAGGAAAGAGCTGCGGGTGTCGATGTTCGAGGCGGAAGTCGATGGGGGTGCGGTAGGAGAAGAACTGCTCTGCATGGCCGACGAGGTTGGCGTTGAGGGCTATCATCCGGTCGAGCTCGGAGCTGGAGGCGGGTGGTTGGAGGCTGGGCGGGAGCGCGTCCGCGAGCCAGTCGAAGCCCCACTCAAGCGGGCGGACGATGCGGTTGGTATCTCGGGTGGTGAGGGCGGTCTCCCAGGAGAACATCCATTTTTCGTAGAGCCTGGAGAGCATTGCTGTCAGTTTAGCAATCGGGGGCGGACGACGGCGAGGTTGCTGGAGACGGCCATCGGCGACCTGCTCGCCTTGGTTCCAGTGCGCTGGGGAGGGCACACCGGGCTGCGATGTGGGAGACCGGTGTTTCGACCGGCCCAGGATGAGCGGCGATGGACGGAAGTCCTACAGCTCGTTGAACACGAGGCAGACGCGGCCGATGATGAAGTCTGAGGGGGAACGGCGGGGGCCAACAGGAAGGAGCCGGACAGGAAAGGCGGTGACGTTAGGGCGAAGGATGAGGAGGTCCTGGTCGAAATCGGCAAAGCGGAGAAGGACTCTGGAGGCGCAGCGGACGGCGTAGAGGTTGCGCTGGCCCGAGCGATAGAGGGCTAGTGAGGTGTAGTGGCGATCGAGGATGACCACTGCTCCCGGAGCGATGAGGGGCTCCATGGCCGAGGCTTGCTCGAGATCTGACCGGACGGCGACGAAACGGCGCCAGAACTCCTGGGCGGGGCTGCACCTCCTGCGATTCTCGTTCAGAAGCGCGGCGGAGATGGGAATCGTTTCGAGAATGGCGTCTGTCGGGATGATGTCGGCTTCCATGGCGACCGAGAAGGGAACCAGGGGAACGAACTCAACGCAATCGTCGGGCGTGCTCCCGGAGGTGGGGTTCGAGGCAGAGGCGGAGAGATCGAGTGGGTGAGTACCCTCAGCCGATTCCGAGGGGAGAATCTGGTGAATGGTGAGGTCCTGAGCTGCGAGGACACGATCCAGACCTTCGAGCGAAAGGGCGCGCTTCCGGTTGAGGAAGTTTGAGATATGTGCCTGGCGAAAGCCGGTTTGCTGGGCGAGCCGAGATCCGGTGAGGGTGTCCGCTTCTATACGACGGATGAGCTCGAGCCGGAGCCGCTCGTGGAGGTCGGTGAAGTTCATGTGAGGTTATTGTGTCGGATTGATAACTTTTTGCAAGACGAAGAAAAAGCGAATATTTAGCAGTATGCAATGTTCCGGTGAAAGAAAGCTTCTTTTCCACATGCGAATTGGGTAAACGTGGGTGCGTAAACAGATGCTTGACATTCACTTTGTCGAAAGCTATAAAAATGGGACTTTCTTAGTAAGCGGCACGAAGGTGAAAACGGTAAAGGAAAGGACGTTTTCGAAGTTGTTGCCGGGTACTGTGCGCAGTGTGAGAACAGAGTCTTCTCCCAACGGTGTGACACTGCGTTGAACCGCTAATAAGCCAGATGTTTCGCTCGAGTTCACCGACCGACAGAGTCGCGGACAGGGCGGAGTGTCTGACAGCAACCTGGGCGAGCCCCTCCGACCGTTGACGATCGAGGCTCGCCAGGGGAGATGTACGCCCTTGGGGGAAAGATGAACTACTTGCGCATGGATCTGAAGGTATGTGAGGGATGCGGTGCCCTATGGCTTCGCATGGCTGCAACGAAGGACGTGTATTGCCGCTGCTGCGCGGCGAGGCTTGCGGAGTTCCCGGCTCCGCGGGAGAGGCGTAGTGGAGGCAAGCGTACTCGGCTGGCGAGGACGACGGGGTGTGGCGCTGGGGCAACGGTTACGGGGGGTGTTCGATGAGCGCGGCCCTGGCTGTTCTACCGATGGTGTTGGCGGTTGCTTCCGAAGCAAGGGAGCAAAGGGGGCTGAGGCGAGAGGTGAAGCCTGAGCTTGCGTTTTACAGGAAGTACACGGAAGGAATGCTACGGAGGTATCTGCGGCTTTCGATGGAGGCGGGACGAGTGCCATCGATGATGGGAAGGGAGATGTTTCGGGGCTATGTGACGAGCTACCGGGTGCATGGCTTCGATGATGTTGTGATCTTTGTCCACGACGTGGGGAGGTGCCTAACGAAGTTGACCGAGCAGCAACAGGCATTGATCGAACGAATCGCGCTGCAGGAGTACACGCAGGGCGAGGCGGCCGAGTTGATGGGGATGAGCCTTCGGACGGTGGTTCGGAGATACGCGGAGTCTGTTGATTTGCTGACTTCGATTTTTCTGGAGGCGGGACTTCTAGAGCCTTTGACGGCGTGTCAAGGGGGTGAGGGTTGAAGAATTCCGCCAACCTACTAATAGTAGAGCGGTTAGGTTAGCTTCAAGCTGTGGCGCAACCACCTCTTGAAGGTTGTTACTCTGAATAGGTAGGTGCGGTGCGGAGATGAGCGGGAGAGGGGAGACCTGAGAAGGCTTCTCTTTCCCGCTCCTTTTTATGGGGGCTAGTGCGTGGGGGTACGAAGGCGGGTGAAGGGGCGGTTCGTCAGCCCGGGTGAGGCTGACGAAGAGAACCAGGTGCGCTTGCAAGAGCGTGCACCGGTGAAGGCGCCGCGACCAAAGCAGTGCAGAGCGTTTGCACGCAGGCGCATGGCGGAGGCGCTTCCGGAGATTGTCGAGCGGTTTGTAAAGGAGGCGAAGCTTGGAAGCATCGCGCACGCAAAGGCGCTGGTCTCGTTGAGCGGACTGGACAGGGCTGAGGCGATGGAGACTGGTAGGCCTGCTCGGACTGGCGGCGGCAAGCGCCTGAGCCTGACGGACCGGCTGATTGAGGAGTTGAAGCGTGGTTGCAACGTCGAGGTTCAAGGTCCTGCGGCGGATTCCAAGGAGGGTTAGGGGTGCGAGGTGGCTTGGACGATGTTGGGCTAGAAGTTTTGGGAAGGGGAGTTGGCATGGGACTGGACAGCACTCGAGTGGGCGGAACGCAGACGAGCTTCGGGGCAGGGAAGCTGATGGCTTTGAGGGACGGATCGGGTTTGCCACTGGGGGTGGACCGAGGAGTCCCACGGACGGCGGCTCATCGTCGCCAAGAGAGTGCGGAGGACCGGGCGCAGTTTGGGCCAGGCTTCGGGATGTGCAGCGCGCGGGCGCGGAGTGAGGCGCTGACCCGAGTGCAGCTTCGAGCGATGGCGGTCGAGTTTCCAGAGGTTCATGGGCATCCGAACAGGCTGCCGTTCGAGGGCGTGTTGACGCTGGTGGATGTGGCCAGCGACAAGGCGCCGAGCGGGTCTCGCGGGCACCGGGTGGTATTGACGAGGGAGGCGGCGGAGACGGCGCTGCCGAGCCTGCTGGGCATGGCGGTCGGATACAAGGCCGGTTGGGATGGTCATGACGCACGGCAGAAGTGCGGGATTATTACGTCCGCGGAGTTGGATGGGCGCCGGCTGATGGTGGGCGGCTTTTTGTTTGCGCGCGACTTTCCGGAGTTCGGGTCGAAGTCTGGCCCGGATAAGGAGAAGAGTGCGGGGGTAAGTCCGCTTGAAGGCGACGCGATGGGCATGAGCTATGAGCTGGCGGATGCGCATGTAGCGGATATGCGGTCGTCCATCTGGACGCTGACGCGAGCGACGTTTACGGGCGCGGCGATTCTGCTGCGGGAGAAGGCAGCGTACCGGAGCACGAGTTTCCGGGTGAAGCGGCCGGGATGTGCGGGCGTCCGTGGAGCGCGGACGAAGGCGCATTAGACGAGCGAGGCGCGGAGGTCTGCCGCGCTGATAACGAGATGGTTCCGAGGTTACAGGGATCGCAGGAGAGATGTTCGATGGAAACGATGAACGAGGTTGAGCTGTTGCATGGCAGCGAAGAGACGGAACTGAACCGTGCGGTGGACCGGCTGGCTGCGGCTGCCGAGTTGCTGGAGCGCGCGGTCGAGAGGCTGGGCGAACGTGGTGGGTCATTTGCAGTAGAGGCGGAGGCTTCGATTGGACGAATTGTGGCGACGGTTGAGGCTCGGCGGGAAGGAGGGCTCGAGCAGCGTCTTCTTGCGGCTGAGACAGAGCTCGCAGAGCTGCGGGCAAGGTCTGGGGCGATGGGTGAAGCGGAGCGGGGACGGAAGACGATTCCTTCAGCGATGGTCCATCTATTGGCGAAACAGGGCGTGGCGGTGGATTCGCTCGAAGCTGGCGCTCTTGATGCGGCGCTCGTGAGCTTGAGCCTGGAGCAGAGGATTGCGGTGAAGGCGCAGCTGATCAGAGCGGGGATGCTGGGCTAGGTCCAGGAGCTCGACGACACAGAACAGAGGGCACGTCAAGGTGTGCCGAAGCTATTGATTACAGGGGTATGCGGCTTTGGCTGCGGCCCCTTTTGTTTTCGAAAGGGATCAGGAATGAACGCAAAGTTTACGGATATCAATGCTGCCGCGGATTTTCTCGGGCCGGGCGCGGTAGAAGTGCCGACGTATCAGACAGAAATTACCGATCTGGTGCGACGTCGCGGTGTGTTCGGGCAGCGCATCAAGCAGGTGCCTGCGACCGGGCATCCTTCGCGGTTTTTTGAAGAGACGTCGATTCCGTCTCCTTCGGCCTCTACTGGATTTGTGGATCCACGCAATATCGTTGCGCCGCTGGTGAGCCCAACGCGTGTGGAGCGAAGCGTTCCGCTGAAGGCGCTGGTGGCGCAGATCAACTACAACCTGTTCGATATCGAGCTGGGCAATCAGCAGAGCCAGTTTGCGTATCTTCAGGCGAAGGATCTTGCAGATACTGTCGATGGCGTTTTGCGGACGCACGATGTGGCGTTGTGGAACGGCAACGACACGAGTCTCAGCTCGGCGACGACGCCGCAGTACTTCGGGGCTTCCGGGCAGATTGCGGCGGGCGGGAACTCCGTCTCGATCGCGGTTGGACAGAGCATTGTGGACGGTTTCAAGTCGACGGTGGCGCAGATGGTTTCGAACAGCTCTTACGGGGTGCGGCCCACGGCCATCTATGCGAATCCGATTTTGCTGGACCTGATCGATCGCGAGATGAAGAGCGAGTTCAACGTGGTTCTGAACACGCGTGAGATCACCAGCGGGTTCACAGTGAAGACGCTATCGACGCAAGCAGGCGATCTACCACTGATTCCGGAGTGGACGCTGGGCTACACGGGTACACCGGGTTCTGGGACCGCGGTGCTTCCGGCGTACATCGTGACGGAAGACATGATCGAGTACCACTGGCTGAGCGATCCGAATCCGCGGATTTTCCAGCTTGGGGTTCCTGGCTCACTGGCTTCGCAGTATGTGGTCGTGAAGTTCGGGGGCCTGGTGGTCAAGGGCGCCAATTACGCGCACTACCAGGTACTTGTCGACCGCTAACCGGCGTTGATGTGAGTTCTGGTGAAGGTGATTGAGTTGGTGGGGGCCAAGGGGGATCGGCGAAGGATGCCGGTCCCTTTTCTTTTATAGAGAAGGGCGGGTGTGATGGGTTATTTGTTGCCGACGGAGTACGTGCAGTACGGGCTGACGGCGGAGACGACGGACGATTGGGTGACGATGGCTTCGGCTTTGATGGATGCACATTGCCGGCGACCAAGCTTGCTGATAACGCAGTATGTGGAGCGACTGCGGTTGACGGCAGGCGGGCAGAGTGTGCGGTTGAGCTACCTTCCTCTTGCGAGCTCGGACGCATCGGCGCTGGTCTCGTTGAGAGCCCGGTACGGACGACCGCGGCGAGGAGAGCTGGCAGATGTGTTTCGCGAGCAGGTGGCGTGGGCTTTTGCGATGCCGGGGAGCTGGGCGGCGCTGTCTGTGACCAACGTAGATCTGAATGCGGGGACAGGCGAGCTGACACTCGGGACCAACTTCCTCGGCCTCAGCTACAACGAGGTTGAGGTGACGTACCTCGCCGGCCTGGCGACTGTGCCGGCGGCGTTGAAGGTAGCGTGCGGACAGATCGTGCGGAATGCGCAGGCGACCCCGGGGATGAATGTGAAGTCGAGCAGGATGGACACGCTGCAGATGCAGTACTTCGGGACGTCTCTGGTGGACGAGCAGGTGCAGATGCTGCTGCGGCCGTATGTCGCACAGAGGGTGGGGTAGGTGATGGGGGATTTGAGGATGGCGGGGGACGCGGCACGAAGGGCGGCGGAAACCCTGTTGCGGAACACGGGTGGACGAGCGGTATATCTCCGGCTTGCCACAGCTGCGAGCCCGTCGGATGTAGACGAGCAGATTGGCCTGGCCTTGCCAGAGTTTCAGGATGCGGAGCTGTCCCCTGTGGTTTTTCGAAAGGCGAGGCCGGGGGTAAAGACGGACGGCCCGCGGTGGGAGCTGATGGTTTCGGCGATCTCTGTCGCGGAGCTTGTGGGGACGGCAGAGGGTGCAGCAGAGGACGAGGTCGCGAGTGCAACGGCTCTGTTTGCGAATGCGGCCGGGGTGCTGGTGGGAGAGAGCCTGATGCTGATCGAGTCGGTGGCGAGCTCGGACATAAGTGGCGTGCCTTATGTGTACCGGATTCTTCTGAAGGCTCCGGCGGCGGATGTGATTTAGGGGAAAGGGATACGGATGCAGAGTGCGAAGGATAGTTTTTACGTGATGCTGCGAGACAGGGTTGCATCGATCAACTCTGCGCGCACGCTTGTGTTGCGCGGCGTGACTCGACCGGGAGTTCTGGTGGCCGAAAACGAGCTCGCTACGACTTCTTTCGCAACGGATGCGTTCTGGTTGCGGTGGGTGACGGTGTCTGTCGAGGGGATGTACGGGCTGGTAACCATGCAGTGTGAGATCAGCTATGCAACAGCGGGGACAAGTGGGAGCGGGGGAATGGATCGTGGGCGAATGCTGGCCCAGATGGACCTGGAACTGGCGACTGCTCTGCGACGGGAGCCGCAGAATGTCGCGAAGACGAGGTACACAGACTCGGGTGCAACCACGATGTCAACGCAGGTGTTCTGGACGGACCCAGTACTTGGGAAGATGACCGAGGATGGAGAGCGACTGAGTCGCATGGCGACTGTGGAAGTGCTTGCGTATGTGGAAGCGGGGGAGCTATGAGCGGGACGACGACGCCAGTGGGCCTCCTAGCCGCAACCGCGACGGTGACACGCCGAGTGCGGGCGTACTTTGCCCCGGTGGATCGAACGGCGGGCCAGCCGACGGTGTTCGATGCGGCACAGACTGGGCGATTTCCGATAGGTGCGGCACCTGCGCCGTGGGTGGACCTGGGATGGTGTGCGAGCTTTGCACGGAAGTCCGGCACACTGGTTACGGCGCTGAGGACGGGTGCTCCTGCGGTAGCGCAGAGCCAGACGCGGACGGAGCTGGAAGCGACGGTTCACCTGGAATTTCAGAGCTGGGGCAAGTTGCAGCTGGCCCTGGCTTCAGGGTCGCAACAGATGAACCTGCTCCTGACCGCGGGTGGAGCTGCGGCGAACGGAAGCGGCGGTGTGAGCGCGGGTGCAGTACCGCTGCTGACCGCAGGTGGGGCATCCACGGCGACCACCCTGAACGTTGGCGCTGTCGCGGCAGCGACGTTTGCGGTGGGCGACCTTGTGGCGGTGGACGTGGACTACAGCGGGCAGACCGGGTTTGTGGCCAGTGGCGTGAGTGCCGCCTGGGTGAGGGCCGCGACGGACGTTGGAGGCGATGTGAACTACGTCAGGCGAGTAACGTTGAACGTGGCGCGGGTGGTTTCCATTGCTAGCGGTGTGCTGCAGTTGGGTGGGCCGCTGCTTGCTGGTGTTCCCACTAAAGGAATGCAGATCAGCCGGCTCTGCGGGTTCGTCGATCGTGAGGGGGGAAGCTTCTTCCAGGAGTGGTCCGGGCTGTTCTGCATGGACGGTGAACAAGGGGATCGTGTGCTGTTCCATTACCCAAGGTTGCAGGCCATGCAGTCTTCGGGAGAGATGACCGAGGCATTGGTTGGGACTCTGGAAAGGGTCAAGCTGAGCGCTGCGTTTCGTGCTCTGCCGACAAAGGATTTGAATGATGGACAGACAGTGCTTTGTTATCGCAGCTACCTGCCGGGTCCAATGCGGTCTGTGTGAGGGGACGAGGACATGCGGGTAGTGGCGGAAGGGTACGTGAGGAGAGATTCGATGGGACGGACGGGCAGACGAGGTTTGCAGTTGCTTGGGCTGATTATGCTGGTCACGATCCACCTGGCAGCGCAGGTGAGTACGACACAGATTGCTGACACAATTTTTCGGGCTGACGGAACACCTGCGACGGGAACGGTGATCGTCAGCTGGCCGGCGTTTACGACCGCGGCAGGGCAGGTTGTTCCCGGGGGCAGCACGTCGGCGCCGATCAACGCGGGTGGACTGTTCACTATTCAGCTGGCGCCGAACATTGGAGCGACGCCGATCGGGAGCTTCTACACAGCGGTGTATCACCTCGACAATGGAAGCGTGAGCCGGGAGTACTGGGTGGTGCCGGTAAGCCAGGGTACGGTGAAGGTCAGCGCGATCCGAAGCACGGTGCTTCCGGCGTCGGTGGCGATGCAGACGGTAAGCAAGAGCTACGTGGATACGCAGATTGCGTCTGCGCTGGCGGGCGGGGCGGGTGTGGGCGGGGTACTGCCTTATGTCGCGAAGGGCGGCGACACGATGACAGGGCCTTTGGCCCTGGCGGCGGATCCTACCTCGGCGCCACAGGCGGCGAACAAGCATTACGTGGACACGGTGGTTGGAGCGGTGAACAGCGGTCTAACGCAGAAGGTTTCGATCGCGCCCCTGGCGTCGCAGGTGATCTCGCAGCCAAATGGGACACAGCTGCAGACGAATCTGCTGAATGGCGTCGAGTATGCGAGCCTGTTCGTGAGCGGTCTTGGCGGCAACGGAATTGCGGGTGCGACGAGAGCGCCGGATTGCGCGAGTGGATGCGAGGTCAGGGCCGAGCAGAGCTACGGAGCGTCCGAGGGCTATACGCCGGCTTCCTGGAACAGCGGGCCAACGAGTGGAACTCACCTAGAGGACGACCGTGGAGGGCAGAGGCATGACAGCTATTTGAACCCCTTCGGGGCATCGAATCCCGGAACCGATGCGGGGCAGCTGATTAGTGTGGTTTCGACAAGGAGCACTTCGAGTGTCTCGGCTGTGACGCACTCGCAGGAGCCGGCGTCGCTAGGGTTGATGATCAATCATCAGGGCCTGACGGGCGGATCAAACCTGTTTCCCGCCTCGATCGAGAACACGCCTTACTTCAAGACCACATATGCTGCGCTCGCAGTTTCGGGTGTTTACAACACGCCGGGGCAGCATGTGCTTGATCCGCGGGATCTGGATTGTTTCGGCGTAGGAGATTGCCTGATCGGGTCGCAGTTTTTAAGGGCCTCAGGGGGATTCCGGGACGAGGCGGACGAGGGAGCGCATCCATTCGATCTGCAGATTCAGGAGGATTCGAGAGTGTTCCAAGGGAACTGCTCTTCGGGATGCTCAACGGGATCGACGACACTTGGAATCGCGGTGACTTCGGCCTTTGGAACGCAAGGAGAGGGCCGGTACCTTATTGACAAGAACCCGGCGAAGGAGATTACGACGGGGCTGCTGACCGGCGGGGCAACTGCAGCGCCGGGTGCGCCGGGGCCGACGGCGACGTTCAGCGGAACGTCTTTTCCTGTGAGCGTGTTTCTCGCGACGGCGCAGGTGATCGCTTCGCAGGCAAACGATGTCGCTCCGGGGGCGGTGAATGTGGCGATCGCGACCACTGGTGGGTATAGCGGATTTGCGAAGAGCACGGCGGCATTGCCGAGCGCTTCGGGTGTTGCCTGCGTGACCGACGTGCCGAATTCTTTCAATCCGACGAACTACGAGATGGCCACATATACAGTTGTGGACGCGACGCATCTGCAAATGACATTGAACAAGGTGCATGCGGCCGGAGCGACGATTGCGGTGGGAGGCCTCTGCGGATACGGGGCTGAGCAGACTGTGGATACGTTGAACGGGATACGGCAGGTGTTTCCGGTAATCGGGTCGTACTCGTCTACGGGCTTCTATTACGCGGCGCACGAGACACCGATCCTGGGCATCAGTGGGCTGACGAGCTCTTACCTGAATTTGAGCCGGACGATCTCGACGATCACACGGAGTAGCGGAACAGTGAGCGTAACGATTTCGGGATCGATGCCGGTGGACGTGAATGGGTTGAAGCTGACGATTGCCAGTGTTGCGGATGCAAGCTTCAACGGGAGCTTCGTGGTGACGTCTACAGGTGGGAACACCTTTACGTATGCGCAGACGGGGAGCGACGGCTCGAGTTCGGGGGGTACGGCAGGCATCCTGACGGGTGCGTATGTGTTGTATCCGATGGCCGAGGTTCTTGGCGTCTTCAATGCGGCGACCAAGAGTGTGGACGGCCAGTTGACGCTAGCTGCGAACACCGTGGCGTGGGCTGCAAACGATCCAGTTGAGGAGCCGCACTACTTTCAGGAGTCTATTGCGGCCGACATCGAGTATGTCGGACAGACAACGCCGCGGCCTACCGTCTTCGGGCGCGCGGGGCTTCAGTATCAGACGAACGTTGGACCTGGGCTGCGGGGCTGGACGATCCAGAACGCCGTGCCGGCCAGCAATTACCTTGGCAACGGTGGAACTCACAGCGTTCCTGATGAAGCCTTTGAAGCGACCGGCATTTGGAACAGAACGATGGAGGCGCAGGCTGGGGAGATTGGGGTATTCCAGATTCACTGCAACTCGCATGGGTGCGGGCGCTGGAACTCGGGCTACAAGCTGTTTGAGCTGGACAGTGCGAGTGGCCAGGACTCTATGAGCTTCAGTCCAACGAACGACTCGCTGAACATGACGATGGGTGGGGTGAACTACGGCTTCACACCTCAGACCTTCTCCGCGCCGACGATCAATGTTGGAAGCTTGAATGCGACGACGTTGAACGTGAGCTCGAATACGACAGCGGCGCAGACCATGACGTTCATGGCGCCGCACCTGACTGCGAATGCGCAGTTCTGCCAAGGGTTTGGAACAAGCTTGGCGGCGCATAGCTCGACGTTTTATTGCTGGTGGAACAAGGCTACGCCGTATGCGTCTCTCGAGACTTACGCAGGAGGAGATCCGCTGCAGGTAGCAGCGTCGTCGATCTGGCTGAATGGTGGACCGGTGGCGATCGGAAGCTCGGCCACGATCGGGGCGAGTCTGCCCGCGCTGCTGAACGTCGGCTCGAGTGCACAGTTCCAGGTGGACGCGAGCGGCAATGTAACGGCTGCGAACTTTGCCGGGATACTGGCAGGCACGACCGGAAGTATCGGCGGGTCAGCGTTGGCTGCAGGCAGCTGTGCCAGTGGAAGCGTAGCGGTTGCGAATGCGCGGGTAGGAGCGCCGGTGGCGGTGAGCGCAAGCGACGGCAGCCTTCCGAATGCTCTCAGTATGCTGAGTGCGGCGGTGTCTGCTGCGGGGAGCGTGGCGGTGCAGGTGTGTGCGGTTGGACCGACGACGCCGGCGGCGAGGAGCTATAACGTCCGTGTGCTGCAGTAGGAGAGGGCGGGGCACGAAGTTAGCGGTTCATCTGGTAGGGGGATTTGAGACGAAGCGCTTTTAGCGTTCGGAGGAATGCTGCGCGAGCGAAGCTGCGGAGGGCGCGGCGGGTGTTTGCGCGGCGGACCATGCGGGCCTGCTGTTTGCGGAAGATCTCTTCCGACGGCGGGGCGTGTCGGAGCGCGGCCTGGCAGAGATTGATGATGGCGTCGAACTCTCGCTCGGGAGCGAAGTGCTGAGACCAGGCCTGCTGCGCTTTACGGCCACGGTCATGGCTCGAAGCGACCTGTGGCTCGAGTAGCTCGGGCAGGCGGCCGATGTCTTTCTCTGGAATTCGAAGCAGGAAGCTTTCCCATGCGGGGCCGGGTGGAAGCAGGTAGTTGTCGGAGATGAGGACAGGTGCGATTCCAGCGCTCATAACTTCGAAGAGACGAATGCTTCCTGTACCGGCACCGCGCGGGCAAAGGACAAAGTACGACGAGGCGAGGGTGTCGGCATATCGTTGCTGGCGCTGTTCGCGATGGGGCTGGTTGAGATCCCAATGGTAGTAGGTGCTGGTGTTCTCGATGAGGATGTCGCGACGGCTGAAGCGGAGATTGAAGAGGCGCTTGCGCAACAGCGAGGTGCTGCCGCCCTGGAAGGAGAAGAGAAGGGACTTCGAAGGCGTACTGTTTGCGGGAGCAACGAACGGATTGGCGTACTGACCATTGCGTGAGACGTAGGAGTAACTAAAGGTGCGGCCGGCCTGGCTGTGCGCGTCCACCTGTGCGGAGCAGTACACGCCAGGAGCGAGGGGGAGGTAATTGTCGTCCTCGGTGTAGACAACGCAACGATCCGTATAGCGGAGATAGACCGGATGTTGGAGGAGGAGGTCTGGATCGGTGCCGAAGCTGCCGGCGAGGAGGATGAGATCTGCTGCAGCGGGGTCGGCAACAAGGGTGTGCGAGCTTTGCTGAGCGCGCTTTTGGAGCAGCCCGATGAGTTCGCTTTCGTTGAGAGGAACGAGGTGGATGTTCATGCCGGGGGGAGCTGCTGGACTTCATTGTCCGATAGCGGTTGAGGGATGTCGAGGAGGAACGCGGGCGGGCTGAATGTCGGGAGAAAACTTGGGGCTTGAGATGGAAGAGTTGCTCGCGTTGGGGAAGGTGCTGGATGAGCGGCCGGCGGGTTTGGGCGGCGACACTGTTACGACGTGGATGGCTGAGGCGGTGCTGCGGATCCGGGATCGTGAGGGGAGAGACAGACCCCTGGTGGCAAATGCGGCGCAGCGTGCGTTTGAGGCTGCACGAGGACGCAGCAATATCGTGCTGAAGGCGCGGCAGATGGGGATGACAACGTGGGTCGCGGGACGATTTTTCCTGAAGACGATTACGCAGCCTGGCGTGCTGACCGTGCAAGTGGCTCAGACGCAGGAGGCTGCCGAAGGAATCTTCCGGATTGTGCAGCGGTTTTGGGAGTGTCTGCCGGTGGAACTGCGGGAGGGTCCCTTGCGGCGGAGCAAGGCAAATGCCGGACTGATGCGGTTCGGGGAGCTGGATAGCGAGTTTCGGGTTCTCAGCGCGGGGGACGAGGGTGCGGGCCGAGGTTTGACGGTGAACTACCTCCATTGCAGCGAGGTAAGCCGGTGGCCCGGGGACGCAGGGGCTGTACTGGCCGGGCTGCGGGGCGCTGTGGCTCCAGGCGGTGAGGTGGTGCTTGAGTCCACGCCGAACGGAGCATATGGATGCTTCTACAGCGAGTGGATCGAGGCTCGGGAGCGGGAGGCAGTCCAACACTTCTTTCCGTGGTGGATGGAACCGGCGTATGTGTCTCGGGCGGTAGTTGAGTTGAGAGCGGACGAGCTCGAACTAGTGGGACGGCATGGGCTGACCGCGGAGCAGATCGGGTTCAGGCGGGAGTTGGAGGGCAGGTACCGCGGATTGCGGACGCAGGACTTCGCGGAGGATGCGGAGAGCTGCTTCCGGGCGACGGGCGAGTGCTGCTTTGAGGTTGACGCGGTGGAGCGACGGATGCTGGAGCTCGTAGAGGGGCCTCCGTACGAGAAGAGGCGAGGTGGCGCCCTGGAGGTCTGGCTTCCGCCTTTGCCGGGCAAGGCCTACGTGGTCGCCGTGGACACGGCGGGTGGCGGCGCTGATGGAGACTTCGCAGCGGTGCAGGTTGTGGAGCTCGCAACGGGGATGCAGTGTGCAGAGTTGCGGCAGCGACTGGGAACGCTGGAGTTGGCCCGGGTGGCTGCCATGCTGGCGAGAGAATATGGCGGGGCGCTTGTGGCGGTAGAGCGGAATAATCACGGAGCTGGCGTTCTGGCTTACTTGGACAGCAGCGAGCATTACGCGCATGTGTATGAGCAAGGGGGGGTTGCCGGCTGGCTGACGACAGCGGGCAACAAGGCCGTCATGATCAGCAGGCTGGGCGCGCTGCTGGCAGAGACGCCATGGATGTTTCGCAGCCGTCGCCTGCTCGGGGAGTGCAGAACCTTTGTGAGCCATGCGGGGGGGCGAATGGGCGCGGCATCTGGTGCGCATGACGACTGCCTGATGGCAATGGCCGTGGCGCAGAGTGTGCGATTAGAGATCGCGGGTCGCCGGGCACGTTGATACCGGAAGGCGGACAGGTCTGACCGGCTCCCATTAACGTATGCTGCTGGAACGAGGTGTCGGGTTGGCGGTATTGGCAGTGCAGGCGGTACGGCGGATGCGGGGTGGGGCGCAGAGCCAGCTGATGCTGGGATCCGATGGCAAGCTCTGGGTGGTGAAGTTTCAAAACAACCCGCAGCACCTGCGGGTGTTGGCGAACGAGATGATTGCGACCCGGCTGGCCGCGGCGATCGGTCTAACGGTGCCGGCGACAGATATTGTCGAGGTGACGGAATGGTTGATCCAGAACTCGGCGGAGATGTACGTGGAGCTGGGACGGGGTCGAAGGGAGCCCTGCAGCGCGGGGCTGCAGTTTGGGAGCCAGTTTGCGGGAGGATTGATGCCGGGGCAGGTAGTGGATTATCTGCCGGAGCAGCAGATGTCGGAGGTGCGGAACGTGCGGAATTTGCGGGGATGCTGTTGATCGATAAGTGGGCGGGGAACTGCAACGGCCGTCAAGCGGTATTTGAGCGAAAGGCGCGAGAGCGGAGGTACAGAGCGATCTTTATTGATCAGGGCTTCTGCTTCAATGCGGGCGAGTGGACGTTTCCCGATTCGCCGCTGCGAGGCGTTTACCCGAGGAATCTTGTGTATGCAGACGTGACAGGATGGGGGAGCTTTGAGCCGTGGATCAGCAGACTTGAGGCGATGGATCCGACGGTATTGTGGTCGATCGCCGAGTCGGTTCCGCCAGAGTGGTACGGTGGCGACACGGGGACGATTGAGCGGTTGATGGAAAGGATGCTGGAGCGGCGAGGCAGGCTGAGAGAGTTGATCCTGTCCTTTCGAGACTCGGACCGGCAACCATTCCCAAAGTGGGCGGAAGGAAAGCGGAATGTTGTGCGTGAAGGTTTGGGGAGTGGCCAGGATGCGTCAAACTTCATCATGTAGGGGAGGTGCGGGGGTTTGAGGGAGCGTTTAGCTTGCGAGTTCTTCGTCGTTCGTTATGTACCGGATGTGGTGAAGGGCGAGTTCGTGAATATCGGTGTTGTGCTGCGCGAGGTGAGAGGCGCAGAGGGCACCGTGGTGCGCTTTACGCGGGACTGGAACAGAGTGCGGTGCGTGGATGCAAACGCCGATCTGGAGCTGCTGGAGGGACTCGAGCTTGAACTGCGGACGCGGCTGGGAAGGCCGGAGGCGAAGCCCTTAATGGAGCTGCTCGAGGACAACCTTTCGAACTCGATCCAGCTGACACCAGGGCGGGCGTGCCTGGCTGAGAGCGTGCCGGCCGAGATAGAGCAGCTGATGCGGATGTATGTGGAGCCGATGTCGGTGAAGCGGGAGCGGAAGGCACGTGGTCGTGCCGCGATCGCGGGTGTGATGCGGCGGGAGTTCGAGCGTACGGGTGTTTGGTCCCTTATGCGGAAGCGGATACCGGCTTCCGAATACACGCGAGCGGGGGATCCTATGAAGATCGACTGCGCGTACAGGCCAAACGGGGTGGTCCGAATGTTTCAGGGAGTTTCGCTCGAGAGCGATGTGGAGGCGGCGAAGGTGCTGGCGTACACGATGCCGGAGCTGACGGCTGGCGTGCTTCGCGTGGAGGCGGCAAGGCTGGAGATGACGGCGGTGATTGAGCCGCTGCGGAGTCTCGATGGCAGCGATGAAGCCGTGGGACGGTATCGCTTCGGGGTTGAGGCGATGGAGCGTGCAGAGGTCCGCGTGATGACGTTAGCTGATCTGCCGCGAATGGCGGAGACGGCCCGCATGGAACTGCGGCTTTGAGGTAGAGCTGCCGGGAAGACAGGTTCTTTGAAGGAGGCATGGCATTACGCCATGCCTCTTTCTGTTGAGAGATGAATGAGTGTTTTCGAGAGGAAGAGCGATGGGCGTTCAGGAGACGGTGAAGGGTTTGTGGCAGCGGATCGCGGGAGTGGATGCGGCTGCGGGTGACGCAACGATGGGCCAAAGGAAGACTGCCATGCTGCCGTCGATCCTGAGTCCTTATAACCGGAGCGGAGGTTCGGGTCAAAACGCAATGCCGAAGCCTACTCCGGCGAACCTGCGGAAGTTCGCGGAGACTCCAGTCGTACGGCGCGCCATCAACGTGGTTAAGGACAGGATTGCAAGCATGGACTGGCAAATACGGGTCCGGCGCGGGTATGCCCCTGGCGAGGTCGAGAATGCAGCGGAGAGGATCGCCATCCTGCGGCGATGCCTAGAGGAGCCGAACGCTTCGGACAGCTTTCGGGTGCTGTGGGAGCAGGTGCTTGAGGATTTGCTCGTCGGGGGATTCGGAGCGGTGGAGATGGAGGCCACTGGAGACGAGCTCCGGCCGTTTCACCTGTGGGCTGTAGATGGTGCACTCATCCACGTCGATACCACCTGGAATGGTGATCCGGAGAGGGCGCGCTACGCGCAGTCGACAGGGCGCATGGGCAAGGAAGGATCCGTACCGCTTCGAGATGACGAGTTGATGTACCTCCGGCTGAACCCGCGGACGCACACACCGTTTGGGCTGGGACGGCTAGAGGTTGCCTTTGAGACGGTGAACCAGTTTCTGAGCGCAAACCGATATGCAGGCCGGTTGGCGTCGAACTCTGTGGTGCAGTATGCGCTATGGCTGAACGAGGCCTCACCCGAGCAGCATGATCGCTTGATCCGTTGGTGGCAAGACGAAATTGAGGGGACTGGGCGAGTGCCGTTACTCAGTTGCGAACAGAAGCCGGAGGTGTTGCGTTTTGCGGGAGGGACGGATGCCGATCTCCGAATCCAGTGGCAGGAGTTTTTGCTGCGCATGATTGCGAATGCATTTGATCTGCCGCCGATGTTGCTTGGACTGCAACAGGATGTGAACCGATCGACAGCTGGCGAGCTCGCAGATGAGGCGTTCCAGAGCGCAATCGTACCCGTGGCGAAGCTGGTGGCCGAGCATATTACACGCGACCTGTTTGCAAAGCGGCTGGGATGGAGAGAGTTCGAGTTCTGCTTCAACGACCTGGAGACGCGAGACGAGATGCAGGAGCTGCAGATGCAGACGGAGCTGTTGAAGGCGGGCGTGTTGACGGTTGCGGAGGTGCGGGGAATGCGTGGTCTCAGCCATGTGCTGCCGGTGGTGCCCCAGTGAGGATCACGATCGACAATCTGGATGGGCAGGGTGCGGTGGAGTACAGCGACTGGATTTCTTTGGAAGGGCCATTGAAGATCCAGCGAACGCTGAATGCACCCACCGTATGCGCTTGCACGCTGGACCTTAACGCGGCGCCGCTGCCGGTGCCGGCACGCCGAGGGCGTGTGGTGGTCACACTTGATGGCGGTCTCGTGCTGTTCACCGGGTATGTGGCCACAACTCCGGAGATGATCTATGCAGGCGTGGGGATCTCCGGAGCTGCGTACCGCGTTGGGTTGCGCGCGATCAGTGATGAATGGCTGCTTGACCGCCAGGGAGCCGGGACGATGGGGGTAGGGCTGCAGCAGAATGGTGCAGACGCCTTCCGTACCCTGACCAGCCGGGTTGGTCTTCCCGGATTTGTGGCTTCGGGAACAGGCGGGACCCGCAGTGTTGGTGTGTTCCAGCCAGAACAGAACAGGAGCTGGTCGGTGAACGCCGGGGCTCTTGCGAGCAGCTTGTATGGTGCCTACCGGGTTATGGGTGGCGTGGTGGGTTTGCAGCCCGCGGGAACGGTGACCCATGTCCTCAGCGACGGCGATGGAACCCTGCAGGTGGCGGGGCTAAAGATTTCAGAGACGAGGGAGCTGGCGAACGACGTTACCATTTCCGGTGATATCGAGCCTGCGGCGTACGTGTCTGAGAGCTTCGCGGGTGATGGAACGACAAGCGTATTCGCCCTGGCTCTGCCTCCATTCCGGCATGGGGTATCGGGGCTCGCCTCGGAGAAGATCTCGGACAGCTTCGATCGCGGGAGCCTGGACGTGCGAACCTGGAATGTTGCCGATCCCGGATCTCATCTCAACCTGACGTCGGCCGGCCTGAGCATCAGCGGCGGCAATGGACTGGATGGGCAGACGACGCTGACTGCAATCGACGCGGTGGAGATGGGTGGATCGCTGGTGGTGGAGGTGGGTTCCACGCAGCTGCAGGCTGGAAGCGATGGCGTGATGGGCGGGCTGTACAACGGGAAGCCTAGCCGAGCAACGTGCTTTGCGGGCTACAACGTTCGGCAGAGTAACGGTTCGACGGTGGTAGTGCCACTCATCAATGGCGTTGAGACAGGAACGGTGTACCCGCTGCTGAGCGGGCACACCTACACTTTGCGGATCCGGGTGCACTGCGTAGAGGTGCAGAGGATCCGGCAGATCTACTACGCGATGGTGAGCGGCGTTGTGAGGACCTTTGGCGGCGGCGTTGTGGATGCTCCGGTTGACCTGGTATTCGACCTGCAGGATCTGGGAGCGTCGTCGAATACGCCGGCGGTGATCCTGTATGACGGGACGCTAACCACCTCACCGGCTATCTGCAGCTTTGTCCCGGTCAACAGCATTCAGCTGATTGGGTCAGTGGGTTTTTGCCGTCTGACGCAGACGGGATCGATCTGGGTGACAAAGACCTCTGCGAGCGGCATGAAGACAACGCAGATCGCGGGCGCGACGGGTGAAGGCGCGGACTGCACGATCTCGAGCTCGGGCAAGGTGACTTTCTTTGCGGGTCAGATACCCCAGGCGGGGGAGTTGGTTACGGTGAGATACAGGACCAGTCAGAGGTCGATCGCGCGGATTGAGGATCCGGTGAGTGTCGCGACGGAGGCTGCGGGTGGGGTTCCTGGGACGGCGCAGTGGCGAGGTAAGGTGGCGCAGCCGGCTGCACGATCAACGATCGACTGTGAGAGTGCGGCGGAGGCGCTGCTTAGTGTCGCAACAGACGGCTCGGGAGGTATGAACGGAGCCTATGTCGCCGCGAATCCTGAGGACATGTGGCCGGGCGACGTTCTTTCGATCACTCGTGCGGGTGTGGCCGCGAACAGCCTGGTGAGAGGAGTGACAATCGATGACGGTATGGCGGTACCGGAGCTTGTCACCTATCACGTTACTTTCATGAGCGAGTGGGCGCAGGGGCTGGGGCTGACGGTCTCGGAATCAGTCGCTACGGATGTCGCTTTGCCGCAGATAGCACAGACGGGCGTGGGCAGCTTTCTGCCGAACCTGCAACAGTTGACACTGGTAAGCGCGAGTGGAACGGCGTTGCAGGTCGATGCGGGCGTGGCACCGCCGGCCCATGGTGGATTCGAGGTTCGCCGGCGCGATGGGGGGTTTGGAGCGGCGGTGGACCAGGACCTGGTGCTCCGGACTCCGGTTCGCGGGTTCACGATCCCGAGAGAGGCGCAGGTGGAGCGGTATTACATCAGGACATTCGATGGGTCGACACCTGCTGTCTACTCGCGTTTTTCCAGCGCGATTTTCACTGACCTTCCGGTTGGTTGACGAGGAGGTCAGCTGATCGCGCCGGTTGGTTCCAGGAGAGGGGAGGTGATGAGATGACTGAGTTCGAAGGGCAAGTATTAGCGGATTTGAGTGTGCTGAAGAGCCAGATGAGTCAATTGATGGGTATCGGACAGCCCGGGCGCATCCTCCAGTTGGAGAAGAGGGTAGACGCGCATGAGAAGGGGATGCAACGGATGAAAGGAATGGCAGGTGCTGCCGGGGGTGCGTTGACGATAGTTCACCTAGCGATCGATTACTTCCGGAAGATCTAGCGGGGGCGCAAGGCTTGCTGCCTGACGCCTTCGGTTGCGGTGTATGGATCCGGGACTCGGCGCCCTGTGCTCGTTATAATCGGGCCATGGACGCCGAGCCTGTGGTAGGAGTGGTGATGGGCAGCCGCAGCGACTACGCGGTGATGCGGAATGCGGTCGAGGTATTGAAAGAGTTTCGTGTTGCGCACGAGGTACGGATCGTCTCGGCACATCGTACGCCGGATCTGCTGTTCTCCTATGCGGCATCTGCGGTGGCGAGGGGCCTTCGCGTGATCATCGCGGGGGCGGGCGGAGCGGCACACCTGCCAGGGATGATTGCGGCAAAGACCGTCGTCCCGGTGCTAGGTGTTCCAGTTCCCGCAACAGCGCTGCAGGGGATGGATTCGCTGCTCTCGATTGTTCAGATGCCAAGAGGCGTTCCTGTGGGGACGCTCGCGATTGGGGCGGCGGGCGCGATGAACGCGGGGCTACTCTCAATCGCCATACTTGCGACGACGGATCGAGAGCTGCAGGCCAGGCTGGAGGAGTGGCGGACCAAGCGCACCAACGAGGTACTGGTGGGGGAACTCGAGGGTGAGGGTTCGTGAGTTCTAGCGAGATGGAGTCGGGACGGCCGATATTACCTGGCGCGACGATTGGGATATTCGGCGGCGGTCAGCTGGGACGAATGACAGCGATGGCGGCGCGTGGCATGGGATATCGGATCCTGGTGCTTGACCCGGACCCGGCTTGCCCGGCGCGGTTTGTTGTGGATGGGTGTATTGAAGCCGGGTGGGACGACACTCGCGAGGCGGCGAACCTGGCTCGCGGTTGCGATGTGGTGACCCTCGAGATCGAGCAGATCTCAGCAGGGAGCATGGCGGCTGCGGCGAACTTTGCGCCAGTGCGACCGGGTGGGGCCATGCTGGCGATCATCCAGGACCGAATCGAGCAAAAGAATTGGCTGGTGCGGAATGGCTTTCCCGTTGGAGAGTATCGCGCAGTCAGATCGCTCGAGGAATTACGGGCGGCGATCCGCGAGTTGGATGGGCGATGTTTTTGCAAGAGCGCACAAGGTGGATACGACGGGCGGGGGCAGGGCAAGGTCGGGTTTGCTGCCGGCGCCGATCTTGAGGCTGAACTTCGAGGGGCGTGGGAGGCGTTGGGCGAAGGGCCGGGGATCGCGGAGAGGGCGATCGATCTTGAGCGGGAGATCTCGGTGCTGGTGGCGCGATCTCCTCGTGGCGAAGTGCGAGTGTATCCGGTGGCCTCAAATCACCACGAGCAGCAGATTTTGGCCTGGAGTGTGTTGCCTGCACCGATCACCGATCGCCTACGCGATGAGGCGCAAGGAATTGCGAGAGAGATCGCGGAGACATTTTCGCTTGAGGGGATTCTTGCAGTGGAGATGTTCGTCGCTTCGGACGGAAAGCTGCTGGTGAACGAGCTAGCACCACGGCCGCACAACAGCTACCACGCGAGCGAACGTGGTTGCGTAACCAGCCAGTTCGAGCAACTTGTACGGGCTGTGTGCGATTTGCCGCTAGGCGATACCGATCTAATCCAGCCAGCGGCGATCTCAAATTTACTTGGTGATCTCTGGCTGAAAGATGGACAGCCTAAGGAGCCAAGATTCGACCAGGCTCTTACGGTTGCAGGCGTGAGACTCCATCTGTATGAAAAGTTGCGGCCTCGGAAAGGACGAAAGATGGGGCATCTTTCGTCCGTGGGACGTACGGCCGAAGAGGCAGTGGAACGTGTGCTGCAAGCTCAGGCGCTGCTCTTATAGTCGTAAAGGTTACGGGCAACGAAGAAGGGCGATCCCAGCGGACTCGCCTCCTGTGCGTACCCACGTGAGATCAACCGAGGTCTTCGGACCAGTTCTCAAGATAAGCCTTGAAGTCGGACATGAACTTGCCCGCGTCCGAACCATCGATGATGCGGTGATCGAAGCCGAGAGTGAAGCGCTGAATGCTGCGGATTGCGATGGTGTCCTGGCCGTCCTTGTCGGTGAGGACCATGGCTTCTTTGTTGAGGCCACCGATGCCAAGGATCGCTGATTGTGGCTGCGCGATGATGGGTGTTCCGAACTGCTCGCCAAAGATGCCGGAGTTGGTAAGGGTGAAGGTGCCGCCGGCGACTTCGTCAGGAGCAAGCTTCTTGTTGCGGGCGCGGTCGGCAACGTCCACGATGGAGCGTGCGATCCCAAGGAAGGACTTCTCCTCGGCTTGCTTGATCACAGGTACGATGAGGCCCCACTCCAATGCTACGGCGATACCGATGTTTATGTTCTTGTTATAGAGAACAGCATCGCCCTGGGTCGCGGCGTTAACGATGGGATGCTTGCGGAGAGCGGCAATCGCAGCGCGCGTGATGAATGGCATGTAGGTGAGCTTGACGCCATTGCGCTGCTCATACTTCGTCTTCTCCTTTTCGCGGAGCTTGACGATGCGGGTCATATCCACTTTGAAGATCGTGTGAACGTGCGCGCTGGTGGCCTTAGACTCGACCATGCGTTTGGCGATGATCGAGCGCATCTTTGACATGGGCACGAGTTCGCCCGGCATGGGTGGAGCGGCAGCGGCGGCCTTGGCAGGTGCGGTGGTGGCCTTTGCGGACTCTGCCTGCACGTACGTGGGCTGGGCTGGTGTAGTCCCCGCTGCGCTAGCTGCGACTGGCTGCTGGGATGCGGGTGCGGCACTTCCACCGTCGATGTGGCCGAGGATGTCCGACTTTGTGATGCGGCCGGAAGCTCCAGAGCCGGAGATCTGGCCGAGGTCAACGTTGTTGTCCTTCGCGATCTTGCGGACGAGGGGAGAGGAGCGGATGTGCTCTGCCTGTGAAGCGGATGCGGCCGGAGCGGCGGAGGGCTTCCCGTTCGCCTGTTGTGCGGGCGCCGCCGCAGGGACGGAGGCGGACGGTGCTGCGGGCTTTGAGGATGGAGTTGCGCCGCCACCGATGATGGCAACAACGGTGTTGATGGTTACCGTCTGGCCCTCTGCCACCTTAATCTCGGAGAGCTTGCCGGCAATCGGGGAGGGAATCTCGGCATCGACTTTGTCCGTCGAGATCTCGAAGATAGGCTCGTCGCGTTGGACCGTATCGCCAACCTTTTTGAGCCACTTGGTGATGGTGCCCTCGGTGATAGACTCGCCCATCTGCGGCATCAAGACCTCGGTACCGGCCCCGGCCTGCTCGGGCGCGGCGGCGGAGACTGTGCCTGACTCGGTGCCTGGGTTTGCGGGCGGGTTTGCAAGATCGGGCGCGGGAGCATCTACGGCCGCGGGTGTGGCCGAGTCAGCGGCTGGACTCGCTGCGGTCTCCGCTGCTGTTTCCTTTGAGGCTGCCGGCGTGGAGGTTGGGATAGTCTTCGCGCCAGCTTCGCCGATAACGGCGACGACGGTGTTGACCTGGACCGTCGTTCCCTCGGGAGTCTTGATCTCCTGGAGGGTGCCGGCGGCGGGCGAGGGGATTTCGGCGTCGACCTTATCCGTTGAGATCTCGAAGAGCGGTTCGTCACGCTCGACGGTCTCCCCTGGCTGCTTGAGCCATTTGGTGATGGTGCCTTCGGTGATCGATTCGCCCATCTGGGGCATGACTACTTCGGTCGGCATGAGGATCCTTCTGTCAGTTCAGGCTGATTATGCGGGTTGCCGCGCAACAATGGATTATACGGCTCGGGCTACGGGTGTGGCAGGGCCGAGGAGCTCGTGGATTGAGGGCACGAGCAGCATCTGGCGACCGAAGATACGGCCGAAGTTCCGCGCCGTCGCGTTCAAGGCGTTGTCCATTGTGGGTGTTTGTTCCGGTAATTTGCTGTCGGGAGCCTCAACATCAAGACTTGTAACCTGCCGGTCGGCGATGCCACATGGAATGATCCAATCGAAGTCACGGAGATCGGTCGTGACATTTATGGCAAAACCGTGCGAGGTGACGGCGCGGGAGACATGGATACCGATCGCTGCGATCTTCTTTTCGCGCACGGTGCCGCCGGGGATCGTCCAGACACCAGTCCGTTTGCAGATACGCTGCGCGAGCACGCCGAAGTCGCCACAGGTGCGAATGAGGACCTCCTCGAGAAGGCGGACAAAGTCGACTGGACCGAGGTGTGGGCCCCGCTTGCCGGGGAGATCACCGCGCAGATCGAAGATGGGATAGCCAACGAGCTGGCCGGGGCCATGGTAGGTCACGTCACCGCCACGATTGATCTCGTGGATCTCGACGCCACGCTGGGCGAGGTACTCGTCCGTGGCGAGGATGTTGGAACGGGTCGCATTGCGGCCGAGGGTGAGGACCGGTGGGTGTTCCAGGAGGAGAAGCGTGTCACCAATAAGCTCCTGTTTGCGAGCTTCGACGACACGCCTCTGGATCTCGAGCCCCTGCGCAAAGGGGACGCGGCCGAGATTGAGGAGGTGGATCAGCATCGGCGAGCTAGACGTTGATGGCCATGCCTTCGACGCTCGAGAAGCCGTCCAGCATGCTTTCGGCGAGGGTAGGGTGAGCGTGGATGGTGAACATCATCTCTTCGACGGTGGCCTCGAGCTCCATCGCGGTCACGCTTTCGGCGATCAGCTCGGTGGCATTGGGACCGATGATGTGAACGCCGAGGACCTCGCCGTACTTGGCGTCGGAGACGACCTTCACGAAGCCGTCATGCGAATCGAGGATGGTCGCCTTGGAGTTCCCGACAAACGGGAACTTGCCAACTTTGACTTGGAAACCCTTGTCCCTGGCCTGCGCCTCGGTGAGACCGACGGAGCCTATCTGAGGGTCACAGTAGGTGCAGCCGGGGATGCGGTCGCGGCGGACCGGACGGGCGTACTTCCCGGCCAGCTTTGCTGCCACGACGAGGCCAGACATAGCTCCCACGTGGGCGAGTTGGGGAAGTCCAGCGACGACATCCCCGATGGCATAGATGCCGGGCTCGGTCGTCTCCATCCACTCATTTGTAGTGACGAAGCCACGATCGGTGTTGATCTTGGTCTTCTCAATTCCGATATCGGTCGTGCGGGGTGCGCGGCCGACTGCGACGAGAACCTTCTCCGCCGATTTGATCTCACCCTTGCCATCAGACTTGGTGAAGTGGATGTTGACGCCGCTCTCCGTCTTTTCGATCTTGTCGACTTTCGCCGAGACGTGCACGTCGATTCCGCGCTTCTTGTAAGCACGGAGGAGTTCCTTGCTGACATCTTCGTCTTCGACGGGAACCATGCGAGGAAGCGCTTCGATGATGGTGACCTGGCAGCCAAAGCTGTTGAAGACGGAGGCGAACTCAACGCCAACGGCGCCCGAGCCGATGACGACGAGCGAGGCGGGAACGTGGTCGATGGTGAGGATCTCCATGTTGGTAAGGACGGTGTCGTCGGGCTTGTAGCCGGGGAGCATGCGGGCGTCAGAGCCGGTCGCGAGCACGATCTTCTTACCCTTGACGACCTCTTTCTTCCCGTTGAGGTCAAGGTCGATCGTGTGCACACCATCCTGCGCTGGGCCGGTAAGACGACCGTAGCCCTGGAAGGTGGTGATCTTGTTCTTCTTCATCAGGAACTCAAGACCCTTGGTGTGCTTCGTGATGACATCGTTCTTGCGTGCGAGGACGCCTTTCCAGTTCAGCTTGGGGTTGCTGACCTCGATGCCATAGCGGTCAGCGTGCTTCAGGTGATCCCAGATCTCCGCCGAAAAGAGCATGGATTTCGTCGGGATGCAGCCCCAGTGCAGGCACGTTCCTCCGAGTTTGTCGGTTTTTTCGATGAGGGCAACCTTGAGCCCGTATTGTGCTGCGCGAATAGCACATGTGTACCCGGCGGGACCACCGCCCAACACTACCAAGTCGAAGATCGTGTCTGCCAAATGTGCGCACTCCATTCCTTGCGATGCCGAACAGCTTATTTTAGCCCGCACCAGTCTGATGTCGCAGACCAGCGGACGATGCACGCCGCCTCTTTGAGGTTATCGAAGGAGCCTCGCCGCATCCTTCGCGAAGTAGGAGACGATGAAATCGGCCCCAGCCCGCCGGATCGAGAGCAGGGACTCCATCATGGCGCGGTCGGGTTCGAGCCAGCCACGCTGAAAGGCTGCCTGGAGCATGCTGTATTCGCCGGAGACCTGGTATGCGCCGATGGGGAGGTCATAGCGCTGCCGGGCTTCGCTCAGCACGTCAAGGTAGGGCATAGCGGGCTTCATCAGGAGCATGTCCGCACCCTCGGCTATATCCTGTTCGATCTCACGCATGGCCTCTCGGAGGTTGGCACCGTCCATCTGGTAGCTCCGACGATCGCCGAACTGGGGTGCGGAGTCCGCCGCCTCTCGAAACGGGCCGTAGAAGGCTGACGAGAACTTGGAGGCGTAGCTGAGGATGGGTGTCTGTTGCTGGCCTGCTTTGTCGAGCGCGTCGCGAATAGCGGCGACCCGGCCATCCATCATGTCGCTGGGAGCGACGATGTCCGCGCCTGCGGACGCGAGAGAGGCGGCTGTTCTGGCGATGAGTTCGACACTTGAGTCGTTCTCGATCAGATAATTCTCGCCAGTGCGGGTGACGATGCCACAATGACCATGGGAGGTGTACTCGCACAGACAGACATCGGCGATCTGTGCAAGCGAGTCAAGCCTTCGATCGGATTTGAAGGCCCGTAAGTGCCTGCTGAACTATGCCGTTTGGATCCCACGCACCGCTTGCCTGGTCATCCTTCTCGGCTGGGAGGCCGAACAGAAGCAGACCGCCGAGTCCGAGAGTGGCGCAAAGCTCCGCTTCTTTGATGGCCTCATCGATGGAAAGATTGAACACTCCGGGCATTGAGCTGATCTCGCGCCGAACACCCTCGCCAGGACAGAGGAATAAAGGACAAATCAGGGCGCTCGGAACCATTCTCGTCTCTCGAACGAGCGACCGCAAAGCTTCGGTTCGGCGAAGGCGGCGCAGTCTGGTTGCAGGGAAGTTCATGGATCCAGTCTATGGGGGCGAACGCGTGTAAGCGCGCCAGCTTAGTCGCGCGCGGCGACTGCATCGTATTCAACGCCTGACTCCCCCGGTGCGAGGACCCAGAGAGTGTAGATGCCAAGTACTGTGCCGAGTGGGAACTTGAGGATCGCCAGAATGGCAGCAACAATCCCCAGGATCCTTCCCCACGGCCGTCTGCTGAGCAGGCCGTAGCCGGTGATGAAGGCCATAGCGGAGGATACAAGTGTAACGGTTGCGAGCACGGGAACGAGGAAGGCCATCCAACTTTGCGGGAAGGGCGACTCGTTGTTGAAGAGCCAGCCCTGACTTCCGAAAACGTTCGTGGATACGGCGTGAAGGAAAAACATGCCGATCAGGCCGGTTACGATTCTGTAGGCGCCAAAGACACACCAGAGGACGCCAAGCGTGTGAAGATTACGGATGACGCGAGGACGCGGAGCGAATTGCGGGACGTAACCAGCTGTGGAGGCGGAAGGGGACTGCTGTGGTGGGAGGTGGGTAGGAAGAGCTGGCGCGCCACATCTGGAACAGAAGCGAACATCTGGACTGATTGCTGCGTTGCAAGCCTGACAGATCAAGACGCACCTCGCGCAGTGAAGCTTTGCCGCGTCCAGCCCATCCAATGCTGATACGCGCTGCTGATAATACGCGTTTGGCGAATTGTTAGTTCCACGGTGCGGTCTACGATATCAGGTGATGAGCTTGGAACTTTTGCCGATTGTACCGGCGCCATTATGCGAGACAGGGGCCGCCTCCCTCGAGTGGCCCAGGCTGCGGGAGCATGTTGCGAGTGCCACGTTTTCGCCTCTGGGACGGGCTTGGCTGCTCGCGCTTGAACCGTCGGGAGACCTGTCCTGGATCGAAAGGCAGCACCAGCGTACATCGGAGATGCGTGCGATGATCTCTGCCGGGGGCAGCTTCGACTTCCACGGTCTGTTTGACCCAACTTCCCTTCTGGATGAAGCACGGGTGGAAGGCGTCGCTCTTGATGGCCTCGAGATACTCAGCCTTCTGACATTGATTGAAAGACTTAGTGCCTGGGTAGACCTGCTCGAGGCTAATCGGACCAGCGGACGGTTTAGCTGGCCGGGTATTGTGGAGCTCTCCGAGCCAATGCTCGGAACGGACCTGTCTCCCCTGGTGCGAACGTTAAGGGGCAAGATTGAGCCGGACGGCAGTCTGTCGGATGACGCTTCTTCGGAGCTCAGGCGAATCCGGCGGGCCATGGAGCGGCAGCATCGGGTAATTGAGGACAGCCTACGGCGAGCCGCGAGACAATTGCGTGAGGAGGGAGCTACCCAGGAGGACGTAATCACCGTCCGTGGCGAACGCTTCGTCATCCCGGTCAAGGCTGAGTTCAAGAGGCGCGTGCCCGGCGTGATTCATGGCTCCAGCTCCACAGGCCAGACCGTGTTTGTTGAACCACTCGAGACGATCGAACGGAACAATGAACTGGTTAGGCTGCTGGACGAGGAGCAGGCCGAGATCCATCGCGTTTTGGCGGCCTACACACGCTCAATCGCTCAGAATGCAGGTGCCATCCACGTTGGAACATGTGTGCTTGCAGAGGCCGAGGCGCTCTATGCCCGGGCGCGCTTTGCCTTCGAGCTCGAATGTGTCCAGCCGAGCTTCTTCAAAGCGGACGCCGGGGGCTCGGACGAGTTGACGCTTACGGCCGCAAGGCACCCACTGCTCGAGCTTCGGATGAGGTCGGCCGGGAGGGTTGGAGAGGAGTCGTCCGAGGAGGGCGGAAGACCGGTTCCGCTAACGATCATCATGCCGGCGAAATCGCGACAGCTCATCATTAGCGGTCCGAACACGGGGGGTAAGACGGTCTCGCTTAAGACGGTGGGGCTGCTTGCGCTTATGGCGCAGGCTGGGATTCCGGTTCCGGCAGAGCGCGCGGTGCTTCCGCTGTTCGAGAGTGTCTACGCGGACATCGGAGATGCGCAGTCCATCGAACGTAACCTGTCGAGCTTCTCGGCGCACGTGGTCAATGTGGACCGAATCTCGAGGTCGGCTGACCGGAGTTCGCTGGTGCTGCTGGATGAACTTGGGTCGGCGACGGATCCCGAGGAAGGGGCGGCCCTGGCTGTGGCGGTGGCCAGGCATTTCCAGCGTGCTGGAAGCTGGTGCTGCGTGACGACGCACCTGACCTCGCTGAAGGTGTATGCGGCGAACAACGCGGGGGTGCTGAATGCTGCGGTCGGGTTCGACCGAGAGACACTGACGCCAACGTACGAGCTGCGGCTTGGGGTTCCGGGTGCGTCGGCGGGGCTGAACATCGCGGAGCGGCTGGGTTTGGCGCCGGCGATCATCGCGGAGGCCCGGGCGCAGATGACGACACAGACGGCCGACATCGGAGAGTTCCTGGATCAGCTTCATGACCAGCTTGCGGCCGCGAAGGGGGAGCGGGACGATCTGCGGCGGCGAGAGCAGGAGCTTGCGCGGGAGCAGGTCGCGGCTGGAGACTTGAGGGACGAAACGAGCAGAAGCAGCGGACGCGCGAGCTTGAGGGGAAGTTGAACGGACTTCTCGAGGACTTCTCGGCGCAGCTGAAGGAGACGGTCAAGGCGATCGAAGACAAGACGGTCGCGCAGAAGATCGCGCGTGACTCTGCGCTTGCGGGTGGCACGGCTGAAGCGGGAGTTCTCGGAGCAGTTCAACTCGACGGTGGTGGCCCACATCTCTGGTGCGGATAAGACGGATGCGCCGAAGCGGGCGAAGGGTGAGGTGGAGGTGCGTGTGGGTGATCTGGTGAGACTGAAGATCGCTGGGGCGGGAGGCGCGGGTCAACAGAGTTCTCGACGGGAAGACGTTCGAAGTCTCAATGGGGCAGATGAAGATGCGCGTTCCGCGGAATGACATTGTGGAGGTGACGCCGGTCCAGGCGATCTCTTCGGCGGAGGTTCGGAGGGGGCGTGGGGGGGTGACGGTCGCGGGGTCGCAGGACGGGGACTACGTGCCCTCCGAGATCAACGTGATCGGGCGGACGGCGGATGAGGCGGAGGGGGAGGTGGAGCGGTACATCGACCAGGCGTTTCTTGCGGGTCTGCCGCGGGTGCGGATCGTCCATGGGACGGGCATGGGTGTGCTGCGGCGGACGCTGCGCGAGTATCTGAAGAAGCATCCGCATGTGACCGGGGTGACTGAGCCGCCGCACTACGAGGGCGGGCAGGGGGCGACGCTGGTGGAGCTGCGGCAGTGAGCAGACCGGTCAGAGGCCTTTGCGGGCGGACTCGGTTGCGGGGCTGGAGGCGGCGGGCCTCCATGTAGATGCCGCAGGCGCTGACGATGATGCGTCCGGGGCCGGCGATGAGGACCGAGTCGCCGGGGACTTCCGTGGTGGACCCGGTGATGTCGGCGTCGTCGTGCTGCATGTTGACCTCGATGGCGACCTGGGCGTCTGGATGCCCAGGTCGGCGAGGTTGAGTGGCTCGCCCGCCGGGGCTCTCGCCGGCCATGGTGCTCGAGGTGACGGAGCGGGTGGTGATGCCGGTGAGGGGGACGACACCGCCCTGCCAGCGCATGCGGGTGGGGCTGTACTGGAGGAGCGATCCGACCAGAGGCTGAGCCTGCTGCTCGGACCAGCAGGCGTTTCCGTGGACGGGGAGGATGCGGACGATACGCCAGGTGCCGGCTACCTGCGGGGGAAGGCGCTCCTGAGCGCGGGCGGGAAGTGGAGCGGTGACGAGGAGAAGGAGAGCGGGGAGGTGGATGCGCATGTCGTTGCCCGGGGAGGCCGTTCTTTGTTCTGTGATGCGTGGTGTTGCGGTTCCATTGCTTGCTTGTGTTGGGGCCCTTGGGGTCGGGTACCCTCCCCCCCCGTACTTACAGGGTAAAGTCTTCGGCTGATTAGGGTTAGGTGGGGGGTACTGGCTTGGGTGTTGATGCGGACTGGGTTTGGCGTTGGTTCTAGATCAAGTGTAACTTGTTGGCGGGGGTGGTTGCGCCAGTGTTATGTGGCTCAAACGGCTTGATTTGGTTGGCGGTCGGGCTTGACAGAGATGTTGTTGCTTCGAAGAAGCTGGGTCCAGGGTGAGTTGGTGTTGTGGGTAGAGAAGCGGGTTCTTCGCTTTGCTCAGAATGACAAGCAAAAGAACAGGCAACGGCAACGTCAAGGGCGAAATGCGGGGGTTCTTCCGCTTCGCTCAGAATGACAGCCGTAGGGTGCTGCGGAGGGTGGGTGGAGGGGTGATGGGTCGCGGAAGCGCGGCTGCGGTGGTGCGGGGTGCGGGGTGCGGGGTGCGGGGTGCGGGGGTCAGATGCGCATGGGCATGAGGATGTAGCGGTACTTGACGTCTTCGTTGCCGTCTTCGGGGCGCATCTGGCCGGCGGACTGGGCGTCCTTGAACTCGAGGCGGACTTCGCCGGTGTTGCCGATGGCCTTGAGGAAGTCGATGAGGTAGGCGGAGTTGAAGCCGACGACGAGGGGGTCGTAGTTGTAGGGGGTTTCGATGGTGTCTTCGGACTCGCCGGCGTCGGTGGAGGAGGAGGAGAGCTTGAGCTCGTTCTGCTCGAGGCGGATCTTGATGGCGCCGGAGCGCTCGTCGGCGAACTGGGCGACGCGCTGGATGGAGCCCATGAGGTCTTCGGAGCGGACGATGACGAACTTGTTGTTGTCGCGGGGGAGGACGGCCTCGTAGTTGGGGAACTGGCCGGTGAGCTTGCGGCTGGTGAGGACGCGGCCGCCGACGCGGAAGAAGAGGGTCTGGTCGTCGTCGGCGAAGTCGAGGGTCTCGGCGTCGGTGTTGCGAGAGCAGGCCGGAGAGCTCGGAGAGGGCCTTGCGGGGGATGAGGGTCTTCTTTTCGCCGGAGATGCCTTCGAGGGTCTCGCCCAGCTTCTCGATGTGGGCGAGGCGGTGGCCGTCGGTGGCGACCATGGCCATGGACTCGGCCTTGAGGACCAGGAGGGCGCCGTTGAGGGTGTAGCGGCTCTCCTCGTTGGAGATGGCGAAGATGGTCTTGGCGACCATGTTGCGGAGCGCAGGCGACGGAGATGCCTGAAGCAGCCGGCGGCGGGGAACTCGGAGCACCTGGGGGAAGTTGGCGCGGGCCATGCCGACCATCTTGGTGTTGGAGCGGCCGGCGCGGATCTGGACCCAGTGGTTGTCCATCAGCTTGATGGAGATGTCGCCTTCGGGCAGGAGCTTGATGTAGTCGTAGAGCTTGCGGGCGGGGATGGTGCAGGCGCCGGGCTTTTTGACCTTGGCGGCGCAGGAGGTGCGGAGGCTCTGGTCGAGGTCGGTGGCGGTGATGGTGAGGCGGCCCTGATCCGCCATCGTCGGATGTGGCTTCGAAGAGGAAGTTCGACAGGATGGGGATGGTGGTTTTGCGCTCGACGACGGTCTGCGCGGCGGTGAGCTCGCGCAGCAGCTCGGCGCGCGAGACGGTGATCTCGAGGTTGCCGACGGGTGCTGCGGATGCGGCTGTTGTCATTTCGGGATCCTGCGTCGCACTCGTCATGATCGATCTCTCCAGAGGTCCTGCTTGGGGGCTGCGAAGACTCTACACCGAAGGTGCATGCGACGCACGGTGAGGTCCCCTGTTCAGGTTTTCACGATTCTAGCGATCCTGAAGGGGATGGTGGAGATTTGTTTTTGTGGGAAAGCGTGCCCGTACCGCAGGCCTTCCCCGAATGGGGGATGGTGAGGTCCGGGTGCGAAGAGTACTTCTAAGAGAGACGTTAATAGAGAGAAGAAACAGTAGCCGTAGTCGTTTGCGCTGGAAATGTGGAGGACTGTCCCATGCTGTTGAAGATGGGCGGTTTAGGGTTGTGTCCAGATTCAGAAAAGGCCCGTGCCCGAACCTGAAAAGGAAGGACGCCCGGACGGGTTGAACAGGTTGGGTGCCGGCTTGTTCCTGTTCTGCACAGGGCGGGTCGCAGCGGGTGAAAACAAACCGGGTGCGAGGTGTGGGAAGGCACGGCAAATGCAGCAAGCGGTGGAGGTTATGGGCGGCTGGATATTCACACAAAGCGGAGGGGCGAGAGGATAATAGGTCGTCTGGTGAAGGGTGAGGGTGTCCAGTGGAGATGTTGAAGCTGATCGCGGTGCTGGGCCTTGGCTGTGGATATGTGTCGATGGCGCAGGTGGCGGGTGGAGGTGCGGGAGCGCCGGCAAAGGCTGCGGAGGCCGGGCCAGCGGTGCCGCTGGGGTCGATTGCAGGACACGCCGGGTGGCCACGGGCCAAGACAGCGGATGTGGACTCGGTAGAGCACATTGTGGCGGCGGTGTATGACGTGATCTCGGGGCCGGCAGGACAGGCGAGGGACTGGGACCGGATGCGATCGCTGTTTGTGCCGGATGCGCGGCTGATCCCGATACGGCCGGTTGGGGACGGCACGCATGCGGACGTGGCGGTGCTGACGATCGACGGGTACATCGCGCGTTCGAGCGGGACGTTGACGACGAAGGGGTTCTTTGAGCGGAGCGTTCACAACCAGGTGGAGGCGTTCGGAGACCTTGTGCAGGTCTGGAGCACGTACGAGTCCCGGCGAGCGCTGACGGATCCGAAGCCGTTTGCGAGGGGGATCAACAGCTTTCAGATACTGAAGGACGGGGAGCGGTACTGGGTCACGAACATTATGTGGGACAGCGAGAGGCCGGGGTCGCCCGCAATACCGGAGCGGTACCTGGGGAGGTAGGCGGCGGGATTGGTTTGGATGGTGGCTTTTGGGCTTGTTTGGGCGGGAGCGAATGCGGGGGTTCTTTCGCTGCGCTCAGAATGACAACGTGCTGGGGATGCGGGGCGCCAGTTGGCTTAGCTTAGGGTTTCCAGGAGCTTGTTGAGGGTGCGGTTGAGGTCCTTGTCGTTGCGGCGCTGCTCGTCGATTTTGGAGATGGAGTGCATGACGGTGGTGTGATGTTTGCCGCCGAACTGCCGGCCGATCTCGGGGAGGGAGGCCTCGGTGAGCTGCTTGGCGAGGTACATGGCGATCTGGCGTGGGACGACGATCTGGCGGGAGTTGTTTTTCTGCTTGAGCTCGCCGACGCGCATGCCGAACTGCTCGGCGACGGTGCGCTGGATGGTTTCGATGGTGACCTTGCGGACCTGGGTGTCGATGAACTGCTTGAGGCAGACCTGAGCGGTGGGGAGGGTGATTTCGACGCCGTGCATGGAGCACCAGGCGATGAGGCGGACGAGGGCGCCTTCGAGCTCGCGGACGTTGGTGCGGACGTTGGAGGCGATAAAGAGCGCGACGTCGGTGGGGATGGTGGCGTGCTCGGTTTCGGCCTTTTTCTGGAGGATGGCGACCTTGGTCTCGAGGTCGGGGGGCTGGATGTCGGCGATGAGGCCCCACTCGAAGCGGGAGCGGAGGCGGTCTTCGAAATCGGCGAGCTCCTTGGGGGGCGGTCGGAGGCGATGACGATCTGCTTCATGCTCTCGTGGAGGGTGTTGAAGGTGTGGAAGAACTCCTCCTGGGTGCGCTCCTTGCCGGCGAGGAACTGGATGTCGTCGATGAGGAGGACGTCGACGTTGCGGAACTTGTCGCGGAAGCCGGTCATCTTGTCGTAGCGGACGGAGTTGATCATCTCGTTGGTGAACTTTTCGCCGGAGACGTAGGAGATGGAGGCGTGGGGCTGGCGGCGTTTCACGTCGTGTCCGACGGCGTGCATGAGGTGGGTTTTGCCCATGCCGACGCCGCCGTAGAGGAAGAGGGGGTTGTAGGCCTTGGAGGGTCGTTCGGCGACGGCTTGCGAGGCGGCCATGGCGAACTGGTTTCCGGAGCCGATGACGAAGGCGTCGAACTGATATTTCGGGTTGAGCTGGGAGGCGGAGCTCCAGTCGAAGCGTGACTGCTCGGGTGCGGCGGTGGGGGCGGCCTGCGCGTGGTGGGCGGAGTCGTGGCCGAGGTGCGAGGTGCGCTGGGGGTTGGGGGCGTTGGGGCGGGGGGCGTTGGGGCTGTGGCTGGGCAGCGGGGCGAAGCCGCCATCTTCGCGTAGGCGGGGTGTGCTGGGATCGCGCTGGGGGGTCTGGTACCTGACGTCGTCGATGGGAAGCGCGAGGTTCTCGATGGCCTCCTGGATGAGGTCGCCGTAGCGGTCGCCGACGTGGGCGAAGTCTGTGGAGGGGATGCGGACGTAGAGGATTCTGTCTTCCAGGCGAGCGAAGCGTGTGGGCTTCAACCAGGTCTCGAAGGACTGCCGGTTGATCTTTTTCTCGAGGGCCGAAAGGATGCGGACCCAATGATTCAGGACGGCGGGAGCCGTAGGAACGAAAGACATTCTGTACTTCCTTGTCGTGCGCGCGCTGTCCTCGAGGCCAGGCGGGAGAGGCGAAATCGCAGCAGCGGATGCGGCGTAAAAGCGAATAGATATCCTTTCCCGCTGATGACTGCGGGTGTGGAGATTCTGGATTCGAGGAGTCTCCGCCAGGCGCTGGACGCGATGGGGGAGCGGCAATGTGCTATGACCTACAGGCTCTCAGCAGCTAAAAACGTCGAGGTAAAGTCTTGCGAAGCGGGTTTGATAGTAGCACGGAAGACTGGGGCCGTTTTGGGTGACAAAGTGATTAAAAACCGAGTTGCACCATTCCTTGTGAAGATCGATTTGGGAGGGGCTGGGGGAGATCCGGAGGGATGAGGGCGCGACCATTTTCCTGGTGGGCGGCGGTTTGATCGTTGGAGATCGGCGAACGGTCTTGTATACTCAGAGATCGCTGCAACAGCGAAGAGATTCGATCGTGAGCTCGAGGCCCGATCAGGAGATACACGCACCATGCCGAAGCGTACCTTTCAACCAAACCGCCGCCATCGCGCGAAGACCCACGGATTTCTGACCCGCATGAAGACCAAGGCCGGAGCCGCCGTTTTGAACCGCCGGCGCGCGAAGGGCCGTCACAAGATTGCCGTCAGCGCGGGCTTCCGCGACTAGGCTTGCTGCCTTTGAAGCGAGTTCCGTTGCGCCAAGAGAAGCCTATTTTGTTGGAAGCGGCGTGTGCTGCTCTTCCGGAGCTGTGGTCTCCGCGGGTAGTCGGCCAGGTGAACGACCAGTACATCAAGGTGGCGAGGGTTGAGGGTGAATTTCCCTGGCACGCTCACGAGCTTGAGGACGAGATGTTTCTCGTGCTGCGAGGGAGGCTGTGTATTGGGCGCGATGAGGCGGATGGTGGAGCCGTGTCCGTGGGGCCGGGCGAGTTTTTCGTGGTCCCTCGAGGCGTCAGGCACAATACGTCTGCTGAGCTCGAGACCTGGATCGTGCTGATCGAGAGTGTGACGACCGAGCATACGGGCGGGGTTGAGAGCTCGATGACTCGGTCGATTGCGGAGCAGCTTGGGTCGTGAGCCGGCCGGCGTCGAGTGCAGAGGGTTTCGTTCCCGTTTCTGAGAGTACGCGGTCCGCTGCCTCGGTGAGTCGGGCGAAGGGGTGCCATGTCGCTTAGCTCGGTTGCACGGCTGCGGAAGCATGCGGACTATCAGCGCGTGTACAAAGCCAGCCGGAAGCAGTTCGGGAAGCAGATGAGTTACTTTGTCACCGTTCGGCCTGAGACGGGGACCGATGGGCGGCCGCTCCGCGTCGCCGACCCGGGGAGCCCGCGGGTGGGGCTGACGGTGGGTAAGGTGTTGGGCAAGGCGGTTGACAGGAACCGGATCAAGCGGAGGATGCGTGAGGCGGTGCGGCGGAACCTTTCGATCCTGCCGGCGTCAGTGGATGTGATCTTGCATCCGCGGCGAGGTGTGATCGACCTTCCATTTGCGGTTCTTGAGCGGGAGGTTGCGGGGGTCTTTCGAAGCGTGGAGCGAATGGTTCGGCGTGAGGCGCGTGGCCGTGAGCCGGGTGGGGCGCAGGGGAGTTTCGAGACCGAGGTTGCGCCTGGACCCGCGCCAGGGGCTTGCTCGTGAGCGGGTCTCGTTCGGTGAACGACGAACGGCCACCTTTGCTGGCGCGAGTCTTTCTTTCGGTGTACCGGGGAGCGCTTTCGCCGGCGCTTCATGCGTTGAGTCCGTCGCGCTGCCGGTACCTTCCGACGTGCTCGGAGTATGCGTACGTGGCGACGGCGAGGTTTGGGCTCTGGCGAGGCGGGGTGATGGCGCTCGGGCGGTTGGCGCGATGCCATCCCTTCTCGGAGGGTGGGTTGGACCCGGTGCCGACAGCACCTGCAGAGGCAAACCATTTAGCATAGGGGTAGCGCTTCACGCCCCTCCGCACACGATAGGAAGTCCCGCTTGGCAGAGTTCAAGAATCCAAATCAACAAGGCGGGCAGGATAACAAGTCCCTGCTCGTCATGATGCTTGTTATGGTTACTGTCTTCTTCGGTCTGCAGTACTTTCGCGCGAAGAAGAATCCGCAGACGGCTTCGCCGAATGCCAACGCGCCCGTGGTTCAGACTGCGGCGGGTATCGCGCAGCCATCGCCCTCGCTGTTGGCCGGTGCCGGGTCGAGTGGGGTGACGGCGGACCCGTCTGCCGCAGGGACGCCGGGGAGGCCTGTGGTGCAGGCGGCTGCCGAGGCGACGACGGTGGTCGAGAACGAGTTGTACCGGATCACGTTTTCGAATCGCGGCGCGCAGGCGATCAGCTGGCAGCTGAAGCGGCGGCCGGATGCGCCGAAGTCGACGTTCAAGGACAGCGACGGGAAGCCCCTGGACCTGGTGCATCAGCAGGCGGCAAAGCAGTTTGGGTACCCGTTGTCGCTTTATACGTACGACCAGGCGCTTACGACGGGGTTGCAGCAGGCGCTGTATGTGCCGTCGGCGACGGGGACGATAAGTGTTCCGGGGTCGTTGACGTTTACGTACTCCGACGGGACGACCGAGGTGCGGAAGACGTTTTCGTTCGACGAGACGTATGTGCTGCATGCGGACGTGCAGGTGACCCGCAATGGTGCGCCGGTTCGTGCGCTGCTTAGCTGGCCGGGTGGCTTTGGCGACCAGGAGAACGCGACGCTCTATAACAGCGCGCAGCTGGACTCGATGAGCAACGGCAAGGAGCAGCACGAGGCGCCCAAGAAGGTTTCGGGCGGGCAGACGCTGAACGGGCCGTTCGACTGGGCGGGTGTGAGCGACGTATATTTCGCGGCGATCTTTCTGCCGGACCAGCCATCGACGGCGACGCTGGCGACGCTCCATAACGAGCTGGATGTGGCGAAGACGATCCGGCGGACGGGGCTGGGTAGCGGGTCTCCGGCGAAGGGCGCGATCAACGTGCCGATCCTAGGAGCGGCGATCGGGGACGCGAGCGGACGGACGCAGACACGGATGTATGTGGGACCGAAGGCGGTCAGCATCCTCAAGAACGTCCACGGGGCGAACCCGAGTGTGACGCTCGAGCCGCTACTCGAGTTCGGCTTCTTCGGGATCATCGGCAAGTACCTGTTCCTGGCGCTGCAGTTTATCCATGCGCACGTGGCTTCGAACTGGGGCTGGTCGATCGTGATCCTGACGGTTCTGATCAACCTGATTATTCTGCCGCTGCGCGTGAAGACGATGCAGAGCGGGCTGAAGATGCAGCGGATCCAGCCGCAGATGGACGCGATCAAGGAGCGGTACAAGAAGTACAAGGTCACGGATCCGAAGCGCAACGAGATGAACGCCGAGATTATGCAGCTGCAGAAGGACAACGGCGTGAATATGTTTGGCGGGTGCATCCCGACGCTGATCCAGTTACCGCTGCTGTTTGCCTTCTTCGGGATGCTGCCGAAGGTGGTGGAGCTGCGGCAGGCGCACTGGTTCTGGCTGCCGGATCTGACGGCCGCCGACCCGTACCATATCCTGCCGATCCTGATGGTTGTGAGTCAGTTCCTGGTGCAGTACTACACGCCTTCACCGGGTGTGGATCCGCAGCAGCAGAAGATGATGGCGTTTATGATGCCGGCGGTGTCGGGGTACATGACGTGGAACTATGCGTCGGGGCTGGCGCTCTACTGGTCGGTCGGCAACCTGATCGGGATTGCGCAGCAGGCGGTGATGAACCGGACGTCGCTTGGCCGGGAGATGCGTGAGATTGCGGCGCGGCGTGCTCGACGTAAGGCCGGAGCGGGCAGCACGATCCAGGGAAGACGTTGACCGGACAGGGTAGATAAGGAAGAGCAGCAGGCTATGGAATGGGCTTCGGCATCAACGAAGATCGACAGGTTTCTGAGAGCGTTTGCTGAAGCAAGTGCGATGCAGGTGACGTACGAGCTGACGGGCGGCGACGGGGACGGGCGGCCGCAGCTTCGCGTGGCCTTTTCGGGGCCTGAGGCGAGGTTGCTGGTGGCTCGCAATGGAGAGCTCCTCCATGCTCTCGAGAGCCTGTCGACGGAGATCCTGCGGCTTGCGCCGGAGGAGCACGATCTGATCTCGTTTGACGCGGAGGGGTACAAGGCGGGGCGCGCGGAGCAGATGAAGCGGGCGGCTACCCTGGCGGTTTCGACGGTGACTTCGACGGGGCGGCCGTATGCGTTTCCGCCGATGAACTCGCGCGAGCGGAGGATGCTGCACCTGGAGCTGGCGAGCTCGGGATTGCGGAGCGCGTCTTCGGGCGAGGCTTCGAGGCGGTACGTGGTGCTCTATCCGACGGACGAGAGGAAGCCAGAGCCGGCGGGGGGCGGGGATGGGCCGAAGGTGGATGCCGAGCGCCTGGGGACGATCCGGAGCGCATTTCGTCCGCGCTAGGCGCTGAGGATGGACCTGTGCGGGGGCAGCTGCGGCGTGAGGTCGAGCGGGGGCTGGTTGTCGAGGTAACGGTGCCAGACCTCTGACTCGGCTACCTGCTGGACGGTTTGATTGCGAGTTGCGAAGACGGTCTTGAGGTGGCTTCGGAGCCTCGCTTCGAAGAAGGAGTGTAGGGGCCCGGCCGGCGCGGCGAAGCGGATCTCGTCGCGCATGCGAGTCCCCTCGCCGCTGGGCGCGAAGTGGTGATCGTGTTCGAAGAAGGCGAAGTGGCCCTCGCTCATGATGTCGCGGAAGTAGATGAAGGGTCGCCAGGCGTCGATGAGAGTGGTGTGGTGGAGGTTTAGGCCGAAGTGCCGGCCCTGCCAGGTGACGGAGTCGTGGAGGCCGAGGATCCCTGAGGTTTTGCCGGCGACGGCCCGCTCCCGGGTACGCGTTGCGGAGAGAATGTGGAGATCGACGCTGAGGGAGAGCTGAAAGCAGCGTTCGACGGGAGCATCGATCAGGGTGGTGAGTCGTATGGTTTGCAAGACGCTCCCGGCGTTCCGCAGTGAGATCTCATGCGAGCAGAAGTATCTTAGCAACACCGCCTTTCTCGGCTGCTGCGTGCGCGTCGGCGGCATCGGCGAGGGGCACCATACGATCGATGGGGATGATGAGGCGTTTTGCGAGGACATCTTCGGCGAAGGTGCGGAGGGCTTGGGCGTCAGGTTCGGCGCGCACGGCCTCGACCCGGACGGTGGGGTGAAGCCTGGCGTTCGCCGGGGGGCCGAGGACTGAAGCGAAGACGCCGCCCTGCTTGACCTTCGCGATGAGCTGCTCGGCGGTTTCGTGGCCCACGGTGTCGGCGACGGCGTCGAGGTAGCCGAGCTTTTCGATGGCGCTCTTGTCATCGAGTGCGAGGACTTCGTCGGCGTGGAGCTCCCTGGCCTCGTCGAGCTGATTTTTGCGGACGCCGGCGATGACGATGGCTCCTGCCTTCTTTGCGGTGAGCACGGCGGATCTGCCGACGCTGCCGACTGCGCCGGCGATGAGGATGGTCTGGCCGCGTTCGATTTTTGCGCCGCGGGTGATGAGCTGCTCGCCCGTGGTGGTGACGAGGGGGAGTGCGGCGGCTTCGACGAGGTCGAGATCGGGGGGGAGGATGGCGAGCGAGGAGGCTTTGACGACGACCAGCTCGGCGTAGGTCTTTTCGCCCAGCGCGATGACGCGATCGCCTTCGGCTGAAGCCGGTGACGCCTGGCCCGAAGCTGGCGGACGACGCCGGCGACGTCGCGGCCGAGGATGCCGGGGAACTGCGACTGGCATGTAGGCCTGGAGCCTCGCCGGAGCGCATTTTGTAGTCGATGGGATTGACGCTGGTCGCTGCGAGCCGGACGAGGACTTCGCCCTCTCCGGGGACGGGATCGGGGACATCCTCATACTTCAGTTTGCCTGGGGGGCCATACTCGTGCAGGACGATCGCTTTCATGGTGGGGACACCTCAGGGCTTGAGATGCTCGTCCCTGGAAGGCAGGTAGCTGCGCCATTCTTCGGTCTCGGCGATGCGCTTAAGGAGGCGGAAGCGCCGTTTGAGCAGGCCCTTGATGTGAGGGACCATGATCCAGCGGCCGACGAGCCATCCGAGCCAGCCGAAGGGCATTGAGAAGCGGAGCTCGTCGGAGAGGGTGACGCTACCGTTGCCGGCTTCCGTGAACGCGTGATCGTGCTCAAAGGTGCGGAAGCGACCGGCGATCATGCGGTCCTGAAAGAATTGGTCCTGTTTGAAGTTGGTGATCAGGCTCTCGTGGAACTGGGGGAGTCCGAGCTGCCAGCCTTTCCAGCGGACGGTATCGCCGCCGGTGACGAAGCCGGTGGTCCGGCCACGGACCGGGTGCATGCGGAGCTCCTTCTCGACGATGGCGACACTGGTGGAGAGGAGGAAGCAGCGTCGGATCGGAGCGTGGATGGTGATCTGGTGGCGGAGGGTGAACATCTGGTGTTGAGATGCCTGAAAAGGGCGATGTGGGGTCGCTCTCCTCGCCAGCAGCGTGCGGTCACAAGATCATGGCGTGATCTTTCACAAGGACGGTCGCATCGCTCGAGGAAGGCGTCGAGCTGGGACGCTGCCCTCGTCGCCCTTGCCGCGGGTGCGGACGCTGACGGCGTCGGTGGCGGATTCCTTGTCGCCGACGACGAGGACGAAGGGGATCTTTTGCAGGGCGAGCTCGCGGATCTTGGCGTTCATCTTCTCGTTGCGCGCGTCGAGCTCGACGCGGAGGCCTGCGGCTTCGAGCTGGCCTTGACCGGCTTCGGCGTAGGCGAGGTGCTTCTCGGAGATGGGGACGATGCCGACCTGGACGGGCGCGAGCCACATGGGGAAGGCGCCGGCGTAGTGCTCGATGAGGACGCCGAAGAAGCGCTCTACGGAGCCGAAGAGGGCGCGGTGGACCATGACGGGCCGGTGCTTTTCGCCGTCTTCGCCGGTGTACTCGAGCTCGAAGCGGGCGGGGAGGTTGAAGTCGAACTGGACGGTGGAGAGCTGCCAGAGGCGGCCGAGGACGTCGACGAGCTTGATGTCGATCTTGGGGCCGTAGAAGGCGGCTTCGCCGGGGATCTCCTTGTAGGCGATCTGCTTTTCGGCTGAGCGCGGACTTGAGGCTGTCGATGGCGGTGTGCCAGTGCTCGGGCGAGCCGGTGTAGTCCTTCGGTTGTTGGGATCCCAGGTGGAGAGCTCGACCTTGAAGTCGGCGAAGCCGAAGGTGTTGAGGACGGACTGGGCGAAGTCGATGCAGGCGACGACCTCGTCTTCGATCTGGGCGGGGGTGCAGAAGATGTGGGCGTCATCCTGGGTGAAGCCGCGGACGCGGAGGAGGCCGTGCATGGTGCCGGAGCGTTCGTAACGATAGACGTTACCTAATTCGGCGTAGCGGATGGGGAGGTCACGGTAGCTGCGTGGATTGCTCTTGTAGATGAGGATGTGGCCGGGGCAGTTCATCGGTTTGAGACGGTATTCGGCGTCGTCAAGCTCCATCGGTGGATACATGTTTTCGCTGTAATAGCCCTCGTGCCCGCTGATCTTCCAGAGCTCGCGGCGCATGATGTGGGGTGTGAAGACAAGATTGTAACCACGGCGGATACATTCGTCGCGCATCCAGTCTTCCATGATCTTGCGGACGAGGCCGCCCTTGGGATGCCAGAAGATAAGGCCGGCACCCGCGACCTCCTGGATGGAGAAGAGGTCGAGCTGCTTGCCAAGGACGCGATGGTCACGGGCCTTGATCTCTTCGAGACGTTTGAAGTGCGCGTCGAGATCTTTGGTCGTTGAAGAAGGCGGTGCCGTAGATGCGCTGGAGCTGCTGGTTTTTCTCGTCGCCGAGCCAGTAGGCGCCGGCAATGCGGTGACCTTGAAGGCCTTGACACGGCCTGTTGACGGCACGTGCGGGCCGCGGCAGAAGTCGGTGAAGTTGCCGTTGCGGTAGAGGGAGATCTCCTCTCCGGGCGCGGTGAAGCGCTCGATGAAGTGGATCTTCATGAACTCACCGTGCTGGGCGTAGTCCTTGAGTCCCTGCTCGCGGGGCTCATGCTCTCGAAGGAAGGGCTCGTTGCGGGCGACGACCTCCGCCATGCGTTTTTCGATAGCGGCGAGATCGTCCTCGGTGAAGGGGGTTTCGCGGTAGACGTCGTAGAAGAAGCCTGTATCGGTGGCTGGACCGTGTCCGAGCTTGGTTTCGGGGAAGAGTTCGAGGATGGCGGTGGCCATGACATGTGCGGCGGAGTGCCGGAGGACCCGGAGCGCGTCCTCGTCGGTCTCCTTGAGGAGTTCAAGTGCGACATCCTCGTGGAGCGGGGCGGAAAGATCGACGATGCGGGTTCCCTGCGCGGCGCCGGCGTGTTCGGAGTACATGGCCTCTTCGCTGGCGGCGGCTTCTGCTCCGGCGGGGAGGCCCTCTGTTGCCGGTGCCTTGAGCGGACGGATGCGTGCGACGACCACGGCCGCGGCGAGTCGGGGAGAGATGCCGGTTGCGATGTCGAGGGGAGTTGTTCCGGGCGCGGCGGTGCGGACGCTGCCGTCAGGAAGCTGAATGGAGATGGTCTCTTGGCTCACCGTTCAAGCATATCTGCTTGGCCGCTGGTGTTGACGGCGTGCGAAGCAATAGGGCTGAGAGGGGGACGAAAAGAAGGGTCACACCGACGAGCGGTGCGACCCGATGACAGGGTTCGAAGAGCATGGATGCTTATGCAATTTCGATGACATTTTTCGGCAGTGGACGCCGAGCCTGAACGTGCGACTTGAGCCAGACATTTGCGCGCCACCGACCAACAAACGGGGCAACCATGATGGAACCAAATGCTACCGCCAATGCAAAATGCATCCTGCTCTCCTTGTGTTCCGTGGACTGTAATGATCCCGGACTCTTTCGGCTCAGATGGAGTTCATCTTGTTGCGATATCTCCTCTGGCACCATCACATCATGGGTCCTTCGGCGCCGATGCAGAATCCCACGATGCGTTAACAGGCCGACACGGAAGTGGTATGGCGGTGAGGACGCGGGCGCGGGCGGCGGGGCCCTCCTGATTCGCTAGAATGGGACGCATGTCTTACGCTGCGGCGGTCGACCAGCTTTACGCGCTTGGGCAAGAGCTGGTCAGCCCAGGGCCGACCGTGCCTCGCCGGAAGTTCGATCTTGCCCATATGCGCGCTCTTGCGGCCTCGCTGGGCGACCCGCAGCGGAGCTTCCCTTCGATCCTGATCGCGGGGACAAACGGCAAGGGATCGACGGCGGCAACGCTGGGATCGATCCTGGCGGCTGCGGGGTACCGCACGGGACTGTATACGTCACCGCACCTGGTGAAGGTGAATGAGCGGATCCAGCTGAGCGTGCCGACGCTGCCGTCGGAGTACTCCTCGACAGACGTACCGATCAGTGCGGGACCTGCGGTGCTGATGCCGATCTCGGACGAAGACTTTGGGCGTCATTACTTTGCTGCGGAGACGTCTGCCAAGCGGCTGGTGGAGATGGGTGCTCTTCCGTTCGCGCCGAGTTTCTTTGAGATGCTGACGGCGATCGCTTTTCTCTACTTTGCGGAGCGCCGGGCGGAGATCGTCGTGCTCGAGGTGGGGCTGGGAGGGCGACTGGATGCGACGAATATCGTCGATCCACTGCTGTCGATCATCACGGACATTGCACTCGACCACCAGGAGTACCTGGGGTCGACGATTGCGGAGATTGCCTGGGAGAAGGCGGGGATTTTGCGGTCGGGAGGGACGTTGATTACGCTGCCGCAGCATCCGGAGGCGAACCGCGTTTTCGGGGAGGTTGCGGCTACCCTGCCGGGGTTGCGAGCGATCTCCGCCGTTCCGTACATGCCGGCGCATGGCGAAGGTGTTCGGGGTTCGCGTGCAAGTGAAGGTGAGCCGGGCTCGGACGACGACGAGCGCGTGGATGAGGGGTCGCAGGGGCTGCTTGCCTCGAACAGGTACCGGGTGACGCTTGACGGAAAGAGCCTTGCGATGGCCTCGCCGCTTCGAGGTCAGCATCAGCAGCGTAATCTTGCGCTGGCCATTGCGGCTGCGGCGGAATTACGTAACAACAAGGGTTACAAGATATCTGATGATGCCATTGAGCGTGGCGTGGAAGGTACACTCTGGCCGGGCAGACTGCAGTTTCTCCGGCTTGCCGATGGGCATCTGTTGCTGCTGGACGTTGCGCATAATCCGGCAGGCGCGTGGACACTGCGTGCGGCTGTGTCGCAACTGCCGGCGGCGCTGCCGCGGACGTTGATCTTCAGCTGCCTGCGGGACAAGGACCTCAGGGAGATGACGCAGATCTTGTTGCCCCTGTTCGATTCGGCGTCCGGTGATCCTGACCGGCGCGGCGATCACGTGATTCTTGCGCCGATCGAGAGTCCGCGGGCGGCAGCGGTTGCCGACCTGCTGGCCGCGGCACGGGCGCTTGACGTACCGGCGCATGCGGCGCCCGACATGGGTGGTGCGCTGGAAGAGGCCTGTGCCGTAACGCCGATGGAGGGGCTGATTGTCGCGACGGGGTCCGTGTACCTGGTTGGGGAGATGCTGCGGCTTACTGAGGGGCTGGCTTGATTGCAACCTCGTCGGCTTCGAGGGAGCAGGCCGCGGCAGGTGTGCTGCTGCGCTGGATCAACTACGTCATCCTGATTCCGCTGATGGGGTTGGTCACGGCACTGTTTGGCTGTGTTTCCTTGTTGACTTCCCTGTGGGATGACTCGGGGAGACAGCAACATGCGATTGCGCGAGCGTGGGCTGGTGTGTTGCTGCGCCTCAGCCTGTCTCCGGTTCAGGTGATCGGGCTCGAGAACCTTCCGGAGCCTCGAACGGCGGTGTATGCCGCGAATCACCTGAGTTATATGGATACGCCGGTTTTGTACGCTGAGCTTCCCTTTCAATTCAGGATTCTGGCGAAGCGAGGTCTGTGGAAGGTGCCGTTTATCGGTTGGCATCTTCATCGCTCGGGCCAGGTTCCGGTGGACCAGTCGAGTGCGCGCAGTTCGATCATGAGCCTGAATGGTGGGGTAGGTGCCTTGAAGGCGGGGGTGCCGCTGCTGATCTTTCCTGAGGGGGGTCGGTCGTCCACGGGCGAGACCCAGCCTTTTCTGTCGGGTGCGGCTTTCATGGCGATCCGGGCCCAGGTGCCGTTGGTGCCGGTTACGGTAGTTGGTACGTTTGAGCTGCTTCCCATCCACACATATCACCTGCGACCAAGGCCCCTGCTTGTTGTGGTTGGGGAGCCGATTGTGACGACGGGGTTGACGACACGGGAGGCAGATACGCTTACGCAACGGGTATATGACGCGATCACGCATACCTATATGACACACAGCCGGTAAGGTCGGGCTTGATGCCGGTGCACTCCCCTTTATGATTGATCGTGACGGGGGTGATGCGAGCGATGGGCGTCGAGCTTAGGGTTGCGATTCCGGTCCCAACCAGCAGCGATCCTGAGTACAACCTGCGGTCCTGGCCCATGTACGCCCAGGCGATACAGGAGGCGGGTGGGATTCCGGTACGGGTTGAGCTGGAGTCTCCGAGAAGGAGTTAGCGGCGATTGGGAGGAGTTGTGACGGGATTCTGCTTCCAGGAAGCCCTGCTGACGTCGATCCTCGGCGCTATGCAGAGGAGGCCATTCCCGAGTGTGCTCCGGCCGATCTGCAACGCGAGACGGTCGACCGGATACTGTTGGAGGAGGCGTCTTCGGGAAGAAAGCCGGTTTTGGGCATCTGCTACGGGGCGCAATCGATCAACGTGTTGCAGGGGGGGAGCCTGGTACAGGACCTGCGCTGCGTTCCGGTGAATCACTCTGCGGGCGCCAGTGTTGCGGTGGCGCATTCCGCGGTCGTGAGCTCGGGAACCCTGGTGGCGGAGTGCGTGGATCAGAGGGAAGCGATCTCCAAGGCCGGCGAACTCCGTTTGCTGATCAACTCGAGTCATCACCAGGCGATTCAGAGGGTTGGGGATGGACTTCGTATCAGCGCCGTCTCGGCGGAGGACGGTGTTGTGGAGGCGATCGAGGGCGATGGTACGGGGGGGTTGCCGGCCTATGTTTTGGCGTGCAGTGGCATCCGGAGCGTAGTACGGCTTTGAGTGCCACGTCGAGGGCCATCTTCCGTTCCTTTGTCGATGCCGTGCGCGAGTCGAAGAGGAAGAGCGGAGAGCGACGGGCCTCATGACCCGGGAGCAGCTGACAGTCTGAGGAGATAGGAGATCTGCTCCTTCCGTATCTGCACCCTCTCCTGGCCGGTGAGAGGGAGGTGGACCAGACTCAACTATGCGAGAAGGTGTCTGTTTACCTTGAACTGCTGCTGAGATGGAACGCTCGGATGAACCTTACGAGCATTCGGGATCAAAGGGAGATTGTGCGGCGGCACTTTGGGGAGAGCTTTTTCCTTGCCCGGCACGTGGATGGTGAGGGTACGGTACTTGATCTCGGGTCCGGGGCGGGATTTCCCGGGATTCCGCTTCAGCTCTGGCATCCGGAGTTGAGGGTGACGCTGGCCGAATCGCAGGGCAAGAAGGCGGCGTTTCTGCGTGAAGTGGTGCGGAGGTTATCTCTGCGCATGGAGGTGTGGGCCGGGCGCGTCGAGGCCCTTCCGGCTGGGCGGACTTTTGGGAGCGTGGTGATGAGAGCTGTTGACTGCCCCGGAGTCGCACTTGCTGTAGCAGCGGAGCGGGCCGAAGAGGGTGTCTGGGTGCTGGGATCTGAGGGTTCGCTGCCGGAGATGGGGCATAGCCTGGTGGCGGTTGAGGAGTGGAAGGTGCCGGAGAGCGAGAGGTCGTATCTGTTCCGCCTGAGGAGGGTCACCGTTCCACGTGGAACATAGAGGGGCGGGTATGAAGGCTGCCGTCCTGATTCGTTCCACGTGGAACACCGCGGAGCTATTTGCAGTGGAGAGGGTAACGGGTTAGGCTTCAGCGAGCGATGCAGACAAGTCAAGACAAGCAACATGCCACAAAACCAGCTAAAGTCATCGCGGTCGTCAACCAGAAGGGTGGGGTTGGCAAGACTACGACTGCAATCAACCTCAGTACGGCTTTTGCGCTTGAGGGGTTTCCGACGCTCCTGATCGATTGCGATCCACAGGCGAATACTACGGGCGGGATCGGGCTAGCTCGCGACGAGACCCGGTTGAGCGTCTACGACCTGCTCAGCGGGACGGCGAAGGCGGAGGGCGCGACGGTACCAACGAGTATCAAGAGCCTCTCGATCATTCCTGGAAGCAAGAATCTAATTGGCGCGAATATCGAGCTGGTTGGGCAGCAGCGACGGGAGTTCCGACTTAGAGACGCCATCGCCGAAGTGCTTGGCGCTTACTCCTTTATTGTGCTCGACTGCCCTCCGGCACTGGATCTGCTTACGTTGAACTCGCTGGTGGCCGCGGACGGGCTACTGGTGCCGATGCAGGCGGAGTACTTTGCTCTCGAAGGAATCTCGGAGCTGATGAGCACACTCGACCGGGTAAGCCAAGCCTTCAACCCAGGCCTGTCACTTGAGGGTGTTCTTCTGACGATGTATGACGACCGCACGAACCTGTCACAGCAGGTGGCGGCAAACCTGAGGGAGTTCTTCGGGAAGGATCTTCGAAAACGACGATTCCGAGAAACATCCGGTTGGCAGAGGCGCCGAGTCACGGCAAACCGGTCGCCATTTATGACCCGAGATCGAAGGGGGCAGAGGCATACCGGGAGCTCGCGCTGGAGCTCCTGGAGAGAAACGGCGTTGCCAAGCCCCGCAGGAAGAGCCCGAGCGACTCGGACATCGGGACGAGACCAGCCAAGAAGGTGCGTTTCTGGCCTTACTCTGAGTGAGCTAGAGAGGATTTGCGATGAGCGGGACGAGTGATACGAAGAGAAGAGCACTTGGCAGGGGACTCGAGGCGCTTTTGCCACAGCGGCAGGCTGCTCCTGCTCCGGTTGCGGTTCAAGCGAGTGAACCGAACGGGCAGCCAATGGAGATTTCGTGCGATCTGATCGACCGGAATCCTTTCCAAACGAGGACGAACTTCGATGAGGCGCGGCTGGAGGAGCTGACGCAGTCCATCGCGGCGAGCGGCGTTATTCAGCCGATCGTTGTACGTCCAGGTAAGGACGGTCGATTTCAGCTGATTACGGGAGAACGGCGGCTTTTAGCGTCGAGGAAGGCGGGGAAGGAGACGATTCCTTCGTTTCTCCGGCCGGCATCGGATGAGCAGGCGATGGAGATGACGATCGTTGAGAATCTTCAGCGAGCGGACCTGAATCCGATGGAGCAGGCTCGTGCTTACCACCGGCTCAGCCAGGAGTTCCGGATGACGCAGGAGCAGATGGCGGTACGGACCGGAAAGGACAGGGCGAGCGTCTCGAACTTTCTGCGGCTGCTTCGCTTGCCCGAGGAGGTACAAAGCAGCGTGGAGGGTGGGGTGCTCAGCTTCGGACATGCGAGGACGCTGCTTGCGCTCGAGTCTGCCGATCGTATTCGAGCGGCGGCCCGGAAGGTGACGGCGCTCTCGATGTCGGTTCGTCAGACAGAGTCGTTTGTGCAGGGGCTGCTTCATCCGGAGCAGAAGGTGAAGAAGGATTACGATTGAGGCTGCGGCTGCCGATCCTAACGTTCGCGAGGCGCAGGAGCAGATGCAGAGAAAGCTTGGGCTGAAGGTATTGATCGAGGACAAGAAGGGCAGAGGCAGGGTGATCATCGAGTATTCAGGCCTGGAGGATTTCGACCTCCTGCTTGAGGCCCTTACAGGCACGGAGGCCAGCTCCTAACGTGAGTTCCGCGAACAGATCTTTCGGGGCGCAGGGTGACTGAGGGCTCGGGAGCACCAACTGGCGTGCTGAACCTGATCTTCCGGTTCCGTCACTCCCTTCATTTAGTCATCTACCTGGCGGCGTTTGGAATCTCATGGGCTCAGTCCGGAGGGGCCGGGGGGAGCCGAGTATGGATTGCGTTGCCGATGGCGCTCGCCACCGACTTCAGGATCGATCTCGGGACGGCTATCGTAAGCGTTACCGCGATGGCCATTGCGCTGGCGTTTGCTGGGGCATTCCTCCGAACGTGGGGGGCCGCCTACCTGGGGTCAGAGACGGTCCATGACCCCGCCCTTCGAGGAGGCGAGATCGCGTCCCAGGGTCCATTCCGGTACATTCGCAACCCGTTATACGTAGGTACGATGCTTCACACGCTGGCGCTTTCGATGCTGATGTCCCCGAGTGGCGCGATCTTTTGCATCCTGGCGATCGCTGCGCTGCAGGTGGCACTCGTGATGTCGGAGGAGCGCTTCCTTCTGAATACACAACGCGCGGCCTATTCGGAGTACTGCGAGCGGGTTCCGAGGGTGATACCGCGGTTCGGGGGTTCCCGGGCGACGCATGCGGTCGCAGGACGTTGGCGGCAGGCGTTTGCTGGTGAGATCTACATGTGGGGGGCGGCTGTCTCTTTTGCCGCTTTCGGGTTCCGGTACAACGCCATCCTTGTCCTGCAAGGCGTCCTGGTTTCGTTCGGACTGGCCGTTGTGCTGCGTGGCATCCAGAGGAAGCGCTAGCCGTTCGACTGGCCGGAGACTGGCCAGGCGAACGGCTCCGAGCTTAGCTTCGATGGCAGCGTTGCAAATAAAGGACTTATGGTCGGCGCCGCTTACTTCTTTACGGGCGCGATTGTGTCCTTGGCGACCTTGGCAACGCGGAACTTGACGACGGTCTTCGCCTTGATCTTGATGGTTTCACCGGTCTGAGGATTGCGACCGAGGCGCGCTTTGCGCTCTGCCTTGACTAGTTTGCCGATTCCGGGGATGGTGAACTCGCCATTTTTCTTGGTTTCCTTGACGGCGGTCTCTGAGAGCAGATCAAAGAAGCCGGTGATCTGCTTGTTTCCAAGTTCAAGCTTTTCAGCCATTTGGCGGACCAGAGCGGTCTTTGTGATTCCCTTTGCCATGTTGTTCTCCTGATTTTCCTGTCGAATTTGGCTTTTCTCTTACCGCACCGAACGAAATCGTCAGTGTTTACGCGGGTTCGGAGATGTTTCCGAAGTTCACCTTCGGCCCTTTGCTGGGGTTTGTCAACCGGTTTTGTGGGTTTTTGTGGGCTTTGTGCGGTATTTAGCACGCTTTAGGCAAGATTTACAGGGTGGTGCAGGGATTTGGGTGCTCCTACGTCGGGCGATTCCGTGGTGAATTCGTGGTGGAGCGATGGACTTGTGCTGGATCGGAGATGGTCGCTAATGGTGCCGCGGGGCGGCGGCGGGCGGGGGTCAGAAGATCGGGCGTCTGAGGGCCGGGGTGAGGGGCTCGTTGAGCAGGTCGACGACGGGCGCGGCGAGGCGGAAGCGGGTGACGATTTCGCGAACCAGGCCGGGACCGGTGGCGAGCTCAGCGGGGAGGGTGGCGGCTACGCCCCACTGGCGAGGGAGGACGAGATCGATGGCGGGGTCGTCGGGAAGGAAGCCCTTGGGAGCGCGCGTGAGGGGCTGGCCATCGATGGGCTGCATGAGCTTACGAAGGCGGGGTGCGTTAAGGAGGCGGCGGAGGTCGGTGTGACGACCGGCCCCGGAGGCGGCGAGGTGCCGACGGATGGCGAGGAGCTGGTCCCGTTCGGGCATATAGACGCCGGCGGCAACGGTGATCTCGGTGGGGTTGACGTCGAAGTAGAAGCCGCCGCCGGAGGTCTTTTCAAGTCCGGAGCGAGCCCACCAGGCGGCGGCGTTGATCTTGTAGGGGCGCTTGTCCTTGGAGAAGCGGATGTCGCGGTAGATGCGCATCATCGCCTTTTGCGGTGGGCGGACGTATGCGGGGGCGAAGTCGAGCATGGCCTCGTTGACCTCGGCGATGACGGCGAGCATGGGAAGCTTGATCTCGTGCTCGAAGATGTCGCGGCGTGCTTCGAACCAGATGCGGTCGTTGTTGCGCTTGAGACCGCGAAGGAAGCGGAGCGCGGCGGCGGAGAAGTGGGCCGGCATGAGGTTATGGTAACGGCGTGGGCGGGTGTGTGCCTGACTTGTGTGTGTGCGCCTCATGGTCGGTAGGTGCCTCAAATTGCAGCGCAGTGAAAGCGTTGCCGGGGATGGTACCGTTGTGCTGCTTCGAGGTGAGGGAACGATTGACGACCCAGAGGCGCTCCCTTACAGTCGAACGCAAGCGCAACAGCGCAAGCGATCTTAACGACGCAACTTCTCCTGTCAGCTTCTCGGTTTTGGTTTTCGGAGACGACGCAATCCCACCTTTGGTGTAGCCCAGCCACTTTCCCTGCGCCATTGCAACGATCAGAATTGGATGGCAGGTCCGTGATCTGCGCCATGATTGACCGGGTGCCTATGGGCGCTCGTAGACGAAGTACTGGGCCGCGATGCGCGGCTCCCAATCGAACTGTTTTCGGATGAGGTCTCTTACGTGGAAACGATCAAGGAACTATTGAAGTCCGCGCCATCAAGGCGCAGCTTCCTGACCGGTGCAGGCGCACTCGGTGCCACGGCACTGATTGCCGGGTGCAATGACAGCTCAAGCTCCGGGGGGCCTGGGACGGGGGCGGGTACGGCACCGACGTACCCTGCGCTGACCTTCGCGGACAACGACATCCTGAACTTCGCGTTGAACCTTGAGTATCTTGAGGCGGAGTTTTATCTTCGCGCGGCGACGGGCACGGGGCTTTCGGATGCGGACGCACTAACGGGAGCGGGAACGGTGACGGGTGGATCGCAGATTCCGGGTCTTTCTGCGCGACCGAAGCTGCAGACCTACCTGAACGCGATCGCACAGGATGAGTTGAACCATGTGCGTGCGATCCAGGCGACGATTATGGGTAACAGCGGAACCCCGGTGCCGCGACCCACGATCGACTTTACGGCGGCATTCAATGCACTGGCGGCGGCCGCGGGTATTGGGGCCAGCTTCAACCCCTTTTCGAGCCTGGACAGCTACCTTGTTGGGGCATTTGTCTTCGAGGATGTTGGCGTGACGGCGTATAACGGCGCGGCACCGCTGATCAGCAGCAATACGATTCTCGATGCGGCGGCCGGCATTGCCGCAGTGGAGGCCTACCATGCGGGCGAGATACGGACGCTGCTGGTCGGGTTCGCGGCGCAGAACAACGACCAGACGTATGTGGGCTATGCCAACAAGATATCGGCGTTGCGCGGGATGCTTGGCGGAGGGAACGAGACGGCGTTGAGCGTTAGCAGCATCGTTCCTGCAGATCCGACGACGGCGGTTGGTTTCTCGCGGACGACGGACCAGGTGCTCCACATTGTGTACGGGACAGGCGGAGGGGCCGGCGTGAAGAGCGGCGCATTCTTCCCGAACGGACTGAACGGCACTATCTCCACCACGGCTTCCTAAGGACAGACTTCCATGGCAAATCAAGAGACACAGATACTGGATTCGATACTGAGCAGCCGACGCGCGATGCTTGCGGTTGGTGGAGCGGCGCTGGCGGGCCTCGCGTTTGCGCCGAAGGCGAGCGCACAGGCGGCGATCAGCGACTTTGACATTCTGAACTTCGCACTGAACCTCGAGTATCTTGAGGCGCAGTTTTACACGCTGGCGGTGTACGGGGTGACGATCGACAAGCTGCCGACGCCCATTCCGATCAGCGTTAACGGAGGGACGGGCGGGACTGTGACGTTGAAGCCATCGTTTGCGCCGGTTCCATTCGCGCTGCCGACTATCAAGGCCTACGCGACCGAGACGGCGATGGAAGAAGGCAAGCATGTGAGCTTCCTGCAGAAGGTGCTGTCGACAAAGGCGGTGTCGATGCCAAACATCGATCTGTATAACTCGTTCAACGCGCTGGCGTCGCTGGCCGGGATAGGCGCGGCGTTTGATCCATTTGCGAGCGACGCGAATTTTCTGATCGGCGCGTACATCTTTGAGGATGTCGGTGTGACGGCGTATCACGGGGCTGCACCCCTGATCCAGGACAAGGTCGGCATCCTGCCGGCTGCAATCGGGATCCATGCGGTGGAGGCATACCATGCGGGCCTGGTGCGTGTGTCGATCGCGGGTCTGGACACGGATGGAACACTGCTTGGCTACACGCAGAAGATTTCGGCGTTGCGAGCCTCGCTGGCGAACCCGCTACCAGCACCGACGACGGCCGTTCCGAAACCGGTTCAGGTGGTCGACGATTTCGGCATCATGAACGTGAACGTGACCTTGAACACGGCGGCGACGACGTATGTCGCGACGACGATCGTGGATGCCGATATTACCGTGTCTTCCATTGCTCCGGGCCGCACGACGGACCAGGTGATTGCGATTGTGACGGGCGGAAACGTGAAGAGCGACAACACGGGCGGGTTCTTCCCGAACGCGTTGAATGGAACGATCGGGGCCAAGGTGATCCCGCCGACTACGCCGGCCTGACAAAAATGCAAGTGTGATTGAATGCGCGGTCTAAGTTGGGACGGGCGAGGTTCTCTTTATTGGGGAGCTTCGCCTTCCATTTTTAAGGTGGGTCCGTGTGGCGGGACGTGAGTGCCTCGGATGGTGGGGGGCTTGAGGTTCAGGTCCAGTAGAGGATGCGGGCGTTGGGGAGGCGGGCCTGGATGGTGGTTTCGAAGAAGTCTCGCATTTCGACCATGGAGTCTTTGGGGTAGACGTACTTGAAGCCGCCGAACTTTGTGCGCTTCTCGGAGCGAGTGTCTTCGCGGAGATCGAGGGTGGTCCTGGGGTACCAGCCGACGAGGACCTCCTTGGAGGACGGTGTGAAGCGGTGGGTAATGAGCTCGGCGGTAAGGTCCAGGTGGTCGATGCCATTGACGGCCACGGCGACGTTGCGGAAGAGGTCGTCGTACTCCGCCTGCCAGTTTTGGACGGGCATGATGGGCGCGACGGTGAGGCCGATAGGGTAGCCGGCGAGGGCCATGGAACGCAGCGCTTTGAGACGCTGCGCGAGGCTGGCGGTGCCGCCCTCGAAATCGCGCGAGACGCTGCTGGCGTTGACGGAGAAGCGGATGCGGGTGCGGCCGTTGTGGGGGAGAGCGAGGAGGCGGGTGACGGCGTCGAACTTGGTGGTGAAGCGGAGCTGGACGGGGGCTGGGTGGCCGTTGTGCTCCCATGCGCCGAAGAAGCGGATGGACTCCTCGAGGGCTCCGGTGAGGTGCTCGATGCCGAGGGGGTCGGTGTAGCAGGACGCTTCGAAGGTGGTGCCTTCGTGGGCGCGATTGCGGGAGCGGGAGGTGACCTTGCCGGTGCCGACGTAGGGGCGGAGGGCTTCGAGGATTTCGGGGAGATTGGCGTAGGCGCGGGTGACGGGCGGGCCGGCGAGGGAGCCGGCGAGGTAGCAGTACTGGCAGTGGGCGGGGCAGCCCTGGGCGAGGTGGAACTGCCAGTCGGCGGAGGGCGGGATGGGCTGCAGCTTACGCTGGCCTGGGGGCGCGACGACGATGGCGAAGGTGGTTTTCGCGAGGGCGTAACTCTTGCTGGGGGTTTCGGCGCTGAAGCTGGTGAGGCGATTGCTGGGGAGGCGGATGACCTCGGCACCGAAGGAGGCGGCACGCTCGAGCATGAGGCGGCCGTGAGGGAGGGCGAGGGCGTCGGGGGTGATGAGGACGCGGCGTGGTCGCCAGAGCTTGCCTTCCTGGGTCGGCAGGTTGACGGCGGGGAGCGGGGGCGGGGCTTGATTCGGGAGCTGATTTGAGACCGAGGTTAAGGCCGCGGTGGACATAAAGATTTGAGGGCCCGGGTATGGGTGAGGATGCGTCGGTAAGGCGGCTTTGAGGGCGGGGTTTCCGCGGGACGAACATTTGCGGTCGGCGGTGGCAGGCCCACAGGCCCGCGGCGTGAACGGGAGCGTGGATGCGAGCTGGCGGGGTGCGGTGGCCGGGAGGGCGGGGCGTATGCTTGCTGAGCGGAGAGGCCGCAATCGATGGAACCTGTTTCTTCTGCGTTGATTTTTGTGATCGTGGTTGTTGCGATTCTGGCGCTGGTGACGATCCTGAAGACGCTTTATACGGTGCGGACGGCGAGTGCTGGTGTGGTTGAGCGGTTCGGGAAGTTCGACAGGATTACGCGGCCGGGGCTCCACGTGCTGGTGCCGTTTGCGGAGCGGGTGTTCTTTGTGGACCTGCAGGTGAAGCAGGCGCAGTTCCAGGTGGAGACGAAGACGCGGGACAACGTGTTTGTGCAGATTCCGGTGAGCGTGCAGTACCAGGTGCTGGACGACAAGATCTACGACGCGTTCTACCGGCTGAGCGCGCCGCAGAAGCAGATCGAGAGCTTTGTGTTCAATTCGATCCTGGGGCATGTGCCGAAGCTGTCGCTGGACGAGACGTTTGAGCAGCAGTCGGGGATCTCGGTGGCGGTGAAGGTGGAGCTGGACCAGATTATGTCGGGGTTCGGGTTCAACATCCTGACGGCGCTGGTGACGGACATCATCCCGGACGTGAAGGTGAAGGCGGCGATGAACGACATCAACGCGGCGCAGCGGGCGCAGGTGGCGGCGCAGGCGCGCGGCGAGGCGGAGAAGATTCTGAAGGTGAAGCAGGCGGAGGCGGAGGCGCAGTCCAAGGCGCTGCAGGGCCAGGGAATTGCGGCGGAGCGGCAGGCGATTATTGACGGGCTGCGGGCGTCGATCGAGCACTTCCGCGAGACGGTGCCGGGGTCGACGGCCGACGATGTGATGGCGCTGGTGCTGCTGACGCAGTACTTCGACACGCTGCGGGATATCGGGACACGAGGCGGGACGAATACGATCTTTCTGCCGAACAATCCGGGAGCGGCGAACGATTTTCAGACGCAGATCCTGGCAGGGCTGCGGGGCGGGACGGCGGGTGGGCTGCCGACGGAGGGGCCGGGGCGGGGAGCGGGGCACGGGGTTGGACCGATGATGGTGCCGCCGCCGGGGCAGAGCTAGGGCAAATAAAGAAGGGGGGTGCGATGGACGTCGCACCTCCCGGGGCTGTGTAGCGTTGTGCGGCTTAGCTCAGGAGCCGGCGACGAAGTCTGCCAGCGACTCCAAGGGCACCGGTGCCGAGTAGTACCCAGGTGCTCGGTTCCGGGACGTTTGACGGTGGGGGCGGAGGTAGAACGTGAGCGTAGTCCACGGACAGGTCTTCGATGGACCCCGCGCCGCCGGTAATGGCGAGGGTCTTGATGAAGTTACCCGCACCATCCCATTCGTTCAGGCTGCTGCTGAAGATGTTGGAGGTGTAGAAGTCTGTCCCGTCGTAGGCCACGCCGGTGGTTCCGTTTGTATGGCCATTTACCTTGAGGAAGTCGGACGTTACGAGCTTTCCGTTCAGATCGTAAATGTCATAGTTGTTGGTTGTGGATCCGTAACCGCCGTCCTGCTCGTTTGAAAGCAAGAAGCCGGTTCCATGGCTGTTCTGAAAGTATTCGAGACCATCACAGTAGCCCGTGCACTTGGACAGGGAGATGGTGTTGAGAAGACTTCCGCTTGTGGAGTAGAGGTAGGCTTTGTTGGTTCCGCTGTAGTCGCCAATCCAGAGGTTCTTTCCGTCGTAGGCGATGGTTGAGAGGCCGGACGCTCCCGCCACGTTGAAGAGGGCGCCGTTGTTGGTGTTGGTCGCGAGATTATAGGAGTAGACCGAACCGCTGGTCGCATCGGTGTAGTACATCGTCGAGTTGACGACGACGACACCACGTCCGTTTCCGCCGCTCAGGTCGGTGTAGGTCTGAACGACAGCACCGGTGGTTTTATCGATTTTCACGATGCGGGGTGAGCCGGCATCGTGGCCATAGATGTAGCTATCGGCAAGGGCAGGTAAGGTCGTTACGACCAAAGCTGTGAGAATGGCAGCGGTGTACTTCATGCTGGAACTCCAGTAAGGATGTAGGGGATTGCCCGGCCCGGGCGCACAGGCCTGTGCATGTAGGGGGCCAAAGAATAACTGATGCAACGAAGAGGGTTAGCGCGTGGCCCGAAAAGGCGCTATGCACCCGTTTGCAAACCTTAAGGTAAACTTAAGACAACAGCAGGTGCGATGGGGATCGCACCTGCGGGGGCTGGATTTAACGCTGCGGGGCTTAGATCTAGCTGTGGGTTAGCTCAGGAGCCGGCGACGAAGGCTGCCGACGAGTCCGAGGGCACCGGTCCCGAGCAGCACGAGGGTTCCGGGTTCCGGTGTGACGCCGCCGCCCGTGCCTGGGCCTGGGGTCGGGGGGTTGTTGGGGTTGAAGGACTCCTCGAGCGAGAAATAGCCTGTTCCGCCATTTGCGGCGATGGGTGTGATGAAGTTGACGTTTCCCTGGGTGAGGTCGGAAGAGATGCCGGAGAAGAAGGCGTTCGGTCCACCGTACTGCGACGGATCGTGCGAGTTCCCCATTGCGCCGAATTTGGCCGCCGAGATGCCATCGCCTTCGAAGCCGAAGATGTCGGTGCCGTTGCCGTTGAGGAAGATGCTGCTGATGGCCGAGGAGCTGTGATTGACGATGCCGACGAGTGCATCATCGGCGCCGTCGTAGTTGACTCCGTTTGCGGGTACACCCGTGACTGAGAAGGTTCCGCCGGCGTTCACGGTGATGATCTCGTTGCAGCCTGGAGCTGTGCCGATGGCTGGGCATTGTGCCAGGGCCGCGGACGAGAGAAACAGAGCTGACGTTAGAACGGCAGCGACATGAGGCAGCTTCATAGAAGTTCTCCAATTTCAATTGTCGGGATTCGCCCTGGCCCGGGCGTGGAGGGAATGTGCATGCGAAGGCCCAAGCCTATGTGGACCGGGGTCAATAGTTAAGAAAAGCTGAGGATGATCTAATCGCAGGAGTTTGCAAGGCCAATAGGAAATGTTTGGCCGAGGCGGTCTCGTGAGGATAGGGCTGCCGGTTTTGCGATGGGGGCGATGCGGATGAAAAAGCGGCGAAGGCCGAACTGCGCCTTCGCCAATGCACCTCTGCCAATCCTCCGGTCGTCCGTGAGTTGGACGCCGGATTTCCGAGGTCACGCGTGGGTGGGAACGATTTGCCAAGCGTGTAAGCAGACCCGGCGAATGGCCACGACGTGACGAATGTGAACCGTCGATGTTGCGGTCGAAGCCGGAGTGCGCAGATCGGATCGCCGCATGATGACGGTGAAGTGTCCTCGTAAGCTGCGCATGGAGGTGGAAGGTAAAGCCGCCCCGGACGTCCAGGGCATACTACGTCGATAGCAATTTAGGAGCCATCTTTTAACGGGAATTTGTTGGTGAAAGTCATGCAGTCGCAGCTGTCACGGCAACAGTTTGCGGGCAGTCGGAAACGGTCTTCCGGGTGGCAGGGGAGCGCAAAGGAGATCGTGCGCGATAGTCTTTTCCAATGCAGCTAGACACGGACACTATTGTTGCGATTGCAACGGCACCGGGCCGGGGAGGCATCGGCGTTGTGAGGCTGTCGGGCGATAAGGCGAAGGATATTGCGGCGCCGATGCTTCGGCTGCGGGAGCCGATGGAAGCGGGGCGGGCGCGTTTCGGGTACCTGCTGGATGGACCCGCCCGCGGGGTTGGGGCCGAGGACGCGGGTGTGCTGGACGAGGTGGTGGTGACCTATTTTGCGGGGCCGCGATCGTACACGGGAGAGGACGTTGTGGAGGTGGCGGCGCATGGGTCGCCGGTGCTGCTGGAGGCGATTGTGCGGGGGTGCCTGGGGCGGGGAGCGAGGCTGGCTGAGCCTGGGGAGTTTACGCAGAGGGCGTTTCTTTCGGGGCGTCTGGACCTGACGCAGGCGGAGGCTGTGAACGACCTGATCCAATCGACGACGCTGCACCAGGCGAGGACGGCGGCGAGCCAGATGGGAGGTGCGGTCTCGCGTGAGGTGGGGCCGGTAAAGGAGCGATTGCTCGGGTTGATCGCAACGCTTGAGGCCGGGATCGACTTCGCAGAGGACGACATCGACGTGCTGAGTGGGGCGGCGATTCTGGAGTGGATTGCGGGGGTGCGGCTGCCCCTGGCCGCGCTTGAGCGGAGCTATGCCTACGGGCGACTTGTTCGGGACGGGTTTCGGCTGGCGATTGTGGGGCGGCCGAACGCGGGGAAGTCGTCGCTGTTCAACGCGCTGGTGGAACGGGAACGGGCCATTGTGACGGCATCTCCGGGGACGACGCGGGACCTGGTGACGGAGACGATTGCGCTTGAGGGTGTGCCGGTGGAGCTGATCGATACGGCGGGGCTGCGTGCGCCGGATGGAGGTGCGGGGTCGCTGGACGAGGCGGAGGTGCTGGGGATTGCGCGGTCGAGGCAGGCGATGGCGGAGGCGGACGTGGTGCTGCTGGTGATCGACGGGACGGCGGGGCTCGACGGGGAGGACCTGGCGATTTTAGAGCGCGAACTCGGCGAGGGCGGCGCGGGCAGGTTGCTGGTAGTGGTGAACAAGAGCGATCTGTTTCACGGGCCGGCGCCGATGTTGGAGGCGTTGACCGCGAGAGATGGGCCGGTTGAGGTTGTGGTGACGTCGACGCGAAGCGGGTCCGGGATAGCGGCCTTGCGGGCTGCGATTCTGGGGTCGGTGCGGGGTGGCGAGGTGACGCGGGAGGGTGGTCTGCTGACCAATCTGCGGCAGCATGGAGCGGTGAGCGGGGCCCTGGCTGGACTTGCGGATGCGCAGGTGGCGACGGAGGTCGGGATGCCGCACGAGGTGTTGCTGCTGGATCTCGAGCGGGCTCTGCGCGCACTGGATGAGTTGACGGGCACGACCACCAAGGACGATGTTCTGCGGCTGATTTTTTCGAGCTTCTGCATCGGCAAGTAGAGGTGTGCTGGTGAGCGCCCAGGGTTTGGTGCTGCGGCTGGTCCTGGGGCAGGTGGGTGAGGTACGCGCGGGCGGGCTCGGCAGAGCGAGGTTGCTGTATGCTTCCCGCACACGATTCGTAAGAGTTTTGTCGAGGTGATATGTCGCGAGCTACGGCTGCGGGATCTCCGCTGGGCTATGCCTGGCGCGGTCCGATTATTTTGCTGATGGTTGTTGTGACGTTGTATCTCGCGCGGGCGTTGTTGATTCCGATTGCGTTTGCTTTGACGCTTACTTTCCTGGTGGCACCAGCGACGGCGCGTCTGGAACGGAGGGGGGTGCCGCGGGCGGCGGCGGTGGGGATCGTGAGCGCGTTGATCTGTGGGTGCATTCTGCTGGGCGCGTACGTGGTGTCGCGGCAGCTGATCGATGTTGCGCAGGCCTTGCCGGAGTATCGGGGGAAGGTGCAGAGGAGGGTGGCTGCGCTTCACTCGCCGGCGGAGGCGACGATGGAGAAGGCAATGGGTGCGATTGAGGGGATGAGCGGAGATTTCGTGCTGCCACGGGACGAGCTGCGGGCGGCTGGAGGGGAGACGCCCACGGGGCAGGCAGCTTCGGCGGAGACGCATGTGCTGCCGGTGCGGGTTGTCGATGGAGGACGTGGCGGGTTTGCGGCGGCAAGCGATCTGCTGGCGAAGGTGGTGAGACCGGTCGGCGAGATCGGGATTGTGTTGATCTTTACGATTTACATGCTGATGAAGCGGGAAGAGCTTCGACACAGGCTCCTGCTGCTGGCAGGGATGGGGCACATCAACCTGATGAGCCGTGCGATTGAGGATGCGACGGGCCGAGTGAGCCGCTATCTGATTATGCAGATCGAGGTGAATGCCTGTTACGGCCTCTTTTTTGGGGTGGGGCTCGCTCTGGTCGGGGTGCCGAACGCGACACTGTGGGGAGTGATCGCGGGGGTGCTTCGGATTGTGCCGTATGTGGGGACTGCCGTGGCGTTGATCCTGCCGTTGATCGTGTCGATCGCGGTTTCAACGAGCTGGTTGCCGCCGCTGCTGGTGCTGGCAGTGTTCTTTGTGCTGGAGACGACGGCGGCGAACTTCGTCGAGCCGTGGCTTTACAGCTCGCGGACGGGGATATCGTCGCTGGCGCTGTTGGGGATGGCGATCTTCTGGACGACGCTATGGGGTTGGCCGGGCCTGGTGTTATCGACGCCACTGACCGTTTGCATGGTGGTGATTGGGCGGTATGTGCCGCAGATGGGATTTTTGAATATTCTGCTGGGAACTAATGCGGAGTTATCGCCGAGTGCTCATTATTATGAGCGGCTGCTGGCGATGGATGAGAAGGGAGCGCGCGAGATTGCGGAGAGGTTTCTTTCAGGGAAGCCACTGGTCGAGTTATATGACGAGGTAATTATTCCGGCGCTGGCGATGGCAGAGGAGGACCGGCATAAGGGTGGGCTGGGTGAGGCGCGGTCTAATTTCGTTTTTTTGAGTGTGGGGGAGTTAGTGGCGAGGCTAAGTGGGTATCGGCAGCGAGGTATCCCGGCGCCGGATAAGTCGGAGATGTCGATGCGACTGGAGGAGCTAAAGGGTTCGAGGAAGGGGGAGTTTGCGGTGGTGTGCGTGTCGGCTGGCGACCGTGCGGATGAGTTGACGACGATGATGCTGACGCAGTTGATGGAGCGGGCCGGGCATCCGACGCTGATGCTGTCGAGCGAGGCGGTTTCGGAGGAGATCCTGGCGGGGCTGGCGCAGGAGCCGGGGACAGTGGTGGTGATCTCGGCGCTGCCTCCGTTTGCGTTTGCGCAGGCGCAGGCGATCTGCCAGAGGGTTCGGGGGGAGATGAAGAAGAACCGGGTGGTGGTGGGGCTTTGGAACGCGGAGGAGGATATGGGGGAGTTAGGGGAGCGGTTTGGGAGTGGGCGTCCGGACTGTGTGGTCCGGACGCTTGGTGGGGCTTTGGGGCGGGTTGGTGGTTGAGGGTTTTGCCTCACGCGGTCCTTTGATGTAGGCCGTCAGCACGGCCAGCAGGGGTGAGTACGGGAGACCGACAGGTACTGCGGGACCGGAGCCAAGTTATTACCGTTATCGATGTGATAAGTGAATAAGGTTCCTGCTGAGTCCTTCCGAAGTTTGCAAGAGGCCACCTGATAACCGGAGACATCATGGGAGCGAGGGTTGCCACCCTCGCAGGGATTTGACTTTCCATCAAAATGAATCGTGAATTCATGCGCAGAACGATCGATATCTCTCCATTCGACCACTTGGCCGGCGTTGATCGTCGGGCTCACAACAAGGTTCTCGTCCACATGGATAATGTGGGGTTTTTGAAAAAGGCTACAGCCCTGTAGGAAAACGGAAAAGGTCAGTGCTGTTAGTGCGAGCTCACGCCGCATTTTGTCTCCTTGGTCGATCGAATTTCTAGACCTGCGATGCTTTCGTTGCTGCCGATGCAATGAGCAACTCGTGGTACCTGGGATCCTCCCGCATCAACTGCATATCGGGAATATTCTCGAGCTGATAATGGGTGACCCCACGGCGCACACAATCGGACAGTATGCCGATCGAATCTTCGCGTCTTCCCAACACCTCCAGGGTTCTAGCTTTTGTAAGTTGCGAATCCATGTCTTTGCTGTAAAGCAAATCTGCCTTCTTTAGGGAAGCATTGCTCTTATCCGCTTCCCCCAACTTTGCCTGGGCGAGTGCAAGAAGGAGCCACCCGGGGCCGTCGGCAGGATCGACGGTAAGTGCCTCCTCCTGTCGGTTCCGCAGATGTTCAAGTGCGGAGAGTGCATCTGACCTACGACTTCTTGATAATGCCAGGGAATCTGCCAGCACGAGCCAGTTTTCCGGGTCATCGGGGTTGAGTTCCACGGCCTTGCTCGCGTAAGCGATGGACTCGTCGACTTTTCCAATACAGCGAAAGGACGATGCCATGGAAGAAGCCGCGCCGTCATTGGGTACCAACGCGAAGCTCTTTCCTGCAACTTCAAGCGCCTTCTCGGGATGACCAGTCTTAAGGTGAAGCTCACTTAGGTTTGTTAAGGGTAGAGTGCTCTTCGGGGAAGCCAAGCTGGCCGTGCTGAATTCGGCAACCGCGTTTCCATACTTTCCCTCGGCATCGTACAAGATTCCGAGCTCTTGGTGAGCCAACCAGAAGTTGGGCCTAGCGACGAGCAAGCGACTGAAGGTCTCCTCTGCTTCCTGCCAACGATTGCAGTGCGTGAGAAATTGAGCTTGATAGAGCAGGGCCCGGGGGTTTGCGGGATCAAGCGACAAGGCCTTCGACATTTCAGCGATGGAACCCAGCTTGTCGCCTGTCCAATACTTAATGAATGCTGACGCGAAGTGTGCTTCGAGCAGGTTCGGGTTTAGCGCAAGAGCAAGAGCGCAGTTTCCTCGAGCCAGGGAAAGAGCGGCGGTGTTTGCGTGCAGAGAGTACGACCGAAGGTAGGCAAGAGCGAGCTTTGCAGCGGACAGAGCGTAGTTAGGGTCGAGCTCAAGGGCCTGTTTATATTTCTCAATCGAGGCATCCAGACCGGCTTCATTCTCTTGGGCTCGAAGCGCTTCGGCCGTTTGGAAGCTGGCCAGAGCTTCGGGGCTTCGGGTTCCAACCTTTGTGCGTTTGTCGTCGGGTTGGTAGTGGGTGATATCGAGGAGGCTGGCAGCGGTGCGGACGGCTTTTTCGGGGAGTGAGAGCTGCTGGTCGACCGGCACCTGGAGGGTCCGGGTTCGGAGGGGGTGGGGGGAGTTTGGGTCGAGGACCTGGAACGAGACATGGAGGTCGTGGGCGGCCGGGATGGCGGAGGTAGCTAGGACGAGGTTGGCGCCGAGGGACTCGCGGGTTTCGTTGAGCTGATCGAGGGACGTCATGTCGGTGGCGGTTCTTTGCGCGATGACGAAGAGGTCGTGGTCGAAGGCTTCGGCGCGGGCTAGTTCGTTCGCCATGGCGTCGATGAGGCCCATGAGCATGGGCTTGAGGCGGGAGTCGGTGGACGGGGGCCAGCCGAGGAGAGCGACGAAGCGTTTTTGCGGGAGGGGGTGGAGGAGGTCGTAGAGGCCGTCGCGCTTCCAGGCGACTCCGCCGACTGCGGCTGCGGCGGTGGCGGCCGAGGCGATGGCAAAGTTGCGGCGGGTCCAGAGACGTGGTGCGGGATGGATGGGGGAGTGGGACGCGCGCGAATCGAGGGTGGTGTGGATGTGCTCGAAGGCGCGACAGCGGCGTTGCGGGTCTGTCGAGAGGAGTTCCCGGACGGTTTGGGTGTAGAGGGAGGGGAGGTTGGCGATGGCGAGGGACGGTGCGGGGCTCGCGGCCTGGGCGGCGGTTTCGATGGGGCGCTTGCCGGTGAGGACCTGGTGGAGGAGAACGCCGAGGGCGAAGAGGTCGGTGGCCTGGGAGGGGCTGTGGCCGCCGAGGAGCTCGGGGGCGAGGTAGCCGGGGGTGCCGGCGACGGTGCCGGGCCTGAGGACGGTTGCGTCGGACTCGTGGAGGCGTGCCAGGCCGAAGTCCATGACCGAGACGCACAGGCGGGGGCCGGAGTGATCGAGCATGACGTTGTTGGGCTTGATATCGCGGTGGATGACCCCGGCGGCGTGGATGGCGGCGATGCCGGAGACGAGCTGGCGAAAGATGGCGATGGCCTCTTCGGAGGAGATGGGCTTCCCGTTGCGGAGGCGCGCGCCGAGGGTCTCGCCGGAGAGGAGCTTCATGGTGAGGAAGAGGAAGGGCGGAGGGGGATCCTGGCTGCGGAAGATGTCGTAGATGGGACAGAGGTTGGGGTGCGTGACCTTGCGGGCGAGGAGGACCTCCTGCTCGAAGCGATGGGAGGCTTCGGCGTCGGCGGCGATTTCGGGGAGGATCATTTTGAGGGCGACGTGTGTGCCCTGGAGGAAGCGGTCTTCGACCTCGTAGACCTCGCCCATGCCGCCCCGGTCGATGAAGCGGGTGACGGTGAAGCGGCCGGCGATGAGCTCGCCGGGTCCAAAGCGTGGGGCGATGGGTGGGGATGGGTACCGGGATCCGTTCGAGACGGGGAGGATCTCGGTGGTGAGTGCGCTGTCCACAGGGTCGAAGAGGGGCTTGTTGAGGAAGCTGCCCGCGCGTTGATCTTCAAGGAGGAGCTCTTCGACGACACGCCTGAGGCCGGGTGCGTTCGCGCAGGCGCGATCAAGAAAGACGGGCCTTTCCGCAGGCTCGAGGTCGAGCGCGGCGAGGAAGAGTTTCTCTGCGGATTGTTGCTGACTAGCCATGATTAGACCCTAGCGAAGCGCGACGGAGGACCAGGAGATCACGACGACGGTGTTGATGACGGGTGCAGGGATCAGGGGTTGCTAGGAGCCGAGGGGCCGGGAACGACGAGAGAACCGGGCCAGTGTCGTCCTCACGCTGAGGTGGGACTCTGGCCGGCGCTAAAAGGTGCGCAAATGTTCTGTCGAGACCGCGAGATCATAGCACGCGTATGGCCGATTGAAGTCTACGCTTCGGTAACCAGCCGCTTGTCGCGGTTGGTTCGGCTTACCAGTTAAGGCGTGCTCCGGGGAGGAAAGGTGCCATCGGGGAAGCTGAGGAGTTGCAGGGTTGGGTCGATGGGAAGGTCGGACTGGCAGTTTCTTGAAAGGTGGCGATCCGGTTGGGGTAAGGTTGCAGGCAACGGGGATCGTGGGGAGCGGGAGGACGCGGAGTTATGGCGGAGGCTGCTGGCGAGGTTACCCAACTACTGAAGGCCATGCGGGCGGGAGATGCCGGCGCGGCGGAGACCCTGTTGCCGCTGGTCTACGGGGAGCTCCATCGGCTGGCGAAGTCTTACATGCGGCGGGAGAGGCCGGACCATACGCTGCAGGCGACGGCGCTGATCAACGAGGCTTACCTGCGGCTGGCGCGGGACGATGTGGACTGGCAGAATCGCGAGCATTTCATTGGGCTGGCGGCGCATGTGATGCGGCGGGTGCTGGTGGATTACGCACGGGCCCACAAGGCAGAGATGCGGGGCGGGGGTTTGCAGAAGGTGGAGTTGGAGGAGGGGCTGGCGATCTCTCCTGAGCGGACGGACGAGGTGTTGCTGCTGGATGAGGCGCTTGGGCGGCTGGCGGAGGTGAACCCGCGGCAGGCGAGGGTGGTGGAGCTGCGGTACTTCGGGGGGCTGTCGGTTGAGCAGATCGCGGGTGTGCTGGGGATCGCTTCGCGGTCGGTGAAGCGGGACTGGGCAGTGGCGCGGGTGTGGCTGTTCAAGGAGCTGCGGCAGGAGATGAGCCAGACGCAGGCCTGACCGAAAAATGTTTTGAGGATCGTGGCACCTTTTGTGGTGCGGCTCCGCGTTACTGAGTGAAGGCGGTTGAACAGACGGCTTTCCAGAGGAGATACGGTCATGACTACGATTTCGTTACGAACGATTCGCGCTGGCTTTCTTGCATGTGCCTTTGCGATGGCTGCGATGGCATCGACATCCCAGGCGGTTGCGCAGACGCCGCAGATGACGGTGAAGGTGCCGTTCCCCTTCCACAACGGATCGCAGATTCTGCCGGCCGGGGAGTATACGGTGTCGCTCAACTCGGACCACCTCATCCTGCTTCGTGGTCCTTCCGGCGGCGGTTTTGCGATGACGAATCCTGAAGAGGCAAGGACGCCTTCCAAGAACAGCAGGATCAGCTTCAGGAAGTATGGCGACCGGTACTTTGTGCACGAGGTCTGGCTTATTGGCAGCAATACCGGCGTTGAGTGCGTGAAGACCAAGTCCGAAAAGCGGGCCCAGACGGAGGAGATTGCAAAGAACGCGGTTGCTCCGTCCGATGTTGAACTTGCAATGAATGTACTGCCTCGGTAGCTCCGGATGGCGGCCACCCTGTCTGTCTGGGGTGACCGCCGCCGTTTGTGGTGCCTGGGGTCGAGAGCTCTCGTGCCTGGGGGTGAAGGCTGGCCTGCGCGGCGAGCTTCGGGGATGGAGCTTTGAGGGGGCGGGGCGTAGGCTGTGTTTGCGACTACCGCGCCTGGGTGCGAGTCAGCTGAGGAAGGGTGACGGCACGGATGAACGGTGGGGTTTCGCGAAGGGGTCTGTTGCAGGGAGCGGTTGCTGCCGGGTCGATGGCCATGCTGGAGCGCTCGGGCCTGGCGAGCGAGGGTGCGGCTGGAGATCGGCCGCTTGAGGAGTTTCCTTACGAGCAGGTGGTGGTCCGTGGGGAGCGGCAGGTCGCGCAGCGGGAGAATGTGAGCGCGGTGCTGCTGGGGCTGAACGAAGACAGCCTGCTGAAGCCGATGCGGGAGATGGCGGGACAGCCGGGGCCGGGGGTGAGCCTGGGCGGGTGGTATGCGTGGAATCCTGCGTACGACTTTCACCATGACGAGGCGGGGTTTGCGCCGGCGTCGACCTTTGGGCAGTGGGTTTCCGGTATGGCGCGGCTGGGTGCGGGGTCGCGGTTTGGCGGAGCGACGGGTGGGTCGGAGATGGCGGAGCGGGCGGTGCGGCTGAACGGCCTGATGTCCGAGGTGATTGCGCCGGGGTATTTCGAGAAGACGCGCTTCCCTGCTTACACGTTTGACAAGCTCCTTTGCGGGTTGATGGATGCGCATCGGCTGGCGGGAGATGGGGCTGCGTTTGGCACGCTTGAGAAGGTTGCGGCGGCGGCGCAGCCTTCGTTGCCTGGGCGAGCGGTGCAGAGGGATGTGCAGTGGAAGATGGGCGCGGATGTCTCGTGGATGTGGGACGAGAGCTACACGATGCCGGAGAATCTGTACCTGGTTTCTGCGATGGGAGCGGGTGCGCGGTACAGGCGGATGGCGGAGGCGTACCTCGAGAATGAGACGTTCTTTGAGCCGCTGTCGCGGGGTGTGAATGCGCTCTCGGACAGGCATGCGTACAGCTATGTGAATGCGCTGTGCTCAGGGATGCAGGCGTACCTGACGGGTGGGAGTGCGATGCACTTCGAGGCGGCGAAGAACGGGTTCGCGATGGTGGAGGCGCAGAGCTTTGCGACGGGCGGATGGGGGCCGGATGAGTTGCTGCGCAAGCCGGGGTACGACCAGGTTGCGAAGAGCCTGCTGACGACGCATAACTCCTTCGAGACGCCGTGCGGGAGCTATGCGCACATGAAGCTGACGCGGTACCTGCTGCGGGCGACTCGGGACGGGCGGTATGGAGACAGCATGGAGCGGGTGCTGCAGAATACCGTGCTGGGCGCGATGCCGCTCCAGGCGGATGGGCGATCGTTTTATTACGCGGACTACAACGTCGTGGCGAAGCGGGTGTACTCGGTGCATCCGTGGCCGTGCTGCTCGGGGACGCTGCCGCAGGTGGTGGCGGACTACGGGATCAACGGGTATCTGCGGGAGCGGGGGGCGGTGTGGGTGAACCTGTACCAGCCGTCGGAGCTGCGGTGGACGGAGGGATCGAGCGCGGTTGCGATGGAGCAGACGACCGAGTATCCGGAGAACGGAAAGGTTCGGCTGAAGATGACGGCTTCGCGGCCGGTGGCGTTTGCGCTGCGGCTGAGGGTTCCTGCGTGGGCCGGGGAGGGTGCGACGCTGCGGGTGAACGGCCGGCCGGCGACGATCGCGGTGTCCAAGGGATTTACGACGGTGGAGCGCGTGTGGCGGACGGGCGACGTGGTGGAGCTGGAGCTGCCGATGTCGTTGCGGCTGGAGCCGCTGCCGTCGGATGGTGCCGTGGCGCATCCGCAGACTGTGGCTTTGCTGTGGGGGCCGATGGTGCTGTTTGCGTTGCGCGAGCTGGGGGAGGTTGGGCCGCTTAGTCTCTCGAGCGATGCCTTGCTTGGGGCGGAGCGGACGGGGCCGCGGGAGTGGCACGTGAAGGGGCCGACGGGGATGAGGGTGATGGTGCCGTTTACGGACGTGGGGGAGCGGGTGTATTCGCTCTATGTGAACCTGGCTTAGGTGAGCGGTGCGGGGGGGCGATGAGGCTAACGGCTGTTGAGGGTGCCGGTGCCTTCGGTGAGGGTGACGATTCGGTCGATGGTGGGTGGTGAGAAGGTTTCGGTGACGCCGGTGGGCCAGCGGACGGTGAGGCGGTCGATCGTGGTGGCGGAGCCGAGGCCGAAGTGGAGGCGCATGTCGCTGCCGGAGATGTAGCTGCCTCCGCTGCGGACTTCGGCGACGTAGGTCTTGCCTGCGGCGGTGACGGAGACTTTGGCGCCGATGCCGTCGCGGTTGGACTTTGTGCCTACGGTGGCGATGCCGATCCAGTGATTCGAGTTTGGGGCGAGGTTGACGAGGAGCATGGGCTTTGCGTTCATGTTGTTGATGGCGGCGGAGACACGGCCGTCGTTCCAGAGGTCGGCGGTGGCGAGGCCGCGGCTGGAGGCGGGAGCGGAGATGCCGGGGCCGGCGTGCGCGCTGATGTCCTGGAACTTTCCCGCTCCGGCGTTCCAGTAGACGAGGCGTGGCTCCTTGTAGGTGGAGCCGAGGTGGCTGGTGTCGACCTCGGGGTAGACGTGGCCGTTGGCGGAGAGGAGGTCGGGGCGGCCGTCGTTGTCGAGGTCGAGGAACATGGTTCCCCAGCCGAGGTAGTGGGTGTTGAGGCCGAGGCCGGCCTCGAAGATCTGGGAGGCGAAGGTGCCGTCGCCGTTGCTCTTGTAGAGGGATGAGGTGTCGTCGGAGAAGTTGGTTTTGAAGATGTCTTCGTGGCCGTCGCCGTTGTAGTCGGCGACGGTGAAGCCCATGCCGGCCTGTTCGCGGCCGTCTTCGTCGAAGGCTACGGCGGCGTCGGCGGCGACGTCGGTGAAGGTGCCGTCCTTGTTGTTGCGGTAGAGGATGCTGGGTGTGCTGTCGCAGGCGACGTAGAGGTCGGGCCAGCCATCGTCGTTGTAGTCGAGCGAGGAGACGGAGAAGCAGAAGTGGCCGTCGGTCTTGCGGATGCCGCTGCGCTCGCTGACGTCTTCGAACTTACCGTTGCCGAGGTTGCGATAGAGGATGTTGGGGGTGGAGGGGAGGCCTCGGGGGCCGCACATGACGGGTGTTCCCTTCCAGATGCACATGACGCCCTGGCCGGGTTTGGGGACGGTGGTGACGTCGAAGTCGACGTAGTTGGCGACGAGGAGGTCGAGCTTGCCGTCGCGATCGTAGTCGACAAAGGCGCAGCCGGTGCCCCAGGCCTTGCCGGTTCCGGCGACGCCGGCGAACTCGGCGACCTCTTTGAAGGTGCCGTTGCGTTCGTTGTGGAAGAGGCGGTTTTTGCCGTAGTAGGTGACGTAGAGGTCGGGGTAGCCATCGTTGTCGTAGTCGCCGACGCAGGCGCCCTGGCCCCATCCGCCGGCGAGATCGAGGCCGGCCTTATGGGTGACGTCGGTGAAGGTGCCGTCGTGATTGTTTCGGTAGAGGTGGTTGGTTGGGCCGCCGACGAGAGGGCTGCGGCCGGTGCCTTCGGGCGCTCCGTTGACGAAGAAGAGGTCGGGGAAGCCGTCGCGGTCGTAGTCGAGGACGGCGACACCGCTGCCTGTGGTCTCGATGATGTATTTCTTGGTGTCGACGCCGCCGTTGACGTTGAGCATGGAAAGGCCGGCCTCGGGGGCGACGTCGACGAACCAGGCTGGGGGTGGGTGAGATCGGGTCGGGGGGTAGGGTGTGTGCGGGGTCTGGGCGATGGCGGCTGCGGTGAGCGCGAGAAGAAGGGCCAGGCCTGGTGATCTTTGAGGCGGATGCACCCTGTCGATGCTAGCACCGTGGGGGGAGGTGCTCTGAAGGCTGAGGGAGGGTGGGAATAGTAGGCTTGGAGAATGCGTGTTGTGTGGTCGGTGATCGCTCTGCTGGTGTTTGCTGTGCCTGTTTTCGCGGACCAGGAGGCGGGCGCTCCGGCACCGGTTGCGGCCCCGGCTGCGGCTGCGGGTGCGCAAGAGGGATTGCCTGCGGCGCAGTTGAAGCTTGAGCATGGGGATACAGCGGGGGCGATGGCGATCCTGGACCGGGTGCGCAAGGAGGAGCCGGGGACGAAGGGGCTGGCGCACGCGCTAGGGCTGGCCTACTACCGATCGGGAAAGCTGGTGGACGCGGAGGCGGCGTTTGGGCAGGCGATGAAGGAAGATGCGGGCGATAAGGAGTCGGTGCAGCTGCGCGGGCTGACGCTGTATCGGCTGGGTCAGCCGGGGGCGGCGATTCCGTATCTTGAGCAGGTGCGTGAGTGGACGGCGAACGGGAACGCGGATGCGAACTACGTGTTGGGGCTGTGTTATCTCAACGCGCGGCGGTACGACGAGGCGCGAGGGGCGTTTGCGGTGCAGTACGGGGTGGCGCGGGATTCGGGGGCGGCGTACCTGCTGATGGCGAATATGCTGCTGCAGGCGAATCTGCCGGAGCTGGCGCTGGTTGCGGGGCAGAAGGCGGTTGCGGGCAGCCCGTCGCTTCCGCTGGCGCATTTCATGCTGGGGCAGGTGTTCCTGTTGAAGTCGGACGTGAACGCGGGGCTGGCGGAGTTCCTTAAGGAGCAGCAGATGAACCCGGGGTACGCGCCGACGTACGACCGGCTGGGGGATGTGTATACGAGGGTTGGCAGGCTCGAGGAGGCGCAGGAGGCGTTGACGCGGGCGCTGTCGCTTGATCGCTCGAGTACGGGGCCGTTCATCCAGATGGGCAAGGTTTACCTGAAAAAGAACGATCCGCAGACGGCGGCGATGTACCTTCAGCACGCGGAGAAGATGGATCCGGGAAACCCGATCACGCACACCTTGCTGGGGCAGGCGTATCGCGGGATGGGGAGGGCGGAGGAGGCGAAGCAGGAGCTGGAGCTGGCTTCGAAGATCCATACCGCGGGTGAGCTGAAGCTGCAGCCGGTGCAGTGAGCCGAAGGGGGCTGCGCGGGGGAGTGGTGTCTAGGAGGAGGTGACGCCTTTTCGGAGCAGGAGATTGCCGTAGGGGCGGGTCTCTCCTGTGAGGACGATCGAGAAGGCGTGCCTGCCGCGGTCATAGAAGTCGGCGCGGGGAATTCTTTCGGGTGGGCCGGCATGGGGAAGATGCTGGAGGACGATGCCCATGTAGTCGGCTTCGACCTCGGGATCGAGTGCCGCGGGGTCGGCGACTTCCATCATGGTGAGGGGGCTTTCTCCGTTGTCGAGCTCGAAGAGGGGGAGGATGGCTTCAAGGAGAGAGGTCACGGCAAGGCCATCGGCGCGGAGGACGCGTTGACCGAGCGAGTGACCTGGGAAGTGCGCGTCGGCAAGGAGAAGCTCGTCACCGTGACCCATCTCGTGAAGTGTTTTGAGCAGGTCAGGGCTGATCAGGGGCGATATTCCACGCAGCATGCGAATCTCCTGGGTGCTGTTCCGGGGCTGGCCCCTGGATTGTGTTGCGGCAGAGAGGGCCCTGTCAGCCGAGGGGACCGATGCTGAGACCGTCCTTGGCTAACCGGCTGCCAGCGACCTGTTCCGTTGGACCATTGTTCCAATGGATTCGATAGGTCCGGGAGGGATCGATACCGCGGAAGCGGATGAGGAAGCGGCGCTGCCTGGCGGGGGATGCGATGTGGAAGGAGATCTCGCTGCGCTGGATGTCGACGGCGGTGACCGAGCATTCATCGAAGCCGACGCCCTGTTTCGCGGTGAGATCGATAAGGGCATCGCCGAGTGTGGGTGCGAGGATCTCGACGGAGGTCATGGCGCTGCCGGTTCCCCAGTGAAAGCCGGTGAGGGCGCCTGGCTCGTCCTGGTAGCCGGTGTGGGCCCAGTTCTCCCATGGTGCAACGGCGAGGGTGGAGCGGGAGGCGGCGACGGCGCGTTCGAGGTACTCGATGTTGCCGGTGGCCTGATAGAAGTCGGCGAGGAGAACGGCGGCGTAGCCCTGACGTGCGTCGCTCCATTCGGCGTCGGTGTTCTGGGTGGTGAAGCCGCCGAGCAGCCTGGGGGTGAACAGGGGGTTGTTCCAGACCTGCTGGGTGAGGAGGAGGTAGTCGAGCATCTCGGTTCCCTGCTGGAGGTACTGCGGCTTTCCGGTGGCTTTTGAGAGGGCGAGCATGGCCTGCACGGCCTGGATCTCGGCGAGGTTGTTTTGCGGGAACTGGGCGGTCCAGGAATCGTAGAAGCTGAAGTCTTTGTGAGCGCAGGAGAGATAGGTTTCGAAGTCGAACCAGCGCTGGCGAGGGAGGACTTCCGCGATGACGAAGTTCATGGCGTGCTCGGCGGCGGCGAGGTAGCGGGGGTCTCCGGTGCTGGTGCCGAGGGTGGTGAGCAGGAGGGCGGAGACGGCGGTTTCGGCGTTGAAGTCCCGGAACTCGGAGCGGGGCTCGAGGGTGTCGGACCGGTACCAGGAGGGGATGTTGCCGCTGGGCTGCTGGTGTGCGAGGAGGAAGTCGCCGTAGGGCCTGACGAACTGGAGGATCTCGGATTTGCGATTGGGTGTGAGGTCGTCGGCCCAGCGGAGCATCCAGTAGGCGGTCCAGGACATGGAGAAGGTGTGGTAGCTGTCGGCGTAGCTTGCCCAGCCGTCACCGGGTAGCCACTTGTTCTTGTTGACGAGATAGATGGTCGAGAAGGCGCCGCGGTCTCTGGGTGAGGTGAGGATGAGGTTGAGGACGCTTTCGGCCTTGGCGGTCATGGCGGGATCGTGCGCGGCCTGACCGTGGAGGTACCAGCCGTAGGCTGTGCGGAGCGTCTGAAACCAGGCGTTGAACCAGGCGTCGGGCTCGGGATGCTCCCAGTCGCCCGTGGAGTTGCGATCGCTTCTGAGTGTGCCGCAGCGTTTGCTGCCGCAGTCGAAGCCGGTGTAGACGCGATCGGCGTAGGTGTGCCAAGCCTCGTGGCGCCAGGACTCGAAGGATTGGAGCTCAGGGCGGAGGACGTCGCGCTGCTCGTCGGCGGAGGCGAGCAGCGCTGGGTGCCCCATCTGCTGCCAGAGCCGATGAACGACGCGCCGGTACCCGAGCTTTGGCGGGGCGGACGCGAGGATGACGGCGTACTGATATTGGACGGAGCCGTCGATGATCTCGGGTCTGCCCTGGATCGACCTGCGGAAGTAGCTGTGGCCGTGAGGCTGCGAGGGGATGGCGCCGTATGCGAGCCATGGGCGGGGGCCGGAGGTGACGTCGAGATCGAGTGCGCGGGTCTCGACGTGGCGGTCGTTGAGGTGCGGCATAAGCGCGACGAAGACTCTTCCCTGCTGCAGCATGACGGCCGGCGACTTGAAGCCGTTGGTGGGGATGAGGTCGGCCGCTTCGCTCTTGATGTTTTGCGACCAGACGAAGTCGAGGGGGCCGGTGTGGGTGTCGGTGGCGGCGTTTCGAGCCGGGAGGAAGTCGTACCTGTCTTCGATGGACTGCACGGACTTCTCGGGGACTCCCTTTGCGAGCTTGATGCGGGTTGCGACCTCGACTACGTCGTCTTCGGGTGCGAGGGTGAATCGCTGCTCAAAGGTGCCGAGGGTGCTGCAATCGCCGGTCAGGAGGACGCCGTGCTCGATGGGGGTGACTTGCCGCAGAGCACAGATGTGGGTCCCGGTCTCGGTCTCGACGTGTATGGAGGCGGAGGCGTCGAGTGCCGGAATCCAGGCGTCGCCGACCTTTGCTGAGAGGATTACGCTTGCTTGCGAGCCGCTGGCGCGTGCTTCGACGCGCAGGGCTGGGCCAGCGATCGTCTGCGCTCCGACCAGGTGGCGCGGTGCGGAGAGAGCCAGAACGGAGAGGGCGAAGCAGGTTCTTCGTTTCACGGGCGAGTTCCCTTTGTGGAGGGCGGGCCAAGCTGATCCTCGGCCTTGAGGTGTGACAGGCCCTTGTAGAAGAGCCAGGGCTCCTGCTGGGTGATGCCGTAGACGAACGTCTGTCCTTGAATGAAGCGCTGGCGCACCTCGAAGTTCTCGAAGGCGACGCCACCGAGGACAGGAACGGTGGATGCCCAGTAGACACGGCGCGCGTTGACCCGGACGCGGAGGTCGGGCTCGATATCGTGGCCGGGCACTAGCCAGTACTGGGTGATCTTGGGAAGCAGATAGGGCCAGTGTGCGGTTGCGTTGCCGGCGGTGGTCTGCGGGTTGGGTTCATCGGAGGTGCAGAAGACGATGGCGTCGCCGTCGCCTGAGCGCAGCATTTCGCTCAGGGGGTAGCTTTCCTGTTCGGTGAAGGCCTCACCGCCGTAGTCCGCGAAGACCTTGCGGCTGTCTTCAACGTGGTCTTTCAGCCAGAGGAGGCGGAGGCGCTCGTAGTTGCCCATGGTGGCGGTGACGGTGAGTTCCTCGAGCTTGGGACTGTCATCCTCCTCGAAGACGTTGAGCCGGAGATCGCCTGGGTGATCGCTGTCGATGGAGGCGATGAGGTAGACATGAGCGCCGTTTGCGGAGAACCGTTCAACATCGATGCGGACGGACAGGCGTTCTACCGTGGCCTTGCCGGCGTGGAGCGTTTCGAGGGTTCCTGCGTCCGCTACGTCGGTGTGCGGGTCCGGATGCACCCAGAGGCGCTTGCCGCGCTGTCCGGGGTCGAGTTCGCTCATTTCGAGTTCGCTGAAGGCCAGCCGGTCGAAGCGCCGGCCCGGACCGGCGATGACGGGTTCGACGGCGATGAAGTTGAGCAGCTGGGGGGCGGCTCCGTTGGGTTGCGGGACGCCGATGCGGATGAGGCCGCGTGGCCCCTTGATGCCGCCTTCAGAGGGGAGGCCGAAGACGACCCCGTCACGGCGACCCCAGATGAGCGGGTCGCCGGGCTTTGCGGGCCTGATCCAGGGCGAGTCCTGCGCGATCGCGAAGGCTCCGGTGCCAGCGATGCAGACGGTGAGAGCGGCGCCGCGGACGAGGGCAGTGAAGGCGCAGAGGGTGGGGCGAGGTTGGGAAGGGGGGCAGACTGGGTGGGCCATGGGTGACATCCTGAAAGGCAGGACGATTCTCTCACGATTTAACCGTTACACTTCTGCTTGCCGATTGCGCTCGCGCGACGGCGGAAGAAACTTCCCGGTAGGCGAAGCGGGGATGGTGCGATGCGAGACGGTGAAAGAACGGCGTGGCGTGAGAAAGTGCGACGCTCGGTTGCGGCTTATCGCCCGTCGCATAGACTGGGTCGTGAATGTCAACGATAGTCGAAGTAGCGAAGCGCGCACGAGTCTCGACGGCTACGGTCTCCAACGTGATTCGTGGAACTCGCAAGGTGAGCGAGGAGCGGACATCACGCGTGCAGACGGCGATACGCGAGCTCAACTATTCTCCGAACGAGATCGCGCGCAGTTTGAAGGTGAAACAGACGCGAATGCTGGTGCTGGTGCTTCCCGATATCACCAACCCGTTTTTTCCTGAGATTATTCGCGGGGCGGAGGACGCGGCGTTTGCGCGGGGCTACTTTCTGTTGACGGCGAACACGGACGAGCAGCCTGGCCGAGAGCGGCGGATTGTGGGCGCACTGCGGTCCTACCGGGTCGACGGGATTCTGCTTGCGTCGACGGAGGCTTCGCTGGGGCATGACACGGGCCATATCGCGGGGCTGGTCGATGCCGGGGTTTCGGTGGTGTGCCTGGACCGGGCGGTGGCGGATGTGCCGACAGATGCGATTTTGCTGGACAATGTAGGTGGTGCACGGGAGGGTGTGCGGCACCTGGTAAAGCAGGGTCATCGCAAGATCGCGATCGTCACGGGCGCACTGCATTTGCAGACGGGTGACGAACGACTGCAGGGATACAGGATGGCTTTAGAGGACGCGGGGATCGTGGAGCAGCCGGAGATGATCTTTGAGGGCGACTTCCGCTTCGAGTCGGGGAGACGCGGCGGCGACCGCCTGATGAAGCAGCGATCCAAACCTACGGCGATCTTTGTTTGTAACGGTGTGATGTCGATGGGAGTTCTGCAGGCCTTTGAGGATCTGGGGATCTCGTGTCCGCGTGATGTGGCGCTGGCGACGTTTGACGATGTGTCGGTTGACCACTCATTCCAGCCTCACCTGACGGCTGTGGTTCAGCCGAGCTACGAGATTGGCTCACGCGCGGCATCGATGCTGATGGACAGGATCGAGGGCCGGCTTGGGCCTGATCGGCAGGTGGTGAGAGTGACGCCGAAGCTGGTGATCCGCGAGTCTACGTCGACGGAGATGAAGGTGGCGCAGCGCTCGCGTTGAGTGGTGTCGTGTCCGAAAAAGCATTGACAACGATGCATTGCGGGTGTTTTTATATGGCTCGAAGTTAAAGGTTTAAATCCCCGGAGCACCCAATGACCAACCGTTTCCAAGCGGCCATGCGTATTTTTGCGATTTCGATCTTGATGGCGCCGCTTTCTGTCTTTGGCCAGGCAGACCGTGGTTCCATTAAGGGCCAAGTACACGATGAGCAGAACGCAGGTGCGCCGAACGCCACGCTGACGCTGAAGAATGAAGCGACGGGCGTTGTGCTGAACTCGGTATCGCTCTCTTCCGGGGAGTACACATTTGTAAACCTGACACCGGGCGCGTACACGCTTACGTCGAGGGCGGCGGGGTTCGGTGCGTCCGTGCAGCAACATATCCTGGTAACGGTGGGGACGACGGTTGCGCTTGACGTGACGCTGCACTCGGCCAACGTGGAACAGGTGGTTACGGTCACGTCCAGCAACAACGCGGTGGACACGCAGACGTCGGAGATCGGAACGGTGATCACACCGCGCGAGATCGCGAATCTGCCGGTGCCGATGAGCAATGACATGCGGAACCCGCTCAGCTTCGTGACGTTGACCCCGGGAGTCTCCGGCTCTCAGCCGGGTGCGTCCCCTGACTACCGTCTTCACGTGAGCGGATCGCCAAGCGATTCGAACGAGGTCTACATTGACGGCATCCCGATTGTGAATACGGCGTTCGCCGGCGATGCGTCTCTGAACCATCCGCCGATCGACGCGATCAGCGAGTTCAAGATTGTGAACAACAACCAGAGCGCGCAGTATGGCCTGGCGAGCAGCGCGGTCTCGTTCGCGTTCAAATCGGGAACCAATGATTATCACGGAAGCCTGTTCGAGTTTCTTCAGAACGATAAGCTGAATGCAAACGATTACGTAAGCAACGCGCTTGGCCAGAAGCGAGCACCTCTGAAGCAGAACGAGTATGGCGGGACGGTGGGTGGGCCCGTCCGTATCCCGAGGCTCTACAACGGGCACGACAAGACGTTTTTTTTCGTGGAGTACACGCAGTTTTCCTGGCGGCCAAGCTCGAATAACGCCAGCCTCACGACATTTCCGAATCAATACAGGACCGGCAACTTCGCGCAGGCGCTTGGAGCCCAGCTTACGACGCCGGCGGGTGCCCCCATCTTTGACGCTGTTGGACGGCCGATCTATGCAGGAGAGATCTATAACCCGAAGTCGAACCACGCTGTTGTAGGACCGGATGGAAAGACCTACATGGTCCGAGACCCGTACGCGAACAACCAGATTCTGCCGGGGGACATCAGCAGCGTCTCGCAGACCGTGCTGCAGTCGTTTCCGATGGCGAACAGCGATGCTATCAATAACAACTACTTCCGCGTTCAATCCACAAAGAACGATGAACACAGGCTCGTAGCGAAGATCGATCACAACTTCACCGACAAGCACAACGTTTCGGGAAGCGTCTTCCTTGGAACCTATAACAACGGAAACAATGGAAATCTGAACGCATACAGCAGTTCGGTTGTGGACGCGCCGACGAAGCAGGTACGGTTCTCCTATAACTACACGCATTCGCCGCGGGTGAGTAACAACCTGAACATTGGGTTCCTACGTGACAAGTACAACGGGGGTCCAAGCACGTATGGGCCGGGCCTGAGCGCTCTCGGTATTAACGGTCTTCCCGTGGCGGCCGGCAGCGCACCTTATCCGATCATCAACCTGCTGGGCGCTCTCTCGACGGGAATCGGTTCAGCCAATGTCGTGGTCGAGGCTGAGAACCGCTTCGTGGTCAGCGATAACCTGACGCTGAGTTATGGGAAGCACAGCCTGACCGTGGGCGGAGAGGTCCGCCGGTTGCAGCGCAACGAGGTTGGTGTGGGTACGCCGGCGTTCAACTTCGATCCTACGGAATCAGGGCTAAATGGAATTGGGTTCGCGGGATCTCCGAACGGAACGCCAGTTTCGATTCCAGTTGGGACCGGGAACTCGGGTGCGAGCTTTCTGTTCGGGGCAGTCGACTTCTCGAACGCCAGCTTCCCGATTTCGCAGGGGTATCGCTGGCTGCAGACGGGCGCCTATGTTCAGGATGACTGGAAGGCGAGGCAGAACCTGGTGTTGAACCTTGGCCTTCGGTACGATATCCAGGTTCCGCGAACTGAGGTCAACGGCTATGCGTCCACGGTAGACGTCAACCTGCCGAACCCGGCCGCGGGGAACATCCCCGGAGCGTACACCTTCTATGGGCAGGGAACGGGTCGAAACGGCAAAGCACGTATAGGCGATATTGATTACAAGGCATTCCAGCCTCGCGTGGGCTTCGCCTGGACCCCTTATCCGGACAGGAACACGGCTGTTCGAGGCGGGTTCGCTATTACCCGGCCGACGGGCAACGACAATCTCGAAAACGGGATCGGGTCGGCGCTGTACAGTATCGGATACTCCGGATCGGCGATCGCGAGCAAGCCCGGGGACGTTGCTGGTTCACCGGCATTCTACTGGGATAGCGGGTTTCCCAAGTCGGGCGTGACGGGAGCTACTATCAACCCAGGCATTCTCGTCGGGCTGACGAACCCGGTGATTATTTATCCCAAGGCTGGGATACCACCGATGCAGATGAACTGGAGCCTGCAGGTGCAACAGGAGCTGCCGGGCAGGATGGTGGGCACGATCGGATACGTGGGATCGCATTCGTATCACATCGGCGTCTGGTCGAAGCCGAACCAGATCAATCCGAACGTCGCAGCGCAGTACGCGCCGGCTGCTGCCAAGGCAAACCTGCCCTTGAATGAGTTCCTGGCACTGCCCATCAGCGACCCGGCGGCGATCGCCGCGGGCATCAAGGAGCCGTGGGCCGGATTTACGGCGGCTGTCGGGGCAAACGGCGCCACCGTCGGCCAAGCCTTGCGACCGTTCCCACAGTATGGCAGCGTGGACAATCCGATCAACCCGATTGGGAGCGTGTCCTACAACGGGCTCCAAAGCAGCTTGCAGCGGCGTTTCTCGAATGGGCTGACGTTCCTCCTGGCGTACACGTATTCGAAGACGATTGGCAATGTGGATTCGAACAACGGAGCAAGCTCCGGGGCGGAGAATGCGCAGTACTCGGCCTCCTTTTATCAGGATTACTACAATCCTCGCGGCGAGCGGTCGGTGACGAGCTCGGATATTCCGCACGTGGTGGCTCTGAGCTATACGTATGAGTTACCGGTCGGGCAGGGCAAGGCCTTTCTGAAGCGTGGCGGGGTGTCGAACGCGCTGCTGGGAGGATGGTCGGTGTCGGGGATTCAGCAGTACCAGAGTGGACGTCCGATTCATATCGAGTACGATGCGTTTGGCAACTCGAACCCGTACCGGGCGACCGACGGATATAGCTTCCGCCCGAACGTCGTGCCTGGTCAGCCGCTCAAGAATCCCAACTACAGCAAGAGCTGCTCTGGTCCGATCCAGCCGACACAGGTGGGGCGTACGAGCTGCCAGTTCTACATCAACCCGGCCGCCTTCGTGGCTCCTCCTTCAGGCGAGTTCGGCAATGCGCCGCACTTCTTTTCGGCGCTGCGACTTCCCTGGTACTTCAACGAAAACCTATCCGCCTCCAAACGATTCAAGGTGTATGAGCGAGCGAACATGCAGTTCCAGGCGAACTTCTTCAACGCCTTCAATCGCGTGGTGTTCTCGAACGGCGGCAATGCGAATACGTTTATTCTCAACAATGCTCCGGCGGACCTGAGTAATACGTCGCTGGCCAACTCCAACTCTGTGTTCGGGATTATGACGGACCAGCAGAACGGTCCGAGAACGATTCAGTTCGCTCTGAAGTTGGAGTTCTAGACGTAATGAACAACGGACCTCGCGCGACACTCCTGGTGCTCGCTCTCGGTACGCTGGCGAGCGCGCAAGCCCCGGCGCCTGCGTTCGATCAACACCTGGCCGCTGCCAGGCAAGCGCAAGCGCAACAGGATTGTCGCACCGCAGCCCTGGAGTACGGGAAGGCTGCGGATCTGAGACCGAGGAGCGGAGAGCTGCGCAGCAACCAGGGCATCGCGCTCTATTGCGATGGGCAGTTCGCTGAGGCGAAGGCTGCGCTGGGAAAGGCAGTCTTGCTCGCTCCAGCGCTCGTGGCGCCTCACCTGTTTTTAGGGCTAGCCGCGTACCGCATGTCGGATGTGCCCGCGGCTGCAAAGGAGCTGGAGAGGTTCGTGACGCTGCAGCCATCGGACCCGGTAGGTCATCTTTGGCTCGGGTACACCTATGTCTCACAGCAGCACTACGAGGCTGCAATCACCCAGTTCGAGAAGGTAACCGGACTCGATCCGGGTAATGTCGACGCGAAGTATGCTTTGGGGCAGTGCTATCTGGAGGTGGGCCGGCGCCGTGCTCAAGAGCTTGCGCTCCTGGCACCCAACGGAGCTCTTTCATTGAAGCTCGCAGGGGAGCAGTATGAGCTAGCTGGGGACACGGTTCGGGCTGCCAGCGCGTTCCAGGCGTCGGCAGAAAAGGTCGCCAAGCAGACCGGAGCGGCAGGCGCAGTGCCGGAAAAGGAGAGGGCGTTGTACCTCGAGGCGCATGATGCGGAGGCGAAGGCGCAGGAGGCCTTTCAGGGGGTGCTGCGCGCAGCGCCGGACTCCTATCGGGCACACCAGATTTCGGCGGACATCCTTGTCGCACATCAGCAACAGGAGCCGGCACTGGCGGAGTATCGGGAGGTTCTCCGGCTCAATCCAACACTGCCGGGCGTTCACGAGGCGATGAGCCGATGCCTGATGCAGGGGGGACACTTCGCGGAGGCGCTCCGGGAGCTCGAGGCCGAGCAGGTGCTGCAGCCACGTTCTGCGCATGTGTTGACCGAGAAGGCTCGCGTGGAACTTGCGATGGGTGATGACAGGTCGGGTGTCACCTCTCTCCGGGCGGCTTTGACGCTGCCTGCGCCACCAGCAGAGGCTTACCTGCTGATGGGGAAGGCGCTGCTGCGAGATGGCGATGCGAAGGGGGCGATCGGCATGCTGCAACGTTTTGTGGGGAGCGATGCGAACACTCCGATTGCCTACTACCTCCTGGCGAGAGCGTATCGTGCAACGGGAGAGCGTGAGGCCATGGCGAGTGCCCTTGCGACGTACAAGCGGAGCTCCGAGGATGAGAAAGAACGCCTCCTGCTTCAGCAATCGACGCGAGATCCCCACGCGATACCCGTGGTGATGGATGCGCAGGAGGTACAGGATGCCAGTGCGCTTTCCGGCTCGCACGTCGAGTGACCAGCTTTCAAGTAGTCCAAGAGATTTTCTCAGACGCTTGAGATGCTCGAACCAATCTAAGAACAGAGAGAGTTTATGACGGCATCGGGATCATTTTCGGGGAACCAACCCATGAAGGAAGCGGTTCTTGTCACCAGCGGGGATCTTCGCGAGTCTGCGAACCTCGCCTGCTGGCCTGCGCAGAAGCAGCTCGAAGAGCGTTTAACGGAGTGTTTCGCAAAGCAAGGCGTTACGCTTCGGCGGGCCTTTCCGGTCGACGAGGTTCGAGGTCACGGATTCAACTCGAGCCAGAGGATGGGGATGGACATCTTCTCTGGTATCGATCCACAGGCGAACCTGGTGTTCGCCACGGCAGCGTGGCAGTACACGCACCACGTGCTGCCCGGGATGCGCGGACATAAGGGGCCGATTATCACGGTGGCGAACTGGTCGGGGCAGTGGCCCGGACTGGTGGGGTTGTTGAACCTGAACGGGTCGCTGGTCAAGGCTGGAGTTCCCTTCAGCACTTTGTGGAGCGAAAGCTTCGATGACGAATATTTTCTGAGCCGTCTCAGAGAGTGGACGGAGCATGGTCGGGTTACGCATGATCTGTCGCACGTGCGGGCGCTCGATGGGAAGTCTCTTGGGATGGCCGAGGCGGAGACGGGACGGAGGCTGGGGCGAGAGCTGCTGGCACGCAAGGTCATCCTGGGAGTCTTCGACGAGGGATGCATGGGTATGTATAACGCCATCATCGATGACGAGCTGTTGAACCCGGCGGGCTTTTTCAAGGAGCGGCTAAGCCAATCGGCCCTGGTTGCGCGGATGCGTACGGTGCCGGACGAGGAGGCTCGCGGTGTTCGAACGTGGTTGGGAGACAGGGGCATGACGTTCAAGACGGGGGTGGACGCCGGGCAGGAGCTTACGGATGCACAGGTGCTGGAGCAGTGCAGGATGTACGTTGCGGCGGTCCGGATTGCGGACGACTTCTCCTGCGACGCGATCGGGATTCAGTATCAGCAGGGATTGAAGGATATGGTGCCCGCTTCGGACCTGGTGGAGGGCCTACTTAACAACGCGGAACGGCCCCCGGTATTTCACGAAAGCACGGGGGCGGAGTTGTATCCTGGCGGTCCCCTGCCCCACTTCAACGAGGTGGACGAGTGTGCCGGCGTCGATGCGGTTGTGACGAACCGGGTGTGGAATGCGCTGGGGTTTGATCCCTCAACCACGCTTCACGATGTTCGCTGGGGCGAGATGTATGACGGCCAGTTTGTGTGGGTATTGCAGATCTCCGGAGCGGCACCGGCGAACCACTTTGTCGGGGGGTATGCGGGATCTTCGAGCGAACGGCAGCCGCCCATGTATTTCCCGCTCGGTGGTGGATCGTTGAAGGGCGTGGGACGGGCCGGCTCGATTGTGTGGAGCCGCGTCTTTGTGGAGGGTGGAGCTCTGAACGTGGATGTCGGGCTTGGCGAGGTGATCGAGCTGCCGAAGGAGGAGACAGATCGCCGGTGGCGTGAGACTACGCCGCAATGGCCCCTTGTGAGTGCTACGTTTGACGGTATATCCCGCGACTCGTTTATGGCACGTCACCGCGCCAACCATGTCAGTATTGCGTACGCGCCCACGAAGCAGGACGCAGTGCGGGCACTCTCCGTAAAGGCTGCGATGTTTCGGGAGTTGGGCATCCGGGTGAATCTATGCGGCAAGGTGGACGTCGCCTGACGTAGTCTCATCTAGGCGGCGGTAGCGACGCCCCCGTGGTCCGCGCTACGGCATTTAGAGTCAGTAACCTCAAGTTGTATGCAAGCTGGTTGTCAGCTGGTTGTCAAAGGGTGTCATGAAACTATCGTCCCACGTATTGAAGAGCACGGTTGTTGGAGCTCTCGGCGGCCTTCTGTTCGGCTTCGACACGGCCGTTATCTCTGGCGCAACGGCGCAGCTAACGCAGCAGTTTCATCTCTCCCAGGGTGCGCTCGGGTTTACTGTTGCGAGTGCGCTGTGGGGAACTGTGCTGGGAGCGATCTTCGCGGGTATTCCGGGGCAGAGGTATGGAAGGCGAGACAGCCTCCGCGTTATGGCGGCCTTCTACATCGTTTCCGCGTTTGGATGTGCGGTCGCATGGAATCTGCCGTCGCTTATTTTCTTTCGGTTTATTGGCGGCCTTGGTATCGGGGGCTCGTCGGTTCTCGGCCCGATGTATATCGCCGAGCTGGCTCCCGCGGAGTGGCGGGGCCGGCTGGTCGGATTCTTCCAGGTCAATATTGTTGTCGGTATTCTTCTCGCGTATGTGTCAAACGCCTTTATCGGGACGATGCACCTTGGGGCGGCTGAGTGGCGGTGGCAGCTCGGGATATCAGGTGTGCCGGCTGTCCTGTTTCTCCTGGCGCTGTTTTTTATTCCGAGAAGTCCACGGTGGCTTCTTACTCAATCGCGCAACGCCGAGGCACTTGAGGTGCTGCGACTGACGGGTGTTCCTGAACCGGAACGCGAGATGAACGAGATCGTCCAGGCACTTCAAGAGGAGGGGACGGGCAGCGAGGATTCCCTGCTGTCCAAGAAGTATCGCTTCCCTGTAATCCTGGCCATCACGGTTGGGATGTTTTCTCAGCTGACTGGCATCAATGCTGTTCTTTATTACCTGAATAATATTTTTGAGCTTGCCGGGGCCTCCAAGGTTTCGAGCAATCTGCAGGCGATCGCGGTGGGTGCGACCAACCTGGTGGCTACGCTGGCTGCGATGTCGATCATCGACAGGTTCGGGCGCAAGAAGCTGCTGCTTACCGGTACGGTTGGTCTAACCGCCTGCCTTTCTGCGATTGGATATATCTTCTACACGCGCCAGCATTTGAACCTCCTGGTGTGGCTGCTGATGGCTTTTATCGCCTGCTTTGCCATCTCGCATGGGGCGGTGGTCTGGGTATATATCAGCGAAGTCTTTCCCACGCGGTTGCGGGCGAAGGGCCAGAGCCTTGGGAGTTCGGCTCACTGGGTATCCAATGCTGTCATTTCGCTCGTATTCCCGCTGCTTGCGATGAGGTCTGGCTCATTGCCGTTCTTCTTCTTCGCGGCGATGATGGTGGTGGATCTTGTCCTGGTCTTCTTCTACTACCCCGAGACCGCACGGGTGTCGCTTGAGAAGATGCAGGAGGCTATCCGGGGAGACCAGGGCTCCGTTCACGCGGGTTCGAAGTAGACTTCGGGGATCTGACTCGAGAGGTTAGGGTGCTGTTGAGGGCTGTCGCCTGTAGAGGATGTATGGGCCGAAGTGCTGCGTCTCTGTCCAGTGATTGTCCAGGTTGTCGCTGAAGTCGCTCCCGAGGTCGTAGGGGATGGGGTGACGCAGACGATACGGGAAGGCGAATCCCTGGACACCATCGATGTTGCGAGGCGTTTCGAGGAAGGGATCTTCGTGCTCGGCAGGGAGAAGAGCCCACTCGGCCTGATTGAGTTCGCGAATCTTTGCTGCCTCTCCTCTGTCGTTGAGAACGTCGACAAAGAAGCTGTAGTACTCGGGCCGATAATGGCCGGAGGACTTCAGCGCGTCCTCGACGGCGGGGCTGATCTCGAGCGGCGTAGCAACCTGTGCATTGCCCACGAGGTGCTGCAGCGTCGGTAGATCGAGTTGATAGTTTGCGTCGGCGGCTGTGGGCCGGAGGCGATCGGCGAGATCGGAGTTGTGACGATCGATGCTGATGAGGAGACGATCGCGGAGGTGCGCGGGGATCCGAGGCATCAGTGCGAGTCTGAGCGTGTCCGCCGTGCGATCGAGATAGAGGGTGTTGTTGACCCACTGCTCCCAAAGGATGAATACCACGAGTGCTGCCAGCCACGAGGCGCGCAGACGGCGGCGCTGGTGTCTGATGCCGACGAGCGAGAGGACAAGAATGCCGGCTCCGTTGAAGAAGACGTGCAGGGGGTCGCAGCGACCGAGGGCGGCCGGGAGAAACGCGATGCCGAGAGCAAAGCAGGCGACCAAGCGTATGGTGTTCGGGTCATTCTGCCGGAAGGCTGAGCCTAAGGCGCGAGGCACAATCCATACAAGCGCAAATAGGAAGACGAGAATGTGCGGGTATGGAGCGACCGGGAGGTTGAGCGCACCGTGCGAGAACGAGTTGAGCATGCGCAGGTAAGGTCGACCGACCATGAGCAGGAAGGCGACCGCGCCCAGAGCCGGAGCAGTGATGAGAAGAAGCCACCGGAGCCCATTGATCCAGACGCGAAGACCTGCGTAGGCGACCGTAGCCAGCAGAAAGGCGAAGCCGAGTTCGGGAGAGATGCCGAGCAGGAGGATTTCGCCGGCGGCAAGGAGGAGAGTCATGCGCCATACGGACCCTGTGCGCGTGGCAAAGAGCAGAACGGCGAACGGTGTGATGAAGCGGAACAGGGTGTAGTTCAAGCCCAGTAACGGATTGATGGCGCCGACGGCAAGGAGGACGAAGCCAGTGCGTCGGTCGCTGCCGCGGATTGGGAGCTCGTTGAGGAGGTACGCCAAGAGCACGAGTCCGAGGGACTGGTCGAGCATGAGGGTGAGGAAGTATGCGGCGAGCCAGCTGCAGTGGAGGACACCGTGCAGAAGGATCGTGGGGTAGAAGAGGAGAGGTCCGTAGGCGAACTCGAGCTGGGTGTAGAGCGAGCGGCCGTACTCTGCGTGTGAGGACATCTGCTCGATGAAGTAACCGGCATCGGCGATGTAGCGGAGATGCGAGTGCGCGATGAACCATTCTGCGACGCCGAAGACGGTGCAGGTGGCGAGGATACCCATGGCAACGAAGATGGGACCGAGTCGGAGTTCCGGGGGCTCTTGCTGTGTGGGTTCGGAGGTGTGCGTGAGCGAGCGACGCCAGCTCCAAAGGAGAACGGCCAACGAGATAGCTGCTGCTGAGAGGATTGCCGCTCGGTTGCTGAAGCCGGCCACGTAAGAGGCGGAAACGGTGGGCTGGAACTGAACGGGAACGGCGAATGGGAGGAGGAAGACGAGGAGTGCTGTTGCAATGCAGACGCCCACGCACGGGGGCCAGGTGCTACGCGGGAGCGCCGGGTGCCTTAGGGTGGATGGTTCTTCTGATGGAGTTTGTGTCACCGCGCCCTCAGCAGGGCACCCCGGAAGAGCGCTGGGATGTGCTGCTTACTGATCACCGCACGAGCGGATGGCCCTGATTTTAGCGTGACGGCAGCCTCAACGGAGGCAGAGGGAGGCGAAGCTCGGCACCGGCATTACCGAGGAGCTTGACGCGCGCCGGACCGTGCTCCGGTCCAGCAACGGACCGGAGCCTGCATCGGGAGGTGGGAACGGAGGGGATTACTGCTTGCCCATGGTGGGTCCACCGGTGTTGACCATGGCTGGGACCCTGTCCTGAACGGGGGGCAGCGGCTGCCGGAGCTTGTGTGAATCTCTCTGGTACCAGTACGCGACGGTGTAGAAGTTATCGGACCGGTGATTGGCGTGGCCGTGTTCGATGGAGATCTTGAAGGATTTTTTGAAGGGGATGGGGGAGTCGGTGTGGAAGCGGTAGACCATCCACTTCGAGCCGCGGTCGTCGCCAGTGTTCAAGGGGTTGCCGTATTGCTGGTAGGCGAAGGTGGGGTGGGTTGAACCGAACGGATTGATGCCGCAGTTCCCGTAGCACCAGGCGCCGAGGTAGTAGTCTTCGGAGCCTGTGCCCGTGATCTTGGGATGATCCTTGTCATCGACGAAGATCATCTCGTCACCCTCGCCCCACCAGTCACCCTGATTCTGCAGGACGCTGTGGGTTACGCCGACATAGTGGCCTGGACCTTCTGTTTCGAGGATGGTGTAATTTGCGGCACCGTCAAGATTCTTCGCTCCGTAGACGTTGGGGTCGCTGTTCTGCTTCCAGTCGTCGGTCCAGCCCTTGTTCGGCTGGGCCTGATGGTACTCGGCGAAGAAGTGGAACATGCCGGGGGGGAGTTGGGCGTGCTTCTGCCAGTCGATGTTGTAGTAGAAGGCGCTGATGGGCATGAGGCCCTCGTTGGTGACGGTGATGCGGGCGTTCTTTCGGAAGGGCATGGGGAAGAAGCAGTTGAGCGCCTTCTGGGAGCCGACGGAGAGGGGTCCTGACTGGTAGGTGAAGTATTCGCCGAGGCCGAGGCCGAAGAAGTCGCCGATCGGAGACTCGACTGCGGGGAGCGGGTCGTCGTCCCAGTAGATGCGAAGGACGATCTTCTTGAGGTGGTAGTGCTCCGGGGAGTCGATCGTGAACCACATATGGGTGATGATCCCGGGGCCTGTGACCTCGCCGAGAGTGCGCGTTTCGCCAGGCTTGATGGGGTTGGCGCGACCTCCGTCATCGTTTCCGCCGGTGAGGTCTGTGGAGGAGAGCCGCTCCTGCGTGTAGCTCTTTTCGTAAGGGAGTGTGGAGAGGTCCTGGGCGCGGGCCAAGCGGCCACTTACCAGGAGAGACAAGACGCATAGAAAGGCGGGCAATAAGGCTGTACGGCCAGGGTGGGAAGTTGCCGGGGCTTGAGGTGCTTTGCAGGTCATTATGTCCTTGACTGTGTCTCTTGGAAAGAGCTGGAGTGTTCCCCGTCTGCGAGGGAGCGTGAGCGGGCCGCGTGGGACTGATGATTGGGAACGTACCCGATCACCCGAATGATCTCACGGACCCTGTTGGCGGGAGGACTGCGCTCTGCACCTGGTTGCTTGACCATTCGCGAGGCTGTTGCGTTTTTTAGAGGTGCGCGGATGTGCCGTTGATCGGCCCTCACCAGATGCACGAGATCGGCGTTCCTTCAAGACAGTTACTTGTCTAGAATTCGCATCCGTATGATCGGTATGTTTGCAGTAAGTTGATTCCGATAGGAGCGAGAACGATGGCGATGGCAGTGATGTCCTGGTTGATTGCGATACCGCTGCTGGGCATGTGCACGGGGCTACGGACGATGACGCCGATCGCGCTGGTGTGCTGGTATGCCCATCTGGGGTATCTTCCGGTCGGTGGGACGTGGGCGTTCTGGGTTGCAAGCGCGATTGCGGTCGGGGTGTTTACGTTATTTGCCGCGGGTGAGTATGTTGGGGATAAGCTGCCCAAGACGCCGTCACGGATCTCCGCGTTCCCGCTGGTTGCGCGACTTTCTTTCGGAGGCCTGGTGGGAGCGGTCATTGCGACGGCGCTGACCGGCTCGGTGGTCGAGGGGATTTTGCTTGGAGCGATCGGGGCTGCCCTGGGTGCGTTTGGCGGGTATCATCTCCGCCGGATTGCAGTTGAGCGCACCGGTTGGCCTGACTGGCGCTTCGCGGTGATCGAAGACGGGATTGCGCTGCTTCTCTCCTTTATCGCGCTTGGCATTGTTACCGGCTGAGGTGGCCATTGCGGGCCTCTCGCAGCCGGGGTACCGGTTGCGGCATGCTCAGAAGCCTGAGGGCCGTGCTCCTGCGACTGCGAACGCGCGTTCCATTGCCACGCCCACGCGGCCGATTGTGCCCTCGTCGAAGAGCCGGCCGATCAACGTGACGCCGTGGGGGACGCGCCGTGGGGGCGAGAACTTCGGTAGCGGGTGGTTGGGATCGGGTGCCCAGTCGCTGCGGGCCTCGGAGACCTCGACGAAGCCTGCGCGCAACGTGAGCGAGGGATGGCCTGTGAAGTTGGTGAGGGTAAGCATTTCGTCTCGGAGTGACGGTACCAGGAGGAGATCAACCTCCTTCATGAGCCGGGCCATCTCCAGTGCGACCTTGCGACGGAGCCGGTCGGCCTGCACGAAGTCTACGGCTGACAGAAACCTTGCCTGCCGGAAGCTGTTGGGCCACGCATCCGGGACCTGCATTTTGAGTTCGTGGTCGCGGCCGCTGAGCGTGAGTTCCTCGAAGGCGGCGGCGCCCTCGGCGAAGAGGATGAGTTGCAGGGAATCGTACGGCCAATCGGGGAGGCTCACCTCCACTGGCGTCATGCCGAGCTTTCTTACCGTATCGAGCGCGGCGCGGTCGACGTCGGTGGCTGGAGCTTCCTTCATCCAACCGGGAAAGTAGCCTACACGCAAGCCCTGGACACTAGCGGCTGCGTCGAAATCAAGCTTACTCGGCGTACTCGAAGCGTCCCCTTCATCTGTGCCGGAGATCACCTTCAGCACCAGCAGGGTGTCTTCCACGCTGCGCGCCATGGGGCCGAGCTTGTCGAGCGACCAGCAGAGGGTCATCGCGCCTGTTCGAGGGACGCGACCGAAGGTGGGTCTGAGGCCATTGATGCCGCAGCGCATCGTCGGACTTACGATGCTTCCGCCGGTTTCGCTGCCGATGGAGAAGCCCACGAGACCGGCGGCCGTGGCGGAACCGGGGCCGGCGCTTGAACCGGAGGAGCCTTCCTCGAGGAGCCAGGGGTTCATGGTCTGACCACCGAACCAGACGTCGTTCAAGGCGAGGGCTCCGAGGCTGAGCTTGGCGACAAGGACGGCACCGGCTTCGTCGAGCTTGCGGACGACCGCTGCGTCAGCTGTCGGGATGCGGTTCTGGAAGGGCTCTGCGCCATAGGTGGTGGGGATACCGGCGGTGTCCAGGAGATCCTTCGCACCCCACGGAATCCCGTGAAGTGGACCGCGGTAGTGGCCGGCGCCGATCTCTGCGTCTGCGCGCCTGGCCTGCTGCAACGCATGTTCGGCTGTGAGGGTGATAACACAGCGCAGGGTAGGGTTGAAGTGCTGGAGCCGGGCGAGGTAGATGTTGGTGAGGCGCTCGGAGGTGATCTTCCGGGTTTCGATCCAGCGAGAGAGTTGGGTGACAGGAGCAAAGGCTATATCGCCGTCGCTGGCGGGCAGTGGTCCGGGTTCGGTCTTGCTTCGAACGAAGCGGTCCGTAGAGGGTCGAACGGGGACGCCGCTGGCCCTGACCGGATCTGAGACGGAGTACGGGGCGATGGTGGTTTCGAGGGCCACCTTTCGCGGGCCGACGCGTCGCTCATAGAGGGGCGCCATTGCATTGCGCCAGTTGCCGGCGGCCTGTTGAAGGTCCGCTTCGGTCATCTGGACCTGGACGAGCTTTTCGGCCTCGGCGAAGGTGGCGGAGGTGACTTCGGGACCGGCAGCGGGTGCGGTTCCGAAGGCGGGTGGAGCGCCGGGAGTAGCCGGTGCAGGTTGTGTGCCGGCGGGTGCTGCGCTGTTTTTCCGGTCATCGCGACATCCTGTTGCGGCACCTGCGAGCGCCAGGGATGCTCCTGCCAAGAACCGTCTCCGCGACTTCTGCATGAATGCAAGATCCTCCGTGAAGAAGCTGCCTTGCCTTGTCCGGTAGATGGGGGTGCTCCGACGAAGGCTTCAGGTCCGCTCAGGGTACAGCAAAGGACGAGCTTGATGGTGTGTGGGCGTCCCGGAGGGCTCTGGGTTGAGCACGTCGCTCGGCGGATTGGGCGGGTCAGAGAGGCTTAGGCGCGACGACGGTACTTGATGGCGAACTCGTATCCGGAGTTTGGTGGATAGAGTTTTGCGACGAGACGCAGGCGATCCGCGAGTGCCTGGGGGGCGAGGAGAGGGTACTCGCGCTCGCGCAGTTCGGAGTAGTCGAAGTCGACTGAAAGCGAGAGGAGGTAGACTGCGACGGCGTCCGAAAAGGCCGCTTCGGTGAAACGGATGCGAGCCTTCTCGTCGACCCGGAGCGGATCGAGCCCTTCTTTGGTGCCGGCGAGCGCCAGACCGCGACTCTCCCAGGCGTCCTGGCTGGTCTCACCGCGAACGTCCTCGAGGGCCTGCTTCCAGGCGAGTTCGGCGAAGAGCTCGGGCACACCCGCGATCTCAGTGAAGGCGTGGCCTACGTTGATGAAGAACTCGAAAGAAAGGGCGAAGCGATCGCTGAGGAGCCGGGTCGAGATGAAGACGGCGTCGGTTTTTCCGAGGAGAACATTTCTGTGGCAGATTGCCCTGTCACCAAGTTCGGGGGTGTACTCCGGGGCGACCATGGTGGCGTTCCGCTCTGGTCGCTGGCCTGTGGGACTATCGCGCTCGTCGCTCATTGCAAGCGGGACGAAGTAGTAGGCGGTGTCCGTGAGAGCGCCGGCGATGGTGGCAGGGACTGCCTGAACCATGCGCTCCAGCTCTCGTGTGTCCAGGCGGTTGTCGCCGAACGCGGCGTACACGACACCGTTCACGGAGCGACGTGTCGCGGTGTCACGGGCTACCTGCTCGGCCTGTATGAGGCTCAGGGGAACGCTTTCTGCCATAAGGCAGTATTCTATCCGTGTATGTCAAAACTGTCCGAAAATCCGTTGCAGCCGTCTCGTGTGTCGAGCGGAGCTTTTCAGCAGCCCAGGGCCTTCGGCGCCGGCTTCCTTTTCGGCGTTCCGGTGGGCGACCTCGGGTGGTTTTCGAGCCTCCTGATGGGGTTTGCATCGGGGTTTGCAGCTTTCTTTGCGGCCACGTTTCTCGGAATCATGGGGATCCTGATCTACAACACGGCTGGGCACCATGCTGTGGATTTCGCGATCAGTTATCGCCGCATTGGATTTCCGATCGGGATGCTTGTGGGGGTGCTGGCGCTGGGGTTTCTGGGTACCTTGTGGGTCCGTCGACAGGTTCGCCGCGCATAGGCAGGAGTCGGCGGTAGTGGCCGCTTTTCGGCGGAGTCATTTTTCATTCGAGTCAACCTTGTTGTACGGTTGTCGTCCCATGCTTTTGCTGTAGAGGAGATCACCCATGCCGTTTGTGCGCGCGCTTGCACGCTGGAGTGTTGGTACTGCCGCTGCCTTCTGCCTGATCCAACCCATCCATGCTGCTGACAAGAAGGAGCCGTCCTACTATGGACCCCAGCCGGCGGCGGAGAGCATTGATCTGAACATGTATGCCCGGATCCGGGATGAGGGCTTCCACCACTCCCACGTGATGCAGTTTGCGGGAGCGCTTTCGGATGGCATCGGTCCGAGGCTTACGGGCTCGCCGAACATGGCGAAGGCGAATGCGTGGACGCGGGACACCTTGACGGCTGTGGGGCTGGAGAATGCCAGGCTTGAGGACTGGGGCGAGTTCGGCATGGGATGGCAGCAGGTGAATACCTGGGTGCGGATGGTGTCGCCGGACCCGGAGCCGCTATGGGCGCAGGCTGCGCCCTGGTCGCCTGCGACCAAGGGACCCGTGACGGGGGACGTGGTCCACGTCGAGCTTTCGGATGAGGCCAGCCTGGAGAAGTTCAAGGGGAAGCTTTCGGGGAAGATTGTTTTGCTGGGAGCGAGCCGGCCCACGCCGGATTTGACGGAGCCTTTGTTCCATCGGTACACGGTCGAAGAGCTGCATGAGATGGAGACGTATCCCGAGGACAACGGGCCACGCCGTGGGGCCGCTCCCACGATGACGCGAGCGCAGATGATTGCGGAGCGGCTACGTCTGACGCAGCTTCGGCAGGCCGCGGTGAAGATGATGACGGCCGAGGGTGTGGTTGCTGTTCTTACGCCGTCGCGGGACAGCAGCGACGGCGGGGGTACCGGGATCATCTTCGACGACAACGGTGCGAACCTGGCGCGAAATGCGCAGGTAAAGGAGTCGGCGGTCACGATCCCGAATGCGGTGATGATGATCGAGCACTACAACCGGCTTTCGCGTCTGCTGGACAACCATGTTCCGGTGACACTCGAGGTGAACATTGAGACGAAGTTTACCGGCGATCACGAGCACGGGTTCAACACGGTAGCCGAGATCCCGGGCAACGACCCCAAGTTGAAGAATGAGGTCGTGATGGTTGGAGGGCATCTGGACAGCTGGATCTCCGGAACGGGTGCGACCGATAACGGCGCGGGCTCCATTGTTGCGATGGAGGCGGTGAGAATCCTGAAGGCGCTGGGTGTGAAGCCGCGCCGGACGATCCGGATTGCGCTGTGGTCGGGGGAGGAGCAGGGGTTGTTTGGGTCGCAGGGGTATGTGAAGCAGCACTTTGGAACCTTTGCGGCACCGAATCCGCCGGACCCTGCCGGTACGCCTTCGTTCCTTGGGCACCATGGTGCGCTGACGACGACGAAGGAATGGGAGACGCTGGACGCCTACTACAACCTCGACAACGGTACGGGCAAGGTGCGCGGCGTGTATACGCAGCAGAACTATGCGATTGGACCGATCTTCCGTCAGTGGATCGCACCGCTTCGGGATCTCGGGGTTTCTACGATCAGCTACCGGGACACAGGTGGGACCGATCATCTCTCCTTTGATGCTGTGGGGCTACCTGGATTTCAGTACATTCAGGACCCGATGGACTACGAGACTCGGACCCACCACTCGGACATGGACACCTATGATCGGCTCCATGCTGCTGATCTCGAACAGGCGGCGGTGGTCGAGGCGATCTTTCTTTACAACACGTCGGAGCGTGACGCGATGATGCCTCGCAAGCCGTTTCCGCATCCCGAGGACGAGCAGAGGCTTTCCGCGCCTATTCAAGGGATCTATCCGAATGCGGTTCCGGCTCCTGACAGCGGAAAGCCGGGAGCAACGAAGTAGCGTCTGTGTTGCGGCTGATCTCTGCCTGGGGCGGTTCAGCGTATTCACCGGATCTAACGGAGCCAGGCGGAGACGATTCGTCCGGCTGAACCGAGGATGCGCAGCTGATCGCCGCGGCTGTGGAAGTAGAGCTGATTGAGCTGCTCTCGTCCGAGATCGTGCACGTCCTCGAAGGCGGAGAGCTCGGTTGCGAGCTGCCCTGGTGTGAAGAATAACTGGAAGGGTTCGCCGGCCAGGGCCACACGCGAGGCGAGAGAATCGTGCGCCAGTTGCTCGCGCGAGAGGAAGCACGTGCTTCGGCTGGCTGTAGTCCATGACAAGGCCGCTGCCGCGGACGCGGCTGGCGATGAATTGCAGGGTGCTTCGGAAGGCGTCGAGGGTGAGGTAAGGGACGACGCCTAGCCAAGCGAAGAAGATGGGAGCTTCGAGCTCAAGCCCTGACTCAGCCAGGCGAGCGGCCAGGTGTTCCCGCTCGAAGTCGACTGGAACCAGGGTGAGATTGTCGGGCTCGCTGATCTCAGCCCGCCGAAGCAGGTCGACCTTCCAAGCCTGTGTCGCCGGGTGATCCACCTCGAAGACCCGTAACCCGGGATGTGGGTTTCGGTAGGCGAATGTGTCCAGACCGGCGCCAAGCACGCAGTATTGGCTGACCCCGGAAGAAAAGGCCTGTCCCAGACAGACTTCCGCGTAACGGCTCCGTGCTACCAGGAAGGCCCGCAGGGAGATGGAGAACGGCTTGTCCATCTTTGTCCGGGTTTTTCGCAGATCCTCGGTGTAGTCCGGACCGAGGATTCGTACGGCAAACAGATCCTCAAAGATAAGTGGTGGTGTGTCGTAGATCTGGTGAGCCGCCCGACGCAGCGCGACGCGCAAGGCTGTCTGCGATGGCTTTGCCTCGTGCAATTCAGCTTGCCTTGCGCTCCGTCATCCAGCCGAGTGCCTGCTCGATGTAGGGCTTCAGGGACTTTCGCGCGACGATCGCATCGAGAAAGCCGTGCTCCAAAAGGAACTCGGATCGCTGAAAGCCTTCAGGGAGGCGCTGGCGGATGGTCTGCTCGATGACGCGCGGACCTGCGAAGCCGATCAGAGCTCCAGGCTCGGCGATGTTGAGATCACCCAGCATCGCGAAGGAGGCTGTGACCCCACCCGTGGTTGGATCAGTCATGACCGATATATAAGGGATCTTCTCGTCGTCCATGCGAGCGAGACCGGCTGAGACCTTTGCCAGCTGCATGAGGCTGGCGATGCCCTCCATCATGCGCGCTCCGCCGGAGGCTGAGACGATGATCAGCGGAGCTCGCGATGCGAGCGATCGGTCGACGGCGCGAGCGATGGTTTCCCCCACGACGGCACCCATACTGCCGCCGATAAACCCGTATTCCATGGAGCTTACGACGACACTGTGGGACCCGAGCATGCCCGTCGCGTTGACGATCGCGTCATTGAGTCCCGTCTTCGCCCGAGCTTCTCGAAGCCTTTTCTTGTAGGGCTTCAGGTCAGTGAAGTTGAGTGGGTCGGTCGAGAGCAGGTCGAGGTCGACGAGTTCGTAGCCCGGTTCGAGAAGACTGGCGATGCGGGATCTTGCGTCGAATTTGAAGTGGTACCCGCACCGGGGGCAGACCTGCAGGTTCTCTGCAAGTTCAGCTTTCCAAATGACCTGCGCGCAACCGTCGCAGCGGACCCACAGGCCCTCCGTGCGGACCGTCTTTTCATTCGTGTTGATGATCTCGTGCGCTTCGCGTTTGAACCAGCTCATATCGTCAGGAGATTTTATTGTAGCGGCTGCGGGATGTTCTGCAGGATCGGGCTCGAAACTCGCCCAAAGAGGCGGGAGCAGCCACGATCTGACTTCGCCTACATAGTTGAGTATCAAGGTGGTGCGTGCCAGGCCGGGTGCGGCAGCTTGAGGATGCTTCGCCTGCGATCCGTCGCTTATGCTCTTCAGCCCGCTTTGCCGTCGATTGGGGCGGCCAGATCAGGTTAGAACTCGATTCCTCGCTGCGCCAGGATCCCTTTCTGATAAGCGTGTTTCACTTCCCGCATTTCGGTTACGGTATCGGCAAGTTCGATGAGGAGTGGGTGTGCGTTACGTCCTGTGAGAATCACGTGGACCATCTCGGGCCTGTTCTCGAGCACCTTTGCGACCTTGTCGGGGTCGAGCATTTTGTATCCAATCGCGTAGTTGATCTCGTCCAGTACGACAAGATCCCATTCACCTGAACTTATCGCGTTCTCGGCCTCTACCCATGCCTCCTCGACCATCCGGGTGTCCTCCGGATCGGTCTCAGCGCCCCCTACCTTGACGAATCCGCGACCCATTTGCCGGATCACGAAGTTGTCTCCCAAGACTTTTGCCGAGTCCAACTCGCCGTAGTGCCAAGATCCCTTTAGAAACTGCAGGACGAGAACACGCATTCCGTTTCCGGCTGCCCGAAACGCGGTTCCTAAAGCGGCGGTGGTCTTGCCTTTGCCGGGACCGGTGTTTACCAGGATCAGTCCACGGCGTGATGATTCGAGCGGCTCGTTCATACCTGTTAGAAGATCATGCAATGGTGGGCGGGGCTAGTCCTAGTGGGCACAGTGGTAAGGGTGACCGGCCAAGATTGTCATTGCACGATAAATCTGCTCGGCTGCTATGACGCGGGCAAGGCTGTGCGGGAGGGTAAGACGGCCGATGGAGACAAGTAGATCGGAGCGGCTGCGCGACTCCGACGACCAGCCGTCCGCTCCGCCTATGCCGACAACTACTTGCTGCGTACCCCGGTCCCGGAGATCCCGGAGGGCCTCGGCAAACTCTGGGGAGCTCAGGGAGCGTCCGGCGCCATCCATCAAAATGACCCGTAGTCAACGTTCTTCCATGTAGACCGGCAACCCTTTCCCAGAAGGCGCTTTCGGTCTCGACCCAAGATCCGTCCGTGGGAGCGTAACGGTGTGCGCGTTCGAGATATTCCGCGGAGAGCAGTTCTGCAAGCTCGCGCTTTCCTCGTCCGACTCTGGAACCGATCGAGATCAGGGTTGTTCTCACTGCGGTCTCCCTCTTTTTGCGCTCCTCGAAGCTAGAGCTCAGGCACTCCGCGGTACATAGCCTATGCAAAGCCATCATGTTCTCCAAGATTTCACATTATTAACCTGCCCTAATGAATGGGATTCGACACATTAGAAACGCCTGCTTTTGACATGTGTTCGTGCCCGTCACTCTCGGGGCCCTACACGTGTTGAAAAGGAAGCACTTTTGAGCGAAGTTGCGCGCTTGTCCTGCGAATATTCGAGCCCTCGATTCCAGGAGGCCGCGCCACAGCTTTGGTCGCACGATTGCAACAGATTTGCCAGATGAAGCTGTGCGGTTCCCTCCCCAGGCCAATGGCCCCCGCACCTCTCCCTCAAGCGTGTGTATATATCAAGGAGCTGCACTTCATGAAGAAGCTACTCGGACTTGTGCTCGTCATCTTTTCCATTACCTCGATGAGCATGGGTCAGGCTGTGTCGGTCAATGGTGGATCCATCCAAGGCACGATTACGGATACTACCGGCGCCGTCGTTCCGAATGCGGAAGTGACGATCGTTGGAACGGACACGGGTTCGACGAAGGCTCTAAAGACGGATCCTTCGGGCTTCTACAGCGTCGGCCCGCTAAACCCAGGAAACTATCAGGTATCGGTTGTTGCGCCCGGGTTTCAGAAGCTCTCTGTTGCGACAGTGGTTCGGACCGGAACCGCCACTACCGGGAGCTTCAAGCTGACGGTCGGCCAGTCGTCCGAGACTGTCGAGGTGAACGCAGGCGAACTGCAGGTGAATACGGAACAGGCAGGTGTCTCGGACGTCATCACGGCAGAGCAGATCAGGAGTCTGCCGGTCAACGGGAGGAACTTCCTTGACCTGGCACAGATCGAGCCCGGGGTCATTTTGCAGTCTGGCGAAACCTTCGATCCAACGAAGGCGGGCTATTCTGCAATCTCGGTTTCCGGCGTCTCCGGACGAACTACCCGAATTCTTCTTGACGGTCAAGACATCACGGATGAGACCGTTGGAACGACTATCTTCAATGTTTCGCAGGGTGCGATCAGCGAATTCCAGCTGAATCGATCTACGCAAGACGTCTCTGGCGAGGTAACCTCCACTGGTCAGGTTCTCGTGTCGACCAACTCGGGAACCAACACGGTCCATGGTCAGCTTTTCTATAACTTCCAAGACCACCGGGCTCTTTTTGCTCGCGCCCAGAACGGGCAGGATCCGCAGTTTCAGCGGAACCAGTTTGGTGGAAGCGTTGGGGGCCCGATCTTCCACGACAAGCTTTTCTTCTTTGCGAACGCCGAGCGCATCAAGCAGGACTCGTCGAGTGTAACCCCTGTAGCTACGGGGTCCGGCTCGCTCTTTTCCGCGATCGCCACGCAATTCCCTCTGATCCCTACTCCCTATCGAGAGACTTACTCGACAGCTCGCCTCGACTATAACGGGCCGTTCGGCGGGCACTTCTTTGTACGTGCCAGCTACAACGTCAACTCGGTGGCATCGAACTTTGGAAACGGGTACTGGCTGTATGCGAATCGCGACAATACGCCCGGACTCGCCGGCGGTGCCGACTTCCAGACGGGGCGCTTTACGCACTCTTTCCGGGGGAGCTACGAGAAGTTCCACAACCTGATCGTCGATGCGACGGCTGGAAACTCCTCTATCTACAACGGCATCCCTGGACTGGCCTTTTATAACAGTGCCCAGCACCTCTACTCTGGTCCGAATGACAATGCTCCTCAGCAGACGTATCAGAGCGACAAGCAGTTCCGTTATGACGGCAGCTGGACCAAGGGTGCACATAACATACGTTACGGCTACTCGATGAACAGGATTCAGGGCGGCGGGTTCGCATCGTTCTTTGGCCTTGGACCCAGAGCATCTGAGAGCGCCACCACGCTTCTTACGGGTGTGGTGAATGCGACACGGAATCCTTACGGATACGGTTGTGGGGGCGTAGTGGGGGCAGCTCCGTGCCCGAACGATCCCATTAACGGCTATCACGCCAATACCGTGTACCTCGGTAACGGATTAGGCGCCTCCACGGAGACGCCGGGCTTCGGTCTAATTGGTGGCGGTCTGTCCGACTGGAGACAGGGCGCCTACTTCTCGGACAACTGGAAGATCAATCCGAATTTTACGTTGACTGCTGGTGTGCGATGGAGTGTCGACACAGGCCGGGCGAATCAGGATCTCGCCACACCGTTGTGTTCAGACATCGTTGACAACTTCTCGGGAAACCTTCCTTGCACTGGAAGCGCGCCCCTGTTCGCGCAATGGAATCCAATCCTGGGGGCAAAGGTTCATCAGTCCTACGGTAACTTCGGACCGCAGCTAGGCTTCGCCTTCAGCCCGGGAGATCACAAGATGTCGATCCGGGCTGGCGTGGGAATTTTCTACGAGGGAGACGTATTCAACAACACCAGCAACGCACGCTCGACCTTGCTGAAACAGGGTGCGTTCAACCAGTACCCGCCATTCTGCGCGGGGGGTGGTGTGTACTCGGTGACATTCGCCGACGGCAGCACGGTGTCCTCGTATAACGGTGTGACGCTGAAGCAACTTTGCTTCTCGCCTCTGTCGATCTCAGGTCCGGCGTTTGTGGGGCTCCAGAAGGATTTCCAGGCGAATGCGAAGGCAAACGCATCTCTGCCGAACTCAAATTTCGTTGGCGCGAACCTACAGGCTAACAACATCTACGGCGCTCCGTATCGCACACCGTACTCGGAACAATGGAATGCTGGCGTTCAACAGCAGCTCACCAAGGGCTCGATTCTGAGCGTGGACTATGTGCATAATGCAACACTAAAGATTGGTCAGTACGTGGACCAGAACCACGTGGGCGCTGCCCGTTATCTCAACGTTGCCGCTGCTCAGAACGCTATCGGCGCCACCACTGCGGGGGCTGGATGCGCGGGTGGTTACAGTGCCGCTGCCATCAACTGCGCGATCGCCGCTGGAGCTAATCTAGGCAGCTTTGCAAGCAGCGGATTGGACTCCGGTAACCAGTACCTTGGAGGTTATCCCGCAGCGTACAACCAGAATGGTCTAACCCCAGACACGGGGGCAGCCTTCCCTGGCCGCAACCCCCTCTTGGGAAATGGCAACTTCATCCTACCAATTGGTCGAAGCGGGTACGACGCTCTCCAGGTCGTCTATAAAGAGGTCGTGGCGCACCCAGTACGCGGCCTCGAGAGGATGAACTTCCAGGCCTCCTACACCCTTTCGAGAATCGAGATAACCGGCTCGAACGGCGCGCAGGGAGGTTCGGATGCCTTCTTCAGTTCAGCTGCCGCCGACAACGACAACCCCAACCAGTTTATTGGCCGGGCGGGGTTAGATCATACCAACGAGCTCTCGTTCGGCGGAGCCTTCACGGCGAAGTACGGTCCGACAATCGGGCTCATTGGCCACTTCTACTCCGCGCCTCCGAGCAGCCTTACTCTCAGCATCGAAAGCCCGACCGGAGGCATCTTCCAGTCGGACATCACGGGAGATGGGACTATCGGTGACTACGCCCCTGGCACTTTGCCTGGCGATTACATGCATCGGATCAAGGGCAACAACCTTCAGCAGTACATAAGTAACTTCAACGGCACACAGGCGGGCAGGCTTACCCCGGCAGGGCAGGCCCTCGTAACAGCTGGACTTTTCACCCCGTCACAGCTGAATGCGATCGGGGCCACTATTCAGCCGATTGCTGCTCTTCCACAAGCGACAGCTCTCAACAATCCGGCTTTCCGCTCGCTTGACGTGAACTTTTCGTATCCGATCCGCATGTATCGGATTCATGAGGGACTGAGCCTGGAGCCGTCCATTGTGTTCTATAACGTTACTAACTTCGCTAATTACACAGATCCCGGTCTCGGTACTCTTCGAACGCAGGCTGATACGGGTACGGCTACAAACACGACGGGTGGCTACCTTACCGGCCCGAACACCTATGATGTGCTGAACTCTTCTCGTACTCAGCGCGGCTCAGGAACGTTCGATCAGGGTGCGGCCCGCTCAGCCGAATTCCAACTCAAGCTGAACTTCTAACCCAACTGCTTAATGAGAAGAGGGGAGGCTAATGCCTCCCCTTCTTCTCGTTTGGATTCCAGGGACAGCTAACCCCTTTCTTGCGACTTCCTGACTGCTTTCGGCGCCTTCGCTACGGCTGGAGCTTTGACTGCTTTAGGTAAGCCCGCCTTTGGTGCCTTAGTTAGGGCGGCAGCTTTCAACGTCTTTGATCTCACCGCGCTCTTTTTCGAGGCACCGGTTTTCTGCTTCGAAATTGGGCCGCCCCTGGTCGGAGGCTTAGCGACTTTCTTCGAAGGTCCCTTCGTAGGTGGCTGCCGTGAGGCGGAGATCTTCTTCGTAGTAGCCTGCTTTAGCTCGGTGCTCAAATCAGCGACACTGACGGTCACAGCTGTCTTCCTCAGTCGCTCGAGCCCGTAAAAGGCGCGCTTCTCGGCAGAGAAGACATGAACGATGAAGTCGACATAGTCCATCAGGATCCACTCGCCCTGGCGACGTCCTTCGACCGAGTTGGGATACACACCGTGGTCCCGCTTCAGCCGGATCTCGATCTCGTCCGTGATAGCGACGTTCTGGCGATCGTTGGTTCCGTTGCAGATCAGGAAGTAATCGCAAAGCCCACTCTCGTTTGGGTCTAGAGCAAGGATGCGAATATCTTCGCCTTTCTTATCTTCGCAAGCCGCAGCCGCGGCTAGCAGTAACTGGTAGCTTTCGATGGTCGGCATGGAGCTCCTTCTTTGGTTATGGTATCGCTTGCCGTCAGCAGTGGAGGGCAGAGCGGCGTGCGGACGATAGAGGTTGTTCTCCCGGATGTATTGCATCACCGGCGCGGGAACGGCGTCTGCGCAGTGCTCCCCCTGCGGCCAGCCGTTCTGCGCAGCTCCGTGGCAGATACCTGTCATGCACCGTCTCCAGCAGATGCACCCGCGTTTCGCTGTCCTTCCGTCAGGGCTGGCCCTGATCGGTGGTCGGCAGCGCGAAAGCCAGGGCGGCTGACCACGATCCACTCGGCCAGCTCCAGCAGGTCGCTCGGCTCGATGCCATCCGGGGCAGATCAAGGAAGCTATCGGCGCCTGCAATCGCGAATAGCCGCGCATCGGGTTGAAGGGTCCGAAGTTCTTCGAGAGTGTCGACGGTGTAGTTCGGCCGCCCATCCGCGCGAGGCGCGTCCAGTGTCCGAGACAGGAAAATCGCGGATCGGCCGCACACAGAAGCTGAACCATCGCAGTCGATCGCTGTACGACGGCGCAAGCGCCCTATCGGGCTTCAGAGGCTGAAGCCCAGTCGGAGCGAAGAGCACGGAGTCCAGAGCGAGAGTGTCTGCGGCCGCTGCTGGCGATTGCAAGGTGGCCGCGGTGCGGCGGATCGAAGCTGCCGCCGAACAGCGCTAACCGGGGCTGCGCACCCGCGCTGTCGTGCGACGACCGCTGTCATAGCTCCTCAGGTCGCTCGGCCACGCACCGAGCTCGGCGGCGGAGGATGGCTCGGCCGCGATGGCGGCTCCAACCGTCTCGTCGTCCAACTGCACCGGCCGTGCGTCGCCACCATCTCCGCGATCGCGTACTTCAGCGGCTCGACTCCCTCGCCCGTCACGGCGGAGATCGCGAAGAACGGCAACTTGCGCCGCTTCGCCATCGCCTTCAGCTTCTTCAGCTTCTCCGGATTGGCGACATCGGTCTTCGCCGCCACCAGCACCGTCGGCCTGCTCCGCCAGGGCCGGATCGAAGCTCCGCAGCTCCTCCGTGATGACCTTGAAGTCGTCAACCGGATCCGGTCGTGTCGGTGCCGTCGGAGACATCCACCAGGTGCACGATCACGCTGGTGCGCTCGATGTGCTTCAGAAACTGGATACCCAGACCCGCGCCCAGGTGCGCGCCTTCGATCAGCCCAGGCAGATCGGCGATCGTGAAGGACTGCTCATGCGGCCACTCGCCGACGGAGACGACGCCGAGATTCGGCTCGAGCGTCGTAAAGGCGTAGTTCGCGATCTTCGGCTTGGCCGCGGAGAGCGCGAGATCAGCGTGGACTTGCCCACGTTCGGATAGCCGACAAGGCCGGCATCGGCCAGCAGCCGCAGCTCCAGCCGATACGCCCGCTCCTCACCGGCGCGGCCCAGCTCATGCTCCCGCGGCGCCTGGTGCGTGCTGGTGGCAAAGTGCTGATTGCCGCGTCCACCCCGTCCGCCCTTGCGATGATGATGCGTCTCGTTCGGCGCGCGCGAAATCATGGATCAACTCGCCGGTAAGGTCGTCAAAGAGCAGCGGTGCCGACGGGAACCTTGAGCGATCGTAGGTTCGCCCGCGAATGCCGGAGCAGTTGGAACCTAGGCCATGTCCGCCGCGCTGCGACTTGTACTCCGGGTTGAAGCGGAAGTGAACCAGCGTGTTGTGGCTCAGTGAGGACGACATCAGGATGTCGCCGCCGTGGCCGCCATCGCCTCCCGAGGGTCCGCCTCGCGGGACAAACTTCTCCCGCCGGAAGGCCATGCACCCATTACCACCGTCCCCCGCCTTGATTCGGATTCGTGCTTCATCGATAAACATCTGTCTGTTCAGTGTAACGCCAACCCATCGAAGAAGTCGGACCATGCGGTGCCGTCGCCTGCGGTCCGGTCCCGGAGTTTCCTGCGGATTTGAGCTCTGGGCATGGCGGAACTGCTCGTTCAGAAATCATCGTTGCCAAGTGCGGTCGGTGTGTTCGCCGAACTGCAGGTGTCTGCCGCTCATCGTGATGTATTTGATTGGGCTTGGCGCCCATCTAAGGGACGGCTAACACTTAAGGGTCATTACCAACAGGTGGGCACTGTTCTACTTTTGCTGTACCCGCAGTAAAGCAGAGCATCGGGGACAGTATGCAGGCTTCAAGAGCGCGCCGCAAGGAGAGCATAAGAGGACGTGTTCTCGCCGCCCGCGTGGGTCTGCGTCCTTCTTGGGGGCATTTTCCTTTGCGACCATGAGGTCCTTCAGGCGCAGAGTGCGACCACAGGAGCGATCGCTGGCCGTGTTCTGGACGAAGGCGGCCGCCCGATTCCCGCCGCAGAGATACAAGTACTCGATCCGGCGCACGGACGTCTCGTCAGGCTTACATCGGATGTCCACGGGGATCTTCTTGCACCAGCCTTGGCGCCCGCCGAGTACGACGTGGACGTCAGCTCTCTGGGATTTCGGACAACGCACTTCGACAGAGTTCTTGTTGAGCTTGGTGCAACGGCTAGGATCGAAGCGACACTTGCGCGTGCCACAGTCGAAACGCGTATTTCGGTCACGTCCGAGCCTGCAGGCGACCTTGATGACCTCCCCGCGGCCACGGATGCGGTGATCTCCTCGCCCGAGATCAGCCGTTTGCCGATTAACGGTCGCGGGTGGCAGAGTTTCGCGCGGCTCACTCCGGAGGTAAACGAAAGCTCCACTTCCGACGATGCCGGGCTGCTGAGCTTTCGAGGGGTCGCTCCCACCCAAAACTCCAGCCGCGTGGATGGCGGGGATAATGATCAGAGTTTCAGCGCTTCTCCGCATGGTAGCGGTACCGACTCGGGTCCTGAGACGGAAGAGGAGTCTGCGTCGGAGGGGCAGTCTTCCGCAGGCAGTTCGGGCCGAGATTTCAGCTCTGGTTCCGGGGGCGGACGGCGACCAGGCGCAGAGTTCACCTTTTCGCAAGCTGCTGTGCAAGAGTTCCGGGTTTCGGGACAAAGCTATTCCGCGCTGTACGGACATGCCGCCGGGGGAGTGCTTACAACTGTCTCGAAGAGAGGAACCAGCACTCTTCACGGCTCTGCCTTTTACATGATTCGGGAGAGCGCCTGGGCTGCGACGAACCCCTTCTCCATCGCGACGCACTATGAGGCCGGAGCGGGTGCCGTCACAAGCTCGCTGGTAAAGCCGAAGGATGAACGTCAACAGTTCGGAGGCACAATCGGTGGCCCGCTCCTTCCGGACCACTATCCCGGGCGCCTCTTCTACTTCTATGCGGTGGATGCACAAAGGCGCAGCTTCCCTGCGGTGTCTTCCCCGGAGAATCCCGCATTCTATGACCTGACAGACACGCAACGTGCCTTGCTGGCCAACCGCGGTGTGACTTCGTTGAAAGTGGATGCTGCCCTTTCCTACCTTGATAGCCTCACGGGCGTTGTCCCGCGACGTGCAGATCACGACTGATTAACTTTCTAAGGCTGGACATCGAGTTGAACGCCGAGAAGCCAACTTGGCACTCAATACAACCGCTCCCGGTTCAGCTCGCCGGCGGGCATCCGATCTGCGGCGGTTGTCAATCGCGGGATTCGGAGCTTCGGCAGTCAGAACATACAGGTCGACACCGTGCTTACGCGTTGGCTCTACGCGCGCCGGGCGGTCTTCGCGAGCGAACTACGCCTACAGTACAGCCGCGATCTGCACTCGGAGCAACCACAGGTTCCCCTGCCCCAGGAACCTGCGATCGCACCAGGCGGGCTCTCGCCTGAGATCGCCATTGGACCACAGGGCCTTATCTTCGGTACGCCAGCCTCCCTTGGCAAGACGAGCAGCGCCGGATGAGCATCGCATCCAGCTTGCGGACGTTACGACGCTTACCCATGGCCACCATCTCCTGCAAGCGGGAGTGGATTACAGCTATGTCCGGGATTACACCGATTCGCTTACCAATACCTCGGGCACCTTCCACTATGACAGTGGCACCGTGAACGGCCGGGCGGGGGGGCTCGTCGACTGGATCACGGATTACACCTTTAACGTGAATACGTATCCGAACGGTGGCTGCCCATCGATCAACTCGAGAATCCACGACTTCTGCTTCCGATCCTTTTCCCAGACCTTTGGCGAGCAGACCGCGGCTTTCTCCACCCAGGAGTTTGCGGGTTTTTTGCAGGACCGGTGGCGTGTCGGCGAATCACTCTCGCTCACTGCCGGGCCTGCGGTACGAGTACGAACTACTTCCAATTCCACAACGGCCCAACGGAGCCGTTGATGCTGTCTTTGGTTCGCGCGGTGCCACGAGTGTCTTTCCCGAAGATCGCAACAATTTTGGCCCGCGGCTGGCCGCTGCGTGGGAGCCGTTTGGACAGCGTCGAGGAACGATTCGGGTCGCGTACGGTCTATACGTGGGCCGTCTTCCCGGGGCGACGATCAGGTCGGCCCTGATCGACACGGGGCTCCCCAGTTCGGCGACTCGCGTACGAATTCTGCCATCAACGGTTACAGGGTGCCCACAGGTTGCGAATCAGGGTTTTGGCTACCCATGCGCTTTTGTTGCTGCACCGCCTCCGGGGGTCGCCGCGACGACATCGATAACGCTTTTTGACCGGCGCTTCCGTCTGCCGCTGGTTCAGCAAGGAGCATTTTCGTTGGAACGCGGACTAGGACACGTTGCCACAGTAAGCGCGAGCTATCTTCTGAACCTAGACCGCCAACTTCCTAACTCTGTCGACATCAACATCGCCCGCTCCACAGATACGAAGAGCTTTAAGATCCAAGGCGGCACTAGCACCGTCGGTGTGCGGGACGGGGACACCTTTACGCTACCTGTGTACACGCAGCGGGTCAGCGACCGCTTCGGCCCGGTAACCGCGATCACCTCAAACGCGAACGCGACCTATAACGCGCTGGTGCTGCAGGCTCGACATAGGAGCCGCGACGGCTTGGAGTTCAGGGCCAGTTGGACCTGGTCCAAGTCCATCGACTTCGGACAGAACTCGAGCTCCGTGCCCCGTACGAGCGGACAGCTTGATCCATTTCAGATCCGGTATGACAAGGCCCTTTCGGATCACAACATTCCTCACAAGATCATTGCGAGCGCCATATGGCAGCCAAAGGTCGCGTTCGCCTCACCTCTTGCCCAGCATCTTGCCTCGGGTTGGCTTCTGGCGCCAGTCTTCAGTGAAACGAGTGGTCGGCCCTATTCGTACAACATCTTTGGAGGAAGCCGCTTAGCCGGTGGGCACGAGAGCATCAACGGTTCCGGAGGGGACCTCTACCTGCCGAGCGTCGGCCGAAACACTCTTCGTTTACCGGACACGACCAACGTCGATCTCCGCCTTTCGCGTGACGTGCCACTCACGGAAAAACTGCACCTTCATGCGTGGGTCGAAGTCTTCAACGTGGGCAACCACCTCAACTACACAGCTACGACCGAGCGGGCTTTTCTCGTGGGCACGGCTGCGGGAGGTTCGACGCCCCTTATCTACCAAGATGCGGCCGCAATCGCAGCTGAGGGCTTGAATACTCGGCCGTTCGGGACGCTGACCTCGTCGACGTCGCAGTCAGCGAAGGAGCGTCAGATTCAGCTTGGGTTGCAGATCGATTTTTAGGGACGGAGTTTCGACAAAGGGTCGAGCGCGGCCCTGCATCCTACGGGTACGTAAGACAGGGGAGTGTCGCAATGGGCTTCGGCGGCCTGATCGAGGACCATGCGTATTTGGCGACCGCAGCTTTAGCCTTCCTCTCGTGTATTGGTCTGCCCGCGCCATGCTCAGTCGGGCTTCTGATGGCGGGCGCGGCTGCCCACAGCGGCCAACTCAACCTTATTCGGCTTCTTGTGGTGGTTTGGATTGCGGCGAGCGCGGGTGACACCGTTCTCTATCTGGGCGGACGGTTTACGGGTTGGTGGCTCCTTGCGTATCTTTGCCGGCTTACCACCAATCCAGAGCAGTGCATCTTTCGATCTGCAGACTACTTTTATCGCCGCGGGCCCTCCACGCTCTTATTTGCGAAGTTCGTTCCAGGACTGGGCACGCTTGCTGCTCCCCTGGCCGGCTCGCTCAATATGCGTCTTGGCCGCTTTCTTCGCCTGGATGCAACGGGGGTGGTTCTTTATACGTCCGCCTGGATCCTTGCGGGTTATGTGTGCAGAGGCTTCATCCACGAGATTGAGTTCCGGGTAGAACAAGTTGGCCACTTGGCCGTCCTGGTCGTTCTCGTCCTGGTCGTCGCTTATGGTGTCAGCTGTTTGTTTTTTTATTGGCGAGCTCGGCGCTTTGCTTCTGTAGAACGGGTGGCCGCCGCTGACCTGCATGAGCGAATTCGGACTGTTGATCCTGACCGCCTGATCATCATCGCCGATGTTCGCAGCCACGGCTACTACGACCCGGGTATGCAGCGGATCAAGAACTCGATACGTGTAGAGCCACATCGGCTTGAGGAAGAACTCGTAGCATTGCGTGAGTTTATGGCTCCGGAGTGCGAGATCTATCTTTACTGCTCGTGTATTCGCGAAGCGACCAGCGTTCGGGTGGCGTACATGATGAATCAGCAAAACTGTCAGACCAAGGTGATCGAGGGCGGTTTGCGCGCCTGGACGAAGGCTGGTGGAGCCCTCGAACCCGTTCCCGATCACGAGATGCAGCATCTTCCCCGGTTTGACTAAGGTTCACAGTCGTCGCGGCCGGTCCTCGAAGATCTTGGATATGTACGAATCTCTTTCCCTTGGATACGGTCGATTGACCCGTCCAGTTCCTACTCTGACCTCCTTCCGGAAGTGAGGCTTCTGTTTGCGGTACTTACCGCGTCGTGAACACTGGAGGCGATGGCGCCGGCAACACTCAGATCGGTGGTGGTGGTCGAGGTTTGGAGTCGCAGGCGCACACTGGCCTTTTTCGTACTCGGCGCGGACTCCCGGACAGGATCGCCCGCGAGGGGGACGGGAAGTCGATCGGAGTTATCAAGAGCTTCGTGTGGTGGCTGACCAGGTCCGAAAGAAGCAACCCTGGGCTGAGCGTAGGTCGTGGGGGTGGGCGAGGCGGGCGTCAACACCAGCTTTCCGCTTGCTGCGGTTTCCTGGGATGGCCAGCTCGAAGTTCGACCCGCGATCGAAAGGAGAGTTTCGGCTTTTTGCGGGCTTGCCGGGGCGGCGTAGTCGCTGCGGAGGAGGCCATACCGATCCTCTCCATTGACTCCCCAGTAGGTCCAGCCGAGTGCGGGGTGATTGCCTAAGTACTCAACGAGGCACGAGAACCACTGGCCTTCCGAGCCCGGGACAGAGCTTCGGACATCCGCAGCGTCGTTGGAGGTTCCGAACTCGCCTATCCAGACGGGGGCGATACCGTCCTCACTGATGTATCCCCAGTGACGGCGCCAGATCGAGGCAAGGGCAGAAGAGCTGGTGGAGTTGTTGAACCAGGGCTGGCCGTACTCCGTAGGCCCGTACTCGTGGGCGGAGTACACCAGCCGATTGGGGATGGAGAGATGCACGGGTGAACGTCGAACGCCCTCGAGATTGCCTCCCCACCAATAGGCATCGCCGGCGTAGCTATCGACACCTTCTACGAAGATGAGAAGTCGAGGGTTGACGGCGAGGATGGCGTTTCCAGCCCGTTGTGCAGCGCGGTGCCAATCGTTGTTTCCCCGCAATCCCAGCAGGAACCACCGTTAGCTGCGTTGTGAGGCTCGTTACGAAGATCCATCCCAATCACGGCAGAGTTGCCTTGATAGCGCCGGGCCAATGCGGTCCAGTCCTGGATCCAGGAAGATTCAGGGAATTCTGGCGTGTACCAGAGCCCACTCTCTTGAGCGCTTGAGCCTGCTTCTGAACGGTGATCGTCGAGGATGACCTTCAATCCAATATCACCGGAAAAGGAGATGATCCTGTCGAGGATTTGAAGGGAGGTGAGGCCATGCAGATCTGTGTTGATGGCCTCCTTGCCATCGGAAAAAGTGATGGCGTCGGGCACGGTGGGAGATTCGATCATCTCGTTGGAGAAAGGGATACGGACGGTGTTGTACCCACTCGTTCTGATCGTGCGCAAAATGGCGCGGTAGTCCTGACGGTTGAGGCCGCCAGGAACCGCCTGCCGGGTTTCGAAACCGCTCCAATTCATTCCAGCGATTCTGACCGGGAGATTCTGTGAATCGAGAATCTGATTGCCTTGCGTGTGCCAAAAGCCAGCAACGCCAGGGAAAGCGCCCGGACGTGAGATCCGATGGGCTGCGTGTGCGGGCCGTTCAGCAATCGAGAGTGCATGTTCTGTCCTGGGCAGAAGGAAAAAGAGAGCTGCCGCAGCGATAGAAGACAGGCAGTACGCCAGGCGTTTCGCGGAAGTTCGGGGGGATTTCAGGGAGGCTGCGCTCATGTGGGAAGCTCCATTCACTTGATAGCTGTATCGGCTGAATCGTGGAGTTCGCGCAGGAGTCTCAGATCGGGACAGTGCGGTTGATGTTGTGGAGACAGCAGGGCGCTCCGGCCGCCTAAGCTTTGTGTCTCCCCTCGCGTAGGTGCAGGTGGGAGGCCAAAGTGTGAGGAGTGCTGAAAGGGGTGATTTCGGTGTTTTATTGATCCGCGGTCCAGCTAACGCCGGAGTCGGCCGTCGAAAGAGAATCCAGATACCACATGGCTGGGAGATCCGTTCCCAGGCCTCGCCCGCATTCCGATTTGGGACCAGATGCCGGGCGGGTACACTTCGTGCAGCATGATCGCTCACCTGCGTGGCCGCATCCTTGAGAAGCACCCGAATCAGACCGTTGTTGAGTGTGGCGGGGTCGGGTACGAGCTGACGATCTCGATAGAGACGTTTTCAGCGCTGAAAGCGGTGGGCGCGGAGGCTTCGCTGCATGTGTACACGCACGTACGAGAGGATCAGATCGCCTTGTTCGGGTTTGCGGAGCGGCAGGAGAAGCGACTTTTTGAGCGCTTGCTGACGATCTCGGGTATCGGGCCCAAGCTGGCCATCACGGTCCTGAGCGGGATCTCGTCCGAGCGCCTGGTGGGCGCTATCAGGGCGCAGGATCATGGGACTTTGACGAAGATTCCGGGGATCGGCAAGAAAACGGCAGAGCGTGTTGTGCTCGAACTAAAGGACAAGTTGGACGACCTTGCGGCCGCGATACCGGAGAGTGGGGGTGGGGGACGACGGTTTGGGCCTGCCGGGGACGACGTGCTTTCGGCGCTGGTAAATCTAGGGTATGGGCGACCGATCGCTCAGCGGGCGATCGAATTGGCCGTTGAGAAGGATGCTTCTGTGGCCGAGGACTTTGAGGGTTTGTTTCGCGCAGCGATGGCAGCGATACGGTAGTAAACGATGCTGCTGCAAGGAGATGGCCCCGAGATCGAGACGATGTCGGGGCCAGGTGTTTGCAGGCGGCCCGTAAGCCGAATTTTGTTTTAGGCGATCATTCCTCTAGGCGACGCATTACTGCGCCGCTCCAGCAACCTACCCGCAGGTTTTGGCCTTCACCGGAGCTTGCGCTTGGGTGAATCTCTTCGCCTGGGCGTACCGGGCCAGTACGCTTCGACCGCCTGAAGAGGAGCGGATCGATCCCTGCCTATTTGGTCTTGCTCCGTGTGGGGTTTACCATGCCGACCGACTTACGCCGGTCGCGGTGCGCTCTTACCGCACCCTTTCACCCTTACCTTTCAACGACTTGCGTCGTTGACTTGGCGGTTTGCTTTCTGTTGCACTGGCCGTCCTGCCGCCTTGGTGGCGGCAGTCCCGGACGTTATCCGGCACACTGCCCTATGGAGTTCGGACTTTCCTCCCCCGCCAGACCGCTTGCGCGACTGGCGGCAGCGATCGCCCGGCCGCCTGCCACTGTAGTCTAGCGCACCACGAAAACGGTCAAGAATTCGTGGTGAGCCTGTGGTGTTTTGTGGCGAATTCGCGGTGACCGGCTGGTCGGGCGTACTGGATGGGTGTTTAGAAGGGGTTGGGCTGGTTCGAGAGGATCTGTTTGCCGCCGGACTGGGCGACGAGATAGGTCGGGCCGGGGAGTTTAGGGGCTTGCCTGGGTTCGGTCCAGAGAAAGACGCGGCGGTCGCCGGACCAGAGGAGCTGGATGGAGAGGTCATCCTCGAAGATGGGTGGCGCGTCGGCGAAGAAGGAGCCGTACCAGAGGTTGGAGGAGCGACCGTTGAGGATGTGGATGTCGTTCCGGTGGAGGTAGAAGCCGAGGGTGCTGGCGGACTCGTACTCGCCGTTGATAACGAGGAGGTCGGGGTAGCGGGAGCCGGTGGGTTTGAGTTGAGGCTCGATAGCGGCGGCGAGCTGGGCGGAGGTGAGGACGGGGGCGAAGGTGCGGAGGCCAGTGTGGGCGGCGAAGAGGAAGAGGAAGGCGCCGGCGGCCAGGGCGAGGTTGGCGGCGTGGGGGCGGAAGTCTCGGCGAAGGCGCCAGGAGAAGAGGGTGCTGGTGAAGAGGGCGACAGCGGTGAGAGCGAGGGGAAGGCGGAAGGCGCCCATAGCGGGTCCGGTGAGGTCGAGGAGGTGGCCGAAGGAGAGGGCGTAGTCGCCGGGGTTCTGTTTGAGGAGGATGCTGAGGTCGAGGTTAGGGTTGGGAGTGCGGCTGGTGAGGGCGAAGAGGGCGGCGGTGAGCGCGGCGACTGAGGCGAGGGGGAAGAGGACGAGGGAGATGCGCTGGCCGGCGCGGATTCGAGGGTTGGGGGTGATGAAGGTGTCGGCCTCGTCGGCCTCTTCGTTGAGCCAGCCGGCGAGGAGGAGGATGAGGGCTGGGAGGGCAGGGAGGACGTAGTACTCCTGGCGGGTGGAGAGGGAGAAGAAGAGGAGGGGGACGACGGCCCAGAGGCCGAGGAGGAGGCGGGTTTGCTCGAGGGGGGTGAGGGGCTGAGAGGCGGGTGGTTCGGTTTCCCCCGGAGGAAACGCTGGAGCGGCTGGGGTTTTGGGGGAGGAGCTGTGGCGCGCTTACCCCACCCTAGCCGCGATGAGGCTGCGGCAAGGATGGGGCGCCCGGCTTGGTGGTGGCGCCAGGTCTGGCGGAGGGGGATGGTGGCGAGGGCGTGAGGGAGGAAGGCGCTCCATGGCATGAGCCAGAGGAGGATAAGGCCGTAGAAGAGGAGGATGGGGACGGTGTCGTAGTCGCGGGGGACGCGGAGGTTGAGGTAGCGGAGGAGGTGCTCGTTGACGAAGTAGAACCATGCCCAGCCGTGGACGTTGCCGTCGGTGGGGAGGGGGACGAGCCAATGGCCGTGCAGGAGGTTTCCAAGGGGGTGGACGAAGGTGATGGGGGAGGGGTGGCCCTCCGTGGGGTTGGCGCGGGCGATGAGGATGTGCCAGGGCACGGCGAGGTCGAGGAAGATGGCGAGGCTGGTGATGGGGTAGAGACGGCGGAGACTCGCGAGGGTGTTGCGGGGGCCTTCGGTGAGGAGGAGGTGGAGGAGAACGATGGCGATGGGAAAGACCAGGCCGATGAGGCCCTTGGTGAGGACGTTGAGCGCGCAGGAGGCGGCGAAGCCGTAGCAGAGGAGGCGCGAGGGCTGGGCGAGCTGGGTGTTGCGCCAGAAGCAGAGGAGGGCGGTGGTGATCCAGAGGCAGACGAGGGCGTCGGGGATGGTGATGCGGGTGAAGATGAAGATGCCGAAGGAGGAGAGGGTGATGAGGGAGGCGTAGAGGCCGGCGCGGGCGGAGTCGAAGGCGCGGCGGGCGAAGCTCTCGAGGGCGAGCGCGAGGGCCAGGACGGAGAGGGCGAGGGGGAGGCGGGCGGCGGCTGCGGAGACGCCGAAGAGGCGCATGCTCGCGGCCATGGACCAGTAGAGGAGGGGGGCCTTTTCGAGGTAGCGGATGCCGTTGGCGTAAAGGGTGACCCAGTCGTGGCGGAGGAGCATCTCGCGGGCGACCTCGGCGTGGACGGAGTCGGCGTCATCGAGGAGCGGTGGGGAGAGGAGGGTGAAGGAGCTGTAGAAGAGGAGCCAGAGGGCGAGGATGATGAGGCGGTTGCGATGGGTGCCGGGGTGGGCTTCTGAGAGGAGAGGCATGGGCGAGTTCAGCGTATCGCGAAGCTCGTCGGGGAGAGGAGACTTCCGGGCGAGAGGTGCTCTCAGGACTTTGGGGCAGCAGGGGGAGACTGGGGTTGCCAGAGTTCGATGGGGTTGCCCTCGGGGTCGTGGATGCGGGCGAAGCGGCCGTTGGGATAGGTCTCGGGGTCTATCTTGACGGCGATGCCTGCGGCCTGGAGCTGGGCTGCTATTTTGTCGAGATCGCGAACGCGGAAGTTGAGCATCCAGCCTTTGGTCGGGTCTCCGAAGTAGGTGGTGGTCTCCTTGAAGGGCGCGAAGGCGGTGGGTCCGGCCTCCTGCTGCCAGGGGTTTTCCCCAAGGCTTGATGGAATGAGCGAGACGCCGAGGTGTTCCTGGTACCAGCGTCCAAGGGTGGCCGGATCGTGTGACCGGAAGAAGAAGCCACCGATGCCAGTCACCTTTTCCATCTCTTTCGATTCGCCGGACGCCTGCCGGTCTAAACCGGCCGGAGCAGGAGGAGAGGCCGATGAACGCGGACGGGCGCTGGGCTGCCTGGACGTTTTCGCCAAAGGGCACGATGAGGTTTGGCGTGAGCGCAAACGACAGTGTCTGGAGCAGCTGACGTCTATGGATAAGCAAGCAATTCCTCTCAGGAAGGCGGTTCGGTCCACGATAGCGGCGAAGAGTGCTTGTGGGAAGAGCAGAGATCAGGTTTGCGGGTAAATGGTCGGTCGGATTGGGGCGGTGCATCCACGAAGCGGTGGATATGATTGAGGCGCAGGACGTTGTGGAGGCTTTGTGAGTGTGACGTTGCCGATGGGTGTGGGTCTGGGGCCGGCGGCGGAGCTGATCTTTGGGGACTGGTATCCGGCGGCGCGGGTGGGGGAGTTGCGGGCGGGGAAGACGCTGACGACGGTGCTGCTGGGGATTCCGATGCTGCTGGGGCGGAAGCGGGATGGCGCGGTGTTTGCGATGCGGGACCTGTGTCCGCATCGGGGGATTCCGCTATCGGCGGGGTGGTTCGATGGGGAGACGGTGCAATGCAAGTATCACGGGTGGCGGTTTGAGCCGTGCTCGGGGCAGTGCACGGAGATTCCTTCGCTGACGAGCTTTGAGACGCTCGATGCGACGAAGATCTATGCGAGTGCGTTTCCCTGCGAGGAGCGGGACGGGTATCTGTGGGTGTATGTTCCGGGGGCGGGCGAGGGGCGGGTGACAGAGGGTTTGCGGGCGGTGCCGGAGCTGCCGAAGTTTTCGGAGCAGGTACCGGAGCGCGCATCTGCAGGCGGAGCTGCCGTGCAATGTGGATCACGGGATTATCGGGTTGATGGATCCGGCGCATGGGCCGTTTGTGCACCAGGCGTGGTGGTGGCGGTCGAAGGCGTCGATCCACGAGAAGACGAAGCACTTTGAGCCGATTGAGGATGGGTTTCGGATGAGCTCGCATGCGCCGAGCGCAAACTCTGCGCCGTACAAGCTGCTGGGGGTGTATGGGGAGCCGATTACGACGACGATCGACTTTGCGCTGCCGGGGCGGCGGTGTGAGACGATTCGCGCAGGGGCGAAGTGGTTTTCGAGTTTGACGACGGTGACGCCGGTGACGGCTTCGACGTGCCGGATCGATGTGCTGGCGGCGTGGAATGTGTTTTACAGCGTGCCGTTTGTAACCAGTGATCGCTACGTTTTTTGGGGCGCGGTTTGTGCGGCAGGACCAGGAGACGATGATTGAGCAGGCGGAGGGTCTGCGGTCGAACCCGAGTTTGATGCTGATCGATGATGCGGACAAGCCGGCGAAGTGGTACTTCGCGTTGAAGCAGCGGCGGCTGACGGGGCAGGGGGAGCATCCGCTGACGGGGCCGGTGGAGCTGCACTGGCGGAGTTGAGGGTGGGGTTGGGGGAGCGAGACGCAGGTGCTTCGGCTGCGCTCAGGACGACAGGCTTTCGGGGTCGGGCAGTGAGATGGGTGGGAGCGGAGTTCAGGCGGTTGAGACGGCTTCTTCGACCACGAGGCGATCTACGGCTATGTTGAGGGCGAGGCCGAGTTTGCGGAAGCCGGCGTTCCAGTCTTCGGTGCGGTAGGTGGATCTATTGTCGCGGGAGTGCTCGAGGAGGTCGTTCCAGATGTTCTGAGCCTGCCAGAGGTTGACCTCGAAGGGGACTCCGCGCAGGACTTCGGCGATCGCGAGGGCCATGTGAAGGGCCGGTTCGGGAGCGTCGTCGTCTTCGGTTGCGGCTTCAAGGCGGAGCATGGCTCGTTTCATGCGCTGGCTGGCGGCGTAGGAGAGTTGGGCGGTGTCGAGGGCGATGTGATCGGCGATGGCTCGGGAGAGCAGGCTTTCGAAGACGTCGGTCTTGAACTCTTCGGCTTCGAGGGACGCGGCGGAGGTCGGCGTTGAGGGCGTAGCCGGCGGCGAGGGCGAGGGCGGGTGGAACAGTCATGCCGGACTCTGCGAGGAAGTGAAGCAGGGAGGCGTGATCGTCGTAGATTTTGCGGAGGGAGTCTTCCATCTCGGAGAGGGTGCGGTCGAGGATGGCGCGGAGGATACGGTGTTGCTCGTCGGCGAAGAGCGAGCTTAGGGAGTAGTTGATTCCCCCGAAGAATCGCTCGAGGAGGCGGATGACATCGGGGAGGTTGGCCTTGCGGATGGCTGCTCCGACTTCGGAGCTGAAGGTAGCGAATGCGGCGAGCTCCTTGGGGTCATCGGGATCGAATCGCCGGATGGCAGCGGAGAGGTTCTGGTCGCCAAGGTGAAGGACGGCGTAGGCGATCTCTTCGCACTCCTCGGTGACCTTGGACTGGAGCTGTGCGCGGCCGAAGGCGAGACGTCCGCGGCCGGAGGCGAGGACCTCGTGACCCTCGCGGCGGACATTGAAGCAGAAGATCTCGCCGGACTCGGGGTATTGGCGGAAGATGGAGGAGATGGCGTAGTGGGCGCCGACCTGCTCCAGGCCGACGCGGAGGCCGGTGACGAAGCGGCGGTAGACTTCGGCGCCGTTGCCGAGATCGGGGACGTTGCTTCCGGCTTTCGCGAGGAGATCGAGGAAGGCGGGCTCGAGGGCGGCGCCGACGGGGCCGAAGAGGCCGGCGGCGAGTTGAAGGACGCGGCCGGCGTAGGCGATGATCTGGATGGTTTCGATGCCGGAGATCTCGTCGAAGAACCAGCCGCAGGAGGTGTACATGAGCTGGGCGTGGCGCTCGAGCTCCATGAGCTCCCAGACGGTGATGCGCTCTTCGGGGGAGAGTTTGCGGGTGGCGTGGGCGGCGAGAAAGCGATCTTCGGAGGACGGCGAGCGATCGAGGACGACGTGGATGTACTCGTCGCGAGCTGCCCAGACATCGTGGAGCAGCCCTTCGGCGAGCTGTTCGGCCAGGGGTGCGGTTTGATCGCGCAGGAGGTCGAGGGCGTCGCGGAGGGGGCCGCGCCAGGCCTGGTTCCAGCCGGGCTTTCCGCCGTTGCAGCCGCAGTCGGAGCGCCAGCGTTCGATGCCGTGGGCGCAGGACCAGGAGGTATTTTCGGCGACCTCTGCCTCCCAGCGGGGCGGGAAGCGGTCGAGGAACTCGGCGTAGTTGGTGAGCTCGGCTGCGGTGCCGTCTTCGATCCAGTGGAGGGCATGGCTGAGGGCCATCTCGCCGTGTTTGTGGTGGTGGCCGTAGCTTTCTCCGTCGGTGGCGACGTGGGAGAGTTGCGGCTCGGCGGAGTTGGGTCGGAGGCCTCCAAGGAGGCGTTTGCCGAAGGCTTCGCCACTGTTGAGCAGGCCTTCAAAGGCGATGGCGCGGGAGCCTGGGCCATCGTAGAAGAAGACGGCGATGGAGCGGCCGTCGTCCAGGGGTATGCGGTAGGGGTGGGTGGGGTCGACGGAGGCGTTGGGGGTGGGGTCCAGGGGGCGTGGGAGGGGGTTGTTGCTGCGTGGATTTGAGTTGCAGGTTCTTCGGCTGCGGCTGCGCCTTCGCTGAGGGTGACAGATTTCGTTGGGGCTGGGGGAGGCGGGATGGGGCGGACGTGCTGGCACTGGTTGGGGGCGAGGATGGTGAACTTGATGCCTTCCTGTGCCATGAGGTCGAGGACTTGGCGGTTGACGGCGGTTTCGGCGAGCCACATCCCTTCGGGCCTGCGGCCGAAGCGGTGTTCGAAGTCGGCGATTCCCCAGCGGATCTGGGTGCGGGCGTCGCGCTCGGAGGCGAGCGGCATGATGATGTGGTTGTAGACCTGCGCGATGGCGGAGCCGTGGCCGCTGTAGCGCGCGGCCGATGGTGGCGTCGGCGTCGAGGATCATGCGATAGCAGCGGGGGGCCTTGTCCTCGAGCCAGGAGAGCAGGGTGGGGCCGAAGTTGAAGCTGATGCGGCCGTAGTTATTGAGGATGCGGATGATCTCGTTGTTGATGTCGGTGATGCGCGAGGCGCCGTTGGGCGCGTAGCACTCGGAGGTGATGCGCTCGTTCCAGTCGTGGTAGGGCGCGGCGGATTCCTGGAGTTCGACGGTCTCGAGCCAGGGGTTTTCGCGGGGCGGCTGGTAGAAGTGGCCGTGGACGCAGACGAAGCGTGTGCGAGGCGGGGGTGTGGGCGGGGCTGGGGTGAGGGTGTGGGCTCGTGCGTCGACATGGGTCTTGGTTGCATGCTACCGGATTGCTTGTTTTCGGGGAGATTTTGCTGGATCGGGCGCGTGTCTGGGTGAGGCCGGGAGAGGGCTGGGTCAGGCTCGGGTCAGGTCTGGGAGAGATCATGTCACGCCAAGGATCTGGTTTTCGGGCGGGAGCGGATTGGCCGAGGGTCAGGGCGCGCCGGGTTGCGGCGGCTACTTAGGCTGGGTGAGTTTGCCGGCGGCGAGATCGCAGGCGCGCCACATGTACCAGGAGGCGACGGAGCGCCAGGGCCTCCATCGTTCGGCGCGGCGGCGCATGTCGTCCGGTTTTGAGAGGAGGGCCGGGGTGACCTTGGTGGTGGGTTTGAGGCCCTCGAAGGTGAGGGCGAAGCCTTTGCGGACGGCGTAGTCGTCGACGGGGAGGACGTCAGGGCGGCCGAGGCGGAAGATGAGGAGCATCTCGACGGTCCACTTGCCGATGCCGCGGACCGCGGTGAGGTGCTCGATGATGTCGTCGTCGGACATGCGGCGGATGCGGGCGAGGGTCGGGACGGTTCCGTCGAGGGTTTTGGCGGCGAGATCACGGAGAGCGAGGGCTTTGTTGCCGGAGAGGCCGGCGGAGCGGAGCTGTTCGTTGGGGCAGTCGAGGAGGTGCTGGGGGTCGGGGTGGATGGGGTCGCCGTTGGGAGCGCGGCCGCAGACGGGGGCGAAGGACTCGAGGAGGCGGCGGTGGATGGTCGCGGCGGCCTTGCCGTGGAGCTGCTGATAGATGATGGACTCGGTGAGGGCTTCGAAGGGGGACTGGGTGCCGGAGAGCTTGAGGGTGAAGGGGCCGGCACGGGCGATGAGACGGGCGAGTTTGGGGTCTGCGGCGGAGATCGCGGCGAGCGCTGCCGCGGAGTCGTACCGGGGCTTGCGGTTGCGTGCAGGGTGGGTGCCTGGCATGGAGGAGATGATACTTCGCGGCGCTATTTTTGGGCGGGTCAGATGTAAGACGAGCGACGTCCTGGGTGTGCAAGTTCAGGCCCCGGGAGGTCAGGGCCGGGAGGTTGCGTATGCAAGGCGGGCAACGGGTGAAGCTCCAACGGGCATCCTGTGCATCAGAACGACGTTTCGGGCGTTCGGGACGAGGGGCGCTTTGACAGGTCCTGGCTTGATGCGGGCGGGTATACGGTGCGATGGACAGGAGCCCGTTTGGTGAAGCAATGGCAGCGGTTGGGCCGGTAATCGAAGGCTGCTGATGAAAGTTGTTCGCTTACCGTACCAGGCAGAACTGCTCCTGCCCAGACTGCTATACTCGATTTTCTTAGAGGTGGATTCGCCCGCTTAATCCACACTTTCAGGTACGCGCGATTCGAACGGCAAGCGGAGCGACCCAACTCATCAACCTTTGACGTAGAGGAAGCAGGAACGCACTCATGGCGCAAGTTTTTGATCGCAGTTCGAACGCGCTGGCTCGGGCAAGTCTGGTATTGACCGGTCTCATCGTGATTGGACTGGGCGTAGCGTTGAACTCGCTGCAGCGATCGCCGTGGGTGACGCGCCAGGGGCAGCGACCGGAGCAGCCGGTGCCGTTCAGCCACAAGCATCACGTGGTGGGGCTGGGAATCCAGTGCCAGTACTGCCATACGCAGGTGGAGAAGGCGGCATACGCCGGCATTCCGCCGACAAAGACCTGCATCAACTGCCATGCGCAGATCTGGACGAACGCGCAGCTGCTGGAGCCGGTGCGACAGAGCTGGGCGACGGGAGCTTCGATCCAGTGGATCCGGGTGCATGACCTGCCGGACTACGTTTACTTCAACCATGACATTCACGTGAACAAGGGCATCGGGTGCGCGAGCTGCCATGGCCGCGTGGACGAGATGCCATTGATGTACATGCAGAACACGCTGCAGATGGAGTGGTGCCTGAACTGCCATCGCAATCCGGCGACGAACCTGCGGCCGACGAGCGAGATCTACAACATGGCGTGGGCGGGACCATCGGGGGACAAGCCGGTGTGGTGCGCGCAGACGGGCCAGGGAGTGACGACGGCCGAGCAGGTGAGCTGCACGACCAAGGATCCGAGCGGCGGTAATCCGGAGATCGCGATGTTGCAGCAGGTAGAGCGGAGCCCGGGCGGCAACCGCAAGGGCCAGTCCGGCACGCAGCTTGAGCCGCGGCCGACGATGGGCGACCAAAAGACGTATAGCGATGTTCCGGTGAATGGAATGGTGATGCCGGCGAGCTACCAGAAGTTCACGAGCCAGATCGACCTTGGCCATTACCTGATGGGGCAGTACCACATCCGTACGGCAAACGAGTTAGCGAGCTGCGAGACGTGTCACCGATGATGACGACAGGAAACAAAGAGACGATGGTTGAGAAGAAGGCATCGGTTGCGGCGGGTTCACCACCTTCGGCGGGCGGCAGCGCCACGGCCCCGGCGCAGGTCGTGACGGCGATCGCGCCGGCGAAGATGACACTGGCAGAGGTTCGCGAGAGGCTGGACGGAAAGACGGGGAAGAGGTACTGGAAGAACCTTGACGAATTGGCGGAGACGCCTGCGTTTCAGGAGTTGATGCAGGAGGAGTTTCCGCGGCAGGCGTCGGGGGTCTCGGAGTGGGTCGACCCGGTGAGCCGGCGCGGCTTTATGAAGGTGATGGGGGCGTCGATGGCGCTGGCGGGGCTGGCTGGATGCACGAAGCAGCCGGACGAGCCGATTTACCCGTATATCCGGCAGCCCGAGGATCTGATCCTGGGCAAGCCGATGTACTTTGCAACCGCGCACCCGTTTCCGACGGGCGCGATTCCGGTGCTGGTGAAGTCGGACGCGTTCCGGCCGATCAAGATCGAAGGCAATCCCGAGCACCCGATGAGCCGGGGCAAGAGCGACGCGATTACGCAGGCGACGCTGCTGGACATGTACGATCCGGACCGCTCGCAGCACTGCCTGTATCGCGGATCGAATACCGAGTGGAGCTACTTCCAGAAGAACTTTGCGGATGCGGTGAGGAAGACGGGCACGGGCCAGGGAATTTATTTCCTGAGTGAGACGATTACCTCGCCGACGCTGGCGGCGCAGTGGAAGCAGGTACAGGCGGCGTACCCGCAGGCGAAGATGGTGCAATGGGAGCCGGTGAACGCGGACAGCTCGCGGGCGGCTTCGAAGGCGGCCTTTGGCGAGTACGTCGATGCGCAGTACAAGCTTGAGAACGCGGACGTCATCCTGTCGCTCGATGCGGACTTTCTGGGCGGGATTCAGCACCCCGGGTTCCTTCCGATGGCGGCGGCGTATGCGGCACGTCACCGGTTCGACAAAGACAAGCAGATGAACCGGCTGTACGTCATTGAGACGATGCCGACGGTTACCGGGTTCAAGGCGGAGCACCGGCTGGGGCTGAAGCCGAGCGACCTCGAGCTGATGGCGATTGGACTGGCGGGCGGCAACGCGCAGGGTAAGCTGGACTCCCGAGGCAGGATCGTTCTTCAAGTCGCTGATCAAGGATCTGCAGGGAAGCCACGGCAGGGTCGTGGTGATCCCGGGCGAGCAGGCGTCGCCGGCGGTGCATGCAGCCGCATACGCGCTGAACCAGACGTACGGCGCCGTCGGGAGCACGGTGGTGTACACGCAGACCGTCAATCCGATGCCGAGCGAGCAGGGCGCGGATTTCAAGTCGCTGATCGGCGACATCAACGCCGGCAAGGTGCAGTGGCTGGTGATGCTTGGGGTGAACCCGATCTACTCGGCGCCGGCGGATGCTGAACTTCCAGGCGGCGTTCGACAAGGTGCCGAACACGGTGCACCTGGGCACGCATGTGGATGAGACGGGCAGCATCTCGACGTGGCACATCAACAAGGGCCACTACCTCGAGAGCTGGTCGGATGCGCGCGCGTACGACGGAACGATGACGATCATCCAGCCGATGATCGATCCGATGTATGGCGGCCGGAGCGCTCACAACGTTTTGCAGGCGCTGCTGGCGGATCCCGAGGCGAGCGCCTTTGACGCGGTCCAGGCAAACGCCAAGACCGATGATCAAGGGCGATGCGGCGCAGGGCTGGCGTAAGGCGCTTCACGATGGTTGGGTCGAAGGGACGGCATTTGCACCGCGAAGCGGCGGGGGTGCGCGAACGGGTGCGCCTGCCAGTGCACTCCGTCGACCGCCGGGGCAGACACGTTCGAGGTGCTGTTCCGTCCGGACGCGTCGCTTTACGATGGACGTTTTGCGAACGTTGGATGGTTGCAGGAGCTGCCGAAGCAGGTGACGAACCTGAGCTGGGACAACGCCGCGCTGATGAGCCTGGCGACGAGTGAGCGGCTCAAGCTGTCGGAGTCGGACATCGTTCAGATCGAGGTTGGTGGGCGCACGCTCGTGGCGCCGACGCTCATGGTTCCAGGGCATCCTGACGGCGTTGTAACGCTGCATCTTGGCTTTGGCCGACAGGCTTCGGGTGGCCGCGTGGCCGCGGGCGTGGGCTTCAATGCGTACCAGATTCGAACGTCCGATACGCCGGGGTATGCGGCAGGTGCGAAGATCACCAAGGTAGCGGGCACGTGGGACCTGTGCGTGACCAAGGTGCATAACATCGAGCATCGCGGGCGCTTCGCCCAGCACGATCTCGAGCATCCGTTGTCGGATAAGGAAGGGACGTACTCGCTGGCCGGACACGAGGCGATGGAGCGATCGATTATTCGGTACGCGACCGTCTCCGAGGCAAAGGCGCACCCTGATTTTGCGCACGAGGGAGCGGGGCAGACGACGCTTGTAAACAAGGTCGGGTACATGCCACAGGGCGATTCGCCAGGCAAGGACGACCAGCTTTCGACGGGCGAGTTCAGATACGACCACATCGACGTGTCGTCGAAGAAGCTGCAGAACGCGTGGGGCATGTCGATCGACCTGAACAGCTGCGTCGGCTGTAACGCGTGCGTTGTCGCGTGCTATGCGGAGAACAACATCCCGGTGGTTGGGCGCGAGCAGGTCAAGGTCGGGCGCAACATGCAGTGGATCCGGATCGACACGTACTTCGAGGGCGATCTCCATGCACCGAAGGCGCACTTCCAGCCGATGGCGTGCCAGCACTGCGAAAACGCGGGATGCGAGCTGGTGTGCCCGGTGGGCGCTACGGTGCATACGCCCGAGGGGCTGAACACGATGGTGTACAACCGCTGTGTGGGCACACGGTACTGCTCCAACAACTGTGCGTACAAGGTGCGCCGGTTTAACTTCCTGCTGTACTCGGATTACGAGACGGAGAGCCTGAAGTTCATGCGCAACCCGGACGTGACCGTGCGTTCGCGCGGCGTGATGGAGAAGTGCACCTACTGCGTCCAGCGGATCGAGTCGGCGAAGATTACGGCCGACAAGGAGAACCGAGCGATTCGTGACGGGGAGATTGTTACGGCGTGCCAGCAGAGCTGCCCGACAGACGCGATTCTGTTTGGAAATATCAACGACCCCGAGAGTCGGGTTGGTAAGAGCAAGGGCAACTCCCGCGACTACCAGGTACTTGCCGACCTGAACTACCGGCCGCGAACAACGTACACGGCAGGCGTTATCAACCCGAACCCAGAGTTGGAGCTCGCATAACAATGGCGACGAAACCTGTTCCGGATCCCGGAAGAAACACGATCATGGACCCGATGGTCGACCCCCGCACGGGCGAGTATGCGGTGATTGCGCCGGGGCATAATTTCAGGTCGGTGACGCAGAAGATCGCGGGCATCGTGCTGACGTCGAATACGCCGCTCGGCTGGTTTTTCGGCCTGATTGTTGCGGCAGCCGTTGCCCAGGGCGTAGTGATCGGAATTACGTGGCTGTTCCTCAAGGGCGTGGGGATCTGGGGCGTCACGATTCCGGGCGCTTGGGGATTCGCGATCATCAACTTTGTCTGGTGGATCGGGATCGGGCACGCGGGTACGTTGATCTCGGCGATTCTCCTGTTGTTCAAGCAGACCTGGCGAAACTCCATCAACCGGTTTGCGGAGGCGATGACGATCTTCGCCGTAGTTTGCGCCGGAACGTTCCCGTTGATCCACGTGGGCCGGCCGTGGCTGGCGTACTGGCTGTTTCCCTACCCCAACACGATGAATGTCTGGCCGCAGTTCCGGAGCCCGCTGGCGTGGGACGTCTTTGCGGTTTCGACCTACGCAACGATTTCGATCGTGTTCTGGTATGTGGGCATGATTCCCGACTTCGGGACCTTGCGCGACCGGGCGACGATGCCCTTCGCGAAGTACATGTACGGCCTGCTGAGCCTGGGCTGGAGGGGATCTACGCGGCACTGGATTCGGTACGAGTCGGCATCACTTCTGCTCGCCGGACTTTCTACGCCGCTGGTGCTTTCGGTACACACGGTCATCAGCTTCGACTTTGCGGTGGCGGCACTCGCGGGATGGCACACAACGATCTTTCCGCCGTACTTCGTCGCGGGCGCCGTTTACTCGGGATTCGCGATGGTGCTGACGCTGGCGATCCCGCTGCGGAAGTTCTACCACCTGGAGGACCTGGTGACGCTTCGTCACCTGGACAACATGGCCAAGGTGATGCTCGCGACGGGTTCGATCGTTGCGTACGGGTACGGCATGGAGGTGTTCATGGCCTGGTACTCGGCGAGCCACTGGGAGTTCTTCATGATGTGGAACCGGATGTTCGGGCCAATGGGCTGGGGCTACTGGATCCTGATCCTGACGAATATCGCGATTCCGCTCACAACCCTGTGGTCGCGCAAGCTGCGTGTCAATGTCGCCTACCTGTTCGTTCTTTCGCTGATCGTCAACACGGGCATGTGGTTTGAGCGCTTTGTAATTGTCGTGACGAGCCTCTACCGGGACTACCTGCCGTCGAGCTGGGGAACGTACCGGGCGACCAAGTGGGACTACATGATCTACATCGGAACGATGGGCCTGTTTACGGTCCTGTTCCTTGGCTTTGTCCGCTTTCTTCCGATGATTCCGATGTCCGAGATCCGAATGATGCTGCCGCAGACGAAGATCCGCAGGAGCGGCGAGGATGCTGAAAAAGTGAGTCAGGAGGCCGTCTAAGAATGCCACCACGCGAGGGAACATACGGCCTTCTGGCTGAGTTCAATACACCGAGGGAGCTAGTGCTCGCGACCGAGAAGGCGCGGGAGGCGGGGTATCGCCGCATGGAGTGCTATACGCCATACCCGGTAGAAGAGGCGGCAGTGGCGCTGCACTTCCACACCACGCGCGTTCCGCTGCTCTGCCTCCTGGGCGGGATTATGGGTTTGACGACGGCGTACCTGATGCAGACGTGGATCAACGTTTGGGCGTATCCACTGAACATCGCGGGTCGACCATTGCTTTCGTGGCCGGCGTTTATTATTCCGGCATACGAGTGGACGATTCTATTTGCGGGGCTTTCAGCGGCATTTGGGATGATTGCGCTGAATGGGATGCCGCAGCTGTACCATCCGCTGTTCAATGTGCAGAACTTCCGGAATGGAGCGACGACCGACAAGTTTTTTCTATGCCTCGAGGCGAGCGACCCGCAGTTTTCGCTGACCGGAACGAGATCGTTTCTGGAGCAGTTCCCTGCGGTTTCTGTGGTGGAGGTGGAGCACTGATGCGCGCTGGAACGATTCAGGGTCAAGGAGCGACGACAGTCGTCCCAAGGAATGGGTCCGGGCACGATCGTGTCTCGGGAGTTCGGCTCGCGGCTGGGTGCGTATTCGTGGGCGCCGCCCTTCTGTCGGGTTGCAGGCAAGATATGCATAACCAACCCAAGTTTTATCCGCAGCGGGGAACGAGCTTCTACACCGATGGACGATCGGTGAGGCCGCAGGTGGAGAACACTGTTGCGCGTAACCAGATGCACGAGAACGGCTATTTCTACACAGGTTTTGTAAACGGTAAAGAGGGCGACGGGCTCCCGTTTCCAGTAACGATGGAAGTGATGCAGCGCGGGCAGGAACGCTACAACGTTTACTGCACGCCGTGCCATTCACGAGTTGGGAACGGAGCAGGGATGATCGTGCAGCGGGGGTACGCGGCCGCGGGCAACTTCCACACGGCACGGCTCGAGGCGTCTCCGCTCGGCCATTTTTTCAACGTGATTTCCAATGGATACGGCGCAATGCCGGACTACTCGGCACAGATCAGGCCCGAGGATCGATGGGCGGTAGTGGCGTACGTCAGGGCTTTGCAGTTGAGCCAGAAGGCCGCGGCGACCGATGTTGCGAACGGGTCGCATGTCGAACCCTTGTCGTCGATTGCAGAGCAGAACGGGTTTCCGGCGGGCTTTGCGCAGGACTGGGCTCTTCCGCCGACGGCAGTAAAGGGCACCCCAAACGGGGAGGACTACGACATCCCGGTCGGGGTGAACAACACGCCGACCTCCGGGGCGGGATCCGGTGCGACGCAGATCTCGCCGGCACGGCGGCCAGCCTCTCCGAACTCGGGGCTGGGGAACGCAACGAGCAAGCAATAACGTCCCGAAGCTTACGGACGGCGCGATCAGGAACAGGGGTTTGAGACGCATGGCATCGGCATACGAACAACACGGCGGACATCACGAGAAGGCTCACCACGGGCCGCGCGTTTTGCCCGCAACGCTGACCGCGCCGGTTGCAGTAGGGGCCTGGCGTATGCGCTTTCTGCTGATCTCCGCGGCCTTCACGATCGTGTCGCTCGTGGCGTTCTCGTGGACGCACGAGGGTCGGAACCACCTGCTCCGCGCTTACCTGATGGCGTACATGACGTGCTTCAACTTTGCGGGCGGCGGCCTGGTGATGTTGATGCTGCAGTATGTTTCCGGAGGGAAGTGGGGTCTGCTACTCCGGCGGCCACTTGAGGCGATGAGCAGAACGCTGGTCCTGGTGGCGGCGATGTTTCTGCCTATCGGCCTGCTAATGAAGCACCTTTACCAATGGGCGCGTTTCCCGAATGCGCAGGCGACGGCACAGGCGTTTGGGCAGGGGCTGATGTCGAAGGAGCAGCAGCTTACCGCCAACGCGAAGCATGGGATGCTGAACCCGGTGAGCGCGTGGATCGAGACCGCGATCATCTTCGGTGTGCTGCTTGGATTTATGTTCCTGCTGAACAAGTGGTCGCTCCAGCGTGATGCTGATCCGGCAGCGGGAACGGAGCAGAGCTTCCACTACTGGCAGGTGAAGTTCGAGAACCTGAGTGGTATTGGGATCTTGATTTACGTAATTCTGATGACGGCGGGAGCGATTATCTGGATCAAGTCCCTGGATGTGACCTGGTACTCGTCCATCTGGGGTCTGCAGTTCCTGGTTGCCGAGGGCTTCGCAGTGCTGGCGCTCGGGATTCTGACGGTGATCCAGCTTTCAAAGTTCGAGCCCATGAAGACGCTGTTGCGTGTAACCGAGCAGCATGACCTCGGAAAGTTCGCCCTGGCCTTTGTGATGCTGAACATCTACCTGACATTTGCTGAGTTCCTGATCATCTGGTCCGGCAACGTCCCGGATGAGATTCCCTGGTATCTGAACCGGATCCGCGGGGGCTGGTGGGTGATCTGCTCGATCGACTTCGTTTGCCATTGGGTTATCCCGTTTACCCTGCTGCTCTCGCGCGACCTGAAGCGGAACAAGCAAAAGATGATCTGGCTTACCTCGTGGATGATCTTCGCCAGGCTGGTCGACATGTTCTGGCTGGTCGAGCCGAACTTCCCGGATGCGGCGGGCAATCTTCATCTTGCGGGAAACCTGGGCATTCTCGCCTATATCACCGTTCCGGTCGCGGTGTTGAGCTTCTGGGCCTGGTTCTACCTCGGTCAGCTTCAGGCGCGACCCCTTGTCAACGTGAACGATCCTCACCTCGAGGAGATGCTGGAGCCTGAACATGCCCACTGATAACTACGATCTCGGACGAGATTCCGTTGGCGACACCAAGCCCTCGACCCAGCGCGCAGAGATGGATCCCGGATACGAGACCACGGACGTCAATGTTGGCGGCGTGGTCGTCTTTCTGGCGGGTCTGAGCGGATTCATCCTGATCTTCTTCGTCTTCTGCTTTGTGATGGGCAAGGTCATCAACAATGCGTTTCTGAAAGAGGACGGCCCTATCGATAAATGGCATGCGCAGCAAGGCATGTCGTCGGTCATCAATCCAGGCACGGGCACGAAGCGAGAGAACCTGGCAAGCTCTCCCGAGATGCAGCAGAAGCAGCTGCAGCAGATGACGAACGTATTTCCGTCGCCGAGGCTTGATATAGATGACGGGAACCAGGCGACGGCGGATCTTCACGCGCGGGAGGATCTGCTGCTTGAGAACTACAGCTCGGACAACGGAACGACTCGCATTCCGATCGGCCGCGCGATGGAGCTGATCGTGCAGCGTGGTCTGCCCGTAGTGGCAGGAGCTGAGGCGAATGGACAGAGCATGGCAGGAGATCCCGCAACTTCGATCACGAGGCCGTTGACGAATGGGTTTGCACGGACCGGGTATGAGCTCGACACGATGGAAGCGCGGGCGGAGAAGCTTAGCTACGGCAAAGCCGAAGGCACCGCGCATGCTGAGTTGAAGCCCATCAAGTGACTTTGAGGGATAGCATTAAGGAAGGTAAGGGGAGCCGGGACGCATGCTGAAGAGATGGACAGGACGCAGAGAAGGCAGGTGGACGACAGCGGCACTTTTGCTGGCCGGCTGCCTGCTCGCTGCCGGGTCGGCGTCCGCGCAGGTGTCGAGTTATGGGGAAAAGCAGTCGGGAGAGAACGCGGGCGACCAGCTTCCGCAGGTGCTGCAAAAGGTTGGTGTCGCGCAGCACCTGAACCAGCAGCTGCCGCTGGATGCGGCTTTTGTGGATGAGGGCGGCAAGCAGGTCGTTCTGGGCGACTACTTCAGAAAGGGAAAGCCCGCGCTGTTGGCGCTGGTGTATTTCAACTGCCCTATGCTGTGCTCGGAGGAGCTCGACGGTCTGACGGGGGCGCTCGAGATGGTGCGGTTGACTCCTGGCAAGGACTTCGACGTAGTGGTGATCAGCATCGACCCAAGCGAGGGGCCGGAGATCGCGGCGCGCAACAAGGCGCTCTACATGAAGCGATATGGGCGGCCGGAGAGCGCGAGCGGGTGGCACTTCCTGACAGGGCAGAGGCCGGCGATCGACAGGGTCACGGACGCGGTCGGATTCGGATATGTGCGAGTTCCGGGACCGGACGGGAAGCTGACGCAGTTCGCCCATGCGAGTTCGGTTGAGATTGTGACCCCGGAGGGCAAGCTGGCGCAGTACTACCTAGGCGTGGAGTACTCGCCGAAAGACATGCTGCTGGGGTTGATTGAGGCTTCGGGTAACAGGATCGGATCACCGGTCGCAAACATTCTGACGTACTGCTACCACTATGATCCGCAGACCAACAGGCATTCGCTGATTGTGGCGCGGGTGGTGCAGTTTGGCGGCATGGTGACGATGGCTGGACTTGGCGGATTCATATTCCTGATGTTCCGGCGGGACCTTCGCCTTGGGCGGGACCACGACCTGACGAAGAGAGAAACGGATAAAGGGTAACGATGCATATCAGTCCAGTTCTGTGGCAGTTTCTGGTGAAATGGCTCAACGCATCCGCGCTGTTCCCGCGCGAGGCGTCGACGATCGCCCCTTACACCGATGCGCTTTTTTTCTTTTTGATCCTGATCACGCTGATCGGAAGCGTTATTGTAGGTGCGCTGGTTTTCGGGTTTTCGATTCGGTATCGCCGTGAGAAGCATCCGGTTGCCGAGCATATTGAAGGTTCGACTCTGCTTGAGGCGACGTGGACGATCATTCCCCTGGCACTTTTCCTGGTGGTGTTTGTGTGGGGCGCGCTTCTTTATTTCCGCATCTACACGCCGCCCACCAACTCCATGAACGTCTACATCGTTGGGAAGCAGTGGATGTGGAAGGCGGAGCACCCTGGCGGCCAGCATGAGATTAACGCGCTTCACGTTCCGTTAGGACGGCCAGTGCAGCTCACGATGATCTCGCAGGACGTGTTTCACAGCTTTTCCATTCCTGACTTCAGGGTCAAGCGAGAGGTGATTCCGGGGCGCTATTCGACGGTGTGGTTTGAGGCGACGAACCCTGGAAGGTACCACCTGTTCTGCACGCAGTATTGCGGAACGCTTCACTCGGGCATGGTTGGCGAGATCACGGTGCTGACGCCCGAGGATTATCAGAAATGGACACAGCAGTCCACGAATGGCATGTCGCTGGCGCAGAACGGCGAGCGACTCTTTTCGAGTATGGGATGCAACGCGTGCCATAACGGAACGGCTGCGGCGCGCGGACCAAACCTCGGCGGTGTGTACGGATCGAAGCTCCAGCTCGCCAATGGATCCGAGGTTCAAGTCAACGAGGCGTATCTCCGGGACTCGATCCTGAACCCGTCTCAACATGTGACTGCGGGTTACGCGCCCATTATGCCGACGTACCAGGGCCAGGTGAGCGAGGACGGGCTGATCGACCTCGTGGAGTACATCAAGACTTTGAAGACGAACTACCGAAACCAGCAGACGCTGAACACCCAACAGTCCACCCAAGCGGGGCCTAACACGCCGATGGCGGAGCCGAATCCGCCTGAAATGGTGAAGCAATGAGCACAATGACCTCCACAATCCTCAGCCTCCCCGACCAGAACACAGCGACGATCCCGAAGCGGAACTACCTGAACAACGAGCACGGCCTGATGAGCTGGCTGCTGACAGGGGACCACAAGCGGATCGCGATCCTGTACCTGATCTCGATCACGTTCTTCTTCTTCATTGGTGGCGCGTTTGCGGGACTGATCCGGCTAGAGCTCCTGACACCGCAGCCGGACCTCGTGGCGTCGGACACCTACAATAAGTTCTTCTCGATGCACGGGATCATCATGGTGTTCCTGTTCCTGGTGCCTTCGGTGCCGGCGACGCTCGGGAACTTCCTTATTCCGATCATGCTGGGAGCGAAGGACCTTGCTTTTCCGAAGATCAACCTGCTGAGCTGGTACCTGTACGTCATCGGCGGCTTGATGACCCTGGCGGCGATGGTACTCGGCGGCGTGGATACTGGCTGGACGTTTACGACGCCGCTCTCGACCCACTACCTCAATACGCACGTGATCACGGCGGCCATGGCGGTGTTTATTGCCGGATTCTCATCGATCTTCACGGGGCTGAACTTTATCGTGACGATCCACAGGATGCGGGCTCCTGGTATGACCTGGTTCCGGATGCCTCTCTTTGTGTGGTCACACTACGCGGCTTCTCTGCTGATGGTGCTTGGAACACCGGTTCTGGCTATTACGCTGGTGTTGGTGGCGCTCGAGAGAACCATCGGAATCGGCGTCTTTGATCCGAGCAAGGGCGGCGATCCGCTGCTGTTCCAGCATCTTTTCTGGTTTTACTCGCACCCGGCTGTGTACATCATGATTCTGCCGGGCATGGGCGTTATCTCTGAGGTGATCAGCACCTTCAGCCGGAAGCGCGTCTTCGGGTATACGGCGGTTGCGTTCTCCTCTGTCGCGATTGCGCTGTTCGGGTTCTTCGTATGGGCCCACCACATGTTCATCATGGGCATCTCGAACTACTCCGCGCTGGTGTTCTCGCTTCTGACAATGCTGGTGGCGGTTCCTTCGGCGATCAAGATCTTCAACTGGGCGTTTACTTTGCAGAAGGGGTCGATCACGTTTGAGACTCCGATGCTGTATGCGTTCGGGTTCCTCGGGCTGTTTACGATTGGTGGGATGACTGGCGTCTTTCTAGGCGCGCTTGGTATGGATATCCACCTGACGGAGACGTACTTCATCGTGGCGCACTTTCACTTCGTGATGGTGGGCGGGATGTTGATGGCGTTTCTGGCGGGGGTCCATTTCTGGTGGCCGAAGATGACGGGCCGAATGTATCCGGAGTCCCTTTCGAAGCTGGCTGCGGTGACCACATTTATTGGCTTCAACCTGACGTTCCTGCCGCAGTTCATCCTTGGCTACCTCGGGATGCCGCGCCGGTATCATGCGTATCCGCCGGAGTTCCAGGTATTGAACGTGCTGTCCACGGCGGGAGCCACGGTGCTTGGTGTGGGATACATGCTCCCACTGCTGTACCTGGGATGGTCCTTGAAGTACGGTGCAATTGCGGGAAACAATCCCTGGCAGGCGACCGGGCTAGAGTGGCAGATTCAATCGCCGCCCCTCACTGAGAACTTCATTCAGACGCCGATTGTGGATCACGAGGCGTATGACTATGAGTGGCTGGCGCAGAAGACAGAACAAGAGGTGACGACCGTTGGATAATACGATGGTAGCGACGCACCCGCAGACTGGTGAGATAGAGCCGCACACGGAGCACGAGCACGTGGTGCTGCCGCAGCATCGGCATCATTTCGAGACCGAGCAGCAACAGAGAGAGGCCGGCACATTTGGGATGTGGCTGTTTCTGCTGACGGAGATCATGTTCTTCGGTGGACTCTTCTTCGCGTACCTTCTTTATCGAAACTGGTACTACCCCGCGTTTGCGGTGGCTTCGAATCAATTGAGTGTGCCGCTAGGTGCGGTTAATACGGCGGTTCTGATCACATCAGGTTTTTGCATGGCACTGGGCGTGTGGGCGGCGGAGGTTCGGAAGCGAAACTTCCTGGTGCTCATGCTGGTGTTGACAACGGTCTTCGGCGCTGTTTTTTTGGGAGTGAAGTACGTTGAGTACCACGAGAAGTGGGAGAAACATCACATTCCCGGGCCGCACTTCGACATTTCAGAGTTTGTGAATCCAGCCGCGCATGGGATAAAGGACGAGCAGCCTCTGCCACCGGACATGGCACAGAAGACGCAGGTCTTCTTCTCGCTTTATTTCGCGATGACCGGTATGCACGCCCTCCACATGATTATCGGGATCGGGATACTGTTCTGGTTGACGTACCGGGCGTATCGGTACGAGTTCAGTACCGGGTACGTGGCGCCAATCGAGAACTTCGGGCTGTATTGGCACTTCGTCGATATTGTCTGGCTGTTCCTGTTTCCGCTGCTCTATCTCATCAACCGGCATCCAGTTCATTAGTTCTGATTCAGGTGGGCACCACGTTGAACCTTTGCATGAAGGACAAGAGCTATGACTGACAAACACGATCCGGCAAACATTACGAATCCTGAGCACGCCGAAGCTCACATCGTTACGCCGTTCCAGTACGGCCTGGTATTTGCGACATTGCTGGTGGGTACGGCAATTACCGTGGGTGCCGCTTATGTTGATCTTAAGGTGTTCAACCCGATCATTGCGCTTGGGATCGCGTCTTTCAAAGCGGTCGTTGTGATCCTCTTTTTCATGCATGTGAAGTTCCAGTCCCGGCTGATCAAGATGACGGTGGCTGCGGGTTTCTTCACGTTCCTTGTACTGATCACAATGACGCTGAGCGACTACGTGAGCCGGGCGTGGGGTCGCTGGTAGGGCGGCACCCGACGGTGGTTCGGTGAAAGGCGGCCGATGTGGCCGTCTTTGTCGCGTTTGGGAGTAGGGTCGAAGCCCCGGGCTAAAGTTCGCGTCCGAGCACAAAGTCGTCGCAGACCAAGTCACCGACGGTAAAGGTGCGTGTGCCAACCTGCCTGAAGCCGTTGCGCTCGTAAAAGCGGAGTGCACGGGCGTTGCCGGCGTGTACCCCAAGCAGGAGGCGTGGGGCTTCCAGGAGACGGGCTCCTCGGATGGCGGCGTCCATGAGTTGTTGTCCGACTGCGGTGCCTTGGAAGCGCGAGAACAGGTAGATGCGCTTGAGTTCGATGTCTCTCGGGCCCAGGTCATCGAGCGGCAGGTCAGGCGGTGCGAGCATGGAATAACCAACGGGGGCGTCGCCCTCGCGCATGACGGCCAGCCACACGCGGACGCGGTCGTCGACAAGGTATTTTGCGTAAACTGCAGGCGTGTGATTGCGTGCACAGTGTTGAACGATTGCGGAGCCGGGAAGGATTCCGGCGAAGTTTTCGAGAAACGTCGAGGAAGCGACGAGGGCGAGAGCTTCGGCATCCTCAATCCGGCATGGCCGTAGTGCGACCGTATCAACAGCTGTCATCGGCGTTTCGATTCCTAGAGGCTAGTGGATTCCCAATCTTCTAACCTAGCACTATGAGGCTTAGGGAAAAGGTTGGAACGGACGGAGCGAAGGTGGTTGGCGGCAGACGGCCTGTAGCCTCTTCCGGATTGACGGAACGGGCAGCGAAGGCTGTGAAGGGGGCAGATTCTAATGGACGGGGTGCGGCTTCGGTTGCGGAGGTGCCCGAGTCGCTAGCCTTCCTGGCGGCGGATGCGCGTGTAACGGTCCGACGGGGTGGAGCTCCAGACGCGAAGGGCAAGTGCGTCCTGTACTGGATGCAGAGGGCGCAACGAGGGGTGGATAACCATGCGTTGAACCTGGCGGTGACCCTAGCGAACGGGTTGGGGTTGCCGGTGGTGGTGTACTTCGCAGCGATTTCGAACTTTCCTCATGCGAATCTGCGGCATTACGTGTTTCTGAACCAGGGCCTACCCGATATCGAGGAGGATCTGGCGGCTCGGAATATCAGTTTCGTGATGCGTCGTGCGCCCAACGAATCACATCTCCGGCTGGTGGCTGATGTCGCCGCAGCGATTGTAATCGGAGATGAAAATCCCATGCGGGAGCCGGAGCGGTGGCGGCAGCAGCTGGCCAAGGAGATCGCGGTTCCTTTCTGGACGGTTGACGCGGATGTCGTCGTGCCGTCGAAGCTGATTGTGAAGGCACAGTACGGGGCTTATACGATCCGGCCGCGGCTCTACAAGCTGCTCCCGGAGTACCTCGTCCCCTACGAGAACCCGCGCGCGGAGCATGCGTGGACGCGACCGAAGGGTTTCCACGCTGACTCGGTGCACGAGGATATGACTCGCGACTGGAAGGATCTCGATCGGAGCGTCGGTCCGGTACCGGAGTGGAAGGGCGGAACGCATGCGGCGCTTACGAGGCTGAGTCTTTTCACGAACACGCTGCTCGGGAACTACGAGGTGGATCGAAACAGGCCGGAAGAGGATGGGACGAGTGCGCTCTCGCCTTATCTGCATTATGGACACATCGGGCCGCAGACAATCGCTCTAGCGGTGGACGCGGTCGCCAGAGAGAATCCGAGGTTGAAGTCTGCGCGGGACAGCTACTTCAACGAGCTGATTGCGTGGCGCGAGCTGATGATCAACTTCGTCAGGTACGAGCCAAATTATGACAATGCAGAGTGCGCGGAGCCGTGGGCGAAGAAGACGATTGCTGAGCACGCGCGCGATGAGCGGGACCGGTTGTACACGCGAGAGCAGATGGAACGCGGAGAGACCTACGACGATCTTTGGAACGCGGCACAGATGCAGATGGTGCGTTATGGGTGGATGCACAACTACATGCGGATGTACTGGGGGAAGAAGATTCTGGAGTGGACGCCCGATGTCGCAACGGCTTTTGCGACCTGCGTGTACCTGAACGATCGATATTTCCTGGACGGGCGAGACCCGAACGGATACGGTGGGGTCGCCTGGGCTATTGTGGGCAAGTTCGACCGCGCCTGGGGATCGCGGCCGGTCTTTGGGAAGATCCGGTACATGTCGGGTGCGTCGACCGGGAAGAAGTTCGACTCGAAGCGATATATCAAGCAGATGGGCGACTTGGCTGGTTCGTGAGCAGGCCTCCAGCTTTGCGGATTGGCCCAGCTTACGCATATGGACAATCGCCTGCGTTGATCTACAACTTTGAGCGGATGGAGTCCTGAGGCGGTACGCCGTAGCTTGATGGAAGAACGATGCCGCGTCTCGCGGGAGAGCTTTCCAGGGGTTCTCTCGCGATAATGCGGAGTTGTTCACCTTCTTTTCTTCGTCGAGATCCTTCTGGATGCGAACCAACAGTTCCCAAGTGCTGGCTGGCAGTGATGACCTCCGTGATCTCTGGGGCAACCGGCGCAATGGGAGGGCATTCCTGCTCCGTCTTGCTGCTGTCCTGGGCTTGATGTGGTGTGGTTGCCACATGGTTCTGGCGCAAGCTGCAATTAGTGACACCACCGGTGAGCTCAGAAGGCCCGCCACTGCGGGGAGACCGCTGCCAGTCGCTACAGGAGAGGCCGCGGATGGCAAGGCTGCTGCAGGTCGCTTTCTGCGTGGCCGAACGCTTGGCAACGGTGCTGCCTCGGCCGGGAGTTTGGCGCGGGCTCGATCTCAGCATGCCAGCATGATCAAAGCGCAGATCACCGCCCCGGTGATCTCGAAGCTGAACACGACGTGGCAGCCGGTGGGTCCGGGCCAGGTCGCGAGCGCAGCATACGGAAAGATCAGTGGACGTGTTTCGAGCCTCGCCATCGATCCTGGGGACCGTACAGGGAACACGGTCTATGTGGGGACGACAGGCGGCGGCGTGTGGAAGTCCACCAACGCAGCGGGTGCAGCGGAGGGCGTGAGCTTCGCCCCTTTGACGGACAATCTTTCGGTCTTCAGCGGAAACGCGGGTAGCTCGGTGACCGCGTCATTGAGTATCGGCGCGATGAGCGCGCAGGTGGGCGGGGTTGTGCTGGCGGGCACGGGCGATCCGAATGACGCTTCGGATTCCTACTACGGAAGTGGGATTCTGCGCTCAGCTGATGGTGGACTTACGTGGAGCCTGATTGAGAACTCAACCGACTCGCCTTCCCCGCTTTTTTTTGACGGGCTAGGCTTCGCGGGGTTCGCCTGGAGCGCGGACAATCCGGACCTGGTTGTGGCTGCCGTGAGCGCTGCGGCGAGGAGTTATATCGTAAACGCGCCGCTGAACTATGGTGTGATGGGGCTTTACGTATCAAGCGATGCAGGGGTTACGTGGCACCTGGCGACGATTACGGACGGGCCGCAGACGGTGCAGAGCGCCGGGCTCCATGGTGCGGGTGCGGCTGCGACCGCGGTTGTTTGGAACCCGATTCGACACCGGTTCTATGCGGCTGTTCGATACCACGGCTACTACGAGTCTCAGGACGGAGCGTCGTGGACGCGCCTTGCCAGTCAGCCTGGTGCCGGGCTGACATCGGTAGCTTGTCCGCCGTCACCCGGAACAGCTGGCAGTCCATCGTGCCCCATCTTTCGAGGCGCGCTGGCCGTGCAGGCGACCAGCGGCGATATGTTTGCCCTGACCGCCGACTCGAATAATTTAGACCAGGGTCTGTGGCAGGAGGTCTGCGGGCTTTCTGGTGGGAGTTGCGGTTCCAACACTGTGAGCTTTAGACGGCGGCTGGACTCGGCAGCGATCGAAGCGGGCGGAGGCAGCACGGCGATTCCGCAGGCGGATTACAACCTGGGTCTTGCGGCTGTGCCGTCCGGGAACGATACCTTACTTTTTGTGGGCACCGGTGAGTTGTACCGGTGTTCGCTCGCTGATGGCTGTGTGCTTCGCAATACGACCAACGCGCTGAATGCGTGTGGGGCCCCGGCGAGGGTTGCTCCTGCACAGCATGCGATCGGCACGGTGAGTGGCACCTCGCTCCTGTTTCTAGGAAACGACAGCGGTTTGTGGCGATCGACCGATGATGTCGAGGAGCAGGGAGAGCCTTGTTCGGCTGAGGATGCGGGTCACTTCGACAACTTGAACGGAGGTCTGGGCTCCCTGGCGGAGGTGATCAGCTTTGCGCAGGATCCTGTCGATCCGGCAAACCTGCTGGTCGGGCTGGGAGCGAGCGGGACGGCGAGTTCAGGTTCGAGCACAGGCACGACGGCAGCTTCGGTTTGGAACCAGGTCTCCGCGGGCGAGGGCGGGACCGTAGCCATCGACCAGGGCAATCCGATGCTCTGGTATATCTCGACTGCTGGCGGGGTGAGCCTCCGGGGCTGTTCGCTGGGGGCGCGTTGCGGGGCGGCTGACTTTGCGGGGCTGCCGACAATCGGAGCTACCCAGACGAGTGCGGACGCTTCGGTTCTGGATGCGCCCTGGATACTGGACCCCGCGTTGAGCGCCAATGTGCTGATCGGGACCTGCCGGGTTTGGCGTGGGCCTGCAGCGTCGGGCGATCTGTGGTCCAGCGCGAACCGCTTGAGCACGACGTTGGGTGGCCCGCAGAACAGCGCGTGCGATCCGACGACCAATCCCTTTATTCGATCGCTGGCTGCTGCGGGACCGGCGGTCGCGGGCGGAAGCTCGGAGAACTCCGGATCCAAGGTGTTGTACGCGGGTATGGCTGGACCGATCGAGGGTGGAGGAGCGTTTGCGGGGCACGTGTTTACGACTGGGAGCGCGGACCGAGCGAGCAGCGCGACCAGATGGACGGATGTGAGCACCTCTCCCGTGAGCAACGGGCTGGGCTCGGGGGCCCGGTTAATCCGGGCGGATTCGACATCTCGTCACTGACCACTGATCCTCACGACGCATCGGGGATGACGGTGTATGCCGCGGTGATGGGATTCACTGGCAATGGCATTTCGGTGGCTCACGTATATGGGTCCACGGATGGAGGAGCGCACTGGCTCAATATCAGCAGCAACCTGCCGGATGCGCCTGCGAACAGCATCGTCGTCGATCCCAACGATGCAAACACTGTCTACGTCGCTATGGATACGGGGGTTTATGTCACGACGAGCGTGACGAACTGCTCGCAGGCGAACTGCTGGAGCGTGTACGGCCTGGCCCTCCCGAACGCTCCAGTGGTCCAGCTTTCAGCTGCGGACCGGCTGCCGACGGGAGACGGACGAAATGGCTTGCTCCGTGCGGGCACCTACGGGCGAGGGATCTGGGAGATTCCGCTGCTGACGGCGGCGTATCCAGCGCGGCCTACGCTGGTGCTCTCGAACACCAGTTTCACGTTTGCGGACCAGGCGGTTGGCACGATGAGCGGCGTTCAGTCGCTTACGGTCCAAAATGGGGGCAATGCGCCGCTGCTTGTGAGCCGCACGGCTGTTACAGGCGACTTCAACCTCAGCGACACCTGCGTTGGGCAGACCATCGGGGTGGGGGCGAGTTGCTCCGTGGAGGTGCGATTTCTTCCTTCAGCCCAGGGAGATCGGACCGGAGTTCTGACGGTATACGGAAACGTTGAAGGGGGCCAAGCTACGGCGACGCTTTTCGGTGTAGGGACTCCACCGGGGGATCTGGTGTTGAACCCGGTCGCATTGAGCTTTCCGTCGACGACAATCAGCGGGACGAGTGCAGCCCAGAACGTTACGGTCTCGAACACGGGGGGATCGCCAGTGACGCTGCAAACTCCTGTGGTATCGGCGGATTTTCGCATGGTCGCGAATACATGCGGGGCCTCGCTCGCTCCGAGTACCGGGTGCACGGTCTCGGTAGCCTTCGCTCCTACGGCCGGTGGTGTGCGAAGCGGCAGCCTCATCGTTGCGGGGAGCTCCGGAACATTGACCGCGTCGCTCACGGGAAAGGCCGTTTCGCCCGCTACGGACGGGCTCTCCCCCGCGCTGCTGGTGTTCGGAATTCAAGAGCTAGGGACGGCAAGCGCGATACAGCAGGTGGTGCTTACAAACTCAGGGGACGTGCCGCTTACCCTGATTGCGACGCAGATCAGTTCGGGTGACTTTACGGCGGTAAATGGTTGCGGCAATTCGTTGAATGCGCATTCGAACTGCTCCATTGCGGTAGCGTATGTGCCAAAGAGCGTGGGTGCGGGTTCTGGTGTGCTCGTTGTGGGGGACCAGTTCCGATCGCAGACCATTAGCCTGAACGGAACGGGAGTAGCGCCTCCTGGTGTATCCGTTTCACCATCGGGAACGATGACGTTTCCCACGACGGCGGTAGGTGTTCGTTCTTCTGGACAGGCTGTGACGTTGACCAATAATGGAGGCTTACTGCTGAACCTGGACCGCGTGGCGCTGAGCGGTGACTTCTCGATGCTTTCTGGAGGGACCTGTGGAACGAATCTCCCTGCGGGCTCGGCCTGCACCTTCTTGCTGGCGTTCACTCCGTCGGTGGGCGGGAGTAGGACGGGGACGCTGGTAATTACCGATAACGCCCCTACCTCGCCACAGATGTTGGAGCTCACCGGGACGGGTGTCGACTTCTCGTTGAGTGCCGATGGAAGCACTTCGGCGACTATCGCTAGTGGAAAGAATGCAACGTACCCGTTGCTCCTGAGCTCTGTTGCAGGAATGAGCGGAGGTGTAAGCCTTGGGTGCACGGGTGCGCCGTCAGGATCTAGCTGTGTGGTTTCGCCTGGAACGGCGGCTCTGGGGTCAACGACACTGGTAACGGTGACCGTAGCTACAGGTTTGACCTCGAGTGCGGTCGAAGGGGTGAGTGCCCGACCGCATGTGCCCACACGCGGAGCCGTTCCGCCCTTGTTATTGGCCGGGCTGCTCCCATTCGGGGCGCTGGTGCTGCGGCTGCGGCGGACGGCAAAGCTGGTTGGCTTGCTTGCGATCTTATGTGTTGTGGTTGGAGGAGGGTGCGGATCAGGCCGAGTTATTCCAGCGATGGGCGGGAGCGTGCCGACGAGCGGCGGAACGACGACTCCGGCTGGCGATTACACGCTGACGGTATCGGCGACGAGCTCGGGACTGACGCGGACGCTGAATCTTAGTCTTACGGTGCAGTAAGTTTCGAAGAAGAGAAGGAATCTGGGAGATCCTTAAGCTAGGCCGCTTTGCCCGCGGCCACTCCGGAGGCCCAGGCCCATTGGAAGTTGTAGCCGCCAAGCCAGCCGGTGACGTCGACAACCTCGCCGATGAAGTAAAGGCCCGGGACGCGCCTGGATTCCATGGTCCTGCCGTCGAGTTCCGCGGTGTCCACGCCGCCAGCAGTGACCTCGGCTTTGCTGTAGCCCTCTGTTCCGGCAGGTGTGATCTGCCACGTATGGAACTGATGCTCAAGGCGGTCGAGAGCGGTGTTGGTCCAGTTCTCCGGGACATTGTGCTCGAGCCAGCGTTCGGCGAAGCGGGCGGGAAGGACCTGACGAAGAACGTTGAAGAGGGCGGCCGGAGTTCGGGGCGCTCCCTGCGGACGGAGAGGTCCGGTCAGGTTGAAGCCTGGTGCGAGATCCAGAAGGATCGAACGCCCCGGTTCCCAGTACGAGGAGATCTGGAGGATTGCGGGTCCGCTGAGGCCGCGGTGAGTGATCAGCAGCTTCTCGCGAAAGCTGGTGCGTTGCCGGTCGGAGCCGGTCGCGGCGATGACTTCTGCGGAGAGCCCTGAGAGGTCGCACCAACGTCCGTGCTCGGGTTCGCTGAAGACGAACGGGACGAGGGCTGGGCGGCACTCTCGGAGGTTGAGGCCGAACTGACGGGCGAGGTCGTAGCCGAGGCCGCTCGCGCCCATTTTGGGGATGGAGAGACCTCCGGTTGCGACGACGAGCGAGGGGCAGTGCCACGTGCCTCGCGAGGTTTCGACGAGGAAGCCATCCTTCTGCGAGACCGAGGAGATACTCGTGCCGAGAACGGTGTGGACGTTTGCAGCTTCGCATTCGTTTGTGAGCATCGTGACGATTGCCTGGGCGGAGCTGTCGCAGAAGAGTTGCCCGAGCGTTTTCTCGTGGTAGCGGATCCTGTGTTTTTCAACGAGGGCGACGAAGTCGGAAGGAGTGTAGCGTGCGAGCGCGGATTTGCTGAAGTGTGGGTTGGCTGAGAGGAAGTTTTCGGGGCGGGTGTGGAGGTTGGTGAAGTTGCAGCGTCCTCCGCCGGAGATGAGGATCTTCTTGCCGGGGCGGTCCGCGTGATCGAGCAGAACAACGCTGCGGCCACGGCGGCCGGCCTCGATGGCGCACATCAGGCCAGCAGCGCCTGCGCCGATGATGACGACGTCTCCTTGCTTAGCGTTCAACCGTTCCCCTTACCTGACATTCACTATCCACTTCGTTTGGTGCTCCCTCGCTACCGGCGAAGGTTCCTTCAGGATAACGGGGACGAGATGAGCTGGAAACGTGTGTTCTAGGATGGGATATGACGATGGAGGGTGGCGTGTTGCGGGGTAATGAGCGGACGATTGGGGGGGTGGCGACAGTGACCCGCCGGGGGGCCGACGGAGTACGGGCGGGGCACCTCTGGGTGTATCGCGCCGAGGTACAGAACTTCGGATCAGTTGGTTCTGAACGGGGCGGAGTTGCGCCCGAACCGGAGCGGGGAGCCCTGGTGACGGTGGTGGATGGGCGAGGGATCCCGCTTGGCACGGCGCTCTACAGTGCGGGCTCGCAGATTGCCTTGCGGATGGTTGCAGATCGGCCAGGTTTGGACCGGGATGGTTACCTCGGCGAGGTGAGGAGACGTATCGGGGAAGCGATTGCCTTGCGCGAGGAGCTTGCTCCGGTGTCTGCGGAGAACAATGCGCGGCGGCTGATCTTCAGTGAGGCGGATGGGCTTCCGGGGATCGTTGCCGATCAGTACGGGGATGTTGGTGTGGTGCAGTTGCTGGTGCAGGGCACGGCTCGGGCGGATGTGCGGCAGGTGATCAGGGAGGCGCTTTCGGGGGTGTTCGGGGCGGGACCGGGAACGATCTGGGAGCGTACGGACAGCAGGATTCGGGAGATCGAGGGGCTGGATGCGGTCCCGACGGACGCAATCTGGGCAGCTGGCGAGTCCAGGAGCGAGACGGTGTTTACGATCAACGGACTTGAATTCCATTACGATGCGGGGGCTGGTCAGAAGACGGGGGGCTTCCTGGACCAGCGGCTCAACTATGCGGTTGCTGCGAGGTATGCAAGAGGGCGCGCGCTCGACATCTGTACGTACCAGGGAGGGTTTGCTCTGCACCTGGCGAGGACGTGCGAGCGCGTGACCGGGGTCGATGCAAGCCGGACCGCGCTTGAAGTTGCGGACCGAAATTTGGAGCTGAACCGCGAGCGGGTGAGTGCCAGTGTCGATTGGATCGAGGCAGATGCCTTTGAACTGATGCGCGCGTACCAGGACGGAGGGGAGCGTTTCGGTGCGATCGTATTGGATCCGCCGGCGTTTGCGAAGACAAAGCGAGCGGCCGAAGCTGCTCTGAGGGGTTACAAGGAGCTGAACCTGCGCGCCTTCCGGATGCTGGAGAAGGGGGGGACGCTGGTGACCTGCTCCTGTTCGCACCACGTTTCGCCTGAGGAGTTTATGGGTGTGCTGCGGTCGGCGGCGGTGGATGCGGGGCGCCGGGTTCAGGTGCTTGAGTTTCGCGGAGCAGCTCCAGACCATCCGGCGATGCTGCGATTGCCCGAGACGGGATACCTGAAATGTGTGATCTGCCGCGCGGTGTGAGCTTCAGATGACCTTGCGTAATGAGCACACTCCCGTTTGCCTCTGAGGTCGAAGTGGACCACGACTGAAGGAAGATAGACTGGGTTGGGCTCGTGGATGTCCATGGGCCCGACCTGTTTCTGAAAAGAGATCGTCCATGGCCCGATGGTACCGTCCGTTGTCCTCCTGTTGCGCTTTTGGCAGAAGCTTGCTCACCTTTGCCGCCGCCGTATCTGTTGCTCTCGCGCAAGCGCAGTCACCACATCTGCTTTCGGCGGCGGAGAAGGCGAGGGTGGATTCACTCGTGAAGCAGATGACCCTGGCGCAGAAGCTCGATTACATCGGCGGGACGGGCTTCGCGGTGCGGGCTGTTCCTTCGCTCCACATCCCGGCGCTTGAGATGTCCGATGGACCGTACGGCACGCGGTCGAATGCGAGCCTTCCTTCGACGACCTATGCTGCGGGGATTGGTTTGGCGGCTACCTGGGATCGGGAGCTGGCTGCCCGGGTGGGCGGTGGCATTGGACGGGATGCGCGGGCGCGGGGCGTGCACTTCATGCTGGGTCCGGGAGTGAACATCTACCGCTCGCCGAGGAATGGACGGAATTTCGAGTACTTTGGGGAGGATCCGTTTCTAAGTTCCGAGATGACTGTGGGCTATATCACGGGGATGCAGAGGCAGGGCGTGAGCGCCACGGTGAAGCACTTTCTGGGCAATAACTCGGAGTATCTGCGGCATGATTCCGACTCGGTGATTGATGAGCGTACGCTGCGTGAGATCTATCTTCCAGCGTTTGAGGCTGCGGTAAAGCGGGCGCACGTGGGGTCGATTATGGACTCGTACAACCTCGTCAACGGGAGCCACTCAACCCAGAACGGGTACTTCAATACGGAGATTGTGCGCAAGGAGTGGGGCTTTACGGGCGTGATGATGTCGGACTGGGATGCGACGTACGACGCGGTAGGCGCGGCTAATGGCGGACTTGACCTGGAGATGCCGGTAGGCAAATTCATGAATCGGGGGAGTCTTGAACCCGCGGTGAAGGGCGGGAAGGTTTCAGAGGCCGTGATCGATGAGAAGGTGCGCCGAATTCTTTCGACTGCGGCTTCGTTCGGCTGGCTTGACCGGGAGCAGCGGGACCTCTCCATACCGCTGCTGGACGCTGAGAATAATGCCACTGCGCTCGATTCCGCGCGCGAGTCGATTGTGCTGCTGAAGAACGCTGGCCAGATACTTCCGTTGGATAAGGCGAGGGTCAAGAGCATTCTCGTGGTGGGACCAGATGCTTACCCCGGTGTGCCCGTAGGAGGCGGAAGCGCGGGTGTTGTTCCGTTTCACACCGTGGGTATGTTGGAAGGGCTCTCGGAGCGACTTGGACACACAGTCAACGTCCTTTACAGCCCGGGCCTGCCGACATTTGCGGAGATGGCGACCGAGACAGAATTTACGACGGCTGTAAGTGGCGCGGCTGGTTTGAGGGTTGAGAGCTTCCCGAATGGCGACCTTTCGGGGGCGCCGAAGGTTGGGCGGGTGCGGATGATGAATACGGGCGGCTTCCGGTGGGAGAGCCTGGCGGGTGACCCAGAGATATATGCTGCCATGACGGCGCAAGGAGATCGGATCAACTCCCGGCGTTATACGGGGTACTACAACGCGACGGCGGACGGACGGTATATTGTCGCGCTGGCAAATGGGGGAGAGGGCAACGGCGACCGTGTGTACGTGGACGGGAAGCTCGTGATAGACGACTGGAAGCTTGTGCGGGCGTTCGAGCCGCATGTCACCTTGCCGCTTTCGGCAGGACCTCACAAGGTGGTCGTGGAGGCATGGCAGCGCGGGGCGTTCGCCGGACGGCTTCGTTTGGCAATCGTCGCCGAGGACAAGGTCGTACTACCGCGGGCTAAGGAGCTTGCTGCGAAGGCGGACGTTGTTGTTGTCTCGGCGGGCTACGCAAGCAACGACGATGCTGAGAGTGAGAGCGAGGGCGGAGATCGCACGTTTGCCTTGCCCCTTGGGCAGGACGAGTTAATCCGGGAGATGGCTTCGACGAACAAGAGCACGATTGTCGCGCTGACCAGCGGAGGTAATGTTGATTCAACGACCTGGCTGGAACAGGTGCCGGCGCTGCTCGAGACGTGGTACCCCGGCCAGCAGGGTGGGCAGGCGCTGACCGAAGTACTGCTCGGGGATGTAAACCCGTCCGGACATCTTCCAGCGACATTCGAGAGGCGGGTCGAAGATAATCCTACGTTTGCGAACTATTACCCGGAGGGCGATACACGGCGCGTGTTCTACAAGGAAGGGATCTTCGTCGGGTATCGGGGCTATGAGCATAACCACGTGGAGCCGCTGTTTCCGTTCGGGTATGGGCTCTCGTACACGAGCTTTCGGTTTTCGAACGAGAAGGCTGTGGTGAACTCAGGGGACACGAACTGGAACGTGACCGTCAGCTTCGATGTGACAAATACAGGGACGCGGAAGGGTGCAGAGGTGGCGCAGGTTTACGTGTCGGACGATCATGCGCCCGTACCTCGCCCGATGCACGAGTTGAAGGGATTCGAGCGGGTGGAACTTGCGCCTGGAGAGACTCGTCACGTCTCGATTCCGCTGGATCGTCGCGCCTTCGCTTTCTACGACGTCGCGGCGAAGGAATGGACAGTTGATGCCGGCAGGTTCAGGATCCACGTGGGAGAGTCGGTGGCGTCGTTGCCGCTCTCTGCTGACGTTGAGATTGGGAAGCAGACAGGCGGGGGCGGTCTGTAACGTCGCCGCCTGGGTGCTTCCCATACGGATCCGGTGTTAGACCCGAACGCGCTGATGTGCCGCAGGCGTACACGATGCCCTTTTCGGGGAACGAGGGTACCCGGTCAAGGTTTGGGGATGGGGCGATTGCAGAGGTCCATGCGTGAGGGGCACAATCTAGGAATGGCACACGAGACGAAGACAGCGGTTTCCACAAACAGTGCACCCGCCGCGATTGGGCCGTATAGCCAAGCGGTTCGAGTTGGGGAACTAGTGTTTACATCGGGGCAGGTGGCGCTTGATCCCGAGACAGGCGCGATGAGCACGGGCGACATCACGGTACAGACGAAGCGGGTGATGGAGAGTCTGAAGGCCGTGCTGGCCGCGGCCGGGCTGGATATGTCGCACGTCGTAAAGGCGACCGTGTTTCTGAAGGATTTCGATCACTTCTCCGCCATGAATGCCGTGTACGCGCGGTACCTGGCTGGGAACGGGGTGGTTCCCCCGGCGCGGTCCACCGTGGAGGTGGCTCGGCTGCCGAAGGACGCGCTTGTCGAAATTGAATTGATTGCGCGCGGTTGACGAGACTGCGGGTCACTCGACGTAGCATGGTGCCGGGAGGTCGAGGGGAGCATCAAATAGAGGAGGGATCCTGTTATGGCTGAAGCGACAACTGTCGGGAAGACGAAGGTATCGAAGACCGAGGCGGAGTGGCGGGCGTTGCTTACGCCGGAGCAGTTCCATGTGATGCGGGAGAAGGGAACCGAGAGACCTTTTACGGGGCCTTTGAATTCCAACCATGAGGACGGCATATACCACTGCGGGGCGTGCGACGCGCCGTTGTTCAGGTCGGATGAGAAGTTCGATTCGGGCTCGGGGTGGCCGAGCTTCTGGCTGGCAGTCTCGCCAGACGCGATCCTGGCGCACGAGGATAACTCTCTCGGGATGAAGCGCGTCGAGGTGACCTGCGCTACGTGTGGCGCGCACCTGGGACACCTGTTTCCTGATGGGCCGAAGCCGACTGGCATGCGCTACTGCATCAATAGTGCGTCGCTGGGCTTCAAGGAAAGTGATCCCGCTAAGTAGGAACGCAAGTCGCACGAAAAGCCCCAGCTGCCGAAAGCGGCTGGGGCAAGGTACCAGGTCCGACGCCTATGCTTTGACGATTTTGCCGGCTTTGATGCAGCTGGTGCAGACACGCATGCGCTTGCTGCCGCCGAGAACCTTCGCCTTGACTGCCTGTAGGTTAGGGCTCCAACGACGCCGGGTGGTGTTATGGGCGTGGGAGATGTTGTTTCCGAACTGCGGGCCTTTGCCGCAGAGTTCGCATTTCATTGCCATGATTTTCGACCTCGGATCTTTTCGCTGCAGAATCCACCTAGGACGGTGTTCAAAATACCGGGCGGAGGTGGTAGGCACGAGCGGATTCGAACCGCTGACCTCTACCGTGTCAAGGTAGCGCTCTAACCAACTGAGCTACGCGCCTGCAAACGTCTTACCAGTCTAAATGGAAGCCAGCTTTCCGCCAAATAGCATTTGGGGATTCGTGGGGTTTATGGCATCAGCTAGGATGCTGACAGCCTCCGGGGCATTCCAAGCGTCGGTGTTGACTTCAGGACGTAATCGATCTTGGCCTTTCTGAATCAATTTCGCGCAGCGCCCAATCTTCTTACCCTTCTCCGCCTTTTCATCATCCCCTTCCTTGTTATCGAGATCACGGATGGGAAGTACGGCGTTGCCTTTGGGCTGTTTCTACTGGCTGGCATCAGCGATGGCTTGGATGGCCTGCTTGCCAGGTGGCTTGGGCAGCATACGAAGGTGGGAGAGTACCTGGATCCGATTGCGGACAAGCTGATGCTGAGCACGTTGTTCGTCACGCTGACGCACGTTGGATTGATTCCGCGGTACGTGACGGTGCTTGTTTTCAGCCGGGACCTTGGGATTCTGCTGATTTCGACACTGTTGTTTGCAACGGGGACGCTTCGGGATTTCCGGCCTAGTTTTTTTGGAAAGCTGAATACGGTGGCACAGATCCTGGCTCTTACGGCCGTTCTGGGCGAAGGGGTGTTCGCGACGGGCGCACACTCCGACGTTCCTGGGTATGCTGCGGTTCGGGTTACTTCGGGGGATCGCGGTGCTTGCACCGGTGTCGGCAGCGCAGTACGCGTGGATTGTTATCCGGAGGGCAAACGCACCGGTTATCCCGCAGAGTTAGGCAGTGGTGTCCTGGTCAGGGTCGGAGTCGGCTTCTCTCTCTTCAACAGCCATATCCTCGAATTCGACAGAGTCGAAGACTTCGCCGCAATGCTGACACTCAACGAATTCGGAGTCTTCCTCGCGGGCGACGACTTTGACGATGGGGTGCTTGCAGAGAGGGGGCATTTTGGGGTGTGGGGTAATTGCTTTGGATTCTGCGCCTGACCTGGCTATCTGTCAATCCGTGTTTGCTGAGGTTTTTTAGCGGTGGGACAGTGCTGTCCGGCGTGGAAGAAGAATTGGGACCGAATGAGTCCGTTATCTCTTGCGGAGCAAGGATGCCGGACGTACACTTGTATCTACCGAGGGGATCTGCGCATCCGAATGCGTCGGCAGCAACCTTCGTCCCAAGGGCCGCATGCTGCGACTGACCAAAAAAGCGGATTACGGTCTTATGGCATTGAAGTACCTGGCGGAGCAGGCCAGCGGCGGTGCCCAGAGCGCGAAGGATATCGCGGAGGCGTACCACATACCGCCCCAGCTTCTAGCGAAGATTCTGCAAACCCTTGCGAAGGCAGGCCTGCTGGTTTCGCATGCCGGGACTAATGGAGGGTACGCGCTCGCACGTCCGGCGATGGAGATCAGCGCATTTGAAGCGATACGCGCGATCGATGGTCCTCTCTTTATTACGAGTTGCATCACGATTCACGGAGCTTGCGACCTTGCCGGTCATTGCACCATCAAAGAACCGTTGCGCAAGGTGAACGACAGCATCAAGGACCTGCTGAGCGCCATTCGCATTGGCGACCTGGTGGAGGCGCCGGAGGCCTCGGATGCGAGGGCTGGAGCGCCGGTAGGTGGAGGATTGGTTACGATCGCGCTGGTGTAGGCGATCTGAATGCCGGTACCCCGTTTTGGTGGTGACGGTATGCACTTTCAGGTTTCAGGATTGATTTCAGGAGCGAGATGATGAGCATGGAAATGGCAAGTAATGGAATGGTTGTTACGGAGAGTAAGAGGCCGCTGCCCGAAGGGGTTAAGCTTCCGATCTATATGGATAACCACGCAACGACGCCGATGGACCCACGGGTGCTTGAGGCGATGCTGCCCTACTTCACGGGAACGTTTGGCAACGCCGCGAGCCGTAACCACTCGTTCGGGTGGGAGGCTGAGCAGGGTGTTGATAGGTCGCGGGAGCAGATTGCGAAGCTGATCGGAGCCACGGCGAAGGAGATCATCTTTACCTCGGGCGCGACCGAATCCAACAACCTGGCGATCAAGGGTATCGCAGAGATGTACAGGGAGCGTGGGAATCACATCATCACGCAGACTACGGAGCACAAGGCGGTTCTAGATACCTGCAAGCGGCTGGAAAAGCAGGGATTTCGGGTGACCTACCTCCAGGTGCAGGCTGATGGTTTGATCGACATCGAGGATCTGAAGCGTGCGATCGTGACCGAGGGTCCTGATAAGACGATTCTGGTCTCGATCATGTACGCGAATAATGAGATCGGGGTGGTTCAGCCGATCGCTGAGATTGGCAAGATCTGCCATGAGAAGGGTGTGCTCTTCCATACGGACGCGGTTCAGGCTGTGGGCAAGATCCCCGTAAACGTCCAGACGGACAACATCGATGTGCTCTCGCTGACCGGACACAAGATCTACGGGCCCAAGGGCTGCGGAGCTTTGTACGTGCGGCGCCGGAATCCGAGAGTGCAGATCCAGGCGCAGATCGACGGCGGAGGCCATGAACGGGGGATGCGTTCGGGAACGCTGAATGTTCCAGGGATCGTGGGTCTAGGAAAGGCATGTGAGATTGCCGGGCAGGAGATGGCCGCCGAAAGTGAGAGGCAGCGAGAGCTTCGGGACTATATGAAGGCGAAGTTCGAGAAGGCCCTGGACTACGTGCACGTGAACGGGAACATGGAGCATCATCTTCCGGGCAATCTTAATATGAGCTTCGTCTACGTGGAGGGTGAGAGCCTGCTCATGGGAATCAACGACATCGCCGTGTCGTCCGGTTCGGCCTGCACCTCGGCGACGCTTGAGCCTAGCTACGTCCTGAAGGCGCTTGGCCTGGGTGACGATGTGGCGCACAGCTCCATCCGTTTCGGGCTCGGACGTTTCAACAACAAGGCCGAGGTGGACTATGTTTCGGACAAGCTTATTGATGTGGTGACGAAGCTGCGCGAGCTTTCGCCGCTGTACGAGATGGTGAAAGAAGGCATTGATTTGACCAAGATCGAGTGGGCGGCTCACTAAGTGGAGCCGCTCGAAAGGCTCCGGCGAACTTTTTCCCGGAAGCGCGTACTCTAAGACAAGGACAAGAGGATACGGACATGGCATACAGCGACAAGGTAGTTGATCATTACGAGAACCCGCGTAACGTTGGTTCGATGGACAAGGGATCGGACGAGGTCGGGACCGGCCTGGTTGGTGCGCCGGAGTGCGGCGATGTAATGCGTCTGCAGATCCGGGTCAATCCCGAGACGCAGGTGATTGAGGATGCAAAGTTCAAGACATTCGGCTGCGGCTCCGCTATTGCCTCTTCGTCGCTTGCGACAGAGTGGGTGAAAGGCAAAACAGTGTCGGAGGCGCTCGAGATCAAGAACACCGACATCGTCAAGGAGCTTGCGCTGCCTCCAGTGAAGATTCACTGCTCGGTGCTTGCGGAAGATGCGATCCGGGCGGCGATTGGGGATTGGAAGAAGAAGAACAACGTCGCCGAGGGTGCAACGGCCTCTGCCGTGGCGGTCGCGCACTAAGCCATGGCAATGGTCAACATACAGGTTGGGGGCTCTGCTGCGGCTATCGCAGAGCCTCAACCTTCAGAGGTAAAGACCTCCGGTGGGGCGATTTTGAATGCGCTCGACCAGGCTCCAGGCGGGAAGGCGATCCAGCTGACGGAGAAGGCGCTGAAGCGCATCCGCACCGCGATGGCGAAGGAGAATGTTTCGCCGGAGCAGGGTGGGCTTCGCGTCGGGATTCTGGGCGGTGGATGCAGCGGACTCAGCTACAGTATTCGATTTGATACGCAGCCGCGTGAGCGCGATCGTGTGTACCGGTTCGGCGACGTGGGGGATGAGGTGCGGATCTTTGTGGACCCCAAGAGCTTTATCTATCTCGCTGGGATGATCCTCGATTATGAGGAGACCTTGATGCGGCAGGGCTTCAACTTCATCAATCCGAACTCGTCGAAGAGCTGCGGGTGTGGTTCTTCTTTTTCCTCCTAGCTTGCTGCGCTGTTACTTCGATCAACGGTCTCGTGCTTGACTTTCGTTAGCGAAGGCAATTTGCTAAGCTTGCGCGCATGCTCGTTTCCCGTATCGCGCTGTCTTTCGCACTCCTCTCTCCCTTCCTTTCCGCGCAATCGTTTACACCCGTTCGCGAACAGAAGAATCTCTCGCCGGCAGCGATTGAGAAGCTTCATACGCTGGAGACGCTGAACGCGCTCCCGGTGGGTGAGTGGCGCTTCCATGCGGGCGATCTCGCGCATGGTGAGTCGCCGGCGCTGGATGATTCGAGCTGGCCGCTTGTAGCTCCAAAGGCTAAGGCGCCACAGGATGCCGTGTGGTATCGGCGTGTGATCGAGGTACCGAAGACCCTGCATGGCTACGACATTACGGGTGCGCGGGTGTGGTTTCAATTCCGCGCGGACGCGAATGGCCCGATGCCAGAGATCATCTACTTCAATGGACGACGGGTGGCGCTGGGGGATGATCTCGAGCCGATTGTCTTGTTCGAGCCTGCCAAGCCGGGTGACAAGGTGCTGGTAGCGGTGAAGCTGCTGCGCACGGTCGACGAGAAGACATTCACTGGAGTGAACCTGCGCATCGAGACCGATCCCATGGCTGCTGGGGGGGCCGGCCGACCGAATCCCGAGGACATCCGGACGCAGTGCCTTACAGCCGCGAATCTGCTGCCTGTGCTGCCGAAGCCTAGGCCGGATCTGCTGCCCAAGGTAGAGGAGGCGGTCGCGGCGATCGATACGAAGGCGCTGGCGGCAGGGGATCAGAAGACCTTTGATGGGTCGCTTCGGCGGTCGCAGGATCTGTTGGCAGCACTTCGCCCCGAGCTGTCGAAGATCACGATCGATCTCGCGGGGAACTCGCATATCGATGCTGCATGGTTGTGGCCGCGGAGCGAGACGATCGACGTGGTCCGGCGCACGTTTACGACGGCGCTGCAGCTGATGAACGAATATCCGGATTACACATTTACGCAGTCGGCGGCGCAGTACACGGAGTGGATGGCGGAGAAGTATCCGCAGTTGAACGATCAGATTCGGGAGCGGGTGAAGGAAGGACGGTGGGAGATTGTCGGCGGGATGTGGGTGGAGCCGGACCTGAATCTGCCGGATGGAGAGAGCCTGGTGCGGCAGCTGCTGGTTGGGCAGAGGTACTTCAAGCAGCAGTATGGGGTGCAGGCGCGGATCGGATGGAATCCGGACTCATTTGGTTACAATTGGCAGCTTCCGCAGATCTACAAGCGCTCGGGGATGGACTACTTCGTCACGCAGAAGATGCACTGGAACGATACGAACGTGCTGCCGTTTCGGTTGTTCTGGTGGGAGTCTCCGGATGGAAGCAAGGTGCTCACCTATTTTCCGACGGACTATGTGCATGACAACGTGAACCCGACGCGGATCTCGGCGGATTTCGCGGAGACGGCCGAGAGGAATCCCGGCACGACGGAGATGCTGGATCTTTACGGTATCGGCGATCACGGCGGCGGCCCGACGCGAGCGATGCTGGACCAGGCGGACCACTGGACGGGTGCGTCTACGCGGGGATCGAAGGACGCGGTGCCGACGATGCGCTATCACACGGCGCAGGGCTACTTCACCGATGTGGAATCGAAGCTGAACGGCGAGTCGCCGACGTGGAACTATGACCGGATTGCGAAGGGCTACAGGCACCGGCGGCGGCCTCCGATGGTGCTGTGGGGATCCCGACGTGGAAGGACGAGCTCTACTTTGAGTACCACCGGGGCATCTTTACGACACAGGCCGTGCACAAGCGAAACATGCGGGCAAGCGAAGTTGCGACGCTTGACGCGGAGAAGCTGGCGTCGCTGGCATGGCTTAGCGGGAGAGCTTACCCCGCAGATGAGTTGACTGAGAACTGGAAGAAGATCACGTTCAACCAGTTCCACGATCTGGCGGCGGGATCGGGGATCGCCGTGATCTACAAGGATGCGCGGAGGGACTACACCGAGGTGTTCCATGCGGACCATGAGATCTCGGAAGGGTCGATTGAAACATTGGCAACCGCGATCGACACGCGTGCGAAGGGCGACGCACCGATGCTGGTGTTCAATCCTATGGGCTGGCCGCGGAGTGAGACGGTGGCGCTTTCCGTGCAGCTTGCTGATGCGGCGGAGGGTGTGCGGATTCTGGACTCGCACGAGGAGGTCTTGCCATCGCAGGTGATCTCTTCGGACGCTGCCACGCATCGCTTCGAGGTTCTGGCCCGGGTTCGAGATATCCCGCCGCTGGGGTATTCCGTGCTGCATGCCGAGAAGGGGAAGGGCGTAAATGTAACCAGCGCCGTGACGGATGTGAAGGTTGCGGATCGGGCTGATTCGGTGGTGCTAAGCAATGAGCATCTGAGTGTTGCGATTAACAAGAAGAACGGGTGCATCACGAGCCTGATGTCCACGAGCCAGAATGGAAATGGCGGTGTGGAATCGATTGCGGCAGGGGGTTGCGGAAACCAGCTGCAGACCTTCAAGGACACGCCGTCGAATTATGATGCGTGGAACATTGATCCGGGGACGCTGGATCACATGACGCCGATTGAGGCGTTGGACTCGGTCAGCGTTGTGGACCACGGACCGCTGCGCGCGAGGGTGCGTGTGACGCGTAGCTGGCAGAGTTCGAAGTTCGTGCAGGAGATCTCCCTCGATGCTGGCGCCGATGCGGTGATGGTCGCGAACGATGTGGATTGGCACGAGACGCACGTGCTGTTGAAGGCGGCGTTTCCACTTTCGGCAAGCGGGCCGAAGGCGACGTATGAGATTCCGTATGGGTCGATCGAACGTCCAACGACACGGAACAACAGCTGGGAGAAGGCACAGTTTGAGGTGCCTGCCATGCGCTGGGCGGATCTGGGCGATGCCACGCACGGTGTATCGGTTTTGAACGACTCGAAGTACGGGTATGACGCCGAAGGGAACACATTGCGGATCACGCTGCTGCGATCCCCGACCTGGCCGGACCCGGACGCGGATCGCGGTAGACAGCAATTTCAGTATGCGATCTATCCGCATGCGGGTGGCTGGAAGCAGTCGCAGACAGTTCGGCGCGGGTATGAGTTGAACTATCCGATGACGGTCAAGCAGGTGTTCGCGCATAGCGGAAGTCTGCCGGCGCAGCATTCATGGGGTGCAGTCGAGAACGCGAACGTGACGTTGACGGCCGTGAAGAAGGCTGAGGATGCCAACGCGCTGGTGTTTCGGATGTACGAGTGGGCGGGAACGGCAAGCGAGGTCAAGCTCCATGTGCCTCCGGGCGCGAGCTTCGCGGTGGAGAGCAATCTGATGGAGAAGACCGAGGGAGAGCACCTTCCGATGACGGGCGGCGTGGTGACGGTGCCAATCAAGCCCTACGAGATCCTGACGGTCCAGGTGGAGTACCCGACCGCGGTGGCCGCCAAGTGAGGCTCAGGGAGGGTGGCGAAGGTGGCGACGCCGTTGTGTTTTGACCTTAGTGCGGCGAGGCAGGGAGGGCGGTGATAGGTGCGGTGGCGCTCACGATGTCGTTGGTCGGCTTGAGCCCATACATCTTTGCAAGCTGATCCTTGTAGGAGGCCATGGGTGGGAGCATGGCGCGGTTGCGGATTGCATCCAAGTTGCCCGGATCCTCGACGGCGTACATGGCCATGTGACCGTTGACGAATTTAAACTGCGTGCCGTAGCGCTGGAGCTTGCCTGCTGCGATGAGTTGCTTGTCGATGACGAGCGCGAGACTGGAGGGGTCAATTGCGCCTTCGTCGGCAAGTTGTTCGAGCTGCGGGGAGTAGTTGAAGCTGCCAAGAATGGTCGGCGGTGTGGGTGAGGAGGAGCATGGCGGCGTCCGAAGCCTCGATCCCGACGAGACTGATGGTGGGCCAGCCTCCCTGTGCGACGATACCCTTCAGTTCGGAGGTGAGCTCGGCGTCCACTTCGGCGAGGTGCCGGACCCGTTCTTGCTGTGTACCCTGGCTGCCCGTGCCGGCCGCCAGGCCGCGAGCGACCTGGTCGGCTTGACGCATCTTCAGAAGGCGATCGCGAAGTCCTGACTCGGTGCCGGTACCGTTGCGGGTGATGAGCTCTTGCCGACGCTGGGCGATGGCGGTCGCCCAGGTGGAAGATGGCTTCGGAGCTTCAGCGGGAACCTCCTGGGAGCGCTCCGTCGGCCCCTGTGCGGGAGCTCTCGAGGGAACGCCGAGAAGGACGAGCCAAGCAAACATGGTGAGCTTCGGCATAGGGGTGTTTGCTTCCGGATCCACAGCAACGGAGAGTCAGAGGCCAGCGTACCAATCGTAGCCGAGCCTGGTCCAGTAATCGTCGGGCTTCCTGTCCGTGTAGCTGATGAGGCCAATTCGCTTGATCTGCTTATACCCGTATTTCGTCGGCATATGGAGGCGCAGGGGAGCGCCATGGAACTGGGTTAAGGGCTGGCCCATCATCTCGGTTACGAGCAGTGTTTGAGGGTGACGGCACACCTCCATGTCATAGCCGGTGAAGTAGTCGCCGTTTGGTGTTTCCATGTAAACGTACCTTGGCTGGCGATCCCGGACGTTCGCGGGCGGGTAGGCTTCGAGGAAGTCCGCCATGCGGACGCCGGCCCAGTGCACGATCTGACTCCATCCCTCGATGCACTTGAACTCGGTGACGAGTTCATGCCGAGGGAGTGCCAGGATGTCCTGAAGTGTGAGCAGGAGGCCGGGTGTTCCCGGCTTCAGGGTCGATTCGCTTTCGCCGGCCTCCTCCTGACCCCGGGGAAGCCGGGAGGTTTTCTGCTGCCGCTGCTTTTCTCCGTTCACCATCGGCTTTGGCGCCATTTTTTCGGCGGTGTCCGCGGACGGCGCGATCTTCGTGTCGTGGCCCTGGTCTTCGTGCGTGTCGGCTTCGGTGTTGTACTTGTACTCCCATGCGGTGACGTCGCCGGTGTAACGTTTGTCTTCGTTGGGGTTGCGTGTGCCGACCAGTTGGAGACGCCAGCTCTCTTGAACGAGGGGCTGCTTGAGGCCGTAGATACCGTTGATGCGCAGGGTCTCTGCCCTGCTGATGGGGTAGGTAGGTGAAAGCGCGCGCTCCTGGAAGACCCTGCGGGAGATCCCGGCGTTGGCCTCGAAGGCGCGGCGGATAGGTGCGGGCTGCAGGTTGTCGCTCTTGCTGCCCTCGACCCATCGCCAGAAGCCGTAACCTGCTGCGGCGCCTACGGCTGCAAGAGCGAAGGATCGACGGGTGTGGGAGCGCGAACGGGCGAGCACAGCCAAGTCTTCGGTTCCGATTCGCGATCGAGTCGGAGGGGAGTCGTGGTCGGGAGGTTTCGCGCCGGGAATACGCTCGTGGGCTGCTTCGTCGGTGGCGCCTCCAAGGAGGTCGGGCTGTGTAAGCGGTCCTGCCTCCCCCGGTAAGTCGTTGTGCTCGGTCATGGCCAGGACCTCCGTTCTGCATCCAGTGAGGGTTCGTCGATGGACTTAATTTCGAGCCCGCTTACCATGCTACGGAAGTTGTTCCAACCAGCGAGGACGACCTGGAGGACGTGCACGACGAAGAAGCCGACAAAGGAGATCGTGAGCCAGAAATGCTCCCACCGTGCCATCTCGTAACCGCCGAGCAGAGAGGTGAGCCAATGGGCCTGAGTGGGTTTGTAGATGGCGAGACCCGTGAGCAGGGAACCGGCGCCCATGAGAATGACGGCGGTGTAGGCGAGTCTTTGTGCTCCGTTATATTTCTTCTGGGCAGGGAGGCCCTTGCGAAGGTGCAGGTCCACAAGGGTGACCTGGATCGCTTCGCTGAAGCTCTTGCGATCGGGGAGCAGGAGGCGCCATTCCCCGGAGGTTGCCGTGTAAAGAACGTAGGCTAGCCCGTTCAGGGCGAAGATCCACATGAAGAAGAAGTGGTTTCCGAGCCCTTGCGTGACGTGGTAAGGGGCGTTTGCTGCCCTGTACAGCCAGTTGGGAAAGAGGCGAAGGAGCGTGAGGTGGCCTATGCCGATTCGGTAGATCGCATGCGGATGCTGGTATGCATTGTCGGAGTCGTTCCAGTAGATGAGCAGGCCGGACCAGATCATGATGAAGAGTACGGGGAAGTTGATCCAGTGCATCCAGCGAATGGCAAGGGGATGCTTATGCTCGAGGCGAATCGTCGGAGCGCTGAGTTCGCGCGGCTCGGGCGAAGAGTTGCTGGGCGGGGATGCGGAGAGATCCATGATTCAAGCCTCTTGCGTGATGGCCAGAGTGTACTCTGCCCCCATGATTTCAGGAATTGTCGCGGATGGGGCTCTCGGCTGGGGCCGTCCCGAAGACGTTGAGCGGGGTGCTGAGCTGATCCGATGACGGGCCGTTCAGCGGATCGTGACGTGAACGTGGGAACCTTCAGAGTCCGTGAAGGAGACTTCGCGGTCTGACATGACGGCCTCCTTGCCTGGTTCAGGTGCGCCCGGAACGGCCTCGTCCGAGGGCGTCACACAGAGCATTCCCTGGATGCAGGTGAGGCCCGCAGGCGAGCCAGGAAGCTTGTTATAGCCCTGGACGACGAACATGTGGCGCCCGCTGTCCTCCTGGACGAGTATGTCGTTCGAGTAGTTGATGAAGACGCGTGCGCCGGGCACGGTGACAGCGTTGCGGTCGACCTTGCCCAGGGGGTCACGTAGAAAGAGGCGATTGTGATAGATGACAGCCAGCGTAATGAGAGCGACGACCGTTAGCAGGATGAACCTTCTCATTACGTCTTCTCCTCGTGGTACTCCTGCTCGGTGTTGATGCTCCACAGGGCCGCTTTGTCGACGTGACCGGCGACGATGCCGTCAACGGCGGTCATGGCGGTGAGCATGCTGTGATCCTGGTTGTTGTATTTATGCATGCCGTTGCGGCCGATCAGAATCAGGTTCTGGAAGGAGTCTGTGAATTGGCGAAGCTGATCGAAGCGATCGTAGGTGCCGAAGTAGGCAGGGTAGGTCTTCGGTACCCGGACCACGTGTCCATCAAGAACATCGTCCGGGTTCAGGATGCCGATCCTGGCGACTTCTGCGATGGCAAAACATTTGACGTCGTCGTCGGACATCTTCCAGAGGACGTCCTTCTCGTAGCAGAAATACTCGAGACCAAGCCAGATCTTCGAAGGATCGGCAACCAGATGGGGACTCCAGTTATTGAAGATCTGCAATCGGCCCAGGAGCACGTCAGGTTCTTGAACGTAGATCCATGTGTCTTTCAGGAGACCCCCATCCTTCTCTTGTAACGCCAGGCGATCGACGAGAAGTCCGACGGTGATGAAGTCGCGATATTCGAGGCCGTTGCTGATGTCCGAGATTGCTTGCGGGACTGGCGCATCCATTGCCAGAACAAGGTCTTTGATCGGCATGGTGGAGAAGAAGATCTCGCCCGCGAAGGTCTGTTCCTCTCCCGTTCGACTCTTCGTGGTGACTGCGGATACGCGGCGTTCGTTCTGGCCGTCCTCGATCGATCCGTCTGTCGAGATCTGGGGAGGGGAGGAGACGCCGATTACCTTGCAGTCGAGATGGATCTCTCCGCCGGCGAGGCGAATGAGGTCTGCGACGTGCTCCCAGAGCTGACCGGGCCCGAGTTTCGGGTACAGGAAACGTTCGATGAGGCTGGTGTCGGTGTTCTTCTGTGAAACATCGCTTACAGGCCGCCTGGTGAGTGAAGTGCGGAGGAAGTGTTTGATGGCGCTCGTGAGGCTGAGACCCTTGATTCGTTGCGCACCCCACTCGGCAGAGATGCGGTCGCATGGAATGCCCCAGACCTTTTCGGTATAGCTCTTGAAGAAGGTGAGGTAGAGCTCACGGCCGAAACGATTGATGAGGAAATCCTCAAGACTCTTTTCGGGTTTGATCTTGCGGAACTGGGAACGTAGGTAGCTAAGACCGACTCGAATTGTGCGGCGGATGCCGAGGTTCCTAAGGGTGGCGGCGGTCAGCTTTATTGGATAGTCGAAGAAGCGCCGCAAATAGTAGATGCGGCTCTTGCGGGGCCGGATAAGCATGACGAGATCGGGATTGGTGGGACGGCTTGCAAGGGGCGCCTCGGTTCTGTGGTGAGCAAAGCGCAAAGACTCGCTGTGCTTTGACTTGGATTGGTCGCTCTCTGGACTAAGTGGTCCGGCCCCGCGAAGAACGGGCTCGTGCGCAAGTTTCGCGGGCACCACGATAACCCGCTGTTTGCCTTGGTAGGAGATGCCGGCGGTGTCGCCTGACGGGATCTCGGGCGGCATGAGATCAAGCCACCACCGCATGACGCGATCGCTTTTCGAGAAGAAGCGGTGGCCGCCGATATCCATGCGGTTTCCCTTGTAGCGAATGGTGCGGGAGATGCCGCCAATCTCGTCAGATGCCTCAAGGATGATGGGAAGTACGTCAGTTCTCCGCAGGAGCTCCAGGGCTGCTGTCAGGCCTGCGGGCCCCGCGCCTATGATGATTGCTCGCCTACGTCCCATCTAAGTCGAGTATACGAGCTTAGGGGAACAGGGGAGGGCTTGGGATGCGGGCAGGCCGGTCTGAAGCAGGTTAGCAGCACGAGGCTAAACGACCGCGACGTCTGCGGAGCGTCCGAGCGGAACGGGCGAGGTGACGTCGAGGTGAGAGGCCATATCTGAGCCGAGGCGAAGGCTTTCGGCAACTCCTCGGTCTTCAGGGTAGTAAAAGCAGGTATCCGCAATTTGCAAGCCGGCTATGGGGGTTTGAACCGGGGGGATCCTTGCGGCGAAGTTCGGCTCGCAGATCGGCTGGCCATGACGCAACCGAGCGACTTTTGTGACGATGATATCCGGGCTCGTGAGCTTCGGATTGATGCGCTGAAGGCAGGCAAAGGCCTCCGCCAGAAGGCGATCGTCGGGCCAGGAGAACTTCGGCTGCGTAACAGGCATGTAGTAGGGGACGTAGACGATACTGTGATCGCCGGTTTTCCTGAGATTCGAGAACTCGATGATGCCAGGGATTTCGAGATCCGGCTGCGAGATGTTGACCCAGAAGTGTGGCGTGACGGAGTTGCGCAGCTTGAAGATGACGCAAATAACGCCGATGTTGTGGATCGAATCGTAGCGATCCCTCCATTCCTGCGGGAGGTCCGGGATCATCGAGGAGATGTAAGGGGTAGGCGCGGTGCTGATGACGGCGTCGGCTGGAAGATGTCGTGTGCTGGTTTGAACGCCGGTGACGCGACCATCTTCCACGGTGACTCGGGTGGCCGACTCGCCGAGGTGAATCTGGGCACCGTGGGTCTCCGCCGCGCGTACGAGCGCGTTGACCAGAGTGATCGATCCGCCCTCGATGTATCCGAGCTCCTCTTGCATGATGCTCTTCCGGGAGCGTCCGATGCGCCGGATGCGCGTCCAGATCCAGGCGGCCGAGACGTTATCGGCGTATTCGTAGAATTTGTAGTCAAAGAGGGGCTTCCAGAAGCGCTCGTACACGGAGACACCGCACCACCGTATGATCCACTGTTTCGCGGACTGATGCTCGATCGCCGGCCACCGGTTACGTCGGACGCAGACGAAGGCGAATAGACCGTATCGGAGTTTGTCGATCCAGCTCATCCCGGGGAGCTTCAGCAGTGAGATGGGGTCGCCCCAGGGGTGAAGCCGGTTGTTGTTGAAGAAGCCCATCGTGGTGGGAACCCAGCGGACAGCGTCTTTCATGCCGAGTTCATTGAGGAAATCAAAGGTGGCCTGGTCGGTCTTACAAACGAAGTGATAAAAGCGTTCGATGGAGACGCCGTCGAAATCGAAGTGGCCGGCCATTCCGCCGGCTTCGGAAGCTGCTTCGATGAGTTGGACCTGGTGACCATTGGACGCGGCTCTATAGGCGGCGGCCAATCCCATCACTCCTGCTCCTATTACGACGACGCGAGACATTCGAAACTCCTGATCCCGCCTTAGAGGTTACTTCATCAGGGCGGATCGGCCGGGAGTTTGGCTTTGCGGTCGTGAAAACACATTGCCGAATGCCGCGCCTACCCTCTTCTGCAGCTCCTATGCGAGGCTCCGGACAGGGAGGTTTTCTGGAGGCGCAGTTTATACTGCCGTTGACGCATGCCTGCGACCAGAGCAGGGTGAGGGTGGGAACGGCACCGCTTTCGGTGGGGATGTGACGACCGTATGACGAAGGCTCCTCACAAGGTCGGTTACCTCCCTGGTCTAGACGGCTGGCGAGCTATCGCTATTCTCGGGGTCCTGATGACGCACGATCTTGCCTTCAAGATCGGCCCATTCAGTAACAGCAGGCTACGAGGGTTTGGTGGGTACGGTGTTTTTCTGTTCTTTGCCATCAGCGGCTTTTTGATCTGTACGCGCATTCTCGAAGAGGAGCGGGCTCAAGGGTTCTTCAACCTAAAGAGCTTTTATGTTCGGAGGTTGTTCCGAATCCAACCTGCATCGTGGGTATACCTGGCGGTCATCGCAATCCTAACTATTGCCGGGGTTTGTCGTGAGAGCCTGGCGCACTGGATGGGAGCGTTCTTTCAATACGCGAACTTCCTCTATCGGGCATCGGATGTAAGCGGCACGGGAGCATTGACGGGGCATTTCTGGACGCTCTCGATGGAAGAGCACTTCTACATACTCCTCTCATTGTTTTTGTTTTTTGTCCGGAAAAGACGGATCGTGATCTTCGCAGCACTGCTGTCCCTGTTGTGGGCGGTTCAGTCGTGGGCGGAGCAGCACGGGTACTTCGCGCCGGACTTCTCGGACCATCGCACCTACTGGCGTGTGCAATACCTCCTGTACCCGGCGTTCCTGGCGTTGCTTGTACGGCTGCCGTGGGTAAAGGTAGCCGTGGACCGATATCTCTGGCCGTGGGTGGCCTTTGTCACAACGCTGGGGGTGATGTTGATCGCACACGGCCATCCCCTCCCCCTTGGGCGCCAGACTGTTTACGACCTGCTGAGCGGACAATGGCAACAGCTCTTCTTCGGTTTCTGGCTTTGGATTATCGCGACTGTTAGCCATCCGCAGAGCTGGACGACGCGGTTCCTGGAGCTTCCGCCCATGCGCTTCCTGGGCCGGCTCTCGTACAGCCTATACATCTGGCACGTGCTGTTTTTCGTGCCTGTTCACCCGGAGGTGGGTATTAGCTCGCCTGCGCTTCTGCTTCTTTCAGAGCGGCCGTATAAATACATCGCGACTGCGTTCTTTGCGCTTGCGAGCTACTACCTGGTGGAAAAGCCGATGATCCGGTTTGGGCATAGGATCGCCCCCCCGGCCTTTGCGGGACATATAGACCTAGAAGTAACCCCAGAGGGCACCCCTGAGGTGGAGCGACGGTAGCACTGCGATAGCTGGAGCCCGCGCGGAAAGCTCAGGCCTTGCGACTGCCCAATGGTTTGACGCGGAATACCACCGTCTACTAGAGGACCGACTGTCTATGGAAGAGACCGACCGGGTACCGAGCAAGGTGGCTTCAGGCGGCAGCCCTGTTTAGAACGTTGAACACCAGGCCTGCAGGCCCGGCATCCACGTTTACGTGATCCCCGTGCAGGACAGAGCCATCAAGGATCTTGAGGGCGAGTTTGTCCTGAACCATGCGCTGGATGGCACGCTTGAGCGGCCGGGCTCCGTAAGCGCGATCGTACCCAGACTGGAAGATCGCGTGGCGGGCTGCGTCGGTGAGCTCGAGGGTGATCTTCCGGTCTGCGAGCAGCGCCTGAAGGTCTTTCAGGCGCAGATCCACGATGTGCGTCAGCTGGTCTTCTCCGAGCGGATGGAAGACGACAATGTCGTCGACGCGATTGAGGAATTCCGGACGGAACTGCTGGCGTAGTGAATCCATGACCCGACTCCCTGGCGTCAAGGAAGCCCTCCTCCCCTTCGGCCCATGCGGTGTTGAGCGCGGCCGCGCCGACGTTCGAGGTCATGATGAGGACCGTGTTCTTAAAGTCCACGGTGCGACCCTTGGAGTCTGTGAGGCGACCGTCGTCTAGAACCTGGAGAAGGACGTTGAAGACATCCGGGTGCGCCTTCTCGATCTCATCGAAGAGGACGACGGCGTAGGGGCGACGGCGGACCGCCTCCGTGAGTTGGCCGCCTTCGTCATATCCGACGTATCCGGGAGGTGCGCCGATGAGACGAGCGACAGCGTGTTTCTCCATGTACTCGGACATGTCGATGCGGACCATGGCCTGCTCATCGTCAAACAGGAACTCGGCTAGGGCGCGGGCAGTCTCGGTCTTTCCGACGCCGGTGGGACCGAGGAAGATGAAGCTGCCGATAGGGCGCTTTGGATCGCTGAGACCTGCGCGCGATCGGCGGATAGCGTTGGCGACGGCGACGATGGCCTCATTCTGGCCGATCACTCGCTCTTCGAGGCGTTCCTCCATCTGCACCAGCTTCTGCATCTCGCCCTCGAGCATCTTGGAAACAGGGATGCCGGTCCATTTAGAGACAATGGCCGCGATATCTTCTTCGTCGACCTCCTCCTTCAGCATGCGAACGGGTCCTCGCGAGACGCCCTTGGAAGCACTGGCTGCGGCGTTTGCTGAGTCTTCGGCCACCGCAGCCTCCTGTTGAGAGGTGAGCATGGCGAGCTCGGCTTCGGCTCCCGGGATTTCGCCGTATTGCAGCTCGGCCGCTCGCTGAAGGTTGCCCTTTCGGGTCTCTTCAAGCGCCCGGAAGCGCAAGGCTTCGAGCTGCTGCTTGAGCTCCGCGATACGACCGATCGCGCCACGCTCTGCCTGCCATCGAGCGCGAAGGATGGAGACGTTCTCCTTGATCTCGGCGAGCTCTCGTTCCAGGGTTTCGAGGCGCTCCTGCGAGTTAGGATCCTTCTCGCGCTGGAGGGCGGCGCGTTCGATCTCCAGTGAGGTGGCCTGTCGTTCCAGGTTGTCGATCTCCACGGGTACGGAGCCGATCTGGATGGCGAGAGCGGCGGCGGCCTCGTCGACCAGGTCTATGGCCTTGTCGGGGAGGAAGCGGTCCGAGATGTAGCGATGGGAAAGCGTTGCCGCGGCCACGATGGCCGAATCCTTGATGCGGACCTTGTGATGCGCCTCGTACTTTTCTTTGAGTCCGCGCAGGATATTGACGGTGTCCTCTACGTTGGGTTCGCCGACGTAGACGATCTGAAAGCGGCGTTCGAGGGCGGTGTCCTTCTCGATGTACTTCCGGTACTCGTTGAGGGTCGTGGCGCCGATGGCACGCAGACCTCCGCGCGCGAGTGCGGGCTTGAGCATGTTGGAGGCGTCCATCGCACCCTCGGCTGCCCCAGCGCCGACGAGCGTATGCAGTTCGTCAATAAAGAGGATGACCTCTCCGTTGGACTCTTCGATCTCCTTGAGCACGGCCTTGAGGCGCTCTTCGAACTCACCGCGAAACTTCGCCCCAGCGATCATGGAGCCGAGGTCAAGCGCGCAGACACGTTTGTTGCGCAGGATCTCGGGAACGTCGCCAAGGAATATCCGACGTGCAAGCCCTTCAACGATGGCGGTCTTGCCGACACCGGGCTCGCCGATGAGCACGGGGTTGTTCTTGGTTCGGCGGGCGAGCACCTGGATGACCCGGCGGATCTCCTCATCACGGCCGATAACGGGATCGAGCTTGCCGCGGCGTGCGAGTTCGGTGAGATCCTTGGCGTATTTTTCGAGGGCTTGGAACTTCCCTTCGGGGTTCTGATCGGTGACACGCTGGGACCCCCGAACGGCGGTCAGGGCCTTCAGGATCCCGTCTCGTGTGCCGCCCAGGGCAGCGAGGGCGAGTTGGACGGGATCTCGCTTCGCGTCTGCGAGTGCGAGCAGGAGATGCTCGGTGGACACGTAGTCGTCTTTGAACTGATCCGCTTCTTTGAACGCCTGATCGAGGACCTTCTGGGCAGCGGACGAGAGCGCAGGCTGCGATCCACCCTGGACCTTTGGGAGCTTGCTGATTGCGGTGTTCACGTTCAGTTTCAACTGTGATGCGTCAGCGCCAACGCGCTCAAGAACCGGGAGGACGATGCCCTCGCGGTCTTCGAGAAGTGCGGAAAGGAGATGGAGCGGCAGAACCTCGGGGTTACCGTTTTCCGCGGCAACGCCCTGAGCCGCTTGGATGGCTTCCTGGCTCTTCGCCGTGAGTTTTTCCCATTTGATAGCCATGTGTCTCTTTCAGGGGGGAGTCTTGCTGAAAAACAGTGCGGGGGACAGGCCCGGTTCAGGCGTCCTCCCGCAGAGAGTTGAAGGCCGCAGTTTTACGCCTTGGTTGAGGCGCCTTCCACCTGCTTGGGTGTGGTTGCTCCGCTGCTGACCTCTACTTTGATCTGCTTTGGCTTTGCTTCAGCCTTTTTCGCTAGAGAGATCTTGAGAACGCCGTTGTCGTACGCGGCCTTAATGCTCTCGGTATCAACCGTTTGCGGGAGGGTAAAGCTTCGAATGAAGCTGCCGAAGCGCCGCTCGATCCGGTGAAAGTTCTCTTCCTTCTCGTCGGACTCGAACTTGCGCTCACCCCTAACGGTAAGGCTCTGGTTTTCAACGCGAATGTCGAGATCCTCCTGGCGGATCCCTGGGACTTCCAGCTTCAGGGCGATGTGCTGGGCATCTTCGTAGATGTCCACGGCGGGAACAAAGCTACCTGTGGCGAGAGTCTCGCTCTCGGAGCCAGCAGGCCTGGCGAAGTCATGGAAGATGGAGTTGAGGCGATTCTGCAGAACGTTTACGTCTTCAAGGCTGCTACGGAATGGACTGAAGCGCGTGATGGTCATAATGTTCACTCCTGTGAGATCAGGCACCGGGGTCAAATCTCCGATCACCCTGTTCCATAAGACGCAATATGCGTGCAAAGGTTGCAAAAAATGTGAGTGTATTCTGCTCAAGGAAGTGCTAATCGAACACCGGCCAAAGGCTATGTTTATTCTGCATGTGGTTTAGCGGTCGGTGTACAGATCTGAGCTGTGCCGCCCGGGAGGACGACAATGAAGGGTTTCAGCTGTGCTTGCGCTATTTTGGTCATCAGTATGGCCTTCGAGACGATGTTTGCCCAGAAATCAGAGAACAGTTCAACAGGTCAGGGGAGAGTGATGGAATATCCAAAGGCTCGCGTGGGCGACCAGGTTGACGATTATTTCGGGACAAAGGTCCGGGATCCCTACCGGTGGATGGAGGATGTGGACTCGACCGAGGTGAAGCAGTGGGTTGACGCGGAGAACGCCATTACGCGCAGCTATCTGGATAACGTTCCCGGGCGAGAGAAGATGCATGCGCGGTTAATGGACCTGACAAACTTCGAGCGGTATACGGCACCGGAGAGGAAGGGTGACCGCTACTTCTACGCGCACAACACCGGTTTGCAGAACCAGAATGTGGTGTTCTGGCAGCAGGGACTGCACGGTGCGCCAAAGGTGCTTCTGGATCCAAACACCATGTCGAAGGACGGCACAGTTGCGCTAAGCGGCTTGAGCCTTACGGAGGATGGCCGGCTGGCAGCCTACGCGATCGCGGACGCTGGGAGCGACTGGGTGAAGTGGCGCGTGCGGGATGTGACGGCGGGCAAGGATCTCGAGGACCTGGTGGAGTGGTCGAAGTTCAGCGGATCGTCCTGGCTGAACGACAATTCGGGGTTCTTCTACGAGGGTTACGGGATTCCAAAGGGTGCAGGTACAAAGGATGCTCCGTCGTTGAAGGAAGCGAACTACTTTCATAAGGTGTTCTTTCACAAGCTGGGGACGCCTCAAAGTGAGGACGCCCTGGTATTTGAACGTCCAGATGACAAGGAGCTGAATGTAGGCGCCGGTGTGACGGAGGACGGGCGATATCTCGTGCTGTACTCGATGAAGGGAACGAGCCCCAACAACGAGCTCGCGATCAAAGACCTGGCGCATCCGGATGCACCGATCGTTAAGGTCGTCACCTCCCCGGACGCGGTGTATCACGTGATCTCGAATGACGGAACGAAGTTCTGGGTCAAGACGACACTTGATGCGGAAAACGGGAAGGTCATCGCGATCGACCTGCGGCATCCTGAGCGGGCGAGTTGGAACACGGTGATCCCAGAGACGAAGAACAATCTCGAAGGGGTCACGATGATCCACGACACACTCGTGGCAACTTATCTCGAAGACGCGCAGACGATTGCCGAGTTGCACAAGCCGGATGGAGGACTGATTGAGCGCGTGAAGCTGCCGGCGATAGGAACGGCGGTGGGATTTGGGGGCGAAAGAAAGGATAGGGAGACGTTCTTTCAGTTCTCGAACTTCGTCACTCCGGGGACGATCTACCGGCTGGACATGACGACGCACAAGGTGGAGGTCTACCGGGCTCCTAAGCTGAACTTCGATCCTGCAGCGTTCGAGACCAAGCAGGTCTTCTACAAGAGCAAGGACGGGACGCGTGTGCCGATGTTCGTGACCGCCAAGCGGGGCCTGGAGCTTGACGGACAGAACCCCACGCTGCTGTACGCCTATGGCGGCTTCAACATCTCGTTGATGCCTGAGTTCAGTCCCGCGCGCCTGCTCTGGATGGAGATGGGCGGGGTCTACGCGCAACCTAGCCTGCGAGGGGGTGGGGAGTACGGCGAGGCATGGCACGAGGCGGGAACGAAGTTGAAGAAACAGAACGTGTTTGACGACTTCATCGCGGCCGCCGACTGGCTGGTGGCGAACAAATACACCTCCAAGCAGAAGTTGGCGATCAATGGTGGAAGTAACGGCGGTCTCCTGGTGGGGGCGGTTGAGACGCAGCGTCCGGAGCTGTTCGGTGCGGTGCTGGCGCAGGTGGGCGTGATGGACATGCTGCGTTTCGACAAATTTACGATTGGTTGGGCGTGGAAGGCGGACTACGGCGCTCCGAGCGACAACGAAGCTGAATTCCACGCGATCTACAAATATTCCCCGCTTCACAATGTGCGGCCCGGCGTTACCTATCCGCCGACACTGATCATGACGGCCGATCATGACGACCGGGTGTTTCCGGCGCATAGCTTCAAGTTTGCGGCTGCGATGCAAGCCGAACAGGCGAAGACGGGACCACCGGTATTGATCCGGGTTGAAACCCGTGCCGGACACGGTGGAGGCATGCCGCTATCGAAGCGGGTCGAACTCTCTGTGGACCAGTATGCGTTCCTGGTAAAGGAGCTTGGGATGAAGGTGAGCCTGCCGTAGAGCAGACGGAGTCCTGGCAGCCCAGGTTGAGGCTTTGGAGCCCGGGTTGATCGCAGCCGAGATCTCGGGGGGATTAGCTGACTTGATAGTGACCTTCGAGAAGAGGTGAGATACCGCCGGCCGGGAAGATACGAATGGCCGTGAGATGGCGAAGTCTACTCTCAAAGCGGCTCCACATTCGAAATCTGAATCCAGAGCCGTACTCAGTGCGTCAGATGGGAACGGAAAGGGATAAAGACAATGAGTGTCAAACTTTCTTTCGCACTTCTGCTTTGGATCGCACCTATCAGCCTCATCGCGCAGCCACCTACGGCTGGAGCTCACCTTCGGCCCCAAGTTTTCCATGACCGTAGCCCCCGGCTACACGATCGTTCCCCGAAACCGCATCTGGGTAGCGCGAGCAACCGCGCGTAGATTTTCTGTACCGTGAAACGGGGCAAGGTCAGCGCCGTTCGTGATAGGGCCTGAGCGAGGCCTTCTTGATGAAGGCCGTTACTTTCTCAGGGTCTTTTCGCCCAGGTGAGAGCTCGACTCCAGAGGCTACATCGACACCCCAAGGTGAGAGAATTCTGATCGCATCCTGGACGTTCTCAGGGCGCAGACCCCCAGCGATAATGAGCTTGACATCGCCAAGCTCCTCGCGCAGAGCAGCAGCGGAGGACCAGTCGAACGGAACTCCACTTCCACCCCTGACGCTCCCGACCTGTGAGTCGATCAAGACGCGACTGATCGACCGTTCGCGGCGGACCAGACCGAGTTGCTCCCGCAGGGATTCGAATGGAGAGAGAGCACCTGACCTGTCACTCCAGTGAAGTGTCTGAATGAGGGAGATTCGATCAGCAAAGCGTCGCTGAAGTGTTTGAATGAGCTGCAGGTCGAGGTTGCCGTGGAGCTGGACTCCAGTGAGACTGGCGGTTTCGACTGCCAGGATCACTTCCTGGGCATTTTGTGTCTGGAAGACCCCGATACGCTCTATTTCCTCGGGGAGCCCTTGACTGAAGGTGCGAGCCTGGGATGGCGTAACCTGCCTGGGGCTTGGGGCAAAGACGAATCCAATCGCGCTCGCGCCCGACTTCGCCGCGAGCAGGGCGTCGTCGAAACTTGTATTCGCGCAAATCTTAACCCACATGAGAGCATTCTATGGTCGCCGCGGCCGCTTGCGGCTGACCGGCTATCTTGCTAGATGTCTTGCGAATACTGCCTGTCAAGAAGCAAGGCGAGAGCGGCTGCGGGCTCGGGCTGACGCATAAGGGCCTCTCCAATAAGAAATGCCTGGTAACCGCTGGATCGCAATTGCGCGATGTCGTCGGCGTTTCTGATTCCGCTTTCTGCCACACGGAGCACGTCGGTGGGAAGCATTGCTGCCATCGTTTGAAGCGAGTCCGTCTTGACGGTGAAGCTGCGGAGATCGCGACTGTTCACGCCGATAATTCTCGCCCCGAGCTGAACGGCGCGGTCGATCTCGGCAGGGTCGTGAGCTTCCACCAAGATATCGAGGCCCAGATCGGTCGCGAAATCATGAAGAAGCTCGAGGGTGTCATCCGGCAGTGCAGCCACAATCAAGAGAACGGCGTCTGCCCCGGCAGCACGCGCCTCGAGAATCTGAAATGGGTCAAGGATGAAATCCTTCCGGAGGCAGGGGATTGTCACTGCCGCGGAGGCGGCCTCCAGATCCGCGAGCGAACCCTGAAAGAACTCCGTGTTGGTTAGCACGGAGAGCGCTGCCGCACCTGCGCTCTGCAAGGCTGGAGCGAGGTCTAGGGGACGAAAATCAGCGCGGATAAGACCGCGCGAAGGCGATGCTTTCTTGATCTCTGCAATGACGGCGGGGCCGCTCGATGCTGCGGATCGGAGTGAACTCTCGAAGCCGCGGGGCTTGTGGGCGATCGCAAGCCGCTCCAACGCGGGCATGTCGGCAATGGCTTTACGGTGCGTAACCTCGAGCAGCGTGTGCGCAAGAATCTGGTCCAAATGTGTGGGCATGCGCTTTCATTTCAGGAGAGGCTGGGTGTACTGCAAGGAATGGGAGTAAAACAGCGCCTGTCCAGGCGTTCCAACGATGCGAGCGGTATCGGGTGAGAACTCGATCTAACCTGCCGGCTCCTGGTCTCTAGTCCTGCTCCTGGGAACCCTGGTGCCGAAGAGAGGACTCGAACCTCCACACCCTTGCGAGTACATGGACCTGAACCATGCGCGTCTGCCAATTCCGCCACTTCGGCACATCCTTCACAGCTGTCCAGAGCACGACTCTGGATATGGCGACCGTGAGTGCCCAGTGTTACAAAGGCGCGTGCTGCTGTCAACGGCTTGCCTCGATCGGAGAGAGCCGACGTATGATGAGAGCGATCGAAGGATAAGTGAACCCTCCGATGTGAAGAGGAAGGCAAAGAATGAGCGACGGGCGGAGGGAGGGAGGACCTGGAACGCAGGCCATCCCGGAAGAGCTGGGCGGCGAGATAAGAAGGCTTACGCATGACCTCTCAAATGCTCTGGAGATCATCGTGCAGACAAGCTATCTGCTCAGTACGTCGGAGTTGAAGGCTCCTGCCTCAGACTGGCTCCGCATGCTGGATGGTGGAGTACAGAAGGCACTGGACTTGAACGGAGCTCTCCGGACATTTGTCCGGGAACACTCAGCGAAGTGAGGCTTCCCAGACGGTTGCGTGGATTTAGGCTAATTGGCGCTTCTTGCGCGCGGGTCCTGAGACCGACTTGGCCGATTTTGCCGGTGTTTTCTGGGATGTCAGCTTGGCTTGGGGAAGCTTCCGCGTCATCGTTGCCGTGGAGTTCCGTCCCGGAGCTTGCCTTTTCCGTTGCTGCACCGTTCGCCACAGCCGAAGTTCCCGCGCTCTGAGCGGCGAGCTTGGCCAGCTTTGCCGAGTGAGAGTTGAAGAGCTTCTCGATCTGCTGGAGCAAGATACGTGTCTGGGTCGCTTTGATAAGGACCTTGTCAGGTCCTGCACCGTCCCACCCTGCATCATCGTCGGGGAAGGCGGTTAGTAGTGCCACGGCTGGATGGTACGGGGCCGTGCGCGCGGCCTGGATGACCTCACGACCGGCGACATCGCTTTCCATGCGCATATCCGAGATGACCATATGATATTCGCGTGAGCGTATCCGGGACTTGCCTTCCCGAGCAGAAGCTGCGGTGTCGACGTCGAAGCCGCTGATTTCGAGCACGGCCTTGAACGTGAGGAGTACGGCGACATCGTCATCGACGAGAAGAATTCGGCGTTTCATCTATTGACCTTTCTTCTTGGTGTGACGCGCATGGTTCAACTACCATCCGGCGCTTCGCTTCAACTCAGGAGATACTATCAACAGACAGCGAAGTTTGTAGCCAAGCCTGTCTGTGAGGGCTGCTCCCGGCTAGGATAGCAGGGGGTAAGCCGGTGTATACTCAGTGATGCAGATGAGCTCCATCGCTCCTGCCCTAAACCACTTTAGAGTCATGGCCCCGCTCAAGGGTGCCGTGGAGGCTGACTATCCCACCGATCGACAAACGTTCCGCAAAATCCTTCATCCGCACCAACGAGCGTATCAGGGCGCGCGAAATCCGCGTCATTGATGAGAACGGGGAACAACTCGGCGTGATGGTTCCGTTCGAGGCATTGAAGATGGCGCGAGAGCGATCGCTTGATCTTGTTGAGATCTCCCCGAATGCTGTCCCGCCGGTCTGCAAGATCCAGGATTATGGGAAGTTTCTCTACGAAAAGGATAAGAGCGACCGAGCCGCCCGCAAAAAGCAGAAGGTTATCGTCATCAAGGAGGTGAAGTTTTCGGTCACCGTTGATGAACATGATTATCAGACAAAGAAGAACCAGGCTGTTCGCTTCCTTGGTGAAGGCGATAAGGTCAAGGCTTCCTTGCGCTTCAAGGGTCGGCAGATGGCGCATCGCGACCTTGGCTACAAGATCATCAACCGCCTGATCCTGGATATAGGCGATGCAGGTTTAGTGGAGTTCATGCCGCGGATGGAAGGGACCACTCTTCACGCGATTCTTGCTCCCTCAAAGAAGGCTGAGCCTGCGCCGAAGAAGCAGACGCCGAAGGCCGAAGCCCCACCTGCAATAGCGCCAATCACCACTGCTGCCACGTCCGTCAAAGAGGCTGTTGAGGTCGGGACGGCAACTTAGGTAAGCTGCCGCGAGTGGGTGTGCACAGGGTAGGCGTTTTCTTCTTCAGTTCCGACTCTGCACTGCGTATTTAGAGCCCATCCGATCCGGATGGGCTTCGCTGCATTTAATGTTCATGTTGTTATCGGATATCCGAAGTGCCGGGTGTTTAGTTTGCGCCCAGAGTGCGTGCGGAATTTCGCTCTCAGGCGGAGTTCAGGGGCGGGAGATCGTCAATGCCCTGCCTGGTCGCGGTCGGATGACGGAGCAGGTCAGGGTCATTGTTCCGAACGTTTCCCACTGCAGGGTTGGCGAGGTTGGCCACGAGCAGATTGTCGTTGGGGGGACGGAGGAGATCTGTTGGTGGCTGGTGGTCCGGGCTCCGGGAGAGCCAGCGATCGTAGTCGCGGGGTTCGAGGATGACCGGCATACGGTTGTGGATCGGGGCCATGGTGTTGTTCGCGTCCGTGGTGATGATCGCAAAGCTTTGTAGCCAGTCACCCGTAGCGGGATCACGCCAGGCATCCCAGAGACCTGCGAATGCGAAGGGAAGCTTGAGCTCCGGAGTGAATACGTAGGGCTGCCTTGCTGGGCGCTTTGGTGTACGGATCTGCTTCAGCTGGGGCTGAGGGTGTTGAAGCTTCTGTTCGAGCAGGGGTGGGTCCGCTGACGAGGTGTTTCGGTTGAGGGCGTCGCCACGACCTGATCTAGAAGAGGGTGATGTCGTGGTGGCGGAAGGAGGAAGGGTGGAGTCCTTTTTCCACTCGTAGAAGCCGTCCGCCGGAACGAGGCAGCGGTGGCGTTCAAACGGACGTCGCCAAAGGGCGTTGGTGGTGACGGTCTCGGCGCGTGCATTGATTGTGAACAGGTTCTTATAGTCGGCGGATGACTTCGCGTGATGAGGAATCAGGCCCCAGCGCATGAGGATTAGTTCGCGCTCCTGGGTATCTCGGTTGAGTCGGATAACTGGCTGAAAGGTTGAGGGGGCGACGTTGTAGTCGGGCGGGAGGGGGATCTCCGTCAGGTCCTGGAGAAGACGAAAGGCCTCCGCGATGCGTTGCTTGTCGGACCGCCGGAGGTAACGACCGCACATAAAGCATTGGATGTGACAACGACGGCTGGTGACTGTCGCCGGAACATCGAGGTGAACAGTTCCGATGTACTGCAGATTTCTGGCAGGGACGACGCCGCTCGCGGAGAAGGTTCTGCGGTATCGTCCGTTCTTCGAAAGACAATCGAGTAGGATGTGACTCGGGCGTATGTGGCGTTAGCCACTGGAAATTGCTTTAAATTTACCAGTCCAGCTAGCCCTTGGTGGGCCACTTGCGCTTCGTAGGTGGGAGGTGACCTGGGTTATCATGCGTCGAACTGGGCAGGGCATCTGGGTTTACGGTCTTACTATATTTCTGAGTGCCGTGCTGTTGTTTGCGGTGGAGCCGATGGCGGCGAAGTTGCTGCTGCCCATCCTGGGTGGATCCTCGGCGGTGTGGCTCGCATCTCTGTGCTTTTTTCAATGCGTGCTGCTGTTGGGTTACGGCTACGCGTATGTCGTCACGGTTTTGGCGCCAAACAGGGCTGAGTTCCTGGGTTGGCTTCATTGCGGCCTCCTGGGTCTCGGAGCACTGTCGCTGGTGGGGCTTCGAGGGGGCTATGCGGGGAGGATGGCGGGCGCGACGCTTCATCCCGCGGTGGCCATCTTTCTTGCACTTACTGGAATGGTGGGCTTGCCGTTTCTACTGCTGAGTGCGACGGGTCCTCTGCTTCAGGTCTGGGTTGCGCGCAGGTCAGAGGGCGTCGTGCCGTACCGAATGTTCGCCCTGTCGAACGTGGGCTCCTTACTGGCGTTGGTCGGATACCCGGTGGTGGTCGAGCCATACGTCACCCTCCGTTTGCAAAGGTTTGGCTGGGCTGTTGGCTTTCTGGGCTATGCCGGGCTCTGTGGGTGGCTGGCCTGGCAGAGTAGGAGGTGGAACGCGCGGAGAGCGGAAGAACTCCTGGATGACAAGGAGATTTTGGAGCGGGCACATTCCCTTCGACCCGGGCCGGAGAACCAGTCCGCCCTTGCCGGTGAGACTGGCGAGGAGGTCTCGAAGGGCGACGGAGGCGCTGCGGGCTCCTGGGGGCTCTGGTTTGGGTTGAGCGGGGCGGCAGCCATGCAATTGTGCGCGGTGACCAGTCACCTGACGGTGAACGTGGCGGCCATCCCCCTGCTTTGGGTGGTGCCGCTCGGAGTTTACCTGGTGAGCTTCGTGCTCGCGTTTGAGTTCGCCAAGCTCTATCGGAGGGGTGTGGTTGTCCGGGTGCTGGTGGTGATGCTGGCGAGTCTGGGATACCTGTTATCGAAGACGGACGTGAGCCTGCCAATTTCGCTGAGCGTGGGCTTTTTCCTTCTGGAGCTGTTCTTCGCGTGCTGGTTCTGCCATGCGGAGGTGTATGCCGTGCGACCGCGTGGCCCAAGGGCTGCCGCGGGGTTTTATCTCGTGGTCGCTGCGGGAGGAGCGGCCGGGAGCATGTTTGTGGCAGTGTTGAGTCCGCTGATATTCCGGGCGAACTATGACCTGCCCGTGGCCTTCGCAATGACAGCGGGGATGGCCCTGGCAGTGATGTGGAACGAGGGCTGGCCGCAACGGCTACTGTGGGGTGTGAGCACGGTCTTGTGCTGTGCGCTGGTGTGGATGCTTTACAACGGGTACAGGATCGATTCGCTGGTGAACGTCCGAAACTTTTACGGCTCGCTGCGAGTCAAGGAGAGTCACCTGCCGGAGCAGGCCGGTACGTCACGAGTGCTGCTCCACGGGTCGATTAAACATGGCATGCAATGGTTTGCGGACGAGTACAGGATGGAACCGACTACATATTATGCGCGGGATTCGGGCGTAGGTCTGGCATTGGGGTATTGCTGCGAGGGACGGCCGCGAAAGGTGGGAGTGATCGGCCTCGGTGCGGGGACGATGGCCGCCTATGGACGGGATGGCGACACGATCGAGTTCTACGAGATCAACCCGCTGGTGGAGGGAATTGCACGGAAGCTTTTCACGTATGTGCGGGAATCGAAGGCACGGGTAACGGTTGTGGACGGAGATGCGCGGATGTCGCTGGAGAAGCAGGCTGCCCAGGGTTTTGATGTGTTGGTTGTAGATGCTTTCTCAGGAGATGCGATCCCGGTGCACCTGCTGACGGTGGAGGCGCTTCGGGAGTACCGGAGGCATATGGCGCCGGGTGGAGTGATTGCGTTCCATGTCTCGAACCAGTACCTAGACCTAGCACCAGTGCTTGGCAGACTAGCCCAGGCGGAGCGGATGGAGGCGCGAGTCGTGGACTCACCGGGTCGGGACGACCGGGGAGAGTTTGCGGCCAAATGGGTGCTCTTGGCGGAACGGGAACGCGGGTCTATTTGGACGGAAAGAGTTCGCTTGGGCGGCGGCGGCTGTGCCAGAGATCGCCGGGCTTCGAGTGTGGACGGACGACTACTCGAGCCTGCTTCCGATCGTGCGTTGGGGAACAGGCGGACGGTGAGCTGAGCGGGACGCACCACGTTCCCGGAAGACACGGGCGAGATGGTGTGCAGTGTACGCAGCAGGGTCCGGCGACCTCCGCGCGGCCGGAGACTCGCAACGGAGATGATTCCCGAGCTCCTTGAAGCGAGCGAACTCTAAGGAGAAAGGGCGAAGTAGGTTCTGAAATTTCGATTAAGTCGCCGATCCTCAGAGGTGTAAATCGGATAAGTCTCGGATCCGGAGTCGTCTTCGGGCTGGGGACGGCCGTCTGCCTCGAAGCTCTTTGCCGTTGTCGACCCGGTCAGTCGTGCGAGCAGTTCTCGACGAACAAGGTAACGCTTCCCGGAACGAAATAAAGGTGCATATTCGGTGTAGAGGTTTGCTGAGTCGGTAATTCTCGTTCGCGTGGTCCAGTCTCCATGCAACTCGATAACATCAGGCCTGCGCTCATCAAGGATATAGTGCGGCGCATTCGTGTATACCATCTCTAGCCAGAGTTCGATCGCAGAGTAATCCCAGGTCCACCACGCGCAGGTTCTCCCCGAAGAGCATTACACCGCCAACATCGGGCGTAGCGAACGTTACTGTCTTGTACCCTGTCGCGGATCGTATTTCTTCAACTGGCGGGACGAGACTGGCAATGGTATCGACAGTGATGTTGCGCATATACAGAGGTGCGAGCGGATTGTGCATGCGTCGAAAGGTGCGCTGGGTCGTATAGGCGACTATCAGAAGTAGAAGTACGCTGACATAGCGCAGGTACGTGGTATTTCGCGCCAGGTAGAAGCTGAAACGTAAGAAGAGGTAGGTGATGAAAGGGAGAGTCGGAAAAAGCTCTCGGTCAGGCGGGCCCCAGTTTTTCCCAACCCCGAAGTCCAAGAGTACCCCTGCCGCCGCAAGGACGATTGCGATCTGAACGTCCCGTTCAAATCGGAAGCCCTGGCGCAGCTTGATCCAGAGCTGGTCAAGCGACTCCCGAATACGTCCCCTTCCAATGACCAGGCTCATGAACAGCACAACCAGTAGGCCGAGAAAGAGCTTCTCCAGGGTTGCCGCCGGTTCGAGATGCCTGAGCATCTCGAGATGCCGTGTCGCCGAAGAGTAGGGCACATTGCGTTTCGCGATGATCGTATTTGGGACCCACTCACCGAAGTACCGGTGTCGCCACACTTCCACTCCTGCGAATGTGGCGAGCCATGCACCAAATGTGAGGATGCGCCTCCGCCAGGGAGACACGAGCAACATGAGTGGAGCTATGAGCAGGATGGCCTCGAGCCGAGCCATGACAAAGAGGCATCCCAGGCAGGCGAACAGAATTGAGTTCCGTTTGTTTGCTTTTGAGAGAAGCAGCACCATTATCAGGAGAAGGGTAAGCATCAACGGCCCCTCCATCGCATTGACGCTCTCATAGAGTGTCAATTCGGTGAGACCGAAAACGCCTGCTGTGAAGTCTGCCAGCACAGGTCGGTTCCAAGCTCGAATGATGCTTCGAACCAGTACGACATTCAGGAGATTTAGGGCGCATGCGAGCAGTTTTGCTGCTACAAGCAGGGCCGCCGGTCCGCTGGTGAAATGGGCAGCGCCAGCAAGTACGAGCATCCAGAGGGTCGTCGAATAACCCTCGACGATGCCGCTCCCGAGTGTTCCTTCAATATGACCCGTCAGCGCGAGCGTACGTGCGAAGGCCATCGTGATCGCACTGTCATCCCAGGTGAGCGACCAGAAGGTAAGCACGAAGAATGGCTGGGCTATCAGTCCGCAAAGGAACAGAAAGCGGGCAACAGCATGGGTCCAGGGATCTGCTGACGGCAAATAGCTCTCCTGCCGGGAACAAGCTGATCCACCCCGAGGCGGATCCGACGTTGAGGGTAGGCCCCGATTTACATCACGATGACGGCTGTCCGCCTACTTCGCCTGTATGTCTCGATCTGCCGCTTGAACCGTGTGCTTGGGGCAACGATAGGTTGGGCCACTACTGAATAGAACTGCCTGCCGGTTGCTGCTCGACCTTCCTTCCATCATACCGGCAATCTCCCATTTCGTCGGCGCAGGCGCTTCCCAGGCCATTTGCAAAGCCAGCGTTCCCAAGTGAAACCTTGCCGTTGTCGCTGCTGCCATTACGCTGAGTGGATGAACGTACACCTCATCGATGGGACATACGAACTGTTTCGGCACTTCCATGCGCTCCCTCGAGCACGGGACAGCTCTGGTAACGAAGTTGCTGCCGTTCGCGGTGTACTCGGCTCGATACTGAGCATGGTGCAGGCTGGCGCGACGCACATAGGAGTTGCAACCGACCATGTCATCGAATCTTTCCGGAACGACCTTTGGAGCGGTTACAAGACCGGTGAAGGCGTTGACCCCGTCTTGCTCTCGCAGTTCGGGCTCCTCGAAGAGGCGTTGCAAGCATTGGGCATCGTGGTCTGGGCGATGGAGGAGTTTGAGGCGGATGACGCTCTGGCCGCGGCTGCCCGCCTTGCGGCCGAGGACGATCGGGTGGATCAAGTGATCCTTTGCACGCCGGACAAGGACCTGGCCCAGTGTGTCCGCGGTACACGAATCCTGCAGCTTGATCGCAGGCGGAACGTGCTGCGAGATGAGTCAGGGGTTATCAGCAAATTCGGCGTTCGACCGACGTCTATCCCGGATTATCTGGCCCTGGTAGGTGACGCGGCGGACGGCTACCCCGGACTACGAGGCTGGGGAGCGAAATCGACCGCGAGCGTCCTTATGAAGTACGGCCATATTGAGGCGATTCCTCCGGACCCTCGAACCTGGGGCGTGGCCGTCGCGAGCCCGAGAGAGTTGGCTGAAACGCTCGCACAGGAGCGGGATCGCGCGTTTCTCTTCCGTGACCTCGCCACCCTGCGGACGGACCTCCGGCTCTTTGAATCCGTTGATGCGCTTCGTTGGCGTGGTCCCACACCACTCTTTGCGGAGCTTGGGCCGCGTCTGGACGCTGCGGCTTCTCAGAAGACCAGCAGCAAAGGTCGCGATCACCGTACAGCAACATCCCAGGTGAGACGAAGAGCGAGGTTGGTCGGGTGAGCTCGTCCTGACGAAGGGGGTGTCAAACCCCGATCCGGGGATCATGACGGAAGCTCAACCAGAGTCACACGGGGGAAGCGCGTTGAGGCCATGGAAGTGTTGTGTGTCAGCAGACAGCACGTCGTCATTGTGCGAAGCGCGGGGCGAGCCGAGCGCATCTGAGCCTTGGTAAGAAGACCGCCAAAGAGTTGAGGAGGGTAGCTGGGAATGGCAAACCAATTAGCAGTAGTAACGGGAGCTTCGAGCGGGATTGGGTACAATCTCGCGAAGGTATTCGCGGAGAATGGCTTTGACGTGGTGATTGCATCAAACGGCGATCGGCTGACCAAGGCGGCAGCGGACTTTGAGACGCTTGGCGTGCAGGTGAAGGCAGTTGAGGCGGACCTGGCCACATATGACGGTGTCAAGAGTTTCTGGAGTCAGGTAGAGTCGCTCGGCAGGGCAGTGGATGCGGTCGCAGTGAACGCGGGCGTGGGTGTCGGTGGTCTGTTCGCCGAGACCGACCTCGACAAGGAGATCAACCTGGTGCGACTGAACGTGGAAGGTACCGTTCACTTGACCAAACTTGCGGTACAACACATGGTGAAACGAGGTCAGGGCAAGATCCTGATCACGGCGTCGATCGCAAGCGAGATGATTGCGCCGCGCGAGGCTGTGTATGCAGCGTCGAAGGCCTTTGACCTTTCCTTTGCAAAGAGTATCCGCTCCGAGCTTGAGGGTACGGGTGTGTCGGTGACGGCACTACAGCCAGGTCCGGTGGATACAGACTTTTTTCACCGAGCGGATATGGACGAAACCAAGGTCGGGCAGGAGGGCAAGAAGGAGTCCGAGCCGTATGACGTTGCGAAGCAGGGCTTCGAGGCGCTTATGAAGGGCGAAAAGCACGTGTATGCTGCGAGTCTGACGACCAAGCTGGAAGGAGCGGTCGCTAACTTCGTTCCGGATGCCGTAAAGGCGGCGATGCACGAACGAATGTCCAAGCCGCTTACAGAGAAGTAGGTGCTGCTTCACGAAAGTCCGAGCGGCGCTCCAAGGGAGCGCCGCTTCGCACGTGGGCCAGAGCCTTGTGCTCTGAATCCCGAGTGCCTCAAGAATAAGGGATTAGGAGCGTTGAGATGCGCTCCGTCCTGAGTGGCCGCGACGGCCGTGATCCAAAGTGGATTATTTCCTCCTTTTGGATGACCTCTAACCTGCTATCAATATCTACTATCGCCAAGTAACTGAAATCTGAAGTTCGTGCACGCGATTTCACCCGCCGAGTCCACAATCGGCTTATAGCCTCGCCTTGACGAGGATCGGGCAAAGTATGCGAACGCAGGAAGGCCGGGGAAGTATTGAACCTCACGGTTCGCATTCGACCACTAATTTTCATCGCTGTTCTGCTCACGGCCTGGCAGATCGGGATCTCGCGCCATCCCGGAGTTCTGCTTCCGGGTCCAATAGGCGTCCTCGGAGGCTTGGCGGACCTGATCCGGCATGGTTTACTCGTGAAGTACGTGGTTGCCTCGCTGTTTCGTGTGACCTGGGGATTTGGAATCGCAGTGCTCGTTGCTATTCCGATGGGCATGGTCATTGGTTGGTACCGAAGGGCGGAGATGGCCTTCAACCCGGTGATACAGCTGCTACGGCCGATCTCTCCCCTTGCGTGGATTCCAATCGCGATCCTGTGGTTCGGCGTAGGCGATGCATCGGCGATCTTTCTTATCTTCCTCGGGTGCTTCTTTCCCCTTCTGGTGACGGCGATGAACGCAGTTCGGGGCGTTCCTGCGGTGTATGTGAATGCGGGACGTAACTTCGGCCTCACCCAGATGGAACTCTTCCGGCGGGTGCTTTTCCCAGCGGTGATACCGCAGCTGATCATCGGTCTGAGGATTACGTTGGGAGTGGCTTGGCTGGTGGTGGTTGCGGCGGAGATGATCGCCGTGAACTCTGGGCTCGGCTTCCTGATTGTGGATGCGCGCAATGCGGGGAACAGGTACGACCTCGTGGTTGCAGGCATGGTGCTGATCGGTGGCATCGGGATGTTGCTGGATACGGGAATCAGATCGCTTGAACGGGTGGAGTCGTTTCGATGGAGTTACTCCAACGAGTAGTGAGGGAGCCAAGGAAAGTGAGCGTAATCGCGAAGTCGCTTCAGGAGACGTTGCTGGCTGAGAACGTCGGAATGAAATTCGACCGGGACGGCAAGTCTATGACCGTTCTAGAGAACATCAACTTCGAGGTTGGTGAAGGGGAATTTCTGTGTTTGCTGGGGCCTTCCGGCTGCGGAAAGTCGACGTTGCTGAACATCATGGCAGGCTTTCTGTCGCCGACAATGGGCTCGGTCACCATAGGCGGCGAGACCGTCCGGGGACCGGATTCACGGCGGGTATTTGTCTTTCAGGAGCGGGGGGTCTTTCCGTGGTTGACAGTGGAAGGGAACATCGCGTTTGGCCTGTCCAAGCTGTCCCGCATGGAGCGTGAGCAGCGTGTTGCCCACTACGTCAAAATGGTCGGGCTCGAAGGCTTTGAGAGGACATATCCGCCGGAGCTTTCGGGCGGTATGAAGCAGAGGGTGGAGGTGGCGCGGGCCTTGGCGGTGAATCCTGATGTGCTTTTTCTCGATGAACCGTTTGGCGCGCTGGATTCGATCACGCGGCTTGTGATGCGAAGTGAGTTGCTTCGGATCTGGCGGGCGGAGCGGAAGACGATCGTCTTCGTGACGCACGACATTGACGAGGCGGTGCAACTTGCGGACCGCGTCGCCGTAATGAGCGCCCGGCCCGGGACGATCCAGGAGATTGTAACCATCGATGTCCCCCACCCCCGAGAGATCAGTTCGCCGCGATACCTGGAGCTACGCGACCGGATCTTCGGGCAGATCGGCCTGGCGCACGGGATATGAGCACACTCGCGGTACCAAGGACATGGGAGCGGCTGTTATGGCCAGTGGTGGCCTTTGTGTCGCTGTTGGCCATCTGGCATCTGTCCGTACTCTGGACCGGGACAAAGGTCTTCCCTGCGCCGATGGAGGTAGCCAGGGGATTGCGCGAACTGTTCTACAGGAATGTGTTGTGGAGAGACATCGCGGATTCTCTCCGGCGGGTGGCGCTGGGCTTCGGTTCGGCGGTGCTGCTTGGTGTCCCATTGGGGCTGACGCTCGGGTGGTATCCGGCGGCGAATCGTGTTGTGAATCCGGTGATGCAGATTCTGCGGCCAATCAGTCCGATCGCATGGATTCCGGTGGCGATCCTGCTATTTGGAATTGGGGATCATGCCGCAACTTCGTTGATCTTTCTTGGTGCATTCTTCCCGATCGTCACTGCTTGCATTAGCGGCGTTGCGAGCGTGCCCTCAGTGTACCGGCGTGCGGGCAGAAATTTCGGGTTATCGCCGGTGCAGGTACTGGCGCGCGTGGTGTTTCCGGCAGCGCTGCCTCGAATTCTCGTGGGTCTGAGAATCGCGCTGGGCATTGCATGGCTGGTGGTGGTGGCGGCGGAGATGGTAGCAGTCGATTCGGGGCTCGGATATCTGGTGATCGACTCCCGCAACTCCGGTAAGCGCTACGACCTTGTGGTTGCTGCGATGCTGCTGATTGGTGTGATTGGGCTCGTCCTCGACTTGGTCTTCCGGCGTTTGGAGACGCTAAGATCGGTACGCTGGGGGTTTCGTCATGGGATTTAGAAGCAAGTTGGTGCTTGGCGGCGGCGTCTGGTTGATCCTGATCACGGGACTGCATGGATGGCTCAATGTGAACTGGGGAGCGGTGCTGAACGAGTACCGGCCTGCTGGCGAGCGCAAGATAACGGTGGCGTATATCCCAGCGACCTGCCAGCTGACATGCCCGGTAACGGACTACATCTCCAAGATCTCGGACAAGGGCGAGATCTTCCTTCCGCGAATGTTTCAGGGCTTTCCGGAGATCAAGGAGGCCCTGATCTCCGGTAAGGTGCAAGCAGCATTCATCGTGGCGCCGCTGGCCATTGCTTTGAGGTCGCAGGGCGTGCCGATCAAGGTGGTGTACCTCGGGCACCGGTACGGCAGTGCGATGGTGGTGGAGAAGAATGGACCGGTGAGAACGGTCGCGGATCTGAAGGGTCGCACGATTGCTATTCCCAGCCGTTTTTCCGATGAGCGATTAATCGTGTTTCGGGCCATGAAGGTTTGGGGTTTAAAGCCGGGGGACGTCAAGATGGTGGAGATGGCACCACCGGACGTGTCCGGGGCGCTGGCCGCTGGAGCCATTGACGGGTTCGTCATGGGGGAGCCATTTCCTTCTCAGGCTGAGATGGGCGGCTTTGGGCGCGTGCTGTTTCAGGCGAGGGACTATTGGCCGGATTACATGTCCTGCATTCTGGTGGTCAAGCAGGACCTTATTGACGCAAGGCCACAGACCGTGCAGACGCTGGTGGACGGCATCGCACGATCGGGGCTTTGGCTCGACAAGAGCAAGCCGCACCGGGAGGATGCGGCCGATTTCGTGGGCCGATTTTATTACAACCAGAAGCCTGCACTGCTCAGATGGGCGCTGACGAAGCCGTTGGACCGGGTTGTTTACAGTCCTCTGGCACCGCGGAAAGCAGACTTTGACATGGTGCGGGACATGATGATCGAGACGGGTGTTCTGACCAAGAAGATCGATTTTGGCGAGTACACAGACACGCGGTTTTCAGATGGAGCGAGCGGGCAAACCGCGTGGGCCTACGAGGCCGGGATAGCAGCGGCGCAGTAGCCGGCCCGAACGCATCAGAGAGGGAATGCCGCGAAATGAATCCGCAAGGATGACTCTGCCCACATATTCGCGCAATCTGGTTCTCCCGAGTGACGGCTTGTTGGCCGGCCCGGAGTGTCGATTGCTGTCCAAGATGCCGAGTCACGGCCCTGGGTGGAGATGAGCCGGACTATCCTAAGTGTGGCGTATCCGTTCGCCGTTGTTGGTCCTGGTGCCGTCGGCGGGGCGGAGCAGGTGCTTACTCTCCTCGAGGCCGAGATGGTTGCGCGCGGAGACCGGTCGGTCGTGGTGGCCCGAGATGGATCTCTTCCGGCAGGCACGCTGTTGGCGACGGTGGTACGTCCAGGGGTGATCTCCGATGACCTGCGGGAGGAGGTGATTCGCGGACACCAGGCAAATATCGATGATGCGCTGCGTCGATTCGACATCGACCTCGTGCACATGCATGGCGTGGACTTCTATCGTTACAAGTTTCCAGAGAACGTTCCGGTTCTGGTTACATTACACCTTCCCCCTTCCTGGTATCCGCAATCAATATGGAATTTGCAGCCGAACTATCGGCTTCAATGTGTGTCCGAAAACCAGCGATTTGCGTGTCCACCGGCGGTTCGGGACACCCTGCCAGTTGTAGACAACGGGGTGATGATCCCTGCTGCAGATACTCTGCCCAGGCGCCGTGGATATGCGCTGATGCTTTCCCGAATATGTCCGGAAAAGAACCTCCATGCGGGCATGGATGCGGCACAGATGGCGGGCGTGCCTGTGCTGCTTGCCGGCGAAACATTCCCATATGAAGCACATCTTCGTTACCTGCGGGAAGAGATCGAGCCGCGGCTAGGCGAGGCTGCACGACTCCTAGGTCCGGTAACAGGGACGAAGAAGACCCGGTTACTCGCGCGGGCGAGATGCCTGCTTCTGCCAACGCTGGCGCCTGAGACGAGTTCGCTGGTCGCAATTGAGGCGATGGCCGTTGGGACGCCAGTGGTGGCCTACCGATCGGGGGCGATTCCGGACGTTGTGGAAGATGGGCGCACAGGCTTCCTGGTGGACGACGTTGCCGGTATGGCGGCGGCGATCAGGCGGACAGCGGAGATTGATCCGGCGATGTGCAGGTCGGTTGTGGCTTCGCGCTTTCCCCTGTCGCGAATGGTGGAGGGCTACCTGGCGCTTTATTCGAAGGTGTTGCGGGAGAGCAGCTCGCGCTTAGAGGGGCTGCGCGTAGCCGCTGAGCGTACCGTGCAGATAGAGGTAGATGGAACGCTTACGAGTTCCGTCTTGCGCGCGACGGAAGCGATCGAAGCGCTTGAGCCGGAGTGGGACGCCTTATGGGATGCGGACAAGTCAGCCACGCCGTTCCAGAGCGCGGCGTGGCTGCTCCCGTGGTGGCGGCACGTCGGAGAGGGCCAACTCCTGGTTGTTGCGGTGCGAGATGAGGTGGAGCGACTCGTCGGCCTGTTACCGGCTTACGTCTATACCCAACCCTCCAACGCAGAGCGACACCTTCTGCTTCTAGGCGCGGGGACAAGCGACTATCTGGACGGCTTGTTCTGGCCGGATCGAGCGGCCGGGGCCGACCGAATCGCGGCGGCTACCCTGCGCGCGCTCGCACTTCACGAGGATGAGTGGGATCGAGCGATTCTGCACCAGCTCCGTGCGGACTCACCGCTGGTGGCCTGTGCGCGACGGGAAGGCCTGCCTCTCTTCGGTGCAGAATCAACCTCCGTTTTGCGGGTGGATGGGTGGCCGCGGCTGCCAGCCAAGATCCGGCTGAACAGCGGACGATATCGCAGGCGAGCCGACGCTCGGGGTCGTCTGGGATATCGCACCGCAGTTACCGAGGACGAGGCACGGCGGGGGCTGGAGGATCTCATCGCGCTGCATGAGAAACGATGGCAGCAGGCCGGTGTTCTGAGTTCGCCCGCGGTGCAGGCGCACCATCGTGAGGCGGTGCCGAAGCTCCTCCGAGCGGGGATGCTTTGGATGCTTTCGCTGGAGATGGATGACCGCGTGATCGCGGTACTGTACGCTATGGCGGATTGCGCCGGGCGCGGTGCAGACGGCCAGCGCAGGATTTACTCGTACCTGATCGGATTCGATCCGGATCTTGGAGATGTTAGCCCCGGGACACTGCTACTCGCCTATGCGTTTGACCGCTGCCAGACAGAGGGCGTGGCCCTCTTAGATATGTTACGTGGGGCAGAAGGGTACAAGCAGCTTTGGGGCGCTGTGCCCGAGGAGACGTTCGGGTTTGAGCTTGCGCGGAGGTCCGCGGAACAGATTCGGGTAGGCTGAGTTCTGCTGCTTGGGTAATTCGTGTTCTGGCCAGTAAAGCGCGATGGTCCGCGAAGATCCAAGGACCTGAGGCTCGCGGACAACCGCTAAAGATCCATGACGATCTTTGGTCTGCTGAGTACCCTTGTCTCGCTGGCCGCCCTGTTCGGGCTGGTGAGTTACCGCGTGCTGCGGCTGCCGACCTCGATCGGAACAACGATCCTTGCGCTCTGTGCCGCAGGGGCGATCCTCGCAGGCGGTTACGCGGCGCCGGGACTCTATGGCTGGGCCGCTCGGACGGTCGGGGAGATCGACTTCAACCTGGTTGTCCTCCATGGGATGCTGGCCTTTCTCCTGTTCGCGGGGGCGCTGCAATTGAACCTGGAGGAGCTTTCGAGGGAGAAGCTCGCGGTCTTCAGCCTTTCTATCGTCGCCACGGTATTCTCGACCGTACTGGTCGCCGCCCTGTTCGAATTTGGGCTGGTCGCCGCGGGAGTCCCTCTCAGCACCATGGGCGCTCTGCTGTTCGGAGCATTGATTTCGCCAACGGTCCGATCTCAGTGCTCGAGATGCTTCGTCGCGTGGGAGCACCGGCGGCCCTTGAAGCCCAGCTTGCTGGCGAATCGCTGTTCAATGATGGGGTCGGTGCGGTCATCTTTCTCGCGCTGCTTGAGGCGTCAGCCAACGGTGGGCTGCCGACCCCGGTTAGGTTTGGCATGCTGTTGTTGTTAAAGGCCGTTGGAGCGGTAGGCGCTTCGTTGGATACGGAACCGGCTTGTGCTCCTAGTCGACGACTACCGTTTGGAGGTGCTGTTGACGCTGGCGCTGGCAATGGGCGGATACGCACTCGCCGATGCGCTGAAGCTCTCTGCGCCGCTCGAGGCGGTGACGGCCGGTCTGCTGGTTGGAGGACGGGCGAGAACGTTGGCGATGTCCGAGAAGACGCGGCAGAATCTGGATACCTTCTGGGAGTTGGTGGACGATATCTTCAACGTTGTGCTTTGTCTTCTGCTGGGGTTGGAGCTGCTAGTGCTGCCGATCCAGGGCAGGTTCCTAATGGCGGGTCTGGTCGCAATTCCGGTAGTGCTGCTCGCTCGACTTCTCAGTGTGGCGGCGACCGTGCAGGCGCTGGCGGTGGTTCGCCGGAGGGTTCCGGGGACGATACGCGTCCTGACGTGGGGTGGCCTGCGCGGTGGACTGGCGGTTGCGCTCGCACTCTCTCTGCCGAAGGGCGCTGAGCGAAGCCTTCTGCTGGTGACGACCTATGTGGTGGTGGTGTTCTCAATCGTGGTACAGGGCCTGACGATTACGAGGCTGCTCCGTCGGCTTGGATTCGCGGTCGGGGCTGGTGGTCGGGGCTGAAGGCTAAAGGAAAAGGCGAATGCCCGCGACTCCGTCTGCGCCGGCCCGGAGGCAGAGCTCCACATTTTTCTCGGTGATGCCGCCTAGCGCGAGAAGTCTGGACGTAGTTGATGGTTGGCTGCGACGCATAGATGCGGCGGCTTCCCGTAGCTGATTCACGCCCAGGCCGTTGCTGACGAGCTCGCCGTGTACGCGTTTTTCGAACACCGGTCCGAAGAGGATGTAGTCAAAGCCGACAAGCGCGGCTTGCTGAACCTCGTCGATGGTGTGGCAGGACGTGCTCAGGAGTGGAGGTGCGAGGCCTGCGCTTTGGAACTCCTTGCGAGCGAGGGTGAGGTCTGCCGGACTGGACTCACCGGGAAGGTGCACGCCGTCTGCCCGGACGGATGCTGCAATGCGAGCGGGTCCATTGAGGAGGAACTTCGGTGCGGCCTGGGGTGGAGTTTCGCTCGGGGGCTGAACGAGGGTCTTTCGAGGAGTACTGAAGGCCAGCATCGCTCGACGAGCGAGAGCTTCGAGATCGGAGGGCGACAGGCCCTTCTCGCGCATCTGGATGACATCGGCCCCACCTTGGGCGAGGCGATGAATGTTGGCGAGGAGAGCCTCGCGACGCGCCTGTTTCCCTCCCGGAAACATCTGCCGGTCGGTGATGGCATAGCGCAGCATTCGAGTAGTCTATTGCTGTCACGGGATGACCCGCGTTGACAACGGGCGGTATCATAGCTAATGACTGGTGCCATAACTTATAGAAAACGGCTGGCCGGGGCGCATCGCAATGAGCACTGCTGTCGCCCCTAGAGCACGCACCCCGCGACACCGTACCAATCGTTGAGAGAGAACTCATCAAACATGGGTAGTGTTTACGATCTGATTGTCATCGGCTCCGGACCTGCGGGGCAACGTGCCGCGATCTACGGGGCCAAGCTTGGGAAGAAGGTCGCCCTTGTAGAGATGCGGGAGGTAGTGGGTGGTGCCTGCATCAACACCGGCACGATTCCTTCCAAGACCATGCGGGAGGCAGTCCTGCACCTTTCCGGCTATAACTACAAGTCCATCTATGGGATGAACTACCGGGTCAAGGAACGGATCACGATGGCTGACCTTGCGTTCCGGGTTCAGCATGTGATCAAGACCGAGGTGGATGTCACCGAGGCGCAGCTGTCTCGCAACAATATTGAGATGCTGGTGGGAACGGCAAGCCTTGAGGATGCGACGCATGTGAAGGTGACTAACTCTCGCGGGTCGGCGATTTACGAGGCAAAGAACATCCTGATCGGGACGGGAACCAAGCCTGCGAGTTCCCCTAAGGTCGCCATTAACGGCTACAGCATCATTAACTCGGACCAGGTGCTTGATCTGAAAAACCTGCCCAAGACCCTGATTGTGGTTGGCGGGGGTGTGATCGGGGTGGAGTACACGTGCATGTTCTCGGCTCTCGGTGTGCGCGTGACGCTGATTGAGCGGCGGCCGCGGCTCCTGGAGTTCGCAGATCAGGAGATCATCGAGGCCCTGAGCTATCACCTGCGCGACTCGCGGGTAACGATGCGGCTGAACGAGGAGGTGGAGTCGGTCGAAGAAAACCCGGACGGAACTGTGAATGCCAATCTCGAGTCGAAGAAGCGGGTCCAGGGCGACGCCCTGCTCTACGCGGTCGGACGCCAAGGGAACGTAGACGAGCTGAACCTAGCTGCCGTGGGTGTTGAGGCAGACGGTCGCGGAAGGATCCCGGTCGACAAAGACTTCCGAACGAAGTGCCCCACCGTGTTCGCCGTGGGGGATGTTATCGGCTTTCCGTCCCTGGCCTCCGTCTCAATGGAGCAGGGGCGCGTGGCTGCTGCGCGAGCTTTCGGTGACGAGACCATCCTGTCCAATCCAAGCTTCTACCCCTACGGCATCTGGACCATTCCGGAGATAAGCTTCCTGGGCAAGACGGAGGAGCAACTGACCGAAGAGGACGTGCCGTACGAGGTTGGCGTGGCGTACTACCGGGAGATCGCTCGGGGTCAGATCCGGGGCGACACAACGGGCAGGCTCAAATTGATCTTCCATCGTGTGACGCATACGCTTCTCGGGGTTCACATCATCGGTGAGGGAGCGAGTGAGCTCGTCCACATCGGCCAGGCCGTGATGGCTCTGGGTGGAAAGCTCGACTATTTCGTGGATACGGTGTTCAACTATCCAACCCTGGCGGAATGTTATAAAGTGGCGGCTTTCAATGGGTTGAACCGTGTCAGTAAGTTCGAATAGGATTCGGCAGCTCCCAAGACCAGATCGCTCAAAACCCAAGGGGGTTGAAGCATGACGAAGTCCACCGGTGCGACATCTATCGGAGTCGTTTTATCCGACCGCATCCTGACATCCCTGGTCGTGGACCATACGCTTTCAGGTCCGACTCAGGCGTACCCCGAGAACCTTGACGACGAGCATGGCTTGGTCGAGCTGCATACGGACCTGCTGGTGCAGACTATCTGCGAGCAGATCATCCGCGCTGCAAACGGCGCAAAGGGAATAAGCGCCGTCGGCGTTGCGTTGCCGGGCCTGATCAAGAACGGTGTAGTCGAAGAGGCGCCCAACCTCCCGCAGCTCAAAGGTGCGCGCATGGGTGACCTGCTGGCGGCTCACCTGGGAGAGCAAGGGCTTACGGCCCCGGTCACCGTCATGAACGACGCGGACGGGGTGGCCACAGGGCTGGCTACTGAGCATGGGAAGCTCGACAGCATGATTCGTGTTTGGACGCTCGGTGTGGGTATCGGCTTCGGACGATATCCGTTTGCGCCTGGAGTTTGGGAAGGCGGGCACACCGTAGTCACTCTTGATGACAAGGAACGCTTCTGTGGATGTGGCGGCCGAGGCCACATGGAGGGAATCATGGGGCACAGGGCTATGCGTCTCCGGTTCCTGGATATGGAGCCCGAGGAGGTCTTCGAGGCCGCCAATCACCGCGAAAGCCCTGACCAACGGTGCCTGGAGTTCAAGCGATTGTGGCACAAGGCGCTTGCCGCAGCGACGGCGTCGTCGATCCATCAGAGTGGACCGGGCAAGTTCTTCGTCACGGGCTTCAATGCACGGTTTCTTGACCTCCCGATGTTGAAGGATCTACTCCAGCAGATGGTGAAGATGAGTCCGCTACAGGGCTACTCGGTTGAAATTGTGCCGGATAAGCCGGAGACCCGGCTGATCGGCGCGGCGGTCATGGCGGAGCAGGCTCCTGGGCGGTAAACAGCTGGTTTGAACCTGAAGCTCACCTGAATGCCACCACGGCCGGAGCGTCTGCCGTGTTACCCAGGATGCCCTCTTTCGAGCGTGTCTGCGGCAGGGAGCAAGCCCGCCTGCATCCAAACCGCATACCCTACTGAGTTCGCCGGCGGAACTAATCGAAGCGAACGGAGTTTGTACAGATCGAGGTGCGGCAATGCGTAACTTCCGAAGCGGATTGGGGCTTTACCGAAGCAAATTTGGACCGGAGATCGTCCTTGGATCGCTCCTTGGTTCCGGCATGTTGCTGGCCTGTGTTGCGGGTTGCAAGACGCAACAGCCCAGCGTGGTCGCGGTGGACAACAGCGGTGCCGATCCAACGGATGCGAACATGGCTCCGGTATCTGATGGTTCGACGAACGCTCAGCCAGTGAGTGACGGAATGAACGCGCCTGCACCGGGGTCGCAGCGTCTGCTGGACGCGAGTGGTCGCCCTGTCGTAGCTGGGCAGGCGCCCCCTTCCAGACCCGTTCTAAGTTCACGAATGACAAACGCCAGCCAGCAGCAGGCGACCGAATATGCACAGGGTTCCGCAGCGGCGGAAGCAACAGGTCAGGCCTACTCGGGCGGCCAGCAAGGCTATACGAATGGCGGTGAGCAGGGATACTCCAACCAGCAACCGTACTCGAACAACAGTCAGCAGGACTACTCGGTGAACCAGGGCAATGGGCAGCAAGGCTACCAGGATCAAGGGTCAGGACAGTGGAGCGACGGCGAGCAGGACGCTTACACCCAAGTGACGGAACAGGCTGATCAACCACCCCCACCACTCCCGGTCTATGAACAGCCGCCCGCTCCCGCGCCGAATTATCTATGGACACCAGGGTACTGGAGCTATGCTCCCCAAGGTTATTACTGGGTTCCGGGCGCCTGGATTGCGGCCCCCTACACGGGAGCCTTGTGGACGCCAGGTTACTGGGGTGAATATCACAATCGGTACGGGTACCACCCCGGGTTTTGGGGACGTCACATCGGGTTCTACGGCGGCGTGGCCTATGGTTATGGCTACTACGGGAGCGGATACCGCGGAGGGTACTGGCGTGGAAATGACTTCTACTACAACCAGGCGGTAAACCGGGTCAACGTGGAAAACGTTCGCAACGTATACACCCGTAACGTCATCGTCAACAACACCGTCATCAACAATACGACCATCAACAACCGGACGGAGACCTTCAATCGGGTGAGCTACAACGGGGGCACTGGGGGCGTGCAGGCGAGGCCTGTCCCTCAGGAGATCGCGGCACTCCGCGCGCCGCGAGTTCCTCCCATGACGGCTCAATTGCAGAACCAGCGCAGTGCAGCCGAGAACCGGCAGCAGTTCTTCAAGGAGAACCAGGGGCGGCCGGCCATTGTTGCGGCTCCCCGGCCGTTGGCCGCGGATCGTGTAGTTCCGCCGGCACTGGTGCGGACGGCAAGTGAGACTACGCCTGGTGGACAGCCCAACCTGCAGCAGCAGCCTGGGTTCCGACCAGGTCAGCCGGTACAGCCAAACCATGCGCAGCCGGGAATCACACAGCAGAGGGCTCCAATTCCCGCCAATGCTCAGGGCCAGCGCGCACTTGAGACTCAGCAGCGTGCACAGCAGGCGACCGCGTTACAGCAGCACCAGGCACAGCAGGCTACAGCGTTGCAGCAACAGCAACGGGCACAGCAGGCAACGGCGCTGCAGCAACAGCAACGGGCACAGCAGGCAACGGCATTGCAGCAACAGCAGCAACGGGCACAGCAGGCAACGGCGCTGCAGCAACAGCAGCGGGCACAGCAGGCAACGGCGCTGCAGCAACAGCAACGGGCACAGCAGGCTACGGCGCTGCAGCAACAGCAACGGGCACAGCAGGCAACGGCGCTGCAGCAACAGCAACGGGCACAGCAGGCAACGGCGTTGCAGCAACAGCAACGGGCACGGCAGGCTACGGCGCTGCAGCAACAGCAACGGGCTCAACAGAACGGCGCCGCTCTGAATCAACAGCGTGTGCAGGATCAGCAGCGAGTCCTTCAGCAGCAACAACAAGAGCAGAGGCTAGCGGAACAACAACGCACGCAGCAGACTCAGCAGCAGAGGCAAGTACCGCAAGCAGAGGCTCAGCCGGCGGCGCGACAGGAACAACAGAGGGCGCAACAGGCTCAGCAACTGCAGCAGCAACGGGCAGCGCAGCAACAACAGTCGGCGGAACAGCAGAGGACGATTCCACAGCAGTCACAGCAGCAGAGAGTTGTCCCGCAGGAACAACCACGTGTGCAGCCGTTGCAAAGAGCCGCTCCCCAGGAACAGCCACGAGCACAGCCGCAACCTCAAAGGGTTGCGCCTCAGGAACAACCTCGCTCACAGCCCGTCCGGCAGCCCCCACCCGCCAACCAAGGGCAGCAAAGGGTCGCTCCTCAGCAGACACGGCCTGAAGCTGCCCGGCAGGATAGCCGTCCTGCGCCGAAACGTCCTCCTTCTCAGGAGAACCAGCCGCACTGAGCTGAAACGCTCGTTCTACAGAGAGGCTCGCTTCTGCGGGCCTCTTTGTGTCGCATGTGATCTTCTGGTGTGGGAACCGAACCACTCGAGAGAAACCTCAGTGTCGATACTGGAGCTTCCGAGTTGCCAGCTGCTTCGGCTCCTGGTCGATTGTCAAGGTCAGGAATCTAAGCGGGACGAGAGATCGGACATAACCGCATATCTCGAGGGTTCCGCGCACGGGGGAGGGCGTACTATCCTCACAACCTCGCCAGCTATCAGGTCGCCAGCTGCGCCAGAAGAACGGCATTCAGAGCGATAACGATGGAGACGATCGTCCAGCCGGCGATCCGCGTCCGTGTCGCGCTAGCAAAAGTGTCCATCACGGAGCGGCGACCCGTGAGAATCAATAGCGGAATCAGCGCAGCAGGAAGTGTAAAGCTAAGAATCACCTGGGACAGGGTGATGATCTTCAGAGGTTTCAGACCAAGAGCAATCACGATCAGAGCTGGGATGATCGTGATGAGCCGTCTGAGGAAGATGGGGAACTTGATATCGAGGAAACCTTCGATGATCACCTGGCCCGCCATGACGCCCACAGTCGATGAAGAGAGCCCGGAGCAGAGCAGGGCGATGGCGAACACGGTAGCGGCAAGTGGGCCCAGAAGAGGCCCGAGGGTGTGATGGGCAACCTCGATATCATCCACCACCATGCCATGGGTGAAGGCAACAGCGGCCATGATGAGCATGGCAGAGTTGATGAGCCAGGCGCCATTCATTGCGGCGAAGACGTCCACGAGTTCGAATCGGAGAAATCGAAGCCGGGTTGGGTGGCTTAGGCGGTCCGTGAGCGAGTGTCCGGCCGCACGGATTGTGGGGTCCGCAGATGGGCTAACCAGCTCCTTCAAGCGAGGTTGAACAAGGGCGGAGTGAAGATAAACGACATGCGGCATGACTGTTGCACCAAGCATTGCAACGGCAAGGTAGATGCTCTGGTGAAAGCTCGCGGAAGAAGAGGTGTCGAGGGTCGGGATCAGCGTGTGGATTAGAGCCTGGTGCCAGTCTGGTTGTGCTACAAATACCTCGAAACCGTAGCATAGGCCGATGATGCCGACAAAGGCCATGACACCGCGTTCGAGCCAGCGAAAACCGGCAAGATCAAGTGCGAGGATCGCGAATACCAGCACAGTGGAGACCAGGGCAGCTGCCAACAGGGTACTCGTATAGCCCCATCCGCGTGCGAGGAGAGCAGGACCGAAAAGCAGATAAAGGCCGAGTGCGGCGCCCAGGAATTCTGCAAGATCAGTTGCCACAGCTGCTATCTCGGCGGCCACCCAGAGAGAGACGGACATACGCCGGCTGAAATGCTTGCGGCAGTTTTGCGGAAGTGTAAGACCCGTGACGATCCCGAGCTTCGCCGAGAGGTACTGGATCAGGATGGCCATAGCGTTCGACCAGAGCAGGACCCACAGCAGGCGGTAGCCAAAACGGCTGCCTGCCTCAATGTTGGTGGCGAAGTTGCCCGGGTCGATGTAAGCGACGCTTGCGACGAAGGCTGGGCCGAAGTAGGTCCAGATTTCATTGCGACGAAAACGAGGGAAGAGACCTCGGCCTGGGTTAGTCGGAGCACCGGAACCGGGTGAGTTGGTCGCCGCAGCGATGCTGGCGGAGGAGGTGCTGAGATCCTCGGTTGCCTGAATTTCCTCCATGATCTTCGAGTATAGAGACTTCGTGGGCAGTGATCTGCCGAGACCTCCGCTGCCGGAATTTCGGGAGGCGGATGCTAGGCTCAGGACCATGAAGGTTTTGGTCATTGGCGGAGGGGGGCGGGAGCACGCCATCCTATGGGCGCTCGGCCGCTCAGGCGCGTGACGGAGTTGGTGTGTGCTCCAGGAAATGCAGGGATCGTTGAACTCGCGCGATGTCTTCCTCTGGATGTGAACGACGTAGAGGCGGCCGTCTTGCTTGTTGTGGCCGAGAGACCTGGGCTGGTGGTGATCGGGCCGGAGGTGCCCTTGTCACTCGGCCTTGTCGATGCTCTTCAGGCATCTGGAATCCGGGTATTTGGACCGACGCGGGAGGCCGCACAGCTTGAGAGCAGCAAGTCGTTCGCGAAGGAGTTCATGCGCACGCAACGGCATACCAACGGCGAGCGTATGCGGTGTGCTACGACGGTGGACGGGGTGAGGAGGAGCTGCCGGAGATGGGGTTGCCAGTGGTGGTGAAGGCGGACGGTCTGGCCGCTGGCAAGGGGGTGGTGATCTGCCAGACGCACGAGGACGCGGAGATTGCGGCGACGCAGGATGTTTTCAGGGGAGATGCTGGGTGAGTGTTCTGGAGAGGTGGTGGTGGAGGAGTTCCTTGTGGGCGAAGAGCTGAGTTTCTTCGCACTTTGCGATGGGACGACCGCGGTTCCGATGGCGGCGGCGCAGGATCATAAGCGGGTGGGGGAGGGGGACACGGGGCCGAATACGGGGGGCATGGGGGCTTACTCGACGGAGGGGTTGATGAGTCGGGAGCTGCGGCGAGTGGCTGACGGCGAACGTGGCGCAGCGGGTGGTGGACGGGATGCGGGAGCGCGGGAGCGAGTTCCGCGGGGTGCTGTTCTGCGGGATGATGATGGTTCCTCGGGCTGACGGGACGGTGGAGCCGATGGTGCTGGAGTTCAATACGCGCTTCGGCGATCCGGAGACGGAGGCGCTGATGGTGCGGATGGAGACGGATCTGCTGGATGTGCTTGAGGCGTCGGTGGACGGGACGGCTGATCGGCTGGAGGTTCGGATGAGGCCGGGTGCGAGTGTTTGCGTGATTGCGGCGAGTGGGGGGTACCCGGGGGCGTATGAGAGTGGGAAGGTGATCTCGGGGCTGGACCGGGTGGGGGAGGAGGTGGTGGTCTTCCACTGCGGGACGGCGCGGCGTGGGGGACGAGATCGTCACGGCGGGAGGCCGGGTGCTGGGGGTGACGGCGGCGTCCGAGCTGGGCCTCGAGGATGCGTTAGCGAAGGTGTACGCGAGCGCTGGAGCAGATCTCGTTCGAGGGGATGCAGTTCCGGCGGGATATCGGTTGGCGGGCGCTGGGCGCGGGTTGAGGTCAGGGGTACCCTCCCCCCCGTACTTTCCGCTCAAAGTCTTCGAAGCAGGGGGTTAGAGAGGGGGTACTACCCTCTTGCTGCCCTTCCCAGGGAACGCCCACGACGACAGTCTGCCGTGTCGCCCTGCTCTGATCCTGTCTCCGCGTTTCTGATTTGTTTTCGACCCTGTTTCTATTTTAGCTATCCGGGGCGGAGATTACGCCACGAGATGGAGGGAGCGCGTTGCGATGATCTGCTTTGACTCCTGGTATAGGAGTGCCGCTTTGACCGGGGGTAGTGCGTTGGTCTAGAGTTCCCGGCATGGTGAATCGATTTTTGAGTGGGATGTGTGGGTTGCTGCTGGCGGCTTCGGCGGCGGGGGTTGGCGGCGCAGGAGTTGAAGCGGCCGGAGATTACGGGGATCGCGTATGTGCGTTTTTACGCGTCGGATCCGGCGGCGGCGAAGGCGTTTTACGGTGGGAAACTGGGGCTGGTGGAGTCGGACGGACCTGGCGGGTTGATGAGCTTTTCGGTGGGGATGCGGCAGAGGATCGAGGTCGAGCCGCTGCCTGCGCGCGCTCCCAAGAGCCGGCTGGCGGAGGTTGGGTTTCTGACAAAGGACGTCCCGGGGATGCGGACGTACCTGGAGCGCCATGGGCTGCAGGTTGAGGACGAGGGTAAGGATGCGATTCGGACGACCGACCCGGAGGGCAACCCGGTGGCCTTTGTGTCGGAGTCTCGCGCGGCCGGTGCGAGGCCTACGGAGATGGCGCGCGGTGGGCAAGGCGGGTTCGCCGACCTCACGACGGATTATTCATGCGGGGTGGGAGGTCCACGACCGCGATGCCGAGAACGCTTTTTACCTGAAGCTGCTGGGATTTCGGCCGTACTGGTTTGGCGGGATGAAGGAGGGTTCGATGGACTGGGTGAGCCTGCAGGTGCCGGAGGGGACGGACTGGGTGGAGTACATGCTGGGCGCGGGGGCGAATCCGGACGCGAGGCAGCTGGGCGTGTTGAACCATGTGAGCCTGGGCGAAAAGGATATCGACGACGCGACGAAGCAGCTGGTTGCGAATGGGTGGACGGACGCGAGTACGCGCAAGGTGCAGATGGGCAAGGACGGGAAGATGCAGCTGAACGTGTTTGATCCGGACCAGTCGCGGATCGAGTTCATGGAGTTCCAGCCGCGCCAGAAGCCTTGCTGCTCGGAGTTTACGGCGAAGAGTCCTACGGGGGATGCGGAGTAGTTTTCGGGTCTGTTTTGGGTCGGGGCTGGAGGGCGAGTGCAGACGCAGGTCCTTCGGCTTCGCCCAGGATGACGAAATTGGTGGAGGGTATGAGAAAGGCCTGCCGAGATGGCAGGCCTTTTCGTGACGCGAGCTGGAGCGGATCTATTTTGTGATGTTGTCTACGGCATTGCTTACGGCATGGGCGGCCTGGCCGGCGGCGTCTTTGACCGTGCCTACGACCTGGTCGCCGATGCCTTCGGCGGCGAGATCGTCGCTGCCGGCGAGGTTGCCGACCCCCTCTTTCACGCGTCCGCCGACCTGTCCGACGGTTCCGGAGACGCGCTGGCCTGTGCCCCAGTTGCTGGCCTTGCGGGAGAAGCGGCGAGCGCCACGACTCAGGTCATCGGAGGCGTCATCGAGGTCGTCGGCTGCGGATCCAGTGTTGTAGGTGTACTCGTTCGAGCCATTGAGGATGATGTAGGCGCCTATACCGAGGCTTGCGCCGGCGGCAATCCAGAAAAGTTTATTCATGATGTGAGTGCTCCAATTCTTGCGCTTCCCGCCAGGATTGCGCAGGTAGTTCACGTTGCGTCTCCTTGAGATAGATGCAGGTTGGGCGGGGTTCGATGGCTTCGCCGAGCATGGCTACCAGGTCGCGCAAAGTGCGGCTTAGCTGGTCCAGGCAAAGGAGCAGAGCAGGGTGCCTCGTCGTCGCGCCCGATACGCCAGCATCCCTCAAAATCCTGTCGAAACAGGACCGTTTCAGCGCAATCTGCGAGGCCGGGTTTCGGTCGCGGGTTGATACGCGGGCATAGCGATTTCATGGGTTCATTGTGCGACTGACATCTGAGACGCGCAGGCCATAGATTTCGGCGGGTTCCCGAAACGTCTCGAAACCTATCCATTGCGAGACGGAAGTGCGTTTTTCTCTCGGAGTTGCCGAAAACGCCGTTTATCGTTAGTTACGCCTCCGATCGAGGTAAGACGAAGGAGACAATCTTGAATCGATCATTGGCAATAAGAACCTCAAGCATCAATGGTCTTGGAGTCTTTGCCGAAACAGGCTTCTTGGCTGGTGAAAACGTACTTACGATTGACGATTCTCATCATGTTGATGAGCAGCATCCAGTCTCGGCAGGCGAAGAGCAGCATTGCGACTTTCTAAGCGCGGGGGAGGTCATCTGGATGCAACTGCCCGAACGCCACATCAATCACTCGTGCGAACCAAACGTTTATGTAGACGACGCAAGTGGGATACGCCGGGTAGTGGCGATGAGAGAGATCAAGGCTGGTGAAGAGATCACGTACGACTACTGTATCAATGGCTTCGGCGACGTGGTCTGGCGATGTCATTGCGGCTCAAGGCGATGCCGGAACCTCGTCCACTCGGACTTCTTCCATCTTCCTCTCGAGCTTCAAGCGGAGTATCTGCCCTATCTGAACAAGTGGTACCGCCTGGAGCGAAGCGCGGATGTCGAAGCTCTCGAGCGGAGGATCCTAGAGAGCAAAGTGTTCTAGGCGAAGACAACGACGATGTCACTCTGCCTTCCAGTCACTCCCTATAAGTCGTGTTTTCGGAAACTCTGCCCCGAATCTCGCAAAGGACCCTTTTTGAGACAAGGACAGATTGCGGGCCCAGGCCCGCCTGACGGTGTGGTGAGTGCGGGAGGTATGGGGAATGGGTGTCCTGGCTACGCGAGGACGGTGGCGGGGAGGATCTCTTCTACGTCGATCCGCTGGGTGGGGTAGTCGCCGGTGTAGCAGGCGGTGCAGAAGCTGGCGGGGGAGAGGCCGGTGGCGGGCTCGCCGGTGGTGCAGGAGTGGGTGAGGCCGACGAGGGAGAGGTAGGCGAGGGAGTCGGCTTCGATGAACTGGCGGATCTGCTCGAGGGAGTTGTTGGCGGCGATGAGGTGCTTCTTTGCTGGGGGTGTCGACGCCGTAGAAGCAGGGGGAGATGGTGGGCGGGCAGGAGATGCGGAGGTGGACTTCGGTGGCTCCGGCGGCGCGGCACCATGCGGACGATCTTGCGCGAGGTCGTGCCGCGGATGATGGAGTCGTCGATGAGGATGACGCGCTTGCCTTCGAGCAGGGCGCGGACGGGGTTGAGCTTCATGCGGACGCCGAAGTCGCGGACGCGCTGCTCGGGCTCGATGAAGGTGCGGCCGACGTAGTGGTTGCGGATGAGGCCGAAGTTGAAGGGGATGCCGGACTCGGCGGCGTAGCCGAGGGCGGCGGTGACGCCGGAGTCGGGGACGGGGACGACGAGGTCGGCGGGGACGCCGGACTCGCGGGCGAGCTGGCGGCCCATCTCTTCGCGGGACTGTCTGGACCCAGCGGCCGAAGATGCGGGAGTCGGGGCGGGCGAAGTAGACGTGCTCGAAGATGCAGGAGGCGCTGCGGGGTGCCGCGGTCGAAGATGCGGCTGGTGACGCCGTCTTCGGAGACCATGACGAGTTCGCCGGGCTCGACGTCGCGCTCGTACTTGGCGTGGAGGAGGTCGAAGGCGCAGGTCTCGGAGGCGAAGACGAAGGTGTCGGGCGCGCCGTCTTCGCCGGCGATGCGGCCCATGGAGAGCGGGCGGAAGCCGTGGGGATCGCGGGCGGCGAAGATGCGGTTGCGCGTCATCATGACGATGGAGAAGGCGCCTTCGACCTGGGCGAGCGAGTCGGCGATGCAGTCGACGAGGGTGTTGTCGCGTGCGAGTGCGCGATGAGCTGGACGATGATCTCGGAGTCGGAGGTGGTCTGGAAGACGGCGCCGTCGCGCTCGAGGCGGGCGCTGGCGGTGCCGAGGTTGACGAGGTTGCCGTTGTGGGCGATGGCGATGAGGCCCTTGGTGGACTCGACCGAGATGGGCTGGGCGTTGAGGAGGGCGGAGTCGCCGGTGGTGGAGTAGCGGGTGTGGCCGATGGCGATGTGGCCGGGGAGCCTGGCGAGGACGTCGTCGGTGAAGATTTCGGAGACGAGGCCCATGCCCTTGATGTCGTGTGACGTTGCTGCGCCGTCGGCGGACGGCGATGCCGGCGGACTCCTGGCCGCGGTGCTGGAGGGCGTAGAGGCCCCAGTAGGTGAGGCGGGCGGCGTCGGGGTGGTTGTAGACGGCCATGACGCCGCAGTGTTCGCGGAGCTTGTCGAAGGGGGTGTCGTCGTCTTCGGGGTCGTCGATGTGGGCGGCTGCGGTGCGGGCTGGTGCATTGGGTAGAGCAGCAGATCCTCCGCTTCGCTGCGGAATGACAACATGGGAGGGACGTGCGAGGTCGAGGGTGTTGGTCATGCGGTGACGACCTCGGCGGCGAGTTGGGATTCGAGGGTGTTGGACCAGGCGGCGCGGAGGTCGCGAGCGTGGTGCGATGAGACGACCAGGCTTCGTTGATGCGGATGTCGACGCGGTCGGTGGATGACTTCGCCGATGCGGAACGGCCCAGACGAGCGGAGGTGCGTCGAGCGAGGGCGGCGATGATGCTGCGCGAGGTCGTCGGGAGCGGCAGGTGGCGATCGACGGAGGAGCCGATCTCGCTGAAGAGTGCGTTCGGCGATGGCGAAGGGACTCGGCAGTCGGAGACGCTTCATGGAGATGCTGGCGCCGAGCTCGTTGGGCGAAGGAGGCGCGGGCGAGGGCGACGGCGGCAGCCGCCATCGGAGATGTCGGCGGCGGAGCGCGAGGAGGCCGCTGGCGGCGAGCGTCGACGAGGGCCTGGTGGAGGGCGGCTTCTTCTGCGAGTCGAGAGGACGGGAGGCTCGCCCCAGAGGTGGCAAGGACGGCTTTGCGCGTAGGCGGTGGAGCCGAATGTCGCGATCGGCGTTGCGGCCTGCGCCGCGGATGGCGGAGAGGAAGAGGACGAGGTCGCCGGCGTGCTGGAAGCTGCTGGGGACGGCTTTGGTGACGTCGTCGAGGATGCCGACGATGCCGATGACGGGGGTGGGGTAGATGCCTTCGCCGCGGGTCTCGTTGTAGAGGCGAGACGTTGCCGCCGGTGACGGGGGTGCCGAGGGCGGTGCAGGCTTCGGCGATGCCGTCGATGGCGGCGGAGAGCTGGGCCATGATCTCGGGCTTTTCCGGGTTGCCGAAGTTGAGGCAGTTGGTGGCGGCGACGGGCGTGGCGCCGGTGCAGGCGACCTTGCGGGCGGCTTCGGCGACGGCGTGCATGGCGCCGAGTTTGGGGTCGAGATAGCACCAGCGGCCGTTGCCGGCGAGGGCCATGGCGAGGCCGCGCTCGGGGTTGGGGGTTGCGCGTTGCGGGTGACGCTGGACTGTGAGTTCGCTGCGAGAGGACGGGGTTGGCGGCGTCTCGTTGCCGGTGCGAGGGTGGCTTCGCCCTGCGGGGTGGACGGCGATGAGGCTTCGGCTGCTGGCTCGACGGCGACGGTTCGCTGCAGGCGATGACGGCGGACTGCGCTGCGATCAGGATGCCGTGGCTTCGCGTGGGCTGATCTGGATGCCTGTTGCCGGTGCCCTTGATGCGGATGACGCCGGCTTCGCCGCCGGGGCCCTGGACGGTGTTGGTCTGGACCATGGAGTCGTACTGCTCGTAGATCCAGCGCTTGTCGCAGATGTTGGGGCTGGCGAGCAGCTTCTTGAGGTCGGCGGTGTAGTCGCGCGGCTTGCTTGAGCTCTTCGAGGACCCAGGCGGGCGGGTCTTTGGGGACGGGCGCGGTCCAGGTGCCGACGGGGCGGTGGTAGACGGGGGCTTCGTCGGTGAGGGCCTTGTTGGGGATCTCGGCGACGAGCTCGCCGTGGTGGAGGACGCGCATGACGTCGTCGGCGGTGACGATGCCGACCTCGGCGCAGTCGAGGCCCCACTTGCCGAAGACGGCGAGGACTTCGTGCTTCGCGGCCCTTTGCGGCGACCAGCAGCATGCGCTCCTGGGATTCGGAGAGCATGATCTCGTAGGTGGTCATGCCGGTCTCGCGCTGGGGGACGAGGTCGAGCTCGATGGTGACGCCGAGTTCGCCGCGCGCGCCCATCTCGCAGGTGGAGCAGGTGAGGCCGGCGGCGCCCATGTCCTGAATGCCGAGGACGGCGCCGGTCTTCATGGCTTCGAGGCAGGCTTCGAGCAGGAGCTTTTCGAGGAAGGGGTCGCCCATCTGGACGTTGGGGCGCTTCTGCTCGGAGCCTTCGGTGAACTCTTCGGAGGCCATGGTGGCGCCGTGGATGCCGTCGCGGCCGGTCTTGGCGCCGACGTAGAAGACGGGGTTGCCGACGCCGGTGGCCTTGGCGTAGAAGATCTCGTCGTGTGCGGACCAGGCCGAGGGCGAAGGCGTTGAGCAGCGGGTTGCCGGAGTAGCAGGGCTCGAAGCGGGTTTCGCCGCCGAGGTTGGGGACGCCGAAGCAGTTGCCGTAGCCGGCGACGCCGTGGACGACGCCGTGGCGATGGTGTGGCGGTTGCGGGCGTAGTCGAGTGGCGTTGGCGGTTGCAGCAGTTCCGGTGCAGCACGATGCCTCCGCCTTCGGTGACAGGTGGCGGCGTTCGGAAGTCGGACAGGTTCCGGGGGTGCAGGGGGCCGAAGCGGAGGGAGTCCATGACGGCCAGCGGCCGGGCGCCCATGGTGAAGATGTCGCGGAGGATGCCGCCGACGCCGGTGGCGGCGCCCTGGTAGGGCTCGATGTAGCTGGGGTGGTTGTGGGACTCGATTTTGAAGGCGCAGGCCCAGCCGTCGCCGACGTCGATGATGCCGGCGTTTTCGCCCGGACCCTGGACGACGGCGCCGGGGCCGGCGGTGCGGGTGCCTTTGGTGGGCAGGCGCTTGAGGTGAACGCGCGAGCTCTTGTAGGAGCAGTGCTCGGACCACATGACGGAGAAGATGCCGAGCTCGGTGAGCGAAGGGGTGCGGCCGAGGGCGCTGCTCGATGCGGGCGTACTCGTCGGCGGTGATGCTGTGTGTTTGAGCAGCGCGGGTGTGATGGTGCAGGGCACGGGAACAGCTTTGGCGGCGGAAGGTTCCGTGGGAACAAGGTGCTGGTTGGGCATGGCTCGCTCCTCGATTGTCGCATGTGGCTCGGGGCGGTGCGGGAGGGCAGGCGCGGGCTTCAGGTTAGGCGGGCTGCGCTGGCCGGTGTTGCGAGCAGCTCGGACGCTTAGCTGCCGGTCGAGCCGAAGCCGGCGACGTCCCGTGTGGTTTCGGCGAGGGTGTCGGTCTCCTCGAAGGTGGCCTGGATGCGTTCGACGATGCGAAGCTGGGCGATGCGATGGCCGGGGGCGATGATGTGCTCCTCGGGGCCGAGGTTGGTGAGGACGACTTTGAGCTCGCCGCGGTAGCCGGGGTCGATGACGCCGGCGAGGGTGGTGATGCCGCGGAGGGCGAGGCCGCTGCGATCTTCGACGAGGGCGCCGTGGCTGGCGGGAAGTTCGAAGGCGAGGCCGGTTCGGACGGCCTGCGTGCTTCCGGGCTCGCCGATGGGGGCGAGGGTGATGGCTTCGGCGGCGAAGAGGTCGGCGGCCAGGTCGCCAAAGGGGCCGGTGTGGGCGTAGCGGGGGAGCTGGGCGGCGGGATGGAGGCGCTGGACGGGGATTCGGGGCAATGGATTCTCCGTGCTCTGGTGGGCGAAGCGGGGCGTGGGTGCCGCGAGTGGCTGCGAACCCAAGCATAGAGGAGTCAGTCGATGCTTTTTCGGGGGACGGCGTTGCGAGTCGATCGAAGGCAAAAACAGAGGGAGCCCGGAGGCTCCCCTAAGAGGTGGTGCGGAGAGATTTACCGCGCCAGAGCGGAGGTGAAGCGTCGCCGTGCAAGGCCGGCAACACCGACCAGACCGGTGCCAAAAAGCAGCAGCGATGAGGGTTCCGGGGTTGTCGAGATAGGGCAGGGGCATAGACGTTGAGGTCATCGAAGGTGGACCCATCCTGAAAGGTGTAGGTTCCCGGAACATAGGTCTTGGCGGAGGTTTGGATGACCAGGTAGTCACTGGACTGCCCGGCACTGAGCCCCAGCGTTCCGAAGTCCCAGTGGAAGACGGAGCCAGCACCGCTGGTTGCGCGACTGACGAACCCGGAGCCACGCTGCCAGACTTGGGGACGTAGATCACGTCCGGTGGCGATCGAATCGAAGTTGAACATCGATACGGAATGGATGATGCCTACGGATCCGATGTTGTCGAAGGCGTAGATGAAGTCCAGGCCGCCGAAGCGGATTACTGGAATCGAAGGCGACCGCTTCCCCGTACCGGACGTTGAAGGTGGCGGAGGTTGCTTGCGGATGCCGGTGTTTGCGACCGAGGTCAGGGTTCCGAAGCTGCCTACGGTACGGATGAGAGTGTGGTGTTGAGGCCGATTGGAGCTCCGTACGCCGGGACGATCGCGGTAAGAGCCAAGGCACATAGGAGTGCAGGGATCTTTCGCATTTGAATCCTCCAGTGCTTGAGAAGCGTTGTCGAACATACACGTTCGGCAGTATGGACCGGGTAGGAGCAGGTGCTCGACCAAAGGGTTCCGGACGAGCGAATTGAGCCTTGATGGTGCAAAGGAGGAGCTTGTGGCGGCAATTTTTTGCTACAAAGTTGGTCAACAAGAGCAATGCGCAACAATCTGCATGCACAAGGCAAAAGTCATTCCTACTGAAGGGAGACGGCGTTAACGAAACAACGGGGAGCCCGAAGGCTCCCCGTCCTGGAGGTGAACACGTGACGCTAGACGCCGAACTTCGAAGCAAACTTACGACGGGCGATCCCGGCTGCGCCGAGGAGGCCGGTACCGAGGAGCACGAGGGAAGAGGGCTCAGGAGTAACTGCGGAAGGCGCGTACACGTTGAGATCCTGGAAGGTGGAGCCATCCTGGAAGGTGTAGTTGCCGGTCTGAAGCTGTTGGCGTTGGTGCGAACGACGAGGTAATCGCTGGAGGAGCCAGCGGCAACACCGGGGACCAGGAAGTCAAAGCGGACGACGGAACCAGCGCCGGTGGTTGCACGGGTAACGCTTACGGGAGCAACGGCACCTGCCTTGGTGACAAAGATCGCGTCGGTCGGCGAAGTCGTCGTAGTTATAGAGCGAGACGGACTCAATGACGCCAGTTTTGCCGACGTTGTCGAAGGCATAGATGAAGTCCAAGCCGCCGAGCGGGTTGTTTGTGTCGAAGGAACAGCCTCACCATACTGAACGCAGAAAGTTGCACCTGAACCGATGCGTACGCCGGTGTTGGCAACCTGGGTCAGGGTTCCGAAGGAACCTGCGGCGGCGGGGATGGTGGTGTTGAAGCCGAGAGGTGTAGCCTGAGCGGTGACTGCGGCGGCAAAGGCCAAGGCGAAAGTTGCTGCAATTTGCTTGTACATGTGTTGCTCCAGGGAAAGCTTGAGGTTGCTGTTGCGCAACTGTATAGTGCACGCGGCACGCCAAAGCCGACGTAAAGGCGAAATTACAACTTTCGTTGCAAAGAATACCACTTGGGTTCCATTATGGGAAGTAAGCTTGGAGGGAGTCGGCTAATGTGCACCATTTTGCACGTGCAAGTAGGAGCACTTTCACCTGTAGGGCGGATTTCGGGAGTACGTGGGGTGCTGAGCTAGCCAGAGTGCAGGGGCGGTGGTTCCAGGGTCGCGACAGGCTCGTCAGCCGCGGTGCTGGGAGGATGGAGTCGAGTATAACGCGGAGTTGTAGTTTGGGCGATGCACGGAGGGTAGTTGGGTTCGAAGGATCGGTGGGAGACTGGATTCCCCAAGGTCCCATTTTGGAGCTTGTCCTTATCCGTTGAGGACTCTCCTGCTCTCCTGACATATTGATGGCGGCCTCGGTCGGGCGCTCGTATGTCTGACCTGCCCGGTTGCGCTTTTTAGCCGACACCCGCAGGGCTTCTACTTCGTCCTTGGCGCGAATGCGGACGTATACGTTGGCAGGAGTTGTCGGGGAAGCGCGCGACGGCAGTACAGACCTCCCTTGCATCAGAAGACTCACCACCGTTTCAGGGGGATTGACCTGGAACACCGCCACGGAGATAGACTTCATAGGTTCGGGCGTATTCCGCTTCCGGCGAGACGCAGCTGCTGGAGCCTGTCTCGAGCTACTCGAGGTTTTCGATCGGTACCAGGTAGGCGGATCCCGCCCACACACCAGTTATAGAAGTCAGCAGCCGGCGCGAAAAGCGTGGCGCTTTTGAGGTTTGTCAATGTATGCAGTGATCCGCACAGGCGGGAAGCAGTATCTGGTAACACCCGGGGAGACGATCCGGATTGAGACGACGCCGCACGAGAATGGCAGTGTCGAGTTTTCCGACGTGCTTGCCGTCAGCGGCGAAGCAGGGCAGTTTGAGCAGGAGCTGGGCGGCGCGAAGGTACTGGCATCGGTTATTGGCGAGGGCCGCGGCGAGAAGATCCTGGTCTTCAAGCTGAAGCGCAAGAAGCAGTACAAGAAGATGCAGGGTCACCGCCAGAACTACGTTGAGGTCAAGATCAACGAGATTCTCGTGGGCGGCACGAGCTTCAAGGCTGAACAGAGCTAAGCAGATTCGATTTGCGCGGGATGCTCCGATTGAGGGCGAAGCGAAAGAGGCAGAGGAATGGCACATAAAAAAGGGCTTGGATCTTCAAAGAACGGGCGCGATTCAAATGCGCAGCGGCTGGGCGTGAAGCGTTTCGGCGGCGAGACAGTGACGGGCGGATCGATCCTGGTCCGGCAGCGGGGAACACCGCTTGAAGGCCGGGCCTGAACGTCGGCCGCGGCAAGGACGACACGCTGTTTGCGAAGATCGACGGCGTGGTTCGTTTTCAGAGCCGTGGGCAGCTGGGGCGTTTTGTTTCGATCGATCCGGTCTCCGCCCAGGCGTAAGGATTTGGAAACAAGGAGAGCCTCGCTGCGGCGGGGCTTTTCTGTGTTGGGTTGAATTGGGGTTCGGGACCGCCGGGGTGGTGGGGAAGACGCGTCAGCCGAAGAGGTTCCCTATTTTGCGGGGCATCTCGATGCCGAGGTGCTCGTAGGCGAGGCGGGTGGCGACGCGGCCGCGAGGGGTGCGGTCGAGGAAGCCGATCTGGATGAGGAAGGGCTCGTAGACCTCTTCGAGCGCGTCCTGCTCTTCGGCGAGCGCGGCGGCGAGGGTGTTGAGGCCGACCGGGCCGCCGTCGTACTTCTCGATGATGGTGCGGAGCAGGCGGCGGTCGAGCTCGTCGAAGCCGTGGGCGTCGACTTCGAGCAGCTTGAGCGCGGCCTTGGCGGTGGCGCGGTCGATGACGCCCGGTGGCGCGGACCTGGGCGTAGTCGCGGACGCGGCGCAGCAGGCGGTTGGCGATGCGCGGGGTGCCGCGGGAGCGCATGGCGATCTCGGCGGCGCCGTCGCGGTCGATGGGAACGCCGAGGACTTCGGCGGAGCGCTCGACGACGAAGCGGAGCTCGTCGTCGGTGTAGAACTCGAGGCGCAGGAGGATGCCGAAGCGCGAGCGCAGCGGCGAGGAGAGCAGGCCGGGGCGGGTGGTGGCGGCGACGAAGGTGAAGGGCTTGATCTCCATGACGTGGGTGCGGGCGGCGGGGCCCTGGCCGATGATGATGTCGAGCTTGTAGTCTTCGAGCGCGGTGTAGAGCTTCTCTTCGAGCACGGGCTGGAGGCGGTGGATCTCGTCGAGGAAGAGGACCTGCCTCTCGCGCAGGTTGGTGAGGATGGCGGTGAGGTCGCCCTGGATCTGCAGGGCGGGGCCGGAGGTCTGCTGGAAGCCGACGCCGAGCTCGTTGGCGATGATGGTGGCGAGGGTGGTCTTGCCGAGGCCGGGAGGGCCGAAGAGCAGGACGTGGTCGAGCGCTTCGCCGCGGGACTTGGCGGCCTCGAGCGCGATGGCGAGCTGCTCCTTGGCCTTGGTCCTGGCCGATGAACTCGCGCGAGGCGCGTGGGGCGCAGCTTGAGCTCGAAGGCTGCGTCTTCGTCGCCGCGCTTTGCCGAGACCAGCCGGCTCTTGTCGTCCTCCAAAACCTGTGCCGCAGCCATCTGGCTCCTTGCGATGAAAGACCTGGACCTTAGGCGATAGTAAAGCGAAGAGGGCGACCCGACAACGCCTGCGATGAAACGTAGGATAAGGGAGGATGAGGCGGACCTACGTTTACAAGTTGACGAGCGACCGGGGAGGGGCCCCGTCGGCACCTCCGCCGGGGCCCGGGGAGCGGCCGCTGCTGACGCTTTCGATCTGCAAGCCGGCGATTCGGAGGACGGCGCAGCCAGGGGACCGGCTGCTGGGGATTACGAGCCAGTCGCTGGTGCGGACCGACGGATATCCGCCAAACGCGGTGATTTATGCGGCGGTTGTGGAGGAGGCGATCGATGCGCGCGAATATTACGCGGCTCGGAGCCGGTTTCGTCACCGGCCGGACTGCATCTACCAGTTCCACCGGAGCAATGGGACGATGGAGCATAGCGGGCGGACGCCTCTGCATGCAGATCCTGGGTACCGGAGCCGCGACATCGGGGAGTACCCGTTTTACAAGAACGGGCGGACGCTGCTGAGCCGGGATTTTCGTTACTTCGGGGCGGGCGCGGTGGCGCTTCCAGAGCGACTGTACCGACTGGAAGAGGTAGTGGCGTCGCTGGGGCAGGGGCACCGGGTATTTACGGAGAAGGACCCTGAGCAGGCCGAGATCGATGCGCTTTTCCGGGTGTTGTGGAAGAGGGCGGGGCTCCATACGCCGGGGGTTGTGACGGACGAGGCGTACGGGCATACGCCGAGGCAGAAAGAAGATCGGCACCAGGGTCGCTGGTGCCGATCGGGTTCGCTGCGCTTCCCAGGGTGGGGTTTAGGAGGCCCTGACGTTGCTGTTTTTGATGGGCACCGGCAGCTCCGAGGCGGGGGGAAAGGAGGGGAGGCCGTTACGCATTCGGGACGCTGCGCCGTGCCCGAGAGGGGCGTGCACCTCCGTTGGCGCTTGCGCTGAGCGGCTGCTGGAGGGTGACGATGACGGCAGCTGGCGGAGACCTCTCCCCTGCAAAGGTAGGAGTGGATGGTGCTTGCGTCGAAGTAGATGGCGTCGCCCTGTTCGACGTGGTGCGTGACCTCGCCGTGGCGGACGTCGAGTTCACCCGAGAGCAGGTAGAGGAACTCGAAGCCAACATGCTGATGCGCCTTGGGTTCTCGCCCGGCCTTGGCGGGGAGGAACTCGGCGAAGTAGGGGTCGAGCTGGCGGTCTGGCACGAGGTAGCCGAGGCTTTCGAAGAAGTAGCTGGGGTCTTCGACGCCGCTCTGGGGCAGGCGAACGCGCTCCTTGGAGCGGTGGACGCGGAAGAGCTTCTGGGGCTCAGGCTCGAAGAAATAGCTGAGGTCTTTGGAGAAGACCATGGCAACGCGTGCGAGGTTGCGCAGGGTCGGGACGACGCGGCCTGTCTCCAGCTGGGAGAGGAAGCTGGCGGAGAGGCCGGTATGGCGTCCGAGTTCCACGAGGCCCATGGACTTTCTTCAGGCGGAGGTATTTGATCCGTTCGCCGATTCGCTTTTCGGCGATGAAGGCCTCGGCGGCGTCGCTTCCAACCTGGACGGTATCGCTGTCGAGGTGAGGGATGATCTTCGATTTTTTGGTGTCGGGGACGCCCATGACGAGCTCTGGTGCGATCGGAATTTCTATGGCGGTATCCGCTGCTGCTAGTTCCGTTGGCATGTTTGTTTTCCCGTTGTATGAACAGACGTTTGAAGCGGTCGTAAAAGGTTTTCGCGAATTAGAATTTATTTGCTAGGCAGGCGATTAGCGAAGCGTGTACGTCTTCTCGTCTTTGCCCGGGGGTCATTCGGGTGCGAATGGAGTGAATGCTAGGCTGGGGTCGAATGGTCACCCGGAACTATCGCCCGGATCGAATGGTCGCGCGGACAGTTGAAACAGCTATACAAGTGACGACGTGGCGGCCGGATGGGATGTCTGGGGTCCGGCCGTTGGTATTGGCATGGGTGTGGTGGTATGGCGTTGGGGTGCGCGAGCCCGGGCCGGCCGAAGGCTCCATCGCTTGAGATTCCACAGGTGGTTACGGATCTGTCGGCGGAGCGGGTAGGGGGTGGCGTGCATCTCCGCTGGACGACACCCGGCACGACGACGGACAATCTTCCGCTACCGCGGTCCGTGGTCGCGGTGCTTTGCCGGCGGGCGGCAGCGAAGAGCGGGGTCCGCGGCTGCCTTGCGACGAGGTTCGGAGGATGCCGGTCCAGCCGGGGGTTGCCAATGTGGACGATGTGTCTGCCTGCGTCGCTGAGCTCAGGTCCGGCGGAGCTGCTTGGCTACAGGGTGGAGATCCTGAATGGGGCTGGGCGGTCGGCGGGACGGTCGGAGGAGGTGTTTGCGGCGGGTGGAGCTGCTCCCGGACCGGTGGAGCGGTTTGCCGGGACGGCGAGGCGGCGGGGGGTTCGGCTGGAGTGGATGGCGGAGGCCGGCGAGGGCTGGGTGGAGCTCGAACGGCGGGAGGTTGCGCCCGGGGTGACCGGGGCCGCGGCACAGAGGGGTGGGCCGGGCGGTGCGGGAAGGCATTGGAGGCGGGCAACGTGCTCCGGGGGCCGGGGTCGCGGGGGCAGGCCCTGGAGGTTCACCTGAGTGCCGCGGAGGAGGGTGGCGGCGATGGGGGTGGGACGATCGACGGGACGGCGCAGAAGGGGATGGTGTACCGGTATACGGCGCAGAGGGTCCGGAGTGTGACGGTGGATGGGGTGACGGTGGAGTCGCGGAGTGAGCGATCGGCGGAGGTGGAGGTGAAGGTGGTGAACACGTTTCCTCCCGAGGCTCCGACGGGGCTCGAGGCGGCGGCCGGGGGCGAGGGACGCGCTGGCTATCGACCTTTCCTGGCGTCCGGGGCCGGAGGCTGATCTGGCGGGCTACTTCGTTTATCGGGCTGAGGTGGGGGCGAATGGAGGTGCGGTGGAGCCCTGGCGGCGGATCAGCACGGAGCTGGTGGCGGTTCCTGCGTTTGAGGACAGGGCGGTGCAAGCGGGGAGGAGCTACCGATACCGGGTGACGGCGGTGGATGCCGACGGTAACGAGAGCTCTGCGGGTAACGAGGTGCAGGAGACACCGGCGAACCGCTAAGCTGGAGTGCACGATGCGATATTGCCGATTCACCACTGCCCACCATGAGTCTCGCGCCTCCTACTACGCCTTTGTTGAGGAGCGGGACGGGGCGTTATGGGCCGTGGCGCCCATGCGTGCTCCCGAGGAGGATCTCGTTGCGCGGTCCGACTTTCCGCTCGACCCGGAGACGTTTGAGCCGACGCCCTGAGCAAGCTGCGGCTGCTGCCGGCGGTGGTGCCCTCGAAGATCGTGTGCGTGGGCCGGAACTACCGTGACCATGCGGCGGAGCTGGGCAACGAGGTGCCGAAGGAGCCGCTGCTGTTTCTGAAAGCGCCCTCGTCGCTGCTGGGGTCGGGCGGGACTGTCCGGCTGCCGGGGCTTTCAAAGCGCGTGGACTATGAGGGCGAGCTGGGGATTGTGATCGGGCGGCGCTGCCGCCAGCTGGGGCGGAGGAGGATGTCCGGAGGTTACATCCGGGGGTATGTGTGCGTGAACGATGTGACGGCGCGCGATCTGCAGAAGAGCGACGGGCAGTGGACGCGGGGGAAGGGTTTTGACACGTTCTGCCCGGTGGGACCGGTGGTATCGGACGAGATCGACCCGGTCGGGGGCGATCCGGTGACGGTGACGACGCATGTGAACGGCGAGCTGCGGCAGACGGGGTCGACGGCGGACTTCATCTTTTGGATTCCGGAGCTGCTGCGGTACATCACGGCGTTTGCGACGCTCGAGCCGGGCGACCTGATCCCGACGGGGACGCCGGCGGGGGTGGGGCCGGTGAGCGCGGGGGATCGGATGGAGGTGCGGATCGACGGGCTGGGTGTGCTTGAGAACGTGGTGCAGCCGGGCTGAGCGGGCGCGGATGCGGAGGAGGCGGGAGACGGATATCGCCGCATGAAGGGGTCTCCTGCAGTAAAATTGAAGATGAAAAGCGAGGAGCTCTCCTATGGCGTCTTTACTCGAACAGCTTCGTAGCATGACCACCGTCGTCTCCGACACGGGCGACTTCAACTCGATCAAGAAGTTCAAGCCGCAGGATGCCACGACGAATCCGTCGCTGTTGCAGGCGGCGGCTGGGATGCCGGAGTACTCGCAGATCGTCGACGACGTTCTGCAGCATGCGCGCGAGACTGCGGGCGACAACGCGTCGGATAAGGACGTAGCGGCGTTCGCGTTCAAGACGCTGGCCGTGGCGTTCGGCCGCAAGATCCTGGAGATCGTTCCCGGGCGGGTTTCGACCGAGGTGGATGCGCGGCTGTCGTACGACCGCGAGAAGACGATGGAGCAGGCGCGGGACATCATCAAGCAGTACGACGAGGCGGGTATCTCGCGCGACCGCGTGCTGATGAAGATTGCGTCGACGTGGGAGGGCATCAAGGCGGCGGAGATCCTCGAGAAGGAGGGCATCCACTGCAACCTGACGCTGCTGTTCGGGCTGCACCAGGCGATCGCGTGCGCGGAGGCGAAGGTGACGCTGATCTCGCCGTTTGTGGGCCGCATTCTGGACTGGTACAAGAAGGACACGGGCAAGGACTACGTTGGCGCGGAGGATCCTGGCGTGCAGTCGGTCACGACGATCTACAACTACTACAAGAAGTTTGGATACAAGACGGTTGTGATGGGCGCGAGCTTCCGCAACACGGGTGAGATCACGGAGCTTGCGGGATGCGACCTGCTGACGATCTCGCCGAAGCTGCTGGATGAGCTCGACAAGGCCCAGGGCGATCTGCCCCGCAAGCTGGACGCCGAGAAGGCCAAGGGGATGCAGATCGAGAAGCTGACGATCGACCAGGCGACGTTCGAGAAGATGCATGCGGAGGATCGCATGGCGCACGACAAGCTGAAGGAAGGGATCGAGGGCTTCTCCAAGGCGCTCGAAGACCTGGAGAAGCTGCTGGCGAAGCGTCTGAGCGAGATCAGCGCGAAGCAGACGGTGAACGCGTAAGGCTCACCTGCTGTAACGAAAGAGCATGCTGCCGGGCGTAAAAGCACGGAGCGTACTGTATCCATCAACCGCCGGCTTTTCTCTTGCTCTCCTTGAGCGAGGGAGGCCGGCGGACTAGTTTCGGCTTAAAGCTGGGAGCCGTCATGTGCCCGGAGTTGAGTACGACGCAGGAGAGAGTACCCGGGTCCCTGCGGGTCGCTCGCCTGCTCCTCTGACAGGACGAAGAGACCTCGATCGGACTGAATATGTAACAAGCACGGTCTGGTTTGCTTTCCAAAGGCCGATGTCTGTAACTTGAAGCGTTACATTACTGGGTTGCTGGTATTGCGGCGCCCTTGAGGCTGCCCGGGTCCGGTGTGCAGGTCCCTAGGGCGCGTCTGGGATCGTGTATGCGAAGTAGCTGGAGGTTTCGAGCTGCCGCCAACCGGGGGGGATAACCGAGACGCCGGGCATGGTTGTCACGATAACGTGTATGCCCTGGGATCGGAGCGCGTCGAGTATGGCTTGCTTGTTGGGGAAGCTGTTCCAGGCGACGTCGGTTGGCACGGAGTCGAGGACTTCGACCTCGCCCATGATCTGCGCGCCGGTGAGACGCGCCCAGTAGGGATCGCGGTAGCATGCCTGTCCTCCCATGCAGCCGAGGGCGTCTCCCGGCTTGACACCGAGGCTTACGAGACCCTTGGCGGCGCCGAAGATCTCGTCCGAGTAGAGGCCGGAGGTTCGACCGACGAGGTGGATTTGGCGGCGCATGTCGAGGAGGTTCTGGAAGCCGGACGTGAGCGCAAAGAGGGCGAGCAGGACGGCGGCGCCGTTTCCGACTCGAACGATGCTGTCCGAGGTGTCCGAGGCTGGCCGACGAAGCATGGCGAGCACGGGGACGAGGATCAGCATGAGCATCGTGGTGAGGTAACGCTCCTGGAGATCGATGGGGAAGTAGATGGCCAGCATGAGGAGGCCCCATGCGGGTACGACGAGCCAGGGCCACCACTCCTGCCGGCGGCGGCGGAGAACGGCTCCTGAAGCAAGCAGGACACCGAGCAGAAGCGGGCCTTCGGGATGGTTGGCGATCCAGAGCGGAAGCAGTTGGGAGTTGCGGAGGAGGCGCCGGAGGTGCCCGGGAAGCCACACGTGCGCCTTCAGGCCTGCGGTGAACCAGGCGGGGTCCAGCCAGAGCGGAAGGGTGCCGACGGGGTGATTGCGAAAGGAGAATACGGGTGGCGACCCGAGCAGCATGAGCTCGGGGTGGAGAAAAGGGCCGGTTGCGTGGCCCAGGGTGCCGTGCGTCCACTCGTGCCAGCGCTCGGCCCCGTCGACGAAGTGGGCGTAGTTGAGGCGGGCGGACTCGCCGGTGGTGAAGTGGCCCATCTGGCGGGAGATGCCGGCGATGTACGGGCCGGCGATGAGGACGAAGACGGAGCCGGCGAGGATGGCGCCGAGCGTGATGGAGCGGCGGGGCAGGCCCTTGCGCGTTGCGCCAAAGATGAGCATGCCGAGGAGAAGGAAGGCGGATGGAAGGAAGGCGAAGGACTTGGTGAGATAGGCGAGGCCGAGGGTGAGGCCGAGTGCAGCGTAGCGGAGGAGGGTGGCACGTACCTCTAGCCGGAGGACGAGGCCTGCGGCAAGGAGGAGGAGGAGGAGGAGAAGCGAATCGGAGCGGATGAAGCCGATGCGCAGCTCGCGCTCAAAGGAGCAGAAGAGTATTCCGATGGCAGCATAGCGGAGCGCAAGGGGCGACATCGCGGCATCTTCGAGGCCGTTCGGGTTGAAGATCTGCTGGAGCCTGACCAAGCCGTCGACGAGATAGACGGTGGCTCCGATGCAAGCGACAAAGATGAGCCAGTTCAGGCAGGCGTAGACGTGGAGCTCGTGCCAGCGTGAGGTGTGGGTGAGCGTCTGGGCGAGCGCGAGAAATGCTGGGTAGAGGGGGTTCCAGTAGCTGTTGAGGGCGAGCGAGGCATGGTGATGGCTGAGGCCGTCGCCGATGTCCATGAAGGAGACGCTGTCGCCGTCCATGAGGTAGGAGTCGTACTGAACGTAGCCCAGACCTGCAAGAAGACACAGGCCCACGAACCCCAGCCAGGCCCACCGGCTCAATCTCTCCATGGAGGGATTATCGCACGGTGGCGGCTGGGGTTATGTGTGGGCGTGCGGTTGGATGCGCTAGAGGATGTAGCGTGAAAGGTCCTGATCCTTGACGATGGAGGCGACCTGCTGGCGGACGTAATCGGGGTCGACGACGATGACCTTTTCGACGCCGCTTGCGGTCTGGCGTTCAATGACGGGCAGTGGCGGCGACGGGATGAGAGGCGCGCCATTGAGCGGGGCGGAGGCACCGATCTCGGCGACGACACCTTCCTGCGTTGCTTCGGCGCGCGGGCTCTTGAAGAGGTCGGGCGCCTGGAAGCTGATCTCGTCGAGGACGCGCTCGAGGATGGTGTGGAGGCGGCGCGCGCCGATGTTCTCGGTGGTCTCGTTGACGCGGAAGGCGAACTGCGCCATCTCGAGGATGGCCTCCTTGGTGAACTCGAGCTTGAGGCCTTCGGTCTCGAGCATGGCGGTGGACTGCTTGACGAGCGAGGACTTGGGCTCGGTGAGGATGCGGACGAAGTCGTCGACGGTGAGCGACTGGAGCTCGACGCGGATGGGGAAGCGGCCCTGCAGCTCGGGGATGAGGTCGGAGGGCTTGGAGACGTGGAAGGCGCCGGCGGCGATGAAGAGGATGTGGTCGGTTGAGACCATGCCGTACTTGGTGTTGACGGTGGTGCCTTCGACGATGGGGAGGATGTCGCGCTGGACGCCCTCGCGGCTGACGTCGGGGCCGTGGCCGCCTTCGCGGCCGGCGATCTTGTCGATCTCGTCGAGGAAGACCATGCCGGAGTCTTCGACGCGCTCGACGGCGAGGCGGGTGACCTGGTCCATGTCGATGAGGCGGCCTTCTTCCTCCTGGACGAGGTACTCGAAGGCTTCGGCGACCTTCATCTTGCGCTTCTTCATGCGCTGGCCGAAGAGGCCGGGGAGCATGTCCTTGAAGCTGCTGGCGTCCATCTCATCGGGGCCCTGGTTGGTGATGAACTCGAAGGTGGGCTGGTTGCGGTCGCGGACGTCGAGCTCGACCATGCGTTCGTCGAGCTTGCCCTCGCGGAACTGCTGGCGGAGCTTTTCGCGGGCGCGGTCTTCCCTGCCCTGGGGGTCGGCTATGCGCCGAGTTGTCGGCTCTTGCACCGGGTTCGGCGGCCTGCTGGTCGCCTGAGGCGGCAAAGCTGTTGGGCGAGGTGGTGTCCATCGAGGACGGGAGCTGGATGACGTTGGTGCCGGGCTCCTGGGTAGCGGCGGCAGCGTTTGCGGCGGTGGCCGCGGCGGGCGTGGATGGGAGCAGCAGGTCGAGCAGGCGGTCTTCGGCGGCGAGCTCGGCCTTGTCTTCGACCTCTTCGAGCTTCTCGTCGCGCACCATGTCGATGGCGATCTCGACCAGGTCGCGGACGATGGATTCGACATCGCGGCCGACGTAGCCGACCTCGGTGAACTTCGAGGCTTCGACCTTGAGGAAGGGCGAGTTGGTGAGCTTGGCGAGGCGCCGGGCGATCTCGGTTTTGCCGACGCCGGTGGGCCCGATCATGATGATGTTCTTGGGCATGATCTCTTCGGCGAGCTCGGGCGAGAGCTTCTGCCGGCGCATGCGATTGCGCAGAGCGATGGCGACGGCGCGCTTGGCGGCGGCCTGGCCGACGACGTACTTGTCGAGCTCGGCGACGATCTCGCGCGGCGTCATGTCGTCGAGGGCGAGGGCCTGATCTTCGGCTGCTCCGGGTAGATAAATTGCCATCCTTGATGTCCTTCCTTCTGAGAGACGTTTGCGACGGATTACGGCGATCTGTACATAGGAACTATCCGCACAGATGGACCTGGAGCTAGGGGCGCGGGGCGGTCGTTGTCAGCGCAGGCTCGACGAGCGCCTTGAGGTCCGCCACCAGGAGGGAGACGGTGTCGGTGAAGTCGGCGTCGCGGTTCTTTTTGCGGAAGGCGGCGTCGACCTGCTCGACGAAGCCCCAGAGGGGGACGTGGGCGCGTGCGTCGGAGATGCCGAGGCGGACCTGCGGGGCCGAGATCTCCGGCGGATCGACGAAGCGGATTGCGAAGATGACGTCGGCGTCCTTCGGGTCGGAGACGAGCTGGTACCTGCCCCACTGCTTCATCTGCGAGTAGAACTCGCTGTACGCGCGCTCTGGCCCGCCGCTGTAGCGTGAGGGAAAGGAGCTGACGTCACCGAGCTCGTAGGCGATAAAGGCTCGCTTGCCTTTGAGGATGGGGTCGGGAACGGGCGCGCCGACGACGTTGATGCCGACGGCGGCCGAGCTTCGATGCTGGGCGAAGGCGGGAGCGGCGGCGGTGAGGGTCAGTGCTAGAAGGGCGCAGAGCTCCAGGGCCCGGGGGGTTTGCCGGGAGCAGTTGTGCTTGAGTTGAGGTACCCTGGGGCGCGGCATCCGTGTCACTCGGCCTTGAGCTCCTCGATGGTGACGCGGTCGTTGGTGTAGAGGCAGATCCTGCCGGCGATGAGGAGACTCTTCTCGGCGATTTCACGCGCGGTCATCTCCGTGTTGTCCATAAGCGCGCGAGCCGCGGCAAGGGCGTAGCTGCCGCCGCTGCCGATGACTGCGATTCCCTCGTCGGGATCGATGACGTCACCATTTCCGCTTAGAAGAAAGGTCTGCCTGGCGTCGGTGACGATGAGGAGGGCTTCGAGCTGGCGGAGCATCTTGTCGGTGCGCCAGTCCTTGGCGAGCTCGACGGCAGCGCGGCCGAGGTTTCCGGCGTATTGCTCGAGCTTGGTTTCAAAGCGCGCGAACAGGCTGAAGGCGTCGGCAGTGGACCCGGCGAAGCCTGCCAAGACTTTGTCCTGATAGAGTTTGCGGATTTTTTTGGCGGAGTGCTTCATGATGGTGGAGCCGAGGGAGACCTGTCCGTCCGCCGCCATGACCACGGCGTCGCCGCGCCGGACGCAGATGACCGTGGTTGACCGGATTCGGCGGCCATCGCCGAGGTCGAGGGGGTTTGCTGAGGTATCAGGCTGCGCCGGCGGGGGCAGGTGCCGCAGGGGCCTCTGTGCCGCGGAGTTCGAACGATCAAGAGGTCTCTTCATAGGCGCAAACTTTAGTATACCGTCCCCCCTGGGGCAGTATCCCGTGGTGTGGAAGGCTGAGGCGCACCAGCTCAGGGCTGTGCTGGCGGGGATCCGGCGACCCCGTGCGGGACCTTTTCTGGCCAGAGTTTTTTGCTCATACGTTATGCTGAGACCCGATGATCTTCACCTCTGTCCCAGCCTCTCTGGGGATCGTTTTCCGGTCGCCGAAGGTTCTTACCGGCGTGGCCTTTACGCTCGCGGCGATTGCGGCGGCGACCTCCTATGCCCTGACGCGGAAGGTACCGTCGGCCGAGGAGATTGAGCGGGAGCGCCGCGAGCTGCTTGCGGCGACGGGCCGGATTGTGGACGGCAGTATTACGGAGACGGCCTGGGTTGGGGATGCGCCCGGTCCTGTGCCGAACACGCTGATCTACCGGTACCGTGCGGCCGGGGTGACGTATGAGTGCGCGCAGGATGTGAGCCCACTTACGGAGCACGTGCGACATGTTCGGATCGACCTGCCCGTGCAGGTGCGGTTCGATCCGCGGAATCCGGGGAACTCGATCGTCGTGTCGGAGAACTGGAGCGGACTTCGGATCGATCACAAGAATCCGGTGGCGCCGGTGACGATACCTGGCGACCAGTGAGTGAAACGGCGGGGTGAAAGAGTGTCTGGCCCAGCCGTAAGCTTATGAAGGCAGGGCAGGAATCGTCGTGTCAGCGATGCGGCGAGACGACTAGACTTGAAGTATGCACATGGTGGCCTCGCCAAACCGCAAGATTCAGCGCGTTCTCAAGATCTCGATGGCGGCGACCTCCGCGTACGTGCTGGCGACCTTCTACTTCGGTCTGCGCGCTCACTCGCTTGCGCTGATATCGGAGGCGGGGCATAACCTGTCGGATCTGCTGGCGATTGCGCTCTCTTCGCTGGCGGTGTACTTCCAGGCGAGGCCCGCGACCGACGAGAAGACGTTTGGATACCAGCGGGCGGGGGTGCTTGCGGCGTTTGTGAATGCGCTGACGCTGATTGTGCTGGCAAGCTGGATTGCGATTGCGGCGTTTCATCGGCTCGCGGTGCCGGTTCCCGTCCAGCCGCGCATCATGATGATTGTCGCAGCGGCGGGTGTGGTGATGAACGGGGCGATTGCGACGCTGCTGTGGCGTTTTTCGGGCGACGTGAATATCCGCTCGGTGTTTCTCCACATGCTGGGCGATACGCTGTCGACGGCTGCGGTGATCGCCGGGGGCGCGGGGATTCTCCTGACGGGCATTGCCTGGATCGATCCGGTGCTGTCGATCGTGATCGCGGCGATGATTCTTTGGAGCTCCGCGGGCATTGTGCGGGAGACGCTGAACATTCTGCTGGAAGGAACGCCGCGGTCGGTGGAGCTGTCGGAGGTGCGAGGCGCGATGCAGGCGGTGCCGGGCGTGCTCAACGTCCACGATCTTCATGTATGGAGCCTGGGATCGCAGACGCATGCGCTGGCGAGCCATGTAACGATCGAGGAGATGCCGATGTCGGCGTGCGGAAGCATCCTTGACGGCATCAAGTGCACGCTGGCGGACAGGTTCCATATCCGGCATACCACGATCCAGTTCGAGACGGTGGGATGCGAGACGACGCATGGCTGCAGCGCTCCGCCCGAGCTTGCGGCGGTTGGCGCGCATGACCATCATGGCCATAGCCACTAGGCAACAGCGACGCAGAAGCTCCCAAGACTGATGGGAGCTGTTTTGCGTCGCTGACGTTGAGGGTGGGGCTAGACCAGACGGGCGTCGAGGGTGATCTCGGCAGCTTTGAGGAGGCGGGAGATCGGGCATCCTTCCTTTGCCTTCTTGGCGAGCTCGTCGAACTTGTCCTTTTCGGCACCGGGGACCTGGGCCTTTGTGGTCAGGTGAATTTTGGTGATGGTCGGCCCATCGTCGGTCTTTTCCATGGTGACGACGGCGGTGGTCTCGAGGGTGTCGGGAACGAGGTTTGCATCGGTGAGCTGCGCGCTGAGTGCCATGGTGAAGCAGCCCGCGTGGGCGGCTGCGATCAACTCCTCGGGGTTGGTGCCGACGCCATTCTCAAAACGGGTGCTGAAGCTGTACTGCGTCTCCTTGAGGGCCCCGCTCTGGGTGGAGATGGTGCCTTTGCCGTCCTTCAAACCGCCATGCCAGACTGCGCTTGCGCTGCGATCCATCGTTGTGTCTCCTTGGTGTTGCCGGGATGCGATCTCCCTCGGGGGTCGCATCCGAGAGATTCGATGCGGGCGGGTGGAGAAGGAGACATGAAAAACCGGGTGTGTGGCGGCTGCGGCCTCTTTCGAGCGGGTTGAGAGAGACCAGGCGGGGAGCATCAGGGATCGAAACATCGTCTGTCGGCTAACGATCATCTATCTATGAGGTAGATGGTGTGGATCTGTGAAACTTCCCCGCTGCCTTTAGGAGATCGTCCATGAGAGTTAAACCGTCCGCTGCTGCGACCGCAGCACTGTTCGCTGCCCTGGGTGTTTCGAGCGTCTTTGCCCAGGATCCCGCACTTCCCACACAGACGAGCACACCGCCTCCTGTTACCAGCCAGACCACGACTACGACGACGGAGACGGCTACTCCACTGACCACAACGCCCGCCGTGACCAAGAGTGAGTTGAAGGCGCAGCGCAAGCAGCAGAAGCATGAGGAGAACGCGGCCAAGGCGAACGCGAAGGCCGCCAAGTCGCAGGCAAACGCGAAGAAGCAGCAGGACAAGTCGGTGCAGGAGGCTGAGAAGGCCCGGGTACCACAGAGCTGAGATTTTGCAGAGAGACGATGATGAGAGGCGCTCCCGGGTGGGAGCGCCTCTTTTCGTCTGCCGGGCTAAGCCACGCCTGGGCCGGGCGGGCGGGGCTTGTTGGCTGCGGCTGCCGTTGGCTCGGGCTGCCTAGGGGAGGTTTGCCTTGCGGGCGGCTTCAAACTCGTCGCCGGCGTTCCACTCGATGGAGTGCGGGGCGGTGGAGGCCTTCCAGCCGAGGTCCATGCCGAAGCGGGCGAGCTTGGCGTTGCCGGCGGAAGTCCATGTCTGGGGTGTAGTTGTCGGAGAAGTTGTGGTAGCGGTGGTCGTTGAAGTCCTTTTCCTGGGCCTCGCCCCAGGCGCGGTCGTGGCCTTCGTAGAGCGTGCCGGCGTCGATGGAGAAGGCGGGGATGCCGACGCGCGAGAGGCTGAAGTGATCGGAGCGGTAGTAGTGCCGGCCTCGGGCCGGGGGTCGGGGACGATGGCGAGGCCGAAGCGCTTGGCGGTGGCCTCGACCGTCGGGGTAGAAGCTGGTGCGCTGCGGCGCCGTTGACGTTGATCTCCTTCGGGACGCCGATGGGGAGGATCATGTCGTAGTTGATGTCGAGGGCGATCTGCCGGCGGGGACGGGCGGATGCTGGCCGAGGTATTCGCAGCCGAGCAGGCCCTGCTCTTCGGCGGTGACGGACGGCGAAGATGACGTCGAGTGCGGCGAGGCTGCGGTGGACGGTGCGGCACTGGACCAGGCGCGGGCCATCTCGAGGAGGATGCCGCAGCCGGTGGCGTTGTCGGCGGCGCCGTTGTAGATGTTGTCGCCGGGCATGCCGGGGACGAAGCCGAGGTGGTCGTAGTGGGCGGTGTAGAGGACGGCCTGGTCTTGTGCCGGTCGCCGGTGCCGGGGAGGATGCCGACGACGTTGGGCGACTCGAAGGGGCGGACGGTGCTTTCGACGTGGGCCTTGAGGCGGACGGGGAGCTCGACGGCTTTGAAGCCGCGCTTGCCGGCGGCGTCGATCTCGGTCGTCGAGTGTTCATGCCGGCGGCGGCGAAGAGCTTGTCGGGCGACGTCGAGCTGGATCCAGCTGGCGGCTTCGAGCTGCGGGTTGGTGTCGTCGCGCGAGGAAGGTCTTTTCGCTGGTGTTGGAGTTCTTGACGACGTCCCAGCCGTAGCTGGCGAGGTCGGTGCGGTGGATGATGAGGGCGCCGACGGCGCCTTTGCGGGCGGCCTGCTCGAACTTGTAGGTCCAGCGGCCGTAGTAGGTGAGGGCCTTGCCGCCGAAGAACTTGGGATCGTCGGACGGTGGGTCGCCGACGATGCAGAGGATGACCTTGCCCTTTGACGTCGACGCCGGCGTAGTCGTCCCAGTTGAACTCGGGCGCGGTGACGCCGTAGCCGACGAAGACGATGGGGGCGTCGATGTCGGCGACGGGGGTGAGGCGTGCGGTTGCTGACGGTGTAGTCGTCGGCCGATAGCGTGAGCGGGATGGCGCTGCCGGACTTTGCGGGATCGAGCTCGATGCGTGGTCTTCGCGCCGACGGCGTTCATGCCGACGAAGTTGACCTGCTGGAGGTAGGTGCCGTTGTCGCCGGCGGGCTTGAGGCCGTCGAGGGCGAACTGCGTGGCGATGTACTTGGCGGCGAGGTCGCCGCCGCGGAGGCCGGGGCCGCGGCCTTCGAGGAGGTCGTCGGCGAGGAAGCGGACGTGGGCGCGGATCTTTCGGGGTCGATGGTGGCCTCGGCGGCCTTCAAAGCTGGGCCTGCTTGCCGGAACGCGCGCGGGAATCGGCCTGCGCGAACGCCGGGACCGAAGCGCTGCCGGCGATCAAAGCACCGAGGGTCAGACGCGATGGCCCAGAGCTTGCGCGGGGGACACGGCTCCTCTTCGTCGAGCTGGATGTCATAGACCTGAAGTATAGGCGAGGGTGCGGCTTTCGCTCAGGCCTGCACGGGTCTTTGGACGGCCATCACATCCAGCCGCTGGAGCGCCTTGCGCGCGAGGCCGGTGAGCGGAAGCTCCGGCGAGGCTCCGGGTGGTCACCCAGAAGAGGGCGCTCGAGGAGGTAGGCACGGCGTCCGCAAGGGACGGTGTCGGACCCGCCGCGAGGCGAAAAGACTGCACGTAGTAGTTGGTGTTGGTGATCGCGTGGCGCACCCGGAGGACGGGCTCGCGGCCTGCCACAACGTCCATCGGCAAGGGTGGGAGCTCGTACATGCTGGGCATAAGGCTGGCATGGGAGGACCTGCGCTCGAGCAGCACCTCGGTCGCGGTCCCCTGCTTTCGGAGCCAGAGGAGGCAGGCTGACTTGCTGCTGGTCTGCGCGGCCCGGGGCAGCGTTTTGTGTTCGCCGCGGGTGTGGCAGAGGGCGAAGACCGGGCACTGGAGGCAGAGCGGGGCGCGCGGCAGGCAGATGGTGGCGCCCAGCTCCATCATGGCCTGGTTGTGATCGCCGGGCGGGTTGCCCCGCTGCGCCCGCCCTGGCGCCGCGGGACGAGCGATTGCGGCCTGCCCTCTGGACGAAGGCGTGGCCGCTGGCGGTTGCGTCCTCGGGGCGGCCGGTGACGCGCAGGAGAACGCGCTCCACGTTGCCGTCGACGACGGCGATGCTCTCGCCAAAGGCGATGCTGGCGATGGCGGCACAGGTGTATTCGCCGATGCCGGGAAGGGTGCGGAGCCCGGCGGAGCTGGAGGGCAGCACGCCGCCAAGCTCGCTGCGTGATGAACTGGGCGGCCCTGTGCAGCATGCGTGCGCGCCGGTAGTAGCCCAGGCCGGACCACGCGGCCAGGACCTCCGGCTCCTCGCGCAAGGGCCAGGGCGACGATGGTGGGGAAACGCTTCGAGAAAGTCCTGGTAGTGCTCGAGGACGGCAGCGACGCGCGTCTGCTGGAGCATGACCTCGCTGACCCAGGTGCGGTAGGGGTCGGTGACACCGCGCCAGGGGAGATCGCGTGCGTACTTCGCGTACCAGTCCATCAGCAGCTTGCGGAAGCGCGCGCCATCGATCAAGGGCCCGTGCTTCGTCTTGGGTGCCGACGCCATTCATCTGGGATTTTACTCAGCGGCGCGCCGACTTTGTTGACAGGAGGGGATTGCGGGGCGGTGTTCTGTATCAGCGGATCTGCGTTTGTGCGATTCCCGGGGCTCACCTCCTGGTTGACGGCACTGAACGAAGCGGGCCGAGCGCAGAGACGGCTAGGCGGTGTCTCCCGGCTTGGTTGTGATCTTGACGGGCTCGGGTTTGGTCGGGTAGGGCGGCCCTTTCTCGAGCACCTGCTGCATGTCGGCGTCGTAGCCGTAGATGTCGTCGAAGAAGTGGACGCGGCCGTCGTCGCCTACGTGGGCGGTGAGGTAGAAGATGACGATGGGCAGCTGGGTCTTGAGGTTGACCTGCTTGTTGTCCTGGCCGTTCTGCATGGCGTCGTGTGACCTTTCGAGGTCCCACGGCTGACCGTCCTTGTCGGTCTGGCCTTCGAGCACCCAGGTGGCGAGATCGTCGGGCTTCTGGACGCGGACGCAGCCGTGGCTGAAGTCGCGGCGGGTGCGGTCGAAGAGCGAGGTCTGCGGGGTGGAGTGGAGGTAGATGTCGTACTGGTTGGGGAACATGAACTTGACGAGGCCGAGCGAGTTTTTGGGGCCGGGCTTTTCGCGCACCAGCAGACCGCCGTGCTCCACCCTGGCCGTGGTGTAGCCAGTCTGACCTCGCCCTTGTTATTGGTGACCTCGAAGTTCTTGGTCTCGAGGTAGCCGGGCTTTGCGAGCATGTGGGGCACCAGCTCTTTCTTGGCGATGTCGACGGGGACGTTCCAGTAAGGGCGGAAGATGAGGTACTTCATCATGTGGGTGAAGACGGGGGTCTCGTGCTCGCCGACGACCTTGCCGACGACGACGCGCATGGTGAAGTCGAGGTTGTGCGTCGGGCGCTGTAGCCGCGCAGGACGAACTCCGGGAGGTTCACCATGAGGCGTGCGTTGATGTAGGGGTCGGGGAGCCAGCGCCAGCGCTCGAGCGAGTTTTGGAGCTGGGTGACGCGGTCGGACATGGGGACGTTGAGGCTCTTGACGGTTGCGGGGGTGAGCTTGCCGTCGGGGGTGAGGCCGTGGCGTGCCTGGTAGGACTTGAGGCCGTCGGAGGCCGCCTGGCGTGAGCTTGTCAGGGCTGCCTTCGGCCTGGCCGGCGACTCCGGCGGTGACGCTGCCGTCGCCCTCGAAGACGAGTCGCTGCTCGAGGTCTGCTCCGGCCTGGTAGGCGTCGCCGACGTTGAGCGGCTTCGGTCACCATGGGAAGGGGATCGCGGTGGTTTGCCTGCTCGAGCTTCGCGAGTTCGAGGTATTGGGCGAGGGCCTCTTCGGTGGCGCGGTACTCGTCGGAGTCGGGTTCGACGCCGGAGATCAGCTTTGAGGTATCGGTGGAGTCGACGGCCTGGTCGGAGAGGAACTCGGGGAGGTTGTACTTTTTCTGCTGGGTGTCGATGGCGAAGTTGAAGTGGGAGGGGTTGACGCGGCCGATGCGGAGGTCGGAGACGAAGCGCATGAGGTTGACGGTCATGGTGACGTCGAACTGCGCGATGGCGTCGGGGTCCTTGGTCCCGAGCTTTGCGATGCGATCCGCCCAGCGGCTGGCGTCGTAGTCTTCGGGCCTGAGTCCCTTGGTGTCCGCGGTGCGGAAGGCCTCGATGAAGCCGGTGGCTGCGGGTGTGGGCTTGCCGTCGCGGGACCAGGCGAGCTCGTAGTTGCGGTCGTCGTAGAAGGTCTTGACGTCGGCCTGGTAGTCCGAGAAGTTGGGCCAGCGGAGGATGGGGAGCTGGCCCTGTGCCGTGAGGGTCTGCAGATTGCCTGGCGAAGTCCGGGGAGTTGGGCTGCGGAGGTGGTCTTCCGGTGTCTTCGGCAGCCTCCAGCCAGAAGCAGCAAGAGCCATGACACAACCACAACCCAGCTGCCGCGCCCACGTCCGTCGTTCCAAACCGCACCAACCCTTCAGAGTGAACTACCTACCTGCTCTTATATACGGAGCGGTTGCACGGATCTCGTGAGAAATCAGCCGGACGCCGGGTTACTGTTCGCATCTGGGAACGCGGCCGATGAGGATTGCGGCTGGGTCACATGCGGGCAAGAGCGGGGAGGGTGGCCAGGCAGACCAGGCCCTGGGTGGCGAGGATACCGCCGGTGAGGCCCAGGAAGAGGCTGCGGTTGCGGGTCTCGAGGGCGTCGGCGAAGACGCCGCCGATGAAGGTGAACAGGAACGGAAGGGCCCAGAGCCAGGCGGCGGTGACGGTCTGGGTGGTGACGAGCGGGAAGAGGATGACGGCCATGGCGAGCGGGGCGCGTGTTGCCGAAGTAGCGGCTGCGCCGGACGCCGCATCCAAAGCACCAGCGAGACCAGCGCGGCGACCACGATTGGACCATCAGAGATGGTCGAGAAGAAGGCCTTGACGGGCTGGCGAGACAACCAGAAGCGGCCGCCGCCGCCGGTGAAGACGTAGCGTGAAGGCTGCAGGCGGAAGGCAAAGGAGGCGAACACGATCGCGAGGCCGCCGAGGGCGGAGTAGATCAGGATCTGAAGGACATGGCTGCGGCGCCGCTCCGCGAGATAGAACATGAGGATGGTGGCGGCGACGAAGCCGACCATGGCGGCGAGCAGGTGGGCGGCGGCGGTGAGTCCAAGGGCGAGGGTGAGGAGGGCGATGCGGGGACGCCACTTGCGCCGCGGGCCGTGCATGGCGTGGGCGACGCCGATGCCGGTGTAGACGAGGCCATAGAGGCCCCACATGGCGAGCACCTCGTTGTTGGGGACGACGGCGTAGCGGATGATCGTCGGGGCAGAAGCAGTAGAGGGCGAGCGCGAGGAAGCCGCCCTCGTTGCCGAAGAGCCGGCGCGAGACCCACCACAGACCTGCGCCGAGCCAGACGGCGAAGAGGATGAAGGGGAGGTGGAGGAGGTATTTGACGTAGACCGATCTCGTGTCGCGCCTCCCAGGTTGACCCGTTCAGGGTGCCGCCGGTGTAGAGGCGGTTCTCGGGCTTGCGGAGCTTGTCGGCTGCCGAGCAGTGCGAGGCGCTGGACGGTGAGGGGAAGGCCGGCGAGCGCGGTAGGCGAAGGTTCCGTCGCCGTGGAGGTTGCCGCAGGTGGTGAAGTAGCCGGCGAGGGGGGAGGGCCGCTCCCACATCTCGCGGCCGCAGCGGGCGAAGCGGTAGTCGGCGGGGGAGAGTTGCTGGTGCGCGACGACCCACAGGCACTCTGAGAGGAAGACGAGCAGAAGCAAGGCCGCGAGTTGTTGAGGGCGGCCGATGTGAAGACGAAACAACCTCAACAGCCTTGATCTCCCTGGAGCAGAGCTTTCGGAACGCAACGATGTGTGTCGATCCTTGCCCGGTGGGCGCCTGTGTCCCGGGACGACGCCGGGGGCTTCCGGCGAGGCTCTTTTTCAGCCTACCTCGAGTGTATCGTGAGGGGTATGCAGTCGCTTTCGTTCACTCCGGGCCGGGCGTTTCTTTCTGTGAACTCGAACATCGTTCCGTGGACCGTTGTGTTTGAGGACGAGGGGGTGGCGGGGTACTTCTATGCCTGCGACCGATCGCGCGAGACGCAGGAGGAGAGCATCCTGGACGCGATGCTGATCTATAACGTGTCGCAGTCTCCAGGACCGCGAGAGGGAGCGGATTGCAAGTGTGGAGTGGTCGCGCGGACGGGCAGAGGGCGGCGCTTTACCTTGACGGGACGGCGCAGGCGATCTTTGATTTCGAGGCGCACGCGGGGTACTGCCGATCGGACTTTCCGAACTTCCTTGAGCAGGGCGGGGACGTGTGGCGGAAGTCGAACGCATGCGTGGAGCGATGCGGTGCTGCAGCGAGTTCGAGGCTGCGCTTTACGCGTGAGCCTGGTGCTGGCCCGGGAATGTGAGCCGGGGCGTGTAAGTCGGCGCAACCGGGGAGGACTTCAGCGCAGAAAGAGCTGCTCGATCTCGAGCCAGTCGGCGACTCTTCGGAAGCCGGTGACGCCGGCGTTGTGAGGGGCGCTGTAGAGGATGCCTTCGCCGCCGAACCTGCGGAGCTGGCGGGGGTTGTCGTCGATCAGGAAGTCGGCGTCGAGGATGCCTTTGTCGCCGCAGAAGACGATGTGCGAGGCGGGGATGAACGGGAAGTGCTGCTCGAGCCATCGATATTTGGCCGTGAAGGAGGTGGGGACTTCCATGGCGGCGGAGGCGATAAAGACGTCGTATTGATCCTGGAGCTGCCGGATGACTCTTCTGGAGTCTGGCATGACGTCGAGAACGGCGAAGAAGTCTTCGGAACGGAGGTAGGCCTCGAGTGTGCCGTGGTGTTCGATGGCGACGAGATCCCAGAGCCATTTGCCGTTCAGGTCGGCCTTTGTGATCTGCTCTCCGTGATCGCGGTTGTAGCGGAAGAGGTGTTCGGTGACGGCATCGGCGATGACCTCGTCCATATCGATGCAGATGCGCTTTCTTCCTGTTCGCCTCCCCTGCCCGGTCACCGCAGATCAGCCTTTGGAGCTGAGCCGGCCACGGATTGCGGTATCTTTTCTGACGGGTGCGTCGCGTGCGGGATCCCAGTAGAGGATGCGGCCGCAGCTTTCGCAGGTCATGATGGTCTCGTGGTCGCTGCGATCGCGGAGGTCGTTCCACTTCTGGGGGCGAACGAGCATCTGGCAGGCGGAGCACTTTTGATCGACGCCTTCGGCGATGCCGAGTCCTTTGGCCTTGTAGATGCGGTCGTAGGTTGTCAGTACGCGCTCGCCGATGGTGGGCCGGATGCGGGAGCGTTCCCCGTCGAGCTCGCGGATCTGCCGCACGGACGATGTGATCAGGTCGGAGGATCGGAGGCGTTCCCGCTCGAGCATGGTCTCGGCAGCTTCGGCTTCGCTCCTGGCGCGCGATCGTTGCGCTTCCAGGGTTTCGGTTCGCTCCATGCTTTCGAGCTCTACGTCTTCAAGCCGTCGAACCTCACTTGCGGCGAAGGCGATCTCGTGCTCCAGTGCAGCTGCCTGGTGTGTCGTGGTGACTACGTCCATCTGCCGTCTGGCCCGGGCTGCTCGCTCGTTCTGATGCTTGACGTCGCTTTCAAGCGAGCGTCGCAGCTTTTCTTCCTTTGCGAGAGACTCCTCAGCAGCGAGAAGCGCAGCCTGGGTGGCTGCGGACCTGGCCGCGAGGGTGGCCAGGTGGCGGGGCAGGGCTTCGTTTTGCTCACGCAGGCGCTTCAGCTCCAGGTCGATTTTCTGAAGGCCGATCAGTTTTTCAACATCAGGGTGCATCCGATCTCCAGTATTCGTTCTCCGGTTGTACGTGCACGGAGGGTGCCGGGGAGGTGGAAGTCTAGCATGTGCGACTTGTCCGGGCCTGCGGGATGGATGTGGCGACACGGGGCCGGGTTGGGTGCGGCTCGAGCCGGCGTCCGGAGCTTCGGAGAAGCCAGGGCCTGGAACCCGCGCTCGAATGGTGTAGTGGATCTAGGTGCGGGGAAGCGGGCCGCGCAGGGCAGCGGCGAGTTCGGCCCGCGGTACCTTGCTTTGTTCGCCTGCCGCGAAGTATTTGACGGTGAAGATGTCGGACGTAACCTCGTCTTCTCCGACGATGACCATGCGGTGGGCGAGCTTGTCGGCGGTTTCGAAGGATTTTCGGAGACGGAAGATGCCATCGCCCAGCTCGACCGAGAGACCCTGTGCGCGCAGGTCGCGGGCGAGCGCCAGGGCGGCGGGGTTTTGCGCGATGCCCATCGGCGCGATGAAGGCGTCGAGCTTGCTGATCGGTGGCTGGTCTCGTCCAGCTCTGCCTGCGCCTGCAGGGTCAGGATCAGGCGATCCTCGCCGATGGCGAAGCCGATGCCGGGCGCCTTCGGTCCGCCCAGGATCTCGCTGAGGCCGTCGTAGCGGCCTCCGCCGAGCAGTGCGTTCTGGGTGCCCAGGCCGCTGCCGTCCGGAACGGTGAACTCGAAGGTGGTGCGGGTGTAGTAGTCGAGGCCGCGAACGAGGCGCGGAGTTCACGGTGGTAGGGCACGCCGCAGGCATCAAGGGCGGCGAGCACCTGCCGGAAGTGGTCGGTGGACTCGTCGTCGAGGAAGTCGGCGATCTTGGGCAGGCTGTCGATGAGCGCCTGGTCCTCGGGTTCTTGCTGTCGAGGACGCGGAGAGGGTTGGTGTCGGCGCGGCGGCGATTGTCCTCGCTGAGCTGATCTTTGATGGGGGCGAGGGCCTCGCGCAGGGCGGCGAGGTAGCGCGGCCGGTCGGTGGCGGAGCCGATGGAGTTGACTTCGAGGCGCCAGCCACGGACGCCGAGTTCGTTGAGCAGCGTGGCCAGCATCTCGAGGAGCTCGGCGTCGCGTAGGGGGCTTTCGGCACCGGACCAGGCGGGGCCGAGTACCTCGGCGCCGATCTGCCAGAACTGGCGGTAGCGGCCGCGCTGGGGGCGCTCGCGCCGAAACTGCGGACCGATGTAGAAGAGCTTCTGCAGCATGCCGGTTTCATTGAGCTTGTGCTCGATATAGGCGCGGACGACGCCGGCGGTGTTTTCCGGCCGGAGGGTGAGGCTTTGGGCGCGTTCGCTCTCGGCGCGCGCGCGATCTTCCCACGTGTACATCTCCTTGGAGACGATGTCGGTTTCTTCGCCGACGCCGCGTGCGAAGAGCTGCGTGTCCTCGAAGATGGGTGTGCGTATCTCGCCAAAGCCGTAGCGTGCAAAGACGGAGCGCGCGGTCTGCTCCACGCTGTTCCAGAGATCGGTTTCGGGGGGTAAGAGATCTCGGGTGCCCCGCACCTTGAATATGACTGCCATGGAACTGAGTCTACCGAAGACCTGCGCCTGCAGTGTGGGAGGGGATTCAGCTGTGGTGCGGAAGCTCGGCCAGGTAGGCGGCGGAGTAGTCGAGGTAGTTGCGGGCGTACTGCAGGATGAGTGTCGACGCTCGTCGTCGTCGAGCGGTGCGTCTGACCTTGCCGGGGACACCGGCGACGAGCGAGCGTGGCGGGATGACGGTGTGTTCGGGGATGACGGCGCCGGCGGCGATGATGGAGCCTTCGCCGATACGGGCGTCGTTGAGGACGATGGCGCCGATGCCGACGAGAACGGCGTCTTCGATGACGCATCCGTGCACGGTGGCGTTGTGGCCGATGGTGACCATCTCGCCGACAAGTGACGGGGTAGAGGTGGCGCATGCCGTGGAGAACGGCGCAGTCCTGGATGTTGGTGCGCGCGCCGATGCGGATGGAGTTCACGTCGCCACGGAGGACGGCGTTCATCCAGATGCTGGCCTGTTGCCCCGAGGGTCACATCGCCGATCACCTGTGCCGAGGGGTCGACATAGCAGCTTGCGGGGATAGTTGGGTGCACCCCCTGATGCGTGCGGATCATTGGATCGAGTCTACTGCGGCTCGGGGAGGGATCCCGGGCTGCGGAAGGGGGATAGAGGATCAGACGGAAGTTTTTACCGGCTGCTCGACTATTTTCCTTAAGAAATCGGTTAAGAAATCGCGTTATGCTGAGAAGGTCCCTTGTCAGGGCCGTTTGGAGGTGTATCTTTCTTGGCAGAGGTTCGAGTACAGGAAGGCGAACCCCTTGAAAATGCCCTGCGCCGCTTCAAACGCAAAGTGCAGACTGAAGACATCATCAAGGAAGTGAAGCGTCACTCTTTTTATCTGAAGCCAGGTGAGAAGAAGCGCGTGAAGGAAGCGCTTGCACGCAAGCGTAATCGCAAGAAGGTTCGTAAGGAGCAGGACTAGTTCCACTCCCGATATCCGGCAGGCCGTCCCCTAGATGATTGTGGGACGGCCGCCATCACTGCTACTGCATGCCCCCTCCTCCATGCATGGCTCCGGTTCTGCAGCGCGATCGCTCACCGGCCAACCTGAAAGAATTCCTCCCCAAAAAAGTTGGACCGGGCCCTAGTACTTTTCCGCGAGATGGGGGAAGTGATATGGAATTCGTTGACCGCCTACTGACCTGCAGTGATTGTGGTGGGGAGTTCATCTTCACCGCCGGGGAACAGCTGTTTTTCTTCGACAAACAGTTTAAGAACGATCCAAAACGTTGCAAGCCGTGCAAGTCGCGCCGGTTCGGTGCTGGTGCCGGAGGCGGGCGCGGGTCCTGCCGCAGCCGGGATCTCCCGAACGGAGACACGGACGAGCTGCTCGGCGTGCGGGGTGGAGACCACGGTGCCCTTCAAACCGACGCAGGGCCGACCGGTGCTTTGCCGCCAATGCTTCCAGGCCCAGCGTCCACCCGTGAGCCCTAGCATGGGGGCGTCACAGGTGCCGGCTGCTGGTCAGATTCCGGGTGCCGGGAGCTCGGGAACGACGCAGCGGGTTCCGCCTGCCGCCGAGATACCGGGTGACCTTGCCAAGCTGATGGCGTCGGCGTCGCAGGCCTAGACGCCCTCACACATACCCCTGGGCTAGATGGTCGCGTGTAGCGACCTGGCGGGGGTGCGTGTGTGCGACACTCGCTTCAGCATGCATCCGAGCGAACCTTCTCACAGGCTCCGAATAGCTGCGCCTGCCGCCGATGATCTTGTGCGTGGGCGGTTCACGCTTGGTGAGTTCGAGGTAACGCTTTGCAGCGACGGCATCTACCTGCTCGACGGCGGCGCCATGTTTGGCGTGGTGCCGAAGACGCTGTGGGCGAAGCGGATGCCGGCGGATGACCGGAACCGTATCCGGCTGGGGCTGAACACTGCCGTGATTCGGACGGGGAAGCATACGGTGCTGATCGAGACGGGTGTCGGGAACAAGCAGACGGCAAAGATGCGCGAGATCCAGGGCAACCAGGAGCTGCTGCCGAGCTCGCTGGCGGCGGCCGGGATCCGGCCGGAGGAGGTGGATATTGTGGTGAACACGCACCTCCACTTCGACCACTGCGGCTGGAACACGACGCTCCATGCGGATGGCTCGGTGACGCCGACGTTTCCGAACGCGCGGTACTTTGCGGCGGTGGGTGAGGTGGAGCATGGGCGGCTGCAGCTGGAGCGTGATGCGGTCAGCTATCTCGCGCCGAACTACGAGCCGCTGATCGCGTCGGGGCAGATGACGCTGCTCGACCGGGAGCGGATTCAGCGTGATCCGGAGATCTGTCCCGGGGTGTGGGTCGAACCGTTTCCGGGGCATACGGCGAGCATGCTGGGGGTTCACATTGAATCGGGGAGTGGGCAGGGGGCGGTGGAGCATGCGTGCTATATCGGGGACCTGATCCCGACGTCATCGCATCTGGATCCGACGTGGTGCATGGGGTACGACCTCGATCCGCTGCGGGTGATTGAGGAGCGGAAGCGATTTTATGAACGGGCGATTCCGGAGGGGTGGCTGGTGATGTTTCCGCATGACCATGACGTTCCGGCTGCTTACCTTGCGCGGAACGAAAAGGGGCGGCCGGTGGTTGCGGATGGGGTGTGGCCGGGGCTCTGACCCTTCGCCCCGGTCCATTCGTAAAGAGGAGCTCCCGCCCCCCGAGACGCGGTTGTTTGATCCTCAAGGTCGCTCGTTTGAACGGTCGAGGGTGTGGTCCTGATTGCGCCAACTACGACTGGCTAGGGTTTGAGGGCTGCGCGGAGGGAGCCGCTGGCTGCTGCCAGCTTCTGTTCGGCCGCGGCGGGATCGATGGAGAGCTGGTGCATGAGGATGGCGGCCTTGACGTCGCCGGCGGCTTCGAGGAGACGTGCGGCCCCGGGTTCGTCGCAGCCCGTGATCGAACGGATGATGCGGAGGGCGCGGTCCACGAGCTTCTGGTTGGTGGGCTGGACGTTGACCATGAGGTTGCCGTAGGTGGCGCCGCTGCGGATCATGATGCCGGTCGAGAGCATGTTGAGGACGAGCTTGGTGGCGGTGCCGGCCTTCATGCGGGTGGAGCCGGTAAGGATCTCGGGGCCGGTGACGGGGGTGATGGCGATGTCCGCGAGGCGGCTCATCTCGGAGTGTGGGACGCAGGTGAGCGAGAGGACGAGTGCGCCGAGGTTGCGGGCGTGGCTCATGGCTCCGAGGACGTAGGGTGTGCGGCCGCTGCTGGCGATGCCGACGAGGGTGTCGGCGGCGGTGAAGCCTGCGTGGGCGAGGTCGCGTGCGCCTTCTTCGGGTGAGTCTTCGGATTGCTCGCTCGATCGGCGGAGGGCGGTGTCGCCACCGGCGATGAGGCCCTGGACGAGGTTGGGGGAGACAGAGAAGGTTGGCGGGCACTCGCTGGCGTCGAGGACGCCGAGGCGGCCGCTGGTGCCGGCCCCGATGTAGACGAGGCGTCCGCCGGCAGCGAGGCGAGGGACGATGGCATCGATGGCGCGAGCGATGTGGGGGAGTTCGGAGCGGACTGCGGCGGCTACGGTGCTGTCTTCATCGTTGATGACGGTGAGCATGTCGAGGGTGGAGAGGGTGTCGATCTCCTCTGAGCGCGGGTTGCGGGCTTCGGTGGCTAGGTTGGCGAGGTCGGGCACGGGTTTAGTTTAGGGGACGGCGTGGGTGCGGACGGTAACGGCCTGAGTTGGGCGCGATCGGTGGGTCGGCTCCGGCAGAGAGGCGGGTCCTTCTGCTTCGCTGCGGGATGACAAGGTTCATTGTGAGGTGTGAGGTGTGAGGTCTTGCGTGAGGGTGTTTGAGCCTGGCTGGGGGTCCTGAAAGCGTTTTGGGTGCGGCGGGGGTCGTAGAATGGTGAAATACAGCTTTTTGCGAATGATGGATGGAGATGGATGCGGTTATGAGTGTTGAACTGGTTTCGGTTCTGGCGAAGCAGGTCGAGAGTGCGGTACGGGCCGCTGGACTGGAGATTGCGGGTGTGGGGAGCGGGACGGATTTTTCCGGTGATCCGACGCTGCGGTTTCAGATTGCGCGGCGCGACCTGCCGGCGCGGGTGCAGGTGCTTGAGATGAGTGCGGGGGTGGATGTGTCCGCGGCTCCTGAGTTGAAGTCGCAGCTGGCGGAGTACCTCGCGGAGACGGCGACCCGGCTAAAGAATCCGCGGCCGGACTGCTACCTAACGCTGAACGGGATTCCGCTGAGTTTTCGGAGCTTCGCGTGGCCGTTCCATTCGTCGACGTCAGGGGCGGATACGTTTCTGGTGCATGGCGAGATCCTGCTCGAGAACGGAGCTGAGAGCGTTCTGCATGCGAAGATTGCGGCGTCGATGACGGTGACGTTTTCGGAGATTGTGGCGGCTCCGGAGCAGCCGTATGCGGAGGGTTTTATCTTCAACGCGGTGCGAAAGACGATCGACCAGGGGCAGCTGGAGCTGGTGAAGAGTGGCAACCGCCAGCCGGTGCCGGTGACGACGCGCTACTACAGCACGAAGCAGAAGCGGTTCATCTTCAACGATACGACCGAGACGCAGAGGAGCGAGTTCCTGGCCGCGAAGGCCTTTTGGCTTTCGGGGGTTCTGGGCGGGGGTGGACCTGTGTGGATGGAGGATCCGAGGGATGCGCAGTACCTGAATACGACGGTCGCGGCGTTGAAGCAGACGGCGATGGCGCTGGCGAGTGAGGGGCTGATCCACCTAGCAGCGGATGTGGATTTTGCGACGCCGACGGAGGCGTTGATGGGGCATCGGTCGCGCTACCTGATGGAGCTCGAGGAGGCGTTGAGCTTTATCAAGCCGACGTTCAACGAGGAGATGCGGGGCGGGCATACGAATATGTAACGGGCGCTGGGTGCAACAGCGTGGAATCGGGGCTCATCCTAGGACGGGGATGGGCCTTTTTACTGCCCTCCGTAAGAAAGCAGGTCAGGACGATGACGATGTTCAGGCGATGGGCAGCACCTCTTGTGGCGGCTTCACTTGCACTGTGTGCGAGCGGGATGCAGGCGCAGTATGGGCAGGGACCACCTCCACCTCCTCCGGGTGGGTATGGACAGGGGCAGGGCGGGTATGGACCGGGCGGCGGACAGGGCGGATGGGATGCTCCACCGCAGGCGTACCGGCAGTACCAGCGGCAGGGCTTTCAGGATGGCGTGAACGGAGCGCGAAAGGATGCGGAGAATCGCCGGCAACCGAACGTAAACAATCGTGATGAGTTCCGTCACCCCAGCGTTCCGCGGCAGTTTCGGCACGACTACCGGGATGGGTTTCGGCGCGGTTATAACGTTGGGATGCAGCACCTGATGAATGGCGATCGGCGGTAGATCACGAGCGATCGGAGTCTCAGTCGATAGAATGGCCTGCATGGATTTCCTGCAGGCCATTTCTGTTTCTGCAGATAGGGGAAGAGGCGGAGTGAGGGGAACGGGTAAGGCGGTTTGTTTCTTGGTGGCGCTGCTGGTGGGCGGGGTGGGCTGGGCACAGGCAGGGCAGGCTCCTGCGGCGCCTTCGACCGAGGCTCCGGTGCAGGCGGCGCCTGCCGGGTCAACGAGCGGCGTCTCTGCGGGACCGGTTGGTTCGCGACGGGTGGAGACGCCGGTCGAGGGGCTGACGCGGCGTGGAGCGGATACGGTGGCGGCGGCGATCTCGGGTGGTGAGCTGCTGCTGCACGGGTTCGAGTTTGAGGGCAATGCCGTGGATACGGGCAAGCTGCACTTCCGGCGGATCTCGCCGACGGCGGTTGAGATTACGAGCCTGGCGTACTCGCTTGGGGAGTGGCGGTTTCTTGTGCGGGACCGTGCGAGCTACTACGGCCTGGGCGAGCACTTCGACACGCTGAACCGGGCGCATACGATTGTGCGGAACGCGTCCGAGGACAGCCCGGGGGCGAAGGGTGGCGTGGCTTATAAGCCGATGCCGTTTTTTATGAGTACGACCGGGTATGGGCTGTGGGTGGATACGACGGCGGAGGCGACGTTTGACATGAACCTCTCGAGCGTTGGGGAGGTGGCGATCACGGTGCCTGCGGACCGGCTGCGGATCGTGCTGTTTACGGCGCCCGAGTTTCCGAAGATGCTGGAGGAGTTTACGGGGCTGACGGAGCGGGCGGTGCTTCCGCCGTACTGGGCGTTTGCGCCGTGGATGGGGCGGGATTATCACCAGAACGAGGCGCAGGTTCAGGAGGATGTGGAGCGGACGCGAGCTCTGGGATTGCCTGCGAGCGTGATCGTGATCGATTCGCCATGGGCGACGGCCTATAACAGTTACAAATTCAACCCGAAGCAGTTTGGGGATGCGCGGGCGATGGTGAAGCGGGTGCACGAGGCGGGGTACAAGCTGGTGCTGTGGCATACGCCGTGGATCAATTCGAAGTCGGATGTGCCGGGGGAGGCGGGGTTTGAGGGCAAGCTGAATGCGCACTCGGAGAACTATGACGAGGCGGCGGCGCATGGGTATTTTGTGAAGCGTCCGGATGGGACGACGTATGTGGGGCGATGGTGGAAGGGCGAGGGATCGCTGATTGACTTTACAAACCCCGCGGCGAAGACGTGGTGGCAGGACCAGGTGCGCGGGGTGATGCACGTGAATGGGATGGAGGGTGCCGACGGCTTCAAGGATGATGATGCGGAGGGGAGCTTTCTGGGCGAGGTGAAGTTTGCGGATGGGAGCTCGCCGGAGGTGATGCGCGGGCGGTATGGGGTGCTCTACAACAATGCGATGGAGGAGTTGATTCAGAAAGACCTGAAGGGGAACGGGGTGTTGTATGCGCGGAGCGTGACGCAGGGGGCGAATGGGATCGGGTTCCTGTGGGCGGGGGACAACGAATCGAGCTTCAGCGTGGAGAATGGACTGCCGACGGCGGTGATGGCTGGCTTGAATGCGGGGATGAGCGGGATGCCGCTGTGGACGGCGGACCTGGGCGGGTACCTGAAGACGGCGACGACGCCGGATCCGGTGGTGGAGGCGCGATGGACGGAGTTTGCGTCGATGACGCCGACGATGGAGATCCTGTCGCAGGCGAATACGCAGCCGTGGAACTGGGATAAGACGGGGACGCAGGCGCTCGATATTTACAGGAAATATGCGGTGCTGCATATGAGCCTGTTTCCTTACCGGTACGCGGCGGCGCGAGGAGGCGGCGAAGACGGGGATGCCGTTGATGCGGGCGCTGCCGCTGGTGTATCAGAAGGATGCGCAGGCGCGGGCGTGCCGGGACGAGTACATGTTCGGGCCGGACCTGCTGGTGGCGCCGGTGCTGGACGAGAACACGCGACGGGTGGTGTATCTGCCGGCGGGGCAGTGGGTGGACTACTGGACGGGTGTTGCGACGGAGGGGGGACGGACGTTGGTGGTGGATGCTGCGCTGGACGTGCTGCCCCTGTGGGTGCGGGCAGGTGCGGTGCTGCCGAAGATTCCAGAGGACGTGATGACGCTGGTTCCGGAGGCGGAGAGCGGCAACAAGGTGGTGAAGACCATGGACGAGCGGCGGGTATACGAGGTGTTCGGGAGCTCGGGCGGCGGGACGATGACGGACTTTGAGGGCCGGGTGGTGGAGCGGTCTGGACGTTCATTGAAGATCAGCGGAGGCAAGCCGGCGCATGTGCTCGTGCGGCTGCGGTATGCGAAGGTGGGGGGCGCGAAGGTTGGTGCAGCGGCGGTAAAGGTGCAGCAGGTGGGGGATGCTTCGGTGATGGAGTTCGAGTATGCGGGTGAGGCGACTGTGAGCTGGGAGTAGGTGGTCGGTCTAGTCTGCCGGCTGGGGTGGCGGGGTTTGAGGGAACAGCTGATCCTTCGACTGCGGTAAATACGGTGAACTGTAAGCACCTCCGCTCAGGATGACAGTCCGGTCCTGGAGAAGTCCCTTACCGCGCGGCGGCCCTGGAGGGCGTGGTCAACGCGGAGGTGTGAGCGCTCTCGCTCGGGGCGATAGGCTTCCCGTTGTTCCGGAGGAGGCTTTTCAGGCGGGGTACATGTTGGCGTTGATTACGGTTCCGGCGGGGTAGGCGGCCTTGATGCGGGATGCGATCTCGTAGGCGAGGGCGTCGTTGTAGCGGCGGACGCGGGCGGGGAGGAAGAAGCACTCCACGAAGGAGACGATGTGGGGGATGAAGGTCCAGCAGAAGCAGAGGTAGAGGATGCCCCAGCCGGTCTCGCCCATGTAGAACTTGTGAGCCCCGAAGCTGCCGAGAAAGAAGGCGAGGAGGATGGCGACGACGTCACTTTTGCGTGAGGCGGCCATCTGGTTCATAAAGATCATCCGCTGCTGCTCGTTGAGTGAGTTCATGGCGCCGAGTTCGTCGATCATGTTGGTCTCCTGCTGCTCCTGATATTACGTCCAGCTCATGGGGAGAGTTCCACAATAGAGAAGGGCCGTGACTTGTGTCACGGCCCTTCTTTTTGGTGTGGAGAGATTACATCTCTTTGACGCCGTCGACGAAGGCTTTGAGCTTGCGGCTGCGGCTGGGGTGGCGGAGTTTGCGAAGGGCCTTGGCTTCGATCTGGCGAATGCGCTCACGGGTGACCTGGAAGGACTGCCCGACCTCTTCGAGGGTGTGCTCGGAGCCGTCTTCGAGGCCGAAGCGCATCTTGATGACGCGCTCTTCGCGTGGGGTGAGGGTGCGAAGGACCTGCGAGGTGTACTCCTTCAGGTTGACCGAGATAACGGCGTCGGCCGGGCTGACGGCCATGCGGTCTTCGATGAAGTCTCCCAGATGCGAGTCTTCTTCTTCGCCGATGGGGGTTTCGAGCGAGATGGGCTCCTGGGCGATCTTGAGGACCTTGCGGACCTTGGCGACCGGGATATCCATGCGCTTGGCGATCTCTTCGGAGGAGGCTTCGCGACCGAGCTCCTGGACTAGCTGACGGCTGGTCCGAATGAGCTTGTTGATGGTCTCGATCATGTGGACGGGGATGCGGATGGTGCGGGCCTGATCCGCGATGGCGCGGGTGATGGCCTGCCGGATCCACCAGGTGGCATAGGTCGAGAACTTGTAACCGCGACGGTACTCGAACTTGTCGACGGCCTTCATGAGGCCGATGTTGCCCTCCTGGATGAGGTCAAGGAACTGGAGCCCGCGATTGGTGTACTTCTTGGCGATCGAGACGACAAGGCGGAGGTTGGCTTCGATGAGCTCGCGCTTGGCCCTTTCGGCGTCCATGTCGCCCTGGATCATCTCGCGCTGGGTACGCTTGAGATCGGCGAGTGGGATGCCGGCGTCCTGCTCGACGCGTTCGAGATCGGTGCGACAGTTCTTCTGCTGGCGCTTGTACTCCTTGCGGAGCTCCTCGGACTTCGAGGCCTCGAACTTGGCGTCGAGTGCGCGGATTTGTCGCTCCAGGGTCCGCATGGCGTCAACAGTCTTGTTGACCTTATCGAGGAGCCGCTTCTTTTCACCGTTGGTGTACTTCAGCTCGCGAACGATGCGGTTGATGTAGACGTGCTCGCGGAGGATGAGCCAGCCGATCTTGCGCTGCTCCTTCGCCTTGCTCTTGGGGTCCTTGGCTGCGGCTGCCTCGCATTTCTCCTCGAGGACCTGCACCTTTTTCTGGTGCTTGACGATAATGTCGATGCGGCCGGTGGTGGCGCGAACGCGTGCCTGGAGGATCTCTTCGGTGAGCTCTTCCTCGTCGAAGGTGACGACCTCCTTGATGTTGCGAACGCCGCGGCGCAGGTCTTCACCAAGGCCGACGATCTCGCGGATGACGATCGGCGAGCGGGAGATGGCCTTCATGACGCGAAGCTGGCCGCGCTCGATGCGCTTGGCGATCTCGACTTCACCTTCGCGGGTGAGGAGCGGAACGGTGCCCATCTCGCGCAGGTACATGCGCACGGGATCGTTGGTCTTTTCGAGGGTTCCGGGGGAAAGATCGAGCTCGACGTCGTCGGACTCTTCGCCCGCCTCAGGCTCATACTTTTCGCGGTCGCCGGAGAATTTGCTTTCGCCGGAGAGGACGTCAATGCCCTGGGTGTTGATGGTCGTGAGAAGATCGTCGAGGTCATCCGGCGTGGTGATATCTCCGGGGAGGAGATCGTTGACCTCTCCGTAGGTGAGATACCCTTTTTCCTTGCCGGTATCGATCAGCTTGTCGATGTCGTCTTCGTACTTTTCGTTTTCGTCAGCCACGTTGTCACGTACTCCTGCTTGAGGGAACTTGTGTTGTGAATCGCACCTTCGGCTGCATGAGGGGGACGCAGACGCAGCGATTCATTCGTTGTTACCTGGTGGGAGACGTTTGAGGTGCGGTGAAGACCGCTTTGGCCAGCCGTGACCTCAGGAGAGGTGGGGGCATCGAGGGCGTACGTTCCCGATCAAAGGATAACACAGTGTTTAGACGCGCTGGATTGCGCAAAGATGCATCCTGCGGCTCCGGGCGCGTAGGACAGCCAGCCCTGGTGAGCCCGGATTCCAGGGTCCCGGCATCCAACGGACTTCGGGCACCGTTGCGGATCGGGTCGGGACTCGGGAAGGGGGATTTGTGGCGAAGTTACAGGTGAAGGTGACGGCGGAGGATCACGCGCTTGGGGAGGACAGTGCGGGCGTGACGTTGCTGGAGTACGGGGATTTTCAGTGCCCGCATTGCGCTATGGCGCACGTGATCGTGAAGAAGATTGAGAGGCACTACGGCGCGCGGTTGAAGTTCGTGTACCGGAACTTTCCGTTGACGGAGATTCACGAGTTGGCGGAGCCTGCTGCCGAGGCGGCGGAGTTTGCTGGATCGGAGGGCAAGTACTGGGAGATGCACGACGCGATCTACGAGCACCAGAGGAGCTTGAGTCTGGCGATGCTGGTCGAGACGGCCGAGAGGCTGGGGCTGGACGGCGAACGTGCCGAGGCTGTGATCGAGGAGAAGAGGTTCGGGGAACGGATCCAGCGGGACGTGGATGAGGCTTTGCGGGGCGGGGTGCACGCGACGCCGACGTTTTTCATCAACGGCGAGCAGTACGAAGGCGCGTGGAAGTTCGACGAGCTGGTAGCGGCGATCGACCAGGCGCTGTGAGGTCCCGGGCGGAGGTGCATCGCGAGTTCGCCGGATCGCGTGTAGGCTGATCCCGGTGTACGGAGGCGAGACACGTGCGAGGGACGATGGTGATGAACGCTTTTCTGGCGGGGATAGTTGTCTCAGTTGCAGCGGTGCCGGGCGGGGCACAGGCGCCAGCTGCGCCGGCCGGGCCGGCTGCCGAGGTGCAGCGGAGCTATGCGGGTTTGAAGGCGAATGTGTTGAAGGCCGCTGACAAGATGCCGGCCGGGGACTATGGGTACAAGCCGACGCCCGAGGTGCGGACGTTTGCGCGGGTGCTGAACCATGTGACGGAGGCGCAGCTGCGGAGCTGCGGGGCGGCGAACGGGACGGCGGCTGATAAGGTTGACAGCACAAAGGTGCCGGCGGAGACGGCGGACAAGGATGCGATTGTTGCCGCGCTGAAGGCTTCGTTTGCCGAATGCGACAAGGCGTATGCGGCGCTGACGGATGCCAACATGACCGAGAGCTTCAGCGCCTTTGGCAGCAAGAGGTCACGGATCGGGCTGATGTGGGGCAACGTCTCGCACGACAACGAGCAGTATGCGACGCTGGCGCTTTACCTGAGGCTGAAGGGTCTGGTTCCGCCGAGCAGCGAGAAGTAGGCTGCTCAGGCTGCAGCAGAGGTCGAGCGTTTTGGCTGGAAGAGGCTGTTGTGCTTCCACTCACCCAGCGATCGGCTGAGCAGCGCGGCGGCGCAGCCTTCGCCACAAAGGATGATGATGTTGTCGCTGACGGCAAGGCTCCAGTCCCAGGGGAGGAACTTGATGTTCTGGGGGGTGCGCTGGGCGAGGATCCAGTGATTGCTGGTCATCTTCTGGGTTCCGCAGAGGCAGGTAAAGGTGTGGGTGGATGCCATGGAATTGCCGTCCTTTTCGCACGCCGGTGTGCGGCTGTGCATTTACTTGCGTAGTTGCAAGCGGATGGCCAAAGGTGGACTTTGTAATTTGGGGGGACGCCCGGGGTGGTCTGGGTTCCGAAGTGGGATCGGAGTAGGTAAGAACTTTCCCTTTAGGGTGCCCAGACTCCAGCAATGGAAGGGACCAGGACTACTTTGCCTCGTCGGCTTCGAGAAGAGATCTTGCTTCGGCGAGGTTGAGCTGGTTGCCGTCCACAATCAGTTCGTAGTCTCCGGCGTTTGAGGGTACGGGGTGGACGTCCTGGACGGTATGTCCGTGACTGCGGAGCTCCTGCACGATGAGATCGATGTCTACCATGCGGCAGAGTTTACATGAGTAGCGCGTAGGCGAGGGTGGCTGGGCAGGGCGTTCAGGAGAACCGGGTTCGACGCCACAGACTCCATGTGCCTGCCGTGACGCCCAGCAGCAGAACGACCCCGAGCACCCAGACCCAGCGGAGATCCATGGCCAGCGGTGGAACGACGGCTCTTGCCCCCAGCGTGACGAACACCGCGGTGGCGGCGAGCACGATGGCGTAGTCCCACCAACGTCGCGTTTCTTTGTTTCCGCCGAACTCTTCCCCGGTTTGCGCAAGGAGGGTGTTGTTGTAGTTGAGCCCGTAGCGCTGGCACTCGCGAAGCACGGCCTGGTTGGTTGAGCTGTTTTCCTTTGCCGAGGCGACGGCGGTGCTGATGGCCAGGGCACCGGCGATCATTATGAGGGATCCGCCGATGACGAGGAGAAGGTGTTGGCGGTCGGCGGTGTCGAGCTCGCGGAAGACCAGCGCGGCCCAGGCGAGTCCCCAGAGCTGATTGGTGTTTGAGAGCGGTATACCCCGACCGATGCCAAGATACTTGGCTGCGAACTGTTGAAACAGGTCGCCGACGACCCACACGAAGCCTCCGAGGAATAGCCAGAACAGAACGCCTGGCCGGTGGAAGAGCTGGAAGGCGGAGGAGTGACGACCGCCGTCGAGGACGAGGGTGAGCACGAGGATGGTTCCCAGCTCTCCTGCGGTGAAGGCGGTGATGAACGAGAGCGGGTTCATGCCGCTGAGGTAGGCCTTGCGATAGGGGACGTACATTGTGCCCCACATCAGGCTGGCTCCGAGAGCGGCGGCGATCCCGCGCGCGGCGTGCTGGCCCATGGCGCCTCCGTGCAACGTGCTGAAACCAAGCATGACAGCGGCGACGACGATGGCTACGGCGCCCAGAACGACCTTGGCGATATTGCTTCGGCTTGCACCTTCCAACTCGCGAAAGAGAACTCGACCCCAGAAGAGGCCGATGAGCGAGTTCGCGTTCCACATGGGAAAGGCGACGGCGAGGCCTACGTCGCGAATGGCGAAGACGGTGAGCGTGTTTGCGACGGCCCACAGGGCACCCGCGAGCAGGGCCCAGACGACCAGATGCTTTCTTTCACCCAGGTCTGCGAAGACGTAGGAGGTGCCCTTGAGCAGCGTGGGAAAGGTCCAGCGGGCCGTGAAGACGCCGGCCACCATGCACAACGAGATGGCAAAAGGCGAGAAGCCGGCGGCGACGAGTTTGGTCGGGGCTTCGGCGGCTCCGAGCCACACGCCCGCGGTTAACCCGCAGATTACGCCGAGGCCGTGAAGCGAGATGCGGTTGCGTTCGATCGGTTGAAGCCCCGTACTCAAGGTAGAACCTCCTTTCTGGCGCTGCGCGCTCGGCTCAGTGCAGGATGACGAGCAGGATGATACCGGCCACGAGCACACAGAATGGCACGAGAAAATGGATATCGGTCACGATGGTTCTGGTGCTTCTCGCAAGCTTCACAGATCTTTCCCTTCCATGCCTTTGATGTCGTCGGGCGATGATGTCGCGTTCCGTATTCGGCAGACGCAGGGCTGTCAATGCTGCAGCCGAGACGTCTCCCAAGACGAGGCTCAAGGGCTGCGATGGGGGAACGCATTGCTAGTATTGAATGGTGCCGTCTGATCTCAGAACACCTGAAGTTATGTCGCTGAACGATCTGTTGTTGAAGCGACGCCGTATGTTACGCGAGCTTCGATCTACTGGACCGAAGAGTGAGCTCCGGATTGCCGTTATGGGCGGAACGACGACGAACGAGTTGGTCGATTTCCTTGAAGTTCACCTGCTTGCAAATGGCTTTGATCCCGTATTTTTCCAGTCTGAATTCGGACGTTTTTATGAGGACACGGTCCATGATCCGGGAGAGTTGATCGCTTTCAAGCCGGATATTGTTTACCTTCATACGTCCTATCGGAACATTATCTCCTTCCCTGCCATTCCCGCGACGGAGGAGAGTCACCAGGGGCAGGTTCAGAGTGAGTTAGAGCGATTTCGGCAGATATGGCGGAGCCTTCACGAGCGAATTGGCTGCCAGGTTATCCAGAATAACTTCGAGCTGCCACCGGTTTCTATCCTGGGCAATATGGATGGGGTCGTCAGCGGTGGACGATCGCGCTTTCTTCTGGACCTGAACTCCGCCTTTGCCGAAGAGGCTCGTCTCCATGCATGGCTTCTTATTCAGGATATTCATAGCATCTCGGCGCGCATTGGCCTTGACCATTGGTTCGATTGGAGCCGTTGGTTTAGTTACAAGATGCTTTACACGCCGGAAGGTACCTTGGCGCTCGCACGATCCTTGAACGCGATGATCAAGGCCATGTACGGCAGGGCACGCAAGGTGCTGGTCCTTGATCTCGATAACACGCTGTGGGGTGGCGTGATTGGCGACGATGGTTTGGAGAAGATCCAGATTGGTCGCGAGACTCCGGTCGGTGAATCTTTTACGGCGTTCCAGGAGTATTGTCTGGAACTGCGACAGCGCGGCATTTTGCTCGCAGTCTGCTCCAAGAATAATGAGGAGATTGCGAGGCAGGGTTTCTCGCACCCGGATTCTGTGTTGAAGGTGGAGCACTTTTCGGCGTTCCGGGCCAACTGGGATCCGAAGCATGAAAACCTGCTTCGGATAGCAAAGGATCTGAATCTTGGCATCGACAGCTTTGTCTTTGTGGACGACAATCCCGCCGAGCGCCACATCGTTGCGTCTCAACTTCCGGGCGTTGCCGTCCCGGATGTGGGCAGCGACGTCACCAACTTTATTGGTGTTCTGGATGCAGGCCGCTTCTTCGAACCAGTCTCGCTTTCGAAAGAAGATTTCGAACGCGCCGCCATGTATGCGAGCAAGGTCGAGCAGACTGCATCGGAAAGCTCGTTTGCAAATTATGGCGAATACCTGGATTCGCTTGAGATGGTCGCAGAGATTGATTCGTTTCAGAAGGTCTATCTCGACCGTATCGCCCAACTTACAAATAAGACGAATCAGTTCAACCTAACTACCCGCCGCAGCACGCTGGCCGAGATGGAAGGCTTTGCCGCTAACCCGGAGTTTGTCACGCTTTCTGGGCGGCTGAAGGACAGGTTTGGAGATAGTGGTTTGGTCACCGTTATCCTTGGCCGGAGAGTGGCGGACGCTTTACACCTGGACCTATGGCTTATGAGTTGCCGGGTACTGAAGCGCGATATGGAGCTAGCGATGCTGGACGTCCTGGTGGCACGTGCTTCGGCCGCCGGTGTTTCGAGGCTCGTTGGCTACTATGTTCCGACCAAGAAGAACGCGATGGTGGCCGAACACTACAGGACGCTTGGCTTCACTTGGCGCGGCGAGGAAGCGGACGGAACGACTACCTGGGTCCTAGAGATCGGCCAGTACGTTCCGCGCAACCTCCACATTCGAGTCCTGGGCGTGAGCCAAGAATAGAGATGTAACACGGGCTGAATTGGCGAACGTGCCTCGATGTCTTAGGCAGGGGGAGTCGCGCTGTTCGCGGGACCCCTCACTCATCGTAAGAGGCATGCGGCAGCTACACGTGGCTGAGCCACTTAGAGGGTGGAGTTCGGCAACCGCGATGGCGTACCCGTTTCGCCGTACTTGACAGAAAGGAGATGCTGCTGCTATATCGGGTGCGCATCCCGGCCTGAATTCTCCCCTGAAAATCAGATCCTTTCACTAAGGTGAGGAGCTTCCATGAAATCTAAACTCAAGAACTCGACGTTTCTCGTCGTAGCGCTGTCAGCTTTGCTGGCGACGTTTGCTGTCCCATGTGCCGTTCAAGCTGAGCAGGTTTGGAAGGCAACGCTAGGAGCTCAGAGCAAGGATATGGGCAAGCAGGCGATTGCCTTTCTCCCGAATGAGCTCTGGATTCATGCAGGCGACAGCATCGCCTGGACCTCGGCTAGCGGCGACATTCACACGGTTTCCTTCTTTGTAGCGGGGCAGGCCTATGCCGATTTCACGGTGGGTTGCCCGGGGTACTCCCCGACAGGCGTGAGTTTCGATGGATCGACGTGTGTCTCCACACCGCCACTGGTTCACGGGCAAAGCTTCACGGTCAAATTTCCTGTGGCTGGCAACTTCAAACTGGTGTGCCTGGTTCACTCGCATATGACGGGCGTGATCCACGTCCTTCCGAGGTCTGCGAGTCTTCCGCATACGCAAGCTTTTTACAACGAGCAGGCAGAGGAGCAACAGCACCGTCTGCTCGCCGACACGGACCATGAGAGGGACCACGGGAGGGATCACGAGACGGGTCACGATTCTATGGACGCCATGCTCTCCGCGCGTGTGCTCTCAAACAGAAACGGTGTGGTGGCCGGTGTGGGGGAGATGGCATCGACCGCTGCCGGGTTTCAGTCGCTTTCGGTCGTAAGGTTCCTCGGACAGACCATTGAGATCCACGCGGGGGAGACGGTGGAGTGGACCAATCTAGATCCGGCGCTTCCGCATACCATTACGTTCGGAACGGAGCCGGCAAACCCCGGGCCTCCTTCCCCCAATGTGTCGATCGATGCAGATGGCGGACTCCATGCGACGCTGAATTACGTTGGGGAGGATGTGCACTCTGGGATCATTGTTGCGGCTCCGCAAGACCGGACCGGTATACCCCAGTCTCAGCCGGGAACTACTGTGTTTCGCGTCACATTCAAACGCCCGGGAACATACGATTACAAGTGTGAGTTGCATGACAATCTCGGCATGGTTGGGAAGGTGATCGTCGAGCCCTGAGGTCTTCCGTGGCCTTCCGATCAGCCACCCATCTAAGGCGGAGATGGGTGGCTGATCGGTGCTCAACGAGATTCTGGCATGGGCTTACACGGCGTACAGAACTCCCCTGGAGTATGTCGTGTGAGCGATTTCAGATACGAGGAGGGACGCACAGGTTTGAAGGGCTGCAGTCTTCCTAAAACCCGTATGTACGTCAGGGATAGATACGGTTGAGGGTTCGGGCGAAGGGGATGGTTTCGCGAACGTGGTCGAGGCCGCAGATCCAGGCTACGACGCGTTCGATGCCCATGCCGAAGCCGCAGTGGGGGACGGAGCCGTAGCGGCGGAGGTCGAGGTACCACTCAAACGCGGCGAGCGGGAGGTGGGCTTCTTCGATGCGGGATTTGAGGAGGTCGTAGCTGTCGATGCGCTGGGAGCCGCCGATGATTTCGCCGTAGCCTTCGGGGGCGAGGACGTCGACGCAGAGGGCCTTGGTGGGGTCGATCGGGTCCGGCTGCATGTAGAAGGCCTTGATGGCGGCGGGGTAGCGGTGGACCATGACGGGCTTATCGAATTGGGAAGAGATGTAGGTTTCGTCGGGGGAGCCGAAGTCGTCGCCGTACTTGTGGGGGGCGTCGATTTTGCCTTCGGCGAAGGCCTTTTCGAGCATGGCGTGGGCCTGGTCGTAGGTGAGGCGGGGGAACCCACTCCGTGGGGTTTCAGGGCTTTCGGCGTGACTTGCTGAGGGTTGGGCGGGTGCGGAGGCGGGTCCTCTCCGCTTCGTTCTGGATGACGGCCGGGGTGTCGGGCTGGGGGGTGGTGGGGGCGATCACCAGTTCGAGTTTGGAGATGTCGCGGCCGATGACTTTGAGGTCGGCGCGGTGGTGGTCGAGGACGGTGGAGACGATGTGGGTTAGGTAGTTCTCGGCCAGGTTGAGGAGATCTTCGAGGTTGCTGTAGGCCATCTCGGGCTCGACCATCCAGAACTCGGTGAGGTGGCGGCGGGTCTTGGATTTTTCGGCGCGGAAGGTGGGACCGAAGGAGTAGACCTTTCCGAGGGCGAGTGCGGTGGCCTCGATATAGAGCTGGCCGGACTGGGTGAGGTAGGCCTTGTCGTCCTCGAAGTAGTCCATCTCGAAGAGTTCCGAGGTGCCTTCGCAGGCGTTAGGCGTGAGGATGGGTGGGTCGGTGCGGACGAAGCCGTGGGTGTCGAAGTATTCGGCGCAGGCGCGCATGATCGTGGCTCGGACGCGGAGGATGGCGGACTGGCGGGGGGTGCGGATCCAGAGGTGGCGGTGCTCCATGAGGAAGTCGACGCCGTGTTCCTTGAGGGAGATGGGGAACGGGCGCTGGGGGTCGACGGCGGAGAGGACGTGGATGTCGTGGACGTCGAGCTCGAAGCCGGAGGGGGCGCGGGCGTCGGCGCGGACCTGTCCGGTGACGGTGAGGGAGGACTCGAGGCCGAGCTCCTTGAGGGTGTTGAAGACGGCCTCGGGGACGGCGGCTTTGGGGACGATGCCCTGGATGGTGCCGGAGCCGTCGCGGAAGGTGGGAAAGAGGAGCTTGCCGGAGGAGCGGAGGTTGTAGAGCCAGGCCTGGAGGGTGACGGTCTGGCCGAGGTGGTCGCCGATGCGGGCGATGGTGGAGATGGGGATGACGGCGGTAGTTGCGGCGGGGGTGGTTTCGGTCATGGTGAGGTCTGATTTGTAGAGTAAATGAGCGTTGGAAAGGAGACGGGCTGGCGAGTCCGTGTTGGGGGCGGGCCGTGCACTTCCGTGTTCCCCGGCAGCAGGAAAATATCGCTTTGGGGAGCGCGGATTGTTAGTCTGAAGCCCTGCAGTTCCTCACTCGAGCAACGGCAATACAAGGAGAAACCATGCCCGTCAAGAAGACTGTCAAGAGCCCGGCGAAGCCCAAAGCCAGCAAGCCCGCAGCAAACAAGAGTGCCGCCCCAACGCAGCAAGAGATCTCGCAGCTTGCGGAACGGTATTGGATGGAGCGGGGAAGGCCGGAGGGTACGCCGGAGATGGACTGGAGCCGGGCGGAGCGGGAGCTGTCGAGTTCGCAGGCCTGAGGGCACGGCAGGGGAGGCTGCCAGGACTTCGGCTACGAGATACTGCCATCGAGCAGAGCTGCTGTTGCCCGGAGCTGGAAAAAGCTCCTGTTGCAGAAAGGCAGGTCGAGCTAGCGGCTGCGGGTCTGGTCCTCTTCTGACTAGAGCTTGAGCTCCTGCTCGGATCGGCGCGCCTCGTCTGAGAAGAAGGCGGACGCCTTCCGCGTGACCTCTTCGGGGGTCTCCATGAGTTCGTGCGCGATCTCGAGGAGGCCGGGGGTGTCGGGGGGGAGCGCGGAGAGGCGACGGTGGATGCTGTGCCAGTCGATCCCGCTGCTGGCCGGAGCTGCGCCATCGACGGGAGTGCTGCCGGGCCAGAGGTGCTGGTCGCCCTTGCGGTCGTTGTCGTGGAGGTGGACCTCGGCGATGCGGGTTCCGAGGAGTTCGAAGAAGGCGTCCAGGCTGGCACGGGGATGAGCCGGGGGAGCGAGGTGGGCGTGGCCGACATCGAGGCAGATGCCTACGTTCTTGAAGTGGCCCACTTCAAGGATCTCGAGGAGATGTTCGGGAGCGGTGACCTCGTTAGGGAGGTTTTCGAGGAGGATTTGAACTCGTAGCGGACCGGCAAAGGTTTTGAGGTGCTCTATGGCGGTGAGTGAGTTCTCGAGCGAGCGTGGGCTCCATAGATCGCCGCGCATGCCGAGATGGAGGACGATGGAGCGGAAGGGGATCTGCTCGGCGGCATCGAGGGCTCGCTTGGTCTCGTCCATGCCGCTGATGCGCCGCGCCTTCTCGGGATCGATGAGGTTGAGGTTAGGGGCCACGTGGCGGCTCCACTGGAGGTCGGCGTAGAGGGGCTGGTGGAGGGAGGCGCGGATGCCGGTGTCGCGGAACCAGTTCGCGATGTCGCGGACGGCGGAACGGTCGGCATAGTCGAAGTGGTGGCGTGCGGCGAAGATTTCGATTGCGGTGGCGCCGGAGCGGATCATGGCATCGAGAAGGCCGGTGGTGAGGCGGTGCTGGAGAAAGACGTGGGTGGACAGGCCGGGCTGCATGGTGTGTTCACGCTACAGCATCGGCAGCTGGAGCGGCGGCGTTGTGGTCGAGGGCACACCGTGTTGCGGAATCGGCAGGTGACGGCGACATCCGGTGCATCACGGCGGGCATCCCGGATGAGGAGTGTCGGTCCGAGGAGTGTGGATGGCGTCGGGAACCACGGAGAACCTCCTCCATGCAAAGTTTTTGATAGTCAGACCGGGACTCCGTTGGGATAATCGGAGCACACCACGATTCTGTGCTCCACTTTGAGGTCGCCCTTGCACCCCCGATGCCGTGTCTCTGCCCTGTTGTTTGCCCTGCTTCTTCTCACGGGCTTTTCGGTTGCACGTGCCGACACTTACAAGATCGTTATGCTGGATAGTGACCGTCCGCTTCCGTTTGGTCTGAACGACTCGGGTCTCGCCGTGTTGGTGGACTACACGAACCCCTGCGGTGGCTTCGGGTTCGGTCCTTGCTATAAGAGCTTCCAGGATGGTGTGGGGGCGGGGCGATCTTCGACACCCCCGACGGCGACCTTTGACAACGGAACGCCGTGCACACCTAGCCTGCCGCCTGGGTTTTTCGGTGTGAAGGGTGTCTGCAACGGCGGGCGGGAGGCGTTTGGGGCGACGTATTCGGCGCCAGGCTCACCGGATACCAACTACTCCCTGTACACGGGGAGCGATCCTGTGCGGGACCGGCTGGCGGGGGGCATTGTCGGGCCGATCCTGATGGACAGCCTCGGAGACATCCTGTTTCTGGATGACACGTTCAACTATGAGGCGTTCGATCTGACCTCGCGCGTTGCGATGACGCCGGAGCTTCCGAGCTTCGCGCTTCTGGGAACGGGCGTGTTGGGAGCGGTGAGTGTGTTACGGCGAAGGCTTCGACGAGCCTAGCCGCCCGGTTAGGGACTGCTCGTCACTGGTTGCGCCTGAGGACGATTCGGCGTGTGCCGATGTCTTTGCGCTCCTGAGCCGGGACTCTTTGTCCCGGGGTATAAAGGGTGAGTTTGCTCGGGGGGTTCGATGGTTCTGCGCGGGGTGTTGCTGGCGTTGGTGATTGCGAGCGCGGGGTGGGGGCAGGCGCATGGGACGGCGGTGCGGGCCGATGCGGCGGTGGAGCCACAGGCGGCCACGTTGGCCGAAGTCGAGAGCATGCGCCGACTGCTGGCGGACTGGGGGCAGCTCGAACACTACAGGGTGGCGAACGCGGAGCTCCAGCCGGCGGCTGCGGGACAGGCTCGCGTGGTGTTTTTCGGGGCGTCGATGATGGAGAACTGGGGGAAGAACGGGACTGTGTTCTTTCCGGGGAAGGGGTATATCAACCGGGGGATCGGGGGGCAGACGACGGCGCAGATGGTGGTGCGATTTCGGCAGGATGTGATCGATCTGCATCCCGCGGCAGTGGTGATCCTGGGTGGAACGAATGACGTTGCCGGGAACACGGGGCCGATGACGCCGGAGATGACGGAGGGGAACTGGACTTCGATGGCCGAGCTGGCGAGGGCGAACGGGATCCGGGTGATCTTCGCCTCCATCACGCCGTCGAGCGACATTCCATGGCGAAGAGGGCTACATCCGGCAGAGAAGATTCGGGCTCGGAATGAGTGGCTGAAGAGTTATTGCGCGAGCCATGGACTGGTGTACCTGGACTTCTATTCCGCGCTGGTGGATGGGGAGGGCGGGATGAGGGCCGATCTGACGGTGGACGGTGTTCATGCGACGCCCAAGGGGTATACGCTGATGGCGCCGCTGGCGCAGGCGGCGATCGACAGGGCCCTGGCGAGCCCCGCGCCGCGAATGGAGGAGAGGTGAGATTGATGACCGAGATGGCGATGCGGGTTTTGCTGCTGGGGGTTGCGACCGGCGGTATCGGGGCGGCGGCGGCGCAGACGGCGGCGGCTCCTGTGGACACGGTGAAGCAGATCGCGACCATGCAGGCGCAGCTGGCGGACTGGGCGCAGATGGGGCGGTACCGGGCGGAGAATGCGACGCTCGCTGAGCCGGGGCGGGGAGAGCGGCGGGTCGTCTTCTATGGCGATTCGATTACGGACGGGTGGGGCAGGCAGCCGAATACAGGCGAGTTCTTTCCGGGGAAGCCGGCCTATGTGAATCGAGGAATTTCGGGGCAGACGACGCCGCAGATGCTGGTGAGGTTCGAGCAGGATGTGGTGCGGCTGCGGCCGGCGGCCGTGGTGATCCTGGCGGGGACCAACGATGTCGCGGGCAACACGGGGCCGGAGACGCCGCAGATGATTGAGGACAACTTCCGGGCGATGACGGCGATTGCGAAGCGAAATGGAATCAGGGTGGTGCTGGCGTCGATTACGCCGGCGTATCGCTATCCCTGGAAGCCGGAGGTGGAGCCGGTGGAGCAGATACGGGCACTGAACACGTGGCTCAAGGAGTTCTCGAAGAGCGAAGGCCTGGTGTATCTGGATTACTACGGCGCGTTGGTGGACGGGCGCGGCGGGATGCGGGAGGGGACGTCATTTGATGGCGTGCATCCGAATGCGGCGGGGTATGCGGTGATGGGACCCCTGGCGGAGAAGGCGATCGAGGAGGCCCTGCGCAGGTAGGCCCGACAGGTTTGGCTGTGCTTCAAACGGGTGCTTGCCGACATGGGGGTTATCGAGTTACGCCGGTCCACAGGGTGCGATTGAGGTGTTTGGTCTGGATGGAGGATAATTGGGTTTGCAAACGGGGCGCCCGGTTGCTGGAGAGTCTTTCGGACTGCGGCGTTTTGAATATTTGCTGTGCGGGTTCTTTGCCGCTCGCGGCCAATCCGGCGCGGGCGATGAGTTTCGCTTGGATAACTACTCCCCAGGAATGGACTGACGATGGAGCTTTGGAACGACTTTGAAGGTAAGACGGTTGACGGCAGATTTCACCTTGAGCACCTGATTGGTCCCAAGGGACGAAGCGCGTACTTCACCACCAGGGACGAGGCAGGGGCGCCGGCGACGATTCGTTTGATTGAATCGCTGAACGACGAGGAAGAGATCCTGGCGCGGTGGCGGATGGTAACGGGGATGAAGCAGGAGCACCTCCTCGAGGTGCTGGCGTGTGGGCAGACGGTGCTGGACGGAACGCACCTCGTGTACGCCGTGATCGAGCCGACGGATATGGAGCTGTCGGAGGTTTTGCGGGAACGCGCGCTGACCCCGGACGAGACGAAGCAGATTGCGCTGAGCGTGGCGGATGGTCTGCTGGCGCTGCATGCAAAGGGGCTTGTGCATCAGCACGTAGAGGCGGAGAACGTGCTCGCGCAAGGGGAGACGATCAAGCTGCGAAGCGACGTGGTGCGGGAGATCCCGGAGGGTGCGGAGGGCACGGCTCTGAAGAACAGGGATGTGCGCGAGCTCGCGCTGCTGCTGTCGCAGTGCCTGACGCGGAGTCAGAGGTTTGGGGAGACGCGTCTTCCGGTTCCGTTTGAAGAGGTGGTGCGGAAGGGTGAGAGCGGGGCGTGGGGTCTGGGTTCGATGATTGCGGCTCTGCAGCCTCCAGGGACGGCTGCTCCGGCTGCGCGGGCGGCTGCGAATGGCAGGCCTGCCGGGAACGGTGTGGGTGGCGGCGCGGTTGTGGCTGGACGTTCGGCGAGTGCGGGGGAGCAGGTCTCTTCGGCGGGCTCGGCTGCTTCGGCCGCGGTTGGGCGCGGGGCGACTGAAGGAGTGAACCCGGCCGGGAGTTCGGCTCCCGCTCGAGGTACTGCGGGGCCGGTCACGGGAGTGACGCCGGCGGCGGCTGGGCAGGGGTCGAGTGTGGCGTGCGGCTGGTGCGGTTGCTGCGGCGGCTCCGGCGGTGGTGGCGAGCCGGTTGGCAAGCCAGGGAGCGGGTGCGGGTGAAGGAGTCGGGGCGCATCTGCGGTCTCCGAGGGTCCCGGACCGGATCGTGATGGATGCGGAGGAGGAGCCGAAGCGAAGGGGCCTGCTGATCGCTGTTTCTGTCGGTGTTCTCCTGCTGGTGCTGCTGGGGATCTACTTCTTCCGGGGTGCGCGTGCAGGGCAGACCAGATCGGTGGTACAGGACACTCCGTCGGCGGTAACAACACCGCAGCAGAGCTCGGAGGATCGGCCGCCTGCCCACGATGCGGCGATTGCGCCGGTGCCGCAGAGGGTGGATGAGCCTGCGGCGGGTGCTGTGGGTGCGGCGGGTACGGGTGCGGCGCGGGCTGCCATTGGCGGTGCGGGGTCGGTGGTGACCGGAGCGTCTGCGCCGAGCGGCTCGGCACAGTGGAGGGTGGTGGCCTATACCTACAATCGCGAGGCGCAGGCGACACATAAGGCGCAGGCGATCGCGGCGAAGCACCCGGCGATGAAGGCGGAGGTGTTTTCTCCGAGTGGGCGTTCGCCTTACCTGGTGACGCTGGGTGGATGGCTGACGGGGGACCGTGCCCTGGCGCTGAAGAGCAAGGCACGCTCTGAGGGGATTGCGCGCGACGTTTATGCGCAGAACTACCGGGGGAAGGGCAGATAGGACCGGTGGCCAAGGCGGCCTGATCCTTGAACAACGGGGCTCCCTGAGGGAGCCCCGTTGTTAGCTTTGGGGTACGGTGTTGCTCTCCGATCGAAGAAGCTCCGCAAGGGTCAGGGCGTTTGCTGCGGCGGCGCCGGAGGCGGTGTTGTCGAAGATGCACCAGACCTCGGCCGGAGGAGTGCGGGATTTGCGTGCGGGACCACGGCTTAGAGTGGCGGCGAGTTGCGCGAGGTACTCGGGGGTGTAGGGCGAGTAGTAGGTGCGTGGGGATCCGTGGAGGCGGAAGTAGACGAGAGTGGGCGAGCCGCCGGGGTGTGCGGCTTCGGGCGTGATGACCGGGTCGGTGGCCACGCGAGCAATATGTAACTGCATGAGGAGCGAATCGGCTTCCGGGGTGAACCAGGTTGGGTGGCGTGGTTCAAGGGCTACGGGGCCGGTGTGGCGGGTGCGGAGGTCCTTGAAGAAGGTTTCGGCGCGGGCGGGATCGAAGGCGAGCTTTGGTGGGAGCTGGAAGAGGATGGGACCGAGGCGAGGTCCGAGGGTCCTGGCTTCGTCGAGGAAGCCCTGGAGTTGCTCGGGTGTGCAGTTGAGAGCGGCCTCGTGGGTGATGGCTTTGGGGGCCTTGACGGAGAAGCGAAAGCTCTCCGGGACGGAGGCGATCCAGCGCGCATAGGTGGAGGGTCGGGGCGAGCGGTAGAAGGTGGCGTTAATTTCGGCGCAAGGAAGGGTGCGGGCGTAGCGCTCGAGGTGGGCACCCTCGCCGGGGAACGATTCGGCGAGGACGCGTGGGATCGACCATCCGGCTGTTCCGATGCGGAGTGTTTTGGAGGGATCGGCGGGCGCTGGTTTGCGGGCGCGGGCGGGCGGGGTCATTTTCCGGGCTTGGGTACGGCTGGAACATCGAGGGAGATCTGAATGTTTCCGGAGCGGCCGCTCGCTTGATCGATCACGGCGAGCATGAGGTAGACCTCGCCCTTGCTGAGCTGCAGATCGAGGTCGAGGGGGACCTCCGCGTGTGGATGGAGGCGGAGCTGTTCCTCGTTGATGGTGATCGCTACGCTTTGGGCGCGGTGATCCACGACCGTTCCCAGCTGGTTGAAGGCAAATGCCGCGACAACGACCTCCAACGTCTTCTTGTCATGCGTGGACGTGATGGTGAGGGATTCGGCCGGGACGTCGTAGTGAACGGAGTAGGGGATGGCGCCGCGCCTGGGCTTCGCGCCCTTGCCCTGGGACGGAGGTGAGAGGTAAGCCGGAGGCGTGTTGGCGGGATCTGAGGCGGGGATGACGCGGGCTTTGAAGACGATGGGCGTGGCGTGCGCGGAGGCCTGGTCTGTTCCCAAGACACCGTCGGCGAAGAGGCGTTTGACCGGGGGAGCGGAGTTGCGGGCCGTGGCGTTGTAGCCGTCGGCGAAGTAACCGCGTCGGTAGCTAAGGGTGTAGGAGGAGGCGTCTGCGGCATCAAGGGTGATCTTGACCTTGTGCCACTTTTTGTCTTCCTTGTAGTCGCGCGGCGAGTAGGTGAGGGTGTAGAAGTCGCCGCCGGTGGCGGCGATGTGGGCTGCGGCCTCTTTCAGGCCGTTGTTGTTGAAGAAGGCGTGGCCGCCTGTGGCTTCGGCGACCTCGCTCATGAGGGCGTGCTGGCCGAGCATGCCGGTATCAGTGTTGACGGTGAGGCCTCGTGCGTCGATGGGGTAGACGGCGATGCGATTGGCCTCGAGCGAATCGTAGACGCGACGCATGGCGACGACGTCCTGGAACTGGGTGGGGTCGGGCTGGAGAAAGAACGTGGAGCCTCCCGAGAACCAGAGGAGGTTTTTGCGGCCGGGGAGGTCGCCGAGGTAGTTGGAGAGCTGGCGGAGGGTTTCGAAGTCGCTGAGGTAGATGGCTCCGAGCGGCGGGAAGTGGGGTAGACCGCGATGGACGGCGGCGAGGAGGAGCGCGCGGTCGGAGGTGAAGCCCTGGAGGAGGACGGTGACGGGACCGCCGCGCTCGTAGATGGCGAACATCTCTCCGGGCGGCAGGTTTTTGAGGTACTGGGTGAGCTGATAGCTGAGGTACATCTGGTCCTCGATCCGGATGTTGATGATGTCGAGGACGATGATGTTGAGCACGGGCGGTGCGTGGAGGAGGAAGTCGTTGGTGTAGACGCCCTTTGGGTGGGCGATGTCGTTGGCGGGGACGGCGGGCGTGATTTCTTTGTTGAGGGCGGCGGTGTGCTCTTCGAAGGAGGAGGTGCTCTGGGGAACGTTGCCGTCGAAGATGTGGAAGGAGGAGGAGGGGAGGTTGTGGACGGGGTTGCCGGCGCGGTCGGTGACGGTGACGTCGGTGAGGACCAGGCGGCTGCCGGTGTGGATGGTGTAGGCGGGCTGGTTCGCCTGCGCGTTGGGGGCTATCGGGGTCTGCGCGTGAACGGACGGGAAAATGAGGGGGCAGAGGGTGAGGCAGAGGGCGACGGATCGAGGGGTGCAATGCGGCATGGTGACCTCAGGCTTGGTTCAGAGGCGCGGCTTGCATCAGTGGTGCTGAGATCTTTGACGGAGATGCCGGGGGTAAGTTGCGATGAGGGGCGGGATCAGCATTGGCGGCCGGAGTGTGTTTTCCCCGACGCCCACAAAAGGGGTACTGCCGTGTAGCGGGACAAGATGGGGTTAGACGGGGCCAGGGTCGCACCCGGCAGGTGGGCACCAAATGTAGCTGCCCGCGGACGACGGGAGCTTGCCTGGAGTCACCGGAAAACGCCATTGCCCCGGTGTGGTTTCCGTGAGGAGATCAGTGGGGTATGCGGTCGCGGGATCGGCGGCTGCGATCCGAAACGCTGCGGCGATGGCGGCCCGCTGCTCAGGACCTGTGGCGTCGGGAGCGGGTGAGATGAAGAGGGCGGAGCCGCTCCGGGCGACGAGGTCGAGCCACTGGCGGTTGAGCTCCCAGGGGATGTCACGGGTGACGCCGACGCAGTCTGCGTCGTTGATAAAGAAGGTGCGGTTCTGGGGGAGCCGGAAGGCGAGGGTGTTGACGCCCATGCGGCGGGTGCGCTCCCAGACACGGCCGCTGGTGTCATCGCCGGTACGCTGGAGCTCGAAGATGCCGGCGCCGAGGTGGCCGATGGTGTTGCAGCCGAGCAGAAGGGTCTGGTCGCCTGCCGTGGCGCGCAGGGCCTGGTAGAAGGCGAGGAGAATCTCGGCGTTGGTACGGGTGCGGTCGTGGAAGTGCCAGCCAGGGCGGGTGGGGGAGGCGCCCATGTCGAAGCCCCACTGGCCGAGGAGATCATAGGTGGAGAAGTCGTGCTTGACGAGATCGTACTTCCAGGCGACGACCTCCTGCATCTTCGCGATCATGATGCCGAGGGCCTCGGGGATGGTGGGGTCGAGGGCGCCGGAGCTGTCGGAGGAGGAGGTGTTCTTGAAGTGCGTGGAGGGAAGGAGGAGGTTAGCCGGGGTGTCAGTGGGGGCCTGGGTGGGGCGGATCCAGATGCCTGGGCGGACGCCTCGCTTGCGGATGTCGGCGGCGAGCTTCGCCATGTCGGGGAAGCCGGGGTTGCCGGTGGGAGCGCCCGCGGGTGCGCTGGCGAGCTTCCAACCGTCGTCGACCACGGAGAAGGGGCGGGGTCCGGTTGGGGGAGCGAGCGAGGCGATGAGGTCGGTGTCGCGGAGGATTCCGGCGGCGGAGTTTTGACCGTAGGCGTAGTACCAGTCGTTGGTGCCGTAGACGGGGGCGGATGGGAGGCGTGGGGTAGAGCAGAGGAGGCGGCAGAGTGCGGAGACGGCCTGGTCGGGCCGCTCGCCGGGATGCCCCTGGCGGGTGATGACGTTGGCGGCGAGGAGCTCGCGCTGGCCGAGGAGGACGCCATTGCCGCCGTTCGAGAGATCGAGGGTGAGCGAGACGCCGCCGGGATCGACCTGCCAGAAACACAGGGCGGCGGCGCCGGTGAGGACGCCATAGCCGTGGGTGAGGCCGGCCGGGGTGTGCGCGGCGAAGTACCAAGGCATGATGCGCTCGGGGACGACGGACCGCCAGGCGAGGTCGCCGTAGGAGCGCTCCCAGGCGTCGCCGAGGTAGAGGTGATCGGGGGCGACAAGGGTCTGCCAGCGGAGGTGGATACGCCTGAGGGAGAGGGTCGGGGCGATAACGGAGAGCTGGAGCGATGCGGCGTGAGGGGTGGTGCGGAGCTCGACTCCTGGGGCCTGCCAGCTTTGGCCGGAGCGATGGAGGCGCAGCGGCTCCGGGCTGGACTCGACGGTGGCGAAGGCCAGGTCGGGTGGGCGGACGAGGTCGAGGAAGGATCGGGATGCCGCGGCTTCACTTTGGGCGGAGGCGGGTGGAGGGAGGCGGGATGCCAGGGCGGCAAGTGCGGCGGTGTTGAGGAAGGTGCGACGGCTCGTGGGGCTCAAGGTGTCCTTGCTTGTTGTCCGTTAGCGTACGGCGGATGGGGTCGCCTGACAAGGCGGGCTGGGCGTGCCGACGGGAGCACGGGCAATGATCGGGTCGCGGACAGGCCGAGTGTCTGTCAGTAGCCTGCGGCTTTACCGAAGGACCGGCGGGAGTCGTGGCCGCCGAGGAGTTCGTGGGTCTTGGGGTCGACGGCGATCAGTTCGTTATCGCCCCAGGTGCCTGGGGAGTGCTCGTCGGCTGCCATCTGGCGATTGGTGGGGTAGCCCATGGCCGCCAGTTGCCGGGCGACGTCGTCGGGGAAGCTGCGTTCGAGGTCGAGGCGGTCGGGGAGGTACTGGTGGTGGAAGCGGGGCGCGTCGGCGGCCTGCTGGATGTTAAGGCCGTTGTCGATGACGGAGATGATGTCATTGGCAACTGTTGTGATGATGGTGGAACCGCCGGGGGTGCCGAGGACCAGGCGGAGTTTACCCGGGTGACGTCCGTGAGGCTCTGTCGTGACGATGGTTGGGGTCATGGCGGAGAGAGGGCGCTTGCCGGGTGCAATGGCGTTTGCGGGGCCCTGGATGAGGCCGTAGGTGTTGGGCACGCCCTGCTTGGAGGCGAAGTCGTCCATCTCGTTGTTCATCAGGAATCCGAGTGGAGCGATGGTGACGCCGGAGCCGAAGGTGCCGTTGAGGGTGTAGGTGCTGGCGACGGCGTTGCCCCACTTGTCGACGACGGAGAAGTGAGTGGTCTCCTTTGACTCGTGGGTGTCGGGGGAGAGCTGCGGGGGTGGGGGGAGGAAGCCGGGAGGGCGATGGAGATCGGCGGAGGGGGTGGGCTGGGTGGGGAGGATAGAGGCGCGCCAGGCGGCGGCGTAAGCAGGGTTGGCCATCTCGCGGATCGGCTGCGGGGTGAAGTCAGGGTCGCCGAGGTAGTCGGCGCGATCCATGTAGGCGCGGCGGAAGGCCTCGGTGATGAGGTGGACCTGCGGGGCGGACCGGTCGGGGCTGGCGGCGTCCCCTGGGCCGAGCTTGGCGAGATTGTAACTGGAAAGGATGTTTAGGATCTCAAGCAGGACGATTCCGCCTGACGAAGGGGGTGGAGCGGTGATGATCTCGTAACCATGGTAGTTACCAATTACGGGCGAACGGTCTTTGACTTCGTATGCGGCGAGGTCTGCTTCTGTGATCAGGCCTCCGCCTTTCTGCATTTCGGATGCGATGGTGCGGGCGAGGTCGCCACGGTAGAAGCTCTCGGGGTCGGCGCTGATGCGTCGAAGGGTGGCGGCCAGGAGTGGTTGCTGGAAGGTGTCTCTTGGCTTGTAGAAGGCGCCATCCCGCTGGAAGATGTGGGCAGAGGCGGGGAAGCGGGTGAGCCCCTCGGATTTGAGGTTTTCGGCTTCTGGCTCTGAGAGGGTGTAGCCCATGGTGGCGAGGCGGATGGCGGGCGCCATGTCCCTGGCGAGCGAGAGCTTGCCGAAGTGCTTTTGCGCGTAGACAAGGCCGGCGACGGTTCCGGGAACGCCAGAGGCCTTGTAGCCGACGAGCGAAAGGTCGGGGATGACGTTATTGTTCTCGTCGAGGTACATATCGCGGCTGGCGCGGGCCGGGGCCTTTTCGCGGTAGTCGAGGAAATGCGTCTGGAATGTGTGACCGTGATGGTTACGGATGAGCATGAACCCGCCGCCGCCGAGGTTTCCGGCTTGCGGGTAGACCACCGCCAGGGCAAAGCCGACCGCCACGGCGGCGTCCACAGCGTTGCCGCCGTGCTTGAGGATCTCGACGCCGGCGTCGGAGGCGTCGTGCTGAATGGTGACAACCATGGCGTGGCGGGCGCGAGTGGGTGCGAGGCCGGGTTGCTGGGCCGAGGCGACGACGGGTGCAGCAAGGAGTGAGGCAGCGGCGGCGGCCCGGGAAACGCGAAGGTGCAAGGCTTGGCTCCTTGTATCGGATGGTTCGATGAGGATCCGTTGGGTTCGATTGATCGGATCGGGTTCGATGAGGATACAGGAGCGTGTGGAAGCTATCTGGGCGGTGATGTGTCGGGAGTTTCCCGGGGGCGCGAGCCGGAGATTCTCCTGTGTGCGGATCGGGACTACGAGGTAGACTTCCAGCCATGAGCGACGTCGGGGAGAGTCCGCTGCGGCGGTTGCAAGCGATGATTGTTTGGGGAGCGGTGCTGATGGCGATCGCGGGCCTGGTCCTCTGCAGTCCGCGGGGCATCGCTGACCTACCGAGGGGTGGCACCGGCGTGAGCTTCGTTACCTCCCTTCAAGGGATAGTATTCTTCGGTGTTGTTGCGGTTTCAGTTGTTGGAGGACTGGTAATTTGGAGAGCCCAGGCCCGGCTGAAGTCGGGTCTCGAGCTCGGACAGTGGACGGGAACGGAGATCGAGACGCTACGACGTTGGGTGAACTCGCCTCTGTGGGGGGCGCTTCTTGGGACGGGGTTGCTGGCGTTCGCCGTCGGCGGCTTGTTGATGAGGTCGGGACATTCGGCATCTGTGATGTCCATCGTGATGTTCACTTTTCCTATGAATGTATTGAGCGGCCTCCGGGCGGCTCTGCGGCCGCCCGATGATTCGGTGCTCGCCTTGTATTCCCCGGATGGGTTGAAGCCGGTGAGGTCGGAGCACTGGGGAGCGCGGAGAGAGGCTACTCCGGGTACCGGGAGCTAGAGTCGGGCCAGGGTAGCTCCATCCCGTTTCCCCGCGAAGAAGCGGTCGAGGGCGGAGGTGAAGACGGTGTTCCCGGCCGATGTGGCTTCTGCGAAGAGTGTCATGGAGGAGTGGAATTTTAGGTCGTCAGGGTAGCCGAAGATCTGGTTGACGGTGCGGTTGAGGATGGCGTTGACGAGGGCCGTGCAGTCGCGGAGCCGTGGACCGAGGGTGGGGTGGGCAAGGTAGGCGCGGGCTTCGGATAGACCGGAGATGGCGAAGCGCTGGGCCATGGGTGAGGAGCCGAGGCCCTGGATCTGGGGGAAGATGAACCACATCCAGTGTGAGCGCTTCTGGCCGGCAGCGAGTTCCGCGTGGGCTTGCGTGTAGGCGGAGGCCTGGGCGTCCAGGAAGCGTTGGAGGTGGAAGGGATCGGCGGGCTGAGCGTTGTGGGGCATAGGGAATATTTGATGCGCGGCGGGTTTGCTGAAGCACGGCGTGTGAGGCTCGCATGGGGTGATGGGGACCGGTAGAATCGAGCACCATGGCTACGCGGATTCGATCGTTCTCAAAGGTGAATCTCGGGCTGCGAATTGGTGCGGTGCGGGAGGACGGATTCCACGGCCTGAAGACGGTGTACCAGACCCTGGCATTGCACGACGTTGTGACGGTTTCGGCACGGAGGCTGGGGCTGGACCGAGCGAACCGCATACGGCTGACGACCGACCATCCGCGAGTCCCGGTGGATGGGCGGAATACGGCGTGGCAGATGGTGGAACGGGCGCTCGGGGCAATGGAAATCAGGGCCGAGGTGGAGATCCACATAGAGAAGCGACTTCCGGTTCAGGGCGGTATGGGGGCTGGAAGTGCGAATGCGGCGGCGACGCTGATTGCGCTCGAGAAGGAGCTTTTGGACTGGGCGACGCCGGGGCCGGTACTGACGGGAGGCGAGAGGATGCGGGTGGCGGCAGAGGTTGGTTCGGACGTGCCGCTGTTTCTGGTGGGTGGAGCGGTGCTGGGCGAGGGGCGAGGAGAGCGGGTGACGGCGATGGCTGACCTGACGCTTGAAAATGGCCGCGGAGTGCCATGCGTAGTGGCGTTACCCGACGTGAGCGTTTCAACGCCATTTGCGTTTCGGGAGTGGGATGCGCGACACGCTGATGGCGGTCCGGTTGGCGGGGGTTCGCTGGGGGCGGCATTGTTGACATCCTCGACCGCCCCATGTAGCTTAGGAACGTTGAGCTTCGCTCGTCCTTACTCTGCAGAACGCGTGCTGGGTGATGGGTCAGAGCTGGGCACTTCCGGTATCGCCGGTGACCTTAACCCCGATGGGGCCTCTGAAGTAGAACAGAGGGGTGCACGCGGTGATCTGGCGGAGAACACCCTTCTCGCGCTTGTCCGCACCGGGATTGAGAACGACTTCGAAGAGGTCGTCTTTCCGTACCATCCCTCCCTGCGTGAGACCAAGCGTTTATTGATGGGTGAAGACTCGGGTATGTCGGCGATCTATGCGGCGCTCTCGGGGTCCGGTTCCGCACTCTTTGGACTTTATCGTTCCGAAGATGAAGCGCGAGCTGCTCAACAACGCGTCCGGAGTTCGGGGACAGAGGCGATCCTTACGGAGACCTTAACCCGGAATGATTACTGGGCGCGGATGTTCGCTGATGTAGGCTAAGAGAGTTCGGGACTGAGTCGACGAAGGGCGCATTGAAGCTGCGGCGGCGGTCGGTCCAGGATGAAGGTAGCTTCTTTGGGCGATCGACTAACGGTAGGTCAAGTGCCTTTGACGCACTTTGTCTAGGTTCGAATCCTAGTCGCCCAACCAGAGGTCGTTCGCTTGGGTACGGTGTTCAAGTCCGGAGCCGGAGCGGTTTTTGGGAGTCTGGCGGCAGAGCGTGTCGCCAAGTTGAATAAATGCCGAGGGTCGTGGAACCAGCACGGTCAGGCAGGAAGTTTGAAAGAATGAAGTCGATTTACTTTGGAACGGCAGCTTTTCGCAACAAGGATTGATGCAGCACAGGTAGACGGGATCGCAACAAGGTCTCGACAGACGGCAGTAAGGAATTCCTAAGGTCAACCAGCCTGGAGGGTTTCACGCGACGTGAGCAAACAACACACGACTGCAGTTCTTTCCCCAAGTTTTGCGCAGGCTGATGAGACGCAAACGAGCTCTCAGCCGCGCGCCGCGCAACCAAGCAGCACTCCTGCAAGCGGCACCCCCGCAGCAGGCAGCAACGGCCAGCCTCAGGGTGCCGCTGTAGCGAAGACGGCACCGGAGAGGAAGCGCTCCGGCCGTTTGAGCGAAGACAAGCGCTTCAAGATCTTCTCCGGATCGGCCAACAAACCGCTGTGCGAGGAGATCTGCAAGTTCGTCGGCGTGCCGATGGGCGAGACGCGGATGCAGCGTTTTTCGGACGGCGAGATCTACTTCCAGCTGCTCGAAAACGTTCGCGGCGCGGATGTGTTTGTGGTGCAGCCCACGTGCTTCCCCGTGGACGAGCATCTGTTGGAGCTCTTGATTATGGTCGATGCACTGAAGCGGGCATCGGCCGGACGTATCACGGTTGTGGTTCCGTATTACGGCTACGCGCGGCAGGACAGAAAAGACCGTCCGCGTGTGGCGATCAGCTCGAAGTTGGTCGCGGACCTGTTGACGACGGCAGGAGCGAACCGAGCTCTTGCTGGTCGATCTCCATGCGGCGCAGATCCAGGGATTCTTCAACATCCCGGTGGATCACCTGTTCGCAAGTCCGGTGCTGGTGACGTACTTCCGGGATCTTAACCTTCCGGATCTGACGATTGTTTCGCCAGATGCGGGAGGCGTGGAGCGAGCGAGGTTTTTTGCAAAGAAGCTCGACGTTCCGCTGGCCATCGTGGATAAGCGGAGGACGGACATCAACGTGACCGAGGTGATGAACGTGATCGGCGATGTGAGGGGGCGAACCTGCCTGATCCTCGACGACATCATCGACACGGCGGGAACGCTGGTGAAGACGGTAGACGCGCTGCTGGCACAGGGTGCGAGCAAGGTTTACGCATGCGCCTCGCATGCCGTGCTCAGTGGGCCGGCGGTGGAGCGGATTGCGGCGTCAAGGCTGACCGAGGTGGTCGTGACGAACACGATTCCGCTGCGCGAAGAGGCGCACGGTGTCGACAAGATCAAGGTGCTTTCGATCGCAGGACTTCTGGGTCGGGCGATCGAGAGCATTCACATGGAGACCAGCGTGAGTACGCTGTTCAACTAAGGACGTAGCAGGAACGGCTCTGGCCGTGAACGGAGCGGGGATCAACCCCGTGCCCGAAAGGATGAAGGACGATGGCAGCAGGAACAGTGGCAGCGGTAAGCGCGACTCCGCGCGAGGGCAAGTTCAACAAGAATGCAGCGCGGCGGGTCCGGGTCTCGGGTCTGATCCCGGCGGTGGTCTACGGTGCGGGCCAGGATGCAATTGCGGTCACGGTCGATCCGAAGGCGATCACAAAGATTCTCCATTCGGAGTCGGGTCACAATACGATCTTTGATCTGAACATCGTGGGTGGCGCGGCATCGAAGGCCATGATCGTGGACTGGCAGAACGAGCCGATCAAGGGCAAGCTGCTGCACATTGACATGAAACGTATCGCGATGGACCGAGATGATGCGGGTCTCTGTCCCGGTGCAGCTGGTCGGTGTGCCCCTGGGCGTTCGCACGCAGGGCGGCATTCTGGATCACGTTCTGCGCGAGGTCGAGATCGAGTGCCTGCCGAGCGATATCCCGAGCCACATCGATGTAGACGTCACCAACCTCGAGATGAACCAGGCGATTCACATCTCGGATCTGCCGCACTCGGGCAAGCTGAAGTTCCTCGGCGAAGAGGATGCAACGGTTGCGCACGTGACGGTGATCAAGGAGACGGTCGAGGATGTCGCGGCCGCGGCGGCTGCGGTCGCTGAGCCCGAGGTTGCCAAGAAGGGCAAGACGGACGAGGCGGCTCCGGCTGCCGATGCGAAGGGCGCGAAGAAGTAGTTTGCGTCCGGGCAGGGAAGGAATCGCGGCGTGAAGCTGGTTGTTGGTCTGGGGAATCCTGGTCCCGAGTACCAGTTCACGCCGCATAACGCTGGCTTCCTGGCGGTCGATCGCATTGCAGAGGGTTGCGGTGCGGTGTTCTCGAACCGGCGGGGACGGGCTTTGACGGCGAAGGCGAGGTTGGCGGGACAGGATGTTCTGCTGGCGAAGCCGGAGACGTTCATGAATCTCAGCGGACTATCGGTCGCTGCTCTGGTCCGGGAGCTTGAGATTGGGATTCCGTCGCACGATTTGCTCGTGCTGTATGACGAGCTGGCGTTTCCGCTGGGCGAGCTTCGGATCAAGGAGCGCGGGTCGGCAAACGGGCACAATGGAGTGAAGTCAATCTCTGGTGCGCTTGGGACGGAAGAGTGGATTCGGGTTCGTATCGGGGTCGGGAAGCCGGCCCTGGCGGACGGCCGGGAGATCCGGGCGGGAGGCAGAGATTATCTGCTGACGCCGATGCGAAAGCAGGAGCTCTCGGTGATGGACGAGGTACTTGACCGGGCACGAAATGCAGTTGTGGCCGTGTTGACGAAAGGTGTTGGGCCGGCGATGACGGAGTTCAACAGGAACGGGATTTAGCAAGCAGGTCGACGTTTGTGCTGGTCGATTTTGATGTTGGCAGAGGATGTAGATTCCAGACCGGGGCGGCAGAGTAAGCGCAGTCACGGTGCGAAGCAGAACTTCGCAGAAAGAAGCAAAGCGCATGAATCGTACTTATGAAGTGATGTTTATCGTTCGGCCGGATGTTGAAGAGGCTGATCTTGACAAGTTGATCGAAGGCTTTTCGGCCAATGTGACTAACGGCGGAGGCGAGGTCAAGACGGTTGAGAAGATGGGCCGCCGCCGCATGGCGTACACGGTGCGCAAGTTCAATGACGGCTTTTACGTGCTGTTGACGATTGCGGCTGCGGGATCGCTGATTGCGGAGATTGAGCGCAGGCTGCGGGTTTCGGAGCCGGTGATCAAGTTCATCACCGTCCGCATGGACCAGGAAGAGAAGCGTTTGGCGAAGGTGAAGGCGATCCGGGACACCAAGGTAAAGCGCAGTGCGATTCCCGCAGCTGTACCGCAGGCACCCGCGGCTGCGACCGAGGCTCCTGAACCTGAGAAGGCCGAAGAGACGCCGGCGGTCGAGGCGGAAGAGCCGAATTCGAGTTCCGTTGCCGAGGTGCCATCCGATGCTCCGCCCGAGACGGTTCCAGCGGCGGTCTAGTTTAGAGGAGTTTATCGACAAGATCTGTGGCGCTCGTATTTGAGCGTGCGCCATGAGGGAAACAACTTGCCGAGGTTCGCTTCTGCCCGAATGGGACCCGTCAAGGGCGACATTGAGGGTTAGCCAGAGACACCATAGCGTGCCTGGAGCGAACGGAGGCCCAACGTGATTGAGAGGAATAGAGACATGGCTGACGAGACGAACAGCACAGCATCGAACACCCCCGAGCAGGCGCCATCGCCCGCTCCCAGCAGCGGATCAACGGGGGCGCCATCGGGACCGCGGAGCTCTGGTCCGGGTGGACCGCGTCCTCCACGTCCGGGCGGCCCGGGTGGCCCTGGCGGACGGAAGTTCTTCCGCCGCAAGAAGGTTTGCAAGTTCTGCACGGAGAAGATTGACGCGATCAGCTACCGCGACGTGCGTCTGCTCCAGGGCTTTGTGGCGGAGCGTGGGAAGATCATTCCGCGTCGTCTGACCGGAGTTTGCACGCGGCACCAGCGCAAGCTTTCGCTCGCGATCAAGCAGTCGCGCAATATCGCGCTGCTGGCATTTGCGGCTCGCTTCTAACGAACCGAGGGGCACCGGTCGCGACGTGGCCGGGCCCCAGACTCAACAAAGATCTGGAGAACTGCGATGGAAGTGATTCTGAAGGAAGATGTGATCAAGCTCGGAAACCGCGGAGACGTGGTGAAGGTTGCGGATGGCTACGGCCGGAACTACCTGCTTCCGGGAAAGCTCGCGATTGAGGCGACCGCTGCGAACAAAGCCGTGATCGAGCAGATGAAGGGGTCGGCAGTGCGGAAGTCGGCCAAGGAGAAGTCGGAGGCGGAGCAGCTGGCTTCGCAGGTTACGGCCGTGGAGCTGGTGTTCGAGCGCAAGATCGGCGAGAACGACCATCTGTTCGGGTCGGTGACGTCAGGCGACATTGCGCATGGTCTGGAGCTCAAGGGCTTCCATATCGACCGACGCAAGATTGCGCTTGAGGATCCGTTGAAGAGCCTGGGCGAGTATCACGTGCCGGTCAAGCTGCATCGTGAGGTGACTGCGCACGTGAAGGTGACAGTGAAGGGCGATCAGCAGGACGACGCTGGTGCGACCGCGTAGTTTTTAGAGCTGACTACCTGTCTTGATAATGGAGGGAAACGCACCCACGCCAGAGTTCTTGGTGCGGGTGCGTTTCTGTTTTGGCAGCGAGATCGTTCGAGGTATGCGCGCTACTTCTTGTCCTGGAACTCCGGGAAGTCGGCGCTGAGGGTGGTCTGCTGCCAGGTATCGAAGACGGTCTTGAGGGCGTCGAGCTTCTTGTGGGCGAGGTCGAGTGCGGGTTTGCCCAGGAGCAGGTGTAACGGAGGATCTTCGGACAGCACCGCCGCGATGATGGCTTCACCGGCGCGTACGGGATCGCCTTGCTGCTTTCCGCTCCGTTCGCGGCTCTGCCGGCGTCGTTCTCCGGCCGTTGCGTCGTAGTCATCGATAACGATCTTCGACTCGAGCAGCGAGCGGCCAGCCCAGTCTGTGCGGAAAGGTCCGGGCTCGACGATGATGACCTTGATGCCGAGAGGAGCGAGCTCGAGGGCGAGGGACTCGGACAGACCTTCGACCGCGTACTTCGTCGCGTGATAGTAGCCGGTTGCCGCAAAGCTTGCGAGACCGCCGATCGACGAGATGTTGACGATACGTCCGCTGCGCTGCTCCCGCATGCCCGGGAGGACGGCGTTGGTCAGGTTGACGAGGCCGAAGAAGTTGGTCTCGAACATGGCGCGGACCTGGTCGTCCTCCCCTTCCTCGATTGCGGCGAGGTAGCCATATCCTGCGTTATTGACAAGGACGTCGATGCTGCCGAATCGTCTCTGCGCCTCTCCCACGGCGTGTGCGATCTGGGCTGGATCGGTGACGTCGAGCTGGAGGGGGAGTGCGTTCTCTTGATGCCCGGCAATCACATCCCGGAGATGGTCGGGATTACGGGCGGTAACGACCGCGCGCCAGCCGCGTGAGAGAACGAGGGTTGCGAGCTCTCTGCCGAAGCCGGTTGAACATCCGGTAATGAACCACACGGGCGATTGTTTCTGTGACATGGGTTCTCCTTTCCCTGTTTTGATGTCGGTTTTTGAGGCGAGGAGTGTTCGGAGATGCAGCTGTTCTTAAGGTCAAGGGTCGTGTCTTGTTTGGACGAGACAGGCCCAGGGGCTTACTCGTACTTGAGGGTTTCCACGGGATCGAGGCGCGCGGCCCGGTTAGCCGGAAGGGTTCCGAACAGTACTCCTACAAGGACCGACGTTCCGAGGGCGATAACGGCAGACCAGATGGAGACGGGGATCTTGTAGGGGGTGAGCAGGCCAACTGAGAGTGGGAGAGCGAGGCCGAGGAGTGTCCCGACGAGCCCACCTGAGAGCGACAGGAAGACGGCTTCGGTGAGGAACTGGAGGCGGATCTCCTTGCTTGTGGCGCCAAGTGCCTTGCGGATGCCGATCTCGCGAATGCGAGCCTGGACGTTCGCGAGCATGGAATTCATAATGCCGACGCCGGAGACGACGAGGGTGATAGCTGCAGCCAGCGTGAGCACGATGGTGAGCATGTTGGCGATCTGCGCCATGACGTTTAGAACTTCGCTAAGCGTGAAGGCGGTGTAGACGCTGGTAGCCCGGTGGCGCGAACGGATGACGTCGAGGATCTCCTTTGCGGCCGGCTTGACGAGAGATCGGTCTCGCATGGTGAAGAAGATCTGCTTCACGGTATCCGTGCCGGTAAAGTAGCGAGCGACGGGGTAGGGTACGAGGATGGTCTGGTCCGAGACCTCGGACTGGCCGAAGGTCTCGACGCTCTCGTGGAAGACGCCGATGACGATGAAGGGAATGCCCTGGACGGTGATGGTGTGATTGATGGCATTGCTGGCGGAGCCGAAGAGCGCCAGGGCGAAGGGCTTGACGATGACGGCGACCTTGGTGTGCGCCGCCGCGTCCTGATCGTCAAAGAAGCGGCCAGCATCGATGGCGAGATTGCGGACGTCCTTGTATTGGGGGGAGACGCCCAGCAGCATGGTGTCCTTGGTGACGCCGCTGATGGAGATGCGGTCGTGAAACTCGAGCATGGGCGAGCTGGCGATGATTCCGGGTACGGCCTCGATGACGGCTGCCATGTCTTCGCGGGTCATGTAATCGGGGATGGAGGTGTTTTCGGGGCCGGGCTGGGTTCCGCCATTGAACTGGAGCTCGATCATGTTCGGGCCGATCGACTGGATGAGCGAGAGCGCGTACTGCTTCCCAGTGAGCCCGAGGGTGACAACGAGAATGATGGACGCGGAGCCGATGACCATGCCCAGCATGGTGAGGAGGAAGCGGACTTTCGAGGCGCGGAAGCTGTCGAGGGCAAGGAGAGTGATCTCGCTGAAGATCATGGTTGTGCGCGCGGCAGCGAGGGTGTCGTCGAAGGTGCCCGGCTTGGGTAGGTTTGTTGAGGCCATGATGGTACGGATTGGACGCGTTTCAGTATGGCAGCGGTGCGGAGATTCCTGCTAACCTTATGGCTCTGGGGTGCCTCCCTGAGACACCCGGGCTGCGGAGGGATGTGTGAGTGGTTGAAACAGGCGGTCTTGAAAACCGCTTTACCCTAGCGGGTAACGGGGGTTCGAATCCCTCTCCCTCCGCCAACTACTATTCTAGAGAATCCAATGACATCCAGAAGAAGACATGAAAGCTCCGGAATGAAGGGGCTTCTCGTCTCCTGACCTCCAGAGTCGTCCAGTGAAAGCCGATCTTGCGCGGGGGTACATCAGGGGGTATCTTGTTCGCAGAGCGGGGGTATTCTGCCCGGAATCACTCTGAGGAGCAAATTGGCGCTGACGGATACAGAGATCAAGAGAGTGGAACCGAAAGACAGGCCTTTCCGAATGAGCGACAGCGGAGGCATGTATCTGTGGGTAACGCCATCCGGCGGCAAGCTGTGGCGTTGGGCCTATTGCTTCGGTGGTAAAGAGAAGCTCATGAGTCTGGGCAAGTACCCCGAAGTTTCGCTTGCACTCGCCAGAGAACGTCATGCGGAGGCGCGCAAAGTACTCGCGAACGGGATAGATCCGATGGCGCAGCGCAAGGCTGAGAAGGTCGTAGAGCGAATCGCGTCAGAGAACTCATTCGCCAATGTTGCCGCTAGATGGATCGAGCACTGGAAGCACGGAAAGAGCCCCCGCCACGTCGACTCAACAAGGCGCAGGCTCTCTGCAAACATTCTTCCCGGCCTCGGCGCCAGACCTATGGCACAGATCGACGCTCCCGAGATCGTGCGATGATCCACCTCATCGAGAGCCGGGGTGCTAGGGACATCGCAAAGCGAACACTGGAGACTACTGGCCAGATCTTTCGTTACGGCATAGCGCACGGGTACGCAAAGCGAAATCCTGCAACCGAGATTAGACCGAGCGACATCCTGAAGGCCACACATAAAGTCAACTACGCTCGGATTGAGGCAAAGGAACTCCCCGACCTGTTGAGCTTGTCTTCGTTCCGTTCATCATAGAGCTTCGGATCGGAAAAGATGATCGTCCCACCGTGTGCATCCCCGCCCGGCCCGCCCGGCCAACCAAATTCTGAAAGTCTTTGGTACGGATCTTCTCCATGCCTGGTAGGTGCCGGAGACAATCAAGTACCGGATGGGCAAGTTCACGCCTTGCGCAAGAGTGGAGGTACACAAGACATACTTTGCTAAGCCTTCCTTCATTGCGCATTCCACAGCCAGTCGGATTCTGTGGGGTGTGTTGCCGTGATGAGAGAAAACTCCGAGCTGTGCGCATTTCGAAATATCAGCCGTGCTGCCGAAATGCCTCGTATACAACTTGACCAGGCGCGCCAATTCAACAGGGTCGGTGTGGCTCACGGGTGATGCCATGTTTAGGCCACGGTCGTAGGCTTCAACCAGAGCGGATGTCATGGTGGCTACGGTCGCTTTGCGGCCGCAAAAAATGGCGACGCAGCCATTGCGAACGAATTGCAGGCCGAGATAGAGTGCGATCGAATTGTTGTCAGCGGGGTCAGGGGAAAGAGCGATCTTTCTCTCTGTTGCTGTACTTCTGCAATGGCAGGCTTCGTATGATGCGAGGTACGAAGTAGCTGAAGGTCTCAGGGTCGTCCGGCGAGACAAACTGTAGCTGGCCTAGAGGTTTTATCCAGCTAGCGAAGGCAACCGAGCGGGCCGTTGTGGAAAGACTTTGGCGGTCGACGACCACGACATCACTTCCCATTAGCCATTGGCCGATGGCAGCAGCATTCTGGATGACGGCAGATATGAGAACGCTCTGCGTTTGGAGTGCGAGTAGTCGCTTGATGGCCGTAAGCAAGAGTTCATACGTAACACCGCGAGGCCCGCTGTTGAATTGGTGGCCCTCATCATAGATGACCAACCCAGGACGTTGATGAGTTCCGGATTGTGGCGAAGGACGTAAAGCAGTTTCTCCGGGGTGACAACGACAATCTGCCTTGCCTTCGCAATTCCGTCTGGAAATTCCCAGACGGCGCCAACGAGAAGATCAGCAAAGAGTTCCGAATAATCTACTTGCAGAGCGTCGGAAAGCTCATTCAGGTGAACGTCTTCGCCGCTGAAGCCGCCGCGTAGGAAATGCGTGATTTCAGTGCAGAGCGCCCGAAACGGTGCAACCACGACGGCTAGGTCTGCCCTCGCCGAAAAGAAAGCGCTGCGAATGACGAGCTCGATAGCCCGCGTTTTCCCGGCGCTTGTCGGCATCTGAATGACGCCTGAGCGCCCTTGTAGGATTCCGCGCTACCCGAATACATGCTGCGCCGGCCACAGCTCCTTCATAAAATCTGACCGCTCAAAGGTCTTCGCCCAAACCTTATCTGAAAGACCGCTGTAAAGCGGGAGGACATGCCGGGCTGCATTGCATTGACGCTTCTTCAGTATGGCGACAATGATGTCCCCTATAAGCAATTCGCGATCTGTCCCAGTCCGGTATGCCAGATCACGCAAAGCAGTTGAAGCGCCATCGAACTCTGACCTCCGGGTGCCGGATGAAAAATACGCGCTGGCAATGTCAGCCACGGAACGCAGTGAGGCCGCGTACCCATCTTCGGCCAATATCGGATCCGTTGACCAATTTCCAGACAATGTCCATTGCATCATCGCAATGAAGTTGTCAGGCTCAAAGGGGTCGTTTTGCGCTTCACGCAGTAGGACGGCTGCACTGCCAGCAAGATCGGACAAGTAGTAAGCGGATGCTCCGAGAAGTAAGAGGAAGTGCGCCGACTCATCGGCCTGTTTCGCACTGACGTAGGCATGAAAAAAGGACGCGGCAAACCGGAGGGCATTGGCATCGGACGGTAGCAAGCGCGATTCAAGCCCAACGTCTGGCAGGGAGGCTTGCGCGACCAAGGCCGCCTCATCCCCAGTATGCCGATGGACAGGGGGAAGAGTTCGTCGAAGTCGTTTCCGGACAGGTCGATATGGTGCTCAAGCGGGACATTGAACTCATACATGCGCGCTTTGGCGTGTGTAATGCCGTGCAGCCGTTGGGACGCTCTCTCAGGCTTCATTTGCGGCCCTTTCGTAGAGGCTGTGCACGAGTGTCATCATGTCCGCCCCCCGGAAGACGAGCAGTTGAACTTTTTGCGGAAGCGGATGATCTTCGGTCGTTGCCGTCTTAACCGTGTCCTCCACAAAAACCTTCGAGCAATAGAACGCCGCTGCCGCCATGACGTTCTTATATGGGCGGTCATTCACATTCTGAAAGTGTTCGACCATCTCTGATTGAGCGGCGTTGTTTTCCAGCAATGCGCGTTGCTTCGTGGCATTCAAAGAGATGCTTCGCCTGACCATATCCTTCGACGAGTGCTTTATCGCGTCTTGCAGCCTTTCGTTATCGTATTTCCCGGAGAACTGCGCTTTGACTTCGACACAAAGCAGCACATCGTTGACAGAATGCGTCTTGCCTTTGGGCGGCGTATCGAGCTTGAAGCCAAGCAGGTCGGCACCTTTTGTTGACTCATCTGGAGTGCCCTTGTAGCGATATCGGGATCGAGGAACGACGTATCCGGCGGTGAACTCAAAGTAATCGGACACCAGAATTTCCGCGAAGTCGCCTGCACGAACTGCAGGTCCGGGAGCCGCCATGCTGGGGAATACATGCTGTTTAAGATCTTCGGCTCGGCTCAAGCCGGTCCCGGCACGCAGAATGTCAATCTGGCTATCCAGCCGATAGTGTTCGCGGAAGTGCTTCGCCCATGACGTCAGGATTGCCTCATCCCGCGTGTGGTTGAACTCGACGACCTGAACCGGTCTTCAATTCTTCGTCTTCAAGGGCGTCGCTACCTGGACAAGCCAAGCTGAGTGCGGTGGTGCTTTAGGCATCGAGCGATGATCTCTACTATTTGACGATTGGTCATCATACTTGGGCTGGGACGGCGTGGAGCAGCTGACTTATGCTTCAGAAGATGTCCTCATGGGGTATACCCCTGCGGTACACGGGATGTGTGACACAAAGGCGTCTCACAAGGCTTGCAATCCTCCGCTATTGTGACATGAGATCGGCAAAGTCTTAGAACCTAAAGGGACAAAAGGGAAGCGCCGGGCCGGCCAAGTGGTCGGCTACCTGCGCGTCAGCTCTCTCTCCGCAGCGATGCGCCTCAGGCTGCTTGACGTTCCCCGTGGGCGCGTTGGCTGTTCCAGTCCGTCATCGCGACCACCGAGGCCTCCGCGAGCGAGTTGCCCTCGAAGACCCTCCCTGCCGCCGTATCCTCGAAGCCGAAGAGCAGCGGTATCATCCACGAGCTTGAGGCAAACACGGCGTCCATCTTGCCGTGGGTCTCAAACGAGACGACCGGTTTCGCGCCGAAGCGGTAGTCGGTTAGGAGCGATTGCACGAGGATGAAGCCGCTGGTTGCGAAGGCTGCCCGTGCGGCAGCCTTGTTGTGAGATCGAGCGCAAACCACGCCTATAGTGAAGAAAAAGGCGGCGTGACAGTAGTCGATGATGCCGTGCACGGTTGGACTGATGACCTTCGGGAGGACGACATTGGGGCTATCTCCGGATTTCGTCAGAAGCATACGTCTCCTTTCATACAGCCACGATTAGGCAGCCGTTTGCTGTTCCCAGGGTTTCAGGACGATCTTGATGCAGCGGTCCTGCTTGTCGCGGAACATGCGGTAGCCTTCCGGCGCGCTGTCGAGCGGCAGTTTGTGGCTGATGACGAAGGAGGGATCGATCTCGCCTTTTTGGATACGCTCCAGCAGCGGCCCCATGTAGCGCATCATGTGCGTTTGGCCGGTCCTCATTGTGAGGGCCTTGTTCATGTAGGCGCCCATAGGTATTCTGTCCACGAAGCCGCCGTAAACGCCGGGGATGGAGACAGTTCCGCCCTTTTTGCAAGCCATAATCGCCTGGCGAAGAACAATCGGACGATCGGTTTCGATACGGGCCATCTGTTTGGCACGGTCATAGGCATACATGGCGCCGTGACCGGAGGCTTCGAGGCCGACAACATCCATGCAGGAATCGGGACCGCGATTGCCGGTCATCTCGTGCAGCGCTTCAAGAACGTCCACTTCATCAAAGTTCAGTGTCTCTGCGCCGGCTGCACGTGCCATCTCCAGTCGCTCCGGCACACGGTCGATTGCGATCACGCGCCCTGCGCCGAGCATGAAGCAGCTGCGAATCGCAAACTGCGCAACGGGACCGCAGCCCCACACGGCGACCGTGTCGCCCTGGCGGATGTTGCAGTTCTCCGCGCCCATGTAGCCGGTCGGGAAGATGTCTGAAAGGAACACCACCTTCTCGTCAGGGATGCCGTCCGGGATCTTGATGGGACCAACGTCGGCGTACGGTACACGGGCGTACTGCGCTTGTCCGCCACTGTACCCGCCCAGCATATGCGTATAGCCGAACAGACCGGATGGCGTGTAGCCCATCATCTTTTCGGCGATCCAGGCGTTTGGATTGGAGTTGTCGCAACAGGACCAGAGCTGGTCTTTGCAGAAATAGCAGTTGCCGCAGGCGATCGTGAAAGGAACAACAACGCGGTCTCCAACTTTGAGCTTCTCCTTATTAACGCCGGGCCCTACCTCAACGACTTCGCCCATGAACTCATGACCCATGATGTCGCCCTGTTCCATGGTGGGAATGAAGCCATCGTAGAGGTGAAGGTCGGAACCGCAGATACAGGTTGTGGTGATGCGCACGATGGCATCACGCGGATTGAGAATTTTGGGGTCAGGCACATCGTGTACCTGCATCTTTTCCTTGCCCATCCAGCAGACGGCTTTCATCGCAAGCTCCTTTGGGGGTTGGCAGATCATCGAGCGGACCCGTGCCATAAGAGGACCAGACACGGCGAAGCGGCTTTGCGTGTCGTCGTTCTAGGCGGATCGGCTGTAAGCCGGCGCGACCTGCGGGTCAGGCAGGTTGGTCTTCTCGCGGAAGAGAAATTGCTCGGTGTGGCCGTGAATACCTCGTGGGCCGTGTGTCTGGCCAACGGTTGTGGGCACCTCGCCGGTTTCGAGCAGCTGCTTGAAGTGGCGAACGTCCTCCCGCACAACGAACTCGGGGTTCTTGCCGAAGAGCGCAGCTAGGCCGCTCATAACTGGACCGCCCGGCAAACCGTACTGCACGTTGGCGCGCACGAAGGTGCCGCGTCCCTGCGGGTCCGGGCGGAACTCGACTGAGCCGCTAGTCTGGATGTCGGAGTTGGGAAGCGAACGCCAGGCGATGCGTTGGTTGGGGGTGTCCTCGGTGATTTCCGCGTTCCAGCGGAGCTCGTGTTGACCGGGACCTATGGCGGTCCATTCAGAACGCCGGTCGTCGAGTTCTCGGACGGATTTCAGGTGGACCATGAAACGTGGCAGCCCCGCAAAGTTGCGCCACAGGCTGTAAGCCTGCTCTGGGGAGGCGTTTACGAGAAAGACTGCGTGCGTATCCGCCTTGCTCGAAGAGGGTGTCTGTGCGGCTTTGTACGCGAGCAGGCTACTCGCCGCGGCGATGGCGGTTCCGGTTTTGGAGCGGCGTGTCAGGCCATAGGCCACCAGCGCCGTCGCGCCCAAAACGAGGGTCTTGGAACCGAATGGAAGTTGACTGAAAGAGTTGTCGGAAGAGGCGGAAGACTGCTGCATGAAGACTCCTTCCGTGCATGGCACGGGTGCACGGGCCGTCTCGGCAACGAGCCGAGGGCTTGCAACGGAGGGTCAGGTAGCGCTGCGATGAAGGTGGTGGCCCTGGATTTCCGCGATCGTGCTGACGCCAGGTACGCCATCCCAAGGCGGAGTCTACCCGCTGGGAAGCCAGACTCACATCGAGCCCAGCTGGATATCCGCCCGGAAGAGTATGGACAGTGCATGTTTGACGTTACTTGGTTTTACAAGGTTGCTAAAGCCGGCGAAAATTGAAGAACGGGCAACGCGTGTTCGAGCTAGGAGCATCCGCGCATGCAACCACGCGTCCCCGGATGTCAGCCGGATCAGTTCAGGGTGGTTTCCTGAAAACACCGGGAATACTGCGTGCGCCTTCCGAAACGTCCGCTTCGGCGAGAACAATCGCCTCCGCTGCAGCATGGCTCAGAGCACGTTCAGTAGCCGCTTGCTCGAAGTCTCCCGTGGTTAGTCCTGTTTTGGGAATCACTTCGGTGAAACCCATGATTACAACCCGCAGAACTTCCCACGGCTGGTCTTCGAGCTTCCGCCGATAGCGACTGTGGATTTGGTGCGACGCCGTCCCACACGCCAGGCACGTAGAGAAGGTGAGACGAGTCCTCAGCTGCATCTGGATCGCCCCATCCTGCGGGCAAGGAGAGACCAGTCCGAGGTCCGCGGTTTCGGGACCAGCGTCCGAGCGAGCATCGGCTAGGAGCGGAGTCGCCAGAGCTACCTCTCTCTTACACTCCAGAACGCCGGCCGGAAGAATCACGAAGCGTGCGCCAGAACCGCTTCTAATGGCGATGACGCGGTCTGCGGTAGGCCCTCGAGGCTGCGGGACGTGACGAGATAGCCGGAGTTGAATTGCCGGAACTCAGTCATGCTTCGTCACCTGAGAACGGCAGTGTGTTGCGGTCATCGGGAAACGTCAAATGAGGCGCGTATCAACCCAGCGGCCGAACGCCGGGGGTACATTTGGGGGTACATTTCGTGTTGTACATCAGAGCCGCTGATAGGGAATGGGTTGTAGCACGATAGTGATCCCTCTCCAGCTTGGCGAGAGTAAGTCTACTTCGGCGCAACAAACATGCTTTTGGATAACAGGCCGGGTAACAGGGCTCAGGCGGGTAGTAGGCATTCTCTTTACGGAGTGTTCGCTTCCTCTGTAGATCTGGGCAATGCAAAGCCGAAGGCCACGCCAAGATCATCGCTGCATACCCAAACGCGTCCACCGTGAGCTTCGATGATGTTCTTGACGATCGCCAGACCAAGGCCCGTACCACCTGTGGAACGCTCGCGTGATGGATCGGCCCGATAGAAGCGATCGAAGACGTGTGCACTCTCACAGATACTGAGTTGACTGCCGGTATTGTGAATTCTCACGTGCACTTCCCCGTCGACGTGATGCGCTTGCACGGTCAGGGTTCCGTCCGCGGGAGTGTGCCGAGCAGCGTTAGTGAGGATGTTCATCATGACCTGGCGCAATCGAATTGGATCGGCTTGAAGAACGATGCCCTTGGCTACAACTACTTGGAGCCTCAAATCGCCTTCGAGCCCCGAAGCGCGAATAGCTGATGTGATGATGGGTTCGAGAGGCTCTGCAGAGATATTGAGGCGCAGTTCACGCGCCTCCGCAAGCGCGACTTCGTGCAAGTCCTCAACGAGTCTCGTAAGGTGTCCTATCTCTTCGTTAGCTTCTTCGATTTCGCTGCGCGGGTCTTCGGAGACGCCATCGGAAATGGAGTCCAGCCGGCACCGCAGGGCGGTCAGTGGTGTCCTCAATTCGTGTACAACGTCTTGCACGAGGTTTCGCCGAAGTATCTGCTGGTTCTCAAGTTCAGAAGCCATCAGGTTGAAACTCTTGCTCAACTCGGCCACTTCGTCAGACCCGCGGACGCTCACTCTCCCAGTCAGATTGCCCATCGCAAGCTCCCGTGCTGCGTTACGAAGTTCCTCGACCGGTCCTGCGATGCTACGCGTCAGCATCCAGGTGACTACCAGGGCGACGATCGCTGCCAATCCCGTCACCCAAACCAGAGAGCGATCGACAGATTTGAGAAAGATCGATTCGGGCGGCTCCATCTCACCATTGGGTAAGGGAAAGACATAGAGAGTCGCCGGTCCTCTACTCGTATCGATCAGCATACCGTCCATGTGAATCCTCAGGGTGGCTGGCGCTGCAAATTGTCCGTGTCCGCCTTGTGTGAATTGAATCGTGACTTCTTCGCCAACGCGAGACATTTGAAGGCCGTCGACACCCTTCAATGACTTGCCGAACCTTGCGATGATGTGATTGGCGGAGTCGACAAGGACAAAGACATCTCCCGGGGAGAGCGCAGCCCCGGCGGCCTCCAATGATGCTGAATCACAACAACGCTCTCGGAGAATGGCGGATACTCGGGCAGCGTTACCGTCATCACTGGTCCCTAGAGTCGGACTCTTCGTCAGTGCCTGAAAACGACGGAATTCTGTTCGTGTGCGTTGCCGGGCGGCCGATGCAACGGCAACTACCGCCGCTATAGCCAGTGTGCCAACGGCCAGCATCATGCGAACACGCAGGCTGAGAATCACTGTGCCCCCATGCGGTAGCCAACCCCATGAACAGTGATGATGTAGTGCTCACCATTTCGTTCGATCTTTCTTCGCAAGTTCGTGATGTGGACGTCAACGGTCCGGTCAACTCCGTCGAAGTCCGGATCGAACGCTCGGGCCAGCAGTTCTTCGCGCGTAAAGGCACGCCCTAAAGATCTGGCCAACACTTCGATAACGCGGAACTCGGTCCGCGTGAGTGCGACAGGTTCGCCACGGAGTCGAACCATGCGACCCCAGCTATCGATCTCGAGGCTGCCGACCACAATGGGGGGAGGCGGGGATGTCGATTGCAGCGACGTTCGACGTAAGAGGGCTTGAACCCGCGCAACGACCTCACGCGGCCGGAACGGCTTGGAAACGTAATCGTCGGCGCCGAGGTCAAACCCCGCGATGTGGTCGGCTTCTGAAGTTCGCGCGGTGAGCATCATGATGGGCATCGTCGAGGTCTGTCGAAGACGCTTGCAGATCTCGTGCCCCGGGATACCCGGAATCATCAGATCCAAGATCAGGAGTGCGACGCCTTTTCCGGATGCTAGTTCCATGCCCCGAACGCCGTCCCTCGCAACAGCCGTTTCGTACCCTGCGCGCGTCAGGTAGAGGCTCAGCGTCGATGCAACAACGGCATCGTCCTCAACGATTACGATACGCATGTCCCTCCTTCGACCTTAGCGAGAAAGCGAACGCGTCAAGGCTGATCCGATCATTTCCGCGGCCGGTGGGTCCAGATTGGCCATAACAACAACTGTCCAGGGGCCGCTCTGCTGTACCACTGCATTGATCCCGGGTGCACCGCCTCCAACGTTCAAGCTGTTTGACGAAGCAACGTCCGGGATCCGGTTCGTTCGTAGCGCCTCCGCATAACGGAAAAGATCACCAGTCGAGGAGAAGCCTCCGCCTGCTGCACACCCCGAGGCCCCGTTCATGAGCACATTGCTTTGGAACGTTCCCCCTTGTTCAGTGTGTACATACCCGACCGCGACGTCCGGATTGATACCATCAGCCTGGAGAAATCCCGTCGAGTGCATTCCGGCAGGTTTGAAGATGTTCTCTTCCACATAACGCTCATAGGGCATCGAAGAGATGCGCTCAATAATGGCACCCAAGACTACATAGCAGCCATTGCAATATTGTGTTCGTGCCCCCGGGGAGAACATTGGCCTCGCGCCCGAAACAAACTTGAAGTAATCAGCGTTGGACCGAAAGCGACTCTTCGATGCGAGATCAAAGTCCTCTCCAAAGATATCGGCAACACCGGCAGAGTGATGTAACAACTGGTAAACCGTAGCTGTTCGGGTTGCTGCCTGCGGATAGTCCGGCAGGAGCTTTCCTATCGTGTCGGTCAGCGAAATCCTTCCTCGTGCCACCAGTTGCTCGATTGCTGCCTTCGTAAACGCTTTATCGATCGAGCCCACATTGAAGCGAGTTGAGGGTCCATTTTGCAATTTGTTCGATCGGTCGGCCCATCCCGCTGAACCGGCGTAGATGGTCTCTCCTTGTCTCGCGATCAGCACGTTGCCTGAGAACACGTCCCTTGCGGCCAAGGCGCGAAGATACTCGTTCAGTACTGTGGTCAGCTGGTCCCGCGACATTGAGCCATTGATCCGAGGAGGCTCGAGACTCGCCTCAGTTCCGTTGCCGGACGGCCCCCCGATTTTGACACCGATCGCTTCGATCTTGAAGGGGGGATCGTTTTCCAAAGTAAGTTCGATCACACCGCTAGTACCGGTTGATCCGCTGATGTGAAGCCTGAGTGGCGGATCAGGGCCTTCCACGCGGCCCAGGGTGATCGTTCCGAAGTCCCGCCGAAGTCTCTCGTAGGTCTGGTTGCGCTCCTCGGCAGTCTGCCGCTTTAGTTGGCTCGCTGTGAAGTGCTCCTGAGCCATTTTCTCCCACGCTTCGGGCGCGTTACTGTTCAGGGCGTTCACGACAGAGTCAATATGGTTTCTGATCTCGGGTGGTGGCCCTCCCATGAGCACCTGTTGGCCGTGGGCCAACGATCCGAACAGCAAACTGGACGAAAGTACACTTGCACACCACCGAACAAACTGATTCATACGGTGAACTCCTAGCCGAAGACTATGGGTCCCTTGCTAAGAAATTATGAAGGTCGGCACACCAGCTGAAGACGGGTTAGCCCCTACATCCGCCCCCGAGCAACGAGGTCCGGAGCAGCCTATTGTCACGTTGGGTAGGCGTACGCAAACCTGGCATCAAGCAGCCTCCTGGGCGCAACACGGCAGCTTTCAGGACCAGCCCGAGACGGGAACAACCGTCAAGGTGCTATTCCCAAAAACGGCAACGGAGCGCGATGATGAGCCGTAACGAATACTCGGGGCGAAGGATCCTGATCGTCGAGGATGAGCAGCGTGTGGCCATGGATATCGAGATGCAGTTGCTCGCTTGACTATGACGTTGTGGGAATGACCGATACGGGCAAGCAAGCGCTCCACCTGGCGGCGACAACGAAACCCGACCTCGTGATTATGGACATAAGGCTACGTGGACCCATGGACGGCGTTGCCATAGCGGCTGAGCTTCAGAAGCGCGAAACAGTGCCCGTCGTCTTCGTGACGGCTTTCGGGAGTGAAGACGCATTCCGCCGCGTTCAGGCGGCCAGCCACTACGGCTATCTCACAAAGCCGTACAGGCCAGAGGATTTGCGAGAGGTGATCAATGCTGCACTTCGGCGCCACGGAGGGGTCTCATCAAGCATGATGTCGTGATTGCAGAAGACAACTTCCTGATCCGAGAAGGCCATCTGTAACCATTACTGGAGCCGCATTTCACGATCGCAGCCTCCGTGGATAACGGTCTGGATGCCGTCACGGCCGCAGCGACGCATAGGCCCGCCGTTGTGCTGATGGACGTGTCGCTGCCAGGGCTGCGAGGCTTCGAAGCAGCGCGAAGAGTTCTGGCATGTCACTCCGAGTGCAAGGTCCTGTTTGTGTCCAACTACGCCGACCCGGCATACGTGCAGGAGGCCAGCGACGTGGGGGCGTCCGGGTTACACACTCAAGAACCGCATTGATGAGGAACTCATTCCCGCCATCCATGCGGCCATGGCGGGTGAGTTCTACCGCTCACTCTTCTGAAGACATCAAAGCCCTCGGCTCAGTCGCTCGAATGCTTTTTCAAGAACTCCTGCATGAGAGTGACGTGATCTCGAGACAATGCTCCGCCGAGCGCCGCGCGCACCTGGCTGAGGTACAAATGATACGGCCGGGGCGGAGATGCCCCCGGCTTGTCAGTATAGGAGAAGCTCGCCGATCTGCGGCGGCTTGCAACGGAGCTACGCCGTATTCGCTCCCCTTGTACTGGTAGCCGCCCGATCGCTGAGTGCCGCATCATCGAGGCGCTCTCTCATGATTGAACCTGCGAGTCAGGTGGCTTGTACGGCTTCACTCTTGATGAGAGCCTGCACGCGTGACCTCACTTCGTCGCGAGTTCTTCGCACTTCATCTAACGGGCGGCCCTTGGGGTCCGATAATGGCCAATCATCCCGCCGAAGGCCGGGAACATACGGACACTTGTCGCCGCAACCCATGGTGACGAGAAGACTTGCGGTGCGAGCGAGATCTGCCGTTAGGAGTTGGGGCTGAGCATCGGACAGGTCGATGCCCACCTCACGCATGACCTCCAGCACTTCGGGATGGACCCGTGGCCCGGGTTCGGTCCCAGCTGACATAGCGCGAGCTTTAGCAGCATCGGATAGCTGATTGAAGAAAGCTGCCGCCATTTGAGAGCGCCCAGCATTGTGAACACAAGCAAAGATATAAGTGCGCATGACTCCTTATGAGCAGCAGCTTGGGCCGCAGCAGGTCTTGGCGGCAGGCTTTACGGCGTAGACCTTCACACTAGCTGCCCCTTCGTTCACGTCGTAGCTGTCGAGAAGAGAAGAAAGATCGTCGTGCAGTGTGGTGACGGACGGAGCGGGAGTACAACATGGCTCCTGCACCACAGCAGAGGTACCGGGATGCTCCATTCCAGGCGAGCAGCAGCCTGCCTGATTCTCAACCTTCTTGTAAGCATTCAGGTCCGCGCCACTATCCACAATCTGCACGAACTCGAAGCCGGCTTTCAGCAGCTCCTCACGGTAAGTCTCAATGGGGATGGCGCCGGCGATGCAGCCGACGTAAGCAGCAAGACTCGAAGCAACAGCCTCGGGCAGTTCAGCCTTGAGCGCGATGTCACTGACGGCAACTCGACCTCCCGGCTTAAGCACGCGGGCAATCTCACGGAACACCGCCGGCTTATCCGGCGCGAGATTGATGACACAGTTCGAGATGATGCAATCGACCGAAGCATCCGGGAGAGGGATCTTGTCGATGGTCGATTGGTAGAACTCGACGTTGGTGTAGCCGCCTTTGGCCGCGTTCTCCCTTGCGCGCTCGATCATGGCGGTTGTCATGTCGATGCCGATCGCACGGCCCTCCGGGCCGACCATCTTCGCTGCAAGGAACACGTCCAGACCGCCGCCTGAACCAAGGTCCACGACCACCTCACCCGGACGCAGATGCGCGGTTGCCGTGGGATTGCCGCACGAGAGGCCCATGTTGGCCTCTGCTGGAATCGAGGTCAGCTCCTCAGCGCTGTAGCCGAATGCCTCGGCAACCGCCTTTACCCCTGCATGGTCGCTGGACAGTGTGCTCTCTGCGACCGCACTGTACTTCGACTTGACCGAATCCAACAGCTGCTCCGACATATTGCCCTCCTATATTTGCTTAGGCGACTATATGGCTTGCGTTCGAATACGTCAAGGCGTATACGTAAGGAATGGCTGTGAAGAAGGTTTATGACATCGAGAGGTTCTTTCAGGCGCTCGGGGACAATACCCGGTTGCGATTGCTGAACCTTATGGACGACCAAGAGATCTGCGTGTGCTACTTCGTGGAGATTCTGGGGGGGCCACAGCCGAAGATTTCCCGGCATCTTGCCTACCTCCGCAGCGCCGGAGTCGTGGAGGCGCGACGGCAGGGGAAGTGGATGCACTACCGCGTAGTGATGCCGCCCCACATCGGCGCATCGCAGGTTTTGCGACAGACTCTCGCCTGGTTGAAAGACGAAAAGGCCATGCAAGCCGATAAAGCACGGTTCACCAAGGCCTGCTGCTCGCCCTCGAAGTACACGCTCCTGGAAGGCGCACCACTTCCCACTGCAGTCAACGACGTCTGTGAGGCCTGCTAGTGTCCACCGCTCCTGTCACCCACGGCCAGGTCTGCGCTCCAGCGGCGCGAAAGAAGCTCTCGTTTCTTGACCGATTCCTCACGCTCTGGATCTTCCTGGCGATGGCCATTGGGGTTGCCATAGGCCACTTCGTTCCTTCCTCGGCGAGCTTTGTAAACCGCTTCCAGAGTGGGACGACGAACATCCCGATCGCCATCGGCCTCATCATCATGATGTTTCCGCCGCTCGCGAAGGTCAGATACGAGAAACTCGGTGAGGTCTTCCGCAACAAGCGCGTGCTCGGGCTGTCGCTTGTGCAAAATTGGCTTATCGGACCAGTGCTGATGTTTTTGCTGGCCATAACCTTTCTGCGGGGCGAACCGGCCTACATGCGCGGCCTGATCCTGATCGGCATCGCTCGCTGCATTGCCATGGTTCTGGTCTGGAACGAGCTGGCCGAAGGCGACACCGACTATGTGGCCGGTCTCGTTGCCATCAACAGCGTCTTTCAGGTGCTCTTCTACAGCCTCTACGCCTGGGTCTTCCTGACCGTGCTGCCGAAGTTCTTCGGGCTCGAGGGAAGCGTGGTTCCCATCGGTATAGCGCAGATTGCAAAGAGCGTGGGCCTGTACCTCGGCGTCCCGTTCGTCGCGGGGTTCCTGACGCGCTTCGTCCTGATCCGGGCAAAGGGGGAAGAGTGGTACCGGACCCGCTTTGTACCCCGGATCAGCCCTCTAACCCTCATCGCTCTGCTCTTCACGATTCTGGTTATGTTCTCGCTCAAGGGTGACCTGATCGTGAGACTGCCGCTCGATGTAGTCAAGATCGCCATTCCGCTCGTCATCTATTTCCTCATCATGTTCCTGGTGAGCTTCTGGCTGGGCAAGAAGCTCGGAGCCGATTACGCGCAATCCGCTACGCTGTCCTTCACCGCTGCTGGAAACAACTTCGAGCTCGCGATTGCGGTAGCGGTAGCTGTCTTCGGCTTGAACTCGGGGGAGGCGTTCGTTGGGGTGGTCGGCCCGCTGATCGAAGTACCGGCTCTGATCGGGCTTGTGAATGTCGCCTTCTGGATGCGTCGCCGCTATTTCAGCTCAGAAACGGCGGCCTTCGAGGTACGTCTGGTGGAGGACGCGCCATAGGCCGTCCAGTCACCAAACCAAGTTATCGAGGCGCAGTCAGGAGGCGGTGTGATCGCTCAAAGTACGACGTTTGACATCGAAGCCCAGCTCGCGCTGGCTGGTGAGGTGCAGCGTGGCCTGTTGCCCAAGCCTTACTGCTGTATAGGCGGTTGGGAAGCTGCGTTCTCCTATGAACCCGCAGGGCATATCAGCGGGGACTACCTCGACCTGATTCCTGACGGCGAGGACGCCTTCTACTTCATTCTGGGCGACGTGTCCGGCAAGGGGATCGCCGCATCCTTACTCATGTCGCATCTGCATGCGACCGTGCGTGGCCTGCTGTCATCGCGCTCAACAATCGAGGAGGTCGTACGCGAGACCAGCCGGCTTTTTTGTCACACTTCGCTGCCAGCGCAATTTGCGACCCTGGTACTCGGTCACGCATCGAGCGCCGGTGAGGTGCGACTTGTGAACGCCGGCCACACCCCGGTGCTGCACGCCGCAAAGGAGAAGGTCAGCCGTTTAGCCTCAACCGGCGTTCCTCTGGGGCTGTTTTGCGCGAACGAGTTCGAAACGACGCACTTCCATGTGGGCACCACGGACGTGTTGCTCCTCTATTCCGACGGAGTCAGCGAGACGGAAGACGGCCGCGGCGCTGAATACGGAGTTCATCAGATCGAGATTGCTCTAAAGAAATACGGGAGTGCCGGTCCTCGCGAAGTTCTTACGGCGATCAACACTGAACTGCAGCTGTATGCGGCAAACACGGCGCTCGCCGATGACCGGAGCATGCTTGCGCTTCGGTATCTGGGCAGGTAATCGGGTAGCACTGAACTTAGGGTGCGGGTTCGGAGGTTGAGGTGAGAGTGTCCCTCTCCCTCAGCCATTTAATCGCGCTCTAGAGACGTCGAAGGAAGCCGGATTCGAGGAACTGCGGATCCTGCTTTGGGTATCAAGGTCCGGTTAGGCCAATGGCGCAGGGCCTGAGCTGAGGAACGGGCTCGACGCGGGTGAGCGGGCGGACTAGTAGCCGGCGGAGTCGACCACATTCTGGAGGGGTTCCCCTGCGAGCAGGCGGCGGACCTGGGCAGCGCCGAAGCGGAAGGCGCGATGGATGAACTCGGGGGTTGAGCCTGCGACGTGTGGCGTGATGAGGCAGTTGGGGGCGGACCAAAGGGGGTGGCCGGCCGGCAGCGGCTCGGGATCGGTGACGTCGAGGGCGGCACGGAGACGGTGCGTCTGGAGCGCTTCGAGGAGCGCGCTGGTCGACACGATGGGGCCGCGCGCGGCGTTGACCAGCAGGGCTCCGGGCTTCATGAGGGCGATCTCGGGCGCTCCGATGAGACCGCGGGTCTCGTCGGTGAGAGGGACGACGAGAACAACGATGTCGGCCCGGGGAAGGAGCCGGTGGAGGTCCGTGACCGGGCTCACGAGGGGCTGCAGGCGGGCGGAACGGGCCAGGCGGAGCAGGTCGACCCCGAAGGGCGCGAGGCGGGACTCGATTGCGGCACCGATTGATCCGTAACCGACGATGAGGACGGTTTTGCCGGCGAGGTCCTCGCCGAGGACGGGATAGATCCCGGTGTGCTTGCCCACGGACGTGCCAGGGTTGTCCTCCTGTTCCGGCGTGGGACTCGCGGGCTCGCTTCCCCAGGTCTGTTCGCGCTGGAGATCGCGGTACAGTGGGAGGCGTTTAAGCGAGGCGAGGATGGTGGAGAGGACCCACTCGGAGGTGGAGATGTCGTGGATGCCGCGGCCGTCGCAGAGGGTGACGTCCGGTGGAAGCCAGGGCAGGATCCAGTCAACGCCGGCCATCAGGGACTGGATGACTTGCACGCCGCGCAGATGGGAAAAGACCTCCGGGGCATCGTTGCGGACGAAGGGAAGGATCCAGAGGTCGATGTCGAGGGTGTGATCGAGCTTGCGCGGGATGCGAACGATCTCGGCTTCAGGGGGGAAGTCCGCCAGGAGTTGCGGGGCAAGGCTTTCGTCGACGCCGATGCGTAGCATTGCATTCAGTTTGCCTGAAGTGAGACGGGTTTGGGTGTGCGGCTTCGAGGTTACCCGGTGGAGGGGCGGGTTTGGGTTCGGGTGGTATAGTCCGCCAATGCGATTCTCTTCGTGGGTGTCTTTCGGGGCGTTGACGGGGGTTCTTGCGGGTCCGCGAGCGGCACTGGGGCAGGGCTCGGCTGAGCGGGCTGGGGATCAGAGGCAGCAGTTGCTGCAGCGGCTGGCGGATGCACCGGGGCCGCCGGGGGCGGAGGAGGCGGTGCGGGCGATCATGGTGGGCGAGATGAAGCCGCTGGTGACGGAGGCGATCCGGTATGACGGGATAGGGGATGTGATCGCGCAGCAGGGCAAGAGCGGGCCGCGCATCATGATCGACGCGCACATGGATGAGCTGGGCGGGATGGTGCGGCGGGTGACGCCCGGCGGATTTCTGACCATGCAGATGCTGGGCGGATGGCTGGACCAGGCGCTGGTGGACCAGCGATGGACGGTGATCGGGTCGAAGGGTCCTGTGCATGCGGTAACGGGGATCCGGGATATTCACGTGGTTCCGGCGGAGGATCGGACCAAGGTGTTTCCGCGGGACATGCTGTACCTGGACATCGGGGCGAAGGATACGGCGGAGGCGGCGGCGATGGGTGTGGAGCCAGGTGACCCCGTCGTGCCGGACGCCCCGTTCACGGTGATGAACGGGAGCGACAACTACCTGGGCAAGGGGTGGGATGATCGGATTGGGTGCGCTGTGCTGGTGGAGGCGATGCGTCGTACGGCAAAGCTCGCACATGCGAACCAGCTGTTCTTTGTGGCGACGGTGCAGGAGGAGGTGGGTCTGCGCGGCGCGCGGGCGGCGACGCAGGTAGTGCGGCCGGACATCGGAATCGCGATTGAGGGAGGGATCACGGGAGACGTTTCGGGTGCTCGGCCCGAGGAGACGCAGGTGAAGCTGGGCGCGGGTCCGGGGATGTTTCTGTACGACTCGAGCACGATCGCGAACCGGAAGATGGTGGGGTTTGTGAAGGCGACGGCGAAGGATAAGGGTGTGCCGCTGCAGTTGGACCTCGTGCAGGGCTATGGGGATGATTCGGCGGAGATGCAGACGGCGGCGGGTGGGGCGCCGACGGTGAACCTGGTGGTTCCGGTACGGTACACGCATGCGCACAACGGGATCGTGAATCGGAAAGACTTCGACGGGATGGTGGACCTGGTGGTGGAGATGCTGGTGCGGATGGATGCAAGGACGGTTGAGCGCTTGCGGGACTTCGCGCCTGCACCGTAAGTTGCAGACGGGGGTCGGGAAACAGCTTGCGTCCGAGCAACTTTGGGAGTGTGCTTGTGTCTTTAGAGGGGTGCAGGCTCGGCCCTGAGCAAGCGGGCACGAGCTGAAATGGAGCTTTCATGCGAAGTCTTGATCTATTTCGAAAGGTTGTTGTGGGGGCCGCGCTGCTGATTGCACCGGTGGCCTCCTATGCAGGGATCTTTATCTCTGTGGGGATTGCGCCGCCGATGTTGCCGATCTACACACAGCCGATCTGCCCAGGAGACGGGTACCTTTGGACGCCGGGTTACTGGGCGTATGGGGATGAGGGCTACTTCTGGGTCCCGGGTGTGTGGGTTCAGCCTCCCGTGGTCGGATACCTCTGGACACCCGGTTACTGGGGTTGGGACAACGGCTTCTACCGGTTCAACGAGGGGTACTGGGGACCGCACGTCGGGTTCTACGGCGGCGTGAACTACGGCTTTGGCTACATGGGAAGCGGCTATGAGGGCGGCTACTGGGATCACGACCGCTTCAACTACAACCGCTCTGTGAACAACATCAACATCACGAATGTTCATAACGTCTACAACAAGACGGTCGTGGTGAACAACGTCACGTACAACCGTGTGAGTTACAACGGGGGCAATGGCGGTGTTCCGGCGCGGCCCAGTGCACAGGAGCAGGTGGCGTTGCGTGAGCGGCATGTGCCGGTGACGCAGAACCAGGCACAGCACCAGCAGATGGCGGCACAGAACCGCCAGCAGCTGGCATCGGTGAACCACGGGAATCCGGCGATTGCGGCACAGGCACGGGTCGGCGATCGTACAAACATTGTGCCCGCGCGTAGCTTTGCCAATGCTGGCCAGGCAGGACCTGCCTCCGGGCAGCGACAGCAGGTGCAGCAGAACGGTGCCGGTCAGCAGCCTAACCGCAACACGGCGGCACAGGGACAGTTCCAGGCACGACCGCAGGGACAGCAGCAGGTGCGACCAGAGCCACAGCAGCAGGTTCGACCGGAGCCTCAGGTCCGCCCTCAGCCACAGATGCAGCAGGTTCGACCGCAGGGACAGCGCAGGTTCGCCCACAGCCACAGCAGCAGGTTCGACCGGAGCCTCAGGTTCGCCCTCAGCCACAGATGCAGCAGGTTCGTCCGCAGGGACAGCAGCAGGTGCGACCGGAGCCTCAGGTTCGTCCTCAGCCGCAGATGCAGCAGGTCCGTCCACAGCCACAGCCGCAGGCTCGACCACAGGCTCAGCCTGAACGGCGGCAGGAGGCACCTCGACCGCAGGGTGAGGCTGGGCACGAGCACCAGAGATAGGGTTCGCGTCGATCGCGACGGGTGGCCGGCGAACTTCGCCGGCCATTTCTTTTTTTGTCGCCGGCGAGAGGTATTTGTGCCGGCCTGGGTGAGCGTGCTCGTTGCGGACCAGTACGGCCGATGAAATTCTAGGAATAGCTCCCGGCCTAGAATGTGGGTGTGCTCTCAGATGAACAGCGGGACAGGGTGTGCGTGGTCCTGGTGCGTGCGCGCAACCCGAACAATATCGGCGCGGTAGCCCGGGCGATGTACGACTTCGGCTTTGGCGATCTGCGGCTCGTCACCGAGTTCCAGCGCCCCTTCGAGGGAGCGAAATCCGCGGTGGATGCATCGGAGGTACTGCGTTCAGCGCGGGTGTTTGGGACGATGGCAGAGGCGGTCGCCGATTGCACGCTGGTAATCGGGACGACGGCGGTTGGTGAAAGAGTGCTGGAGCAGCCGCTCTATCTCCTGCACGAGGCGGGGGAGCGCATCGGGACCCAGTCGCAGAGGGATGTGGGCCGGGTTGCGATGGTGTTTGGGTCGGAGAAGACGGGCTTGAGCAACGAGGAGTTGAGCCACTGCCATGAGCTCGTGACCATTCCGATGAAGACCTATGCGGCGATGAGGCACCCCTCGATGAACCTGGGGCAGGCGGTCGCGGTCTGCCTGTATGAGCTGGTACGCGGTCGGGAGTTGGCGCGTGCTGTGGGTGCTCGAGGGAAGAACCCGGCTGGGGAGAACGAGCGTTTAACGGTGCTCCTGCGCGAGGTGCTGGAGGCGTCGGGGTACCTGCGGCATCATCCGGCAAATAGCGAGCTGGAGCATGTGCGGCGGCTGGTTCTGCGGATGGAAAACGAGGAGAAAGACGGCGCGGTGTGGATGGGGATGCTGCGGCAGGTGCTTTGGAGCTTGCGGCGAGGCGAGTGACGGATCGTGTGAGCGAGAGGGCGGGCAAGGTGCAGACGGGTGCTTTGCGGATGACGGCGGCGGCCGTGAGACGAGAGGTTTCAGCGCTGCGGAATCCGGAGCGCGCGCGATTCTTGCAGCGGTACTTCCGGACGGGGCCGGGCGAGTATGGAGAGGGCGACCGGATGCTTGGGCTGACGGTGCCGGAGCAGCGGACGGTGGCGCGGGCGTTTCGCCTGCTACCGCTCCCAGAGGCGGAGCGGCTGCTCCGTTCGGAGTTTCATGAGCATCGGCTGATCGCGCTCTTGATCCTGGTGGACCAGCACGCGCGCGGGGAGGTGGAGGACAGGAGAGTTCTGCACCGCTTCTATCTCGAGCACATGGAGGGAGTGAACAACTGGGACCTGGTGGACACGTCGGCCGCGACGCTGGTGGGAGAGCATCTGCAGGCGGAGGATCTCGGGGCCGCTGACGGGCTGCTGGACAGGCTGATCGTGTCAGACAGTGTGTGGCGTCGGCGCGTCGCGATCGTGAGCACGTTTGCCGAGTTGCGAGCGGGGCGAACGGCGCTCACATTTCGTGTGGCGGAACGACTGCTTGGGGATCGGCACGACTTGATCCACAAGGCGACGGGGTGGCTGTTGCGGGAGGCGGGAAAGATTGCTCCGGACGAACAGTTCGAGTTTCTGCGGGCCCACTACGACCGGTTGCCGCGAACGACACTGCGGTACGCGATCGAGCGGATGGAGGCGATGGAGCGACGGATGTGGCTGAAGGGAGCGCAGTGACTGGTTGCATGCGGGCCGGCGGGCCGGGAGGTCCGCCGTGAGTGATCGCGGTAGACTCTGCTCACACACACTTTGTTGGGAATGCTGGCTTGCCGGCTGGAGATGCGACTGATGGGTTTGGGAAGAGGCTGGGTTAGAGGAGCTTGGGGGGCAGGATCTCTTCTGGGGTTGACGTGCTGGATGATCGCAGGCGCCACGGCGCAAGAGCAAGGGGGACGTCGCTACACGAACGAGGACTATGCGCGGGCGGAGAAGATGATGGCGTACAACCTCGCACCGCTGGTCTATCACGGCGTGCAGAGGCCGGTGTGGGTGGACGGGAGCCGGTTCTGGTATCGCGATCGTGGGCCGGAGGGGTTTACGACAATGCTGGTGGATGCGGGCAAGGGATCTCCCGCTCCTGCATTCGACCACGCGGCCGTTGCGGCCGCGGTCATCGCGGCCAAGCCGGGGACCAAGGCTGACGAGCATTACCTCCGCGTGACGGAGATCGCGTTTGACGGGAACCAAAGGAGACGGTCACGCTTTCAGCAGGAGGGACGACCTTCCGCTGCGAGGCTGCGGGCACGGCGGTGTGCCGGGTGGATGAGGCGCATGGTGCAGTCGGGGGCAAAGAGGTGACGTCGCCGGACAAGACGAAGGCGGCGTTTATTCGCGACTGGAATCTCTGGATGCGCGACGTGAAGAGCGGCAAGGAGACGCAGCTGACGACCGACGGCGTGAAGGACTTTGGCTACGCGACGGACAACGCGGGATGGAAGCACAGCGACGCGGCGATCCTGGTGTGGTCGCCGGACTCGAAGAAGATCGCGACGTTCCAGCAGGACCAGCGCAAGACGGGAGAGATGTACCTGGTGCCGGTGACGAATCGTCACCCGAAGCTGGAGGCGTGGAAGTATCCGCTGGTGGGCGACAAGGATGTGACGATGATCGAGCGGGTGGTGATCGATGTCGACAGGAAGAAGGTGGTGCGGCTGAAGATGCCGCCGGACCAGCACCGGTCGACGATCTGCGATGACGTGAGCTGCGCCGGTGGGTGGGACGATGTGCAGTGGAGCGACGACGGAAAGCACGTGGCGTTCGTGTCGACCTCGCGCGATCACAAGCAGGAGTGGCTGCGGGTGGCGGATGCGCGCAACGGCGATGTGCGCGAGGTGTACACGGAGACGGCGCCGAAGTTCTTTGAGAGCGGCGACGGCAAGGTGAACTGGCAGTACCTGTCGAAGACGAACGAGTTTCTGTGGTTTTCGGAGCGCGAGGGCTGGGGGCAGATGTACCTGTACGACCTGTCGACGGGCAAGCTGAAGAACCAGATCACGAGTGGCGAGGGGAACGTGACGCAGGTGCTGGCGGTGGACGAGACGGCGCGGAAGATCTACTTCCTCGGCGTCGGCAAGGAGAAGGGGCGGGACCCGTACTTTCGGCAGTATTACAGCGTGGGCTTCGACGGGAGCGGCCTGAAGCTGCTGACGCCGGGCGGAAAGGACAATGCCATGACGCCGTCGCCGGACGGAAGTACTTCGTGGATATTGCGAGTACGCCGACGGAGCCGCAGGTGACGGTGGTACGCGATGCGAGCGGCGCGATTACGGCGGAGGTGGCGAAGCAGGATATCTCGAAGCTGGCGGCGACGGGATGGAAGCCGCTGATGCCGATCACGGTGAAGGGGCGGGACGGGAAGACGGACATTTATGGTTTCATGTTCAGGCCGACGGATTTCGATGCCTCGAAGAAATATCCGATCGTGAACTATGTGTATCCGGGGCCGCAGACGGGATCGTGCGGGAGCCGCGGGTTCAACGCGGCACATGGGGACAACCAGGCGCTGGCGGAGCTTGGGTTCGTCGTGGTGTGCATCGACGGGATGGGGACGCCGTCGCGGTCGAAGGACTTCCATGCGGCGTACTTCGGGGACCTGGGGGACAACACGATTCCGGACCAGGTGGCGGGGATGAAGGAGCTGGCGGCGAAGTATCCGTGGATCGATCTCGAGCGTGCGGGGATGTAGGGGCACTCGGGCGGCGGCAATGCGACGGCAGCGGCGATGTTCCACTATCCGGATTTCTTCAAGGTGGGGATCGCGGAGAGCGGCAACCATGACCAGCGCGATTATGAAGACGACTGGGCGGAGAAGTGGGCGGGGGTCGAGGTAGAAGGAGCGGATGGGACGAGCAACTACGACAGCCAGGCGAACCAGAACTTCGCGAAGAACCTGAAAGGGCACCTGCTGCTGGCGCACGGGACGATGGACGACAACGTTCCGCCGAACAACACGCTGCTGCTGGTGGACGCGCTGATCAAGGCAAACAAGGATTTCGACCTGCTGCTGATTCCGAATGTGCACCACGGGTACGGCGACGCGGCGCCGTACATGATGCGGCGGCGATGGGACTATTTCGTGCGGTACCTTGCCGGCGGAACGCCGCCGGCAGAGTACGAGATGACGAGCACAGCGGCGGCGCAGAAGAGCCTGAATGGACCGGATGGCGGAGACGACCCGGACGACTAGCTGTCGGCAGGCTTGCGATGGAAGAGGAGGCTGGAGCGCTAGGTTCCAGCCTCCTTTCTGCGTGTTTTGAGACCTCTTGCGGTGCAGACGCTCTGGGAGGCTTACCGGACGATCTGGCCGTCCGCGGCGGTCGCACCAGTGTGGGAGCTGGTGCCTGGGACGGAGGTGACCTGCCAGCCACTGGCGGTGTTGGTGAGGGTTGCGGTGGAGGCCTGCTGCCCGTTGAGGTCGGCGCGGAGGTCGGGAAGGCGGTCTGAACGCCGCCGGCCTTGGCCCAGTCGGCGACGCCGTCCATGGCGTAGTGGTAGGGGATGGTGACGGTCGCGCCCTGGGCGTCGTTGGGCAGCGGGCCGGGGTTATCGATGCTCGTCACCTTGCGATGGCCGTAGCAGAAGTTGCCGTATCCGGGCTGCTGCGGATCGGCGGTCCAGGCGGAGCGGCCTTTGTCGGATAGATCGTAGTTGTTGACTTGCTTCGAGGCGACGATGAAGACCTTCTTCTCGGCGGTGGTGCGGGCGAGGAGACCCTGCGTCGACGAGCGAGTCGAGCTGCGAGGTCTTCTCGGAGCCGGAGGTGTCGGCCTGCTTGGGGAAGTTCGTGGAGCTGCTGTAGAGGCAGGCGGGGCGGGCGCTGTAGTAGCTGTTGATGGCCGAGGCGAAGTTGGGGGCGGTGTCGGCCTTCTTGTTGCAGCCGAAGGTCGCGGCGAGAGCGATGGCTGGGAGGATGAGGGTGCGGGCTGAGACGTGTGTTGCGGCGAGCTTCATGAGGTGACTCCTTCCTCTCGTCGGATGCAGGGTAGAGGGGCGGCGAATGTCCCGGGTACGGATCAGTGGAGCCCGCGAGGAAGCGGCGCGAAGCCATCTGCTCGGTTCCTCGGCTGAGACATACGGTGCGGGATAGCGCTTAGAGCCAGCCTTTTGCGCGGGCGATGCGGGCCGCGTCGGTGCGGTTGGAGGCGTTGAGCTTGGCGATGGCTTCAGAGAGGTAGTTGCGGACGGTGCCTTCCGAGAGGCGGAGGTCGGCGGCGATCTCGGAGGAGCTGCGGCCTTCGCCGGCGCGCTGGAGGATCTGGCGTTCGCGATCGGAGAAGGGGTCGACCTCGGCGGACCAGGCTTCGGCGGCGAGGTCGGGGTCGATGACGCGGAGGCCGCTGTGGACACGGCGCACAGCCTCGGCGAGCTCGGATGCGGGGCGGTCTTTGAGCAGGTAGCCGCGGGCTCCGGCTTCGAGCGCTCGGCGGAGATAGCCGGGGCGGGCGAAGGTGGTGAGGATGACGGTGCGGACCGCCGGGTGGTGCTCCTTCACGAAGGTGGCGACTTCGAGACCGGTGCGGAGAGGCATCTCGATGTCGGTGACGAGGACGTTAGGGGCGTGCTGTTTGACTGCATCGAGCGCCTGCGGCCGTTGGCGGCGCGGGCGACGACGAGGATGTCGGGCTCGAGCGCCAGGAGGGCGGCGAGCGCACCGAGAACCATGCCCTGATCTTCGGCGATGACGACGCGTATGGGGCTGGTTGCGGCGGCTTTCGAGGGGAAGCTCATAGCTCGGCCCGTCGAAGAGTGGCGGTTGCGGGGAGCTCGATGCGGAGGGTGGTGCCGGGCAGAGATGTGCCGCCCGAGTCGAAGTGGAAGCGGCCGCCGAGGCCGTGGACGCGTTCGCGCATGCCGCGAAGGCCGTTGCCTTCGCGCGGGAGATCGGAGGCCCTTCGCCATCGTCTTCGACCTGCAGGGAGTGGAAGCCGTCGGGGGTGAGGCCGAGATGCATCAGGCAGGTGGTCGCGTGGGCGTGGCGGACGATGTTGGTGACGGCCTCGCGAACGGCGAGCGAAAGCACGGTCTCCTCGGTGGCGGTGAGCTCGAGCGAAGCGGGGTGAGGTGAGGTGTCCAGGTCGAGCGCTGACGCCTGCGGTATGCGAGGGTGCGGCGGGCGAGGTCGAACTCGGCGGCAAGGCCTTCGGAGCGATAGCCGGTGATGGCGTTGCGAACCTCGGCGAGAGCCTTGCGGGCGGTGCTTTCGATGTCGGCGACTTCTAGGGCGGCGTTCTGGACGCTCAAGTCGGAGCTGGCGGTGAGTTCACCTCCGGATGCAGCTGCTCGAGGAGGCGGCGGGCGAGCTCGGACTTGAGGACGATGACGGAGAGGGTGTGACCGAGCACGTCGTGCATGTCGCGTGCGATGCGTTCGCGTTCGGCGAGGGCGGCGAGGTGCTCGATCTCCTCCTGCGCTTTGATGAGGCGGCCGGTGGCGCGCTTCTTCTGCGCGATGAAGATATTGCTGGTCGAGACGACGACCATCATGAAGACGGCCAGGACGAAGTTGGGCCACTCGAGGTGGAGAACGATGCCCTCAAGGACGATGGCGATGGCGCCGATAGCGGTCCAGACGACGACGATCCCGGTGCTCTCGATGAGGAAAGGAAGGAAGGCAACGGCAAAGGTGAGGAAGCAGGTGGAGCCGGCGTTGAGGGGAAAGGCAGCTAATGCCGAGAAGGGCCATCGCCGCCAGAAGGACGAGTTTTGTCGCTGTTCTGGGGAGCCCGAACCGAGGCGATGTAGAAGACCAGAAACAGGGCGTAGATGAGCGAACTCTTTAGCCAGTAGAGCCGGTTGTTCCGAATGATCGGCTCGATGAAGAAGAAGATGGAGTAGGCGAGCCAGACATAATCGCCAGCGCCGGGTTTTTCGCGGTCTGCCATCGTGTTTTCCTTTGCAGTGTACGCGCCCCGCAAGAGCGAGGCGCGGGAAGATGCCGTGGTTCAGGAGTTGCGTTCGGCGCGCTGGAAGACAAGGAGGCTGGCTCCAAGCATGACGAGAGTGAAGCCGAGCAGGTAGCTCCAGTGAGCCAGCATCGATCCGGGCCGGGCGTAGCCGAAGATGCTGAGCATGAGCTGGGCGAGATGGTAGGTGGGAAAGACCGGGGCGAGGCGTCCCAGCCAGCGGGGAAGCTGCTCGATGGGCATCCAGAGGCCGCTCAGAAACGACATGGGGAGATAGATCAGGTTTACTACGCCGGGTGTGGCGCTGGCGGGGATGACAAGGGAGAGAAGGAGGCCCATGGCGGCGAATGGGATGGCTCCGACGACGGTGTAGGCGAGCATGCGGCTCCACTCGACCAGGGTGAGCGTGACGCCACCGAGGGTGACGCCGATGCCGGTGAGGATGCAGCAGATGATGACACCGAACGCGATGGCGGTGCAGCACTTGGCGACGAGGTATGCCGCGGACGGCATGGGGCTAGCGCGCTTGAGGTCGAGCCATCCCTGGGAGCGCTCCATGGCGAGACCGACACCGATGCCGAAGAGAGCGGCACCGACGAGGCCGAAGGTAGCGTATCCGCCGAGCAGGTATTTGGCAATGTGGAAGGTGCCGATGTCGGCGTTGCGATTCGTGACCCCGAAGAGCAGGTAGAACATGACCGGGAAGCCGACGAGTAGAGAGCGAAAAGGTCTTGCGGCGAAGGAGTTTGAGGAACTCGTACTTGATCTCTTTGCGGAGGAGATGGAGGGTGTCTGTGGATCGCCTGCCGGTCTGCGGAAGGGTGACGGGAAGTGTGGCCATGGTGTATCTCCTTTTGGTTCCTGGTCTCGGTTGTGCGGGGTCGTCTTGAGGGCTCGGGCCGTTGCTATAGAAGGCGTTTTTTCGCTGAGCTTAGAAGGGCAACGAGAGATGCTTCGGACTCAGGCCTGGGCTGTTGCGGAAGGTCTGAGGAGGGCAAGAAAGGCGTCTTCGAGTGCCGGGGTGAGCACCTCAAGCTCGCTGAGGGTCGCGTCTTGCTGGAGGAGGTTGCGGAGGAGCTGCTCGACCTGGTTCGCTTCGAGGCTGATGAGACCGGTGTGCTCGTCGCGGGTGGCGCTGAGGACGCCCGGAAGAGTGTCGAGTTCGGGGAGGGTGAGGCTGGTCCGGCAACGGATGACGCGGGCGTGGCCGGAGCGTTTGATCTCCGAAGGTGTGCCCTGGCGGAGGATGCGGCCCCGGTCGATGACGATGACGCGGGTGGCGAGGGCGTCGGCCTCTTCGAGGTAGTGTGTCGTGAGGAGGACGGTCTTGCCACGGGCGGCGAGCGCGCGGACCTCGGCCCAGAGCGCGCGGCGGGTCTCGATGTCCATGCCCACGGTGGGTTCGTCGAGGAAGATGACATCGGGGTCTCCGGCGAGGGCCAGGGCAAAGAGCAGGCGCTGTTTCTGGCCGCCCGAGAGGGTGCCGAACTGCTTGTCCATGATGCCGTCCAGGCGCGCGATGCGGACGAGATCGGCGGTGGGCATCGGGGCGGGGTAGTAGGAGCGGAAGAGGTCGATGTGCTCGCGGGCGGTGAGCATCTCGGGGGCGTTGCCGACCTGGAGCATGGCACCGATGCGCGCTCGCGTGGAGGCGCTCCGAGGGTCGGAGCCGAAGACGCGAGCGGTGCCGGAGGTAGGGCTCGTGAGGCCGAGCAGGAGGCGGACGGCGGTAGATTTGCCGGCGCCGTTGGGGCCCAGAAGCGCGACGATCTCGCCCGGGTGAAGTGTCAGGCCGAGGTTGTCGAGCGCTGCTGTGGAGCCAGTTGCGGCACCGTAGCGTTTGGTGACCCCGCGGAGCTCGGCCACCGGTGTGGTTGAGAATGCGGCGGGCTGTTCGGCGGTGACGCTGATAAGGGCGGCTTGGTTTGACATGAGGGCGACGGCGGCCATGGTCTCTCCTTGTGCGGTGAGTGGTTCAGGAACTCACCGGGCATGACAAGAGAATGCGCGCTTGGTGTCGAAGAGCTAAGTGGCGGGTGTCAGGCGTGTGAGGTGACAGATGTCATTCGGAAGGGGCTGCGGAGATGATGCCTCTCGGGTCGCCGAATGTTCAGCGCAGGACTCAGCCACTTGACCCGGGGGTGAGTTATTGCCTGGATCGATAGCTGGAACGGTTATGCTCCTGGTTCCGTTACATATAGTCCACGCCGTACTGGACGGGGATCTGGGTGAAGGCGATGCGGGTGGGCGCGGAGTCGCGCGCCGGGAGCATGCCGGCGAAGTGGACGGTGGTGTGTCCGAACTTGAGGTTGAGCTTGTCCATGGTGGCCGAAAGACCGGCGCGGTTGTCCGGCTCGGCGAAGAGGTCGGCCTGGTGCTCGGAGGCGGGAATGAGTTCGCGGAGAGTGACCCCGACAAAGAAGGGGCGGTCGTATTCCGGACCGACGGGCCGTCTTGCCCAGAGCTTGCGGAGGATGTCGAGGAGGGTAAGGGTATCCTGCGCGTCGCGGAAGCGGGCCTCCATGGCCCAGCCGGTGTGCTGGATGCCGCTGGTGTGCTGACGTGTGCGGGCGCGAGCGGGCTGCTTCTTGCCGGAGGCGTCCATCCGGGCGCGAGCTTCGACCTGTTCGCGGGTAAGGGCAAACTTGAGGGTTACGGCCATCGATCCGGCGAAGAACTCTTCCATGCGGAGCCGCATGGCGGCCTTGTGGAGGAGCTTGTGGGCTACCGCCCAGGCGCCCTCGGCCGAGCGGTGCTCGGGGCCGAGAACGTGGGAGTGGCCGAGGGACTTCTGGAGCTCGGAGGTCAGGGGCGCCCCGTCATCGCCGGTGGCGGCGCCGCGAAGCCAGTGGTACAGGCGGTCTCCCCAGACGGAGTCCCAGAGCGCGTGCATGCCGGGACGGTCGAGGGCGAGCAGCTGCTCCATCGTGGTGATGCCCTTGCGTTTGAGGCGCTCCTCGGTGCGCGCGCCGACGCCGGGGAGGTCGCGAAGATCAAGGTGGGCGATGGCTCTCGGGAGTTGTGACGGCAGCAGTCCGATGAGGCCGTCGGGCTTCTGCATATCGGAGGCGATCTTGGCCAGGTAGCGGTTGGGGGCCATGCCGATCGAGCACCGCAGGGTTTCGCCGACGTCATCCTTGATGGCCTGCTTGATCTCGAGGGCGATGCCACGGGCTGCGGGAGGCTCCTGCTCGCGGCCGAGGAGCTGGCAGACCATCTCGTCAATGGACGGGGTGTGGGCAACCGGGCAGCAGCGCTCGACCGCGGCTGCGATCCTGTGCGAGAACTCAGCGTAGGTGGAATGGTTGCCATTGACGAGGATGATTTCAGGGCACAGCCGTTTCGCTTCGCCAACCTTGGTGAGGGTCTTGACGCCGAGTGCCTTGGCCTCGTAGCTGGCGGCGATGAGTGCGCCGGTGTCGGCCATGGTGCCGCAGACGCCAAGAGGTTTGCCGCGGAACTCGGGGTGCAGTTGCTGCTCGACGGAGGCGAAGAAGCTGTTCAGGTCGATGTGGAGGAAGCCGAAGCGATCGGGTTTGGGATCCGAGGTCATAGGGCGCCTTCTAGGGTACACCTTCCCCTTTTGTTCGCCTTCCTCATGACCTTGCGTCCTCCTCAGGTTAGACTTTCTGCGTCTTTGATGTGACGTCCAAACCGCGATGGAGCGGATGGCCAGGAGATCATGATGCGACGCGTGTCTTTCGTTGCTCTTTCGTTTGTATTGTCGGTGACTCCGATCTTTGCCCAGTACGGTCCCAGACCGATGCCACCACCCGGACAGGATCCTTGGGCGTACCGCGGCCGCGATCCAGGGAACTGGGATCGATCCTGGAACAACAGGCCCTCTCCCCGGAGCGGCGCCTGCTTTTTCACGGACCGGAACTTCTCTGGCAACCGCTTCTGCGTACGGTCCGGGGATCGGCTCCAGCGCCTCCCAGGGAACTTCGGGGACAACATCTCGTCGATCCAGGTATTCGGACGCGGCACGGCGCAGGTCTTCGATGATCGCGACTTCCGCGGTGTGAACTTCCGGTTTCGCAGGGGTGTTGCCGACCTTCGCAACGTGCCATCAAAGCCGGGGCATACGTGGAACAACAGGATCTCGTCCGTCGCGGTCTTTTGAGAGATCCGGGGAAGGAGATCCGCGAGTTGGCGTCGGTGAGCAGGAGCTCCGCGGAGCATTACCGCTGGGGGGGAGCGAACGGTGTCGTGTCCAATGGATGGCACCTCGTGCAGACGGCGGAGCTGAGCGTCATCGAGGAGTGCATGCCGCCCGGGGCCGAGGAGGTGCGGCACTTCCATGAACGTGCGCGCCAGTTCTTCTACGTGCTCTCGGGCGAGTTGACGATGGAGCTCGAGGGCGAGGAGCATCGGCTAGGCGCGGGGACGGGACTTGAGATCGCGCCGGGGCTGCGGCACCAGGCCTTCAACAGGAGCCCCGGCGAGGTGCGGTTTCTTGTGATCAGCCAGCCCCGGAGCCATGGCGACAGGCTTGTTGATGCGTAGGGCATAAGGGGACCCGGCTACAGGTCCCCCTGTTGTTGTGGGTTTGAGGTCTCAACTCTCTTCGGAGGGCTCGGGGCCGCGAGTGGGGCCGGAAGGCGGGGAGAGCTTTACGACCTTTCCGGTGCGAGCCGCCTCGTAGATGGCGTCGGTGATGCGCTGGTCCTGCAGGCCCTCTTCGCCGGGCGTGTGGGGGTCACGATCGCCCTGAACGCAGCTGGCCATGTGATCCATCTCGGTCGCGAACTGGTCTTTGGATTGGACCGAGGGCTCGGTGGTGACGTTCTGGCCCTCGACGACGGTTGAGGTCCGGAGCTTAAGGCCGCTGTAGCCGAAGGCTGGGCTGAGCTCGGCCCATGCGCGGTCGCCCTCGAGCCGAAGCATCTGGGATCGATGCGATCCGTAGCCCGAGGAGGCAACCGCGATGAGGCCTGAGGGGAATCGCATGCCGAACGTGCAGGTCTCTTCCACCTCGCGAAAGCGCGGGTCCTCCCTGGGCTGGTAGATCGTGCCCCAGACCTCGGCAGGCTCTTCGCCTGATAGGAAGCGCGCCGCGTTGAGGCAGTAGATGCCCACATCGGGGAGGCAGCCGCCGCCGGCGAGTTTGAGGTTCTGTCGCCATTGGTTGGGGTCGCCCTGATTCTGGCCGTTGGTCGCGACGTAGCTTTTGAGCGTGCCGAGCTTGCCATCTTTTCGCATTTTGACGATGGCGCGGTTCATGGGCTCGTACTGTTGACGGTAGGCGATCATGAGCTTGACCCTGGCCTGCTTGCACGCGGCGATCATGCGTTCGCAGTCCTGGACACTGGTGGCCATGGGTTTTTCGCAGAGGATATGCTTGCGGGCTTTGGCGCCGCGAACGACGTACTCGGCGTGCATGCTGTTGGGGAGGACGATGTAGATGACCTGCACGTCGGGGTTGTCGGCGAGCTTGTCGTAGGTGCTGTAGTCGTAAAGGCCGGTCCCGGGGACACCGTACTGCGCGGCGATCTTTTGTGCTTTCTCGCGGTCTCCGCTGACCAGGGCCGTGACCTTACAGTGCTTGCTGGTTCCAAAGGCTGGAAGGATCTGGTTAATCGCAAGGTGGCCGAGTCCGACCACGGCAAAGCCCACGCGCTGCGCCGCAGGCTCGGACGGAGGGACCGGCTTTTCAGGAGCTTCGGACGCAGCGTGGAGCCGTGGGAGCTTGACGGCCTCCTGCTGGTTGGGCCTGGACTGTTGTGCCAATGCAGAGGAGCCAAGGCCGGAGGCGGCGACGAGGCCGGAGGCCGCACGAACGAAGCTCCGGCGAGTTACGCGGGCGGTGCTTTCGAGGGACGGCCATGCCACGGGGGAGGGCGCTGGCGGCGAGCAGGGCCCCGGCGCCGAGGAGGCATCTGGGGTCTCGTCGGTCGGAGATGCGGAGCTTCCGGGATCCCGCAGGAGGGACATTGCGTCGAGGGTCATGCCCGCATGGATGCGCCGGAGCGAGGAGGCGGATGTCCTTCGATATGCCGGCATTGTGATGCAATGGAACTGGCTGAAGCAGCACGGTGTCGCTCTGCAAGAGCGAGGTCGGCATCAACGTGAATCAGCGGGTGCGTTCAGGTTTGGAGCTAGGGCAGGAGAGCTCTATTTCGCGGTATCGATCTTGAGGTTGATGATGATGTCGTTCTTGCTTTCAAAGGAGCTGATGGACTTCACGGCGCTTTTTTTGCCAGAGGCCTCCGCCCAGACCTCGTAGTCGGTGCTTTGTGCGAGCTGCCCAAAGCGATAGCCGCCGCTATCGTCCGAGATGAAGCTTTTGACCGAGAGGGTGTGATCATCCTTCAGGTAAACCACTGCGCCGCGAAGCGGAGCGTCGCCCTTGTCGCTGACCTTCCCTCGCACGATGCGCTGTACGGCGCCTCGCTGTGCCATCGCAGGAGAGCTGACCAGGGACGCGACGGGTGCAACCCACGGGAGAGCGGAAAAGAGCAAAACGAAGGACCTGATAGAGCGGGGAGGGGATCCGTGGTACTGCGCCATAAGCTCAAGTATACGCACCGTTACTCCTCTTCTTCGTGTTCGACCGGGGACTCGGCTTCGTCGTCGTAGCCGGTGTTATCGATGGGCGCGAGTTCAAGCGGATCGAGGGACACGACCTCGAGATCGAGTCCGCACTCATCGCACTGCACGGTCTCGCCTTCGTCGACTTCATCGACATCGACGGTGATTGGGTTATCGCATTCTGGGCAAACAACAGCCATTACGTGGCCTCCGTGACTCTTCGGGTGGGGAAGTACTTATACGATGATGGGACAGAACGGGATCATCGCCCGCTAGGCTATTTTCTAACGACCACACCTTTCGGCGTCAAGCGGGCCGGGAGCGGGAACCTCATGGAGGGTAAGAAATGCAGATGTTACGCCGCCGCCGTCTCGGGCACTTGGCGCTTAGCACCATCATAATGATTTCCGGGTTTGCCCGGATCCACGCCCAGACGGCAACGGATCGACCCTTAACGCCGCTGGAAGCGGATCCCGCCATCGTTGCGGCGCTCGCCCAGGTGTCACCGGACCGGATCCAGGCGACGATCGAGAAGCTTGTGAGCTTCAATAACAGGAGCACGCTTTCAAGCATGGAGACGGACCTGAAGCCGGGCACCGGGGTGAATGCGGCCGCGGACTGGATCCAGTCAGAGTTTGCGCGGTATGCCGGCGATTGCGGCGGCTGCCTCGAGGTGAAGCGAGATGAGTTCACCGAGCCGGGATCATCCGACACGAACTCGCGCATACGGAAGCCGACGCGGCTGACCAACGTGTATGCGGTGCTGAAGGGCACGGATCCGGCGCAGGCGAGGCGCCGGGTGCTTGTGACGGGGCACTACGACTCGCGGAACACGGATATCTTCAACACGCATGATCCCGCGCCTGGAGCGAATGATGACGCGAGCGGCGTGGCGGTGTCGCTTGAGTGCGCACGTGTGCTGAGTCGGATGCGGTTCCCGTCGACGATCGTGTTTGTGGCGGTCGCGGGCGAGGAGCAGGGGTTGAATGGAAGCAGGCACCTGGCGCAGCTCGCGAAGTCGGAGGGATGGCAGCTCGAGGCGGTGCTGAACAACGACATCGTGGGCGGAGACACGACGCCAGGAGACACGATGGCGGACAAGACAGCCGTGCGGGTGTTCTCGGAGGGGGTGCCGCCGTCGGCAACGCCGGAGCAGGTGAGGGCGATCGAGCGGCTGGGTGCGGAGAGCGATTCGCCCTCTCGGGAGCTGGCGCGGGCGATGGCGGATATCAGCGGCAGCTACTTTGCGAGCGGTTCGCTGCGTGCTTCGCCCGCAGGCCCGGGCCAGGCGCGGTCAGACGCGATCCGAGTGGTCCCGGCGTTTCACCCGGTGCTGATCTTCCGGAGCGACCGATTTCTGCGCGGCGGCGACCACACAAGCTTCAACGAGGAGGGGTTTACGGCGGTGCGGATTACCGAGTGGCGGGAAAACTTCGATCACCAACACCAGAACCTGCGGACGGAGAATGGCGTCGAGTATGGGGATCTGCTGAAGTTCGTGGACTTCAACTACGTTGCCAACGTTGCGCGACTAAATGCTGCGACGCTGGCAGACCTGGCCGCCGCACCGGGAACTCCGCAGAACGCGAAGATCCTTACGCAGGCGCTCGATAACAACACGGAGCTTACATGGGAGGCGCCGGCCGGGGCTCCGGCGGGACACGAGCTACGAGGTGGTCTGGCGTTCGACGAGCGATGCCGTCGTGGACGACTGTGCAGTCTGTGGGTCGTGAAGCATGTGAAGCTGCCCATCTCGAAGGATAACGTGGTCTTCGGTGTGCGGTCGGTGGATGGGGCAGGTCACCGGAGCCCTGCTGTGCTTCCCCTGCCGATGGCGCGCGCCGCGCAGCCCGTGGCGCGATCGCCTGCACCCGCGAAGGAGTAGGGGCAGGGCGCGGTGAGGATGGTGCAGCAGCCGGCCCCGCGTGCGAGGAAAGGGCTTCGGTGTGCGAAGAGGCCGGGGCGTGGTCAAATAGGAGAAGCAGCGGCCGCCGTTGGCGCTGCATCCGGTTCCTATGCCACGTTCGCAAGCTACAACGCTGAATCTCCCCCCTTTGCCGGCGTCACACGCAGGCTGATTCTCCTCAACGTTGGAGTGTTCTTCGCCATCGCGATCCTGTCGTGGGTGTCGCGGCCGGTGGTGAATGCGATCGTCTCCCACATGATGCTGGAACCGCTCGCGCTGCTGCGCGGCGAGATCTGGCAGCTCGTTACGTACTCGGTCATCGAGCAGGGGATCCTTGGGATGCTGTTCAGCATGCTGACGCTGTGGTTCACAGGGTCGCTGTTCGAAGGGTCATACGGCGGTCGCTGGGTTGCCGAGCTGTACGGGGTCTCGGTGGTGGGCGGGGCCTTAATTGCGAGCGCAGTGGCGTTTACGCGGGTGTTCGGTCTGCACCCTGCTTCGGCCGCGTTTGGGCCGTGGGCGGGCATTTTCGGGATGTTGATCGCGATCGCGATGCTGTTTGGCGACCAGGAGTTTCTGCTCTGGTTTGTGCTGCGGATCAAGGCCAAGTACATGGTCGCGATTTACATCCTGATCGCCGTGGCGATCCTTTTGAAGCAGTCGGACAGCTTCAACGCGCTGCTGCAGCTGGCGGGCGCGCTCTCTGGCTTCCTCTATGTGCGATTCGCTCCGCGCCGGGGGCTGGCGTTTGGCGTATCCGAACAGATGTTCGGGATGCGCAACGAATACTACCGATGGAAGCGGCGGCGGGCGGCGCGCAAGTTCGAGGTGTACATGCGCAAGCAGAACCGCGAGGTGCATTTCGACAAGGACGGGCGTTACGTTGATCCGGACGAGATGGAGAACCGCTCGGCGCAGACCGAGCGCGAGAAGATGCGGCAGCAGAATGACAAACGCTGGATGAATTAGCTGTCGCGCCTCGCTGTTTCGAGACTTCCGGAGGCGAGCCCGTCTTCTGCTCCGCCGCCGCATTCAAAGCAGGGTGCAAGGCTCCAGGTGCTACGGGTGCGCGCATACCTTCCGGGGCTGAGGGCGCGGTACACTGAAGGCTCATGCAAGCGATCAAATCAGCGGCTCTCTCCCTCGTTCTCCTCCTCTCGTTTTCCGCTGCCGCTCACGCACAGCTCGCCGTTTATGGAACGGTAAGCGTAGAGCACGTTACCGGCCTGAAGTGTCTGGACACGGTGTGCGGAAGCAACAACGGGACGATCTCTCCGGTGGGTGGCGGAGGTGGCGTTTACTACGACTGGCGGACGTTTGGGCCAGCGCGGATTGGCTTCGATGTACGCGCGAGCAGTACCGTCGGGAACAAGAATGCGGTGCAGTACGCGAGTGGGCCGCAGCCCCGGATCTACTCGGCGCTGGGTGGCGTGCGGGCCTCGTTTCAGTTGAAGACGCTCTCGCTTCGGCCGTATGTGCAGGGATCCGTCGGATGGGATCGAACGAACGCAAATGCGCCCCTGACTTACGGGACGGGCGTCGAGTTCCGTGGCGTTCGCGGGTGTGGACTGCCGGTCTTCCCTGTATGGACTTCCGGGTGGTGGAGCTGGGTGCGGGTTCGCTCCAGGGCGTGGGTGCGAGCTTTCCGATGGAGTCGATCAGCAGTGGGCTGGTGTTCCACATGCCTGATGGATCGCAAGTAGAGGGCTGTTGGGAGACGCGGGTCGCTCGCCTTGGATCAGGATGACCCTGGCGCGCTCCGGCAGGGCCTTCGTGTGCTGAGTGCCACGGGCTAACTGCGGACAACGGTACGAAGGCTGAGGTCGCGGAGCTGTGTGTCGCTGACCGTGGTGGGGGCGTCGACCATGAGGTCGATCGCCTTGGCCGTCTTGGGGAAGGCGATGACCTCGCGGAGGCTGGTGGCGCCGGCGAGGATCATGACGATGCGATCGAGGCCGAGCGCGATGCCGCCGTGCGGTGGCGTGCCGTACTCGAGAGCGTCGAGGAAGAAGCCGAAGCGTTCCTTGGCTTCGCTGTCCGACATGCCGAGCGAACGGAAGATCTCGGCCTGGACGTCTTTGCGATGGATACGGATGGAGCCGGAGCCGAGCTCGGTGCCGTTGAGGACGATGTCGTAGGCGAGCGCGCGGACGGAGCCCTTGTCCGAGACGAGGCGGCCGGAGGTGATGTCGTCTTCATGGGGTGAGGTGAAGGGGTGGTGCGCGGCCTGCCAGACCTTTGCCTCCTCGTCCCACTCGTACATGGGAAAGTCGGTGACCCAGAGCGAATTTGTAATCGTTTGCGGTGCCTGTTCTTTCGAAGAGCTTGTGCTTGTCGGCGAACTTCTTTCCGAGTTCCAGGCGAAGAGCCCCGACGCTCTTGTGGATCCACTGCGCGTCATGGTTCCACTTGGCGGGGGTGCCGGGTTTGGGCGTGATGACGACGGCGAGGTCTTCGGTGGTGAGGTTTTCGCCGAAGAAGACGATCTGCTCGGCGGTGAGTTTAGCGCCGATGGCTTCCGCGAGCGGCTGGAACTCCGGGTTGGTACGGAGACGGGCGGTGTCGAGGAAGTCGAGTCCGGTCTCGCCGACGATGCTGCGGATCTCGTCAGCAAGGGCGCGTCGCTGGGTGCCGCGAGAGTGCGCCCACGCGGGGGATGGTGAAGCCGAGGACAGGGAGGTCGGGCGCGATCTTGAGAGTTGCGCGAAGCTCGGGGGTGAGGGTCTCGGAGAGGTCGACCAGGGCGGGCAGGCGCATGTCAGGCTTGTCGATGCCGTACTTGCGGATGGCGTCGTCGTAGGTCATCTGCACGAAGGGCGCGGAGAGTGTAACGCCGGCGGTTGCAAATGCGGCGGCGAGGAAGCCCTCGACGATGCGGAAGATGTTGCCTTGCTGGGGGAAGGTCGTTTCGAGGTCGATCTGGGTGAACTCGGGCTGGCGGTCGGCGCGGAGGTCCTCGTCGCGGAAGCAGCGCGCAATCTGGAAGTACCTGTCGAAGCCGGAGATCATGAGGATCTGCTTGAAGATCTGCGGCGATTGCGGAAGCGCGTAGAAGTGGCCGGCGTGGACGCGGGAGGGGACCAGGTAGTCGCGCGCGCCTTCGGGTGTCGAGCGCGTCATGAACGGCGTTTCGATCTCGAGGAAGCCCTCGTCCACGAGATAGTTGCGGATGGCCATGGCTACTTTGCTGCGCAAGGCGAAGTTATGCTGCATCTCCGACCGGCGTAGGTCGAGGTAGCGGTACTTGAGGCGGACCTCCTCGTTGGCAATCGCGTCTTCGGCGGGCGAGAAGGGCGGGGTGCGGGCGTCGTTCAGGAGCAGGAGATCGGAGGCGAGAACCTCGATCTCGCCGGTGAGCATCTTGGGGTTCTCGAGGCCGGATGCGCGGCGGCGGACCTTGCCCTTGACGGCGACGACGAACTCGGGGCGGGCGGCCTCGGCCTTGAGGTGGGCAGCACGCTGAGAGCTCCTTGTCGAGCACGATCTGGGTGATGCCGGATACGGTCCCGGAGGTCAAGGAAGATGAGGTTGCCATGGTCGCGGCGGCGGTTGACCCAGCCCATGAGGACGACGTCTTGGCCGGCCTGCTCGGGCCGGAGATCTTCGCACATGTGGGTGCGGGTGAGGGAGCCTAGGAAGTCCAGTTGCATGATTACTTTCTAGTATGAAGGAAAGCCGGGCAAAGTTCGATTTTCGGAGGGGTGGTGATGCATGGCTGCGGCGGGAACCCGGCCCGGCCCTCACTTTCTCGTTGACAGTTACTTCTCGCGAGGAGCAGGCTGTGTCTCTTCGCAAGGAACAATGAGCAATGTGCCCAGCCGTATGCTGCGGCCTCCTCCTTGGCGAGCGTTTCCACCGGGCCCTGTTCTTCCAAATACAGGAGAAAAGCTAATGGAGCATCTTGGATGGTTCAAGCACGTGGGAAAGAAACTGGTCGTGCTGGGCGGGATTGTCGTCCTGTTTAGCGCGATCCACCATGTGGCGCAGGCTGATGACGATGATGAGCGGTCCGACTCGATCGAGCAGCACCGGATCCGCGTGGGATTCAGGATCGCTCCTGTTCCCCTCAACGTCGACGACAAGAACCCGAAGATGGTTGGTTTGGGGAGCTACCTGGTAAACAGTATTGGGGGCTGCAACGACTGTCACACCAACCCCAGCTATGCGCCAGGGGGAGACCCGTTCCTCGGGCAACCCAAGAGGGTGAACGCGGCGCACTATCTTGCCGGAGGGCAGCACTTCGGACCCTTCGTGTCGCGCAACCTGACCCCTGAGAATGGGCTGCCGGCGGGCCATACCTACGCGGAGTTCCGAACCATCCTCCGCACCGGCAGGGACTACGATCTGCAGCATCCGAAGATCAGTCCGCTGCTGCAGGTCATGCCGTGGCCAACGTATCAGACCATGACGGACCACGACATCCAGGCGATATATGAGTACCTGAGTGCGATTCCGCCGGCTGCCGCCGGGACCCTGACAGTGACGGGCGAGCCTCGATGAGGCTGGCCCGTCCTTTGTCGCTGCCAGGGCCGATCAGCGCTGAGGCACCGGGAACGGATTTCTCTCCGAGAATTGGACCTGGTGCCAGTAGGGGTACGCGAGGTCGCGCGCGCTGGCCGCGTCAAGCTTGGTCGATCTGCTCGGGCGTGAGACTCCATCCGGTGGCGCCGATATTGGCGCGAAGCTGCTGCTCGTTACGCGCGCCGATGATGAGGGTGGAGATCGTCGGGCGTCGAAGGAGCCAGTTGAGGGCGATCTGCGGGATGGACTTGCCGGTCTCCGCGGCGACCTCGTCCAGGCGCGTCTACGACCTTGTAGAGGTACTCCTCGTCGGGTCGAGGGCCGGCTTCAACGACCGACTTCGTGTTGAGGCGGCTGTCGGCGGGCAGCGGATGCCCGCGGCGGATCTTGCCGGTCAGGCGACCCCAGCCGAGGGGCGACCAGACAAGTGCGCCGAGGCCCTGGTCCTCCGCGAGCGGCATGAGCTCCCACTCGTAGTCGCGACCGACGAGCGAGTAGTAGACCTGGTGGCCGACGTAGCGCGCCCAGCCGTAGCGCTCGGAGGTGGAGAGGGATTTCATGAGGTGCCAGCCAGAGAAGTTGGAGCAGGCGATGTAGCGGACCTTGCCGGCGAGCACGAGGTGGTTGAGGACCTGGAGAGTCTCTTCGACAGGGGTGAGCGCGTCGAACGCATGGAGGTGGTAGACGTCGATGTAGTCCGTGTTGAGGCGTTTAAGCGAGCGGTCGATCGACTGAATGATGTGGTAACGGGAGGAGCCCACATCGTTTGGCCCGGTGCCTAAGCGGAAGGTGGACTTCGTGGAGAGAAGGATGTCTTCGCGCTTCAGGTGGGAGACGGCCTTGCCAAGCATCTCCTCGCTCCCACCGTCCGAGTAGATGTCAGCCGTATCAAAGAAATTGACGCCCGCATCCATGCAGATGTCGATGAGCTTGCGGGCTTCATCCTGCGAGGTCTCGCCCCACGCTTTGAAGAACTCGTTGCCGCTGCCAAAGGTGCCTGCGCCGAAGCAGAGCTCCGGAACCTTTAAGCCTGATCTGCCAAGTTGTCTGTATTCCATGAGTGGTTTGGATGCTTGGGTCCTCCGGGCTGGTCCGGAAAAGGAGACGTTGACTGTTCGGCTCCCCCGCCGTCTCCGATCCACACCCGGTGCCGCTATGCTTGCCGAAGCATGCACCTTCGACTCGAGTTTCCCGACCAGCCGGAGATCACGCCGGAGATACCGCCAACGTGGTCGGAGGACAGCGACGTCTTCCACACGACCGAAAAGTGTACGCGGCTGCAGGCGATCCCGCGGAACCGGCGCGAGCGAGGGAAGCCGGGAGTGGGCCGGCGGCTGTGCTTCAACTGCGAGGACATTCTTCGGACCAAGCGGTCGGGCTAGGGCTTGCTGCGCTGTGCGCCTGGTGTGAGCGGGATATCGCGAGGGGGAGGGCTGGGGAGACGGTTCCGCTTCGCCCAGGATGGCGCTCGTTAGTCGGTCGTGCTGGCGTCCGGCGTGTCCTCTTCGGTGTCGGCGGGCTTGTCGACCTGCGACTGGTAGACCTCTTCGACGCGTTCGACGGTGTCGATCTCGGCGAGGGGTTTGTCGGTGCGGATGCGGAGAATCCGCGGGAAGCGCAGGGCGAAGCCGCTGGCGTGGCGGTCCGACCGCATGATGTTGTTGAAGGCGACCTCGAGGATGATGCCGCGGCTCAACCGTGCGGAAGTGGCCGAAGTCTTCGAGCGTGTGGGCCTTCAGCCATTCCGTGAGTTCGGTGATCTCGACGTCGGTGACGCCGCTGTAGGCCTTGCCGACGTTGAGCAGCTCGCCTGCGGGCCCGCGAACGGCAAAGGTGTAGTCGGAGAGGAACTGGGCGCGCCGGCCGTTGCCGAACTCCGCGCCGGTGATGACGACGTCGAGGGTAGCGAGCTCGCGTTTCAGCTTGACCCAGTCCAGGCCACGGCGGCCGGGCTGGTACAGCGGATCCGGCGGCCTTGAGCATAACGCCCTCGTTGGCGCGTGCGCGGGCATCGGCGTAGGCGCGGTCGATGTCTTCGGCGCTCTCGACGAGGCGGCTGGGCGAGAGGAGCAGGCGCCGGACGCCCTTGCTGTCAGGCTTGGTGGTGACCTCGGGGGAGCTCTCGGAGAAGAGCGTCGACCTGGCTGGTAGTCGGCGCGGCTGGGCGCCTCCACAGAGGAGCAGATCGCCTCGACCAGCTCCTCGACGATGCCCTCGAGCTTGTTGCGGCGGTCGCGAAGCGGAAGCTGCAGCTGAAGTGCGCCGTCGGCGTACATCAGGTCAAAGGCCATGAAGATGACGGGGATCTGCCGACGAATCTCGTCCGAGACGCGCTTTCGGCCGATGCGCTGGCCGAGGACCGCGAACGGAAGCGCCCGGGCTCTCGGCGAGGTCCCAGCCGAGGATCTCGCCGTCGAAGATCAGTGCGCCCGCACCGGTCTCGCCTGCATGGGCGAAGGCCTCCGCGAGCTCGGGGAAGCTGCCGGTGATGTCTTCGCGGTTGCGGGAGTAGATGGCGACGCGCCCGGGCTGGGTGGGATCGCCGCAGTGGAGCTGGGCGCGCATGCCGTCGTACTTGTCTTCGAGGAAAGCTTGGACGGTGTGGATGCCTTCGTCTGGAGCGGATTCGGTCTCCGACACCTTGTCGTCAGTGGCTGGAAAGGGGTTCTCGGGTTCGGGGAGGGGCCGGCGAGGAGGTCTGTTTCAGGCGCGTCGACGAAGTCTTCCGTCTGCTCCGCGGGATTGCCGCGAACGGCCTCGGTGGCTCCGCGGCTGCCGCCCCTGCACCCTTCTTTGCGCGAGCCTTCCTGGGCGGCTTCGGAGCTTTGGGGGCTTTGATCCTGGGCGGCTTCGCAGTGAATCGCTCGATGGCCTCCTCTGGGGAGTCCACAGGGCTGGCCAGCATGAAGCCGAGCGGGTGGAAGAGGCGCATGCGGGCGCGGTCGAGAGTGCCCTCAAAGGCGCGGCGGAGAGCGCCGGCGAGGTCGGCCTCGAGCATGACGGCGTGGCGAACGGCCGCCACCGATATCTCGGGTTGGGCGCTGTCGCTGCCGCCTGAGGTCGGCCTTCGAGGCAGCCGCGATGGCGATCGCCTCTTCGACGAGGCTCTGCTTGACCCCGATGCGCATGTCGCCCAGCATGAGCTTCAGCAGGTACTTGGCTTCAAGCGCAGACGAACGGCGGAGGAGGCCTTCGACGAGCGAGGCCCGGATGGCCGTGGTCTTTGCCGTGGCCATGCCATCGAAGGCGACCGAGACCTCTGCAAGCGTGAGCGGCGCGTCGGAGGTGGGCCCATCGTTCGCGGGCTGCGCGCCCTCGGGCACGTCCTTCTGGAGCAGGTCAAACGCCGCTGCCCCGAGGTCCCCGTGCCGACGATACGCAGTGCCGAGTTCTGCGTCCGTCGCGCCGCTGACCGCGAGCAGAGCGCGTGTGAGCAGCGCACCCCCGGCGTTGAGCTTGCGGGTGTCGGCCTCGGCGAAGGGTGTCCCGGCGAGGTAGAGGGCGAAGAGCCCGGCATCGGCGAGCGACTCGTCCGCAACCTCGGCTATCGCCTGGGCGATCGCAGCGCGCTTCTTGAGACGCCCGCCCTCAGCCTGCGAGCTCTTCCGCAACGCTCGCGACCTTGCCGAACTCTGCCATGGGTCCAACCTTTCGAGGCTTCGCATCGATTTCCCGAGCCTCTAGAGGAAGGATGCGTCCCGGGCGGAGGTCGACAGAGTTCGCGACGTGATTGTTCGCCAATCACCTGGAATGGTCGGTCCGGAGAGACGGCGTGGCCGAGCCGGTGACCGAGGCCGCACCCTTGACGCACGCTGTACCATCTAAAAGGAAGCTTATGCGGGCAGGCATTGCAAATCCGGTGAACCTCCCCCTCGTGTCAGGCCTGGTCCCAGCCGGCCGGCACGATTTTGCGTAGCTGCGCTTATCCGGCTCCCGCATCGCCCCTTTTGAGATGACATCTGCTGTAGTCCCTGCATGAGATGAGCAGGAGGAGACCCCACCATGTTTGACCGCCTCGAACAGATGCAAGCACGCTATGAAGAGCTGGGCGTTCAGCTTTCAGACCCGACGCTCGTCAATGACCAGAAGAAGTTCCAGGCGACGGCCAAGGCGCATCGCGATCTTGAGCCCGTGGTGGAGCTGTTCCGGAAGTTCCGGGGTATCGAGCAGGCTGTCGCGGACGCGCGGGCCATGCTGGCCGAGACCGACCCGGAGATCCGCGCCATGGCCGCGGACGAGCTGCTCACGCTTGAGCCGCGGCTCGCCGAGGTAGGAGACGAGCTGAAGGTCACGCTGCTGCCCAAGGATCCAAATGATGACAAGAACATCATCCTCGAGTTGCGGGCGGGTACGGGAGGCGATGAGGCGGCGCTGTTTGTCGCCGAGATGTTCCGGATGTACCTGCGATTCGCGGAGCAGCACCGGTGGAAGGTCGAAGTCCTGTCGGAGTCGGAGAGCGGCATCGGCAACGGGCTCAAGGATGTGAGCGCGATCATCGAGGGGGACAAGGTCTACTCGCTGATGAAGTACGAGTCGGGCGTACACCGCGTTCAGCGCGTTCCGGCGACCGAGACGCAGGGCCGGGTGCATACTTCGGCGATCACGGTGGCGGTGCTTCCGGAGGCGGAGGAGGTCGACATCAAGATCGAGGCAAAGGATCTGCGCATCGATACCTTCTGCTCTTCGGGGCCGGGCGGACAGTCGGTGAACACGACGTACTCCGCGATCCGGATCACTCACCTTCCGACGCAGACGGTGGTGAGCTGCCAGGACGAGAAGTCGCAGATCAAGAATCGTGAGAAGGCGATGCGGGTGCTGCGGGCGAGGCTGTACGAGGTGGAGGCCGAGCGCATTCACCAGATCCAGGCCAAGGACCGCAAGCAGCAGGTCGGGACCGGGGACCGTTCCGAAAAGATACGGACGTATAACTTCCCGCAGAATCGGATGACGGACCACAGGATCGGCCTGACGAATCACCAGCTGGCAATGGTGATGGAAGGCCAGCTGCAACCGACGATCGACGCCCTGATCGCGCATGACGTAGCCGAGAAGATGAAGGCGGAGACGGCGTCTGTCTGAGCCGCTAACGCAACCGAGGGCACCGGGCCGGTGACGCTGCGGGAGGCGATCTCCGCCGGGGCGGAAAGACTGGCCGGCCATGCGGACCTGGCGCGGTACGGCTGTGCGCGATGCGGAGTTGCTCCTGCTTCACGTGCTCGGGCTTCGGCGCAGCGCGGTGTACGCGTACCCGGACCTCCTTCTGAACGAGGAGCAGCAGTCTAGGTACTGCGTGGCGATCGACCGCCGGCTCGGGTGCGAGCCGATCCAGTACATAACGGGAACACAGGAGTTCTTCGGGCTGGAGCTGGAGGTCGGGCCGGGTGTGCTGATACCCCGCCCGGAAACGGAGCTGCTGGTCGAAGCTGTGCTGGATCGTTTGCGCCTTGCGGGGCCCCTTGAGATCCTGGATGTGGGCACGGGCACGGGAGCGATTGCCCTTGCGCTGGCTTCGCGGATACCGCAGGCGAAGATCGTGGCCCTGGATCTTTCGACGACGGCCCTCGAGATCGCGCGCCGGAATGCACGGAAGCAGGGGCTTGAGGGGCGGATCGAGTTTCTGCGCTCTGATCTCCTGGACAGTGTGACGATCGCGGGCAGGGACTTTGATGCGATCGTCTCGAATCCGCCGTATGTTCCCGTGGGGGATCGTGCCGGGATGCATCCGCAGGTGCGGGAGTTCGAGCCCGAGGAGGCACTGTTTGCGGGGCCGGACGGCCTGGAGATCTACCGGCGCCTTATCCCGCAAGCGCATGACGCGTTGAGAGCCGGGGGCTTGCTGGCGCTTGAAATCGGTTATGGGCAGCGGGCCGGGCTCGCGGAGTTGCTGAGGGGCTGGCGTGAAGTGGAGTTTTTGGATGACCTCCAGGGGATCGCTCGCGTTGCCGTGGCTCGCACAGCTCGGAGCAGGGCGGGCTGAGCGGCTTCAGAATCGGCTTTGCGCGATACTGGAAGTGTGCGGGCGCGCGACCTGCGCCTGAGGTGCACTTGGCTAACGTTCCGACCGACTTCTTTGCTGTGTTCGAGCTTCCGCACAGGCTGCGACTCGATACGGCGGCGCTCGAGAAGCAGTTCTACACCATGTCCCGGCGGCTCCATCCGGACCGGTTTGTGAACCGGCCCGCCGAGGAGCAGGACGACGTGCTGCGACGAAGCTCGCTGCTGAACGATGCTTACCGCACGCTCCGCGACCCGGTACAGCGGACGCAGCACCTGCTCGCGCTTGAGGGTATCGAGATCGAGGAGCAGTCCAAAGCGGCCACCGACGCGGCGCGGGCTTCAGGCGCCGAGAAGAAGCAGGCGGTTCCACCGGAGCTGCTCGAGGAGGTCTTCGAGCTCAACATGCAGCTGGCTGAGATGCGCGCCGCCAGGCAGATGGGAGAGGACGAGCCCGATCTGCGACGGGATCTCCAGTCGGCGAAGCAAAACTTCGACGCGAAGATGGATGCGACGCAGGCGGAGCTTGAGCGGCGATGGGACGAGTGGGATGAGGCGCTCGAAGCCTGCGACGAGGGCGCAAAGGAGCGGGCGAAGGAGGCGATGGTGTCGCTCCTGAACAGGCGGCGGTACCTCCGCAACCTGGTCCGCGACGTAAACGAGGCTCTCGAGGTCTAAAGGGGCATTCAGCTCCGGCCCAGTGCCAGGCGTTCCGTCTGGTTCAGATGATTGATGTCGTGGCCCGCCATGGTCTCGACGATGGTCCAGAGCGTCATCTCACCGCGTTCGGGATGGGTCGCCGGCAGTTTGCGCTCGGCAGCCGAGGTTCCGCGCAGAAGCTTGACGTTCCATCCGCGGGCCGCCGAGAACAGCGCTGTTGCGGACGGAAGATCGTAGACCTGGTAGCGCTGGGCCCAGACGCCCTGGTCGAATGGCTGGAGAATCGGGTTGCGCTCGCTGAGTGTCTGGCGCAGGCGAAAGCCGAAGACCATCTCGCAGTCGGCAAGGTGGGCGATGATCTCTCGGACGCTCCACTTGCCGGGAGCCGGGGAACGGTCGCAGACGTCCGGACCAAGGCCGGAGGTGAGCCGACCCAGGCGTTCGGCCGTGGTCGAGATGACCTCCATCGGATCGCTGTCGCCGAGGTGCATGGCATACGGGTTCAGATCCATGCGAAGACGTTACCACGGTCAGGAGATCTTTTCGGGCCTCTTTCGAGCATTGCCCCCGCCGGGTCTGGATGTAGGAGAATGAAAGGGGGCCGAGTGCCGCGCTCCTGCGAGCAGGACGTAGCGGCTCCCCCCTTTTTCAGGATGGCAGACGATGGCAGAAGAGCGGGTTGTAGGCATTGACCTTGGCACGACCAACTCCCTGGTAGCGTTTATGGAGGGGACACGCCGACCGTTATTCCCGGGGAGGATGGCGACCGGCTGGTGCCGAGCGTGGTGGCGTTTTCAGGAGACGCGGTGCTGGTGGGCAACGCGGCGCGGGCAACGCTGCTCGAGTCCCCGGGCAATGCCGTGTACTCGGCGAAGCGGCTGATGGGCCGCGGCGTCCAGGACGTCCAGGAGGAGTTGAAGCTTTTTCCGTTTCACCTTGCCGGGGCTCCGGCCAGCAGAGAGGACGAGGAGGGATCCGCTGATGTCATTCGACTCCAGATTGGGTCTCGAACGCTGACGCCGCCGGAGGTCTCGGCCTATGTGCTGCAGCAGCTGAAACGAACGCGGAGCGCTTCTTCGGTGGGCCGGTGACGAAGGCCGTGATCACCGTGCCGGCGTACTTCAACGACGCGCAGCGGCAGGCGACCAAGGATGCTGGACGGATCGCCGGGCTGGAGGTGCTGCGGCTGGTGAATGAGCCGACGGCGGCCGCGCTGGCCTATGGGCTGGACAAGAAGAAGGATGGCGTGATCGCCGTGTATGACTTTGGCGGCGGAACGTTTGACATGTCGATCCTGAAGCTGCACGAGGGCATCTTCGAGGTGATTGCGACCGGCGGCGATACGCACCTGGGCGGCGACGATCATCGACAACCTGCTGATTGCCATTGCGCTCGACGATATCGCCGGCGATCTGGGCGAGGATGTGCGGGGGAGCGCCGAGGCGGTGCAGGCGATCCGCAAGGCGGTGATCGAGGCGAAGATCGCGCTGTCAACCGAAGAGGTCGGCGAGGCTGGATGTGGCGCTGCCCGGCGGCCAGCGGTATACGCGCGAGATCACGCGGGAGCAGTTCGAGGGCTGATTGCGGCGGCTGTGATCGCGCGGACCGCGGGGCCGTGCCGGCAGGCGCTGAAGGACGCGGGTCTGGGCGTGGCGAGATCGACGAGGTGGTGCTGGTTGGCGGATCGACGCGCATTCCGGCCGTGCGGCAGCTGGTGGATGAGCTGTTCGGCCTGTCCGCGCGCGGCAAGAAGCCGCACACGGAGCTGAATCCGGACGAGGTGGTCGCGCTGGGTGCGGCGGTGCAGGCGCAGATCCTTGCCGGCGGTGCGGCTGCCGGACGGCCTCGAAGACCTGCTGCTGCTGGACGTGACGCCGCTGTCGCTGGGCATCGAGGCGCTGGGCGGCGTGGTGGCGAAGATCATCGAGCGCAACTCGACCATTCCGGCCAGCGCGACCGAGCACTTCACGACCGGCGTCGACGGGCAGACGAATGTGGCGATCCACGTCGTGCAGGGCGAGCGGGAGCTGGCGAAGGACTGCCGGTCGCTGGCGCGCTTCGACCTGAAGGGCATTCCGCCGATGGTGGCCGGGCTGCCGCGCATCGAGGTGAAGTTCCTGATCGATGCGAACGGCATTCTGCAGGTCTCGGCGCGGGAGCAGCGCAGCGGCAAGGAACGCCGAGATCGACGTGAAACCGACCTACGGGCTGACCGACGAGCAGGTGGAGACGATGATTCTCGCGTCGTTCGACAACGCGGAGGCAGGACATCCGCGAGCGGCAGGTGATCGAGGCGAAGAACGAGGCCGAGACGATTCTGGCTGCGGTGGAGAAGGGCAAGAATCACGCGGCATGGCAGCAGTTGACGAGCGACGAGATCGAGAAGATCGAGGCGGCCGAAGGCGAGCTGAAGGCGTCGATCAAGGGCGGCGAACTACAAGATCATCCGGCAGGCGATCGAGCGGCTGGACAAGGCGACGCGGCGCTTTGCGGAGCTGATGATGGACACGGCTGTGGGCGGCGCGATGAGCGGCCAGACGATGGAGGCGGCGGGCGAGGGGATGGGCGATGGGCCGACCGCGCCGCATCCTTTTGCGAAGGCGGAGATCAACAGCGCCCCCGGGTAGCTCCGGCCGATTGCGCGCGAGCCACGGCGAGCGAAGAAGAAGCGAAAGTAAGAGAAAATAGTGAGTATGTCCGAGAGTAACCAAGCAAGCTTGCCGGTTGACATGAGCCAAGCCTGTCGCCGAAGGAAGGGTCCGCGTCACGTTTCTGCCTGAGAATCGCACCGTCGAGTTTCCCTTCGACTCGATGCCCTACGAGGGGCACGGCCTGCCGATGTCCTTTCTCGACGTGGCCGAGAACTTCGGGATCTTTCTCGATCATGCCTGCGGCGGCGTCTGCGCCTGCACCACCTGCCACCTCTGGGTCAAAGAGGGCGCGACCGGCATCAGCGAGGCGGAGGACCTGGAGCTCGACCGCATGGAGACCGCCGCGGACATCCAGCTGAACTCGCGCCTCGGCTGCCAGGCGGTGATCGAAAAGCCCGGCACCTACGTCGTCGAAATCCCGAAGTGGAATCGCAACTACGTCCAGGAAGGCAAGCCCTCGCACGGTCCTGGGAGCTAAGCAGGCGCTTCGCTAGAGCGGATCTACCCCACAGGCCACGAGGTAGTTGGCGGTAGCATCCATTTCTTTCGGGCTCCTGGTGGGATCTCTTGCATCGCCACGCGGGATGAAAAGCACCAATCCTTGACGCGCCCTGGTCAGCAGGACACGATAGGCGTTCTTTCGGTAGATCTTGCGATCCGGGGCTTTTACCGGGCTCCAGCGAGTTGGGGCGGTGTACCTCAGGTCTCTCGGAAGCCAGTGCTGGCCGGTCCAGATGAAGTCGCCGCCCCAGCAGAGGCCTACCCAATCCAGTTCGAGCCCCTGGATTTCGAATTCGGTGGCGTGTACCTCGCAGGCATAGCTTGATCGCACGTCTTCGGGCGGGGCAAGGTACCAGTGGTGCCATGGATACGCAGCGTGAAAGTCGGATGAGGGCTCAAGGCCTTCTGCACGGAGGCGCGTGGCCGCGGAAGACCCCACGAGGCCGAAGCGACTTTGGGCTAGGGCCTCTGCGCGGAGCTTTCGGCGTGTTTCGCCGAGATCCCGTGAAAGATAGAGGGGAAACCGACTGGCAATTCTGAGTTCTCTCGCGCCCGAGTCGTCCCCATCGAGGACGAGATTGACCCAGTGCGAGAGGGTTTCAGCACGCAGGCTGCGGTTTGATGTGCGGAGGTGCAGCTTCTCTTCGCTTCGAACCGGAAGCGGGTCGGTCTCGGAGTCGAAGAGCAGGTGCCCAGCGGTCGAGGTGCCGCCTTGCAGTACCTCGGGCGACGCGTAGATAGTCCACGGGCGTGAGGTGGCGCTGAGGGCTCGCCCCCACTCTTCAATCAGCCGCGCGGGGGTGCGCCCTCAATGTGAGAGAGAGCTGTTCCTGCAGATGCGCTAGATCCGACGCCCAGGTGAGGGTCTGATCCGTATGCATCTCACTGAATCCGGAGCGAGCGTAGGCGAGGGTGAGTCGGCGAGAAGGGTGGAGATCGAGGCGGAGAGGAAGGGTGGCAGAGAGCTCTGAAAGAAGGCCGGCATAGGGGAGGGGGTCGCGGCCAGGATACCAGGGCGATCGACGATGCACGGCCAAGGGCCGTTCAGTAAAATGCAAGTTTCAAGGGAGAGCGAAATGCCACGCGAAATCGATTGGACCGATACCGAAGAGATTGGGATTCAGCTGCAGGAGAGGTACCCCGACGTGGACCCGTACAGCGTTCGCTTTACGGATCTTCATCGGCAGGTGATGGAGCTGCCCGGCTTTGTTGGCAATCCGGAGAAGTCGAATGAGGGTCTGCTGGAGGCGATCCAGACCGCCTGGTTCGAGGAGTACGAGGACGCCAAGTAGGCCTGGTCGTACCCGTCAGGCTTTGCCTCGACGGAGCTGCGAAGGCAGCTTGGACCCGCTGAGCGCGAGCGTCCCATAGACGAGCGCCGCCCACGCGGCTCCGCCCGCAAGCAGGAGAGCCAGGGCTCCAAGATGTCCCTGCGATGCGGGGAAGAGACGGACCAGCATACGAACGCCGAGCAAGCTCACGACCGCCGCCAACGCGCTCCGGAGCAGTTCGGGGACATCAAGCCCGGAGATCGGGACCAGGCGTCGGCGATGCGCCAGGCTGGCGAGCATCACCGTTTGCGCAAGGATGGCGATGTTCGAGGCCCAGGCGAGGCCGATGACGCCGAAGCTGCGGTGCAGACCCCAGTAGACGGGAATGGACGTGGCCGTGATCACGGTGCCCCAGACCATCGGCGCGCGGGTCTCGCCGGCAGCGTAAAACGCGCGGGCATAGATCGCCTGCGAGGACCACAGCGGCAGGGACAGCGTGAAGATCGCGAAGTAGACGGCGGTCACAACCGTGTCACTGGCGTGAAAGGCTCCGCCTCCGAAGATGAGGGCCACCATGGGACGCGCGAGCGCGAACATCGCCGCGCTGAGGACGATCGCGACGGCAAGGATGCGTGTGACCGAGCGGTTGACCGCGGCCGAGTAGTCGGCGAAAAGATTGCGAGAGTAGAGGGACGCGAAGAAGGGCAGCGATGCCGCACCTGCTGCCTGCCCGATGATGGCCATGGGTGCGGTGAAGAGGCGCTTGGCGTACATCAGCCGCGAGATATCGCCCACCGAGTGCTTGGCGAACCAGGTCAGGATGATGTTGTCCATGAAGACGACAGTGACGCCAAGCATCAGCGGCAGGGACATGCGCACCCATGCGCGCAGTCCGGGGTCAGCAAGGTCGAGCACGGCTTGGTAGCGGACGCCCGACCGCCAGGCCGCGTATCCGTTGACGAGGAAAGGGCCGGCGATCGAGCCCGCGAGCGCTCCCCACGCGAGCGATGGAATCCCGAGCGAACGCGCTCCAAGGAGGCCACCGGCGATGATGCCCAGGGTGTACACCAGCGGCGAGATGCCCTGGTAGGTGAACTGCTTGCGCACCAGCGCGACCGAGGCGAGGACCCCTCCTGCAAAGAAAAAGATCTGGCCGGGGAGAAGGATGCGCGTCATCTGCGTGCAGAGCGCAGCCTGATCAGAGCCGGCCGCGAAGAAGCGATGGGTGTAGAAGGGAACCGCGAACTCCGCAAGCAGAATGGCCGTTCCGAGCACCAGGAGCATGGTGTTGAGGATGATCGAAAGCGCACGCTCGCCAGCAGCGTGCTCGCCGCGCTCACGATACCGGCTGAGGATCGTGACGAAGCTGATAGAGGCAGCGCCGCCGATCAACAGGTAATTGATCAGGTCCGGAAGCTGAAAGGCTACGTTGTAGGCGTCGGTGCCTGGACCCGCCCCGAACTCGTGGGCGATGTACTTGTCGCGGACCAGGCCGATGACCCGGGATAGCAGCGCAAAGCCGCCCAGCAGGATGGCCGCAGAGCCAGCGCTGTGCTGGTGCGACGGCCGGAAGAAGCCAAAGCGCGGAGCCGACCTCGTGAGTTGCCCAAGGGGGTTGTCGACCGGGTTCGTCGTCGGAGTGGTAAGGCTCGCTGGGGTCGCCGGAGTTGTTCGTGCCATCGGAGTTGTTGAAGCAGTGAAGGGAGCAAGGTGGAGAAATAGATCGAGGTCTGGATTGGAGGCGAAGGTGGGAGCGCGGTTCTTCGCGGCCCAAAAAGGTTCGCATAGCGGGTGTGCTGTGGCTCGCGCCCGCAATGAATTCCTTTCATTCTATCCGGGAGCGGTGGGTAGCCTCGAAGCCGCGCGGACAGAGGCAGATGCGTATGGACAGCCTGATCACGGCGGCGCATCCTTAGAGGCGAATGGTCCGGAACCTCTTCTACATCGGCATCATCCTTTCGGCGACCGGTCTGATCTCTCCTCCGTTCGCCCTTGCGGGAGGTCTCCTCTTCGGGCTTACGACCGTGCATCACTTCCATGTGGAAAGCCGGACGCTCTCGAAGTTCCTTCTGCAGGCAGCAGTAGTGTGCCTCGGCTTCGGGATGAATCTCGAGCAGGTTGTGCACGCGGGTCGCTCGGGCTTTCTGTACACCGCCATCAGCATCGCGTTTGCGCTGGCGCTTGGCGTGCTTCTAGGAAAGCTTCTCCAGGTGCATTCCACCCAGTCGCTGCTGATCAGCTTCGGAACGGCGGTGTGCGGGGGAAGTGCAATCGCCGCGATGGGACCGATTCTGCAGGCGAGCGAAGAGGAGATGGCGGTCTCGCTCGGGACGGTCTTTGTCTTGAACTCCGTGGCGCTGCTCGTGTTTCCGGCGATCGGATGGGTAATGCACCTGTCGCAGACGCAGTTCGGACTCTGGGCCGCGCTCGCGATCCACGACACGAGCTCAGTCGTGGGCGCGGGAGCGAAGTACGGCCCGGTTGCGCTCGCTGTGGGGACGACCGTGAAGCTGGCGCGTGCCCTGTGGATTGTTCCCCTGGCCATCGGGACCTCGACGTTGCGTAAGAGCAAGACCCGCATCCGTTGGCCGTGGTTTATCGCGTACTTTTGCGTTGCGGCGATGCTGGCGAGCTATGTGCCGGCCTACCTTCCCGCTTCGCAGCCCTTGTTTCGCGCGCTTGCCCAGCTCGGACGCGCGGCCCTGACCGTTGTTCTCTTTCTTATCGGAACCGGCATCACCCGGTCTACCCTGCGGGAGGTGGGGATGCGTCCACTGCTGCAGGGCATCATGCTCTGGATTGCGGTGGCGTCGCTGTCGCTGTGGGCTATCCACGCAGGCTGGATCGCGCTCTAGACCCGGTGGCGAAAGGTCAGTCGGTCGGCCGCCGATGCGTGGATTTTTGCTGCAGCGACCGCCGCTTGCGTTGAGGGCGCGCGCTTGAGGCCAGTGAAATGCCCGCCACGGTAAAGCTGACGAACTGCCGCTGCGCACATCGCGTGCAGCGAACCGGGTATCGCATCAGAAGCAGCGACCGTATATCCTCGCTGCGCAGGCGCGACCGGCGAAACTTCTGACCGATGCAGAACTGGCACCGGATCGGAACCCCGCCTCGCTCGTCGGCGAAGTCCTCTTCCTCTTCCTCACCAAAGGCCTGAGTCTCAAACCTGGGTTCATCGTCGGTGGTGTTCCTGTCCAGTGGAATGTCGCTCGTCTGCTTTTCGCTCATCTGTCTTTTGTTCATGTCCAGGTCTTCGATATTCTCTCGTTTGTCGCCCATCTTCCCGACGTCTACTCTTCCCTGTTTGATGCCCGCGTGTCGTGCCCCTGCGCGACATCGAACAGGCTCTCTGTAGCTGGTTCGGCGTTCACGGGACGTTGGCTCCGCGCAGGCCCCGGTGCTGCTGTCCTGGGTGCTGCTGTCCTGGGCGCTCGGGAGACGATGGCCAGGATCTGCTCGAGCTCCTCCCGAAGCTGCTGAAGATGTGTTCCTGGCGCATGCTGCAAGCCTTCGAGGTCGGGATCGATGTCGGTCGAAGGCAGGGGAAGTTGCGGCTCCTTCTGCCTCTGCTCTCCCTTCAGCAGCTGACGCGCGCCCGGGATCGTGTAGCCCTCATCATAGAGCAGGCACTTGATCCGGAGAGCCATCTCGACGTCTCTGCGGCGAAACAGCCGCTGGCCGGTGCCGCCCTTGTTCGGCTTGAGCTGCGGAAATTCGCTCTCCCAAAACCGCAGAACATAGGTTGGAACCTCGCACAGCAGAGCTACCTCGCCAATGCGGAAATAAAGCTTGTCCGGAATGGCGCTGCCTCGCGGGAGGAGATCGTTGCGCATCGGCGGCTGGTGAGCCATGCCAAGCTCCGTTAACGGGCACCTAGCTCCAACTTCGCCCGACGGCTCCAGTATAGGCCTACATCGTTCCTGCAATCAGCTATTTCCATCGCGCGACAAGGCAGGTATTGTGATGGGGAGATCAGGACGAACTTTTGGTCTCCGGTCCGCGTAATCTCTCTCATCGAAGAGGTCCTGGTATGAACAAGAGGCAATTACTTCTGCTGCTTGCAGCTCTCAGCCCGGTCGGAATCGCAGGCTGCCGTGTGGATTCACATAAACAGGGCGACAGCGACAACGTCAAAATCGCCACGCCGTTCGGAGGCATGCAGGTGAAGACCAACGATGCCGCCGCACACGGTGGAACGGGCATTCCCGAATACCCGGGCGCCACTCTGGTGAAGAAAGACAAGGACAATGGTGCGGCCGACATCAACATGAGCTTTGGAAGCTTTCAGCTTCGAGTCAAGGCCCTGAGTTATCGGACCGAGGACTCCGCAGACAAGGTGCAGGCCTTCTACAAGACCGCGTTAACTCGCTTTGGCGATGTGATCGAGTGCTCCGACAACAAGCCCGTCGGATCGCACACGCGTACGTCGGAGGGTCTGACGTGTGACAACGAGCACGAGAACCACATTACGGTCAACGAGGATTTCTCGAAGAAGCAGGAGCTCAAGGCCGGGTCCTCACAGCATCAACATATCGTCGCAATCGAGCCTGACGGCAATGGGACGAAGTTCGGTCTCGTGGCCCTGGATCTGCCCGGGCACATGTCTTCGAACAAGGATAAGGAGTCGAGCCAGTAAAACTCGCGTGAGCTCCTGATAGAGCTCCGCGGACCCTGCTCCCTACGCCGGCCCCGCCGCTCGACGTCCCTTGTGGCCTCCCCGCCGGAGGCGTAGCTTCGAGGGATGCATGAAGAATGTCACCGATGCGGGGCGGACCTTGATGAGGCATCGGGCTCCTTCTGCTGCCCTCATTGCGGATCCCCGCAGCTCCACATAGAGCAGACAGTCACAGACGCGGTCCAGCTCCAGCCCGGCATGGCCTTCGAAACGACCGGGCACGCTCCCCCGCCGAAGCCTCCCGAGGTGAACTGGAGGGCCGCGCTTCGATCATCTATCGTCGTCGCCGCCATAGGTGCGGCCTTGTTTGCCATCGCCTCGTACGTACCAGCCCTGACCATCTTCAGTCTGCTCTGGATCCTTGGTGCGGGCTCGATCGGCATCGGATTCTATCGCTATCGCGAGCCTGCACTGCGCATGGATGCCTCGATCGGTGCGCGCATCGGCCTGTCGGTTGGCCTGTTGATGACGGCAGCTCTTTCCGTCGTGCTGGCAGCCAGTTGGCTTCCTCGCACGGTTCAGGTTTCACTCGATGGCCGACTTCGACGCAGAGATGACCGAGCGAGTGCATGCCGAGGTGGAAAAGGCGATCGCTGCCAATCCGGCGCCCGCAAACCTGGTACAGCAGATGCTCTCGCAGGAGTTTCGCACCGGCATCATGCTCGCGGGTCTCGCGAGTCTGGCCCTGCTTATCCTCGTATTCTCGACCGTCGGCGGCCTGCTCAGCGGAATGGTCTCGGTCGGACGCCGCCGGGCTGCGTAGCGCGGCGCGCCTCGAGAGGCTGCTATGATCAAGCGCAATCCTCATGAGTGAAACCGCCCCAACCCAGCAGATCAGACTCCGCGAAAAGGGCCGCCTCATGTCGGCCTCCGAGATCGAACGCACACTTGTGCGACTCGCTCACGAGATTGTCGAGAAAAATGAGGGCACGTCCAACATCGGTCTCGTCGGCATCAAGCGGCGCGGCATCCCGTTGGCGCAGCGCCTCGCGGTTCTCCTCGAGAACATCGAGAAACACTCGGTCGACACAGGTGTGCTCGATATCAGCTTCTACCGCGACGACCTGTCCACACAGGGGCCGCGGCCGGTCGTCAATGCGGGTGCGATCGGCTTCGATGTAACTGGCCGCGACATCATCCTCATGGACGACGTCTTGTACACCGGGCGAACGATCCGCGCGGCGCTGGACGCGCTCTTCGATCAGGGCCGCCCGAAGAGTGTTCAGCTCCTTGTCCTGATCGACCGGGGACATCGTGAGCTTCCAATCGAGGCGACCTACACGGGCCGCTCCGTTCCGACATCGAGCCGCGAGATCATCGAGGTCAAGCTGCGCGAGGTCGATGGCCAGGATCAGGTAATCCTCGTCGAACTCGCGGAGTAGCCCGGGCCCACCCGCTGCCATGCCGACCGCTCCCCTCATCTCCCCCCCGCAACAGATCCCCAGTCCTGGCCGCTTTTCCCCTGGGTCTCTGATCAGCGTCGACGATCTTTCCGTCCCCGAGGTCTCGTCGATCCTGACGCTGACGTCAGAGCTAGAGGCCATGGCCCATGCGCAACGATCGCAGATGCTCCTGGGCCGACGTGTGGCGCTTGCTGTTTTACGAGTCCAGCACACGCACGCGCACCTCCTTCGAGCTGGCTGCCAAATCGCTTGGTGTCACGACCACGCTGGTGAGCGACAAGTCCTCCTCTATCGAAAAAGGCGAGAGCCTGAAGGACACCGGCCTGACGCTTCGGGCGCTTGGGGCCCAGTGCATCATCCTCCGTCACCCTTCGTCCGGTGCGCCATCACTGCTTGCCCGGCTCACTGGCCTGCCCGTTCTGAACGCCGGTGACGGTACCCATGAACACCCGTCTCAGGCGCTGCTCGACCTTCGCACCATGCTCACGCGCCTACCCGGATTTGATCGATCGCACGTCGGGCCGGACACACTCCGAGGCGTGACGGTCACCATCACCGGAGACATTCTGCACAGCCGTGTCGCGCGATCGAACGCGATGCTTCTCCCGCGCCTGGGAGCTCGCGTGATCCTGTGCGGCCCTGCGCCGCTCTTGCCCGAGGACGCGCTCGGGCTCGGTGAGGGAGTCGAGATGGAACGCGATTTTGACGGTGCTCTCGTTCAGTCCCAGGTGGTGATGATGCTGCGCATCCAACGCGAACGCATTGCAGGTCTGGAACTCGACCTCGGAGACTACATCGACCGCTACCAACTGAGCCAGGAGCGCCTCTCGACCCTCGCACCAGGGGCGCTTGTGATGCATCCCGGGCCGATGATTCGCGGACTCGAGATTGCCGGTGAAGTAGCCGACGGTCCCAACTCGGCGATCGAAGACCAGGTCTCGCATGGCCTCGCGGTACGCTCCGCGTTGCTTGTACGCGCCTTCTCCTCGATGTCGCGAGAAGGAGATGCCGCGTGACGGACCTCCTCGTCTTGAACGGTCACCTGATCGACCCGGCTACCGGCACCGACGCTGCCCGCGACCTGTTGCTGCGAGAGGGCCGTGTGGCAGCCGTCGAGACCCCTGGGGGGCTTCGCGATGTGCTCGGCACGCACACCATCGACGCGACCGGGCTCGTCCTCGCACCGGGGCTGGTCGACATTCACGTCCATCTGCGCGAGCCCGGACAGACCTACAAGGAGACCATCGCCACAGGCACCAACGCCGCCGCAGCTGGCGGGTTTACCAGCGTCGTTGCCATGCCGAATACAGTTCCGGTCAACGACTCGGTCGTGACTGCGAAGTGGATGCAGAGCCCGGACCGCGGCGCAAAGGTCAGTCTCTTCTGCATGCCAGCAGCGACCGTCGGCAGTATGGGCCTTACGCTCACGGACTTCGAGGCGCTCCGGAGCTCGGCCGGAGCAGTCGGATTTACGGACGACGGAAAGCCCATCCTCGAGGAGACGGTGATGCGTGCGGCGCTGGTAGCCGCCGCGCGATGCGGTGTGCCGATCTCGCAGCACGCCGAGGACACGCGGCTGACCGGAGGCTGCAGCATGAACGCCGGACCGCTGGCCTTCCGCCTGGGACTGCGTGGGATGACGGTCGAGGCGGAGGCCCGTATCGTCGAGCGCGATATCAGCCTGCTTCGCGAGATCGAGGCGGCCGAACATCTCCGCCCCCATCTGCATGTGCAGCATGTCTCGACGGCGCGTGCTCTGGCATCCATCCGCGAAGCCCGGCGGCAGGGGCTCCACGTCACCTGCGAGGTGGCCCCGCATCACTTCACGCTGAACGAGAGCGCCATCGGCGACTACAACACCCATGCCAAGATGAATCCACCGCTGCGGGCCGAGACGGACCGACGCGCGGTGATCGAAGCGATCCTCGATGGAACGGTGGATTGCATCGCCACCGACCATGCACCTCACGCGGCCCACGAGAAAGAGGTCGAGTTCGAGCGTGCGGCCAACGGCATCACGGGGCTTGAGACTGCCCTCGGCCTGGCTCTGCGTGTGCTCGGTCGCGAGAACGGCATGCCGCTCGCGAAGATTGTAGCCCTGATGAGCACAAATCCAGCGCGCCTGGTTCTGCCGCCGCACTTCGGGTCACTCATGGCCGGAAGCCGGGCAGACCTCGTGCTCTTCGATCCTGCGTCCGAGTGGACCTTCCGCGCCGCAGAGAGCCGATCGAAGTCGAAGAATACGCCGTTCGACGGCAGCACCTTGGCCGGTCAGATCCGGGCCACAATCTGCGGCGGAGAGATCGTCTTCAGCGATCGCCTCGAGATCTCAGCAGCAGGCTAGCTGAGCACGCCCGTCTTTCTCGCAACCGACGCAAACACCTCGAGCGCCTGGTCGATCTGCGCTCGCGTGTGCTCGCTCGTCATGATCGTCCGAACGCGAGCCTTCCCCTCCGGCACGGTCGGGAACGCAATTCCAGTAGCCATCACGCCCGCGTCGAACAGCGCCTTTGAGAACTCCATCGTCCTCCGGCCGTCGCCGAGGATGATCGGCGTAATCGGGGTCTCGCTCCTGGGCGTCGTCCGTCCGCCGACGTCAAATCCCGCTCCCTCAAGCTCCGTGCGGAAGTAGACCGTATTGGCCCACAGTCGCTCGATGCGCTCCGGCTCGCTCTCCAGCAGATCGAAGGCAGCGATGCAGGTGGCCGCAACACTTGGCGGATGCGACGTGGAAAAAAGAAACGGTCGCGCCCGGTGGTAGAGGTAGTCGATCAGATCGCGGCTGCCGCACACATAACCCCCCAGCGCGCCGATCGCCTTCGACAACGTGCCCACCTGCACATCCACCCGGGAGGTCACGCCGAAGTGATCGACCGACCCGCGTCCGTTCCGGCCGAGGACGCCGCTCGCGTGCGCATCGTCGACCATCATGATCGCGCCATATCGCTCAGCCAGCTCGGCCAGCTTGTCAACCGGGCCGATGTCGCCGTCCATCGAGAAGACCCCGTCGGTGATGATGAGCTTGCGACCCGGCTCCTGTGCGACCTCCTGCAGCAACTCCTCGCAGTGCGCGACGTCCTTGTGGCGGAAGACCTTCACCTTTGCCCGGCTGAGCCTGGCTCCGTCGATGATCGAGGCATGGTTGAGCTCGTCTGAGAGTATGAAATCCTCTTTGCCGAGGATCGACGAGACGGTTCCGGCGTTCGCCGCGAACCCGCTTTGAAAGACGACGCACGCCTCCACGCCCTTGAAGCGAGCGATCTTCTCCTCAAGCTCCATGTGGATGCGCATCGTGCCGGCGATGGTACGGACTGCACCGGAACCGACACCGAACCGCTCCGTGGCCGTGATCGCCGCCTCCCGGAGCTTGGGGTGATTGCACAGGCCAAGGTAATTATTCGAGGCAAGATTGATGACGCGCCGGCCGTCGTAGGTGCAGACCGGAGCCTGTTCGTCCTCAAGGACCCGGAGCTTGAAGAACGTCCCACGCTCCTTGAGTTCGTCAATCTGGCTGGTCAAATGAGCGAGTTGCGGGCGGGCTGCGGTCGCGGTCGACATGACACCAATCCTAAACCTTCGGCCCTCCAAGGCAGCCTGTGGCGAAGCTCCTATCCAACCTCCGTGGGATGGTCGGAACACCTGTCGCAGCGTCTTCTTAGCGGTGAACGAGGAATCCATGCACGCAACCAAGCTCCAGGCATCCGCAGCCGCCGTCAGTCTCGCCGCTCTTTTGATGTTCGGCTGCAAGTCCAAGCAGGACGCAGCTCTCGACCAGGCACGGCAACAGGCGGCCGTCACGGGACAGCCGCAGCAGGTCGTCTCGATCGACAAGAGCGGCAACACCACCGTGACCACCGTCCAGCCGCCGGTCCCCGGACAGAACGGGCAGGCTGTCACCACCACCGTCACACCCGGCGCAAACACCGCCGCCGCCGCCCGGCGTACCCTGGCGGCATGCGGGCACCTGTGGGGGGCTACCCTGCCTCGGCCGGAGTTGCCGTACCATCAGCCGGCGTCGCACCCACTCCCTCGCAAAGCGCCTACCAGCCGCAGATGGCTACTCCGGGCGGCGCCCCGATCATCCGTGCCGCGGACGTGAGTATCCCGGCGGGCACCAGCCTCGCCATTCGGATCAATCAGCACATCAGCGCGAAGCAAAGCCGTGCAGGGGATCATTTTGACGGAGAGGTCGTGGAGCCGATCGCAGACGAAGGCAATCGCGTCCTCGTTCCCCGCGGCACACCGGTCGCGGGCATCATCGACGCCGCACACCGTCGCGGCCACTTCAAGGGTGCCTCCATCCTCGAACTTCGGCTCACCACCATGACTCTCAATGGCGCACGGTACCCGCTCGAGACACGCGATCTCACACGCACGAAAAAGGGTAAAGGCAAGCGCTCGGCGGCCTTTATCGGAGGCGGCGCCGGCCTCGGAATGCTAGTGGGTGGCGTTGCCTCCGGCGGCGTTGGCCTGCTCGTCGGCGGACTTGCCGGAGCGGGCGCGGGAACGGCAGCGGCGGGCCTCACAGGCAATCGCGACATCGAGATTCCCAGCGAATCCATCGTGCGCTTCCGGCTCGCGGACGACCTGGTTGTCAGACCGATCTAGAGCAGAGCATCGGCGCCACAAGGTGGATGGAGGTGCCCGGCGACGAGCTGTCTGGCATCGGCGAGCACCTCAGGATCCCCCCCAAAGCCCTCGAGCCAGTGCATATCCGGGTCGCGGCGAAACCATGTGCCCTGACGTTTGGCGTAGTTCCTGTGCCCCTGCTGTGCCGCCCTGATGGCCGCGTCCCGGGTTAGCCTGCCCTCAAGCACCGACATCGCCTGCGCATAGCCGAGGGACGAAAGCGGACGGCACTGGCGGCCATACCTTTCGAGCAATCCTTCCGTCTCCTCGATCAGGCCTCCGTTGAACATCGCAGTCGCGCGATGATCAATGCGCCGATAGAGCTCCTCTCGCCCAGGGGCAAGCCCGAGCCGCAGCATTCGGTACCCTGTCAAATGCTCGCGCCCGCGCTCCCACTGCTTGCTCATCGGCGTCCGCGCGGTCAGCGTCACCTCAAGCGCACGCAGGATCTTCGGCAGGTCGTTCCGATGAATCGCTTCCGCCGACCTCGCATCCAGACGTTGGAGCAGGCCGTGAACGTAGGCCGTCCCGCGGGTGGTCGCGCGTCCCCGAAGCCGCTCCCTTAGCTCCGGACGCACCGGAGGCGAAGCAAAGAGGCCCTCGGTCAGCGCACGGAGGTAAAGCCCGGTCCCACCAGCCACGATGGGCAGCCGTCCGCGCCCCGAGATCCCGGACAGCGCCTCACGCGCAAGTCTGCTCCAGTCACCAGCCGTGAAGGGTTCGTCCGGATTGGCAACGTCGAGGCCGTGATGCGGAACAAGGGCGCGATCCGCGACCGATGGCTTGGCCGTCCCGATCTCCATGCCGCGATAGACCGCGACCGAATCGCAGCTGACGATCTCGCCCCCGAACTCCTCCGCCAGCCGCATCGCCAACGTCGTCTTGCCACTCGCGGTCGGGCCAGCAACGATCACGAGAGGCAGGTCGCAGCCCCGCCCGGCTGCCACCGCTCGAGAAGCTACCAAAGCCGCCACCAGCCAGGCGTAAACACCTGGTGGACGCCGAATCGCAGGAGGCTGAAGAGAAGCACAAGGACGGCAAGGACCATCAAACCCCTGGCCTGCCGGCGGCGCTCCGTCGCCTCACGCGCAACGATCTCGGTCTCCCGCGCGTGACCAGAGGCCAAAGCTATTCCGTGCCCTTGTTGACCAGGTAGTGGATTCGAAGCTCCAGGTTCGGTCCGTGGAACTCGTTCGGCAACGGCGGAAACTGGCCCACGCCGGTGATCGATCCCCACGCCGACTTGTTGATCGCGTCGTCGTGCGTGGAGCCGTCCAGGGTCATCGACCCGATGCGCCCGTCAGGCAGGATCGTGAACCGGATCAGCGTCTCGCCCTGCTTGTTCAGAGGCGGTCGCGCCTCTTCCGGAATCAGCGGCAGCCACGTGGACTTGATCTCGCGCAGGATCTTCTGCAGATACGGTCCGAAGTTGACGCCCATGGTGTCCGAAAGCACGTCCACCCCGGTGTTGAGGCCCTGATGAGTGACCGGCAGGTTCGCGCCATAGTCCCCACCCTGCCCGCGGTTCGAAGAGGCCTGCTGCGCCGCCTGCCGGATAGCATCACCCGCGCTCATGCTTGGCGAACCGAAGTTCGGCCGTGTCGGCGCCGGCCTGGGAGCGTCCACCGTTGCCTGCTGTACCGGCGCTCTCTGGGGCTGCGGTGTAGGCACCTGCTGCTGGGGCGCTGGCTTCTGCGGAAGATTCTGGGCCTGCTGCGGCGCTGGCTCGGTCGGCTGCGTTCCCATCCGCTGCGGTGTCGGGGCGGCAACCGTGGCACCTGGCTCCCCGGCCCGCCGCATCGCCTGCAGCTGCTCAATCGTCTTTCGATCAAGCGTTGGCTTGGCCGTCTGCGCCGTACGGTCGCGATCGCTGATGACCTTGCTCGGCCTGCGCTCGAGCTGCTTGCTCACGTCCTTCGGCATGTCCAGGTAGGTCAGCTCCCGGTCGCGCTCCTTCAGCACGTCCGCCGGGTTAATCAGGCGAGGCTGGTGGAACAACACCGTCGGACCGTAAAGCAGGAACCACCCCACAGCCAGGTAGAAAATGACCGAAATGTAGACCGCCTCGCGAAAGCGCGCACGGGATCTTTCGTCATCAAGCGAATCCAGCAGGTGGATCAGCTCGTGCTCTTCAAGCTCGCCAAACCTGCCCGTGCGCACCTTTGCAGGGGTCTCGGGCGCGGTCGGGTTGGGCGGGGTCTCGAGGGTCGGCATCAGTGCTCTAGGTTAAGACGCCTGGAGGGGTCTCCAGGTCTCCGTTTAGATTCGCCCCATCGCCGAGCGCCCCATCAGGAGAAACCTACGGCCGAGCATCTTCTATCATCTCATCCCCGGTTCCGCCCGGTCTCGCCCAATCTACCCGTTTGTTTCAGCAGGCGCGCTCCCCGCCTCGCGCAACGTAAACTACTCACGTGCACACGCGTTTCGACCCCGGTACCCGCGCCGCCGTTCTGACGGTCAGCGATCGCTGTTCTGCGGGCCTTCAACAAGATCTCTCGGGTCCCGCCGTCGCTGGCCTCCTCGAAGCCAATGGCATTCCCACTCCCGCCATGGAGACGGTTCCAGACGAGCTGGAGGTCATCGCGGACGCCCTCCGCCGGCACGCCGCTTCTGCCAACCTGGTCATCGCCACTGGCGGCACCGGCCTCGCCCTCCGCGACGTGACACCCGAGGCCACGATGCTCGTCTCGGATCGCATGGTCGACGGGCTTTCAGAGCGCATGCGCTCCGCCGGCCTGCTCCAGACGGCGCTTGCCCCGCTCAGCCGCGGTGTCTGCGGAACCCTCCGAGGCACGCTCATCCTGAACCTCCCCGGAAGCCCCGCCGGAGCTGTCACCTCGCTCGAGGCAGTTCTCCACCTGCTTCCGCATGCCCTTGACCTCCTTGCAGGACGCACCGATCACGGCGCCCAGACCGACCTCAGCAGCGTCGGGGAACCAGCCAGGACCCCGTGAGCATCCACCCCGCAGCCCTCTTCCAGAAGCTCAACCTGATGATGCTGGCAGCGCTGAAGCCCCTCGGCGTGTGGGGCATAGGCGGACTCGCCGTCCTCGATTCGGCCATCATCCCCATGCCGCTCGACCCCCTCGTGATCGACTACGTGGCCCACGATCACTCCCGTTTCCTGCTGTATTGCCTCATGGCGGCGGCCGGCTCGGCCGTCGGAAGCCTGCTTCCCTACTACGTCGGGCGAGCGGGCGGTGAGCTGTTCCTGCTGAAGCGCATCAACCGGCAGCGGTATGAGAAGCTCCGGGATCGCTTCGCCAACCAGGAGTTCCTCGCCATCACCGTCCCGGCGATGATGCCTCCACCCTTTCCCGTCAAGCTCCTGGAGTTCGCGGCCGGTGTCTTCGAGATGAAGGTCTTCTGGTTCCTGGGAGCCATCTTCCTTGGCAAGTTTGTCCGCTTCCTGGTCTGGTCAATCATCACCATCGTCTGGGGGCCCACGCTCCTCCACAGCCTCACCCACGCCTTCCACGAGCACCTCGGCATCGTGCTCGCAATGCTCGGTGTGATCGGCGTCGGCATCGCCGTTTACGTCTTGCGAAGGCTCTTCGACCGCCGCCGCGGCACCAGCTTCCCGGTTGAAGAGGAAGAGCTCCCGTAGGGGTTTGCTAGTCCATCTCTGCGTGAACCCAGCCGCAAAGAAGAAGGGCCGCATCTCTGCGGCCCCCTGTTCTTCCCACGATGACTTTCCTAACCGAGCCGCAGACCGTTGCCCTGGGCTCCGCGAATCGTAGCGACGATAGTCTTCGCCAGCACCGGGAGGCCGAACAGCGCACCCGCCGTCACGGCAGTGGACATCAAGTCGTTAGCATAAAAGGGGATCCCTGCCACAAAGCAGGCTCCAAGCCCGGCCGCATTGTGCGGGTACAGACCCCCGCCAGCCCAGACCATGAAGTTGCTCACGACAAAGAACGAGGTCGAAGAAGCGAGCACCGCTGCTCCCACACGGAGCACGGATCGCTTCTCTGACAGCAGACCGTGGCCCAGGAGGCAGACCGCTCCATACCAGGCCCAGGTGGCGAGGTATCCACGCAGATGGAAGGGGTAGCCGTAAGCGTACGTGGTCAGGTAAAAGTCGGTCAGGGCCATCGCGGCGACGGCAACCAGCGCCTGCGAGCGGCCGCGGCGCGATCCAAAGAACAGCAGGCCCCCACCCACAGCGGTGAAGTTCACGCTGGTCGTATGAAAGGCGTGCGGAAGGATGCGACTAAGAATCGCGAGCAGAAGTACGAGATAGGCGGACATGAGACCTCAGGGCGGGCGGCGCAAAAGCGTGCAACACGCCAGCCTTGATTCTCACCGCTCAGGGCCGGTGGGTCAAATAGAACCCTCCCGGCCTTCAGTCTCACGCACATCCCGTGCGGTTTACTTTTGCACCCGGCCGTCCATCTCCATGCGCACGACCTGCCGGTTGCTGTTCACAAATACCGTCCCCATGAGCGGCGGCGACTCCCGCCCATGCATCGCGGAAACGTCGTACATGAAGCGCAGGTCGCGAAAGCTCACCTCCGAGATCCCGTCCGCATCCGGCCCGCTGTCGGTGACGACCGGGTCCTGCGACCAGTCGAGGTAAACCTGGCCAAGCCAGCTTCGCTTCGCTTCGAGGGCGGCCAGTGTAGAGGCCGGCTTGTGAAACACATCTTCCTGCGACGACGTCGCGACCCGCCCGGTCCACGTGTCAATCGTGGCGAGCTGGTAGAAGTCAGCCGTCTCGATCACCGCGTGCCACGTAAACGGCGTCACCGGGTAAGGGCTCAGCCTCGCTCGCACGATCTCAAACCCGCCGTAGTCGCCGCCGAGCGCCAGCCGGTTTGCCGACACCTTTTCCCATCCGCGCCATCCCCAAAGCAGCGCCACCGAGACGAGCGCGAAGATCGCCCATCCACGGCCGCGAAAACGCTCTTTTCGAGCCCCCACCTCTCCCCCAACGAGGCCAAAAAGCGCCGGCGCAACCAGCCCGGCGAGCAGCACAACGAACATGATCGGCTCGAAGATGAACACGAACGACCCCGCATACCAGCGGGGGTTGAACGGGAAAAAAGGCCGCACACCGTAGTTGTTCGTCCAGTCCAGAAGAATGTGGCTCAGCAGCGCAACAATGGCGAACCCATACAGCAGACCCCAACGCACCGGCTGCGCCCCGCGGGCTCTCGGGGCCGGCTGGCGTGCCCGCCTCCCCGTCTGCTTGTCCCGCCGTTCGCAGAGCATGCGCGCGCTCACGCCTCAGCTTCCACCCATGCCAGAGCCATACAGCTCCCACCACGATCGCCGCCTCGAGCGGGATGCCCACAAAGCTGTGCGTCCATCCGCGATGGTGCTCAAACCCTGCAACCGGCCCGCGCAACGACCAGAGCGTATCGAGGTCCGGAGCCTCGGCCGCGAGCGTCATCGCCAGCGTCGCATACGCTGTCCTGCGGTTGAAGCCGGCGCGCGCCAGGCAGGCGCCCGTCAGAAAATGTGTAACCGGTTCCATGCGGAGTCTCTCTCGAGCCCCAGCATACCCTGCGCGTCGTCACGCCCCTCGAAGCGTCACCTCCGAACACAACGTCGTACCCGTCCCACTCTCTATAATCTCCCTCGATGCCCGCCGCAAAGCTCACTCCTCAACAGCAGATCGAAACCCTCCGCGACGAGCTCCGCCACCACGAGCACCTGTACTACGTGCTCGACGCGCCCGTACTCACCGATGCCCAGTACGACGACCTGATGAAGCGTCTCAAGACGCTCGAGGCCGAGCACCCGGATCTGATCACGCCCGACTCGCCCAGCCAGCGCGTCGGTGGCAAGCCCCGCGACGGCTTCCTCAAAACGCCGCACTCGCGCCCCATGCTCTCGCTCGATAACGCCTACAACGAGGCCGAACTCCGCGCCTGGGAGGCCCGCGTCCGCGACGCGCTCCCCTCCACCGAGCAGCCCAGCTACGTCTGCGAGCTCAAGCTCGACGGCCTGTCGCTCGCCCTCCACTACGGCCCGGCCCTCGGCGCGAAAAAGAAGGACGACGGCTCCGCCCACCTCGAGCGCGGCCTCACGCGCGGCGATGGCACCGTCGGCGAGGACGTCACCTCGAACGTCCGCACCATCCGCTCCATCCCGCTCAGCATCCCCGCCGCAAAGCTCAAGGCCGCCGGCATGCCGTCTCACTTCGAGGTCCGGGGCGAGGTCGTGCTTCCGCAAGCAGCCTTCCGCAAGCTCAACCAGGAGCGCGAAGCCGCCGGCCAGGCTCCCGCCGCAAACCCGCGCAACGCCGCCGCCGGCACCATCCGCACGCTCGAGCCCAACATCGTCGCGCAGCGCCGCCTCGACCTCTACGCCTACTTCCTCCTCGACCCTACCGGCGAGCCCCTCCTCCCGCGCCAGTCCACCGCTCTCGAAGCCCTCCGCACCTGCGGCTTCCGGGTCAACGCCCACGCCCGCCCCGCCAAGGACCTCGACGAGGTGCTGGCCTTCATCGCCGAAGCCGAGCCCCTCCGCGACACGCTCGGCTACGAGATCGACGGCGTCGTCATCAAGGTCGACTCGGTCGCCGCAGCAGCGCCGCCTCGGCTTCACCGGCAAGGCCCCGCGCTGGGCCATCGCCTACAAGTTCCCCGCGCGCGCCGGCATCACGCAGCTCGAACGCGTACTCTTCCAGGTCGGCCGCACCGGCAAGCTCACGCCCGTCGCCGCGCTCGCCCCCGCGCAACATCGGAGGCACCACAGTCCGTCGCGCCACCCTCCACAACGCCGACGAGATCGCCCGGCTCGGCGTCCGCATCGGCGACTTCGTCCAGGTCGAGCGCGGCGGCGACGTCATCCCCAAGATCGTCCAGGTCGTCACCGACAAGCAGCACCCGCGCGGCACGATCGAGATCGTCTTCCCCACCCACTGCCCCGAGTGCACGAGCGAGCTCGTCCGCGCCGAGGGCGAGGTCGACTGGCGGTGCATCAACGCCAACTGCCCCGCGCGCCTTCGCGAAGAGCTCCTCCACTTCGCCGCCCGCGGCGTCATGAACATCGAGGGGCTCGGCGACGCCATGGTCGCGCAGCTTCTCGGCCAGGCCTCCCCCACCGTCGATGAAGGCGTGAGCGAGGAAGAGCAGTCGGTCGCCGACGCCGAAGCCGTGCCCGCGGCACGCAGCGGCCGAAAGGTCCTCGTCCGCACGCTCTCCGATCTCTACCACCTCAAGGAAGAAGACCTCCTCGGCCTCGATCGCATCGGCAAAAAGTCCGCCGGGGCACTCCTCGACGAGATCGAGCGCTCCAAATCCGCTCCGCTCTACCGCGTTCTGCTTGGCCTCGGCATACGCTTCGTCGGCGAGCGCACCGCCCAGCTCCTCGCGCAGCACTTCGGCACCATCGACGCCCTCATGTCCGCGTCCCCCGACGAACTCGAAGCCGTCAACGAGGTCGGCCCGCGCGTCGCCCAGGCCATCGTCGAGTTCTTCGCCGAGCCCGGCAATCGCGATCTCGTCCGCGCGCCTCCAGGAAGCCGGGCTCACCATGCACGCCGAAAAGCGCGTCACCACCACCACCCTCGAAGGGCTCACCTTTGTCCTCACCGGCACGCTGCCGACCCTCACCCGCGAGGTCGCCAAGGAGAAGATCGAGGCCGCCGGCGGTCGCGTCTCCGGCTCCGTCTCAAAGAAGACCAGCTACCTCGTCGCGGGCGAAGAGGCCGGCTCCAAGCTCGACAAGGCCACCAGCCTCAAGGTCCCGGTCCTCGACGAACCCGGCCTGCTCTCCCTTCTCGAGACCGGCCCGAAAACCGCAGCCCCCGCCAAAGAGCTACCCCTCACCTAGCATCGGACGCAGCAGCACCGGCGAGAACGTCGCCAGAAACGCAGCGACCTCCACCAGCACCAGTGTCGCCGGTGTTCGCCGCACCGCAAAGACGCTCCAGCTCAGCAGGATCCAGAACGCCATGTTCGCCGAAGCCGCGAGGTACACCCAATCCGAAAAGCGATGCTGGTCGCGAACGAAGTCCATCTCCCCCAGCCGTCGCATCGGCTCTCCGGGCGCATCGTCCGCCGCAGGATCAGCACCGGCAGCAGGTTCAGCGCCAGCACCAGCGCGATCCACACCAGCACCGCATAGGGCTGCGTGTAGCGCGGCTCGATCCACCACGTCGCCGCGATCGTCACCATCACATTCAGGGTCGCGCCCCCATTCACCGCCGCCGGGAAGTGCAGCATATCGCCAAGCCTGTCCATCGCATCCAGCCGCTTCTCCGTCGATTTGACCGTGCGCATCCCGGACCTCGCCTCTCACACCCCTGCAGTCTACCCTTGTCTCAGGGAGTCCCTTCGATGCCATCCAAACTGCCCGCCGAAGCCGTTGAATCCGTCTGGGACTACCCGCGCCCGCCGCGTCTCGAGCCCGCCAATCGCCGCCTCCGCATCTCCCACGCCGGCATCGTTGTCGCCGACACCACGCGCGCCCTGCGCATCCTCGAAACCAGCCACCCGCCCGTCTTCTACCTCCCGCAGGCCGACATCCTCATGCAGCTGCTCCGCCCGTCCTCGCGCCGGGGCAGCTTCTGCGAGTTCAAAGGCAGCGCCAGCTACTGGAACCTCGATCTCGACGGCGCTCACCTCCCCGACGGCAAACCCGCGCCCGAGACGCCCATCGTCCCCGCCGCGGCCTGGAGCTATCCCAGCCCTTCGCGCGCCTACATCGCCCTCAAAGACCACCTCGCCTTCTACGCCAGCAAACTCGACGAGTGCACCGTCGACGGCGAGCGCGTGATGGCACAGCCCGGCGACTTCTACGGCGGCTGGATCACCTCGCACGTCCGCGGACCCTTCAAAGGCGCGCCCGGAACCCTGGGCTGGTAGACCCGGGCGCAAGCTCAGGCGATCGTCCGGAAGCCGCACGCCAGCATCGCCGCCTGCGGCTCAGGATTCTTCATAAACGTGTCCCACACAAAACGCGACCGCAGATTCTCCGCCATCAGCACGCCGATGCCGACATCGATGCCGAGCGCATCCGGGTCATACCAGTACTGCGCGGGATGAAACGCATCGCAAAAGCCATACCGCCCCCACGCGTCCGCCCCGTACCGGTCAAACAGCGACCGCAGCACCTGCACACACTGCTTCGGCAGAAACGGCAGCGACCCGGCCGCGGCGCACGGCACCACCGATCCGTCCACCGGACCCATCAGCGGCGGCCCGCCCCACGCCGTATACCCGTGCTGCCAGTCCGACGCGCTCACGCCCCAGTAGTCGTTGTTGTAGCCCCGCTTCAGCGTCGCCAGAAACGCCTTGTGCGCCCGCGTCGCCGTCACCGAGTTCGCGAAGTAATCGGCATACCGGTCGCGCACGTTGCCGAAGTCGAACCACGCATGGCTGTACTGGTGCACAAACAGCGGGTCGTGTCCGGAGATAAATGTGTACGGCCCGTACTTGATCCGCGGCCGCGCAAACGCGTCCCACGCGCTCGCCGGAACCGGATGCGTCCGCGACCCGATCGCCAGCAGGTAGATCATCATCAGCTCGCAGTAGTGGTCCCACCGGGTCGCGATAAACCCCGACGACGGGTGCCAGCCCATGCTGAACGTCGTTCCGCCATTCATCATCCACGGCCACTCCACCCGCTCAAACAGCCGCGTCGCCAGGTCGTAAATGCGGGCATCCGTATCGAAGTACGCCCGGCAGGTCAGAACGCCGCACAGCAGCAGCGCCGTATCGATCGACGAGACCTCGCTCCAGCTCATCGGGCGCCCTGTTATCACGTCGTTGAAGTGGTAGAAAAATCCGTGCTCATGCTGCAGGTGATTCAGGTGGAAGTCCAGCGTGCGAATCACCTGCTGCCGGATCCGTCCGCCCGGCATGTACCCGCGGCTGTCCGCGATGCACAGCGCCGTCAGCCCGAAGCCGGTCGCCGCAATACTCGCCGAATGCCGCCGGTCCAGCGCACCATTCGAGCTCGCGATTCACCGCACGGTCCAGCACCTGCCCGGTCACCGGCCCAGCCTGCTCGACGAAGTACATGCATCCCCGGCGCTCCATCTCGTCCAGAAACGCCACATCCTCCGCCGTCAGGCCCGCCTTGACCTCCTCGGGCGACAGCACCGACTGCACCGTCAGCGTCGGCTCCTGAGCCCCGGCACCTCGCATGGCGGGGCTCAGGGATGCCAGCGCTCCGGCCAGCAGCCTGGTCGCGTCCCGCCTCGTCATCCTCCTTGCATCTCCCCCATCGCCGCTTCTGGTCATCCGCTTCGCTTTACGTGCCCTTCGCGGCTCACCTGTCTCCAAGCCAGACTGCCCATCCACTCAGCCCCCACCTACCGTCCCATCAACACCTTCACCACGACGAGACCCTGGGGAGGGATGCCGATCGAAAAGCTCCCATCCTTAAGATTACTCTTCTCCTCCGGTGCAGGCGCGCCCGCCGCTCGCAGCTGCGCGATCTGCTCCCTCGACGGAGCCGCCGGACGTCCCATTGCGTCAAACGTCTTCACCACATTCCCATGCTCCGCATCCAGCCGCCATACAACCACCGGGGCATCCTTCGGCGCACCCGCAACCGTCACCCGAAAGCTCCTGGACGGCCCGGGATTCGCCGGCGCCGGCGTGTACTCTGCCCCTGTGCCATAAGGCGCCGCATAGTTCCAAAGTGCCACCTCAACCGAGCCGTCCGCCGATCGCGTCGCCAGCGCGCTGTCCGAGTCAACTGCAATCCGCTTATCGCCAAGCTGGTGCAGCATCGCAAACGCATGGAGCGCAGGCTTCTGGATGTTGTCCGCAGCCACCAGGCCGAAGCCGCCGTAAAACGGATTCCGCACCACGCCCTGCTCCTCAAACACATCCGAAAACGACCAGTAACTCATCGACTCCGTTAACCCGTCGCACAGCCGAATGTTGTTCGCCAGCCACGGCCCCATGTACACCGAGTCCGTCACGTCCGGCTCATTCGCGTAGCTCGCGTTGTACTCCGAAAAGATCAGCGGCATCTTCGGATACGGTGACGCCGCGATCTCCTCATGTACCTTCTTCACCGACCGGTAAACCATCTGGTCGCGCGGAATCTGCTCGTCCGTCTTGAACACGTCCTTCGCCGTGTCGTTCGCATAGACGTGCGTCGATGCAAAGTCGACCGGGATGTTCTTCGCCTTGCAATGCGCCAGAAACTCCCCGACATAGCCCGCCTGTGCCGTCGATGGCCCACCCACGCGGATCCGCTTGTTCACCTTCTTCAGCGCCAGCGCCGTATGGTCATACAGCTCGTAGTACGTCGGCATGTTCGGACGCCCGCCCCAGAAATCCAGGTTCGGCTCATTCCAAACCTCGAAGTCCCACGTCGACACCTCGGCAATGCCGTAGCGATCGATCAGGTGCTGCCCAAACGCCGCGATCATCGCATCCCACTGCGCGTAGTCCTTCGGCGGCGAGACGTTAGGCTTGTACCAGAAGGCGTGCAGCATCGCCGGATCCGCCGCCATCTTCTTCGGCATAAAGCTCATCTCGACGAATGGCTTCACCCCCAGCTCCAGCAGCCCGTCGTAGATCTGGTCGATGTAGTTGAAGTTGTACGGCCCCGCATCTTTGACCTTCTCCGCCGCAAGCCCCGGGTTCTTGGTCACCGCGTCCGGGTCATACAGGCCAACCTCATCGTTGAAGATCCCGTGGAAGCGGACCGACCGGAAGTCGGTGACCTTCTTCACCGTCCGCACATCGTCACGATAGCTCTGCCGCAGCGACAGGATCGCTCGTCCCGAGCCAAAGGTCTGCTCCCAGAAGTGCGGAAACGGAGTCGTCCCGGCCTTCGCATCCACAACAATATTCACGGCGGCGCCCGGTTCGGCCTGGGCCCCCGCGACCGAGGCAGTCGACAGACCGGAGGCCACGAGGCCGAGCGAAATGATTCGCGCAAAACAACGCGAGTCACACGGAAAAGCGAGGCGAGACAGTCCCGACAGAAGCATCAGATCTCCAGATCTTTCGAGTTCAACAGTAAGGTTGCAAGAGATGTCTGCAGCCGGCGAAGCTTGCCGCTGCCGGACGGTTCACCGAAACGACGGGCCACATGCGCAGGCCCTTGTGCTCCATATCGACCTCGCGTCATCGCGCCGCATGGATCGACCGCCCGCGCGTCAGCCCAAACACCGCGATGTACACGTAGCAGATCGCCGGGATGAAAAACGCGTGGTGCACGCCAATCCGGTCCGCGATGAACCCCTGCGTCACTGGCAGAATCGCGCCTCCAACAATCGCCGCAACCATCAGGCTCGACCCACGGCTCGTCAAGCGGTCCAAGGCCCTCAAGCCCCAGGGTAAATATGCTCGGAAACATCACCGAGTTGAACAGCCCGACCGCGATAATCGTCCACATCGCCACGTGCCCCAGCGTCAGCATCGAGAGAACGACCAGCAGCGTCGTCATGATCGCCGCAAGACCCAGCACAACGCCCGTCCGGAACCGAACCAGCAGCGCCGATCCGATGAATCGCCCGACCATCGCTCCGCCCCAGTACAGGGAGACATAAAGCGCCGCCGTCTTCTCCGTCAGGTTCCCGATCTCGGGCAGACCAAAGTAGTTCACCAGAAAGCTCCCGATCGAGACCTCCGCCCCCACGTAAAGAAAGATCGCGAGCGCCCCCAGCAGCAGCTGCCGATGCCGAAAGATGCTGTCGTGCGACGCCGTCGTATCGAGCTCGCCCGGACGAATATCCTGCGTGAAGCTCATGCTCGGAAGCTTGATCAGGGCCAGACCCACCGCCAGCGCAATCAGCGCCAGCGCGATGCCCGCGTAGGGCAGCCGGACCGAAGACGCCTGCTGCATCCGATACGCCTGCACACCCGCCTCGGACAGCCCCTCAAAGCTCTTCTTCGTCGCCGGAATCGCACTCAAAATCACGGCCGATCCAAAGAACGGCGCCAGAAACGTCCCGAACGAGTTGAACGCCTGCGACAGGTTCAGCCGGCTCGATGCCGTGCGCTGCGGACCAAGATTCGCGACATAAGGGTTGGCCGCGACCTGCAGCGCCGTAATCCCCGCCGCAAGCACAATCTGCGCTCCCAAAAACAGACCAAAGGACGCCGCATTCGCCGCCGGCAGAAACAGCAGCGCACCCGCCGCCATCACCAGCAGGCCAGCGACCATCGTGCGCTTGTACCCGATCAGCTCCACCACCTTGCCCGCCGGCAGCGCAAACACAAAATACGACGTGAAGAAGCACAGCTGCACCATCATCACCTGCGCGTAGCTCAGCTGAAAGATCGACCGGAGATGCGGAATCAGGATGTCATTGAGGCACGTCAGAAAGCCCCACATAAAGAACAGCATGGTCGCAATCGACATCGCCCGCGCATTCGTGGTCTCGAGATCCGGCCCCGTATAGCTGGGCGTACTTTGACTCGTAATCGCCATCCCTGAATCTCCTCCGGCCCATACACCGCGGGCTCGTCTACTCTGTACGACTTGCCATTAGACACGAAACCGCAAACGGAGCGCTTGCACCCTGGACAAAAAACAGGCAACTGCCCGCCCGCTCCCTGCGATCGCATCCCACTAGAAAGCCCTAGCCCGCCGAAAATCCGCCCCCGGCAACCCGGCCCAGCCAGGATCTAGGCCGCATCCTTTGCCGCAGGATCAGCACCCGCCGGATTCTCGCGCAGCGCCGGCTCCCCACTGTCCCCATACACCACCTGCCCATACTCAAGCAGCGTCACCATTCCCACGCCCCCGCAAACATTGCCCGCCACCGCCGGCAGCAGCCACTTGAAGTACGCCTGCCATGGGATCTGTCCCGTCAGCACCGCCGTAAGAATCTCCCCGCTCGCCGCGATGCAGTGCGCAAAATTCCCCAGCCCGACCACAAACGTCAGGATCCAGATAATCATCACCGACCCCGTGATCGAGTGCGATCCCGAGACCAGCCACGCCGCCAGCGCAATAATCCACCCGCCCATCACGCCGCTCCAGAAGATCGAGCTCGGCACCCGGTGAATCGCCTCGAGCCCCAGCCCGGAAAGCGAATGCACCACGTCCGGACTCACCGCGTTCGTCAGGCTCGCCAGCGCCGCAAACGCCAGCGCCCCCAGCACATTCGCCGGCAGCACCGTAAACCACAGCCGCATCGTGTTCCAGAAGTGCTTCTTCTCCGCCAGCACCAGCGCCACCGGGTACAGCGTGTTCTCCGTAAACAGCTGCGCCCGCCCCAGGATCACCACGATGAACCCCAGCGGGTAAAACATCTTCGCGATGAACTGGACCTTGCTCGAACTCCCCAGCATCGCCAGCGCAATCGAGTTCCCCAGCGCCGACAAGCCCATAAAGATCCCGCCCGCAAACCCCGAGATCGCCAGCGCCGACGTCGACCGCTTCAGCTCCTGCCGCGCATTGCTCGCAACCTGCTCAAAGATCTCCTGCGCACTCGGCCGCTCCAGGTTCTTCTGCGACTCCTGTGCCGGCGCCTCCGCCCCGCGGTTCCCTCCTCGTCGTGATCGAAGCCTGAATGCCATGAGCTCCCATTATCCGTCACGCCGGCCTGCCCCCACCCGCTCCCCTCTCGGCGACCGTCCGCGCCTTGATAAAATCAACGAAAATCATGCCGACCCTCTCCGCCCTCGCCCCAGAAGTCCTCGCCCAGTACCAGCCCGTCATCGGCCTCGAGGTGCACGTCCAGCTCCTCACCGAGTCCAAGGCCTTCTGCGGCTGCCTCAACCGCTACGGCGGCGAGCCCAACACCCACGTCTGCCCCACCTGCCTCGGCCTCCCCGGCGCGCTGCCCGTCCTCAACCGCCGGGCCGTCGAGTTCGCCGTCCTCGCCGCCAAAGCCATCGGCTGCGAGATCCGCGAGACCAGCATCTTCTCCCGCAAAAACTACTTCTACCCCGACTCCCCCAAGGGCTACCAGATCTCGCAGTTCGACAAGCCCATCGCCGAGCACGGCGCCATCACCGTCCCCGACGCCGACGGCCAACCCAAGCGCATCGGCATCACCCGCCTCCACATCGAAGAGGACGCCGGCAAAAGCCTCCACGACGGCTTCGCCGACTCGTCCTCCCGCACCTACATCGACCTCAACCGCTGCGGCACGCCCCTCGTCGAAATCGTCTCCGAGCCCGACCTCCGCACCCCCGACGAGGTCTTCGAATACCTCACCCGCCTCAAGGAAATCCTCCTCTACACCGGCGTCTGCGACTGCAACATGGAAGAAGGCTCCCTCCGCTGCGACGCCAACGTCTGCGTCAGTCGTGCTCAAGAGGATGCGGCGCAGCCGCCTTCGGCACCAAGGCCGAAGTCAAAAACGTCAACTCGCTTCCGCTACATCCGCTCCGCCGTCGAGTACGAGATCGAGCGCCAGATCGGCATCCTCGAAGACGGCGGCCGCGTCATCCAGGAGTCCCGCCTCTGGAACAACGCCGAAGGCCGCACCTACTCCATGCGCTCCAAAGAAGCCGCCCACGACTACCGCTACTTCCCCGAGCCCGACCTCCCGCCGCTCGTCGTCAGCCCGGCCTGGCAGGCCGAAATCCTCAAGTCACTCCCCGAGCTCCCCGAAGCCCGCCGCGCCCGCATGATCGAGCAGTACGGTCTCAAAGACCAGGACGCCGCCACCCTCACCGCCACCCGCACCTTCGCCGACCAGTTCGAGGCCGCCGCCCGCCTCGCCAAAAATCCCCGCCGCGTCGCCGCCATCCTCACCAGCGAGATCACCATGCGCCTCCGCGCCGGCGAGATCGAACCCGAAGACTCCCCCGTCACCCTCGCCGGCATCGTCCTCGCCGCCGACCTCGCCGAAGCCGGCACCATCTCCTCCAAACAGCTCAAGCAGCTCCTCGACTCCGCCTTCCTCACCATGGAAGACTTCCCCGTCATCTACGAGCGCGAAAAGCCCCAGCAGATCTCCGACACCTCCGCCATCGAAGCCATCATCGACGAGGCCATCGCCGCCAACCCCAAGCAGGTCGAGCAGTACCGCGGAGGCAAAAAAACCGTCGCCGCCTTCTTCGTCGGCCAGGTCATGAGCCTCTCCAAAGGCCAGGCCAACCCCGCCGTCCTCAACGATCTCGTCACCAAAAAACTCGACGCCCTCGGCCCCCTCTAACCCCGCATCCCTCCGCATCGGGGTAACGCAGCGAACCAGGAGGTTCCAATGATCCCGAACCGATCCATACCTCGCGCCACCGTGATCCCGGTCCTCGCCTATCCAGATGCAGTCGACGCTGCGGCATGGCTCTGTGACGCGTTCGCCTTCACCGTACGTCTACGAATCGACACCCACCGCGTCCAGCTCAACGTCGGCGAAGGCGCAGTCATCCTGAGAGAACTTCGCCCGCACGAGATCGGCGCTCCTCTCGGCCTCGGTCACTCCGTCACCATCCGCGTCGAAGACGCAGACGCCCACTGCACCCGCGCCAGAAATCACGGTGCAAACATCACTCAGGAGCCCACCACCTTTCCCTACGGCGAGCGCCAATACACCGCCGAAGACCCCGCCGGCCACTCCTGGACCTTCTCCCAATCCGTAGCCGACCTCCATCCCGAAGACTGGGGCGGAACCGCAGAACATCTCTGAGCTCCACCAGCACGGCGAGCGTTGACGCTAGGGAACCCAGGCATCCTTCGTCCACAAGCGGTGTCCCGAGAGCCGCGACGCCCCCATCAGGAACAGGATCGAAAGCACAAGAACCCCCGGCACAAGCATCCATCTTCCCTCCCAGCAATCCATGCAGGCATCCAGCAACTGGATCAGGCCAACCAGGACCATCAATTGGCTGAGTGCGCGTCTCGAACCGAGAATCAAGAGGGCGATCAGCAGAAATGCAATCGCCAGGTTGCGAGAGACCAGGTACCCCGCATAAACCCGTACTGCCTCGTTTATCTCGTCGTGGCCCGAGACCAGCGATGCGGGATGAACCAGAGCCAGGACTCCACCTGCCGCTGTAAGCACAGCACCCACGATCACAATGAGCTTGGGCCATAAAGGCATCGCCGGACTCCCGCTCTGCGAATAGCTCACACCGCCTGCTCTGTTCTGTTCTTCAGCCTTGGCCATATTGAGCTCCTTCGGCGTTACTTGATCACCTTTGCTCCCGCATACGCACCCAAAGGAGCACAGGTTCCCACCCAGCATCTGTGTGGCACTGTTTCGGAGGTCAAAACGGTCACGCCCCAGCGGCGTGTCTCGGATCAGAGCTCACAAAAACGCGCCTGGGTTAACCAACCCACACTGCGAAAGCGAAAGCTCCTCCACCGCACTCCCGCTTTCGATTACAACTACCTCATGCCCCTCCCCGCTCCCCCGCCCAGGGCCCGCTGGTTCCTCCTCGGCGCCCTCGCCGGTGCCGTCGTCGGAGGCTGCAGCGGCCGCACCCGCTACACCCCGCCCACCACCCCCATGCCCCCCAACACCATCCTCCTCTCGCAAATGCTGCAGGAGCTCTCCGCGAAACCCGGCTTCACCGAGGCCATCCTCGCCGAGCTCGACAAGGGCGGCAAGAACGGCCCCGCCCTCCTCACCCCCCGCCTCCTCGACACCATGCGCACCATGATCCTCGGCAAGGACTGGGAAGGCCTCAACCGCTTCCCCGGCTGGACCATGCGCGAGATCAACCCCACCGTCCGCGTCGTCGGCCATGTCGTCGGCAAGGACGACGGAGCCGAAGCTCTCGCCAACCCGGGCCAGGGCGCCACCACCTCCGCCTCTATCCCAAACGGCCCCCCAACCGCCGTCACCACCTTTATCGACCTCGGCCCCTTCGACCTCCGGCACCCCCACACCATCGACCTCGACCAGCCCTCAACCCTCCCCGGCTTTCCGCAGCAGGCCAGCGAACAGGGAACCGTCACCAACCTCGGGGACGGCGTCACCCGCGGCGACGGACCCGACCCCAGCCTCGCTCCCATGCACGCCGAAAGTGCGCGCCTCGCCTTTGTCCTCAACCGCCTCTCCCTTAACGCCCTCGAGGGCACACCGCAGGCAGTCGCCACCATCGGCGGCCAGCGCGCCACCACCCCCGAGCAGCTGGTCCGCGCGCTCACCACCACAAACCACACCGTCACCGTCGCCGACGCACGCTACTTCGCCAACTTCGGCCACTTCCACTACAACGGCCAGGACGTCATGATGCCCTTCTGGGTCAACTCCCAGATCCGAGATCCCAGGCACCAATCGCCCCCTCCTCGTCCCCGTCAGTCACACCGAATACGAGTGGTTCATCCAAGGCCCAAAGGTCAACGCAGCCGTCGCCTTCTACTTCGGCATCGACGGCAAGGCCGAGTTCCGCACCATGGACGAGCTCGAACCAGCCCTGGGTCCTCCACCGCCACGCCCACACCTACACCGGCGCCGGACGCCGTCGAGGTCACACGTCTCATCCCGCCTCATGGCCCTGGCCTACATGCACCAGCACCTCAAGCGCCCCCACATCCCCTTCGGCGGCTACTACGCCCTCGGCGTCTGCCAGGATGCCGTCGCCGCCATCGAAAAAAGATGACCGGCCACGCCACGCTCTTCCCCAACACCGCGGACGCCAGCCTCTTCGACGACCCCCGCGACGCCGAGGTCAACGCCCTCATCGCCGCCATCCCCAAGGACCGCAGCGGCCGCCGCCCCGAGCCCGACCGCATCTTCGGCTCACTCCCCACCACCGATCTCCACGCCATCACCATCCCCGGCCTCGCCGCCGACCTCCTCGCACCCAAGACCGCCTGGCAGACTGGCGCCCTCCGTCACACCCACGGCCCCCGCTTCTGGATCGCCCGCAGCCTCGAAGCCCTCGGCGTCGCCCTCGCCGCCCTCATCGTCTACCGCCTCCGCCGCCCGTCGACCCGAGGGGACCAGCCCCGCACCGCAAACCCCTGAAGCTGCCCCGCCGCAACCGCGCCCCATCCTAAGAACCTGTCATCCTGAGCGAAGCCGAAGGACCTGCGTCCAGTTCACGGACCCCACCAAGTCAAGGCCTTCCACCCGCAAAGCGTATCGATGGCAAGCACTTACAGCTGGCGCAACCGCCCCCTCCAAGCGCCTAGAATTAAAGAACGGCAAGTCACAGACCTAAAAAACCGCCGCGTCCAAATCCGCTAACCCATTTACTTCGAATACTTTACCCATAACCCCAAAGGATACAAGACTTTGCGGGACGCTCTTTTTCAAATAGAACAAAGCAAGGACCTTACAGCGAAGTACGGGGGGAGGGTACCCGGGCCGAGCTAGAACATCGTCTGCCCGCGAACCGTCCCCGGCGGCACGATAAACAAAAACGCGCCCAGCGCAAACAGCAGCAGGAGGTAGTACACCATCGTCCGGCCCGAGCCCTCGGCAGGCTCATCCTTCGTAAACATCCGCCACGTCATCCCGCCGCCAGAAACAGAAACACGCCCTCCTTCATCAGCCCGTACAGCACGATCGTGCTCACCAGCAGCAGCCCCCGCTGCAGCCTGTTGAGCGCATAGGTCGCCTGCGCCCCGTCCAGCCCCAGCACCGGGATCAGGTTCAGGAGGTTGATAAACGCGCCCGTATGCGCCAGCGCCAGGTACACCTGCGCATGCGTCCACCGGAACAGCCCCAGGCAGACCAGCGCCGCTCCCAGGCCAAACAGCGGCCCGGCCAGCGCGATCCCGGCCAGCCCATCGAGCGGTATGCCCATCGCATACCACCGCACATACGCCCCCAGCCCCGGCATAAACACCGGCAGGTCCGCCTTCAAACCGCGCCTCTTCACCGCCCAGTAGTGCCCCATCTCGTGCACCAGGATCGACAGCGTAAACCCCAGCCCGAACTTCCACCCGAACAACGCCCAGTACAGCCCGAAGAACGCAAAAAAGCTGAACAGAAACTTCATCTTGAAGAGCACAAACAGCAGGCCCTTCAACTTGCCCAGAAACAACAGGATCGGTGCCAGCGGCCCAAGCCGCTTGGTCCACTTCGCCGTCCTCTCCTGGTCTACCTGCGCCCGGTTGTTGATCGCCGTCACCCGCGCCTGCACCGCATGCGCCTGCGTCGTCCCCTCCGGCAGCCACGCCAGCGCCTCACCCCAGGCCGCCCTTGCCTCGTCCCACCGCTTCTCCCCCTCCATCGTCTGCGCAACCTGGGCCAGCCCCGCCACATGCTGCCCATAGATCAACGTCCCACACTCCGGACACACCAGCGTCCCGTCATGGATATAGTGGCTGCACTGCGGACAGTTGTAGACCGCCACCGGGGCGGACGGGAGTTGAACAGGTTCCATACTGATTCGATTCTAAGACGTCGTGAAAGGAGCAGGCAGCCTGGTCCCGGTCCGGTCCTAGGTCTCCTGCCCCGCCTCGGTCTTCGCATCGGAAAGCGTGACCTTGACGTCCATCCGGCGCCGCCCCCGGAACACCGTCACCGTCACCGTCTCACCCGCCTTGTGCGCATTCATCATCGCCGAGAGATCCTGCGCTGTCGTAATCTCCTGCCCGTCCAGCGCGACGATCAGGTCTCCGCCCAGCATCACCGGCGTGTTGCCCTTGTACATCCGCTGGTTGCCGCCGTGCAGCCCCGCCTTCTCCGCCGCTCCACCCGGCAGCACCCGCTCGATCAGGATCCCGTAGTCCGCCGGCAACCCGATCTGCTCCGCGATATCCGGCGAGATCTGCATCGTCACAATGTCGAGCGACGGCCTGCGCGAGTGCCCGAACTTCTGGAAGTCGTCCAGCACCGCCTTGGCCGTGTTGATCGGAATCGCAAACCCGATCCCCGAACTCTGATCCGCCCCGTTGCTCGCGATCAGCGTCGTGATCCCAATCACGTCACCCTTCGAGTTCAGCAGCGGGCCACCCGAGTTGCCCGGGTTCACCGCCGCATCCGTCTGGATCGCGTCCTCGATCGGGTTGTTCTGCGGCCCTCGAATCGACCGGATCGACGAGATGATCCCGCGCGTCATCGTCCCGTTCAGACCAAACGGATTGCCGATCGCGTACACCCGCTGCCCCACCATCAGCCCGTTCGAGTCCGACAGCGTCGCCGGCACCAGGTTCGGCGCAGAGATCTTCAGCAGTGCCAGGTCGTGGTTCTTGTCGATCCCGATCACGGTCGCCTTGTACTTGTGCTTGTCGCTCAGCTGCACCTCGACCCGCTGCGCATTGTCGATCACATGGTTGTTCGTCAGGATCAGCCCCTGCTTATCCAGGATGAACCCTGACCCCTGCCCCTGCTGCGGAACCGGCCCATAGAAAAAGTCGAAGTTCACCGCCGTCGACGTGATATTCACGACCGAAGGCAACGCCTTGTGATACACCGCCATATTCTGCTGCTCTTCGGAATCAAACGCCGGCGCCGCGGACGCCTCAGTCAGGTCGAAGCTGCCCAGCCTGCCCTTGACCGTCTCCGTGGCCCCTTCAGCCGGGGTCGCATCGCCCCCTGTCCCAAGCAGCGCATGCCGGACCATCGGCGCCATCGCCCCCGTCTCCGCAAGGTGCGTCGTGAGATAGTAAAAGCCCGAAAGCAACAGCAACACCAGAACTACCGGACGCAGCTTCATCGAAGGACCAATCTTTCATCGCCGGCATGGACTCTACCGGTCACAATCTCAAGTCTTTGGCGACCTGACAACCCCCGCAACCTGCGCCAGGAGAGCCAGACCTACACCCAAGTATAAAACCGCTCTCCAGGCAAGATGTCGCGCTTCCACTTGCTGAAATAACACGCCATGCGCAACCGTAAGTACCGCGGCAGCATAAGCCCATCTCTGCCAGCGTTTCCAGCGCCGAGCACCCATGGTCCGAAGCGAAAGATCGTTTGAGATCAACAGCAGCATGGCGAACAGCAGTGCCGCGATCAGCCCCGTGTAGTTCGCGGCCCCAAACATAGACCTCTGTATCTGCAGCGGATGCAGCCGCTTGAAGAAGTACATCCACATCCGCCCCCGCAGATGCACGGTCAGTCCTACGGCCGTGTGCACAACGGCAAGCGCCCCCGCCCATATGCTTACATCCCGCCGGAGGTCGAAGCTCACCGGGTTGCTCTTCCGCCGCAACACATTCCATGGTCCCAGCAACAATGACCAGACCAGGAACAACACCGACGCGTACGCCGTCCCCATGCTCAGGCGGTGATGCCAGTCAGGTGGAGGCGTCAACCTGTAGACCACACCCGTCACCGCCACCGCCAGCAGTCCCAGCAATCCATGCCGCACCACGCGCTGACGCGAAAATCGTCTACCCTGCCTCAAATCTCTCTCGCCTTCTTGCTTTGCGCCCTTTCGCGCAGCCGCTCCCACAACGCATCGACCTGCGCCCCCAGCTCCTCAAGCGAACCGTTGTTCCACAACACGTCGTCGGACTCGGCCGCCTTCTCCGCATCCGGGATCTGCTGTTCCAGTCTCTGCCTCGCCTCGGCCTCGAGCCTCCCGCGAGCCTCCCCATCAAGCGTCTCTCCCCCGGCACATCGAGCAACGTACCGCGCGACCTTCCGCTCCTCATCTGCCGTTACAAGCACCAGGCGGTCGAACCGCCCCCGCCATCCCCCCGTGCCTCTCCCGCGCCCAAAGGAGGTATCCCCCGGCCCCGCGGCCCTCTCCCCCGGGTCGCCATATCTCGTCTCAAAGATCAGCGCCGACTCCACGACCACCACCGCATCTCCGTCCCGCGCCCCAATCTCCTCCGCTAACCGCGCCTGCCGCGCGATCACCGCCGGATGCACGATCGCATTCAGATCTTCCAGTCGTCCCTCGCCAAACGCCATCCGCGCCAGCGCCGGCCTGTCCAACAGTCCATCAGGCCTCACCACGCCCGGCCCGAAACCCTCCACGATCGCCGCATAAACATCCTCACCCGGCTCCATCAGCTGCCGCCCAATCTCGTCCGCCTGGATCACATACGCCCCATGCCTCGCCAGCATGGCGCCCACCGTCGACTTCCCACTCCCCAGCCCGCCCGTCAGTCCGACCCGCAGCATCGCACCCGCTCTCTACCGTAGCTCGCTGGACGCACCCGACCCTGCCGTCGGACCCAGCCCGCGCCGCAGCCTCGCCGCCGTCACCGTGTTCTTCATCAGCATCGCAATCGTCAGCGCGCCCACGCCCCCAGGAACCGGAGTAAACGCCTGGGCAATCGCGAAGGCCGCGGGGTCAATATCTCCCACCACCGTCGAGCCACGCTTGGCAAAACCCGCCGCCCGCGCCTCGTCCCCCGGAAAGAACCGCTCCACTTCGGCCTCATCCGTCACGCGATTGATGCCCACATCGATCAGCACTGCACCCGGCTTCACCATCTCTTTCGTCACGAATCCAGCCCGCCCGATCGCCGCTACAAGGATGTCCGCATCCCTCGTATACCTCGCCAGATCCTTCGTCCTGCTATGACACACCGTCACCGTAGCCGACGCGTTCAGAAGCATCATCGCCGCCGGCTTTCCCACAATGTCACTCCGGCCCACAACGACCGCGCTCTTCCCGGCCACCTCCAGATCGCTCCGCCGCAGAATCTCCATGATCCCTGCCGGCGTGCACGGTGCCAGCCCCACCTTGCCCCGCCTGCAGCCGACCTGCATTTACCGGGTGAAATCCGTCCACATCCTTCTCGGGCGACACCGCCTCCAGCAGACGCTTGGTGTCCACGTGCTTCGGCAAAGGCAACTGCACGAGGATCCCATCAACATCCTCTCGCCCATTCAGCTCCGCAATGATATCCAGCATCTCCGCGGTACTCACCGTCTCGGGCGGCGTTAGCATCAAACTGAAAATACCAAGTTCGCCGCAGGTCTTGACCTTGCTCCGAACATAGATCGCGGACGCGGGCACCTCCCCCACCAGCACCACCGCGAGCCCCGGCACGATGCCCATTGCCTGCAGCTCTTGAACCTCTGCCAGTACCTCAGCTTTGATGTCGCCCGCGATCGCCACGCCATCAAGCACCCGTCCTACCTTCGTTGCCGCAACGCTCATGCTTCCATGCTACGCGCCGGATCTTCACCGAGCCCCAACGGTCCGTCGCCAATCAACTTCGGTCGCTCACCAATCCACTTCCTCAAGCAAACGCGTACCAGACACGGGCGCGTTCAGCAGTTCAGCACCAGAAAACCCGGGTACCCTCCCGCGAAACCGAGGTCAACTTTGGAACTTCCTCCCCAGACGTTCAATCACACCGACCTTGCCACGCTGCGCGAAGAGCTCAGGCAATCCGGCCTTGACTCCTGGCAGGCCGGCGAGCTCATCAGCGCCTTCCTCAGCGGCCGCGGTTACGGCGTCTCCAACGTGGAAGCCCGTACCGCAGCTTCGGTATTGGAGTCCGGTAATTGCAACATGGAGCTCTTGCAGCAGGAGCTCTCCCGGCTCGCCCTCAGCATGTAGCTAAATCCATCAACCCCGGCGTCGCGAACCAGCCTCGGCACCGGCCGCAAACGAGGCCAGGGGCACCACATAGCCTGCTCGCGCCCTCCTCTCACCCTATCCCGCTCCGCTGAAATCTCGCGCCCGCTTCCCGTGCTCCCATACCATCGGACACATGCAACAGCGCCAGAAAGCGTCTGATCTCACACGCGCCTCCCTGGCGCGAGCGCCGATATTTTGCTCGGCGGCGGCCCTCCTTCTATTCTCCGCACCTCTCTTCGGCCAGCAAGGTTCCCTGCCCCCGACACCCGCCACCGCCGGGGCCGAAGCTGCCGCAAAGGCCGGCCAGACCGTAGGAGCAGACAAGGACGCCGGCAAGGGAACCCGCCCACTCTCCACCTCCCAGGGCAACATCAAGTCGGCCACCGGCAGCTCCCCCTTGGATGCCATCGCGCCCTCGGTCCCTCCGCCCGGCCCCACCGACCGCCCACGCATCGGCCTTGCCCTTGGCGGCGGCGGTGCCCTCGCGCTCTCCGAGATCGGCGTCCTCCAATGGTTTGAGGAGCACCACATCCCCGTCGACGTCATCGCCGGCACCAGCATGGGCTGCATGGTCAGCGCGCTCTACTCCACCGGCGTCCCCATCGATCGCCTCAAAGTCGTCATGAACGACTCCGTCTTCAGCCAGGTCTTTCGCTTCGACTCCTCCTACAGCAGCCGCTCCTTCCGCCGCCGCGAAGACTCGCGCGCCCTCCCCAACGCCGTCACCGTCGGCCTCCGCCACGGCGTCTCCCTGCGCAACTCCGTCCTCACCGACCAGGGCCTCAACGCCTTCCTCGACCGCCGTTTCTTCCGCTACGACGACCGCGTCGACTTCAACACCCTCCCCATCCCCCTCCGCTGCATCGCGACCGATCTCACTGACGCCAAGGCCGTCACCTTCGCCCGCGGGTCCCTGCCCGACGCCGTCCGGGCCTCCGTCTCCTTACCCGCCGTCTATCAGCCCTTCTCCATGAACGGACACGAGTACGTCGATGGCGGCGTTCTCGAAAACCTGCCCACGTCCACCATCCGCGACATGGGTGCAGACGTCATTCTCGCCGTCTCTCTCCCGCTCCAGCCCGTCGCCGGGGGTGAGCTGGGCTCACTCCTCGGCGTCCTCCAGCGGAGCTTCTCCGTCGCCATCGAAGGTGCGGAACGCGAACAGCGCAAGCTCGCGAAGGTCGTCATCATGCCCGACCTCACCGGCTTCACCGCCCTCGACTACCTCAAAACCCGCGACCTCTCCGAGCGTGGATACGCCGCCGCCGAGCAGCAAAAGACAGCTCTCCTCCCCTACGCCATCTCCGACGCCCAGTGGCAGCAGTACCTCTCAGCACGCGCCTCAAAGGACCGCCAGGCTCCAGGCTCCGTCCTTCGCGTGGGTGTCAAAGCGCCGAGTCAGTCCATCACCCTCGCCCTCCAACGCAAGTTCGCCCCGCTCGTCAATCATCCCGTCGACACCCACGCCATCGAAGCCCTGCTCGATGAGGTCCGCAGCGACGGACGCTACGAGGCCGACTACACCGTGGGCTACGAGGCGCCCCTTGCTCAGCGAGTCGTAAGCGCCAGCACCTCTTCGTCACCGCAAACCGGGGAATCCAGCCCCGAGGCCATCCCAGAGAAGAACGCCGACGACAAGCAAACCGTAACCGACATCTCGGAGACGATCTCCACCAGCACCACCGGCCCCCGCCCCGTCATCCTCATCACCATCATCGACAAGCAGACCGGCCCGCCCTTCCTCCAGCTCGGTGCAAACATCGAAGCACAGACCGGCAGCATCCCCCGCGCCACCCTCGAAGGCATCTTCCTCTGGCAGGATCTCGGAGGCTACGGCTCCGAGCTCCGCGCCAACGTCAAGCTCGGCTTCCTTACGCAGGCAGACGCCGAGTACTACCGCCGCGTCCGCAACACCGGGCAGAGTGGCGGTTACTTCCTCGCACCTCACGGCGGCATCAAGCGCGAGCCCTTCTACATCTATCAGGATCAGCGCCGCATCGCCGAGCGTCAGCTCCAACAGGCGGGAGGCGGCGTCGACATCGGCTGGTCCGACTCGCGAACCCGCGAGCTCCGCCTCGGCTACGACATCACCGACGTCCGCTGGCAGACGCGGGTCGGCTCCGACTCCGACGGCCTCCCCGACATCATTGGCTCGGCCCAGCGCGTCCGCGTGCGCTACGTCCACGACACCCAGGATCGCGCCCTCATCCCCCAGTTCGGCCTCCGCTCCACCACCGAAATCGGCTACCTCTTCAACGCCGTCTCCAGCTCAAACGCACCGCAGATCACCACCCAGATCTCGATCGCCCACCAGCTCGGCAAAAACCTCTTCATCTTCTCAACCGACGCCGGCACCATGTTCAACCGCAACGTCGCCCAGCCCTTCCGATTCACCCTGGGCGGCCCCCTCCGCCTCACCGCCTCCGCCTTTGACGAGTACCGCGGCACCGACTACTTCCTCCTCGAACCCGCGTTCCTCCGCCGCGTCGCCCGCCTTCCCGACCCCCTCGGCCAAAGCATCTACCTCGGCGCCGCCTACGAAGCCGGCCAGATGCACGCCCCCGGCCTCCCCACCGTCACCCGCCAGGACATCTACTTCGGCGTCGTCGCCGAAACCCCGTTCGGCGTCATCACCCTCGCCCCCGCCATAGGCGACGACGGCCATCGCAAATTCGTCTTCACCCTGGGCAAGCTCTTCTAACCTCTCCTAACCTCAACGTCGACAACTGCCACACTCTCGCCCCTGGCAGGCCGACACCACACCAGCCTCTCCTCGTCGTCACGACACCCACGACCTGCGTCACTCTCTCTTGTCGTCATCCTGAGCAGAGCGAAGAACCCGCTTCTCTACCGCAATCTCCGCTTCTCCCCAGCCGCGCCTCTTTCGTGTCGAGTCATAGCCCCACTCCGAACGCTGATCACATTGGTCACGCCGCCCGCATGTGTGTAGATAAGGCTCTCCCCATCCATGGAGAAAGCAAATCTGCCTCCCGCGAACCATAGCGGCGAAGCATCCGTGAACATCATTATCTTGTCCCCATGCGGATGGATCTCGCGATCGCTCCAAAGCTCCCCGAGGGCAAAGCTGCGCACCAGCAAACCCGCAGCTCCGTCCCGCCGATAGATCTTCAGCACGGAACCCTGTGGACCAGCGCCAGAAACGGCAACCAGAACCAGCGTGCTCCCATCATTGCTGATGATCGGCCAGTACTCCGGTGTGTTCCGACGATCGACCTTGACCGTCCAGGCTGGCTCGCCGAAGTAGCTGTTTCCTGCGCTGAGTCGGTCCCTGGCATCGAGGCGAAAGTCCACAAGCGAACTCACTTCAAACGCCTGTCCCCGGACGGGACGTCCGCCGCCCTTGGCCTCGTCGCCGAGATCGAACGTGCACGCAACCATGACGCGCCCATTCGCCGAAACCGCACCTCGCAACACCGGCGGCGGAGCACTGCAAACACCCTTCACCCCTTGCAGCAGCAAAGCCATTCCAATCAGGTATCGCAAGCCTTTCAACGCAGGGACGCGCATCGACCACCTCACGGCCTCAAAGCATAACCTCCGCGCATAGCATAATCAGCTATGCCCTCGCTCTGGACCCCCGCCAGCTGGCCCGACCGCCTCGCCGAGCTTGAAGCCAGTACCCCCGAGCTCAAGTCCGCACCCCTCCGCCGCGATGTCCGGTCCCTCGGCGCGCTCCTCGGCGAAGCCCTCCGTGAGCAGGCCGGCCCCGCCCTCTTCGACGCCGTCGAACTCCTCCGCCGCGAGTCCATCAGCCGCCGCGAAGCCGAAACCGAAGCCACCCCCGCCGATCCCGCAGCCACCGCCTCCCGATCCGCCCCCCAGCTCCTCGACGGAGCCATGCGGAACGTGCACAACCTCTCCGCCGACCTCACCGTCGCCTACCACCTCGCCCGCGCCTTCTCCTTCTACTTCGAACTCATCAATCTCGCCGAAACCAACCACCGCAAACGCCGCCGCCTCGCCACCCAGCTCTCCCCCGACGCCACACCCCAGCGCGGCAGCCTCCGCGGAACCCTCCGCCGCCTCCGCGAGTCCGGCACCTCCCAGGCCGCAGCCCTCGCCCTCCTCGCGCAAATCTGCATCACCCCCGTCTTCACCGCGCACCCCACCGAGGTCGCCCGTCGCTCCATCATGTTCAAGCGCCGCCGCATCTCGGACCTCCTCGAGCACCTCGACCGCATCCCCGTCGCCGCCACTGAACTCGAAGCCCTCGAACGCGACCTCCTCGCCGAGATCACCGCCCTCTGGCAGACCGACGACGTCCGCACCGCCCGCCCCACCGTCCGCGACGAGATCCGCATGGCCCTCGACTACTACGAGGCCAGCCTCTTCGACACCCTCCCCGTCCTCTACGCCGAGGTCGCCTCCGCCCTCGCCGCCGAGTACCCCGCCGCTGCTCCCACGCCGCAGATCGATCCGCCTCTTTGGTTGTCATCCCGCAGCGGAGCGGAGGGATCTGCTTCTCTAGCGACGAGCCGAGCCGAAACATCGCCCTCCGCCACCCCCGTCGACCTCGCCAGCCTCCCGCAGCTCGTCTCCTTCGGCTCCTGGATCGGCGGCGACCGCGACGGCAACCCCTTCGTCAACGCCGCCACCACCCGCGAGGCTCTTACCGCCGCCCGCACCCTCCTCTTCAACCACTATCGCGACCGCCTCCAGGTCCTCTACGACCAGCTCGGCTCCTCCACCCAGCAGGCCCCCATCAGCCCGGCCCTTGACCTCCTCGTCGACCGCTACATCACCGAGCTCGGTTCCATCCGCCCATCGGCCATCTCCGCCCAGCAGCTCACGCAGCAGCTCACGGATCGCTACCGCCACGAGCAGATCCGCCTCCTGATCGTCTTCATCATGGCGCGCCTCGGCCTCACCACCGAAACCTCCATCGCCTTCCCCGCCGCACCCGAGCTTCCCCCCTACACCCGCGCCTCCGAGCTCCTCTCCGACCTCACCGTCCTCCGCGAATCCCTCATGCGCAACCGCGGCGAACGCCTCGCCCAGCTCCTCGTCGATCCCTTCCTCCTCGAGGTCAAGACCTACGGCCTCCACCTCCAGACCCTCGACATCCGCCAGCACGCCCGCGTTCACACCGCCGCCCTCGAAGAGCTCGCCGCCTTCGCCGCCTCAAACCCACACCCAACCTCGCAGGCACCCGAACCCGCTATCTCCCCCAACCCCACCTTGTCATCCTTCGCCGCAGGCGGAGGATCTGCTTCTCCCCCCCAATCCCCCACCCTCACTCTCCCGCCACCCCTCACCTCACAGACCACCGAGGTCCTCGCCACCTTCCGCGCCATCGCCGAGCTCAAAGAGGCCTTCCCCCCCGAGAGCATCCGCCTCTACGTCATCAGCGGAGCCGCCTCCGCCACAGACTGCCTCAACGTCCTCGCCCTCGCCCGCCTCTCCGGCGTCGAGGTCGAGGCCTCCCCCGCAACCGACGCCCGCCCCGCCGACCCAGGCCTCCAGCCCGTCCCCCTCTTCGAGTCCATCGAAGACCTCCAGAACGCCCCCGCCATCATGCGCGAGCTCTGGTCGAGCCCGGCCTACAAGCCACTGCTCCAGTCCTGGAACCACCGTCAGGAGGTCATGCTCGGCTACTCCGACTCCAACAAGGATGGCGGCATGATCACCAGCACCTGGGAGATCTGGAAGGCCCACCGAGCCCTCCACCAGGTCGCCCGCGACTGCGGCGTCCACCTCCGCCTCTTCCACGGTCGCGGAGGCACCGTCGGCCGCGGCGGCGGTCCCACCCACCGCGCCATCTTCGCCCAGCCCGTCGACAGCTTCACCGGCGAGCTCCGCCTCACCGAGCAGGGCGAGGTCCTCAACTGGAAGTACGCCGACGTCGTCCTCGCCGAACGCAACCTCGAGCTCATGATCGCCGCCTCCCTCGACGCCCTCGGCCGCCCCGACGCCACCCTCCAAAACCAGCAAGCAGATCCGCAAGAACCCGAACCGCAGCCAGGCAAGTCTTCGTTGTCATCCTTCCGCGCAGCGGGAGGATCTGCTTCTCTCCCCAAACCTCCCGATCCACCACAAACTCCCCCCACCCCCCACCTCACCGGCGAGATCCTCCCCGCCTGGGAGGCCGCCCTCGACCAGCTCTCCGCCACCTCCTTCGCCTTCTACAAGCAGCACATCGTCGACAACCCCGAAACCTTCACCTACTTCGAACAGGCCACCCCGTCGCCGAACTCGAACACGCCCGCATCGGCTCCCGCCCCGCCAAGCGAGCCGACGCCTCCGCCACAAAAAAGCGCTCCATGGCCGACCTCCGCGCCATCCCCTGGGTCTTCGGCTGGATGCAGTCCCGCCACCTCGTCCCCGCCTGGTTCGGCGTCGGCCACGCCCTCGAACACTTCCTCAGCTCCCCTTTGTCGTCATCTCGCAGCGCAGCGGAGAGATCTGCTTCTAGCCCCACCACGCACCCGCAAAACCCCGAAAACCTCGCCCTCCTCCAGACCATGGCGAAGTCCTTCCCCCTCTTCCTCGACATCATCCGCAACGTCGAGCTCGCCCTCGCCAAGGCCGACTTCGGCATCGCCCGCCTCTACGCCTCGCTCGTCGAAGACCCCGCCCTCCGCGACCGCGTCTTCCCAACCCTCGAGACCGAGTTCAACCTCACCCGCCAGATGCTCCTCCTCATCACCGGCCAGCGCGAACTCCTCGAAACCAACCCCGTCCTCACGCAATCCATCCGCCTCCGCAACCCCTACGTCGACCCCCTCTCCCTCATCCAGGTCGAACTCCTCCGCCGCAAACGCGCCGGCGAAGACTCCCCCGACCTCAACCGCGCCATCACCGCCACCATCAACGGCATCAGCGCCGGCCTCCGCAACACCGGCTGATCCCGCTCGCTCTGGGAAAGTTGTCAACGCTGCAGCTGCAGGCTCTCTTCCCCGTCCTGGTACAGCGTCCATGTCACACTAGCTCTCATACCGCACAGCAACACTCAGGAGCCCTCACCCGAATGCGCCTCCGCACCCCCGCCCTCCTGCTCTCCGTTGCCCTCACCATCCCCACCCTCGCCCAGCGCACAACAGCAAACCTCACCCCCGAGGAGAAAGCCGCGCTCATCACCAAACGCGAAGCCACCGAAAAACAACTCGAAGACATCGCCGTCATCGACCGCAAGGTCATGGTCCCCATGCGCGACGGCAAACGCATGGCCGCCGACATCTACCGCCCCAAAGACACCTCGAAGAAGTACCCCGTCATCTTCAGCCGCACCCCCTACAACTTCAACTTCTGGGACGTCAAACTCGGCACCTACCGCGACATGACCCAGGAGCTCGAAGCCGTCAAACGCGGCTACGTCCTCATCGAGATGAACGAGCGCGGCCACTTCTTCTCCGAAGGCGACTACGACATCCTCGGCGCACCGCTCTCAGACGCCGACGACCAGTTCACCTGGATGGGATCGCAGCCCTGGTCCTCCGGCAAGGTCGGCCTCATCGGCTGCTCCTCCACCGCCGAGTGGCAGATGGCCGCAGCCTCCCTCGGCAACAAAGCCCTCACCACCATCATCCCCGAAAGCTTCGGCGCCGGCGTCGGCAAAGTCGGCCCCTACAACGAGCAGGGCAACTGGTACCGCGGCGGCGCCGTCCAGATGCTCTTCATCGACTGGCTCTACGGCGAGCAAAACCAGGTCCGCCCGCAGTTCCCCGCCAACACCTCCCAGGCCGACCTCATCGCCGCCTCCAAACTCTTCGACCTCGCCCCGCAGCTCCCAGCCGTCGACTGGGCCAAAGCCTTCACCCACCTCCCCGAAAAGGACATCATCAGCAATATCGGCGGCCCGCGCGGAATCTTTAGCGACGTCATGACCAACACCTCCGGCGGCAACATGATCGCCCGCACCCCCTCCGACCCCGCCTGGCGCAAGGGCGGCATCTGGCAGTCCGACACCATGCCCATCAACGTCCCCGGCCTCTGGATGATGACCTGGTACGACGTCTCCATCGGCCCCAACCTCGCCGCCTACAACTTCGTCCGCGAGCACGCCGCAGGCGCAGCCAAGGACGAGCAATACGCCGTCATCGCACCCACCCTCCACTGCGGCTACACCCGCGCCACCGAGGACACCGTCGTCGGCGAACGCCACATGGGCGACGCCCGCCTCGACTACAACGCCCTCACCTACGGCTGGTTCGATCACTTCCTCAAGGGCGAAGACAACGGCATCCTCACGAAGACTCCCAAAGTGCAGTACTTCACCATGGGCTCGAACAAGTGGCAGCACTCCGAGTCCTGGCCGCCCGCCGGCGCACAGACCGTCACCCTCGCCCTCGGCAAGCCAGGGCCACGCAGCACCCTCGCAGGGTGATGGCAACCTCCACCTCACCTCATCCACGTCCGAAAGCCTTCTTCCCTCTCGCTGCTCCCTCCGGCCCCGTCGCACAGGCAGTCGCCAACGGCAGGCGTCACGCCAACCCCGGCATCGATCTCGCCGACACCTTCACCTACGATCCCCTCCACCCCACACCCTCCTACGGCGGCAACGTCTGCTGCGCCGCCAACACCATCCCCGGCGAAGGCGGAGCCCTCGATCAGCGCAAGATGGAAAACCGCCCCGACATCCTCGTCTACACCTCCGCCCCCCTCGCCCGCGGCGTCGAAGTCTCCGGCCCCATCACCGCCACCCTCTACGTCTCCTCCGACGTCAAGGACACCGACGTCACCGTCAAGGTCATCGACGTCCTCCCTGACGGCACCGCCTACAACCTCGACGAGACCATCCAGCGCCTCCGTTATCGCGAAGGCGACGACCACACCGTCTGGCTCGAAAAGAACAAGGTCTACAAGGTCACCCTCACCCCGATGGTCACAAGCAACTTCTTCGACACCGGCCACCGCATCCGCATCGAGGTCGCCGGCTCCAACTTCCCCCGCTTCGACCGCAACCTCAACACCGGCGGCGACAACATCAGCGAAACCACCGCCGTCACCGCCCACACCTCCATCCACCACTCCGCGGAGTACCCCAGCACCCTCACCCTCACCGTCGTCCCGCACTAACCCCCGGCCCCGCGCGAACCGGGTCCGACCTCACAACATATCCCGCGGCACTCACACGAGCCATCACTGGTGAGGCATCACCGCCGTAGCCTTGTTCTTCACGAAGATCACATCCATCGGGTGCCCCAGGTTCGAGAACATCACCCTCCGATTCCCATACTCCTGGCTCACACTGTCGCTCACCTGCCCCAGCGCCATCTGCACCTGCGCCTCGCTCATACCCAGGATCGCCCGGTGCTCATCCACCGCCTTCCACACCTCCGGCCCCCAGTGCTTGTAGAGCTGGTGAGGATCGTCATAGAAGAACAGCTCGTCCGTCTGGAAGGTGTAGTCCGCTCCCTGCTTGAACCCCACCGGCACCCCAAACATCTTGTCCCCGTTCCCCGGCCCCTGCGCACTCGCCGGCAGCGTAAACAAGAGCAGCACCTGCCTGTCCCCTCCAGGTATCCGGAACGTCGCCGCCTTCGGTGCCACCTGCTCCACCGCATCCTTCACCACCATTGGCTCCGCCCCCAGCAGCGTCCCCTCCTTCTTCCCGTAGTCCACATGCTTTCCCGCCACCGCGTAGTAGTCCATCTGCCCACCCGCGCTCACCCACACCGTCGTCCCATACAGCTCCTTCAGGTCCGCCAGCGACGAAGGCCGCTTCTTCTTCAGGAACACATACGCATCATCCGGAAGCCTCTCCTGCTTTACCACCGCCGCCGGCGCATTCTCCGCCGCATGCCTTTCCCGATAAAGCAGCCCCACCCGAACCCCAACGGCCAGCACCGCCACCAGCGTCGCCCCAAGCGCTACCTTTTTCCCCTGCTCCATCCACTCGCCTCCCAGCCATCAAACACCCAATCTAAACCGTCCTCAACATTTAGGGAGGCCCGCGCCCTACCCAACCGGCTCCGCCCCGGCCAACTCCGCCTCCGCCCCACGCAGGCTCTCCGCCGTCAACGCATCCGCACGCCGCAGGGCAGGGAAGAACCCTGCAGCCCACGCTGTCACCAGGAGACTCCCAATCCCACCCACCACCACCGCCCGCACCGCTCCCCACCAGTGCGCCGTCAACCCGCTCTCAAACTCGCCAAACTCATTCGACGCTCCAATAAACAGCCAGTTCACCGCGCTCACACGGCCACGCATCTCAGGCGGCGTCGCCAGCTGCAGGATGCTCGACCGGATCACCACGCTCACCATGTCGCTCGCGCCCACAAACACCAGCGCCAGCACGCTCACCCATATACTGCGCGACAGCCCAAACACCACGGTCGCCGCCCCAAACACGCCCACACACACCATCATCGTCACACCAGCCCGTCTCTTGATCGGCCATATCGTCAGCAGCAGGCTCACCATCAGCGCACCCACGCTCGGCATCGCCCGCAGCACCCCCAGCCCCCGAGGTCCCGCGTGGAGCACGTCCTCGGCAAAGATCGGCAACAGCGCCACCGCACCTCCCAGCAGCACCGCGAAAAGATCGAGCGAGATCGAACCCAGCAGCAGCTTCGTCCGCCACACATACTCAAGCCCCGCCAGCACCGTCCGCAGACTGAAGCCCTTCTTCACCACCTCCGCGTCAATCTCCGGCTTTGCCCGCATCATCCCCACCAGCGTCAAGAACCCCAGCCAGCATCATCAGCGTGAACGCATACACGATCGCCGCCCCGTTCCACCTCCGCATCGCCCCCGTCATCTGCAGCGTAAACAGCAGCCCACCCACCGCCGGTCCCGCCATATTCGCAATCTGGTACACCGTCGCGCCCCACGTAATCGCATTCACAAACTGCGTCTTCCCCACCAGGCTCGGCAGCAGCGCGCTCGCCGCCGGCCCCGAAAACGCACGCCCCAGCCCGATCCCCACCAGCACCGCGTAGATCGGCCATATCGGAGCTCGCCCGTTCGCTCCCACCGGCCCGGTCCCAAGGAGCGCAAACCGCAGCAGCGCCAGCGTGCACACCGCCTGCACCCCATAGCACACCAGGATGATCTTTCGCCGGTCATACTGGTCCGCCACATGCCCGGCCGCCAGCATGCAAAACAGCCCCGGAAGAAACAGCGCCAGCCCCGTATACCCAAGATCAAGCGCCGAATGCGTAATCTGGTACACCTGCCAGGCCACCGCCACAGACTGCGCCTCCGCCCCCAGGATCACCAGCAGCCGAGCCGTCTGGTACAGCCGAAAATCCCGCGATCGAAACGCCCCGCCCGCCGGCCCTGCCGCAGCTCCGCTAACCTCCGCCGCAGCCGCCCCACGTTTAGGCGCCGCCGCAACTCGCACATCAAGATCCGCCACATCGTCCACAGGCGTAGCCGCAGCGGAGGGAGCCTCGCTCATACCACCCATGCTTTCACATCGCGCCGTCAGCAGGCGAACCCCGCCCGCCTCAGCGCCCCAGGTACCTCTTGTACTGTGTCTCCACCACACCCGTGTTGCGCGCCAGCTGGAGCTTCGCCGCGTTGTACTGATACAGCGTCCGCACGACCTGGCTCTGCGATCCCGCCAGCCGAGCCTCCGCCTGCACCACCGGCAGATTATCGCTTACCCCCGCCAGAAACCTCTGCTGCGCATCGCTCAACTCCTGCTCCGAAAGCGCGACGTTGCTCTGGGCAACCTTCACCAGGTCGTTCGCGCTCTCGACGTCCAGCATGCTCGACCGGATCTGCTGCTCGATCGTCACCCGTAGACTCTCGATCTGCCGCCGCAAACCCGCCAACTGCGCATCCGCAACCTCCCGTTCTCCTCGAAACTCAGCCTCGCGAAAGATCGGGATCTTGACGCTCCCTTGTGCGTTGAACACACCGTGATACAGTCCGCGCGTCTCCCCGATCACACCGTAATACCCACCAAACGCAACCGTCGGCAGACGCTCAAAACGCACAGCCTTCTCAGTCTCGTCGGCCACCTCCACCTGCGCCTCGAGACTCAGCAGATCCTTTCGCCGCTCAAACGCCAGCGCCATCGCGTCCTCGATCCTCATCTGCGCCAGCTCCGCATACGGCACCGCGTCCGTCAGCGTCACCTCCTGGTCCGCAGCAATGCCCATGCGCCGGTTCAGCGCGATCTTGTCCTTCGCATACTGGTTCTCCGCGTTCACCAGCACCTGCTGCTCACTCTGCAGCTGCACCTGCGCTCGCAATGTGTCAAGGTGCGTTCCCACACCAGCTGCCTGCAGGTCGCGCGCCTGCTGGAGCGCGACCTCGTCCACCTTCACCAGCGACCGCTCATTGGCGATCTGCGCCGCATCGGCAATCACCTGGAGATAGGTCGTGCCCACCGAAAGCGCAACGTTCCCCCGCGAATTCAGCGTCGTCAGATTCGAAGAGGACACCGCCACCTTCGCCGCCCTGTACAGAAAATAGGCCGGCACGTTGAACAGCTGCTGATTCACATTCAGCTGCGCCGCCGTTGTGTTCACCTTCACAATCGTCGGAAAACTCGCCCCCGATCCCCCACCAAGGTGCGCCAGCAGCGGCCCCAGCGAACCCGGCTTGAAGCCCATCGCCGCCAGGTTGATCTCCTGCGCTCGCGTATAAGCCTCCGCCTCCACCGACGGCAAAAGATTGTTCTCAACCGTCCGCGACAAACCCCTCACCCGCCGTTCATTCTGCAGCCCGACCGCGATCTCCACGTTGTTCTTCAGCCCCATCGCGATCGCGTCATCGATGCTCAGCGGCAAGGCCCCAGGCGTCCCTCGCTCCACCCGCATCTCGTCCGGCAGCCTGCCCCCGGCAACACCAGCCGACGGCGTCGGCGCCGACGGAAGCTCGTTTCCACTCTGTCCGAACCCGCGCTGCGCCGAAATCAACATCACCGGCAGAAGCAGCACCAGCGGCCACACCCCCACCCGAAAGCACCCAAAACCGTAACTGTGTTGATCAGAACGCACCCTCGTTAGAGTGCCACGGGCACACACGGGTTGCGAAAGTTTGCCCCATCCTCCCCCAAAAGGCGGCCGACCCATCCCCCGGAAGCATCACCCACCCCCGACCATTCAGCTAAAATACAAAGGACACCCCTATGCGTCTCATACCTATGAATTACTTCCTTCCCCGGCTCGTCCTCGCCTCCACCGCCCTCCTGCTCGCCCTCCCCGCCGGCGCGCAGCAGGCCGTTCCCGCAGGTCAGGGCGACACCCTCAAGGACACGTCGCCCATCAAGCCGCCCGCCGGCGCCAAGGTCGCCATCTACGAGTTCGAAGACCTCGAGTGCCCCGCCTGCTCCCGCGCCTTTCCTATCGTCCATGCCGCCGTCGACCACTACAAGATCCCCCTCGTGCGCCACGACTTCCCCCTCCGCATGCACATCTGGAGCCTCGACGCCGCCATCACCGCGCGCTACATCCAGGACAAGATCTCGCCCGGTGCCGCCGAAGAGTTCCGCCGCGCCGTCTTCGCCAACCAGACCTCGATCGCCAGCAAAGAAGATCTCCAGAACTTCACCCAGAAGTACTTCGGATCACACGGCCGCACCATGCCCTTTGTCATGGATCCCACCGGCCAGTTTGCCCGCGAGGTCAATGACGACTACCTCCTCGCGGAACACATCGGTGTCTCGCACACGCCGTCCATCTTCATCGCCACAAGCAAGCAGTGGATCCAGATCATCGACATCAATCAGCTCTACCAGACCCTGGACACCGTCATCGCCCAGGTCGGCGGCACCACCACCGACCGCACCACCGCCGCAAACTCCAAGCTCCGCCACGCATCCACGCCGCAGAAGTAGCCGGTAAACCTGAACCTGGCAACCCCGCAGGTCGCCCGGCAACCCTCCGCCACGCGTCTTCGCGTCTTTGCACACACAAAAAAGCGGCGCAGCCCCAAGGCCACGCCGCTCGTAAGAACAACCTTTCTTACGGATTCGAAGGCGTCTGCGGCGTTCCCGCAACCGGCGTCGATGCAGGTGCCTCGAGGAAGTTCAAACCGCGAACCGTCCCGATCCCCAGCACCCGGTCGTACCCGGGCGCCGTAGAGTAGTAGCCGTTATACCCCGGTATGTCCTTGCGAAACACGTTCGAAAGAATACCCAGCGTCTGCTCCGCGGACTCCAGATACAGGGCGTAATTGATGTTGCCCTGCCGCGCATGGTCCCGCTCTACCTTCAGCGCCACCAGTCCCGCAAAGTCCGGTGCCGACGCGCTCGTCCCTACCAGGCCGATGTACATCTTGTCCCAGACCGCAAGGTCATAGCTCCGGTCAGGTCCGCAGGGCAGAACCGCTCCCTCGGGGCATCCGCCCATGTGCAGCGAAACGTCCGGAACCGTTCTGAATTTCGACCCGGTATTCTCGATGTTCTGGTAGTTCGGCTTGGGATAGAGGTAGCTGTCTCCTCCACCCGAACCCCACACCGCTCCAGTGGCCGGCGTTCCGTAACGGTCCCCAACCAGCGGATCATCGTCCGCATTCTCGCGCACATAGTTCGAGTTCAGCGGAACGCTCGGCGTGTACGTGGTGACCAGGTTCGTCCCGCCCACACCCGTCACGTGCGGGCTTGAGGCCGGCGTCTCCACCGATGGCTGCATCCTGCCGCAACCCCGTTTCGCCTTGGGAGCCAAGCATGCAACCGGCGGGATAGGCACCGCACCCCCATCGCCCGACGACGCCACAAAGGTGATCCCCTGCGAGTTGCCCTGCGCAAATAGGTCGTCATACACCCGTAGGATCCCCGAATAGTCCTGACCGCCGTTGTACTCGGGGGAATAGAACTTCTCCGGTGCACCGAACGACATGCTTAGAACGTCCACGGAGTCGCTCTCAACCACCGTCACCAGCCCGGAGATGATGTTCGCGTCCGAAAGGTCAGGCAGGTTGAACAGCACCAGCTGCGCCTTCGGTGCCATGCCGCCCGTCTGCTGAAGGTCGAGCGCCGTCTCCACAGAATCGCCCACACCAAACGGCGCACCGCCAGAGATCTTCACCTCCGCAACGTTCGGCGGCGCGATCTTCTCATGGCCGAAGTACTTCACCATGTCCGCTTGCAGGAACCCGCCGCTCATCAGGATCCCGATCACCACACCCTTGCCTTCATACGCCCGGTAGCTCGGAAAGCTGTACGCCTGCTTCAGATCGGTGAACCAGTACCCACCCGTCGGGCTGTAACGATTCTCGGGTGTCGCGCTCGGCTTTGGAGCCTCGGCCGACATCCTCGAGTGTGTCTGCATCCGGATCTTCCCCGAAAGCCCCACCACCATCGCATCGGCCGCCACAATCGAACTGGGTGGCTGGAAGGGCTTTGAAAATGCCGTCGCCGCACGTCCGCTTGCAAACGTCCCCGTCTTCAGCTCGCTCCGAAACATCGACTCCACGCTGTGCGCATCTCCGCTCACGTGCAGGTGCCGTGACCCTGTCTGCTTGTAGCTCATGCCGTTCGCCGTAAGCTCGTTCTTGATCGCGCTCAGCTTGTCCGCGCTCGGTCCAAAGCGAGCGTTGAACTCCCCGGCTTCAGCCACTTGTGATATTGGGCCGACTTCGGATCGTGCAGCGAATCCAGAAGCTTCTCGAGCTCCGCCCGGTGCTCGATCGGCAGAACTACATCAAACTCCACCGCCTGTGTCGCTACAGCACGAGCCATTATTCCCGCCTGCTCCGCAGCGTGTCCCCTGGCAGGCACGCCCAGGCTCACGGCCAGAAGTGCCGCGCCCGTAAAAAATCTACCCGAAACTAAACTCATTAAATGCTCCTTGGCCTGAAAGTCCCTCTGCCCACGGAACTCACCCGCGTTCGGCGTGTCATGGAAGGAAAGGGTGTGCCAAGTATGACGGAGTACCCGGAAAGCGCAAGCGCATACTTTTGCATATGTAGCGCCGCTACAGCCAGCCCCCAACTTTGGACAAACCAGAGTCCTCAACGCCCTGCACTCGGCACATACTCCACCATCGCCAGGCCGACCGCCCGGCTCACCCCGCATGCACCGTGCCGCCCTTGCCTCGGCTCAACGCACCATAAACACCAGGAAATAATCCTGCCCGTCCGCCTTCGTGAAGTCGTACCGACCCTCCACCCGGAACCCCGCATCGCCCATCTCCTGCTCCACAACCTTCCGGTCCAGCCCATGGTCCGAGCCGTTCCCGTTCCGGTCGATGATCCCAACCTTCGCTCCCGGCTTCAACGTCTCCCGCAGCTCCCGCATCACCGGCACCGGATGCGCAATCTCGTGATAAACCTTCAGCATCAACACAGCATCCACGCTCTTCGGCGTGAGCTTCAGATCATCCGGTGTCCCCAGGATCGTCCGCACGTTGCCGAGCCTCTCCTTCCGCACCCGCGCGTCGATCGCCTCAACCGCCTGCGGATTGATGTCCTCCGCGTACACCGTTCCGGCCGGCCCCACCCTCTGCGCCGCCCGCACCGTGAACCATCCCGAGCCCGCACCAATATCGGCAACACTTCGCCCCGGAACAATGCCCAGCAGGTCCATCACTCGCCCGATCTGCAGCTTCTGGTCCCGGTCGGGATACTCAAAAATCTTCAGGTCGCCCGCATACGGTGTGCTCGTCGCCCGTTGCCCCGCCGCCCTGTCCCGAGCCTCCGCCTGCGCCCACGCATGCTGCGGAAGAAAGCCCGCCGCCCCCGTTCCCATCAGCGTCAACACCATCACGCCGTCTCTCCACATCCTTCGCAATCCACCGGTCCTCATCCCACCAGCATCCTCCGTTTCCATCTCCCCCGCAAACTCCGGCTGCGCAACGCTCCGCCCGCGAGATCACCCTCAGTCCGGGCATCGCCGACTTTCGATCTCGGTTCGCAACACCATCCCTTGATGAGGGCGTACAATTTGCACCTTCGAAGTCCAAAGCGATGCCGGGATTAGACTTCCCGCACGGTTCGAACACTTCGAAACCATTCGCCGGAGGAACGTTAATGCCTAAGCTCAAGTCGGCTCTCGCTGTTGCATCGGTAACCGCGGCGGTCCTTACGCTCACAGCCTGCCAGCACGCTGGTACCTACTACCTCATCTCAAACAACCTCAAGCTCCCTTATTGGAAGACCGTCAATGCAGGCTTCACCAAGGCCGCACAGCAGTACGGCGTGAACGCCCGCCTCGATGGTCCCGACGACTACAACGCCGCCGCCGAACTCGATGCACTCCGCAAGGCCGTGGCCGCCAAACCCGCCGGCATCCTCATCTCCGTCGCCGATGCCGTCACCTTCCGCGAAGAGATCAACAACGCCATCCAGGCCGGCATCCCCTTGATCACCGTCGACTCCGACGCACCTACCAGCAGTCGGCTCTTCTTCATCGGCACCGATAACCTCGCCGCCGGACACCTTGGCGGTCAGCGCCTCGTCGAAAAACTGAAAGGGAAGGGAAACGTCGTCTTCTACTCCATCCCTGGTCAGCCTAATCTCGATGAGCGCCTCCGTGGTTACAAAGACATCCTCGCCGAACACCCGCAGATGAAGGTCGTCGATGTCCTCAACGTCAAGGGGGATCCAGGCATCGCCTTTGACTCGACCAAGCAGTACCTCGCCAAGACCGGTGCCGAAAAAATCGACGCCTTCGTCGCGCTGGAGTCCTCGTCCGGTGCCGCCATCGGTGACGTCTTAAAACGCGAGCACGCCACCGACCGAACCCTCATCGCCATGGACGTCGGTCCCGATACCCTCGGCCTAATCCAGGATGGAACCATCGACGCCAGCGTCTCCCAGAAGCCCTACTCCATGGGCTACGTCGGTCTCGCAGAGCTCGATCAGATCCACCACCACCTGCCAAAGCCGTTCCAAAATAACTACGTCGTCGACTCCTTCGCCACCTATCCCGTCTTCGTCAACACTGGCACCGCACTCGTCACCAAGGACAATGTCTCCATCTATCAGGAGAGCGCCACAAAGGCGAATCAGTAAGCGTCCGCTCGACGGTGTACATATCCACGCACGAAAATGCCTGCAGGCCGTCAGCCTGCAGGCATTCTCTATTTGCAACCGACGTAGTTACTTACCGCATCCCACCCGAAGCCAGCAGCGTCTCTCCCGTAACCCATCCGGAGTCGGACGATGCCAGAAACACCGCGATCGGCCCGATATCACTCGCCTGCCCCGTGCGGCCAAGTGGCGTCTGTGCCACCGCGCCCTTTTCAAAGTCGCTCCCCGAGAATCCCGTTGCCTTGTATCCCTCGGTCTCAACTACGCCCGGGTTGATGGAGTTCACACGGATTCCCTTCGCTCCAAGCTCCTTCGAGAGACCACGCGTCACCGTGTCCACCGCGCCCTTGGTCGCCAGGTAAACAGTGGCGTTCGGCGCGTTAATCGAACTGATCGCCGACCCGATGTTGATGATGTTTCCGCCATCCCCGTTGAAGTGCTTCACCGCCTCCTGCGTCGCCAGGATCAGGCCCAGCACGTTCAGGTTGAACATCTTGTGAAAGCTCTCCTCCGTCACAGCTTCGATCGGGCCAAACTCGTACACGCCGGCGTTGTTCACCAGCACGTCTAGCTTCCCGTAGGCCTTGATCGTCTCCGCAAACAGCCGCGTAATGTCGGCCTGCTTCGACATGTCGCCTTGGACCGCGATGGCCTTCCCGCCCTCCCTCGTGATCTCGGCAACCACCTTGTCCGCGCCCTCCTTGCTGGAAGAGTAGTTCACGACTACTGACGCCCCCTCCGCTGCAAGACTCTTCGCAATGCCTGCGCCAATACCCTTCGACGCGCCTGTAACGACCGCAACCTTGTTCGCTAGTTTGCTCATCAATTCTCCTTTTTCCTGCGTTCGCATCTCAACGATCTCGCGATCATATTTCGACAACCATCGAATTGATGGCCCGCGCACCCGCAACGATTCATCAATTCCCAAAGCCGCGCACGGCCCGGGGAACGCCTGGCGTCTCTCCTGCCCTGCCCCCATGCCGTCCCGGCACCGCCACCGCGCTACCTGGACCCAACCCCGACCGAAGCTTAAAGACCGGTCCGCCTAGATCTGGGCCATATGCTCCAGGTACGCCTGCAGCACATCGCGGCGCAGCCGGTAGTTCACAAACTTCCCCTCGCGCTCCGATGTCACCAGGCCCGCCGCCTCAAGCTCCTTCATGTGGTGCGACAGGGTCGCCGCGCTCACCAGCACACATCCCCGCATCGCGCTGCACTGCAAGGTGTCCCCCTCCGCGCTCAACCGCTTCAAGATCTCGTATCGCCTCGGGTCCCCCAGCGCCCGCGCGATCCGCTGCACCTGCTCGAGCGTAAGCAGTCGATCCGGCGTACGCAGCCGATCTTCAGACATCCCCATGGTCCCACCCCACCAAAGGCCCAAGGCCCGTTCCAACGCTACTGAATCTGTACCAGCCCCGCACCCTGCTCCGCCACCGCATGCCCACCATCCGGCAGCCCACCCGTCGTATCCGGATGCTGCGGTGCCCTCCAGTGGTCGATATAACTCACCTGGTGCACGCACGAGATCGTGCAGTTCGGAGCGCAACCCTTCTCCGTCAGAAACTCCCGCTTCACATCCGCCGTCATGTAGCCCGACAGCGGAACCCCCGGATACCCGCGCTGCTGGCTGCAATAGTGCACCAGCCCCAGCTCGCAGATGTACAGGTACCGCGACCCGGCCCGGCATCGCCAGTCATTCGGCTTCCCGTTCGCAATCGCCTCCTGGAAATGGTTGAACCGCGAGTAGCTCCGCCGCGTCAGCTTCCGCACCCGGTCCCACACCGCCCGCTCCTCCGCTCCCAGCGGCTTCAGCTGTCCGCTCCCGTCGTGAATGATCCCGATCGTCGACGAGAAACCCAGCCCCAGCGCCCGCTTCGAAATCGTGTACGCATCCTCGGGATTCCGAATTCCGCCGCCCACCACCGAGTTGATATTCACGTGGAAGTCCGCATGCTCCGCCAGCATCTGCAGCTTCGCATCCAGCACCTTCAAGCTCTTCTTCGACACCTCGTCCGGCATCACGTTGTCGATCGAGATCTGCATGTGATCGAGCCCCGCCCGATTCAGCCGCTCGATCCGCTCCGGCATCAGCAGGTACCCATTCGTGATCATGCCCGCAATCGCGCCCGTCTTCCGGATCCGCGCAATTACCCGGTCCAGCTCCGGATGCAGCAGCGGCTCGCCGCCCGAGATCGTAATCACCGACGTTCCCAGCCGTCCCAGGTGGTCGATCCGCCGCTCCATCTCCTCAATCTCCACCGGCTTCGACACATCGTCGTACTCATTGCAGTACGTACACGCCAGGTTGCATCGCCGCATCGGCACGATATGCGCCATGTACGGATGCCCCGTCGACGCCAGCGCCGATCCGACAGACCCCAGCTCCCGCAGCTTCCGTGTCACCGCCCGGAGCCGCCGCTTCGCCGTCATCTTCCGGCGCAAACCCTGTCCCACCTCGTTTGCCATCATCACTTACAAGTATAGATCGTGGGCTGTACCCGGCTCGTTCGCCCCAAACCCGCAGCCCGCAAACTGCTCACCTTCAACGGTCCCCGGCTGCTGCGTTCCCAACTCGGGCATCCCCGACATCTTTCGCACCACCACCAGCTCCTCCTTCGGCTTGGGCTTGCTCAGGTAAAACCCCTGAAACTCGTTGCAGCCCTCTCCTCGCAGGTAGTCCATCTGCTCCAGCTTCTCAACCCCCTCCGCAGTGATCGCCATGTTGAAGCTAGCTCCCAGCGCCGCAATCGCCTGAACGATCGCCCGCGCCGAGTGGCTCTCCGGCAGATCCTGCACAAAGCTCCGGTCGATCTTCAACTTGTCAAACGGAAAGCTCCGCAGGTAGCTCAGCGACGAGTACCCCGTCCCAAAATCGTCAAGCGCAATCCGCACCCCAAGATCCCGCAGCCGATGCAGCGCCTGCAACGTCGTCTCGCTGTTCTGCAGCAGCACCGTCTCCGTAATCTCCAGCTCCAGCCGATCCGCACTCAGGCCCGAATGGCTCAGCGCGTCGCCGATCATCTCCGGCAAACGCCCGCTCTTGAACTGCGCCGGCGACAGGTTCACTGCGACCTTCACCTCGTCGGCCCAGGTCGCCGCCTCCTCGCACGCCGTCCTGACCACCCACTCGCCAATCGGCACAATCAACCCGGACTCCTCCGCCATCGGAATGAAGTCAGCCGGCGAAACCATACCGCGCGTCGGATGCTGCCATCGAATCAGCGCCTCGTAACTCGTCACCTTGCCTGTCCGCCCATCCACCAGCGGCTGGTAGTGCAGCCTCAACTCGTCGCGAAGCAGCGCCTGCCGAAGATCCCGCTCGAGCGCCCGCCGGTTCTCCATCCGTGTATCCAGCTCCGGCTCGAAAAAGCTGTACCGAAGCGTCTTGTCGTCCTTGGCACGGTAAAGCGCCATGTCCGCCTTCTTCAGCAGGTCGTCCACCTCCGTCCCGTCCTTTGGCGCCATCGTCATCCCCACGCTGCATCCCGAGATCACCTGGTGCCCGCCCAGCAGGTACGGCTGCCCCAGCGCATGGATCAGCCGCTTCGCCAGCACAACCGCGTCGCCATCCTCCTTCGGTCCCGTCTGGATCACCGCAAACTCGTCCCCGCCCAGTCGCGCTACCGTATCGCTCTCCCGCACGCACGCCCGCAGCCGTTGCGCCACCGTCTTCAGCAACTCGTCGCCCGCCGCGTGCCCCAGCGTGTCGTTCACTGACTTGAAGCCGTTCATGTCCAGGCTCATCAGAACAAACGCCGTACCCCGCTTCGCCTGGGTCGTCGCCTGCCGCAGCCGCTCGTGGAAGTACGTCCGGTTCGGAAGCCCCGTCAACGTATCGTGATGCGCCAGGTACGCCAGCTGCACCTCCGCCTTCCGCCGCTCCGTCACATCCTCAAACGTCATCACCCACCCGCCATCGGGCATCGGCCGGGTCGCAATCGACACCACGTGCGCCTCGCCAATCTCCTCGAATGTCTGGTCCATCTGCCCGTCAGGAGCGATCGAATGGATACGCTCCGACACCCTCTGCGCCCGTCTCCGGCTGAACCCGATCGCGCCCATCACCTCCGCGATGCTCATCCCGATCCGCACCTCCTCGCACGAGACGCCGCACATCTCGCTCAGCCGCCTGTTCGCCAGGATCAGCGCACCCTCGGCGTCATACAGCGCCAGCCCCTGCGACATGTACGTCAGCGCGATCTTCAGGTTTCGGTGTACCGCCGCCAACTGCTCGTCAGCGTCCGCCGGTCGCGTCCCGCCAGGCGCCGCCGTTGTCCCCACTGCACCACCTACCTTCAAAGCATCACACGTCCGCATCGCTGGTCCCCGTTTCCGTCTCATCGCAGGGTGTCTCCCCGCGTCTCTCTCCTCTCATCGGCGACTCCGGGCAGAACCTTAGCGCCCTCGCGAAAATTTCCGAGCGAACTCCAAACAGAGGTTCCCCCCCAAAACAGCAACGGCGACCCAAAGGTCGCCGTCAGAGATGCCATGTTCTAAACTCCCGCCGTATGCCCGCTTAGAGATTCAACCGCGGCACCCGCCCGGGTTCTCCTCCCGCCCCGAAGCTATTGGAGCAAATCCCCCGCCTCCCAGGCCAACTCCTCCATCCGCCTCTCAAGCTCCCGCATCTCCAGTTCGAACTGCGGCGATTCAACAAACGCCTGGGGACGCCATCCAAAGGCCGGCGGAAGCAGCGGCTGCATCTCCGCAACAATCGCGTCCGAGATCCTGCAACTCCACACCCGCAAACCCCGGCCCGAACTGGGCCACGCCATCGCCGATCTCCGCTTCGGATCCGGCGTCAGCGTCAGCGTCTGCTCCTTCTTCTCGCGCAACACCGTCACAGGAATAGCCTTGCCCTTGCTGTCATGCACCGTCTTCGCCCAGTCCCCGAGAGCCGCCACCGTCACCTGGTTGACCTTCACCACAACATCCCCGGCCTTCATCCCCGCCGTAGCGGCCGGCGAGTTTGCCTCCACACTCCGCACCAGCAGACCCGTCCCGCCCTGCACCCCAAAGAACTCCGCCAACTGCGAGCCCACAGGCTCCAGGGTCGCCCCCGTGTAGGGCTGGCCCAACATCGTGCCCATAAACCCACGCTCTCCGCGCACACCGGGCGTCACCGCCGGCCCGCCACCCCGCAGAAATCCCATCCCCCCTCGCGGCGCCTCACCTCCAGCGTTGCCCCCCCCGCCATTCCCCGCCACCGCGGGTGCACCCATGTCCTCCGGCTCAGGAACAGTCATGTGCTGTTGCCAGGCCTGCCGCTCCAACTCCTCACGGTTCGCCATCTTCGCCGTTACCGTCTGCTGCTGCCCATCCCGGCTCAGCACCATGGTCACCGTGCGTCCTGGTGGAATCTCCCGCAGCATCCGCCGCAGCTGCTCCTGCCCCTCAATTACCTGTCCATTCATCTGGAGCACCACGTCGTGCTCCCGGATACCCGCCTTGCCCGCCGGCCCATCGTGGTCCACGCGCACGATCTCCGCCCCCCGCGTCTCCCGCAACTTCAACGCCCCCAGCTGATCCTCGGTCACGTCCCGGAGATTCACCCCCAGGTAGCCCTGAGAATCCCTGAATCCCGCAACCCTTACGGTTCCGCTCTGCCCTGACACCATGCCCGGCGCCACCGCCAGGCTCGCCGCCAACATCGCTGCACAGATCCGTCCGCTCATCTCTCCGCCTCTTCTTATCTCTTTAATTGCTGCAGCACCGCGAGTCGGCCCGGCTCACGCATGCTTCAAGATGTCCATCGATCCTCGATGGCCCGACCTCGACCGCCAAGGGCGTTGTGCCTGTTGGACTAGGTCGCCGTACCGCCGTGAGCACGCCCGCGACAATTCTGCCCAGAAGAAGCCGTTCGGGCAAGACCCCGTCCTCTCCCGCGCACCGATCCTACTGGATCCCGTCGGCACCCTGCAAAGCCTCAAAGCTCGCCGTCCGGATATACGGGTTCTCGTCCTGCGTCGACACCGTCCGCAACACCTGCCGCACACTCGAGTCCGACTGCACCGGCGTCAGCATCCCGATCGCCGCCTTACGCAGAGCCGCATTCTTGTCGCGCATCAGGGCCTCAAGCACCGCGTCCCGAACCATCTGGTCCTGGTCCACGTACCGCTCCAGCCCATCCAGCGCCTTCCTCCGGACACCCGCATCCGGGTCATAGCGGAGCCGCGTCATCAGGGCCACCCGTACATCCTTGCCCTCGACGTCGCTCCGGCACGCATGCCCAAGCACACACTCATGCGAGATCAGACCCACTGCGTCGGTCCGCACACCCTCGCTCGTCCCAGCCCGCATCCCCATCATCAGCAGCTCGCGGATCCGAGGCTCGTCGAGCGATCCCTCCATCGTCTCCGGAACCAGCCGGTTGTACTTCACCTGGATCAGCTCCGAATCCGGCGTCTGCACAATCCCGCTCACATTCGCGATCACGCCATGCGTCTGATCGTCAAACGTCACCACCTTGCCTACCGCCGGCTTGGGCGCACGCGCCGCCTGGAGTCGATGGGTAAAGTTCCCGCCCAGAAACCCCACCCCGACAAGCAGAGTCGCCAGCGCCGGCGCACCCGCCAAAACCCCCGTCCACCGCCAGAAATTCGACCGGATCCGGGTCACAAAACCATGCGGCGATTCGTCATCGAGCGCCTCGTCCAGCCGCATCCGGCTCTGCGCCAGCAGGTTCGGCGAAACCTCCAGCACCGGCAGCCTCGCCAGGTCCTCATCCATCTCCCGCATTGCGCTCAGCTGGCTCTGGCACGCGTCGCACTCGTCCAGGTGCTGCTCCAGTCCGATTGCCAGCTCGTCATCGAGCTCGCCATACATCAACAACACCATCTCTTCCTGCGCGACATCACACGTCATAGCTCAACTCCAAACCAGCCTCAAGAATCTGTTCAAACACCACTCGCAGATCGATCGCCCAAGCCTCGGGTCGTCGTCCGTCGCGCCTGCCCCTCTTGCACCTGCCCTGTTGCACCCAGCCTTGTTGCCTACCTTCGCTGCCGTACCCTTACCGGCTGCCTCTCGTCCGCCCTGATGAAACCCGGAACCGTCTAAGCCCGCAGCTCCGCCAGGTTCGCCCGCAGCTTCCGCGTCGCCCGGAACAGCGTATTCTTCGCCGTCTCCTCGGTCGTGCTCAGCATCTCGCCGATCGTGCGTAACTTCAAGCCCTGGTAGTGCTTCAGCTCAAACACCGTCCGTTCCCGCGGCGTCAGCTTGTCGAGCGCCGCCGCAATCCCCTCGGCCATCGCCTTCCGCTCCAGCTCCCGCCCCGGGTTCGCCATCGACCGGTCGTCCCGAATGTTCGCCAGCAGGTCCATCTCTTCGCCGCTCGAGTCCGAAACCGTAGCCGGATCCTCCCGTCGGCTCTTCCGCCGGCGCATCTGGTCCAGGCAAAGGTTCGTCACGATCCGGTACAGCCACGTATAGAACGAGCACTCGAACCGAAAGTTCCCCAGGTGCCGGTACGCCTTGATAAAGGCTTCCTGGTGAACATCCTGCGCATCCTGCTCGTTCCCCAGCATGTGCAGCGCCAAACGCAGCACACTCTGGTCATACCTCCGCACCAGCGTGTCAAACGAACTCCGCTGGCCCTTCTGTGCCTCGCGGATAAGCTCGTCGTCCTCCGCCCGCTGCAACGCCCGGGCCTCCATCTGCGCGGGTGTCAGCTTCGCTCGCCCGCCAGGTTGTGCTGTCGTAGATTTCGCCATCGCTGGAACTGATTCTACCGTTCCCGCAATGCGCGCAGCGCCCTGGGTCAACGCCGGAGTACCGAGCGGCTTCCGTTTGTTGCCGACACCAAATCCCTGTACCAGCTTCACGCTGGCACCCATCCCAACTGCCTCTGCGCTCATCTTCTTTCACTCCGGAGTGAAGAAAACCGATCTCACCCTGATAGACCTCAACCCGGAAAAAAGGTGAGCGTTGCGGTTAAACTCGCAGCATGCCCCCCAGCACCTCCAGCCTCTTCCCGGAACCGCCCAACACCACCGGCATCATCACTGCCCACTGCGACGGCGGAGCCCGCGGCAACCCCGGTCCCGCCGGCTTCGGCGCCCAGATCACCGACGAAAACGGCAACGTCCTCGCCGAACTCTCCGAGTTCCTCGGCTTCCGCACCAACAACTACGCCGAATACTCCGGCCTCCTCGCCTCCCTCGACTACGCCCTCAGCCACGGCCACCGCAGCCTCCGCGTCATCTCCGACTCCGAGCTCATGGTCAAGCAGATCCAGGGCAGGTACAAGGTCAACTCCCCCGACCTCAAACCCCTCTGGCAGGAGGCCAAATCCCGCATCGCCAAACTCGATCGCTTCGAGATCGCCCACGCCCTCCGCCACAAAAACAAGGACGCCGACCGCCTCGCCAACGAAGCCATGGACCGCGGCATGAAGCGCGGCACCCCGGCAGAGTCCCGCCCCATCATCTCGACCCCCAACGCCCCCTCAGCCACCGCCCCGATGACCCCGATGACCTCCAGAGCCGGCGTCCAGTCCCTCCCCCTCCGGCCCCCCATTCAGGCCGCCACCCCCGCTCCAACCCCAGCCGCCAAACCACCCCAGACCCCCGGAGCCATTCCCTACCCCAGCCAGTACCCCACACCTCCCGAACCCGCCTCCTTCGACCCCCGCCCCACCCCCACCCAAACCATGCTCCGAGGCTTCGCCCGCGACGGCACCATCCATATCCTCGGCCCGCACACCCTACCCAACGGCACCTTCGTCAAGATCATCCCCGAGTAACCGCCGCCCACAAAAGGCAAGGGCGAGCCCAAAGGCCCGCCCGTCCCAGCCAGCAAAGACCGCCTAAGAAAGCACCGGCAGCTGCAACGTCTCGCCGACCTTGATCTTGTCAGCATCGATCCCCAGCTTGCTCGCCACCTCGGTGTACTTGCTCGCCGATCCATAAAACAGCTGCGAGATCGCACTCAGCGTATCCCCGCCCTTGACCGTGTACGCCTGCGTCTCACCGCCCGACGTCCCGATCTCATGATGGAGATCGGCATACGTCGGGTCGCACTTCTTGATCGCGTCCCAGACCCGGTTCGCAACCACCGTGCTCGGAACCGTGCCCTTCACGTGCAGCTTCCCGTCAGCGTCCAGCTCCGTCCCGTCCAGCTTCGCTCCATAGTCCGCAAACTTGGGAAATAAATCCAACACCGGTGCATACTTCTGCTTCAACTGATCCAGATCCGCCATCTATCGTTCCTTTCACGTTCGTGCTGTATGTTCACTTGAATCCGGCTGGTCCGGAGCCGTAGGCACCCGGATCAGTCCGCCGGAAGGCACAGGTCTAAATCATCCGCCCCAGAATCGACTGCAGCATCCCGCCCGGCTCCGGCTGCGTTCCCGTCGGCTGCCCGTCCGCCGTCACATGCCCGTTTGACACCATGTGGTGCACAATCAGCGGCAGCGCCACCGCCAGGCCGGCCTTCACAACCGTGGGCGACATGCCCGTGCGCTGCGCCACACTGTCAATCAGACCCGTCCCGCCCAGGCCCTGCTCTACCTGGTTCGGTGACGCCGGCTGCGTCTGTCCGCTGCCCCACTGCTGCACCGCCGAGCCCATCCCATTGCTCTGCAGCGATTGAAAGATGCCTCCCAGCCCGCCCGGCCGCGATTGCAGCTCCTGCATCAGGCCGCCCGCGACCTGCCCGTTCTGACCGCCAGCACCTGCGCCGCCAGCCATCGACTCAACCATATCCAGAATTCCCATCGTCACGTCTCCTCTTTCGACCAGGCGTCGTCCCTGGCGACCTGTTGGATGCAAACGTAGTCACAACCTCGTAACCGCGCTCACAGATATTTACCCGGCCGTAAAAATCAAACCCGCAGGTTACGTACCGAACGCTACCCTCGGTCAACCCTCCCGTCCCAGCTCCGCCTTCACCATCTCGCTCACCATGGCTCCGTCCGCACGAATGCCGCTCGCCGCAATCCGCTGCTTCACCACCCGCATCGCCGGCCCCATATCCTTCGGCCCCGGCCGCTCCCCGCCCGCATCCTTCCGCAGGTGCTCGATCGCCCCCAGAACAATCGTTCGCACCTCCTCCTCACTCGCGGACTGCGGCAGAAATCCCTCGATCATCGTGATCTCAAGCTCCTCCCTTTCGGCCAGCTCCGGACGATTGCCCTTCGTAAACTGCACCACCGAGTCCTTCCTCTGCTTGATCAACGTCGTCAGGATCGATGCCTCCTCCGCATCCTCAAGCGGCGCCCGCTTCTCGATCTCCCGGTTCTTCAAAGCACTCTTCACCATCCGCAGCGTCGTCAGCCGATGCTCGTCCTTCGCCCGCATCGCCACCTTGATCTCCGCCTCAATCCGCTCTCCCACACTCGCCATAAAGGAAAAACCTCACTCGCCCACCATCATAGATCGCCCTCGCGACCGGTCGTTCCCGGCCCGCTTCTCCAGCACCCGGGGCCAGCTCGCCGAAGACGCCTCAACGTCCCGCAGCATCGGGGCGGTCGTCACGTAAACTACCTCCAGCTCACCGAGCTGGAGCCGACACCCTCACCCATGATCTTTGTCAGCTTGACACGCCTCAGAATCCGATCCTTTCGCTTCGTCCCGTTCTTCGCCTTTCACACCCTCAGCTCCCTCGGGCAGGTCAAAAAAGCCCCCGGATTTCAGCACGGCGCCCTCCTCAACGACCGCAACTGGACCTTCTGGACCATGACCGCCTGGGACACCCCCGAGAGCATGCGCCGTTACATGACCACCGGCCCCCACAAGAAGGCCATGCCCCACCTCATGAACTGGTGCGACGAGGCCTCGGTCGCCCACTGGGAACAGCCCGACAGCACGCTCCCGTCGTGGATCGAAGCCGACAAACGTATGCGCGAGACCGGCCGCATCTCCAAGGTCAGGCACCCCAGCCCACGGCACGCCACCCTCAGCTACGAGACGCCGCGTGTCACGGCCGGCGGACCCATCCGGCGCTCCTGAAACAGTCAAACCCCCGCAGCCATCTCTCCCGCACCGAGGTTCCGTCACGCACACCGGGCACCTCGCCGCGCCACTACAATATCCCCATGATCCGCAAAACCCGCCTCTTCACCCCCGGTCCAACCCCGCTCCTCCCCGCCGCCCAGTTCGCCATGGCCGCCGCCGACATCCACCACCGCACCCCCGAGTTCCGCGCCCTCTACACCCGCGTCCTCGCCCAGCTCAAGCAGTTCGTCGGCACCGAAACCGGCGACGTCATCCTCCTCTCCTCCTCCGGCACCGGAGCCATGGAAGCCGCCGTCTCCAACCTCACCTCGCCCGGAGATCGCGTCCTCGTCCTCACCGCCGGCAAGTTCGGCGAACGCTGGTCCGCCCTCGCCAAGGCCTTCGGCTGCCCCGTCGATGTCGTCTCCGCCCCCTACGGCCAGACCTTCTCGCTCGACGAGGTCAAAGCCGCCCTCAAGCTCGAAACCCGCGCCGTCTTCATGCAGGCCACCGAAACCTCCACCGGCGTCCGCCACTGCGTCCCCGCCGTCGCCAAGCTCCTCAAAGACACCGGCTCCGAAGCCCTCCTCATCGTCGACGCCATCACCGGCCTCGGCACCACTCACCTCGACATGGACGCCTGGGGCATCGACGTCCTCATCGGCGGCTCGCAAAAAGCCGTCATGATCCCGCCCGGCCTCTCCTACCTCGCCGTCGGCCCCCGCGCCTGGGACCGCATGGAAGCCACCTACAACCCGCGCTACTACTTCGACCTCCGCAAGGAACGCAAAAACGCCCGCGCCGGCGAGTCCGCCTACACCCCCGCCGTCGCCCTCATCGCCGCCCTCGGAGCCGCGCTCGACTGGATCGCCGCCCAGGCCGCCACCCCCGAGAACCCCGCGGGCGATCTCGTCGAAGGCCGCAAAAAACTAGTCGACAACGCCGAAACCATCGCCGCCATGACCCGCGCCGCCGTCGAGAGCCCTCGGCATGACCCTCTTCGCCCCCACCGCCCCCTCCGCCGCCGCCACCGCCGTCATCCCGCCCCCCGGCGTCGACTCCGGCCTCATCGTCAAGGAACTCAAATCCCGCTTCGGCGCCATCATCACCAACGGCCAGGGCGAGATGAAGGGCCAAATCTTCCGCATCGCCCACCTCGGCTTCTTCGACTACATGGACACCATCGCCCTCATCGGCGCCCTCGAGCAGGTCGTCCACAAGTCCCTCCCGCAACTCAACAAGCCCTTCGGCACCGCCCTCATCGCCGCCCAGCAGGTCTTCGCCGAAGCCTCACACCCCGCCGCCGAAAAGCGCAGCTGCATCTGCGGCCGCACCGACGGCAACTGCTCCCTCCAGCACACCGAAGCCGGCGCCCACACGGCAGGAGCCCGCCGCCACCAAGGAGCTCGACCCCCGCACCGAGCACACCCACGTAAGCGCCTAGCCGCGCACTGCACCGTTCGGCCGAGCCACACCAAACCGGGTGCCCCATCCTTTCGGCGTTGTCGCCGATAGGATGGGGTCTTCGCGCCAAGCCCCAAAGCCCCCTCCAAAGACGCAAGCCAGCCCATCTACCTGGCCTGATACCCTGATTCCCAACACATGCGCCGCTCCGCCCAAGTCGCCGCCCCACTCCTCGCCTCCACCGCCCTCGCCCTCCTCTCCGGCTGCCATCAGGGCGAGATGCAGCGCTGCGTCGACGAAAACAACAAGGTCGTCGACGACAAGCTCTGCGCCAACCAGCCCCAGCTCACCGACCAGCAGCGCCAGCAGCAGGAGCAGCAGCGCCTCCAGCAGCAGCAACACGGCGGCTCCGGCATGGGCATCCTCCCCTACATCGCCCTCTACCACTACTACTACGGCGGCTCCGGCGGCCGCACCCCCGGCTCCTATGTCAGCGGCGGATCCACCGCCCCCATCCCCGGCCACAGCTACTCCTCCACCTCCCGCGGCGGCTTCGGCCGCTCCTTCTCCCCCGGCGGAGCGCACAGCTCTGAAAGCGGCGGCGGAGGCCACGGCGGGGGAGCCGGCGAATGAACCGCATCTCCCTCACACCCCGCCCCGACTGGCAGAACGTCGTCGAGCGGCAAGGCCTCACCTTCCACACCCTCGAGAACGGCGAGCCCTACTGGGACGAGTCCGCCGCCTACGAGTTCACCTCCGCCGAGATCGACACCCTCGAAGCCGCCGCCAACGAGCTCCAGGGCATGGCCCTCGCCGCCGCCCAGCACATCATCGACCACCGCCGCTACGCCGACCTCGCCATTCCTCCGGCCGCCATCCCCGCCATCGAGCAGGCCTGGAACGCCGAGCCCCCCGCCCTCTACGGCCGCTTCGACCTCATGTGGGCCGGCGCCAGCTCCGGCCAGCCCCCAAAGCTCCTCGAGTACAACGCCGACACCCCGACCTCCCTCCTCGAAGCCGCCGTCATCCAGTGGAACTGGCTCGAACAGGTCGGTCCCAGCCTCCCCACCCACAGCTTCCTCCCCTTCACCGCCCCCAAACCCGACCAGTTCAACTCGCTCCACGAGCGCCTCATCGCCAAGTGGCGCGATCTCGATCCCTACCTCGCCAAGCCCCTCTACTTCGCCGGCGTCGACACCCCGGAAGACACCCTGACCCTCGCCTACCTCGAAGACACCGCCCAGCAGGCTGGCCTCGGCACCCGCCGCATCCCCATGCTCGACATCGGCTGGAACCCCGACCGCCGCTGCTTCGTCGACGAGAACGAAAACCAGATCCAGTCCCTCTTCAAGCTCTACCCCTGGGAGGCCATGCTCGCCGAAGACTTCGGCCCCCACGCCCTGGAAACCGCTGGTCAGATCACCTGGATCGAGCCCATCTGGAAGATGCTCCTCTCCAACAAGGGCCTCCTCCCCATCCTCTGGGAGCTCTACCCCAACCACCCCCTCCTCCTCGAGGCCTACTTCGATACGCCCCGCAACCTCCCCGCCTACGTCCGCAAGCCGCTCCTCTCCCGCGAAGGCCAGAACGTCGCCATCACCTGGCCTGACGGCACCACGATCGAGACCCCCGGCACCTACGCCACCTCGCCCGACACCCGCTTCATCTTCCAGGCCCTCGCCCCGCCCGCCGTCTTCCCCGACGCGCAAGGCCACCCCCGCCACCCCGTCCTCGGCCTCTGGATGATCGACCAGGAGTGCGCCGGCATGGGCATCCGCGAGTCCGCCGGCCCCATCACCGACAACCTCTCCTCCTTCATCCCCCACCTCTTCCTGTAACCAACCCCCCAGCCTTTCGATACCGCAAACGCCAAGGACAAACCCTTGCTATCCCCCGGATCTTCCCCTACCCTTGCGCCTGTTCCCGATCGCCTTCGAGGAGACCCATGCAAGCCCGAGCCTTGCCGCTACTGCGCACCCTTATCGTCTGCCTCCTCGCCGGCCCACTAAGCGCCCAGAACCCCCCCGGCCCGCCGCAAGGCCCAGCTCCACCGCAACGCCCCGCCGCACCCCAAGCCCCCGGCCCCCGCCCCGCCCCGTCACAAAGACCCGTTCCCGGCAGCGGCGGCGGCAGCAACTCCGGCCGCCCCAACCGCCCGGGCAACGGCGGCGGCCCGCAGATCCAGCCATCCCGCCCCGGCAGCGGCGGCGGCGGCCCCCAGATCCAGCCACCTCGCCCCGGTGGCCCCGGCAACGGCGGTGGCCCCCAGATCCAGCCAATCCGCCCAGGAAACCCCGGCAACGGCGGCAACCGCCCCAACCCCGGCAATGGCGGCAACCGCCCCGGCAACGGCAATCGACCCAACCCCGGCAACGGCAACCGCCCCGGCAACGGCAATCGACCCAACCCCGGCAACGGCAACCGTCCAAATCCCGGCCACGGCAACAACCGCCCGCCACAGTGGGGACGTCCACCGCAAAGCCGGCCCTCCTACCAGTTCCGTCCGCGCGACCGCGACTACCTCCGCCGTCACTACCTCCGGCACCTCAGCTACATCAACCGCGCCCGCCGCCCCATCTTCACCATCGGCGGATACTTCCCCTATGGAGATATCGGCTACCTCTCACCCCTCCCACCCGATCTCTACGGCTACCTCCCCCCACCCCCGCCCGGGTACCAGGTGGGCTACTTCGACGGCTACGTCGTCGTCTACGATCCCCTGACCTACTTCATCGCAAATCTGGTCGATCTCCTGCAGTAAAAATGGAGTAGCCGACATCTGACACTCAGCACAGGAGACTGTCCCCCTGCTCGACGTTCACCCACCCCACGAGCCCATCCACGGCTGGCGCGACTTCCTCCTCCACATCGCCACCATCACCATCGGCCTCCTGATCGCGCTCGGCCTCGAAGCGACCGTACAGGCCTTGCACCACCGCCATCTCGTCGCCGAGGCCCGTCACACCATCCATCGCGAGATCACCGAGAATCAGCTGCTTCTCGATCAAAACCTCGCCAGCCTCCAGGCCGACACCACCCGTATGCAGAGCAACATCGTGGTCATTCGCCAGCTTCGCGACCATCCTCGATCTCCCCACGGAAAGCTCTCCTTCGACCTCGCCTGGTCGTCCTTCTCAGCCTCCGCATGGGGCACCGCGCGCGATACCGGAGCCCTCGCCTACATGCCCTACGACGAGCTCCAGGGCCTCTCACAGACCTACGGCCAGCAGGGCTACATCAATGGTCTCGGGGTTGCCCTCTTCAACGACCAGAACCGCGCGCCAGGCATCCTCGCGTCCGAAACCAACGTCGAGGATCTCCAGCTCGATCAGCTCGCCCAGCTCATGACCCGCACCACCGACATCCTCGCGCAGCTTGCCTCGCTCGAGCAACGCCTCACAGGCCTCCGGCACGACTTCCAGAACGCCGCAAAGCTCGAAGATCACTGAGGGGAAAGCTCCCAGCCGCAGGTCTGAAAGCTCCCCGGCCGCAGGTCTGAAAGCTCCCCGCAGGTCTCCTCGAAGCCCTGGACTGCCCAAACTTTGTCGCTCCGGCGTGGCGCAAGGAGCTTCTCCAGGACGGTAAAATAGATCTAAGGGTGAGATCCGGGGGAGGGCGTTCGAAGTGGACTTCCCGGGAGCCGATCCTGCCTACGTTGCCAGGTACCCCCTGGCTAACCCACCTCTTTCGAAGACTTTGAGTACAAAGTAGGGAGGGGGAGGGTACCCCCGATGCCGTGACAGGTCCTGGCCTCGCCCGGAGCTGCCCACACGCCTCCTCCACCGACAACAGATAAGATCAAAGAACACATGAAGATCGTCCTCGCCGAAAAGGTCTCCCCCTCAACCCTCGCCGTACTCCAGCAGGAACCCGGCTGGCAGATCGTCACCGCCGACAAGATCAAAGGTTCGCTCGCCGAGGAGCTCGCCGACGCCGACGCCCTCGTCGTCCGCTCCGCCGTCCAGGCCGACGCCGCCCTCCTCGAGCACGCCCCCAAGCTCCGCGTCATCGGCCGCGCCGGCGTAGGCGTCGACAACATCGACACCGCCGCCGCCACCCGCCAGCGGCATCGTCGTCATGAACACCCCCGGCGCCAACGCCGTCGCCGTCGCCGAGCTCACCCTCGGCCTCATGATCGCGATGTGCCGCAAGGTGCCACAGGCCAACAGCACCATGCACGCCGGCAAGTGGGACAAGAAATCCCTCCAGGGCACCGAGCTCCGCGGCAAGACCCTCGGCATCGTCGGCCTCGGCCGCATCGGCCTCGAAGTAGCCCGCCGTGCCCGTGCCTTCGGCATGACGCTCATCGGCTACGACCCCTTCATCGCCCCCGTCATCGCCCGCGAAAACGACGTCACCCTCGTCGAGATCGACGACCTCTTCCGCGAGTCCGACTTCCTCACCCTCCACGTCGGCCTCACCAGCCAGACCGAAGGCCTCATCAACCGCCAGTCCATCGCCATCATGAAGCCCGGCATCCGCATCGTGAACTGCGCCCGCGGCGAGCTCATCGTCGAGGAGGCCCTCGCCGAAGCCCTCAGATCCGGCAAGGTAGCCGGTGCCGCCCTCGACGTCTTCCACCAGGAGCCCCTCAAGGACTCGCCCTTCTTCGAGCTCGACAACGTCCTCCTCTCCCCCCACATCGCCGGCGCGACCGACGAGGCCCAGGAGGCCATCGGCATCCAGCTCGCCATGCAGGTCCGCGACTACCTCAAGCTCGGCGTCGTCCAGAACGCCGTCAACGTCCCCTCTCTCTCCCACGAGGAATACGTCGAGATCGCCCCCTACATCGAGATGGCCGAACGCCTCGGCCAGTTCCTCTCCCACGCCACCCCCGGCAACCTCGAGAACATCCAGATCACCTACACCGGCCGCCTCTCGCAAGGCAAAACCGACCTCATCCGCAACGCCGCCATCGCCGGCATCTTCTCGAACACCGACGCCGTCAACCGCATCAACGCCGCAGCCAGTCGCGGCCGAACGCGGCATCCGCATCCAGGAGGACAAGCGGGAGTTCGTCTCCGGCGGCGCCGGCTCCGTCCTCAAGCTCATGCTCCACTCGTCCGAAGGCGATGCCAGCGCCTCGGCGACCGTCCTCCACGGCACCTCCCCGCGCCTGCTCACCTACGACGGCATCGACATCGAAGCACCCCTCCACGGCACCCTCATCGCCATCCGCAACCACGACGTCCCCGGCGTCATAGGCCGCATCGGCACCATCCTCGGCGAGCACTCGCTCAACATCGCAAACTTCGCCTTGGGTCGCGCCGCTGACCCGGCCCGTGCCGCACGATCCCAGCGAGTTCCCCAAGGCCAGGCCTTGGCTGTCGTACAAATCGATGTCGCCAATGCGCAGATGGCCACACCAGCCCTCGAAGCTCTTCGCAAAGTAGAAGCCATTGCCAGCGCTCGCCTGGTCGAACTCGGTAAGCTCTAAATGTTCGAAGAAGGAAACTGATGCCGCTTTACGAATACGAATGCCAGCAGTGCCGCCGTCACACTGAAAAGCGCCAGAAGTTCTCCGATGTCGAAATCACGGTGTGCCCTCACTGCGGTGGCCACCTACAACGCGTCATTACCGCTCCAGCCATCGCCTTCAAAGGCGGTGGCTGGTATGCCGACGGTTACGGCAGCCCCAAACCCCAATCCTCAGGAGAAGGGAAATCGTCTAGCGACAGTAAGACCGAGAGTGCGCCCGCAGATGCGAGCGCAAAGTCCCCGTCCGGAGAATCGTCCGGCGCAGCTGCTACCCCTGCACCGGCCCCGGCCGCCCCTTCAACCGCCCCGGCCCCGAGCACACCCAAGACCTAACCTCATCGCCAGTCGGTCATTTGTTGGGGTTCGGTGGGACCTTCTTCCCAGCGCGGCGAGCCTCGGAAAGTCCGATGGCAATTGCCTGTTTGGGGTTGGTGACCTTCTTTCCACTCCGGCCACTCTTCAGCTTGCCCTCGTGCATCTCCTTCATCTCGCGTTCGACAATCTTGCTCGCTTCCGGCGAGTATTTTCTGGCGCCGGCTTTTTTCGCCGTCGACTTCCCCTTCGCAGATGCGCCGCCCGCAACAGCTTTCCTTGGGGGTGTCTTCGAAGCAGACTTCTTTGCTGAAGACCGGGTTGCCGGGGCCTTCTTGGATGCGGCTTTCTTCATGGCCATCTCTTCACCTCGTGCTGAGTAGGTACCGTAGCCCGTGCGGCTGATGAGGCCTCGGTGGCTCCGCCGTGCTCACCGTGTCTCGGAACCAGGCTTATGCTTGTACCGATATCTTCGCTCATTTACCTCATACTCATTGCTGATGACCCTTTGGATCGCGTCCGTGTAGGCGATATGTTCCTGCTCAAGAATGCGGGCCGAGAGCGTTTCCGCGGTGTCATCGTCCTCGACAGTCGCTACGCGCTGGAGAACGATCACGCCGTGATCGAGTTCCTCGTCAACAAAGTGCACCGTGCACCCCGTCAGCTTGGCTCCATATTCAAGTGCCTGCCGCGGCGCTTCAAGTCCGGGGAAGGCAGGAAGCAGAGAGGGATGAATATTGAGTATCCTGCCGGGAAAAGCATTTACAAAGGATGGTGAGAGGAGGCGCATGTAGCCCGCTAAGCAGACAAGATCAACCCTGTGATGCCGGAGCTGCTCGATCATCTCCGTATCGTGCTTCAACCGATTCCGTCCGCGGCTGGGAATTGCCAGGGCAGGAATTCCGAAGCTGCGCGCCGCATCAAGCCCGGTCGCGTCTTCCCGATTTGAAAGTACGACGCAGATCTCCGCACCCGGTAGACGTCCTTCTCGAATCGCGTGTGCGATGGCAACGAAGTTCGATCCTCGAGCCGAAAGCAGAATGCCGAGCCGAGTCATCTGGAAGGCTCCCTCGTCATTGATAGATCACCTTACGATCACCGCGGACAATACGCCCGATCATGCAATGCCGCTCGTTGGCGCGGTTGAGAACAGCCTTTGCCTTCTTGACCTGCTCAGCAGGGACGACGCAGATCAGGCCGATACCCATGTTGAAGGTCCGCATCATCTCCTCCTGCGCAACAGATCCGAGATGGCGAAGATGCTCGAAGATCGGGGGAACCTGCCAGCTTGCAAGATCAACAATGGCTCCTGTTCCCCTCGGAAGAATTCGCGGCAGGTTGTCGGTGATGCCACCCCCGGTAATGTGAGCCATGCCGGTCACAAGGTCGGCCCCACGAAGCTTCTTGATGATTGAAAGATAGCTTTTGTGGGTGCGCATCAAAGCCGCGCCCGTTTTATCCTTGAGTTCGTTCACGTACTGATCAGGTGCATAGCCAGCAACTTCAAAGAGAAGTTTACGAGCCAGCGAATAGCCGTTAGTGTGTAAGCCGTTTGAAGGTAAACCGATGAGCACATCCCCGATCTGGATAGATTCTCCGGTGAGGATCCTATCGCGGTTTACGGCGCCCACAATAGTACCCGCCAGATCGTACTCGCCGTCTGCGTAGAATCCAGGCATTTGTGCCGTCTCGCCCCCGATGAGGGCGCACCCGTTAAGCCGGCAGCCTTCCGAGAGGCCGCGCACGACGGTCTCCACAGTTGAGTGGTCAATCTTTCCTGTCGCTAGATAGTCAAGAAAAAAAAGCGGCGTAGCACCTTGCACTGCGATGTCGTTCACGCAATGGTTGACAAGATCCTGCCCGACCGTATGGTGTATTCCGAGCTCGAACGCGACCTTCAGTTTCGTGCCCACCCCGTCGGCTGAGGAGACGAGAACGGGATTAGGGTACTTTGCGAGATCCAGAGCGAACAGACCTCCGAACCCGCCAATCTCGCTCAGAACCTGCTTGTTGAAGGTCTTTCTCGCAAGCATCTTGATACGCTGCTTCGTTCGGTCCGCAGAGGTGATATCTACCCCCGCGTCCGCGTAGCTTATCGGGGTCCTACTCCGTTCCGGCTTCGCCTGTACAGCAGCCTTGGTTGAGCCTTCCGGCTCCGAGGTATGTTTCGAAGATCCTTCGGGCTCGGGAGCTTCGGTTTCGATCGCGGACGCGGGGAGTGTCTCGTCAGGCAAATTCGTGCACCGTCCTTCTGCTCGGGAAAGAACTTCAGTCTAGCAGGACGATCATCACAAAGCAGTGAATGCCAGGCGTACGTGGCGGGCTCCTATACTGGAGCCATGCCAAGACACATGGAACGGTCGCGTGGGCTCCAGCGCCGAGCAGAGTTGTTGCTGCCCGGCGGTGTAGATTCACCAGTGCGCGCCTTCCGAGCAGTTGGAGGAGACCCTCCGTTCGTGGAACGCGCACAGGGAGCTTATCTCTGGGATGTGGATGGGAACCGCTACCTCGATTTGTTCGGCTCCTGGGGTCCCATGATCTTGGGCCATGCGTTTCCTGTTGTTGTCGATGCCATGCGAGAAGCAGCTGGGAAAAGCGCAAGCTTCGGCGCCTCTACGCAGGCCGAGGGGGATCTCGCTGAGTTGGTCATCCGGTGCTTCCCTTCGGTTGAGAGACTTCGTTTCACGAGTTCCGGAACGGAGGCCTGCATGTCTGCCGTTCGACTTGCACGTGGCTTCACCGGTCGAAACATCGTAATCAAATTTGAGGGCTGCTATCACGGGCATTCAGATGCGATGCTGGTCAAAGCTGGTTCCGGTGTCGCGACACTTGGAATTCCGGGGTCGGCCGGTGTACCCCCGGACACCGCGAAGGATACACTCGCGCTCCCGTTCAACGACTTGTCTGCAGTGGAAGCAGCGTTCGATGCTCATCGGGAGCAGATCGCGTGCGTTATCGTCGAGCCAGTTGTTGGGAATGCAGGCACGATAGCGCCTGAAGTCGGCTACCTCGAAGGGCTTCGGACTGTGACAACAAAGCACGGTGCCTTGCTCATTTTGGATGAGGTCATGACGGGGTTCCGGCTTGCACTTGGCGGAGCTCAGGAGAGATTTGGCATTTCGTCTGACCTGACCACCTTGGGAAAGATCGTAGGAGGAGGTCTGCCCTGCGGGGCCTTTGGCGGACGCGCGGACGTCATGTCACACCTTGCTCCTCTCGGGCCGGTCTACCAGGCAGGCACGCTGAGCGGTAATCCTCTTGCCATGGCCGCGGGCATCGCGACGCTCCGGGAACTGATCGCACGGGAGAGAGAACTGTACGCGAAGCTGGACGAAACTACGGAGGCAATTGCGAATGGCGTAGCGACATTGGCGAGAGAGGCCGAAATAAGCCTGACTACTAATCGGGTCGGCTCTATGTTTACCTGGTTTTTCACCACTGACCGTGTGACGAACTTTGCGACTGCAGCCACAAGCGATACAAAGGCCTTCGGTCGCTTCCACAGGGCAATGCTGGATGCGGGTATATGGCTGCCTCCGAGCCAGTTTGAGGCAGCGTTCGTCTCGGCTGCTCATGGAACCGCAGAGGTTGAAATGATCCTAAGCGTCGCGCGAGAGGCCTTGTCTGTTTAGCCACAACCGCTCGCGGATTTTGCCGATGCAAAGGCCGAAGACTGCACTCGTCCGCGCTTTCAGTGGGCGTGATCCCAGACATCGACCGTAACGAAGCGATCGCGAGCATGCGCATCCAGCACGGAGGAGGTGGCAGCGATGGTCGCCCCACGATCCGCACCGAGTTCCCGATGCCCCCCATCGTGCAAAAGGATGTTTGAACCGCGGTTGCTTCTTCGGTTGCGTGCGATGCCGAGTTCCACGTTCCGGGTAATCGCAGCTGCGCTGATCGTGTTCCAGTCTGACGCGGTGACATTCCATTGCACGGTGGTCAGGCCGAGTTCCCGTGCGACCTCGATCACGTAAGGTCGACGCGCACCGTACGGTGGGCGGAAGAGCTGCACAGGCGACCCGAGGACATCTTCCAAAAGGCTGTTCGTCTCCCGGATCTCGTTCTTTATCGATCGCGCTGGATGGAAGGGAAGTCTCGGGTGGGTCATCGTGTGATTTCCGATGCAATGTCCCGCTGCAGCAATCTTGCGGGCCAATGCACGCTCCTGGCGAACGAAATCTCCTATCAGGAAGAAAGTGGCCCTGATGTTGCGCGCGGCAAGCAGGTCAAGAAGTCTGGAGGTCACAGCTGGATTGGGCCCGTCATCGTACGTGAGAGCAAGTTCGTGCGGATCGTTCCCCGCTATCAGGACCCGTCCAAAGATCTGAGAGGTGGGATAGAGGGCAGCATAGGCGATGCCCCCGAGACTCAGGCCCACTGCCGCCGTTGTCGCAGCGCTGGTCACAATCAGAGACTTCATGGGATTACCGGGGTTCCTGAAGGAGTGCAAGAACTTCTTCGGCATGTCGTTCCGGCTTCACCTTCTCGAATATATGCCAGAGGCGCTGGTGACCTTCTTTGTCGGCCGGGGCGATAACAAAAGTGGTGCGCTCAATCCCTCGAACCACCTTGCCATACATGTTCTTGGGTTTGATTACCCCAAAGTAGTTGCATACCGTCTCTTCCGGATCCGCGAGCAGAGGATAGCTTAGATCGTACTTTTGGTCGAACTTTTTTTGGGCTTTGACTGTGTCGCGAGAGATTCCGAGCACGATTGCACCTGCGGATTTCAGGATCTTCATGTTGTCCCGAAAGTTACAGGCTTCGACGGTGCACCCAGGCGTATCAGCTCTTGGATAGAAGAAAAGAATCACTGGACTGCCCGCAAAGTCAGACAGCGAGACATGATGCCCATCCTGATCCTGCAACGTAAAGCTTTGGACGATATCATTCGCCTGCATGAGCACTCCTGGAAAGCGGCGTTGAAGATCGTGTCCTAGTGACGGGGCGGAACCGCCTCGAGGCTTGCAAGGGTCTTCTCGAGTGACGCCATGTCCTCCACGTTGAGAGCTGTCTGATGCCGATCGATCTGCCGAAGTAGACCCGACAGCACCTTGCCTGGACCTAACTCGATGAACGAAGTCGTCCCCTGGTCGATCAAGAGCTGCATGCACTCGACCCACCTCACAGGGGCCGTGACCTGTCGAATCAGGCAGTCGCGTGCATCCGACCGTCTTGTGATCGGGCGAGCATCCACATTGCAGACGACCGGAACCGAAGGGTCGTTGAAAGTGATTCCTTCGAGATCGGTCGCGAGTGATGCCTGTGCAGGTTGCATCAGAGAGCAATGGAAGGGAGCGCTTACCTGCAACATCATCGTCCGCTTCGCACCTGCTTCCTTGCATTGATCGGCGGCGCGCTCAACAGCCGCGCGGGAACCGGAGATGACAGTCTGCTCAGGAGAGTTGAGGTTTGCCGGTGCAACCATCTGGGACACCTCCGAAGATTGGTGCTCTTCAGTGTCGCTGGAATCTCCCGAGGGTAGAGACTGCTGCAGGGCGCCTACTAATTCGCTCGAAATCTGAGCGCAAATCTCGCTGATCGTCTCCGACGCGAGACCAAGGATGGCAGCCATGGCGCCTTCTCCGGCTGGTACCGCATCTTGCATGTATCGGCCCCGACTTCGGACCGTCCTGATCGCGTCCGCAAAAGTGATCGTTCCCGCGACTACATGGGCGGAGTATTCTCCCAGGGAATGCCCGGCTGCAAACGCTGCGCCGAACGACTCACCCCGCCTCTGTTCGTGAAAAGCGCGCGCCGCGGCCACGGATACCGTGAGGATCGCCGGCTGCGTAAACTCCGTCATCTTCAACTGTTCGTCGGGACCATTGAAGATCAGTCCCGAGAGGTCGAATCCGAGTGCATCATTCCCCTCCTCGAAGAGCGCACGAGCTGCCGGAGAGCGATCATAGAGGTCGCGCCCCATCCCGACTCTCTGGGAGCCCTGACCTGGAAAAAGAAATGCTGATTTCATCATCGAACCTGTCGTATCGAGGTACTGGCCAGGACAGACAATGGACGTCTCGGTACCTGGCCCAAAGCGCAAATGACTAAATACCCACCCCAAACTCTATGTCATGGGCATCACCCGAGTGCGCGTAGAAGTCGTATGGGGTTCGACGATTGAACTTGTATCGAACGCGGAGCTCCCGACCGACGAAGAGACCCAGTGCCAGTGCACCAATCCCCGCGGAAAGCCAACCCAGCGTCTTCAGAAGAGCTGTCTCACCTACCGAGGTGACCGCGGAGACCGTCTCGGAAGTTGCGGCAAGCACCTGCCCAGGCTTCCTGCGGAAAAGACTAAAGTGTAGTACGGAACCCATGCCTAAGGATGATAGCGCAGGTTCATGGGAAAGGGCACACTCGATAGCGGGGTACAACTGCCGACTACGTTACCTCGACCTGCTGAAAGCCGAGGCTGTAGAGCAGCGCTGCCACTGTGGCCCGGGCGTTCTTTCGGGCTACGTCGAGAATGCCATCATCGAGGGCCGCCTTCTGTAGTTGATCCTCAGCTTTTGCACGGGTCTCCGACTCGAGATTCTGGTCGACCGGAACCAGCAAACCCGTTGACCGGGCGTAGACACGGGTGTGCTGATTGTCGAGACTCGTTGTGAACAACTGAGACGTGGGCAACGTGATTCGGATCGAGTGCGAAGACGAGTCTATACGTACATCCTCGGGACGAAGCTTGGCAAGGTCAATACCCGCCACCGATTGGCCATGTACGACGAGCAACAGGCGGTCTCCCGCGAGCAGATCCGGAAGCACCGGACTCGAGTGTGTTCCCTCGACCACAGTGTCAAGCGAATATACGACGGTCTCAAGGCGGTTGAGCCGTTGGAATCTTCTGGACAACAGCGGGGACTGACGTGTCGAAGGTCGTCGATCTGCCCGTGATCAGATTCGCGAGTCTGGCAGGGATACCCGAAGTCGCCTGGCGTACAAACACGATAACGGCAAGTCCTCCGAGCAGAAGGGACAACACAACGGCGAACAATGGGCCCGAGGAAGTGCGGCCAGAGGTGTATTGGGTCGTCATGCCGATTGGGGATCGCTCCTGGATTCAGCACCATCCTACAGTTCAGGAACGATTCTGTTGCTGGACACTGTTGACTCGGCGGATCGGGTGTCAACAGTGGAGCTAACCGATATTAGGTTGAAATCAGCGTCGTGCATCCACCGGTTGCTCCTCTTGAATGCAAGCCAGGTCGGAGATCACGGAGCGGTTGCGGTAGCTCGCTGCAATGAACTCACGGAAGAGCGGGTGGGGCTCTAAGGGCTTGGACTTAAACTCAGGATGGAACTGGCATCCCAGGAAAAATGGATGCTTCGGGATTTCCACAATCTCGACGTAGGTTGCGTCAGGAGTGGTACCAGTGAGGCGTAGCCCCGCACCGGTGAGAACAGGCTCGTATTCCCGATTGAACTCGTACCTGTGCCGATGACGCTCCGAAACCTCCGTGCTACCGTAGGCGTGAGCCGCAAGTGAGTCCGAGGCCATTACGCAGTCCCATGCGCCGAGACGCATCGTGCCGCCCATCTCTTCGACACCGGTCAGTTCGCGGAGCTTGTAAATTATCCGGTGTGGTGTTGCCGGATCAAACTCCCCGGAGTTCGCCTTGCCCAAGCCGCAGACGTTCCTGGCGTACTCGATGCACGCGGTCTGCATCCCAAGGCAGATACCAAAGAATGGGGTTTGACTTTCGCGCGCAAAGCGAATTGCGTTGAGCATGCCTTCGATGCCGCGCTTTCCAAAGCCCCCGGGGACGAGAATGCCGTCAAGACCATGGAGTTGACGCTCATAGTCTCGCGTCGGCACACCATCGCGGTCCTTTGTCTCGAGACCCTCAGCTTCGATCCACGTAACCCGAAGCTTCAGGTTGTTAGCCAGTGCACCGTGAATAAGAGCTTCTTTGAGCGACTTATAGCTGTCCTCATACTCAACATATTTCCCAACGATTGCGATCGACACTTCTGCCTTCGGGTTGTAGGCGCGATCAACCAGATCTCGCCATTGGGACAGGTCCGGTTCAGGCGAATCGAGCTTCAGATATCTCAGGATCAGCGAGTCGACACCTTCCTGGGCAAAGTTCAGTGGAACCTCATAGATGCTGTTGACGTCGCGAGCGGCGATGACTGCAGGCTCTTCTACATTGCAAAACGCGGCGATCTTGTCGCGCATCTCGCGAGGCACGGCTCTGTCTGTGCGGCAAAGAAGAATATCCGGCTGAATTCCGATCGAAAGCATCTCCTTCACGGAGTGCTGTGTTGGTTTTGTCTTCAGCTCCTGTGCGGCGGCGATCCACGGAATCAGGGTTACGTGAACGAATAGGGTGTTCTCCCGGCCAAGATCCTGGCGCATCTGCCGAATTGCCTCAAGAAAAGGCAGTGACTCGATGTCCCCAACTGTTCCACCGATCTCGACGATTGCCACATCCACCTCTGCAGAGACCTTGCGCATGGCGTTCTTGATCTCGTTCGTCACATGCGGGATGACCTGGACAGTCTTTCCGAGGTAGTCACCCCGCCTTTCCTTGGTGATGATCTGCTCGTAAATGCGCCCGGTTGTCAGGTTATTGTCACGGGTCAGCCGGGCATGAGTGAACCGCTCGTAGTGACCAGATCGAGATCAGTCTCGGCCCCGTCATCTGTGACGAAGACCTCGCCGTGCTGAAATGGGGACATGGTGCCGGGGTCTACGTTGAGGTACGGATCGAACTTCATCAGATTGATACGGAGGCCGCGGGCTTCAAGGAGGCAACCGATGGAGGCAGCCGCCAATCCCTTGCCGAGTGAAGACACAACGCCGCCTGTTACAAAGATGTACTTCGCTGACATCTCCGCCTCCGCTCTTTGATTTGTTTTGATTGGCCGTGCGTTGGGGGCACGATCAAGTATCGCAGGGGACGGGGGCTGAGGCAATGGTTCGGTGAGATCAGTACTCGAGGAGGTGGGGCGCAGGGTACGTGAGCGTCCCGTCTTTGCGTTCGTACCACATGAACATCTTGTGGTCTCCGTTGACCCGCACGGCGACGATGATGCCGGTTCCGAAGGTTCCGCTGCCGTCGGTCTTCGATATGTCGACGTGGTGCGAGCCGATAGGGCCTACATCGCTCGCCGTGGTCCAGTCCTCGGTGAAGCGCTTCAGGGTGTAGTCGTATTTCTGGGGGTGCTGCTGCCAGCTGGCGTCATTCATCCAGATCCCGTAAGCCTGGTTGTAGTCCTTGGCTTCGAGGGCGTGGAAGAACTTGTCTACGCGATGCTCTGCGGGGAGGTTTGAGAAGAACCATCCGTGGCCAAGAAGAAAGCCACCCACACCGGTCAGCGCTGTGATTGCAAGGAGCACACCCAGGCCGATCAGGAGTGCCAGCTTGCGCGTTTCCCCGCGCTCGTCATAATTCGGTGCGTTCAGAAGCGTCATCTTCGGGATCCCTCAAAGGTATTAGACACCGAATCCTGCCGTGTGGAAGCGGGATCTACCTCCATCCGAAGGCACCTCGAAAGAGCTCGAACTCTGCCTTTCCGCCGCACAGATACACGGCGATTACATCGAAACGCACGGGGATCCCCGGCCGTTTCTCTTCCGGAAAGCCGCGGAGATAACTCGCCGCCATCCGCCGGAGCATTTTCTGCTTCTCGGCATCGACGGCCGTCTCCGCGGGGGCCATCGAACTTCGCTCCGTACGCGTCTTGACCTCGACGAAGCACAGCCACTCCCCATCCCAAGCGACCAGGTCGAGGTCACCGCGGAGCCGGGGGGTGGTCCACCTCCGACCGACCACGGTGTAACCCTGGCGTCTGAGCTCCAGGAGCGCTTCACGCTCGCCGCGCAGCCCAAGGACCAGGTGTGGTGCGATCCTGGGGCCGCGGCGCAGATGCGAGGCCAGGCGCTCCAGCCCTTCCAGCCTCTTCAGGCCCCAGCCCTGCGCATTGATCCATGCTGTGCTCCCCATCCGCTTTGCCCCCGGGTCACAAGATACCCCTGAACGCGCGTCCCTGGTGCGGCCTTTCTGAAGGGGGGAGCCGTTCCGGGCCACGGTTCGCATCCAAGAGATGCCATGAACTTCAGCTCCGGCAACATCGTCGCCCTTGTGACCGCGGCCAGCTTTGCCGCGGGTCTGAATCTCTACGCCACCATCCTGACGCTGGGGCTCCTGGCGCGTTTCGAGTGGGTGGACCTGCCTCCGGGGCTGGATTCGCTCGGCCACACGTGGGTTCTTGTGGCCTGCGGGGCCATGTTTCTCCTGGAGTTTGTCCTCGACAAGATCCCGGGTCTTGATCTTGTGTGGAACGCGCTTCACACCTTTGTCCGGATCCCCGTGGCGGCGCTGATTGCCTATCATGCAAGCTCGCAGCTTTCTCCCGGGATGCAGGTTCTGGCGACCGCGATTGGCGCCGGGGTGGCGTTGGTCGCCCATACCTCGAAGACCGCGGTGCGAGCGGCCGTTACGCCCAGCCCAGAGCCCATATCGAATATTGCACTGAGCACAACGGAGGACGTGGCAGCGGTCGGTCTGACGTGGTTCGCGACGCACCATCCCGTGATCGCCGCTTCGGCGGCCCTTGTGCTGCTGTCGGGCGCGATCGTGGCGGCGAGGTACCTGTTTGCGACGATTCGGCGGATGTTTCGAAGGCTGGCGGGTCCCCGAGGGTCCGTCGCGCTGCCGTCCGCCGGCTCCCTCCCGTGAAAAGAACAGCTGCTCGTGGGCTGTCGGCGGACCCTCCCCCCCGGCTTTACGCAAAGTCCTGATAACAGGTGACTTGCGCCTACGTCGAATGCAAAATATTCCATACAGGGGGTTTCGGGGCAAATTGTTCGAACTATGGAACTTAGCTCGGCTCGGGAGATGCGCCGAAAACCCACCCAATCCAATGATAGATGGAAGCGCGGGGGAGTTGCGCCATGCGAACAGCGAGTAGGGAAGCGGGCTTCCGTGTTCTTGAATCTTGACAGGGAGTTTGGGTTGGATGGCGAAGCGCGATGTTCTGCGAACGGCGAGGCAGAGGAGCAGGTGCCCGCGCGATGGTTTGCACGTTGTGTGCTTTTTTCTGCATACCGAGACGAAATTACGTGCTAGTATCTGGCAGGTTTTGTTGCTTTAGCTCTGAACTCTAACCTAAGTGCGGTGTTTTGAAGGGCTTGGCTCCCAGAAGAGCTTTGGCCTGACAGGTGCCTATCGAAGGTGCAACGTCCTTCCTTTCACCGCGGGAGGTCGTAACAGCGTGGCAGTGTGGCCCTCCCTGAACAAACGCCCGCCGCGTCGTGACGATCCAGTACTTCCGTGCATGGCAGTGGACCTCCGAACGATTGGGACCCCGCACGAATGCCTGTTTTTCTGCCGTACCTCTATGCCAGCCCTCCTCAAGATCCCGCTTCGCTGAGACCTTCCCGGCTCCTCTCGATGGTGCTCGTGTTTGCCCCGGGATTCTGCCCGGCGGCTATTCGCGCCCAGACGGGGAATCCCATCTGCCAGAACGCGGTGGCGCATGTTTCGCAGCCGTCTGTCCGGCTGGGCGGCACGGTCAAGTTCACGACCACCTCGAATATAGGTCCGCTGACAAGCGGGCTTTGGGAGGTTGGAGCGTGGGCGCAGGGGAACCTGGACCAGGACGGGACCTTTCACACGCCGGATGTTGTTCCGACCCCCAACGTGACGCACGCAACGTACTACTTTGGGAGTGGCAACTGTGCGCCGAGCGCGACTCTGACGCTGTTGAATGCGACGCCGACCATCTCGACAACGTGGCCGCACGGGGTGGAGCAGCTGAGCACACCGATCACGATTATTGGCGGGCATTTCATGCCGACCAGCGTTCTGCTGGTGAACGGGACGCCGTCGCCGTTTACGCTTGACGATCCCGAGCACATGAATTCGCACATTACCCTTGCGAAGCCGGTGAGCGGGCCGGTAAGCATCAAGATCATCAATCCGGACCCCGGGTCGACATCGACGACCATCACGATCCCGGCGGTATTTCCGGCGTTCTCCGGGATCACGCCGCAGACGCTGGTGGGTGGGCCGAATGCGCTGACGATCACCGGAACGGGGTTTACGTGGCAGTCGACGGTGATGTTTGACGGAAGGCCGCTGCCTGTGACCCTGGTCTCCCCAACGACGCTGACGGCGAATGTGTTTGTCGCTCCGTGGAGAACGGGCTCGATCGCGGTCTCGGTGCAGCCGTCGACGGGCGGACCGAACAGCGCGAGTGCGAGCCTGCCGATTCGAGGCGACGGTGATCCCGTATGACGTTGCCGCGCGGTTCTCGACGCAGGCTGCCTTTGGTCCGCGGCCAGCGGTGGTCGAGCATATCCAGAAGACGGGGCTTGCGGGATTTCTGAAGGAGCAGATGGCGCAGCCGGCGGTGCTGTACACGCAGCCCGGGTGGTTTTCGGCTCGATCGCAGTTTATGCGTGCGGCGTTGTACGGCAACTCGCTACTGCGGCTACGGGTGGCGACGGCGCTGGGCAGCTTTCCTTGTGAACACGGCGAACAACTATGACTATGCCTCGTACGTGCATTGGGAGCTGATCCTGGAGAATGGCGCATTTGGAAGCTACCGGACGCTGCTTGCAAATATGACGGCCGACCCGCGGATGGGCAATTACCTGAACCTGGCGGGAAACAATGTTTCGGGGGATGCTGCCCTTCATCCGAACCAGAACTATGCGCGGGAGCTGATGCAGCTGTTCACGCTTGGGCCCGTGCTCTTGAACGAGGATGGATCGGTGCAGATGGACAGCGCGGGACGGCCGAAGCCGACCTACGACCAGGCGACGCTGCTGGATCTGAGCAGGGCGTTGACGGGCTGGAACTATGCGACGCCCAGAGATCCGAACTTCACGGTGCAGGGGATCGACTACTCGCAGCCGCTGGTTGGGCGCGAGGACCTGCACGATCATGGGGCGAAGACGCTGTTCGGCTCGGTGAAGCTGGCGGCCGGGCAGAGTATGGCGGAGGACCGGTCACAGGCGCTTGACGCGATCTTCGAGCATGCGAACCTGCCGCCCTTTGTGTCGCGCATCCTGATCCAGCGGCTGGTGAAGAGCGATCCGACGCCGGCGTATGTGGGGCGGGTGGCGGCGGTGTTCAAGGATAACGGGCAGGGCGTTCGGGGGGACATGGGTGCGGTGGTCCGGGCGATTCTGATGGACACCGAGGCACGTGCGGGGGACACGTTACGTGCCGGAGTGGAGGAGAAGGACGGTGGTTTTCTCCAGGATCCGCTGCTGTTCGAGATCTTTGCGGCGAACAGTCTCGAGCAGGACTATCCCGACAACCAGCCGACCTTTGTGCCGGCGGAGATAGGGGAGTCGTTCTGGTATCCGCCGAGCGTCAACGGATTTTACTCACCGGCCGGACTGATTCCGGGTACAGCGATCGGCAGCCCGGAGTTCGGGTTGCTGAACGACCTATCGCAGGTGCACCGGAGCCAGATTCTGTACGGGATGGTGAGCGGGAGCCTTAACTCGTTCGGCAACGACTATATGAATCGGTCGTGGCTGTTTCAGAGCTTTACGAACGTGCCGGATCTCCTGGATGCACTCGATCACCTGCTGTACCACGGCACGATGTCCCCGAGCACGAGGTCGACGATTCTCGGCTACTGTGCGACGCTTCCGGCGGACCAGCGGCAGCGGTTTACGGCGGCCATCTTTTTGGCTCTTAACAGCGACGCTTTCAACGTGACGCACTGACGTCTTGGACCGAGAGGAATCTGCCTTGATTACACGCCGTAACTTCCTGAACTTTGGCGCTCGTGCGGGCCTGGCCTCGGCCACGGCGCCGCTTTGGTTGAACGGCACGGCTTCGCGGGCGTTTGCGCAGGTTGCCGGATCGTATAAGGCGATTGTGCTGGTGACGCTTCCGGGCGGCAACGACGGCAACAATACAGTGATTCCGCTGGACTCGCACCTTTATGCGGAGTACCAGGCGCTGCGTTCTTCGATTGCGATCGACCGTGGGCAGTGCCATGTCCTGGATGCTTTGAGTGGGGCGCCGACGATGGGTCTTCACCCTTCACTGAGCAACGTGGCTGGGCTTTATAACCAGGGCACGGCGGCGGTGGTGGCGAATGTTGGACCGCTCGCGGCGCCGGCGACGAAGCAGCAGCTGATGGCGAATCCGAGCCTGGTGCCGGAGAGCCTGCTGTCACACCCGGTGGGGGTGGCGCAGTGGGAGAGTGCGAGCGCTGTGGCTTCGCCGGTGACGGGCTGGGGCGGGCGGATGGCGGATGTGCTGAGGGGGCAGTCTGGAACGCTGCCGCCGTTGCTGGATGCGGGGCCGGCGAGCATCTTCACGGTGGGCCGAAGCGTACAGGCGATTGCGCTCGAGGCGTCGACGGGGGCGTTTGTGGCTTTGCCTGGGGGGCTGAACGATGCGGTCCTGGCGATTGCGAAGAGCGATGCGGGGTCTGCGAACGAGATTGTGGCGCAGGCGGCGCAGCTTCGGGTGACGGCGACAAGGGAGCAGGTGCTGCTGGCGGCGGCTCAGTCGGCGGGCTCGGGTCTGCGGACGGTCTTTCCGGGGACGAGCTTCGGGAACTCGCTGAAGACGATCGCCGAGGTGATCAACGGGCGGTCGGTGGTGGGGGCATCGCGGCAGATCTTCTACTGCAACCAGGGAAGCTACGATTCGCACGACGCGCAGCTGGCGGCGCATGCGAATAACCTGGCGGAGCTGGACGGGGCGATCGGGGCGTTTGTGGAGGCGCTGGGGGAGATGGGACTGTCTCGCGAGGTGCTGCTGTGCACGCACTCTGATTTCAGCCGGACGATGCAGGCGAATGGCACGGGGGGGACCGACCACGCGTGGGGGAATCACCAGTTGCTGGTTGGCGGCGGGATCAGGGGCGGTCGCATTCTTGGCGCGATGCCGACCCTTGAGCTTGGGGGACCGTCGGATTTTACGCAACAGGGCATCTGGATTCCGACGACATCCGTAACGGAGATGACGGCCGGTATCGGGATGTGGATGGGACTGAACTCTCCGGAGCTTCAGACGGTGTTCCCGGACCTCCCGAACTTTCCGAAGGGAGCCCTCCGGCTTACCTAGGCAGGCCAGGAGGGCGGGTTGGTAGGTTGGCGGGAAAGGGTGCTTAGAACGAGAGTGCTATACCCCGACGGCTTGTCTGTCATCTAGGCTTTGTAATTGCGCATCTGCGCCTTGAGGAGAATCACGATGAAATCTCTACTGCGAGTCGTTGTCGTCGCGTTGGTTGTATCTGCAACAACGTCCAGCAGCTATGGCCAGGCAGGTGTGAACGCGGTTGGCGGGACGAATCCGCATCCCATGGCGGTTGGAGGGACGAACCCTCATCCTATGGCAGTTGGAGGGACGAACCCGCATCCTATAGCCCGGATTTGGTGGGTTTTTCACGGTGGTTGGCGCGCTTCTCGGCCTGTAGCGTTGCGAGACGGCGGCCAAAGTCCCATATTGATCTAAGTGAATCTTTCTTGGATGGATGCGATGCTTTGGGGGACGGGGTTCGTCGCGAACTTCGTCCTTGCCCTTGTGCTGTTCCGGCGCCGCCGATGGGAGGTTCTGCCCTGGTTTACGGCGTGGATCAGCTACCAGGTGCTGGCGACGCTGGCGCTCTATTCGGGGATGCGGTGGGGCTCGCACCGGGTGTATGCGAGCCTCTACTGGGCGGGGGCGCTGATTGACTTCGTGCTGCAGATCGCGCTGGTGATCGAACTGGCACACCTGGTGCTGCAGATCAAGGGTGAATGGGCGGAGGGGGCGCGAGCGCGCTTTTACGGCAGCGGGATAGCGGGGGCGATCTTTGCGGGAGTGATGGCGTTCTGGATCGCTCCATCGGCGACGTCGTCGCTGGATTTGTGGGAGATGCGCGGCAGCCTGTTTTCGACGATGCTGATCTGCTGCTTCTTTTCGGGGATCATGATTGTGTCACAGCGGCTTGGGCTGGTGTGGCGGGGCCACGTGATGCGGGTCGGATATGGCCTGATTGCTTGGTCGTTTGTGGCCTTTGCGACGGATACGATGCACAGCTACTGGGGGCGTTCCGAGCATTTTGCGGTCCTGGAACACGCGAGGCAATGGATTTACGTCGGTGCGGTAGCTTATTGGATCGTTGCGCTTTGGCTCCCTGAAAGGGACCCCAAGCAAATTTCCCCTGAAATGGCGCGGGATCTGTTACTAATACAGGCGCGCGTTGAAGACGGACGCCTACGCGGGACGATAGCGGGCCAGGCAGGTTCCGACGAACAGCATAAGAGGTCGCATCCATGATTCCGGTAGAGATCCTTGGTTTTGGCGTTCTGGTGCTTGGCTTGTACTACATTTCTTTCGTTGTGGGGGAGAGTCGAGAACCGCGACCCTGGCCGGAGCTTCTTGGCAGGATCCAGCCGGTGGATATGGTCCAGATGGAGCGGCTGGCCATGTCTTACCTGAGCCCGAGCAAGGATCAACTCGGGATTGAGCCTTCGGAGATGTGGGAGCTGATCGGGGGGCACGATGGTTTGGACCGCATGCGCCGGAATGCGGAGGCGATGCTGGACCTGGCGCGGTATGTTCAGCGCTGGAACCCCACCGAGGGCCGGGTGGTAACGGAGATGATGCGGCGGGACGCGGTGCGGCTGCGAGCGGCGGCAAGGAAGGTCGAGATGGGCACGCTTACACACAGGTATGCGGCGCTGGCGCCCTTCAGTGTGCAGGAGGCCTCGGCGGCGTACTTCCTGATGCGGCAACGGCTGTTGGCCTTATATGAGAGCAACCATGCGGCGTTGCGTCCACAGCTTGCCTCTGTCCTGTAGACCGTCCGGGCGGCAGGTCCCCAAGCCCCGATAAAGGTCACCGTAAGAGGCAGAAGATTGCGGAGAGCTTGTTCGTCTATGCTGGGGTGCGTCCCCCAGCGAAGGTGACGCGTTTGGTTGCAGAGGGGATCGGGATGAAAAGGGTCGGGGGCGTTACGCTTGCCTGGGCGTTAGTTGCAGGCTTGACGGCGGGGTCGGGGTGCATGGCGCAGCAGGCGGGGGAGACACCAAGGAACTCGAGCAGGATCGGGCCGGATGGGACGGCGGTGGTGACCCGGGTGGTCCCGGTGCCGAAGACGGTGAGCCCGGAGGCGCAGAGAATGCTGGGTCGGCCGGCTTCGGACGCGGCTGCCCCGGAGACGCTGGAGCACCGACGCGAACACACGGACGAGTGGCAGAACCGGACAGGCGAGGTCTTTCGGAAGATGTACCCGGCGGTGGTGACACCGACGACGATTGCAGGCGTGCCGACGCGTGTGATCGTGCCGGAGAACCTTTCCGGGGCAAAGGCGGAAAGGGTGCTGATCAACCTCCATGGGGGTGGGTTCAACTCCGACTCGGGGTCGCTGACCGAGTCGATCCCGGTGGCATCCATGACACAGACGAAGGTTGTCGCGGTGTTGTACAGGCTTGCTCCCGAGCACCCTTTTCCGGCCGCGCTCGACGATGCGGTGGCGGTTTACCGGGAGATGTTGAAGACACATGCACCGAAGAATATCGGGATCTTTGGGACCTCCGCGGGGGCGATTCTGACGGGCGAGGTGGCGGTGAAGCTGAAAGCGCTCGGGCTGCCGATGCCAGGGGCCCTGGGGATCTTTTCGGGCCACGGGGACTTCAGCAAGACTGGGGATTCGATGGCGCTGTACGCACTGAACGGCTTTTCCGGGCACCTTGATCCGCCGCGACCGGAGGGTTCGGGGGACAGGGAGTATGCGGGCAAGCTCGCACTTGAGGATCCTTCGCTGTCCATACTGTATGCGGACCTCCAGGGGATGCCGCCGACCCTGTTCATGACGAGTGGGCGGGACCTGCTGCTGAGCGGGACGACGATTCTGCAAAGGGCCTTCCTGCGGGCGGGAGGGGAGGCTCCGCTGGTGGTGTTTGAGGCGCTTCCGCATGCGTTCTGGAACGACCCGAGCTTGCCGGAGACGAGGGAGGCGGACGAGACGATGGCGCGGTTTTTCGACGCTCATCTGGGGCGGTAGAGGTTGGGGTCCCGGCTGAGGGTGGGAGCGATCTCGCTTGGTGGGACGCGGGTTCTTCGACTTCGCTGAGGAAGACAGGGCTATGGGGTGGCGGGGTGGGGCTTGGGCGTGCCGTGCGCGGGGACATGGGCGGCGAGCCAGGTGGTTACGGTGGTGTCTTCCTGGATGATGTGCTGGCCGAGGCGGCGGTAGCTTTCGAACTGCGATTCGGTAAAGAACTGGTTGAGGGTGGTGTCGTTGGGGAAGGTAGGGTGCTGGCGCCGGAAGTTGAGCACGTCGGCGGGTTCGTCGCCGGTGAGTGAGGATTTGATGTAGAGGATGTGGCCGGGATTGGCCGGGTCTTCGGGGTACACGATGGTGCCAAAGACGGCGTGGGTGGTGTTGGAGGGGTAGTCCTTGAAGGAGTTGAGGCCGTGCGGGTGGTTGGGTGAGGTTGGAGTGCCGGAGATCTGGCCGGTGATGCCGGTGGCGTTGGTGGGGGAGATCTCGGCGGTGATGTTGAGGGTGGGTGTGGGATCGGGTTCGGGCGTTGAGAGCGGCTCAGCTTTCAGGGTGGGGTCGAGGCCGTCGAGCGTGACCTCAATTCCGAAGTCGAGACGTGCCTTGCGAATGGCCATGGCGATTCCTTCGAAGGCAAGACGGCCGTCGGCCTCACCGTCGCAGACGACCACGGTGCGGCAGCGGCGGCGGAGGAGTTCGTACAGCCCCATGTTGTCGAAGTGGCCGCCGTCGGTGAGATAGATGTAGGAGGCGGTGTCGTTGGCGCGTCCGGCGAGCTCGTCGAAGAGGCGGAGCGGGCCGAAGCGTGGTGCGGAGGGCAGCGTTTTGGTATTGACCGCGTACATGGTTCGGCGTCGTGAGTTGCGAAGCCACCAGCCGAGGCGGACGTTGAAGACGGTCATAAGGAAGGCGATGGCGGGGCTGGTGTGGTAGCCCATGTTGGGGCTGGCGGCGGCTCCCGAGATGGCGACGGCGGTGGCGAGCGAGATGCCTCCCTGGTCGGTGTAGACGTACTCGGAGGTGGGGACGAAGCCATTGAACTGCACGGACTTGCTTTTGCCGGCGGTCCAGCCGACGTTGAAGCCGGAGAAGAGGGGAGTGAAGGTGAAGGAGGCGGCCTTGCGCTCCTGGTAGGCGAGATCTTCGCCGGTGGTGAGATTGATGGAGGTGCAGATGATGGGGAAGGGGCCGGCGTAGCCACCTTCGGTTGTTGGCATGGGGGTGGGAGGCGCGGGGGTGTACGGGGTGGAGGTGGCTGGGTTGGTGGTGTTGGCGGGGATCGAGGGCCGGTCCATGCCGTCGAGGGTGTGCCATGTGGTGGGAAGGAGGGATGCCATCGACAGTTCGCGGTCGTGGGGGTCGAAGCCGGTAAAGCGGTTGGGGCGACGATCGGGGTTTGACGCGCCGGCGTAGCAGCGGGCGAGACGGTCGCGGTAGAAGGGGTGCATGGAGAAGTCGTTGATGTCGATGCGCCGGCCGAAGACGTAGAAGATGCCGAGGAAGGCGGCGCCGGAGATGCAGACAATGTGGAAGGGGGCGGGTTCGAGGTAGGTGGTGGGGATGATGCTCCAGCTGGTGAGCTTGGCGATGAGGATGAGGAGGCCGGCGATGAACACGGGCGGGGCAAAGGTGGCGAGGATCTCAAGCCAGGGGATGCCCTTGGCTTCCGTTTCGTCGCTGTCGGCGGCTTTGCCGTTGGTGCGGGAGGAGCGCGCGGCGAGGATGCCGCCGACGGTGGTGAGGAGCCAGCCGCTCCAGACGGCGTACCTGGTGTAGGTCATGGCGGCGATCTTGTCGAAGATCTCCGGACCGAAGAGGGAGAAGCCGGTGAGCAGGAGCCACGCGGCCCCGATGAGGAAGCTGGCGGCGCGGAGGCGTGCGATCCATTCGCGGTGCTCGTCGCGCATGCGGTCGCCGATGAGGCCGACGCCGAGCTCGAGGGTGATGAAGGGAATGCCGAAGAGCAGGGGCGGGAGGATGACGACGCCGAGAGAGGAGATGAGCTCTGGCCGGGGCGCAAAGGCGGCGACGAAGAAGAGCATGCGAACGCCGAAGAGCAGAAGCCAGGCGAAGGCGATGCCGAGGAGGAAGAGGGCGAGGCGACCGGCGAGCGACAACCTTTCCGCGGCCAGGCCAAGGAGCAGAAGAAGGCAGGCGTTGCCGAGGACGAAGGCGATGCGGGTGAGGGGAAAGGAGGTTTGGCGGGTGAACCAGGTGGGGAACTCGGATGGGAGAAAGGAGTGGAGGTGGAGGGGATGGGGGAGGAAGGATGCGGGGCGAAGATCCCAGTGGGAGCGAAGGCGGGAGACGGGTTCCGGGGTGTGGGTGTCGGCGTCGATCTTGAGGGTGCTGGCGGAGGGGCTGGAGGTGTCTTCGAAGTGGGCGGTGTAGTGAAGATGGGAGGAGGGGTTTGTGGGTTCGGCGAAGACGGGATTGAGGACCGGCCAGTGTTTGGGCGTGGCGTTGGAGTCCAGGCAGGGAAGAAAGGCCTTGTCCTGATTGAGGGAGGGCTGGCTGTAGAAGTAGGTGTATTCGCAGGGGATGCTGGAGCGGTAGACGGCTGGAGAGACGATGACGGCAGTGACGAAGAGAAGGAGGATCCAGCCCATGATGCGGGTGTAGACGGGGTTTGCCTCGGCGGGGTGCCCGCAGTCTCGAAGCCAGAGGCGGAATCGGGCGCCGGCAAGGGTGAGACCGAGGATGGCCCCGGCGGCGACGAGGGTGTCGACGACGTGGTGGGGCGAGGGGCGCGCGTTGCGACCGATGATCCAGCGCGTGATGGGCAGGTGAGGAAGGAGAAGGAGAAAGACAAAGGCCGAGAGGACGACGATGAAGTTGAGGATGGTGTTGCGGAGCCAGACCGCGATGATGGTCCAGGTGTCGAGACCGATAAGGTCTTTGCGAGGTGCGAGGTAGTTGGTGTAGCGACGGAGCCAGCGAAGGGGTTCCGAGGTGACGGTGGCGTAGGTGGAGCGTCGGAAGGGTTTGGGCTCGGGGTGATTGGGGTCGGATGCCGTGTTGGGGATGGGACGGAGGAAGTCCTGGATATCGTCGAGAGCGGAGGGGATGACGGGCTTGTCCACGGATTGGAAGATGTCCTCGGAGACGGCCTTGGGGGAGAGCTTGCGGTTGTAGATCCAGGCGGCGAGGAACTGGTGGATGTAGCCACCGCCGGAGACGCTGGAGAGGTAGGTGAAGTTGCCGAGGCGGCGGTGTTCTGAGAGGCCCTGAAGGATGCCAAGGTTGAAGGTGGCGCTGCGGATGCCGCCACCGGAGAGGCAGAGACCGATAGCCGATCGATCGGCGGCCCTGGTGTAGGCATCGTCCCCTGGACGCCACCAGCGCTGCGATTCGAGTTCACGCTCAAGGAGCCACTTGCTGGGCGTGTACTCGGAGATGACGGCGAGCTTGGCCTGCCCGCTCGGGTTTTCTTGAAGGTAGACGAAGAGCCCTTCGGGGGTGATGGCGGGAAGCGGTCTCATCCCGGGGTACATCTTGAGGATCTCTTCCCTGACGTCGAAGGGTTGCGTGATGTCGTCGTCGACGAGACCGCAGAGGACCTGAGAGAGACGCTCGCAGTAGCTCTTGTTGGTGTCCATGGGCCGAGGCTCCTGCTTGGGTGAAGAAGCGTGAAGACGGGGCCCGGAAGATCGTTGATGCGCACCAAGGTAGCAGATTCGGGACGGGTTGCCTTACGGAATTGATGTGCTGCGATAGCACCGCAGGTACGTGGGGCTTCGGCGTATGAGCCGCAGCAGAGGCCGGGCGCGGTGCGACGGATGGGGTTTGACTCGAGGAACAATGGGCGTCGAGCTTCCGAGCGAATGCAGGCAGGGCTCTCCCGTTCGCGTTTGCGGGACGCGGTCTGCCCTATGAGGCTCCCGGGCGATGCCTTATTCGGAGCTTACGAAGACTGCAGTGGTGAGTGCGGGGACCAGTGCGGTTCCGGACTTGGGTTCGAAGGTGGAGGTGCGAACGACGGGGTCGTTGGACTCCTGCTGAATGGGGTGGAGGCCGAGCGAGAGGCCCGCGAGGCTGGCGGAGGTGAAGCTTTGTGGCGCGTTGGTTGCGTTGAAGACGACGACGATGTGGCTGAAGTTGTAGCGGGTGCTGGGCGCTCTTCTGGGGTGGCGTCGAGCTCCATCACGATGAGGCCAGGGGTCTGTGCTGGACCGGTGTTGAGGAAGTGGAGATGGCTCTTCGACCTCGGCGGCGGTCGCCATGCGGAAGAGGCTGGAGCTGCCGCGGATCTTGAGGAACTCCTGGAAGGCGGCGGTGGTGCTTCCGATCTCGGCGGGGGTGGGCTTGAGGGCGGCGTTGGCAAGCAGGGGCTGCTCGAAGGGCCACTGACTTGCGTTCTGGCTGGCGATAGGAAGGCCGATGCCCCAGTTGTTTCCCTGCCCGGTCCAGTCGATCTTGTTGAACCAGTCACCGGAGTCGTAGCTGTTCTGGTCCATGTCTTTGGAGCGGAGGAGATCGTCGCCCGCCCATGAAGAACGGGATGCCCTGGCCGAGGGCGACGATGCTCATGGCGAGGACCTGGCGGCGGGCGCGGGTGGCGGAGGAGTCGCCTTCGGCGGACTTGACCTGGATGGCGTCGAAGAGGTCCTGGTTGTCGTGCACGGAGACGTAGTTGACGGCTTCGACGGGGGAGGCGGTGTAGCCGGTGGGCTGGCCCTGGTAGTCGAGTTGGGCGCCGGTGAGGGTGGCGCCGGTGAAGTCGGTGAAGGTGTAGTCGCGGAGGTTGCCGGTGAGGCCCACGCGGATCCAGTCGGAGCGGTGGAGCAGGGTGGTTTTCTGGTCGAGAGGAGCGGTGGTCTGGGTGGTGTAGGTGCTGGGGTCGGTGAAGAGGCCGGTGGCGAAGCCCTGGACGCGCTCGTCGTCGAAGGGGCCGCCGCCGCGGACGCCATCGCGGATGCGGTCGTTGAAGGTGCCGATGCCGTTGCCGTAGAGGTTGAGCTGGGAGGCGTTGACGCCGAGGGCGCTGTTGGCGGTTTCGCCGAAGTTGAAGCCTTCGCCGTAGATGTAGATCTTGGAGCCGTCGACGCCGTCTTTGCGCAGGGTTAGCTTGGCGAGCGCCTGCTGGATCGCCTGCAGGTTTTTGACGAAGGTGAAGCTCATGATGTCGAAGCGGAAGCCGTCGATCTTGTACTTCTTGGCGTTCCAGAGGACGGCGTCCTGCTGGAGCTTGCCCATCATGAGGTGCTCGGTGGCGGTGTCGGCGCAGCAGGAGCCGGTTTCGAGGCTGCCGTCGGCGTCGAGGCGGTTGTAGTAGTCGGGGACGACCTCATCGAGGATGGAGTTTGGAGCCTCGCCGAAGCCGCAGGTGTGATTGAAGACGACGTCCTGGATGACGCGGAGGCCGGAGCGATGGAGGCCCATGACCATCTGGCGGTACTCGCGGACGCGGTGGTCGGGGTTGACGGCGTAGCCGCCTTCGGGGGCGAGGTAGTGGTCGGGATCGTAGCCCCAGTTGTAGGCGTCGGCGGACTGGATGGCGGCGACAGCGGCCTGCTGCTGCTGGCCATCGGGCGGATAGCGGCTGAGGTCGCCGGTGGTCTTCCAGGTGCGTCTTGTCTTCGTTGATGCTGTTGAAGTGGAAGGTGGGCAGGAGGTGGATGGCCTTGAGGCCGGCGTCGGCGAGCGTCTGGAGGTGCTTCATGCCGTCGGAGTGCGGGTCGGTGAAGGCGAGGTAGGTTCCGCGGTGCGCTGCGGGGACGGTTGCGTCGCCGACGCTGAAGTCGCGGACGTGGAGCTCGTAGATGCTGAGGTCGTTGACGCGCAGCGAGGCTGGGTGCGACGTCCTCGTCCCAGCCGCCGGGCTTGTTGATTTCGGCGTCGACGTCGGTGAGGCGGCTCTTTGTTCCGTTGACGGCGAGGTCGATGGAGTAGGGGTCGGTGACGATGTTTTCGACCACGGTGCGGGTGCTGGGGGCGTAGACCTTCTCGTCGAAGAGGTAGTAATGGCCGATCCACGCCTCATCGAGGGCGGCGACTCCAGACGCCGTCGTGCTGGTGCATGGCGACGGTCTTCGCGGGCGCGGTGTCGGCAGCGTTTGAAGAGCTGGAGGTCCATCGACTGGGCGGTGGGCGCCCAGACCTTCACCTTCAACGCGGCTGAGTCGTCGTCCTCGGCCGTCTGGTCGCGGTCATCGTCCCGGTCGGAATCATCGCTGTGGCGGAACGATGACGCCGAGCTTGCCGGAGTAGGCGTAGAGGTCGTCGAGGACGCCTGCGTCCTGCACGCCGGTGGCGTAGGCGAGCGTGCCGTCGGGGCGGAGGATGGAGACGGCGAGCTGGCCTTCGAGCAGTGTCCGGTAGTCCGGCGGCCTTGAGATCGGAGGGGAGGTGGAGAGCGGTGTATCCGGTGGCGAGCTGCGGGAAGCGGGCGAGCTGGGCGGCGGTGAGGGTACCGCCCAGCGGTGAGAGGGATGGCGGTGCCGCCGGTGACGCCGGTAGTGCGTGAGCTGCAGGTCGGCGGTGAGGTCGCTTGAGAGGAAGTACTTGCCGTTCGGTCTGGACGTAGGCCTGCTGGATGGCGATGGTGTTGCGATCGATCCAGAACGCCTGCAGCTTGAGGAAGTTGGCGTTGAGGAGCTGCGGCGGCGGTTGGCTGGGTAAGGTAGACGGTGGGGTCGCCGGAGATGATCCAGACCTCGTTGTAGATGGCGACGTTGAGGTGGAGGTCGGCTGGGCGTGTTCTTCGTGCCGGTCTGGATGTTGTGGACGATGAAGCCGAGGTCCTGCGGGTTCGGCTGGAGAGCGGAACATCGAAGTAGGCGCCGTAGGCGTCGGTACCGGTCTGACTGGATGGGTCCGCCGTTGTAGTTGCCGGTGTCGGCGGTGGTGTCGTTGAAGGCGTAGACGGTCCAGTTGGCGTAGTTGCTGTCGGGCCGGAAGAAGTGGACGCGGGCGGTGTTGGCAGGAATGTTCGGGTTCTTCTGCGAGGTGGTGGGGGGCCGCGTGGTGGAGAGGCCGACGACGCCGGAGACCTGCCAGAACTCGTTGCCCTGGGTGGAAGGATTGACGAGCTCGTCGGGGCCGGGGTCTTTGGTGTTGCCGTTGTGGACGATGATGCCGACGTTGGTGGCGCCGGCCTTGATGCCGACGTCGAAGTAGGCGCCGAAGCTGTCGGTGCCGGTGATCTGCACGGGGCCGCCGGCGAAGTTGCCCGTGGTCTTCGGTGGTGTCGCCGAAGGCGTAGACGGTCCATCCGGTGTAGGTGGCGTCGGGCCGGAAGTAGTGGATGCGGATGTGGCTTGCGGGGATCGGAGGCGGCGCCTGTGCCCGGAGGCCGGAGCCGGTGAACAGGGAGAGAGTGGCTACGGCAACAAGCAGGAGGCGGATGGCGCGCATAGAAGATCTCCAGGAACGACAGGCTTCGGGACGCAGAAGGACAGCAGCCACGCGCCGGCGAGATTCTATGGGGTGGCCGTCGAAGCTGTCCAATGCTGCGGGCTGAGGTGAGGCTCCGCTTCACCGGGGTGCCTGCCTGCTTGGAAGAGCGGCTTGGGCGGTGGCTCTATGGGCGGGGTGGAAGGGGCGGGGCGTAGGGACTTGGATTTGGGCTGGGGTTGCCTTCTGGCGTGAGATCCCGCGCTTCTGGAGCTTCGGTTTCGGGGCGCGCGGAGTCTGCTGGGATTGGGGCGGCTTCGACCGGAGTTTCGCCGGAGAGCATGGTGGACGTGACCTCGAGCTTGTGGCAATCGGAGTAGGTGGCGGTGTATCGCCAGCGAGCAGGGCTTTGGTCTGCGCGTGAGACCGAGTCTGTTCTGCGGGGCAGCCAGAAGGTCTTGCCTCCCATAAGGACGGGGCTGTAATCGACGGACCATGTCCAGGTTCCGCGGATGCCGGGAACGATTTCGTAGTCGTGGGTGGTTTGTTGGATACGGACGACACGCATGACGCCGGGATCGATGGAGGCACGGCCCTGGATGTCGGCGTAGGCCGGGCAGTTCGGGCCGCGCGACTTCTTCGGGAGATTGGCGAAGAGGAGAAGCAGGGGGTCGCCCTCGTGACCTGGACGGACGGGTTCGAGACGGTAGGCAAAGCAGGCGCGGCCAAGGGCAGAGGCCAACTTGAGCGATTCGCTGAAGCCGCCGAGGAGGAGGCTGGGACCGCCGAGGGCATCCGCCTCGTCCAGCTGTCGTCGCGGAGCTTTGCCGTCGATGGTGTCGACGACGCGGGACTCTTCGAGGGTGACTGCCTTTGTCGCGGTGACCTTTCGCCGGAGCCGAAAGCGGGAGTCGCTGACTGTGTGGACCGAGCCGTTCAGAAAGCCTGGGTGCTCGCTTTCGCTGATGACGTGCTCGGAGCAGAAGAAGCTCGGGATGGCGTTGTAGTACTCCACGACGTTGGCCTGCAGGTGATCGAGGAGTGTGTCGACGTCGGTGGCGGGGGAAGGAACGGAGTTGGAGCTGGCGGTCTCCGGTGAGTTCGTGGTGGAAGGTCGCGGCTGCTGCGAGACTGCCTGTGATGGAGGTGGGAGGTCTTGCGTGCCTGCGGGGTCGGGGTTGCTGTTGGGGGAGAGAAGGGCGACCGCGAGCAGGAAAAGAGGAGGGTTCATGAAGATGCTTCCCAAGGGTGTTTGCTTCGCATCAAGCATATCGCCGAGGCGTGAAACATGGTGATGGGCTGTGTTGAGGGCTAAAGAATCGGGAACAGGGTATCTGAGACCTCGGTGTCCTCGGAGATCGAGAAAGCGGATCTTTCGGGTTATGTATCGGATCGCATATGCTTCGCGTATGCCAATAGCAAGTCTTCGCCCCCTCCGTCTGAAACCCGTTGTTCTTATGCTGGCGTTTTCGCTCCAGGCAGTTGCGCCCTGTTTGGCGCCGGCCGTCGCACAGGGTCAGGGCTCCCCAGCTGTTCGCAGCCCGCTTGCGAAAGAGGCTGTGGCAGGGAAGAGCTTCGACGAGGTAGCCGATGCGGCCCTGCTGACGATGCGAAGGCGTGCGGCGGAGTTGAATGTGAGCGGTGTGGCAGTCGTGGCCTACTTCGATGGCGATCATGTGGAGGCCTGGAGCTCGAAGATGTTGGTGGTCGGGCGTATGAAAGACGAAGTAACGTCGACGGACAAGGGGACGAATCTTGTGGCGATCGCCTACTCCAAAGCGGCGGAGATGGCGGATACGTTGAAAGACAGCGGGAGCCACGTACGTGCGCCGATGACGGGCGAGTTTGGTTGGAGTGGAGGGGTGATTGTCAGGGGAAAGACGGGGTACCTGATAGCGGCGTTCAGTGGCGGCAAGTCTGAGGATGACGTTCTCGTCTCCCGCGCTGGAGTGAAGGAGCTTGCAAACGGGGCACTATAGCGGAAGGTCCACGACTGCGTGGGAGGGGGCTATCTCCAGGCGCGCGCCGGACGTTCAGAAGGTGGGGCAAAGTGGTGGCCCCGGAGGGTCGCATCGAACGCTCCCGGAACCGCCCGAAGCAGCCCGAAGACTCGCGGCTGGCAAGCTGGGAAGTACGACTCTGGTTGCCAGCAACGGCCTCTTGAAGGTTGGGCAGGATGAGGTGGTCGAGCACCAGCCTCTGATCGTGCCACTTTCATCATGCTGCCGGTAGAACGGGGAATGCCGCTGGCATCTCACCTTGACCGCTCGGCAACCTTGGAACCCTGTAAAGGGCCACCAGGAAAAAGACGGTCAGGATTAGCAACGACAGGGCAAGCGGGCGTTGCATCAATGCGATGAGCGTTTTGCCGCCGACACCCGCGCCAACGGCTCTCTGCAACACCGCCAGATGCGGTCTGAGAACGAACCGTTTGTAATAGTTCGAGACGACGAAGGAGAGCACGAGACTGAGAGAGGCAGCAACGGCTCCCCATCGTGGTCTCTCCTTCAGCAGAAAGCCGATCGCGGGGAACACTGTCAAGAGAACCAGGGAGTCATACTCACGATGGTAGATGGGCAGCATGCTGAAGGTCAGGATGGCCGCAAGACACAGTAGATCCTTCTCTCGAGTGGATGGTAAAGTCAGGGCTGGATAGAGCCAGACGGCGAGCAGCACCAGGCTGAAGCACCACACTGCCGGATTGTAGTAGGCAGGATCGTCGCGGAACATGCTGACGATCGTCTGGAGATCGGATATTTCTTCCGGTACCCCGCCGCCCGTGGGACCGGGATCACTCAAATGACCACGTGAAGCGACATTCTTGACGTTCACGCTGAAATTTTGCACCCAGTGCCGTGTTCCGGCGTGCATGCTGGTCCAGGTTAGGCCGGGCACGCAGAGCAGTACCGTCACGCACACTACCTGCAAAGCGCGCTTTCGAGAGACTGGACTGACCAGAAAGAAGTACAGGAGCGGGAGGGCTCCGAGGTGCGGTTTCAGAACCAACGAAAAAGCCAGGCAGAGGATCCCGGCCTTGATGAATCGTCCCTGAAGCAGCGACCAGATCCCAATGCAACACAGCGCGGCAGGCAGGAGCGTAGGTTGCAAGAGATAGATTGGGAGCCATTGCGCTCCCAGAAAGCATGCGAGGCAGAGGTTCGCTGCAATGGGAGAGTAATCAGAACAGAGCTCGGAGAATAGTAAGGCGGCCAGTCCATAGAGTGTCAGGGAGAATACGATCCACAGGTGCCGAGAAAGTTGCCACGGAAGAGACGCGAGAGGCATGAAGTAAAACAAGGATGTAGGTGGATAGCCTACGTAGTAGGGAGCGAAGATGCTACGCGGGTCATCGTTCGGACCCACCTCCCTGAGAGAGCCGCCGTGCGCAAGGAACTCGGCCTGCATCTCAGGTCCGCTATACGGATTGCGTCCATCCAGAAGACAGCGGCTGCTGCTGTAAATCGAGCGATAGTCCAAGCCGAAGCGGATTTCCTGATGGCTATGGCCATGGAAGCTCGCAAAGATGCGGAACAGCCACGCAAATATCACAATCGCAGAACCGGCTAAACGTCTCCGCTGCTCGTGCGTAGATCTACCGCCGAATTGAGAGAGCATGAGTGACTCCTGCTGGGTGAAGTCTGTTGATTCACGAGACAGTTTCCCCCTAGCGAAAGCTTCGCACGGGAATCTCGTCGGAGAAGGATGGACTCGGGTCAGGGTACACCAAGCTCAGGAGGCTGTCGGAACGAAAGCTCAGCTTCAATCCAAGCGTTTCGGCGCTCTTTAGGGCGACGTAGACAAGTCGCCAGGGGACGCTGATCAGCTTCACCTGCCTGCCCTCCTCAGCGGCGATGCGGAGGGTAAGATCCCGAAGCATCCACGGCTTCGAGTGGGCTACTGTAAGCACCTTACCGGAGAGGCCCTCGTCTTTCACGGCGCGCAACACCGCTGCCGCAAGATCTTCTTCGTGGACGAGGTATTGCGCGTAAAGGCCCGAGCCGATCATGGGCACTATTCCTCCTCGGCTCACCTGGTTCCGGAGCGATCCGAACATGCCGCCGGCCCTTTCTCCCCACACCAAACCCGGGCGGACGACCGTTCCGCCGGCATTCAGGATGATCTTTTCCGCTGCCAGCTTGCTCCTGCCGTAGTTCGAGCGAGCCTGCTCGAAGCAGGAGATAGTCGAGATGAAAACGATGCGCTCGACTCCTGCAGACTTCGCGTCGGCGACCAGACTGCGAGTGCCTTCCACGTTGGTTTTCCGATACAGTTTGGCGTCGGTCTGCGCCATGTCCCAAGCGCTATGGACGAGCACCCTGACTTGACGGCTGCGAAGTTTTTCGGCTACTCCTCGGTCACCCATCTGCCAGACGATTCCATCGGGGGCCGGCTTCCGGCCCATGGGAACCACACTCCCATGCTTCGCCAACAATGCGGCAATATGCGAGCCTACGTAGCCGTTTGCACCAGTGACCGCACATACGATCGCCATCTCAGTCTCGTGCTCAGGCGCCGGCATACGTACCGATTCGGTGCGCGTTGGCCATCACCGTATAGGTAATCGTGGTTCCGGAGATGGAAGGGAGTACGCTCGAATCCACAACGTGCACCCTTTTCAGTCCAGCCGGCCTTCCGAGTAGATCGCTCTGAAAGCCAGTAGGCTCATGCGCCATGGGAAACGTTCCTCCGGTGTGGAATCCGCGGCCAGGCTCTCCTCGCTCCAGCATGACCGAAATTGGCAACGCCCCGGAAAACGGGCGGATCGCATTGAGCTTCCGGATCAGTCTTTTTACAACGTTCGCCGTCTCCGGACGGTCTTCGGCAATCAACCGCAGACGGTCCGAATCGCCGTCACGCTCAAGGATGCCGGTGAATCCCGGTGAATCAGAAGAGTGCATGAAAGCCTGAACAATCGTAAGTCGCGAAAGGAATGCTTTCCACGGAAACAGCCTGGCCAACGGGCCTACCATGCGCAGAATCTGGTGGATAGGTTGTTCGAATAAGTCATTATAGGTGTAAACCTGCAGGTGGGCCGAATAAGGACTTACTCGTTCGTCCATAATTTCCAGGAATATCTGCGACATGGTTTGCAGGTTTCCGCGCTCAAAGCCGGGCGCCGCGCGCAGGCTCAACATTGGCATCATGAAGTAATGCGAATCGCGAAATGTGACGGGCGTGTCGTAGGCTCCAATGGACCGCAGCACGATCGCCGTTGATGCAAGCACACCCGCGGCCAGGAAGGCTCTGTGCCCTTGCAAAGTCTCGGTCGTTCCATCGGCGAGAGCAGCCTTTACGGAAACACCTTCGGGCGATTCGTCCACGCGCTGGACGGTGTATCCCGGCATGTAGACGAAGTTCGGATGTTTTCGCAGCTCATCTACTGTCTGTGCCGATGAGTACAGCAGTCCATAGGGACACCCGTACATGCACAGCCCGCAAAGTTGGCAGGCTCCTGGGGCGCCGTGACCCGGGTAGTTGATGGCTAGACGCGACTGGCCGAACTTGACGCCTTCCTCACGCAACTCGTTCTCATGCGCACGCAGCACCTTCCACAAGTGTCTGCCCTGGGTACCCAGGGGCATGGGCTCGGTCGGCTTGAACGTGGGGAAGTCTTCTTCCAGACCGTCGACACCCTGCGCGACCGGCATAAAGTCCAACACTGCGCGATAGTGAGGCTCCAGGTCTTTCACCGTCAAAGGCCAATCGTTGATATCGCTCTGGCGATACGGCATAACGGCGGTGCCCCAGGTCGCACTCAGGCCACCCTTGCCCATGGAGTACTGGATGTACACACCTTCGCTGGTCATCGCCGTCGCGCCGGGCATTCTGCGGTAGGGATAGTCCGAGCCGTACGTCAGCTTCAGCAAGCCCTTCACTCCGGCCTTGGTTCCCTGCCGCATCCACAGGCTCGCTTCGCCCGGCCAACTTGCAGGAGGTTGTGCGCTCAGCTTGACGAGCTGCTCAGCTTTATCCTTTTCAAGGGTGGACCCGCCGTCCAGCATCCACACGCGATGTCCGCGTTCCAGCAGCGCCTTCGAGACGGAAACTCCAGCGGGACCGGATCCTACTACAATCTCTGGAAATTCCATATTTCAATAGTACAGAGCGGTTCGGCAGGTTCGGTGTAACCTAAACCCAAATGACGGCGATCAACGCTAGACCCACTCAGCAAGCTATGTTCGAGAGCGAGCACCTGCCCGGAACGCCTCGGATCGCCGTACTGATCCCCTGTCACAATGAGGAAGTATCGATCGCAAATGTCGTGTCGAGCTTCGCTGGTGCTCTGCCAACTGCTTTGATCTACGTCTACGACAACAACTCGACAGACAACACAATAGCCGTGGCGAAGGCGGCGGGCGCGATTGTTGCGAGGGAGAGCCTGCAGGGGAAAGGCAACGTTGTTCGCCGCATGTTTTCCGATATCGACGCAGACGTTTACGTTCTGGTTGATGGAGACGACACTTACGATGCCTCGAGTGCCCCTGCCATGATCGATCTGCTCTTCGCCGAATGCGCGGATATGGTCACCGGCACTCGTGTTACGGAGATCGCTGCAGCGTATCGCTATGGACATCGCTTCGGAAACGCGGCTCTCACCGGCATCGTGCGCTTCGTCTTCGGCAGCCGTATCACTGACATGCTCTCGGGCTATCGTATTTTCAGCCGCCGCTTTGTGAAAACCTTCCCCTCCTTGAGCTCAGGATTTGAGACAGAGACGGAGCTGACCATTCACGCGCTCGAACTTCGTATGCCTCTCGCCGAGATGACAACGCAGTATCGGGATCGGGCCGAGGGAAGCTCCTCTAAGTTGAACACTTACAAGGACGGCGCGCGCATTCTGCTCACCATTGTCACCCTGATCAAAGAGGAGCGCCCACTTCAGTTTTTCACGATCATCGGATCGATCATTTTTATACTGGCTACAGTGCTCGGATTTCCGCTGATCCTGGAATTTCGCAGAATCCACCTGGTGCCTCGGCTTCCGACGGCCATCCTCAGTGCCGCGCTGATGATGATTTCGTTCCTCAGTTTCGTGTGCGGACTGCTCATGGACTCGCTGTCCCGTGCGCGCAAGGAGACAAAGCGCGTTGCTTACCTTTCTATCCCGCCCCCACATAGAAATGTGTAGGCATGTGGCCGGAAGGTTGTCACGTCACGCGGCTGTTGTGTGAGGGAACCAGGACGGGGTAAACCGTGGATCTTTGATGGTGGGCCCGGAGGGATTTGAACCCCCAACCAAGGGATTATGAGTCCCCTGCTCTAACCGTTGAGCTACAGGCCCGATTATGAAATACGGCTTCAGTATGCCCCATTTGTAGCGGTACTGTAGCGGGTGGGTGTTGTTCTGGACAGAGTTTCGGGGCTAGTAATGTGCCCGCCGACAGCTGCAAACGGTGGAGCACGCTTACTGCCTCTGGCGTCCCGCTCATCCAGCGCTGCAGAACCATGATGCTACCGCGGGCCGTAGCGAAGTGCATCCCTATCCCGATCTCACCTGGCCTGGAAATTATTGTATTTGCGATGCGAGTTGGCGACAAAGTCGCAAGCAAATTGGGGCTCCTTTACTTTTCGGACCTTATGCTGTGCGTTTACCCTGTCCCGCGAAGCGCTTTTTTCTGCAGGATGGAGCGAACGATGCACGAACAGGAGCACGGTCGGAACGGATGGTAGGGGCAGACCGTATACGATGGCACACACAGGAGAACCCATGTCCCTGAAGCACGTAGTGGCCGCCGCCTTTCTCTGCGCTCCTCTCTCCCTTGCCGCCCAGGAGCCCGCACAGCCGCTCCAGGCCATGCCCTACTCCCCCTCGCTCGACCCATCGAGCCTCGATCGCTCGGTCGACCCCTGCACGGACTTCTACAAGTTCTCCTGCGGCGGCTGGGAGAAGAAGAACCCCATCCCTGCCGACCAGGCAGGATGGAGCGTCTACGCGAAGCTCACCAATGACAACCAGCAGTTTCTCTGGGGCATCCTCGCCGATGACGCCAAGGCAACTAACCGCACCCCCGTCCAGCAAAAGGTGGGCGACTACTTCGGCGCCTGCATGGATACGGCCGCCATCGACCGCCGTGGCCTTGATCCCCTCAAGCCCGCTCTCGCCCGCATCGACGCCCTCGAGAGCCGCCCTGCCATCCTCGCCGCGCTCGCCGACATCCAGCACACTCTCCCCGGATCCTTCTTCTTCAACTCCGGCACCGGGCAGGACGCCATCGACTCCAGCGTCATCATCGTCGAAACCGGCGCCGGCGGCATCGGCCTCCCCGACCGCGACTACTACCTCAAGACCGACCCCAAGAGCGTCACGCTCCGCGAGCAGTACGTCGCCTACATCACCCACCTGCTCACCATGGGCGGCGTGTCCGAGGCCCAGGCCAAGACCGACGCCGCCACCATCCTCCGTATCGAGACCGCCCTCGCCACCGCGCAGCTCACCCGCGTGGACCAGCGCGATCCGCACAAGATCTACCACAAGATGACCGTCGCCGAACTGGCTGCGATCGCCCCCTCGCTCGAGTGGCCCGTCTACTTCAAGACCCAGGGCGCACCCAATCTCGCCACCCTCAACGTCTCCCAGCCCGAGTTCATCAAGGCCGTCAACACCGAGCTCACCTCCGAGTCGGTCCCCGACCTCAAGGCCTACCTTCGCTTCCACCTCCTCACTGCGGCCGCTCCCTCGCTGTCTCAACCCTTCCAGCAGGTCAACTTCGACTTCTACTCGAAGACCCTTCGCGGCATTCCCGCCATGCCGCCGCGATGGAAACAGTGCACCCGCCAGGTCGACCGTTACCTCGGCGAGGCGCTCGGGCAGGAGTTCGTCCGGCGCACCTTCTCCGCCGACATGAAAGCGAAGACCCAGCTGATGACCGAGCAGGTCGAAACCGCCATGCAGCACGAGATCGAAGCTCTCGACTGGATGAGCCCGGAGACGAAAAAGGAGGCCCTTCGCAAGCTCCACGCGATCCGCAACAAGATCGGCTACCCCGACCAGTGGCGCGACTACTCCAGTCTCACCATCCAGCCGGACGACTACTTCGCGAACGTCCACCGCGCCACGGAGTTCGAGGAAGCTCGCGAGTGGCACAAGCTGGGCAAGCCGGTCGACCTGAACGAGTGGGGTATGACACCGCCCACGGTCAATGCCTACTTCAACCCGCAGATGAACGACATCAACTTTCCCGCTGGCGTGCTTCAGCCACCCCTCTACGATGTCAAGCTCGACGACGCGCCCAACTACGGCAACACCGGCGCAACCATCGGCCACGAGCTCACCCATGCCTTCGACGACGAGGGCCGCCAGTTCGACAGCAAGGGCAACCTCCGCGACTGGTGGACGCCCGCCGACGCCAAGGGCTTCGAAGACCGCATCAACTGCGACCGCGACCAGTACGCCCAGTTCGTCGTGGTCGACGACATCCACATCAATTCCAAGCTGACCAGCGGCGAAGACGTCGCCGATCTTGGCGGCACCCTCCTCGCCTACATCGCCTGGAAGAAGCAGACCGCCAACCAGCACCTCGGCGAGGTCGGCGGCTTCACCCCCGACCAGCGCTTCTTCGTGGGGATGGCACAGTGGGCCTGCGAAAACGAACGCCCCGAGAACCTCCGCGTCTCTGCGATCACCGATCCTCACTCGCCCGGCTTCGCCCGGATCAATGGCGTTGTGTCCAACATGCCCGAGTTCCAGAAGGCCTTTAGCTGCAAGTCTGGCCAGGCGATGGTCCACACGCCTACCTGCAAGGTCTGGTAAGGCGCTCGGCACGAGGCCAGGTATTGGTCCACACGCCTACCTGCAAGGTCTGGTAGAGCGCTCTCGCCATGGGGCAAGGGGCCACTGAAGGTGACCCCTGCCCGAGCGAGTGGCCGCATCTTGCGTGCGGCAGGGCTCCCGCGGCCGGTCCTCGATCTCCCGAATCTGACCCGACACCTCCACGCCTCCGGACCGACCAGAAACCGCGAAAAGGGCGTTTATCGTGCTACACTTAAGTGACCGAAAGACGCACAAATCCAGCAATAAGTCCTGCATTTGCAACGACCTATCTGACAACTATCAGAAGCTGGACGGGCAAACCAAACACTGCACGGAGCACACATGGCATCAACCGCCCTTCCGACCCAAACCGAAGCCCCCGAACTCGAACGCGCCGGCGGTCCGCCTCACGTGCAGGGTAGCGGCTACTCCGCCGAAAACATCACGGTCCTCGAAGGCCTCGCCGCCGTCCGCAAGCGCCCCGCCATGTACATCGGCTCCACTGGCGAACAGGGTCTCCACCACCTCGTCTACGAGGTCGTGGACAACTCCGTCGACGAGGCCCTCGCCGGCTACGCCTCCCGCATCGACGTCACCATCCACGTCGACAACTCCATCACCGTCGTCGACGACGGCCGCGGCATCCCGGTCGACGACAAGGTCATCAACGGCGTCACCATGCCCGCCGTCCAGGTCGTCCTTACCATCCTCCACGCCGGCGGAAAGTTCGATGCCTCCAACTACAAGGTCTCCGGCGGCCTCCACGGCGTCGGCGTCAGCTGCGTCAACGCCCTCTCCTCCGAGTTCGACGTCGAGATCTGGCGCGACGGCTTTGCCTGGGAGATGGACTACTCCAAGGGCGATCCCATCAGCCCGCTGCGCAAGATGGGCGCCTCCACACGTAAGGGCACCAAGGTCCACTTCCTCCCCGACCCCACCATCTTCTCCGTCCACGAGTACAACTACGACACCCTCGCCAACCGTCTCCGGCAGCTCGCCTTCCTCAACAAGGGCATCGAGATCACCCTCACCGACGAACGCTCCTCCGACGTCAAGACCGGCGACTCCAAGACCCAGTCCTTCAAGTACACCGGCGGCATCGCCGAGTTCATCAAGCTCCTCAACAAGGGCAAGCAGGTCCTGCACGAGAAGCCCATCTACATGGAGGCCGAGCGCGACAACATCGCCATGGAGATCGCTCTCCAGTACAACGACGCCTACTCCGAGACCGTCTTCTCCTTCGCCAACAACATCAACACCGTCGACGGCGGCACCCACCTCTCCGGCTTCCGCACCTCGCTCACCCGCACCATCAACTCCGCCGGCCAGTCGATGGGCCTCTTCAAGGACGTCAAGGAAAACCTCTCCGGCGACGACGTCCGCGAGGGCCTTGTCGCCGTCGTCTCGGTCAAGCTCTCGCAGCCGCAGTTCGAAGGCCAGACCAAGGGCAAGCTCAACTCCGACATCGCCGGCACCGTGCAGGCCTTCGTCAACGAGCGCCTCGGCGCCTTCCTCGAGCAGAACCCGTCCGTTGCCAAGAAGATCATCAACAAGGCCATCGACGCCGCCCGCGCCCGCGAGGCCGCCCGCAAGGCCCGCGATCTCACTCGCCGCAAAGGCGCCCTCGACGGCGGCGGCCTCCCCGGCAAGCTCGCCGACTGCTCCGAGCGCAACCCCGACAACTGCGAGCTCTACCTCGTCGAGGGTGAGTCCGCCGGCGGCACCGCCAAGCAGGGCCGCGACCGCAAGTTCCAGGCCATCCTCCCGCTCAAGGGCAAGATCCTCAACGTCGAAAAGGCCCGCTACGACAAGATGCTCGGCCACGAGGAAATCCGCGCCATGATCACCGCCCTCGGCTGCGGCATCGGCAAGGATGACTTCGACGTCACCAAGCTCCGCTACGGCAAGCTCATCCTGATGACCGACGCCGACGTCGACGGATCGCACATCCGCACGCTGCTGCTCACCTTCTTCTTCCGCCACATGACCGAGCTCATCAAGCGCGGCCACGTCTACATCGCCCAGCCCCCGCTCTTCCGCATCAAGAAGGGCAAGTTCGAGCAGTACATCAAGGACGAGCGCGAGTACGTCTCCGTCATGGTCAAGCGCGCGTCCGACGGCATGGTCATCCGCTATGGCGAGGGTGGTGCCCGGCTCGAGGGCAAGGAGCTGACGAAGTACATGTCGCAGCTCAACGACTACCTCAGCTTCTTCGACAAGGTCGTCAAGCGCGTCCGCAACGAAGAGGTCGTCCGCGCCTTCGCCGAGATCTTCGCCTCCGAAGGTAAGGACCCCGTCCGCCGCGCCGACTTCGAAACTACCGAGAAGCTCAAGCTCATGCGCACCAAGCTCAAGGAGATGGAGCGTAACTTCCAGTTCAAACTTGTCTCAGACGTCCAGTTCGACGAAGAGCACAAGATGTACTCCGTCTCCTACACAGACGCGCAGGGAGCCATTCGCAACATCGACTGGGCCCTGGCCACCGCTCCCGAGTCGCGCCAGATGCTCGCCAAGCACGCCCAGATCCGCGAGCAGCTCGTCGGTCCCTTTCACATCGAGTACGCCTCCAAGCAGCCCGTGGCCACCTCGCAGGCAGTACCCTCGCAGTCTGACCTGGACGAGGCCGACGAGGTCGAGCAGGAGGAGGGCGTCAACGAGACCATCGCCTCCGCGCCCGGCACCATGTCCGAGGCCAAGCCCGGCAAGCGCAACACAAAGGGCTCGCAGGATCCCGTCGAGAAGAGCACGCCCCGCGAGGTCTTCGACTATGTCATCGAGCAGGGCCGCAAGGAATACCAGGTCCAGCGCTACAAGGGTCTCGGCGAGATGACCGCGCCCCAGCTCTGGGAGACCACCATGGACCCGGCCCACCGCACCCTCCTCCAGGTCAAGCTCGAGGACATCGCCGGCTGCGAAGAGATCTTCACCACCCTCATGGGCGAAGACGTCGAGTCCCGCCGCAAGTTCATCGAAGAGAACGCCCTCGACGTCAAGAACCTCGACATCTAGGCCGCTTTATCTCCACTGAGCAAAGGCTCCGGCTCCGGGAGCCTTTGCTTTTCAGGCCCCATCGATACCCCCGAAGCGGAGACCCCGGCACAGTGCAATAATCGCGCATGGCCTCCGAAATGCCGCCCCTCCCAGACCTCGCGCGTCGACGCTTTCTCGCGGCCTGCACCGCCGCCGGTCTCGGCCACACGCTTCTCCCCGGAGCCCTCCTCGCCCTCGCCTCAAACGCCCAGGCCCAATCACCCGCACCCCCGCTTCACCCCGCAGCCGTCCCCACCGACGCCCTCCCGAAGATCACCCCCGCCATGGTCGAGGCCGCCGAAGCCATCGCCGCCATCACCCTCACACCCGCCCAGCGCGAGATGCTCCTCGAAGGCCTCGCCGAGCAGCGCGCCTCCGTCGAAGTCATCCGCACGCTCCACCTTCAGAACGCCACCGCACCCTCCTTCGTCTTCGACCCCGTACCCTCCGGCATGACGCTCGACACCGCGCGCCAACCTGCCCGGCTCGGCCCCTCGCCTGACGTCAGCAAGCTCCTTGCTGCCGTGGCCGGCGCCTCTCGGGAAGAAGACCCTCGCCTTTGCCACCGTTCGCCAGCAGGCCGAGCTCCTCCGCACCCGCAAGCTCACCTCGCTCGACCTCACCCGGCTCTATCTCGGCCGCCTCAAAAAGTATCAGCCGCAGTTACATTTCGTCGTCAATCTCACCGGAGAGCGAGCCCTCGCCAGCGCCGCCGCGGCTGACAAGGAGATCGGCGCCGGCCACCATCGCGGTCCGCTCCACGGCATACCCTGGGGCGCAAAGGACCTCCTTGCGGCAAAGGGCTATCCCACCACCTGGGGCGCCGCCGGCTTCGAGAGCCAGGCCTTCGACTACGACGCCACCGTCGTTCAGCGCCTCGACGCGGCCGGCGCCATCCTCATCGCTAAGCTTTCCATGGGCGCCCTCGCCCAGGGCGATCTATGGTTCGGCGGCCGCACGCGCAACCCCTGGAATCCGCGCCAGGGCTCAAGCGGCTCCTCCGCCGGCTCCGCCTCCGCCGTCTCTGCCGGCTGCGTCGGCTTCGCCATCGGCACGGAAACCCTCGGCTCCATCTCCTCGCCCTCCACCCGCTGCGGCGTCACCGGCCTCCGCCCCACCTTCGGCCTCGTCCCGCGCACCGGCGCCATGGCGCTCTCGTGGTCCATGGACAAGATCGGCCCCATAGCCCGCTCGGTCGAAGACTGCGCCCTCGTTCTCAGCGCCATCTACGGGCAGGAGACAGGTCCCGGCAGCCACGACCGCTCCGTCCAGCCCGCGGCCATCAACTGGGACGCGACCTTTGACTGGAAAAAGCTCAGAGTCGGTTACATAGAAAGCGCCTTCGAGGCACCCACCCCCGCCCAGGAGAAGCCACCCTCCGAAACCCTCACCGGCAAGGCTCTCGAAGAGTTCAACCGCCGGCATAAACGCGAGCAGGCCGAGCTCGTCACCGCCGCCTACGATCTCAGGTACGCGAAGGCCGCCCTCGATGTCCTCCGCTCGATCGGCGTCACGCTCATCCCCGTCGAAATGCCCCACGACCTTCACTTCGGTGACCAGGTCCCCCTACTCGAGGCCGAAGCCGCCGCCGCCTTCGACGAGCTCACCCTCTCTGGTCGCGACGCTCTCCTCACCGGCCAGGAGCCCTACGACTGGCCCAACTCCTTCCGCACCGCTCGCTTCTACTCCGCCGTCGACTACATCCAGGCGATGCGTGCCCGCTCTCTCGTCATCGATGCCATGGCCAAACTCTTCGCCGACGTGGACGTCATCGTCACCCCCTCGGGCGGCGCCCAGCTCGTCGCCACCAACCTCTCCGGCCACCCCGCCATCATCGTGCCCAACGGCCTCCGCGGCCCCGACTCCCCACCCTCCGCAAACGACACGGATGGCGCCGTCGACAACGAAGGCGGCCCCGGCACTCCCGTCAGCATCACCTTCCTCGGCAGCCTCTACTCCGACGCGCGCCTTGCCGCCTTCGCCCACGCCTACCAGCAGAAGACCGGCTTCCACCTCGCCCACCCAAGACTCGCCTGACGCTGGCCTGGGCCACCACTCTCGCAGGACCCGCTTCAAACCTTGTCATCCTGAGCAGAGCGAAGAACCCGCTTCTCTACCCACGCCTCTACCGCACCCGCAATCACAAAGCCCCACCCCCAAGCACCTCGATCGACGACCCCTCCGCAAGCAGCACACTCTCAGGCTTCCGACCCTGCAGCACCTCAAACTCCGCACCGTATTGCGAACGGAAATCAACATCGGTTACAAATCTCCGCACCGGGTAGACCTCCCACCGCGGATGCGCCACCTCGTACCCCGAACTTCGCGTCGCACTCCGCCGCGTAAACCCCCAGTAGTGCTCCGTGATGAACTCCTCGACACTCCCCTCAGCAATGGCCTCCGGCCTCACCCCGGCAACGACCTCCATACCTCGCCAAGCCCCACCCCATCGCCACCCATACCGAATCGTCATCTCGTCCGCGCCCATCACCCAGCTGTGTCGCGTCGCCCGCGTCACATAGCTCTCGCCATAGAACGTATTCGCGATCAAGCTCACCGCCAGCCGCGGCACCAGCTCCTGCAAAAACACGACACCCCGATGGCTCTGCCCGGCCGCATCCACATGCCGCACATAGAACCGGAGGTTCACCTCCTCGAAGTTCGTATGGAACGGCACCCGAAACCCCTTCAGCCGCACATTCGCAAACAGAAACCCGATCAGGCTTACGTAGCACCTGTCCTCGTACAGATCGAGCTCGGTTCCGGCTGGCACATACGGCGCCAGCAGCTCCGGCGCAACGACATAGTTCGCCATCACCAGCTTTCGCCACTCCGCACTCAAGAACGTCGAGCTTGCCATCCCTCAATGCTACGCACCGCGCGCCCGACATAGCCCGCTCGAATTCACCCAATCAACACCCGGCTCCCCTCGAACGCAGCGCCTGCTACCGCCTCGCTGCCCCGCCCATGTGCCGCACCGTCATCTGCGGTATCCGAACATTTGCCGGCTGCGAGCACGCCCACACGATCGCTTCCGCCACCTCGCGAGCCTCCATCATGTGCGACGCAAGCACATCCTCCTCCCTTCGTCCCTTGCCTACCGCGAACTCCGTCTTCACCCCCCCGGACAAACCACGCCCACCTTCACGCCCTTCGGTCGCAACTCCGCATCGAGCGCCTCTGCCATGCCCACCTGCGCAAACTTCGACGCACAATACACACTCTCCCTCGCCGCACCCTGCAGACCCGCCACCGACGACACAAACACGATCTCCCCGCCGCCACGCTCCACCATCACCCGCGCCGCCTCCCGCGCAAACAGGAACCCCGACCGCACATTCGCTCTCATCAACTCGTCGTACTCCGCCGCCGTCGTCTCCAGCAGCCCCTTGTAGAGCCCGGCACCCGCGTTGTTCACCAGCACGTCCACCCTCCCAAACTCCACGACCGCCATCGCCACCACCGCCCGCGCCGTCCCCTCGTCCGCGGCATCTCCAGCCACCATCACTGCCCGCCCACCCCTGCCTTCGATCGCCCGCACCACCTCCCGCAGCCGCTCCACCCGCCGCGCCGTCACTACCACCCGCACACCCCGCTCCCCCATCAGCAGGGCCGTCGCTCGTCCCACGCCCGAGCTCGCCCCCGTCACAATCGCCACCCTTCCGTTCAGCCCGTCCGCCATCGCTGCACCCCCAAGCCCGGATGCTACCATCGCCAGCATGCCGGCCCCGCTCCAAACCGGAACCACACCGGCCGACCTACCCTCGCCGCTCCCCCGGACACTCGTCGAAGCTCGGGGTCTCACCAGAGCACTACGGCTCCAGCCGTGTCGTCCACGACGTCTCGCTCACCATCGCTCCCGGCGAAACCCTCGGCCTTGTCGGCGAGTCCGGCTCCGGCAAATCCACCGTCGCCCGCATGCTCCTTCGCCTTATCGAGCCCACGTCGGGCCAGGTCCTCTACGACGGCATCGACCTCCTCTCGCTCAAGCCTCGCGACCTCCGCCGCCAGCGCCGCCGCATGCAGATCGTCTTTCAGGATCCCTTCGCCGCGCTCAACCCCCGCATGCGCATCCGGGATATCCTCGCCGAGCCCTTCGCCATCCACAACGAGCGCCCGCCCGAAGGCCTCGCCGCCCGGCTCGAGACTCTCCTCACAGAGGTGGGCCTCGACAGGACCGCTCTCCCGCGCTACCCCCATGAGTTCTCCGGCGGCCAGCGCCAACGCATCAACATCGCCCGCGCCCTCGCCCTCAAGCCCGAGTTTCTCGTGCTCGACGAGCCCGTAAGCGCCCTCGACGTCTCGGTCGGCGCTCAGGTCGTCAACCTCCTCCAGGACCTGCAGCGCCGCCACGCCCTCACCTACCTCTTCATCTCGCATTCCATGCCCCTCGTCCGCTACCTCTGCGACCGCGTCGCCGTCATGGAGCGTGGCCGCCTCGTGGAGATCGGCCCCGCTCTCGAGGTCTGCGACCACCCCCGCGAGCCCTACACCCAGCGACTCATCGCCGCCACCCCCGAGCTGCCCGCCTGACCACCCTTACGCGCAATGCCCTGCGATAGACTTGTCTCCGCCTGACAGGAGAACCTCGTGCGCCCTTCCTCATTCAACTGTCTCTTGCTTCCGTCGCTGATCGCCGCATTCGTTTTGCTTCCCGCAAACCTGATCGCGCAAACCCCGTCTGATCCCGCGACACCGCCCGCAGAGACCACTCCCGCAACACCCCCGCCACGGCCGGGATCAACACAAGATCATCCAGTTCGCGTATCGGGCGCAGTCGTAGGATCTCTATTGCTCAAGCATCCTTCCCCACCCTCTCACTCGGGCGAAAGCGGCGCGGTCGTTCTGCAGGTCCTGATCGATCCAACGGGCAAGGTCCTTCGCGCCACGTCCATGTCGGGCCCGGTCCAATGGAGAGAAGAGGCGTCGCAAACTCTCGCGAAATGGACCTATAAGCCCTACGTCCTGAACGGTCAACCTGCCTTCATCCTGACGACAGTCACCCTCAACTATCCGCGCTAGCCCTGCACACGCGGCTGCCTTTGCTGCCCGAGGAGCTGCAGCCTAAGATGAATTCAGGATGTTTCACACCTTCGCCCTCCACTGGCGCTACGCCTGGCTCGTCACCGCTTCCTTTATCGCCGGCATTATGAACGCCATGGCAGGCGGAGGCTCCTTCCTCTCCTTCCCGGCCATGCTCGCCGTTGGCGTCGCCCCTATCCAGGCCAACGCCACCAACACCGTCGCTCTCTGGCCCGGACAGCTCACCAGCGTCGCCGCTCTCCGCTCGGATCTTCGCCGCGACCTCCTTCCGGTCGTCATCCTTACCAGCATCCTCGGCGGTGTCGGCGGGGCCATCATTCTTCTTCACACACCGCAGCGCACCTTCCTCAACCTTGTCCCCTGGCTCCTGCTCCTCGCCTCTCTCCTCTTTGGCGTAAGCGGCCCCATCTCCCGCTGGCTGCGCATTCGCTCGACCGCTGCCCACGCTGGATCTCATGCCCGGCGCACCCCGCCGCTCGTCCCACTCTTTCTCGTCCTTCTCCCCGTGTCGCTCTACATCGGCTACTTTGGCGCCGGAGCCGGCTTCCTCATCATGAGCGCACTCGCGCTTTTTGGCGTCGACGAGATGCACGAGCTTAACTCCCTGAAGGTCCTCTCCGCCTGCCTTTCCAACCTGTGCGCTGTCCTCACCTTCATCGTCGGCGGAGCCATCGTCTGGCATTACTGCCTGATCTCCATGCTCTTCGCCGGCACAGGCGGATACGTCGGTGCACGCTACGCTCGTCGCATGAACGCGGACGTCCTGCGCACCGTCGTCGTCCTCACAGGCCTGGCCATCGCCGCCTACTTCTTCTGGAGACAGCACCACACATAAGCCGAATACCCACCGGTCTCTCAATCCGTTCCAGCGACCGCAACATCAAATAATCGTGAGACCCATTACCGGCAGCGCTCTCGAACTCGTCCTTGCAGGAAGCCGCAACATACCATGCGCATGGGAACCTGCGTCGGAATTGGGCTCGCAGCGTTACGGAACGGGGAAGGGGAACCGATGAGCCACGAGGGTATTCGCATCGTTCGCGGAGAGAACCCGCCCACCGAAGAGGCCCGGCTTCCCATCGAAGCTCGGACCCCGACCAAGGTCCGCGTCAAGAAGACCGAAGGCACCGGCATGGAGATCGACTGGAAGGACGGCCACCGGAGCTCCTGGAATTTCCGCTGGCTCCGCGACGCCTGCCCGTGCGCTACCTGTCATGAAGATCGGGAAAAGTCGGGCCGCGCTCCCGGCGAGGCCAGGCCCAAACAGCAGGCCCTTCTCGCCCTCTATGAGGCCCCGCCGCGGCCGCTCGAGGCAACCCCCGTCGGAAACTACGCCCTGCGCTTCAAGTGGAACGACGGCCACGAGAGTGGCATTTACTCGTTCGACTACCTCCGTCGGGTCTGCCGCTGCGCTGTGTGCATTCAGAACGCCGACCTAAAGTAGTTACACTTTCATTTCCAGCGCTACAGAGGCGTTCAGTGCGCCCCTATGCTGTGCTTACGGCCGGGCTTTGTGCCCAGCTACGAGGTCTCGGTTTCAGCATCGCGGGATGGCCCTGTGTCGAGACCCAGGGGCACTAGGCAGGAGCGGGAGCTTACGAGGACTCTAGGACGGGGAAAGCGGTGATCCGGAGCTTTGCTGCGCCGTAAGGAATCAGCGTCAATTCTTCCTCGGCATGAGGGCTGGTCTGTGCGCCTTCGGGAACGGGATTGGCGACGCCATCCTCCAGTCGCCAAGAGTCGAGCTGACGTCCCTTGACGCGGAGCCGCACCGGGGTCTCGGCTGCCGCGAATGGGCGGGGTCCCACCTCTGACTGGTCGACGGCGATGGATGCCATGTTGTGCTCCTCGAGGGCAAGAGCGTAGTTCCACGGTCTTTCAGGGAAGACCTGCCAGTCCGAGGCGGGGCCGCGCTCCCGGAGCTTGACCCAGCTGCCCCCAGGGTTGAGTGAGAAGACAAGCGGACCACGCATGAGAGCGACTGAGTTGTGAAACCAGCGGGAGGCGGTGGGTGTCATGGGAAAGTGCAGCTCAACGATGTCGTCGGGCTTCCAGACGCGGTCAACACGAGCAAAGGAGCCCGGTTCGAGCACCGCCGGTCCGGGAGTGCCATTGATACGGAGCGTCGCTCCTTCGGCCCAGCCCGGTATCCGAAACTGCATGGGGAAGCGAGCTTCCACGTCAGGCGTTACGGTGATGCGCACGGACTCGCGAAAGGGGTACTCGGTCTCCTCTTTGAGGTGAACCTTAAGGTCGCCAACCATCGCGCGGACCTCGCAGGGGGCGTAGAGGGCCGCGACCAAGCCGTCGTCAGGAGAACGCATCCAGAGGCTTGCGGTGAGCTTCGGCCAGCCCTGATGGAAGTTCGCGGTGCAGCAGCCGAAGTTCGGCTCGAGCCCATAGAGGTTGGATTCCGGACCGTTGGTGGTCCAGGGCTTGGAGTTCATGCTGACCTGAACCTGATTTGGCTGCTGGTCGTACTGGTGACCCCACATGTCGTCTGTAAAGGTACCCGGAAGCGCGTTGAAGGCTATTTTCTCGATCCGGTCACCTATTGTGGCGTCTCCGAAGGTCGCGAGCGCAACCTCCATGGAGAACATAGTTTCGACTACGGTGCAGAGCTCGGTGCCGTGGCTTGGATCCAAACCAGCAAGGTGTTCGTCACAGGAGAACATGCCGTTAGGGTGGCCGTGAAAGCGGTCCAGCGTGCTGAGCTGGCGGAAGTAGTTGTCGCGCTCCTCTGGGCTGCCGTTGATCCGGTATCGCACGGCCGCCGTTTTCAGAGCCTGCCCGTTGTTGACGCCGTGCGTCTGCATACCCTCGGGCTTGTTGCCGCCAGCATCTTTTGCATCGAGAAAGGCACGGGTTGTGACACCGGTGTACTTGAAGTCCTTGAAGCTGCCGACCCAATCGAAACCCTGCTGCTGCAGCAACGATGTGAGCTCGAGAAGCTTGGGGTCGCCGGTGCGCTCGTAGAGCCAGTTGACGATGAGAGCCTGATCCTGCCACCTGTACTTGCCCCAATCGCGGAGCGGCTGAACGGGCAGGGCGGAGAGCTGATAGTGAAAATAACGCGTAAGAACCGGGATGACTCGCGCGTCGCCCGTAGCTTCCTCAAATTGCGCGAGAACCTTGACCATCACCATCCGCGGCCACCAATCGTTGTTGGAGGCGGGGCCGATCATTCCATCGGAGCGCTGATGGTCGAGGGTCCAGTTTACAAAGCGCATGGCCTTCCCTTTGAGCCCCGGGTCATCCAGCTGCCATGCAAGAGGGAGCAGGCCATCGATGAAGTAGGGACCGCGCTCCCAGCTTTCGCCGGAGCCACCCAGCCAGCCGCTGTTAGACCCGACATCGGGCCAGATCTCGTCCAGATGACCACCCATTCCGTCAGCCTGGATTCGGAGCTGTCGGGCGAGCCATCCCATGGGTCTGATCTGGCCCAGGCGCAAAGCGACAAAGGCGGCTGGGGCAAGGTGGCGGGAGGCGCCATCCTTCCGGGGAGGCTGGGCGAGGGTCGGGCGGGGCGCAAGGGCAGCTGCTGCGACCGTGCCGACACCGGTCTGGAGGAAGCTTCGACGAGAGAGCATGGCCATAAACCCCTAAGTGCAGCTGACCTTTCTTCAGACTACCTGACCCATGTTAGAGGGGGCTGGTGCCTCATGTTCTTTCGGAAGAATAAAGGAGAGCGTACCGGTCAATCGAGGCCGGAACATTGGCGAAGGGCCTAGATGCGTTCGTTGTATAGGTGGTCTTACTTGCGAGCCGCGGGCGCAGGGCCACGCTAAGCTTTCGGGCGTCCTTGCGAAGGTGTTGGAAGTCGTGCCGGCAGGATCTATGTGCGGGGTGAGAGCATTCGAGGAGAGATTTACTTCTTCAGTGCGGGTTCAGCACGCCCTATACGGAATGCCGCAGGCACACCAGTTATCAAGTACGGTCCGGAGCCTTTAGACTAGCGAATCAACCCACAAGCTTCTACACGGGTTTTTCATGATGATGGAGAAAGTGCATTCGCATAACGAGGTGAATGGATTTGTGTTTAGCGCGAGCGAATTCTTGCTTATTGCATTGGCCATTACGCCATTCGCCATCTATTACCTGACCCACGGTCGCGGGCTTTTCGGCGCGGTCACGATTGGCATCATGGCCAACTCTCTTACTATCGTCGCTCTAAGTGTTCGCTCGTTGGTAGCCAGGCAGAGAGATATAGGAGTACTTCGATGGTTTGACCAAAGCGGACGCGCCGCCATCATTTCCAAATACCCGAATATCTCACGAGACACGATCGTGCTGACCTTAGCTGTGCTCTTCCCGTTTATGTTGTTGTGCTGTGTTCTTTACGAACAAGCCTTCGCAAGTAGGTTGAGCAGGTGATGTGCGCGCTGGGTATGGCGCAGGTGTGGTGTCGCCAGCGCATCGACTCAGTGGTCGACATGTGTCTCTTCGAAGCCTGTATCGCAACATGCAAGGAGGTGGATCTCCTGGCTGGGAAGTCAACTTCGATCCACTTGCACGCAGATCAGGTCGTATGCCAACAGCGTTGGGCAGCGACCGGAAGACCTTGCCGCCTGCAGTTCGAACGCGATTTGTCGGGGACCGCTCTCCTTTGTTCCCCAAAGTGAAGAGCTAAGTGTAAGATTGGCCCCGGCGCTGCTGCAGCGCCATCCTTTGATGAAAAGCCACACCCCTTCCCGCCTCTCAGAATCGGTCCTATGCCTCCTGCTTTGTTTGTCCCTGGGATGCGCTAAGAGAGAGCGGAAGCCGACCGTCGGCTTCGCGCAGATGGAGAACAATAGTCCGTTCCGCATCGCTGAAACCAACAGCATGAAGGCGGAGGGACGCGAGCGAATAGAGCGCTTTTCATTCATCAGTACAGATGCCCAGGGAGATACCGCGAAGCAGGTAGCTGACGTGGAGGACCTTGTTGCCCGTCGTGTATCGGCGATCTTTCTTGCGCCACGCGAATTTGAGGGTCTCGCTCCTGCGCTCGAGACCGCGCGCCGGGCGAAGATCCCCGTCTTCCTCATCGACCGGCAAGCAGCCGGAGTTGCGGGCGTTGACTATGTGACTTTCCTCGGATCCGATTTCGTCCAGCAAGGCCGACGCGCTGGAGATTGGCTGGTGAGCAAGTGCTCCGGATCGGCAGGCATTGTGGAGCTGACGGGAACGGCGGGATCTTCTGTGGCACTCGACCGGGCTGCAGGATTTCGTCTTGCCCTTCGTGATCATCCGGGCATGAAGATCCTGGGATCGCAGAACGGCGACTTCACGCGTGCCACGGGCCAGAAGGTAATGGAGAATCTTATTCAAGCATTCGGGCCTCGTATTACCGCCGTGTATGCGCAGAATGACGAGATGGCACTTGGGGCTATCCACGCACTTCGCTCGGCCGGCAAGAGGCCTGGAGAGGATGTCGTGATCGTATCGATCGACGGTGAGAAGGCAGCTCTCCAGGCGATCATCTCCGGTGACCTGAACGCCGTGGTTGAATCGAATCCTCGCTTCGGCCCGCTTGCCTTCGACACCCTGGAGCGGTTCCGGCGGGGCGAAGATCTGCCTCCGACGATCATCTTGCAGGACCGATTCTTCGACGCGACGAATGCCCGCCAATTCGTGGATGCGGCCTTTTAGGACCGATAGATGAACAAGCACACGCTCCTGCGTATGACCCGCATCAGCAAACGCTTCGGCCGACTTTGCCGCGCTCCAAGACGTCGATCTGACACTGAATCGGGGCGAGGTGCATGCGCTCGTGGGAGAGAATGGGGCCGGCAAATCGACCCTGATCAAGATATTGACCGGTGCTTACCGGCCCGATTCAGGCTCACTAGAGCTGGACGGCGAACGCGTTTCTTTCGACTCTCCCGCCTCCGCACAGAGGGCCGGTGTGGTCGCGATCTACCAGGAAGTAAGTCTTCTGAGGTATCGAACCGTTGCCGAAAACATCTTCCTGGGCAGGGAACCCAAGCGCTTCGGCTTAGTCGATAAGCAATCCATGAATCGGCAGGCCGGCGAGGCTCTCGAAAGCCTGGGCCTCAGGATCGATCCACGGACGCGACTCGGTGACCTCAGCACGGCCCTCCAACAGATGGTGGCTATTACACGGGGCGTTTGTTTCGATGCGAAGGTGCTTGTGTTTGACGAGCCGACCAGCTCCATCACCGAGCAGGAGGCGGCGATCCTGTTTCAGGTGATCCGTGACTTGCAGGCAAGGGGCACCGGGATCGTGTACATCAGCCACCGTATGGAGGAGCTGTATGCGATCTGCGAAAAGGTCACGGTGTTACGAGATGGCAAGCTTGTCACCACCGGCGCTCTCTCAGAGTTGCCAAGAATCGCCCTGGTTCGCGCGATGCTCGGAAAGGAGCGCGTCTCCAACGTCCGGAAGAGCGAGACCCAGCGCACGCCGACGAGAGCAATCCCCATGCTGGAGTTGGCGGGAGTTTCGGGACGGAAGGGTGTCCGGGACGCAAGCCTGCAAGTAGCTAAAGGCGAAGTGATCGGGATGGCTGGGCTCCTCGGTTCGGGCCGTAGCGAGACAGCGCGACTGGTCTTCGGGGCGGATCGGCGCCAGGGAGGCTCGATCGCTTTGGACGGAGTTCCGTTCCGACCATCCTCCCCTTCCGACGGCATCCGCGCAGGGTTGGGCTTCGTCTCGGAAGACAGGAAGCACGACGGCATCGTTCCTGATCTTTCCGTTCGCGAGAACCTCACTTTGGCTGCGCTGCCTGGGCTGTCTCGGTACGGCGTCATCTCGAGGCGGCGCCAGCGCAAGATTGTAGATCGCTTCGTTGCGCGACTTGGGATCCGTCTCAGAGATCCGGAACAGAAGGTTCGCGAGCTCAGCGGAGGCAACCAGCAAAAGGTCCTTCTCGCCCGTGCGCTGTGTCGCAATCCTGCGGTGCTGCTGCTGGACGAGCCTACACGCGGTGTGGACCTCGGCGCGAAGGACGAGATTCAAATCCTGATACGTGAGCTCGCGGCCGAGGGCATGGGCGTTCTCATGATCTCCTCCGAGCTTGAGGAGTTGGTCGAGAACTGCCGCCGCGTTGTAGTTATGCGGGATGGACGCAGCGTGGCCGAAATCGCGGGCCAGGAGCTCTCCGAAGAGAACCTAATTCACATCATGGCTCAGGAGAATACCTAATGGCGACCTGGGCAGCGGAAGGCCTCCGGTTGCGTCGCAGGTGGGTGAGTGGAGCGTACGGGCCGAAGTACGGTGCTCTGCTCGCGCTTATGGCGTTGATACTCGGCAACTTCTACTTCACGCCAAACTTCATGAGCTGGACCAATGGTTCAAACCTTGCTCAGCAGGTGACCCCAACCGTGCTTGCCGCCACGGGAATGACCCTGGTGGTCGCGGCGGGCGGCATCGACCTCTCCGTGGGGTCCGTGATGGCCGTTGCCGCTGCCGTCGCCGCGGTGTTGATGCCCCACGGAATGCTGGTGGCGACGGCGGCTTCTTTCGCGGCGGCCGGGGTCATTGGAGCAACCAACGGCGTAATGACTGCGCGCTTCGGGATCCAGCCGATCGTGGTGACTCTCGCGATGCTAATCGCCGGGCGTGGTCTCGCCGAGATCATCAGCAATGACGGCCAGCTGATTCTGATTACAAACGATCGCTTCAACCTGCTCGGGCAGGGTCGGCTCGGCCCTATCTCCGTCCCCGTGCTGCTGATGGTAGCCATCGTTGGGGTCACCGGATTCATCATGCGGGAGACCATCTTCGGACGGTATGTTGTGGCGGTGGGGGGCAATGCCGAAGCAGCGCGCCTGGCCGGCATCCCGGTCCTTAGAACGCGGGTCATTGTTTATGGAATGAGTGCGGTCTTTGCGGCACTCGCCGGTCTGGTCGAGGCTGCACGGCTGGGCGCAAGCGACCCTGCGAAGATCGGCCTCGGGATGGAGTTGGACGCGATAGCGGCGGTCGTGGTAGGCGGCACCCTCCTCTCGGGCGGTCGCTCAAATATCCCCGGAACCCTGATAGGAGCTGTGCTGCTGCAGGTGATCGCGACGACCATGAACATGCACCTGGTCGGCTTCGCCTGGTCGCTGGTAGCGAAAGCCGTCATCGTGCTCGCTGCTGTGTACGTCCAGAGGCCGACCCGTGCCTAGTCGAGCAGCCAGTGACGCAGAGACCACGACAGCTGGAGGGCGGAACTACGGCCGCGTGCTGAAAGAGAACGCCTCCTGGCTGGCACTTCTTTTGGCCTTCACCTTCGCGGGGATTCGGTATCCGGCTTTTCTTTCGAGTGAAAACCTGCTCAACATCCTCCGGCAGAACAGCATGCTGGGGCTGGTGAGCGTGGGCATGACGTTCGTCATCCTCGGCGGTGGAATCGATCTCTCAGTTGGCTCGTTGGTGGCCTTGAGCGGTGTGGTGGCGGCGGAGCTTTCTCGCCACGGCAGCTTTGCCGCCATAACCTCCGGCTTGCTGGCAGGTGGGCTGCTCGGTCTGGGGAACGGACTTCTGATCGCCCGGGCCGGGCTACAACCGTTTGTTGTGACCCTCGCCATGATGATCGGGGCGCGGGGGTTTGTGCTCGCGGTGACGGACGAGCAGTCAATCCCCATCGCGAACACCGCAACCGCACTCAACACCCTTGGCAGGGGGTATGTGGGCGTGGTGCCGGTCCCAGTGCTGCTGATGTTGGCTGCCTTCGCCGTCGGTGCGCTAGTTCTGGCGTACAGCCGCTTTGGGCATCACGTTTTTGCCGTGGGTGGCAGCGAAGAAGCAGCCCATCTCCTAGGCCTGGATGTTGCCCGTACCAAGGTCGCGGTCTACACACTTAGCGGTGTGCTGGCCGGCGCCGCCGGGATCCTGCTCGCCTCCCGTTTGGGAGCCGGTCAACCGGTTGCGGCAACCGGCTGGGAGCTCGATGCCATCGCCTCGGTAGTGGTGGGCGGTACCCTGCTCACCGGCGGGCAGGGAGGCGTTTTTTCCACCCTGATGGGTCTGCTACTGCTAGGTTCCTTGTTGAACATCTTCAACCTGGAAGGGACGATCAGCTCCTGGTGGCAAGGCGTGCTGCGCGGCGTCCTGCTGCTGCTGTTTGTCGCTTTACAGTCCCGCAGCAAACCTCACTGAGGGTGAGGGACTGCCACCACCTTTGAACCCGATTTGCGGAGTGCCGAAACCGGATTAGAATGGCTACCGTTGGGCAGGTGCCTTGCACGCTCTGGGGCACCACGGAGATGATCAGCTTTATGCAAAACCCGCGCTACTCCCCCGAACAGATTGAATCTTTTATTCAGGACGCAAAGCGGGACGGTTTTGTCGTTCTCCGCAACCACTTCTCGCGAGAGAAGCTTCAAGGTTGGGTAGAGCACTTTCCGCCGCTGCTGGCTGAACAGATGCAGCTGGAAGAGGATTCCCCTAACCGGGGCGCGCAGCGATTTTACGTGACGCTGCCGTTCACAGCGCCGTACGCCGATCCTTCGATCTATGAGGACGAGGACGTGCTTGCGATTGTCGAGGGACTCGCCGGCAAAGACTACGTTATGTGCCAGCTTGCAACGGATACGCCGCTGCTCGGTTCCGACTACCAGGAGCTACATCGGGATACGCCGCCCTTGTTCCCCGAGTGGGAGCTCGAAACGCCTTCTTTCCAACTTGCGGTGAATTTCCCGCTTGTTGATGTAACACCCGAGATGGGGCCGTTTGAAGTGGCTCGTGGCACCCACAAGGTGAGCAAGGCGGAGGCCTTCCGCATGCTGGACGCGGGTGAGGTCAAGCTTGAAGCAATTTGTCTGGCCCTCGGGGACGTGATGGTTCGGGATGTGCGCGGAATCCATCGGGGCACGCCGAACCGCACGGAGACTCCACGGCCGATGGTTGTGATCGGCTATAGCCGCAAGTGGCTGAATAGGCCCGAGGTTTCCATCCGGATACCACGCGAGGAAATGGCTAGAATGTCAGAGCGAGGACGCAAGATGCTTCGGTTCAACCCGGTTGTGGAATCGGTTAACGAGCAGCCCGCGCCCGAAACCTATCAGGCATTCGCTTATTAGCGCTACTTATAGCGTTACTGCCTTCGGCTCTCTGACAGCAACAAAGGATGACAGACCGCGACCGTTCGGAGCTTTTGTGCCACGGGGGCTCGCTGAGGCTAGTCGTTCCAGGTCCTGATACGCTATTTCGTTCTGGGGTTCACGATTTCTCTTTCGTGGTCACTTCGTGAGCGTAGTCGTCGATGCTGGTTAGAGCGATTCCGAACTCCCGCTCTATGGGCGCCATGTCGATTTTGTCTCCGTAGAAATATCCCAGCATCAGTGCGGCGAAGCTCTTCTGCAGGGAATCGGTTGCAGCGTCGAACTGTGATCTCAAGACTTCTTCCGGGACGTGCTCGATACGAAAGGGACGGCCGCCTATCTGTTCGAATCGAGCGACGACTTCGAGTGGGGTTAGGGCAGCGGGACCACCGAACTCGATGGTCCTGCGCTCTGCGGCGGGATGCGCCAGAGCCACAACGCACATCTCGGCGACGTCGCGGAAGGAGACCCAGCTTGCCGGGCTGGTTCCGGGGCCATAGATGCGTGCCATGGCATTGGGATAGTCGAATCCGAGCGCCGGGCTGAGCCATACCTCCATGAACCAGCTTGCCTGGATGATGGTGAAGTTCAAGGTTGAAATGGCTCGCTCTACCTCAGCCTTTGCATCCTGGAGCGGAAAGGACAGGGCTGCCATGGGCCGAAATGAGACGAAGATAAAACGCGTGATATTGGCGGCCTTGGCGGCCTGTGCGAGGTTGAGCTGCCCTAACCTGTCGACGGACTCGATGGAGTCACCCTCCTGGTGTGAGAGGGTTGCGGAGGCGGTCGAGATGACCGCATCGACACCCCGGCAGGCCTCCGTGAGCGAGGCCGGATCCTTGAGATCGCCGAAGAAGAGTTCAGCGCCGGCGGCGCTGAGAAGGGCGAGCTTCTCGGGGGAACTCGTTTTGCGTACGAGCGCCCTAACCTGTTTGCTTTGCTTCCTGAGTTTCTGACATATCTCGTTTCCTACCAGGCCCGTAGCGCCCACGACAAGAATCATGTCTGTTTCCCTCGAGGCAACAGCGTACACCGCCATCTCTGCAACGGGTGGAGAATAGCGTTGTTGGCAGGCATCGGGCCGAAGTGGATTGGTGGGGCAGTACCGGGTGCGAGCGTGGAGCATGCAATGATTTGGGCTTGCTAAGCCGAGGTGTGAAGCGCTTTCAGAGGTCGAGAGCCGCCTGCTTGAATAGGTGGAGGTCTTGGGCTATTTGCGATGTTTGGAGCGACTTCCGCAGTCCAATGCCAGATCTTCGCGTACGTTCTTGTCCAACTCTTCGAGTTCGGCAAGTAGCCCTTCGTCGCTGAGGTCGAGCTGGCGAGCGTTGTCCCAGTCATGCTGAACGACGCGATGGAGGCGATCGACGACGTGCTTCTCGCGCACTTCGATGGCGAGCTCGCGACGACTGTCGAAGCTACCGGGCGCGAGGTTGATGGAGCCGACGATCGCGCGCTCTCCGTCCGCGAGGAGAAGCTTTGCGTGGAGCTTCAGGTGCTTCAGCTTGCGGATTTTGACGCCTACGTCCTCGAGGGTTCGCAAGCCGCTGACGCCCTCGCTGAGCTTGTCTTTCTTGAGCTTGTGCGATGGCCGAGCCATGACGTGGACCTTGACTCCGCGCCGTTGTGCTCGGACCAAGTGCTCTATCATGACGGGATCCTGATAGCGTTCGTTTTGAAGCCATAGGGAGTGACGCGAGGAGTCGATGAGTTCGCCGAGGCGCTGTCGGCCATTGCCGATGCACCAGATGAGATGGGAGTGATCTCCGGGCGTGAAGGGGGTCCTGTGCCAGTCGGCCTCGAAGCACTCGATGATCTCGGCAACCTCGTTGTGGTTGGAGGTGACGACCGCATAGTCGCGCGTTTGAGTGAGGTTCCTGGTCTCCCAGTTGAGCGATTTGACATAGGCGGTGGTGTCGTCGACCACCATGGATTTTTCGTGAGTGAGATCGAAGGTCGGGTTGCTGTCGAGGACCTCGATGCCGGAGTCGATGAGCAGCTTGCGGCTTTGGGTGTTTTCCTCTTCGCCGTTTCGGCGTGCCGGGTTCAGCATCACCCGGACTTTGACGCCGCGCTTGCGGGCCTCGACGACTTCGGTGAGAAGCGTGGGATCGGAGAAGACGAACATCTTAATCCGGAGGGAATGAGACGCGGCTCGTATGGCATCCACGATGGGCTGGGCCGTGTCGTCGGGAAGAACGATGATTGAGCGTGACATGGGAGTCCTTTTTCTTCGAAGGCGAGATCGTTGTGGCCCTGAACGATTCCCCGGCTGTGACTAGGCGATGACGGGTGGGGCATCGAACTGTGTGTGGTAAAGCGCGGCGTAGATGCCATTGGCGGCGAGCAGTTCCTCGTGAGTTCCGCCCTCGGCAACGACGCCCTCGCTAATGACAATGATCTGGTCGGCATCGCGGATGGTGCTGAGCCGGTGTGCGATCGTGATGACGGTGCGGCCTTTCATGAGGCGCTCGAGCGCGTCGATGACGAGCTTCTCGGATCCGCTGTCGAGTGCCGCGGTGGGTTCGTCGAGCAGAAGGATAGGGCTGTTGCGAACCATGACACGGGCGATGCCGATGCGCTGGCGCTGCCCACCGGAGAGACTGGTTCCGCGCTCGCCTACGGGGGTGTCGTAGCCGAGAGGCATACGGGAGATGAACTCGTCGGCGTTGGCGAGCTTTGCGGCAGCGATGACCTCCTCGCGCGTGGCGTCCGGACGGCCGAAGGTGATGTTTTCGATGATGGTGCCGCGAAAGAGTACGGTGTCCTGGAGGACGTATCCGATCTGTGCTCGCAGCGGCTTCAGGCCGTAGTCGCCTACGGCGTGGCCGTCGATTCTGACCTCTCCGGACTGAACGTCGTAGAAGCGCGGGATGAGGCTGACGATGGTCGACTTTCCGCTACCGGTTGGGCCGACGATGCCTACGAACTGGCCGGGCTCTATCCTGAAGCTGACGTCGGTGAGCACGGGAGTCGCTGGGTCGTAGCCGAAGGCGACGTGATCGAATTCGATGCAACCGGTGAGTGTTCCGGGGTCGATGGCGTCTTCCTTTTCTGGGATGACCGTTACCGTGTCGAGGATGGTGCGGATTCGCTCGACACCCACGGCGGCCTGAGCTATGGCGTTGGTAGTAGTGGCGAGATCTTTGACCGGCTTGAAGAACTTGGTGAGGTATGCAAGGTACACGGTAAGCGAGCCGATGGTCATCGTTCCCGCAAGGATAAGGGCGGCTCCGCGCCAGAGGACGATCGCTGTGCAGGCGGCGACGCTGATCCCGACGACAGGCGAGAGGAGTGACTTGACGCTGCGCGCCTTGAGGGCGGCTGCGACAGTGGCTCGGCTGATGACGCTGAGAAGGTCTTCCTGGACTTTCTCTTGACCAAAGGCTTGGACGACCTGCATGGATTCGAGCCCCTGCTGGACGACGGCGACGATCTCGCTCTGTTCCCGGCGCACGTCGCGTGTGGCCGCTTTGACTGACTTTTTGAAGCGCGAGACAAAGAACAGGAGGAAGGGTGTGACTGCGATCGCGATTAGGGTGAAGTCCCAGTTGAGCCAGAGCATGAGGCCGAGCATGCAAACGATGGTGAGCAGGTCGACGAGGATGCTGAGCGTGGAGGAAGAGGCGAAGGCCTCGATAGTTTGGATGTCGGCGGTGAGGGTGCTGAGGATGATGCCTGTCTGGTGCGTGTTGTAGTAGCCAAGCGAGAGGCGTTGGAGGTGGTGGTAGGTCTGCATGCGGAGGTCGTGCGCGACCCACTGGCCGACACTCTCGGTGAAGTAGCTGTCGACGTAGGAGGCGACGGCACCGAGAAGGGCGATGACGATGAGCATGGCCGCCGCCAGAGCCGCGACCCTGAGTTGGCCGCCGTTCGTGAGCATGGGGGCGACAAGGTGGTGCAACCAGGGCGTCATCCTGCGGTTGCCGACGACGCTGTCGAGGATGATCTTCAGTGGCCAGGGGGCAGCCAGGCTTGCTGCCGTCTCAACCAGCATGGCGAGGAAGACGATGATCAGGCTTCCTCGATATGGACGGACGAGACCGGCGACGAACCGCAACATAGGACCCCGCTACCCTGGACCTGAACTAAGGTGATGCCTACCTTCGGTTCTCTTTACATCAACGTCTCGCTTATGGGCTGCCAGATCGCCGGGTTGGAGGATAAATGACTATCTGACCTTTGTGGCGGATTTACGCCGCCACCGGCCGGCAGACGACGCGCGACCGAATTTGATCGGCCCGAGTGCCGCGCTCCGGCGCGGACCGCTGGCGCCCGACCGCGATCCGGTCGTCGCCGACTTGCCCGCTTCCCGCCGCCGGCTGCCACCGGCGTCCGCCCGAAAGATCCGCCATGGCTGACGCGCCCGCCGTCTCGACCGCCTCGACCCCTCCGACCCGCGACGCCGCCCCGAGCGGTGCCGCCGCGATCGACTATCGCGAGACGCTGAACCTGCCCGACACGCCGTTCCCGATGCGCGGCGACCTGCCCAAGCGCGAGCCGGGCTGGGTCAAGCAGTGGAGCGACGAAGGCGTCTATCAGCGGCTGCGCGACGCGCGCCACGGCAAGCCGCGCTTCGTGCTGCACGACGGGCCGCCCTACGCGAACGGGCAGCTGCACGTCGGCCACGCCGCCAACAAGATCCTGAAGGACATGATCGTCAAGGCGCGCCAGCTCGCCGGCTTCGACGCGCGCTACACGCCGGGCTGGGACTGCCACGGCCTGCCGATCGAGAACCAGATCGAGAAGACCTTCGGCCGCGGCCTGACGCGCGCCGAGGTGCAGGCCAAGAGCCGCGCCTACGCGACCGAGCAGATCGCGCAGCAGATGGCCGACTTCAAGCGCGTCGGCGTGCTCGGCGACTGGGAGCATCCGTACCGGACGATGGACTTCGGCAACGAGGCCGGCGAGATCCGCGCGCTGAAGCGGATGATCGAGCGCGGCTTCGTCTACCGCGGCCTGAAGCCGGTCTACTGGTGCTTCGACTGCGGCTCGTCGCTGGCCGAGTTCGAGATCGAGTACGCCGACCGGAAGTCGACGACGGTCGACGTCGGCTTCCTCGCCGCCGACCCGGCCAAGCTGGCCGCCGCGTTCGGCCTGCGGCGCTGGACGAAAGACGCCTTCGCCGTCATCTGGACGACGACGCCGTGGACGATCCCGGCCAACCAGGCGCTCAACCTCAACCCGACGCTCGAGTACGCGCTGGTCGACACCGAGCGCGGCCTGCTGTTGCTCGCCGCGCGCTGGTCGAGAAATGCCTGGCGCGCTTCGGCCTCGAAGGCACGGTGATCGCGAGACGCTCGGCGAAAGCCTCGACGGGCTCGGTTCCTCATCCGCTCGCCGCGGTCGAGCCGGCTACGACCGCCTCTCGCCCGTCTATCTCGCCGACTACGCCACCGCCGACGACGGCACCGGCATCGTCCACTCGGCGCCGGCCTACGGCGTGGAAGACTTCAACTCCTGCCGCGCCCACGGCCTGGCGCTCGACGACATCCTGAACCCGGTCCAGGGCAACGGCGTCTACGAGACGCGCTGCCGCTGTTCGGCGGCATGCACATCTGGAAGGCGACGCCGGCTGATCGTCGATGCGCTGCGCGACGCCGGCCGCCTGTTCGCCAGCTCGACGCTGGTGCACAGCTACCCGCATTGCTGGCGCCACAAGACGCCGGTGATCTACCGCGCCGCGGCGCAGTGGTTCGTGCGCATGGACGACGCCGACGAGTCGACCGCCGGCGTCTTCGCGACGACCCGGCGCCGCAGACCCTGCGCGAGTGGCGCTCGACGCGATCGACGCGACCGACGTTCTATCCCGAGAACGGCCGCGCCCGCCTGCACGACATGATCGCGAACCGGCCCGACTGGTGCATCAGCCGGCAGCGCAACTGGGGCGTGCCGCTGCCCTTCTTCCTGCACAAGGTGACCGGCGAGCTGCACCCCGACACGCTGGCGCTGATCGAGCGCGCGGCCGAGGTGGTGCAGCCCGGCGGCGTCGAGGCGTGGTCGCGGCTGATCGCCGAAGACGTGCTCGGCGCCAAAGGCCCGCACTCGTCGGAGCACTACGCCAAGAGCAACGACATCCTCGACGTCTGGTTCGATTCCGGCTCGACCTTCTTCCACGTGCTGCGCGGCAGCCACCCGGGCACGACGATTCCCGACGACGACGGCAAGAGTCCCGAGGCCGACCTCTATCTCGAAGGCCACGACCAGCACCGCGGCTGGTTCCACTCGTCGCTCCTGATCGCCTGCGCGATGGAAGGTCATGCCCCCTACCGCGGCCTGCTCACGCACGGCTTCACGGTCGACGGCGCGGGCCGCAAGATGAGCAAGAGCCTGGGCAACTTCATCGCCCTGAACGAGGTCACCTCCAAGCTCGGCGCCGAGATCATCCGGCTCTGGTGCGCCTCGACCGACTACTCGGGCGACCTCGCCATCGACGACAAGATCCTCGCCCGCGTCGTCGACGCCTACCGCCGGATCCGCAACACGCTGCGCTTCCTGCTCGCGAACACGAGCGACTTCGACATCGCGACCGACGCGTGCCGATCGCCGAGCTGTTCGAGATCGACCGCTGGGCACTCGCCCGCACGGCGGCGCTGCAGGCCGAGATCGTCGGCCGCTTCGATGACGCGCGCGGCGTGTTCGTCGGCGGCCACTACGGCCGCTACGAGTTCCACCCGGTCGTCGCCAAGCTGCAGGTGTTCTGCTCGGAAGACCTGGGCGCGTTCTACCTCGACATCCTGAAGGACCGGCTCTACACCACCGCGGCCGCTTCGCACGCGCGCCGCTCGGCGCAGACCGCGCTCGGCACATCGGCCAGGCAATGCTGCGCTGGATGGCGCCGTTCCTCAGCTTCACCGCCGAGGAGGCGTGGCGCGTGCCGGCGAGCGAAGAGTCGTCGTCGATCTTCGTCGAGACGTACGCCGACGTGCGCGCCTGGGACGACGACCCGCTGATCGAGAGCTGGGCTCGCATCGCGGCGTGCGCGCCGAGTCGAACCGCAAGATCGAGGCGTTGCGCGCCGAAGGCCGGCTCGGCTCGTCGCTCCAGGCCGACGTCACCGTCAAGGCCGGGCCGGCGGCCGCCGGCCTGCTCGGCGCGCTCGGCGCCGACCTGCGCTTCGTCCTGATCTCGTCGGCGGCGCACGTCGAGCCGCTCGCCGCGGCCGCCGATGCCGACGAGTTCTTCGTCGAGGCGGCCGTCACGACCGCGCCCAAGTGCGAGCGCTGCTGGCACTACCGCGACGACGTCGGCCACGACCCGGCGCATCCGACGATCTGCGGCCGCTGCACCGCCAACCTGTACGGCGCCGGCGAACCGCGCTCGGTGGCCTGATGGCGACGCGGCGTTCGGCGGCGCTCGCGCCCTGGCTCGGCATCGCGCTGGCGGTGATCGTGCTCGACCAGATCACCAAGGCGATGATCGTCGCCGCGATCCAGCTCGGCGACGCGCACCGGTCTCGCCCTTCCTCGACATCGTGCGCGCCCACAACCGCGGCGCCGCGTTCTCGTTCCTCAACGACGCGAGCGGCTGGCAGCGCTGGTTCTTCGTCGCCCTCGGCCTCGCCGCGGCCGGTTCATCGTCTGGCTGCTCAAGCGCCACGGCGGCCAGCGCCTGTTCGGCTGGGCGCTGGCGCTGATCCTCGGCGGTGCGGTCGGCAACGTGATCGATCGGCTGCTGCGCGGCCACGTCATCGACTTCGTCCAGGTGCACTGGAAGGCGCACTACTTCCCCGCCTTCAACGTCGCCGACAGCGCGATCAGCATCGGCGCCGCGCTGCTCATCCTCGACGAGCTGCGGCGGGTGCGGCGCGCCGGCTCAGCTACCTGCTGCCGAACACCTGTGTCCAGTAGATGTCCATCGCCGCCTTCGGATTGACCGCGTAGGCGGCGCCCATCTCGTCGAAGTCGGGCGACATGATGTTGGCGCAGTGGCCGGGGCTCGCAAGCCAGCCCGCGACGACCTGTTCCGGCGAGCCCTGGCCGGCGGCGATGTTCTCGCCGACGAAGCGCCAGCGATAGCCCTGCTGGCTGGCGCGCTCGGCCACCGCCCCGCCGGCCGGGTCGACGTGATCGAAGTAGTCGTGCTCGGCCATGTCGCGGCTGTGCGCGGGCGCAGCGGCGGCGAGCCGCTCATTCCACGCCAGCGGCGAGGCGGCGCCGAACACGCGCCGGCCGCACGTCGCGCCGCGCCGGCGCGCGTCGTTGACGAGGCGCAGCTCGGCCTGCCCCGCGGCGCGCCAATCGCCGAGGTCGTCGGCGAGCAGCGGCGCCGCGAGGTTGATGCGCCAGCTGGTGCCCTGGCGCGTGACGCCGATCTCGGCGAAGCGGCGGTTGCGCAGGAGATCGACATGCTGCTGCTCGATGATCCGCAGCGCCGCCGGCGCATCTTCCACACCCGACAGCAGGATCGTGTTCGCGCTCGCGGCGCGGTAGCCGGCCGCGATCAGGGCGCGGCCGAGGTCGTTGCCGGTGCGCGTCGGATCGGCCGCGGCGAGCCGCGCCGACGGGGCGAGCGGCCCGAGCGCGGCCTCGCGGGCACCACCGCAGCCGCGCGCCTCGGCGCGGCGCGCGTTGATCAGGCCGACCAGCTCGTCTTCGCCGGCCGCGAATGCCGGCCGGGGCGCGAGCGTCGCGAAGCCGACGACGAGCGCGAGCACGAGCACAAGGAAGCCGTGCAGGCGCGCGAATGCGCGAGGCTTCGTGCGCACAGCTCCCCGAATACGCCGACGCTTGGCAATGCGCTCCGCGACACGGCAAGCCTCGCGTCATGCCGTGGGCCAGTGGGCGTCCAGACCGCAGCGACGCGCGGCTCGGCATCGATGCGCGCCAGCAGCGCGGCGAATTCCGGGCGCGCAGCGGCGAGCGCCGCCCGCGTGCCCGCCCACTTCGACACCGTCGCCCGAGCAGGTCGAGGGCGCGGAGAGTCCCCCCAGAGCCACGGCGTCGCCGGAAACTGATCGGCGAACATCGCCCAGAGCTCGAGATCCGCGCGCGCCGCGGGCCTTCATCGATGCGCGCAGCGCGTCGTCGGGATCGGCAGCCCAGCGCTCCGGGAAGTCGAGGATGCCGATCGCCGCGTAGCAGTTGGCCGCGATGTAGACCAGGCCGCGGATCTGCTGCGCTCGACGCGAAGGCTCGCTCGCGATCAAGTGGCTCTCGGGATGCGCGAGGCCGAGATGGATCAGGATCGCCGCGCTCTGGCTCAGCACGCTGCCGTCGAGCACGAGCGTCGGGATCTGCGCGAGCGGGTTCACCCGCTTCAGCTCGTCGAGCCCGGCGATGGCTGCCACGACGCGGCATCGACGCGGCGGTAGGGCAGCCCGGCGATCTCCAGCGCCGCTTCGATCGCCGCCGAGCCGGAGCCCTTGGTTCCGTACAGCGTCATCGGCACGATGCGGCTCCTCAGGGGATGAGGATGGTCGAGCCGGTCGTCTTGCGTGCCTCGAGGTCGCGATGCGCCTGGGCCGCGTCGGCGAGCGGGTAACGCTGCGCGATGTGGATCTTCACCTGGCCGCTCTGCACGACCTGGAACAGGTCGTCGGCCATCGCCTGCATCCGCTCGCGCGTGGCGATGTGCGTCGCGAGCGTCTGCCGCGTCACGTACAGCGATCCCTTGGCTCCGAGCGAGACCGGCGCGAACGGTGCACGACGCCAGACGCGTTGCCGAAGCTCGCCATCAGGCCGAACGGGCTCAGGCAGTCGAGCGACTTGTCCCAGGTGTCCTTGCCGATCGAGTCGTAGACCACCTTCACGCCCTTGCCGCCGGTGATCTCCTTGACGCGCGCCGCGAAGTCCTCGGTGCGGTAATTGATCGTGAACACGGCGCCGTTGTCGCGCGCGAGGGCGGATTTCTCTTCGCTGCCGGCGGTGCCGATCAGCTTCAGCCCGAGCGCCTTCGCCCACTGGCAGGCGATCAGGCCGACGCCGCCGGCCGCGGCGTGCCGAGGATGAAGTCGCCCGCCTCGAGCCCTTCCTGCGGGCGCACGCGCTTGAGCAGGTACTCGGTCGTGAGTCCCTTCAGCATCGTCGCCGACCGGCTCGAACCAGATCGCAGTGAAGCCCCACCACCGTCTCGGCCGGCATCACGCGCGCGAGCGCGTAGCTGCCGGGCGGCCCGCTGCAGTACGCGGCGCGATCGCCGGCCTTCAGGCGCGTGACGCCGGCGCCGACCGCCTCGATCACGCCCGCGCCTTCGTTGCCCATCGCGAGCGGATCGGATTCGGGTAGACGCCGGAGCGCTGGTACACGTCGATGTAGTTGAGCCCGATCGCGTGATGGCGGATCCGCACCTCGCCCGGGCCGGGCTCGCCGACCGGCAGGTCGACCAGCTTCATCTCCTCGGGGCCGCCGGTCTTGTCGATGCGGATGGTCGGGCTCAGCGTGGTGGCGTTCATGGCGTGCTCGCAGGTCGTGGCGGAAAGAGTGCGCTATCGTGCCAGAGCCAGCGATCAAACGCCTCACCCCGCCCCCAACCTGGCCATCGCGACGCTGTGGGCCGACCTGCTCCCAACGCCGGCATCGCCGCCACCGTGCAGCGGATGTACGCGAGCAGCATCGCCGGCGAGCTGCCGCCCGACCAGGCGTTCCCGAGGTGTGGATCAGCGACGACGACGGCTCGGGCGCCCGCGCGCTGCTCCACGAGCTGCGTCACCCGGTGCACCGCCACTGGGTCTGCCGGGCCTGCCAGGAACGCGTCGACGGCCCGTTCGAGCAGTGCTGGAACTGCGGCGCGACGATGCCCGGCGCCCTGACGCGCGTCCCTCGTCAGAACGTGCCCGGGTAGACGCCGCCGTCGAGCAGGACGTTCTGGCCGGTGAGGTAGCCGGCCTGCACGCTGCACAGGAACGCGCAGACGGCACCGAACTCGTCGGCGCTGCCGAAGCGGCGCGCCGGGATCGCGCGCTGGCGCTCTTCGGCAATGGCCTCGATCGTCTTGCCGGTCTTGGCGACGGCGCCCTGCATCGTCGCGCGCAGGCGGTCGGTGTCGAAGGGGCCCGGCAGCAGGCCGTTGATCGTGACGCCGCGCGCCGCGAGCGGGCTGCGCGCCAGGCCGGCGACGAAGCCGGTGAGGCCGCTGCGCGCGCCATTCGAGAGGCCCAGGATGTCGATCGGCGCCTTCACCGCGGCCGAGGTGATGTTGACGACGCGGCCGAAGCCGCGCTCGGCCATCTTGTCGACGGTCGCCTTCATGAGCTCGATCGGCGTCAGCATGTTGGCATCGACGGCCTTGATCCAGGTGTCGCGATCCCATTGGCGGAAATCGCCCGGCGGCGGCCCGCCGGCGTTGTTGACCAGGATGTCGATCTGCGGGCAGGCGGCGAGCGCTGCCGCCGGCCGGCCTCGGTGGTGATGTCGCGGGCGACCGTGCGCACCGGGCGCCGCCGAGCCTGCGCAGCTCGGCGGCCGTCGCCTCGACGCCTCGGCGCCGCGGGCGGCGATCACCACGTTGACGCCTTCCTTCGCGAGCGCCGTCGCGCAGCCCTTGCCGAGGCCCTTGCTCGCCGCGCACACCAGCGCCCACTTGCCCGCGATTCCGAGGTCCATGCTCATCTCCACTTGGCCAGGAAGCGGATTCCCGCCAGCACCAGCACCGTGCCGGCGACGACCCAGCCGGTGAACGGCTCGCCGAAGATGACGACGCCCATCAAGATCGTCGACAGCGGCCCGATCATGCCGGTCTGCGCCGCCACGCTCGCGCCGACGCGCTCGATCGCCATCATCACCATCAGCACCGGCACGAAGGTGCACAAGGTGGCGTTGAGGACCGACAGCCAGATCACCTGCGGCGCGACCGCGAACGCGGCGAGCGGCCGCACGAGGAAGAACTGGGCGATGCAGAACAGGCAGGCGATGCTGGTCGCCAGGCCAGTGAGGCGCAGTGCGCCGATCCGGCCGACCTCCTCGCCGCTGGCGACGAGATAGATCGCGTAGCTCACCGCGCTGGCGAAGACGAGCGCCGCGCCGATCGCGACATCGCGGCCGAGGCAACGAGACCTCGTGGCCGAACACGAGCAGCACGCGGCAGTAGCTGACGCCGAGCGCGACCATCTGGCGCGCGGTGACCTTGCGCTTGTAGACGACCGCGGCGATGCCAAGCACGAGCGTCGGATTGAGGTACAGGATCAGGCGCTCAGGCTCGCCGTGATGTAGGCGAGGCCGGCGAAGTCGAGGAAGCTCGCCAGGTAGTAGCCGCTGAAGCCGAGGCCGGTGACGACCAGCCAGTCGCGCCGCGTCAGCGCCGGGCGGCCGCGACCGGCCCACCACGCGAGGACCGCGAACAGCGGCAGCGCGAACAGCATGCGGTACATGATCAAGGTCACCGCATCGACTCCGTAGCGGTACGCCAGCTTGACGATGATGGCCTTGCCGGAGAAGGCGATCGAGCCCGCCATCGCCAGCGCGAGCCCGGGCCAGAGCGCGGGCGCGGCAGCCGGCGCCGCGCGTTCTGCGGCTTGCGGCGTGCCCGGGTCTGCCGCAATGGCCGGTGTGCGCATCGCATGAGATTCTAGGGACGATGGCCCTGCCCTCCCGCCTGCGCGGCTTCGTCGCGGCACTCGACCACGTCACCGCCATCGGCGCCTGGGCGGTGCTGCCGCTGGCGCTGCTGCTGTTCGCGCAGTGGCCGCTGCGCGATCTCGTCGGCGCCTGGTCGCGCGACGCGAACGACGCGGCGCAATGGATCTTCGCGCTCTACGTCGCCGTCGCCGTGCGCGCCGCCACCCGGGCGCGGGCGCAACTGTTCGGCCGGACTGCACCGACCGGGCGAACCAGGGCGCTGGCGGCGCCGCATCGATCGCTACGGAGAGGCGCTCTGCGTGCTCCGTGGGCGCTCTTGGTGCTCGTCGCGGGTGCGCCGTCGACATGGCGATCCCTGATCAGTCTCGAGGCGTTTCCCGACACCTTCAACCCGCTCTACTTCGTGATTCGCTGCAGCGCCTGGCTGCTGCGCGTTCGGCGTCGCGCTGCAGGCGCTGCTCGAGCTCGCCGGCGCCGCAGACGGCCCGGCCCCAACGACGCGATGAGCTGGATCGGCCTCGCGCTGTTCGTCGTCGCGATCGCGCTCATGGTCACGACCGGGCTGCCGGCCTACGCGGTCCTGCTCGCGACGGCGAGCGTCGGCGCGGCGCTCGGCATCGCGCTCGGCACCTTCGAGTGGCCCATCCTCGGCGCGCTGCCGGCGCGCGTCGTCGGCCTGCTCGAGCACGACCTCCTGCAATCGCTGCCGCTCTACGCGCTGATCGGCGCGCTGCTCAACCGCCTGCCGCTCGCCGGCCTGCTGCACCGCGCCGGCGAGCGCGTCTTCGCGCGCAGCGGCGCGGCCGCCGAGATGTCGGCGCTCGGCGTCGGCGCGCTGCTGGCGCCGATGAACGGCTCGGTCGGCGCGAGCCTGCATGCGCTGTCGCAGCGGGTCGCGCCGGCGCTCGCCGCGAAGCGGCGTGGCGCCAGCGGAAGCGGCGGCGACGGTCTGCGTCGCGAGCACGCTCGGCATCGACATCCGCCCTCGCTGGTGCTGCTGCTGCTCGGCGACGCGATGATGCGCGCCCACACCGAGGCCGCCAACGCGACCCATCGCGCGGTGCAGATCGTCAACACCCAGGACATCGTGCGCGCCGCGCTGCTGCCGGGGCTGCTCGTGTTCGCCGCGGCGCTGGCGATCGCCGCCTGGCGCGGCCGATCGCGGGAGGCGCGTGCGCTGGCGCCGCTCGGCCGCGGCGCGGCCTTGCAGGCCGCCGCCGTCGCGCTCGTCATCGTCCTGCTGCTCGCCGCCGTCGCGAGCGGACGGCTCTACGCGGTCGAGGCGGCCGCGACGGGCGCCGTCGGTCTGCTCGTCTGGGCCGTCGCCGCGCGCCGCCTCGACGCGGCCGCGCTGCGCGGCGTGCTCGCCGACGCGATGGTGCTCACCGGCGTGCTGATGGCGCTCCTCGTCGCCGCGACCAGCTTCTCGCTCGTGCTGCGCGCGCTCGGCACCGACGGGCTCGTCGCCGACGGCCTGGCGCTGCTCGCCGGCCGGCCGCACGTGCTGCTCGGCGCCGTGCTGCTCGGCCTCGTCCTCTGCTCTTTCGTGCTCGACGCCTTCGAGATGATCTTCCTCGTCATCCCGATCGTCATGCCGCCGCTGCTGGCCGCGGTGCCCGATGCGGCGTGGGTTGCGGCGCTGACGCTCGTGGTCTTGCAGGCCGGCTTCCTGCTGCCGCCGCTCGGCTATGCGATCGTGATGTCGCGCCGAACCCTGGCCACGCCGGTGCCGGCGGGTGCGCTGGCCAGGGCGCTCGTGCCGCAGCTCGCGGCGCAAGCGCTCGTCGTCGCGCTGCTGATCGCGGCGCCGCAGATCGTGCACTGGGCCGACGATGCGCCGAGCCCTGCCGCGCCGGCCGCGTCGGAGGCCGACATCGAGCGGATGATGAACGCGGCGCCGAGCGGGCGCGAGCCGCGCTGAGCGTCGGGCCGCGCGCTCAGAACCCGGCTGCGAGGCCGTCGCGCCGCGAATCGCTCGCGGCCAGATAGCCGTCGACGGCCGGATCGCCGAGGCGCCAGATGAACTGGCCGGCGCCGAAATCCTGGTAGCTGTCCTCGATCACGTCGACGCGATGGCCGCGCTCGACGAGGCCGGCGACGGTCGCTGGGCTCATCGTCGCCTCGACGTTGATCTCGAGACCCTGGTTGTAGCGCCAGCGCGGCGCGTCGCACGCGGCCTGCGGCTGCTGGCGATGGGCGAGCATGCGCACGATCGTCTGCAGGTGCGCCTGCGGCTGCATGTTGCCGCCCATGATGCCGAAGCTCATCTGCGGCCGCCCGTCCTTGGTGAGGAACGCCGGGATGATGGTGTGGAACGGCCGCCTTCCCGGCGCGACGCAGTTCGGGACTCGCCGGGTCGAGCGAGAAGCCGTGACCGCGGTTCTGCATCGACACGCCCCAGCCCGGAACGACGATGCCCGAGCCGAAACCCATGTAGTTGCTCTGGATGAAGCTCACCATCATGCCGCGCTCGTCGGCGGCGCTCAGGTAGATCGTGCCGCCGCGCGCCGGGTGGCCGGTCGCGAACACCTGCGCGCGCGCCGGGTCGATCAGCTGCGCCCGGCCCGCGAGATAGTCCGGGTCGAGCATCTCCTCGGTGCGCAGACGCATGCTGCGCGAATCGGCGGCGTGCGCGTAGACGTCGGCGAACGCGAGCTTCATCGCCTCGATCTGCAGGTGCTGCGATTCGGCGCTGTCGATCGGCAGCGACTCGATGTCGAAGTGGCGCAGGATGCCGAGCGCCGCCAGCGCCGCGATGCCCTGGCCGTTGGGCGGGATCTCGTGCAGGCGGTGGCCGTAGGTGTCGATGCCGATCGGCTCCACCCATTCCGGCCGGTACTCGGCGAAGTCGCTCACGGTCATGGCGCCGCCGTGCTCCCGCGCGTGCGCGGCCGCCGCGGCGGCGATCTCGCCGCCGTAGAGCGCGGCGCCGCGCGTCGAGGCGATCGCGCGCAGCGATCGGGCCGCTGCGGCAAAGGCGAAGCGCTCGCCGATCTCCGGCGGCCGGCCATGCGGCAGGAAGGCGTCGGCCCAGCCGGGCATCGCGCCAAGCAGCGGCGCCGCGGCGACCCACTTCTGCTGCACCACCCACCGGCACCGCATAGCCGCGTTCGGCGATCTCGATCGCGGGCGCGAGCAGGTCGGCGAACGGCAGGCGGCCGAAGCGCTCCGAGAGCGCGACCCACGCGGCGACGGCGCCGGGCACGGTGACCGAATCCCAGCCGCGGATCGGCGGCTTGTGCGCGCCGGCGCCGTGCTTCTTGCGGAGTACTCGGCGACCATGCCGCCGGCGCCGGGCCGGAGGCGTTCAGGCCGTGCAGGCGCTCGCCGTCCCAGAGGATGCAGAACGCGTCGGAGCCGAGGCCGTTGCTGCACGGCTCGACGATCGTCATCACGGCGGCGGCGGCGATCGCGCCGTCGACCGCATTGCCGCCCTGCTGGATGATGCGCAGGCCGGCTTGCGCACCGAGCGGATGCGAGGTCGAGACGATGTTGCGTGCGAAGACCGGCACGCGCGTCGACGGATAAGCCGTCTTCCAGTCGAAGTTCATCCCCGAAGTATCAACCGATCGCCGGAGGGCGGCACGCTGCGTCCGCGAAGCCGCGCCCGGGCCAGGGCGCTCCGGCTCACTCGCGGTCGGAGAACGCCACCGCGCGCTGGCGCCGGATCGCCGGCAGCGCCGCCATCAGCACCAGAAGCGCGGCAGCGACCAGGAGCGCCGACGAGAGCGGCCGCGTCGCGAGCGTGCCCCAGTCGCCGTGCGACAGCCGCAGCGCCGCGCGCAGGTTCTCGTCCATCATCGGCGCGAGGACGAAGCCGAGCAGGAGCGGCGCCGGTTCGCAGCTCAGCTTGAAGAAGAGATAGCCGAGGAAGGCGAAGCCCGCCGTCAGGTACAGGTCGAGCGGACGGCGCGCGAGGCTGAAGACGCCGACGCAGCAGACGAGCGTGACGAGCGGGAAGACGAAGCGGTAGGGGATCGTCAGCGCCCTGATCCAGACGCCGATCAGGGGCAGGTTCCAGGCCAGCAGCATGGCGTTGCCGACCCACATCGAGGCGATCAGGCCCCAGAACAGCTGCGGGTTCGAGGTCATCACCTGCGGGCCCGGGGCGATGCCCTTGACCATCATCGCGCCCACGAGCAGCGCGGTGACGGCGTTGGGCGGGATGCCGAGCGCGAGAGGGGCACGAACGCGGTCTGCGCACCGGCGTTGTTGGCCGACTCCGGCCCGGCGACGCCCTGGATCGCGCCCTTGCCGAACGGCACGCGCGGCTCGCGCACCACCCTCTTCTCGAGCGCGTAGGCGGCGAACGATGCGGGCAGTGCTCGCCGCCGGGCAGCATGCCGATCAACGAGCCGAGCGCCGTTCCGCGCAGCACCGAAGGCCACGCCTCGTCGAAGTCGCGCCGGTCCGGCCACGGGCGCTTCACCGCGTGCGCAAAAACCTCCCGGCGCGCTTCCCGCTGGCCGAGGTTGGCGACGATCTCGCCGAACGCGAACACGCCGATCGCGACGGCCGCGACGCCGAGCCCCGCGCCGGTGCTCGGCGCGCCGAACGCGAATCGAACCGATCCGGCGCTCGTGTCGGCGCGCAGCTGCGCGAGAAGCAGTCCGGGCACGACCATCGCGAGC
>CAVVZK010000012.1:0-90467 GCA_963752655.1 uncultured Acidobacteriaceae bacterium
GGCGGCTTTGACTTCAAGGCACCGCTCGTGTGCAGAGGCAGCACCGGATCAAAGCGGGCCGGAGCGGCCCTCGTCCCGGTGCCAAAGAAACCCGGATGCTCCCATCCGCAGGACGAGCAACTTACATCGCCTCCGCCAGCGATGAGACTCAACTCTACGAGGCTCCTTCTGGCTAAGTCCTTCTTCGGACGAGGTTTCATCACATTGATCGCAGCAGCATCGAGCGAGTCTTCAGGTGTGCAGCGTAGTACTTCTCGATCATCTCCACGCTGGTCCGGCAATTCTTTGCGATCTGGTAGATGTCGGCCCCTTCCATAAGCCGCAAACAGATGTACGTGTGACGAAGGCTATAGGCAGTGCGCGGTCTGCCTTCGCGGTCAATCCGAAGCTTCTCCTCGTCAAGAATGGCGTTGAACAGATCGCGCGACCACTTGGGAAACATTAACTCGGTTGTTCCCGGCTGCTGCCACTCTCCGCTCTCTAACGAATCCTTGCGATGCCCGCACGCCCCGGACCGCCATCAGGACGCAGACGAGCCTTCAGGCGCTGGAACGGTCGCACAGCTCCGACCGTGCTCTTGCAGAAGCCAATGCCTCTCTTACCTCGGACTTCGATCTCCAGGATTGTTTGGCCGCTGCCTTCGTCTTCAACGATCTTCACATCGCGGAACTGGAGACGCATCGCTTCATCGGGGCGAAGCCCTGTATTCGCTGAGAACAGAACATAGTCGTGAAGCTGTTCCGCTTCCCAGCGAAAGCGCGGCTGCTTCGGGTGCTGCGCCCGCTTGCGAGTCGCTTCGTAAAGCTGCTTGTATTCTTCCGGCGAAAACCATGCTCTGTGAGAAATCTTGGCCGACGCCCGATAGGGCGCGGACAAATCAGGGAGATGTTCAATCCATCCGTGACGCAACGCCGTCTTGAATATCTGGCGCAACGTCACGATCTCTTGGTGCATGGTGTTATGCGCGGGCGGCTTGCCGCGTAACGCCTTCGACTCCTCAAGGCGATGGATGCGGTACTCGTTAATCGTGCCCGCAGTGATCTCAGGGAGAACCATGCTGCCAAAGAAAGGAACGAGATGGCCATTCGTACGCGCGTGCTGGCCGCGCGCGTAGGTTGCGTTCCGTTGTCCCTGCGTCATGATGTCGAACTCGCGCAGATACAACTTGGCCGCGTCCCGGAATGGCTTGCCGCTCTTTTAGCTCGCCGTCGCGCAGCTTGCCCCGCAACTGCAAGTACCAGTCTTCCGCGAATTCCTTCGCTTTCGAGAGGCTGTCTTCTTTGGTCGTTGTGCGCCGGTTCTTCCCTGCCAAATAGGTCGCGCACTGCCAGCTAGAACTGTTCGGACGTTTGTAGACGTGAACCTTACCACCGAGGATGGTGTGATGTTCGGACATGCTGTAGCACCTCCCGACATCCAAAATACTACAAAAGTGTGGAAGAGTTGTGTAACGGAAATGGCGCCTTCCCTAATCACTATAAGACGTTTATTTTGAATGATTTGAGTAGGCATCAGACACTGTCTTGGACGATTTTGAGTCCGCTGCGTCTGCCAGTTCCGCCATCCCGGCCGTGCTTTGCGATTAATTACACGAAAGTCCCAACGGCGGGCTGATGCGCCGTCGACGCACCCGCCGAATCAGACCCAGTATGTCATATGGGGGTGAGATCTCACGGGAGGGCGGGTCGCGTGGCAGTGTTTAGGCTTCAGCCCCGGCCGGGGTGGGCTGCTCTACCAGAGCCTTCAGCGTCTCCTTTGCAAGCGGGCGTTCATGCAGCAGGAGCTCAGCCGCGCGCACTCTCGGGTTCGCATGAAACCAGCGCTGAAACGCACTTGCGCGCAACAGGTTGGTCACGGCGAGCAAGGACATGCCCTGGTGATGCGCCATCCACGAACGCACGAGCTGCGGCTCCTTGCCGGTCGTGTAGTCTGCCGCTTCGTAGAACCCATATTCGCCGGCCCATCCCATGGCCGACATCCGCCGCAGGTTCGCGAGTGCCTCCTTGCGCGCAAAGGGCAGCGTCAGAAACGTGGAGTAGGGCGAGATCACCGGGCCATCTTCGGCCCCGTATTTCAGGGCAAGCGTTGGGATTCCCCATGCCTGATACCCATAGCGACCGTGCGGATCCATGGTCGCGAACCCCGACTCCGAGATCCCCCACGGCATCCCGCGCACATGCTCGCGCTGTGTTTGAACGACGGCCTCGATCGTGCGGGCAATCAGCGTATCCGGGTAGTTGCGCATCCACAACGCTGGCATCAGGTATTCGAACATGGTGCCCGTCCAGGAGAGCAGCGAAGCTCGCCCATTCACAAGAACATGCGATCGGTCGAGGCGGAACCATGACTGTTGCGGAATGTCTCCTTTCGCGACCGCCAGAAAGGAGGCGATGCGCGCCTCGGAGGCGAGAAGGTCATAACAGGCGGAATGCAGCTCCCCTGTCGGCCCGTCATAGCCGATCGAAAGCAACTGCCGCGACTTCACCAGAAGAAAACCGAACTCCATCGCATTCGCATGCGCTTCGGACGAAGCGGCGACCTCGGCGACCTCGGAGCTAAGCCGGTTAACACGCTCGATCGTCTCGGGAAGCAGCCGCCGAAGTTCGGAACCCGCCCTCGACTCAGGCGACTCGACCGGGGCCGCCTGCGAGCAAATGGTCGAGTCGCTCTGACAAGTCTTCGACATAAGCTGCCGAGTCCTCGAGCGCTGGAGTGACGTCGTCGGCAGGATGCCGGAACTGCGGGAGGTCGAACACCGTCCCGAACTCCGGAAGCAGCCACGGCGTGAACTCGCGGACGTAGGCAGTTAGGGCCTGAATCCGTCGCTCTGTCTCGCCCTCCAACCACTCATGCACTTCACTCGCTTCCGTCGACCTCTCGGTCGCCAGCCGCCCACCTGTCGATTTGCCAAGCTCCCCAAGCCAGGCTACATCCGAACGCAGCTCGTCGACGCTCTCGTCGTCGCCTCCAGCGCTGGAAGTAACACCGCTTCCCCGCCCTGACATCCGCCTGATCGCCGTAAAGATCTGGCGTTCGATTAAGGGACGGCGCAGCAGATCGAGCGCGCCACCATGCACCGTGTAGAGGGACGCCAGAAGGTTCCCGCTATCCACAGCCGATACCGTAAACGGCGGGATCGCCTTCAAGGTCTCGATGTCGTACCAGTTGTAGATGTGCCCGCGCTGCTTCTCCAGACGGTCATACGTCCCAAGCGTTGCGAGCGTCGCCCTGCGTAAACTCCGGAAGCGTGAGAAAGCCCAGCTCAAGCGCCGCCTGCCGCGTATTGAACAGCATGCCCAGGTTCGTCGGGGAAAGTTTTCGAACCTGCAACAGACCCTTCTCCTCCACGTTGTCCGGGATCAGCCAGTGATTCTCTTCCCCGCCGAACTCCGAAAAGTACCGCCAGATCTGCAGCGCCTGATCTTCCAGATAGCTCCTGTCGGCCTGCAGCCAGCGGTCCAGCCTCCCGCCGCGGCGGAGAGTTCAGCCAGGCAGCAATCGCCGGCGCACACGCCCACAGCACAAGAATGGGTGCGGCCACGATTACACTTCGCCGATGGACGTAAAAGAGCAACCCGGCAATCACGAGGGACAGCACCGGGGACATCTGCAGGTATCGATCAAGCGACGTCTTCTTCCGGCCCACCTCTGACTGCGCGGCCGTCTCCCACTCGAGCAGACGCTTTCCGGTGACAAATCGACGGATCAGCGAACGCAGGATCGCGTCCACCGCCAGGAGCATCTGGTGGGGAAGAAACGCGAAGTTCAGAACGCTGAAGCCGAGCGCTGTTGCAAACGTCTTGAACCCCTCTGACGCCGCCGCGGGACTCCCCTTCAGGAGCGACCGTCCCAGGTTGAATCCCAACTGCACCAGCACCGGCAGAAGAATCAGCGTCAGTGTGATGATCGTCCAGTAAAGCGCTCCTCCCGGGAGGAACAGCCATCCGCAAACCAGCAGCAGAAACGTGATCGGCTCGACGAGACTGCGACGCAGGTTATCGAAGATCTTCCACCGCGAGATTGTGCTGATCGGGTTCAAGACCAGCCGGCCCGACTCGTCCGGAACCCGATTCGATAGCCACTGCGTAATCTGCCAGTCGCCGCGCACCCACCGATGTCTCCGTCGCGTATGCGCCGAGTGGTGCGACGGGTAATCATCGATCACCTCGATGTCCGTCACCAGCCCGGCACGCGCGTACGCCCCCTCGATCAGGTCGTGTGACAGCAGCGCATTTCTCGGGAAGCGGCGGTCCAGAACCTGGTGGAGGATGGATACCTCGTAGATCCCTTTGCCTGTAAAAATCCCCTCGCCGAAGAGGTCCTGGTACACGTCCGAGACCGCGCGCGTGTAGATGTCAAAGCCTGTCTCGCCCGAGTACAGGGCCGCCAGCCTGGATCGAGAAGCCGACGCAACACTCACACCCACACGCGGCTGCAGTATCCCGTAGCCCGCCGTCACGATCTTCGATCGCGGGTTCACGATTGCCTGGTTAAGCGGATGTGCCATCGTCCCGATCAGCCGCGCCGCTGTTCCTCGCGGCAGCTGCGTATCGGAGTCCAGCGTCACCACAAAACGAACGCCAGTCAAAGAGCTCACCGGCCCCGCCTTGACTGGGAAGCTGTCGAACTCGTGAAGCAACAGCTTGTTCAGGTCGAGCAGCTTGCCACGCTTACGTTCCCACCCCATCCACACGCCCTGCCGCGAGTTGAACACGCGATGCCGGTGAAGAAGAACAAACGCTCCGCCCCGCTCCGCCGCATACTTCGCGTTCAGCTCCTCCGTAATCTTTACGGCGAAGTCCACCAGGGCATCCCGGTCGCCCGCCCGTGGGCGTGATTGCGAGTCCGGCAGATCCGTCAAGAGACCGAAGTGGAGGTTCGGGTCTTGGTTCGAGAGGTAGCGTGCTTCCAGATCTTCAAACGTCTCGCGAACCTGCGCCTCACTGAGCAGAAGCGTTGGAATGACGACCAGCGTCGCGCAGTCGGGCGGAATGCCCTTCGAGAAGTCGAGCTTCGGAAGAGAGGTAGCCTTCAACAGCGCAGTTACCGCGTTGTTGATCAGATCGGCCGCGCCCTGGGTCGCGGGCAGCAGCGCCAGGAACAACGCCACCACCACCCAGAAGAAGCTGTTATGCGGCACCAACGGGGCGATCAATGCGACGATCAGGAGAACCGAGACCATGAAGATTCCGAGGATGTAAAAGTCCTCGTTGAACGCGAAGATCGTCGCTCGCAATCGCGCTATGAACGGAGCATGGAAACCAATCAACTGCGACAGCTGGGCGAACCCTTCCTGAAACAAGTAGTAGCCGATGTGCGACACGCGCTGCGCATATCGCGGGTCCGCGTAGCTCTTAGCTGCGGCCTCGCGCGCAAGCTCGAGCGCGGCTTGCGCGGTTTCCATCTCGGACGCGTCCGCGCTCTGGGCAAGCTCCGCAATCCGCAGCCGGTACGCGTCTCGATTCTCCTCCTCCATGCGCCCAAATACACCGTTCGGATCGCTCAGCAGGATTGACTGAAACGGCACGAGGGGTTCCAGCACCGTATGCCACTCAAACTGGTTCAGCCTGCGAAGACTATGGAGCGGCGCCGAAAATGGTGACTGCTCGATGGGCGGCATCGGCCCCGCAAGAAACGCCTCGTCGGCCCGGTCCAGCACAAACTCGAGCTGCGCCATCTTCAGCGCCGCCGGCAGCAACAGGATCTCGCCCAAGAGCAGCGTGTCCCCTCTCTGGGCCGCATTGACAAAGGCCGACAGTGACGCCGGCGACCAGATGCCACCGGCGGCCGAAAGGTACCCCTCGGCCAGATTCATCACGCGCGGAATTCTTCGCCCATCGGCCACGCTCACGTGGGGCAGCGGTTCAAACTCCGGCACCGAAGCTTTTACGCCCGTTAGCACACCCTCGAGCGCCCGCGTGCTCTCAAGTAGCTCCAATTGAGGCGTGAGCTCCTGTGTCGACGCAATCACACGGCAGGCATTCAGCCGCGCCTTCAACCGGACGCCCAGCTCCGCAAGCCTCGCGGACAGCTCCGACTCCGCCGGTCCCCTTCTTCCCCGGAACAACCGCGTGCCATCCCAGCGCGAGCGCAGCCGCGTCTGCGCGCAGCACCTCCTCGCTCACCGAGGGTTCCTCGGGCAGGCCGCCCGATCGCGTCTCATCCACCGGGGCTGTCGGAGGTAGTGCCGGTTCCGGCTATCGGATTTGTGTTGAGCTCTGCCATCGTGACTTCTTCTGCTCCCTTGCGTCTCGTGCTGCGGGCCCCCGCGAATCGTTCAGACCTCCATCGTTAGAGATTCCGTCGGTCTTAACGGTAGCTCGCAGCCTGCATCTCGAACATCTCCGCGTATAACCCGCCCGCCGTGATCAGCTGCTGATGATTCCCTTCCTCGATCAGCCTGCCCGCCCGACAGCACAACGATCCGGTCGGCCATGCGCACCGTCGAAAAGCGGTGCGAGATCAGCAGCGCCATCTTGCCCAGCGTCAGCTCCGCAAAGCGTTCAAACACCTCGAGCTCGCTCTTCGCATCCAGCGCCGCCGTAGGCTCGTCCAGGATCAGCAGCTGCGCGTCGCGAAGATACGCCCGGGCCAGTGCGATTCTCTGCCACTCGCCGCCCGAGAGCTCCACGCCGCCTTCGAACCGCCGGCCCAGCATCTGGTCGTACCCGTGCTCCAGCTTCTTTACTACGTCATCCGCCAGGCTCTTGTGAGCCGCGAACTCGATGTCGGTCTGCTGGTGCGGACGTTCCACCCGGCCGACCGCTATATTGTCCCGCGCCGTCATCTCGAAGCGCACAAAATCCTGGAAGATGACGCCGATCTCCCGATGCAGATCTTCGATCGAGTACTCGCGCAGGTCGATCCCGTCCAGCAGGATCTGCCCCTCTGTCGGGTCGTACAACCGCGTGATCAGCTTCACGACCGTCGTCTTTCCCTGCCCGTTCTCCCCGATCAGCGCCACCCGCTCACCCGGCGCAAAGCTTGAAGGTGAAGTTCTTCAGCACCGTCCGGTTCGTCCCCGGATACGTGAACGAGACGTTCCGGAACTCGAACCCGCCCGTGATCGGCCGCGGCGCCGGCAGCCCGTTCGGCTTCGACTGGACGGTCGGCTTCATCTCGAAGAACGCGATCAGGTCGGTCAGGAAAAGCGCCTGGTCGGCGATCCCGGAGGCCGTCGAAAATACCTGCTGCAGGTTCGAGCTCGCCTGCTGAATCGCCGTCGTCAGAAACGTGAACTGCCCGATGTTGTACTGCCCGTGGATCGTCCGCCAGATCACGTACACATACGCGCCGTAATATCCCAGCGTCCCGATGATCCCCAGCAGGCCGCCGACGATCAGCTTCGACCGCGAGAGCGCGACATCCTCGCGATAGATCCCGTCCGCCAGCAGCTTGAAGCGATCCGTGAAGAAGCCGCTCAGGCCGAATAGCTTGACCTCCTTCGCGCCTTCGCGGCTGCCGGCCACCTGCCGCAGATAGTCCATCTGCCGCTTCGCCGGCGTCTGGCGGAAGTTCTTCGCGTACCCCAGAAACGCATAGTGCGTCTCGCCCAGAAACGACGGCAGCACACCGAGGGCGAGCAGCAGGATCAGCCACGGCGAGGCCCACGCCAGGGCCACGGAAAAGATCACCGTCGTGATCACCTGCTGCAGGAGCCGGCCCATCTGCTGAATCATCGCCAGCCGATCCGTCGCCTGCACCCTCGCCCGCTCCAGCCGGTCGTAGAAAACCGGGTTTTCGTACGTCGTCAGGTCCAGCCGCGCCGCCTGCTCCATCACCTTGACGCTGACATACTGCGTGTAGCTGTTCGCCAGCAGCGAGTCCGAGTAGTCGATCGCCCGCGTCACCAGCCCCAGAAAGACATTCAGCACGACCTCCGCCGCCACCAGCTTCCAGAACATCGGCGAAAGCGGCTCGCCCGCGCAGCACGTCCGCGATGCCGTTGATGATGTACTGCGCCACCTTGGCGACCACGATCGGCAGCGAGGCGACCACGAGCCTTAGAAGAATGCCCCACGTAACCGTAGCCCGCCCGGAATCCCAGAGGATCCCGAGCACAGGTGGCATATTCCGCAGGGCGCGGAGACGTTCGCGCCACGGACTCTGGCCATCCGCCAAGTTGTTCCTGGGTGTCGGTCATTCACCTTGAACTCTATAGGAATCGACGAGCGCACTTGGAGATCCTGGGCTCCAGATCTGCTGCAAAGTACAGTTCGAGCGTGCTCAACAGCACTTCGCTGTCCCATGCAGGCTTCGCACAGAGGAGCCCGCTACTGCACCTTGCCTTGCGGACGCAGCCGCCGAAGCTCGATCGCGCACGCAATAGCGTTCGCCGACGCAAGCTTCAGATTATCGGTCGCCAGCCACAGCCAGAACCGTCGGCCCATCGACTCGCTCGGAAGCCGACCGGACCCGCGCCAGGATGCTCCTCTGGCCCGAGGCGCTCAGGTTGCTCGGCGGATCCGACTCCTCCGTGACCACCTCCACATGCTCGCCCGCCAGCGCCTCCTCCACCTGGCCGAGCGACGCCGCCGCCCGCAGCTCCACCAGCACCGAAGCCGTGTGCCCATGGAACACCGGAGCGTGCACCACCTGGACATCCATGTGCGGCAGCAGCCCTCAGGGTGATCGCCGCATAGTGCCGCTCGATCCTCTTCTGCACCGCCGCAAAAGCAACCTTCGCGCTCTCCCCTACCCCGGGGAGCAGGTTGAACGCAACCTGCGCGTCGTACTGCTCGCGCGGAAGATCGTGAAAGGAAAGCAGGCTGACCGTCTGCTGGTGGAGCTCGTCCATGGCCTTCCGGCCATACTCAGACGCCGGAGCCATGACGGTTGCGGCGACAGCCGCTCACCGGCAGCTTCGCATGGATCCGCCCCGCAACAAGCGCAAGCATCAACGCGACAGAATCCGCCACCACCACCGCCGCCGTATTCAAATCCGGCTCCTGCGCGCCCGGCGCTCCAGCGACCGGCACCAGAGCTCTCACCCACGGCGCGCGCACCAATACTCCCGGCTCACCTTCGAGCGCGTCCGTCATGTCGACGATCGTCGCTCCGGCTCGCCGGGCGCTTTGCCACTGCTTCTTCGTCTCCTTGGGGTCGCCAGCGAAAAATGCGAAATCCAGCCCATCAAACGATGCGGCGGTCAGCGTCTGGATGAACGATGCTTCATCGCCCGCCGCCGCGATCTGCCCCGCCACTCCCTCGTCGTCCAGCAGAACCAGCTCGGCCGCTGAGAGTGTCGACTCGCTCAGTTCGTCCGCCAGCTCCTTGCCCAGCATGGACGATGCCCCAACCACTCCAATGCGCTGTGTCTTCACCGCCATAAACTTTACCCCGCATAGCCGCTGTCGGCTCGTGTTCCCTTCCCCATCATTGACTTTCCTTCATTGGCTGCCGTCGCGATCTCTCCCAGGAGTACGCCAGCCGCGCAAGCACACCGGAGACCAGGTACCCCAGAGCGATCACGATAAGCGCGTACTCCGAAAAGCGCACGATCACCGCGCCGATGAGCGCCAGCACCGCCACCAGCTGAAACGGATGCCTGGACCCAGCGTTCAATTCCTTGCCGCTCCAGAACCGCCACGTGCTCACCATCAGAAAGCCCGTGAACAGAATCAGGAACAGCCACACCACAGCGATCCACGGGTTCGAGATCGGCGATCCCGCGAAAGCAGTGGATCACCGCCGCAATCACGCCTGCACCCGCTGGAATCGGCATGCCCAACAAAGTACTTCCGTCCCGGCCGGCCCGGGTTGCGCGGCTGCGGATCGTTGCTGATGTTAAACCGCGCCAGCCGGCTCGCCCCGCAGATCAGAAACAGAAAACACGCAAACACACCGAAGTGCAGGATCTCGTCCCGCAACGCCATGTGCCTCGAGACCGGCAGCATCCGGAATCCCCAGATATACGCGAGCAGACTCGGCGCCACACCAAACGTCACTACGTCCGCCAGCGAATCCAGCTCCTTGCCGAAGTCGCTCGTGGTTCTCGTCATCCGTGCAATCCGGCCATCCACACCGTCGAAGAGAATCGCAAAGCCGATGGCCAGTGCCGCCCGGTCGAAGTACGCCCGGCTCAGCCACCGACCCCTGGATGCTCTGCGTGATGGCGTAGTACCCCGCCGCGATATTGCCGGCGGTAAAGAACGACGGCAGGATATACATGCCGCGGCCGGGCCGGCGTCTTGGACGGAGATCGTCCGCCCGACGCATCGGTTGTGCCTCCATCAGACCTCCGTGCCCGGTGCGGGCGCCACACGTGGCAGACGGTTCGGCGGAATAGCGGCCAGCACTGTCGATCCACCCTTCACACGGCTCCCTGTCTTCACCTTGAGATCCGCCTCCGCGGGCATAAGGACGTCCACCCGCGATCCAAATTTGATCAGACCGATCCGCTGTCCGCGCTCCACCCTGTCGCCCACCTTTACCCGGCACACGATGCGCCGGGCCAGCAGCCCTGCAATCTGCTTGAAGCCGACCTCGTACCCTCCCGCGTCAATGACCACCATCGTCTGCTCATTGTGCAGCACCGACTCGGGATTCATCGCATTCATAAACGCACCCTTGCGAAACTCATACCGCTTGACCACGCCCGACGACCGGCGAGCGGTTTACATGAACATCAAAGACGTTCAAAAAGATGCTCAGCCTGAGCCGGCTTCCGCTCGGCATCTCCATCCACTCCGCCGCCGTCACGATGCCGTCAGCCGGCGAAACAATCTGCCCCGGCACATCTGGAATCACACGGTTAGGATCGCGGAAAAACCAGAGAAAAAACGCCGCCAGCAACAATGGAATAACAGCCAGAACGATGAAGTGTGTCAGCATCCAGACCAGCACAGCAACCACGCCCAGCGCCAACGCGTACAGAAGACCATCTCGAACCATAAGAGGTTCATTATAGAGTGCATCGACTCAGGCCAACATCCGTTCCTCGTGCGTCCGCCCTGGGTGACTTAGGTCCCAGTGCCCGCCGTCCCCATCGTTCGGGGCCAGGGACTCAGCCCCTGAAACGACAGCTTCGAGGTAAGCTTCACCGATCGGCTCGCGAGACTATTCCCGCCATCACCCCGGACGTGCCGCGAGCAAGATGTGCATCAAGAGAGCGTCGTCCGCCGGGTCGCGATAGTAGCGCGGTCGCAGCCCAGTCTGCTGAAACCCAGAGTTCGGTAGAGGGCAATCGCGGAAACGCTTTCCGAGCGCACCTCCAGCTCGACCTCATCAACACCCTGTTTCTCAAACCACCGCAGCACGCCCCTGGCACAAGGCGCGGCCGATTCCCCAACCGTCAGCGCCGAGGGGAGGACGGCAACACTCTCGAGCTCGCCCCGCAACTCCTTAACCGGGGCCTCCCCGACCCACTCTCCCCGGAAGGGCAGCTTCCGACCGGATCTTGGTGAAGCGCGCGCGGAGAGCCAAATACCGCTCCCACCGCAAAACCCAGCAGCTCAGCCTCGTTCTCCGCAACAAGCAAACATCGATGAACTCCGCCGGCCGGGCTCGCGTCTCCCGCATCGTCCAGAGCTCCAAAGATCTCGGAGTAATTCTCCTGCCTCCAGTGCGGCGCCTGCGGCACCCGCCGCTCTACCCCAAGCACCGCATCAACATCGGCCGGGATCCCAGCCCTCACGCTCCATCTACCGCCCGCCATCGCCCCTCCCCTCATGCGCCCGGCGGTCATGCTCCCGCCGACCTGTGCGCGAGCCTCGCCAACATCTCCAGGTCCGTGCGCCGCACGTAATTCGCGTCGCTCGTCGCCACGTCATCAAACGTGCGCAAACCGATCCGCGCCTCACCAGGGGCAGCAGGTCAGCCGCAACCAGCGGTGCAGTCATCACCGGGCCAAGCTCCTCGACGGCCAGCCGCACCACCTCCTCGCACACCGCCACCTTCCGCAGGCAAACCACCTCGCCGGACCTCCGCCGCGACTGCCTCCCTCCCCAGCAGCATCTCGATCGGAGCCGCGCCCGCCTGGAACCTTCCGTAAAAGAACTCCCCCCGTCCTGCATCCAGCAACGCATGCGCCACAGCCACAGACCCAATACCCTCGTTTGCCCGGCAGCTCGCCGTTCATAGCACCCGCCTCGCTTACCAACGAACCGGCCTTATGCGCCAGAACCAGTAACCGCGAGACCATCACCAGCGGCACACCGATTCCCTCACAGAGCCCCTTTGCCGCCGCCATGCCCACCCGTAACCCCGTAAATGATCCAGGCCCTGACACCACACCGATTGCCTCCAGATCGTCAAGCCGCCACTCAGCCCCATCCAACACGTCCTCAGCTCCGGCAACAGTCTCTCCGATGATCTCCGCCCGGGAACCGTCGCCTCCGCAACCACAGCGCAGCCGACACTATCTCCAGCCGAAGCCCCAAGCTCCGCAAGCGCGATGGACGCGTCGGTACCGCACGTGTCAAACAGCAATAGCTTCATCCTTGCCCTTTCCCGCCATCGCCGGCGATCACATACCAGCCAAGATCATAGCTCTGACATCCGGCGCACAAGCACCCCTCCACCCCCTAGGGCCTGTCCGCAGCCCTTAATCCCACACGGGGCGCGAAAAGCCGATATGCTCATCGGGCAAGCGACAAACAGCGGATCCTGCAGGTCGCAGCCACCGAAGCGAACGCACCCAACCTCCCGGGAGTTCCTGGCCTTTATGTCGGCAAAGCTCGTCCCCGCCTCGCGCCCCGCTACCCCTATCACCGCCGCCGACCGGCCCGAAATGCGGTGGGTGGTCTGTGGTCTGCTCTTCCTCGCGACCACCATCAATTACATGGATCGCTCGGTCCTCTCGCTCATCGAGCCGCCCCTGCACGACCTCCCCTTCATGGGCTGGAACTCACGCGGCCGACAGCACGCACCAGCAGGTCTTCAACGACCACTTCTCACCATCCTGACCTACTTCCAGATCGCCTACGGCATTGGCCTCCTTACCGCCGGCCGCCTTATCGACAAGCTCGGCACACGCGTCGGTTACGCCCTCGCCATCACCATTTGGGCCTTCTCTTCCATGAGCCACGCGCTCGTCACCTCCGTCGCCGGCTTCTGCATCGCGCGCTTCCTCCTCGGCCTCGGCGAGTCCGGCAACTTTCCCGCCGCCATCAAGGCCACCACCGAGTGGTTCCCCACCGAAGAGCGTGCCCTCGCCACTGGCCTCTTCAACTCCGGCGCCAACGCCGCCTCTCTGGTCGCGCCCTGGCTCATCCCCATCGTCACGTTACGGTACGGCTGGCACGCCGCCTTCCTCACCACCGGCTCGCTCGGCCTCATCTGGCTCGTCATCTGGCTTCTCTTTCCCTACAACCGACTCCGTCGCGGCGCCTCCCAGACGCAGCGCGACCTCGACCCCGTCCTCGTCGCCAACACCCGCACCGGCTTCTTCGAGCTCTTCGCCCAGCTCTCTCGCCAGCGCGGCCTCTACGCCTTCGCCATCGCCAAAGCCATCACCGATCCGATCTGGTGGTTCTATCTGTTCTGGCTCCCCAAGTACTTCCACGAGACCTACAACCTCGACCTGAAGCACCTCGGTCCGCCCATCATCGCCATCTACTTCTGCTCGAGCTTCGGCTCCGTCATGGGCGGGGCGCTCTCCGGCCTCCAGATGAGGCGAGGCCACACCGTCAACTACGGCAGCAAGTTCGCTATGCTCGTCTGCGCCCTTGCTGCCCTCCCCGTCATGCTCGTTCCCTATACCCACACCCTCTTCGGCGGAAACGTCTGGCCCGCCGTCGCCCTCCTCTCGCTCGCCACCGCCGCCCACCAGGGCTGGTCCGCAAACCTCTTCTCCACCCCCACCGACATGTTTCCCTCCACCGCTATCTCAACCGTGGTCGGCATTGGCGGAGCCGCCGGAGCGCTCGGCGGAGCCGTCTTCACCAAGTTCACCGGTGCTGTCTGGACATCGCACCCCTTCCTCATCTTTCTCCTGGGATCGCTCGCCTACCTCTCCGCCCTCGCCATCTTCCAGAAGCTCGTACCGCGTCTCGGAGCCCCCATCGACACGTAACCTCAAAACCTTCCACCTGGTACACGGTGGTGCCCGAAAGGTACGTCGACCGCCGTTCCCGGCCATGGTAACCTTCTCCGGATTCTGAAGGAGTAGCACGTCTCGATGCGAGAAAGACCGGAAGCCGTCGCAGGTCACAGCCAACTCACCAAGCAGGTCGTAGAGCACGTCCAGGCACTTATCCGCTCCGGCGAGGTCCGCCCCGGAGACCGCCTTCCACCTGAGCGCGTGCTCGCCCGCACCCTCAACATCAGTCGTTCTTCGCTCCGCGCCGGAATCGGCTTTCTCTGCGCCATGGGCGTCCTCAAGACCCGGCACGGTGCTGGCAGCTTTCTCTCGGATGGCCCACCTGCCCTTGACTCAAGCTCCCTTTCCGTTCTCGGTACCCTCCACGATTTCCTTCCATGGCAGATGTTTGAGGCGCGAATCGTTATCGGGTCCAGCGTTGCGGCGCTTGCTGCCGAACGGGCCACCGACGAGCACATTGTTGAACTGGCCGAAGAGGTGGCAGAACTGTTTGCCGCCCTCGATAACCCCCAGGTCTACCTCATCCACGACATTCGCTTCCACCGAACGGTCGCTCGGGCCGCCGGCAACCCCATACTCGCGACCTTGATGGAGACCATCACCGCCAACCTCTACGACTCGCGACATATCGCGGTAGGCCAAGACCTCCGCGAATCAGCCGAGATGCACCGCGACATCTTTCGCTCGATCCGCTCCCACAACCCCAGGGAGGCCCGGCACCTCATGGAACGTCACCTGGAACGCACGCGCGTTAGCCAGAACGCCGAACTCGCCCTCGTCCCAGCAGCCCAGGAGGAGCAAACCGCCTAACTTCCTCAAAACCCTCCACCCCGGCCCCGTACAACTCGCTGCTCTGTCTCACGGCTCCACCCTTCTCCCTGCCAACCCCGCACAGACCCCGCCCGATCCCCACGCCCCTCCGCACTAACTCGTTGCTCGTGACTCGTTGCTCCCATCCTTTTCCCTGCCTAACCTCGCACAAGCCCCGCCCCATGTCACGCCTCCGCACTGACTCGCTGCTCGTGACTCGTTGCTCTCTCCGTTCCGGCGACCCCGCGCAAACATCTGCCAAAGCACAAACGCCCAACCCGCCCCACGCCGCCGGGCTCACCCAGCCCTGCTGCTAAACTGGGCCTGACCCCAGCATGCCCGACACCCCAGCCCAGAATCCTGCCGAGCCCCGAGCGAAGTTCTACCTCACCACGCCCATCTACTACGTCAACGCGCGCCCGCACATCGGCCACGCCTACACGACCATCGTCGCGGACGTTCTCGCCCGCCGCCACCGCCTCCTCGGCGAAGACACCTTCTTCCTCACCGGCACCGACGAGCACGGCCAGAAGATCGAGCGCTCCGCCAACGCCGCCGGCATCCCGCCCCAGCAGTTCGCCGATGAGGTCTCCGCCACCTTCGAGAGCCTTTGGAACCGCATGGGCATCACCTACGACGACTTCATCCGCACCACCGATCCCCGCCACAAGCAGGGCGTGCAGCGCCTGTTCGAGACCCTCAAAGACCGCGGCTTCATCTATCTCTCCACCTACACCGGCCAGTACTGCGTCTCAGACGAGGCCTACGTTGACGGCCCCCCCGGCATCCGCTGCCCTGATTGCGGCCGCGTCACCGAAACTGTCTCCGAGTCCAACTACTACTTCAAACTCTCCGCCTTCCAGCTCCCCCTCATCAACCTCATCGAATCCGACCAGCTCGAGATCCAGCCCGATTCCCGCCGCAACGAGGTGCTCAGCTTCCTCCGCGGAAACCCCACCCCCCTACCCACATCCGCCCCGAACGCTCCACCCACGTTCGCCCCGAATGCCCCACCACCACCAACGCTGAAGCCGACCAAAATCCTTCAAACCCTGTCATTCTGAGCGAAGCGGAAGAACCCCCGCACGCAGCCGGTGCCGCCATCCCACCCAACGAGGCCTCACCATCCTTGCAGTTCGAAGCGGCCACCTCCCCCGGAGCCCTCCCTAACACCGCGGCCGGAACCCCCTACCTCCCCGGAGCCCTCAAAGACCTCTCCATCTCCCGCACCTCCTTCAAGTGGGGCATCCCCGTCCCGGGGGACGAGGCCCACGTCATCTACGTCTGGCTGGACGCACTCGCCAACTACATGACCGCCATCGGCTACGGCGCAACAACCCCGAAGACCAGGCGCAGTTCGAGAGATACTGGCCCGCCGACCTCCACCTCGTCGGCAAGGAGATCATCCGCTTCCACTGCGTCTACTGGCCCGCCTTCCTCCTCGCCGCCGGCCTCCCCACGCCCAGGGCCATCACCGCCCACGGCTGGCTCCTCTTCGACAACTCCAAGATGTCGAAGTCGAAAGGCAACATCGTCCGCACCGAAACCATCCTCGACACCTTCGGCGACCATTACCGCTCAGAGCTCGTCCGCCTCCGCCAACCCGAGCCCACAAAAGCGGACGCCGACCTCTTCGCCTCCGACGTCCTCCGCTACTTCCTCCTCCGCGAGATCCCCTTCGGCCAGGACGGCTCCTTCTCCTTCGACGCACTCATCACCCGCTACAACGCCGACCTAGCCAACGGCTACGGCAACCTCGTTAGTCGCACCCTGAGCTTGATCGAGAGACACTTCAGCGGATTCCTACCACTTGGTTCTGCGAACTTGATCCCTGAAGCCACTGAGCTCCGATCCAGCGCAAATATTGTTGCTAGTGAATCTCGGAATGATTTCGCTAGAAATCAGTTCACGCGTGTCACGACTAGCGCTGCTGTACTGATCGGCATGGCCGATGGATTCTTTAGCGCCAATATTCCCTGGAAGCTCGCAAAGTCCTCAGAGCGGGACGATCGCGAAAAACTTGCCGCCATCCTCTATACCGCCGCCGAGTCCATCCGCATCATCACCGCGCTCCTCTATCCCATCCTCCCTTACGCCACCGCCAAAGTCTGGGCCCAACTCGGCCTCGGCGACATCGAAGAAGCCGCCCGCAACGGCGGTCTTGGAGACCTCCAATGGGGAGGCCTCAAGCCCGGCACCAGACTCGGCCCCCTTAGCCCCATCTTCCCCCGCGCCCCCAAGGAGCTCGCTCAAGCAATGGCCGACATCGAATCCAGCAACGCCGTCACCCACACCACGACCCAGGTAGACGCCCGGACCAACGAGGCTACCGAGTTCCGCGAAGGCTCGCTCGCCTCAGCCGCCGGCGCGGCTCCAGTAGCTCCCGAGGCCACCGACCGCTCCTACCCATCCCCGTCGCCACACCGCCTCTCGACCGAGATCGTGACCTCCAGAGACGCCTCGCTGCTCGATCCAACCCACCCTGCAGCGCCACCCCGCACGTCCGGCTTGCAGGTTGAAAATCCCATCGCCTCCGTTGCCGGCTCCATCGCCACCACCACCGAGCGCGCCCTTCCCCCCTCGCACACGGAGGCCAAGCCCTCAGGCCCCTTCAATACCCCCGCCTCGGCACGACCCATCACCGCGGACGCCCCAACGGCTGTACCCGAAGCCACTCCCCAGATCACCATCGACGACTTCGCCAAGGTCGAACTCCGGGTCGCCAGGATTCTCGTTTGTGAGCGCATCCCCAAGGCGGACAAGCTCCTCCGTCTGGAGGTCGACCTTGGGTCCGAACGCCGCCAGATCCTCTCCGGCATCGCCGAGTGGTACACCCCCGATGACCTCATCGGTCGCAAGATCGTTGTCATCACCAATCTGGCCCCCCGTAAGATGCGCGGCTTGGAGAGCCACGGTATGCTTCTCGCGGCCTCCGCCGGCGAAAACGGCAAGCCGGCCCTTGCGACCTTCGCCGACTCCGACAACATAGATGTAGGCGCCCGCCTCAAATAGACACACATGCTCATCGACTCCCACGCCCACCTCGACTTCTACGACGACGCCGAACGCGAAGCGGTCCTCCGCCGTGCCTACGCAGCCGGCGTCGAGACCATCCTAGCCATCGGCGTCGGCAACGGCCCCGACACCATGCATCGCGCCCTCGAGATCGCCAACGCCCGCGCCCTCGTGACCATCGATGCCGCCAGAGACGAACCCATCCCGCGCATCTTTGCGAGCGCTGGCATCCACCCCGCTGAGGCCGCCAACGCCACCCCGGCGCTCGAGAGACTCTCCCCGCTCCTCGCGGACCCGCTATGCATCGCCGTCGGCGAGATCGGCCTGGACTACTACCACGTTGAGAATCCCGACCCCGCGATCCAGAAGGCCGCATTTGTCGCCCAGATGATCCTCGCCGCGCAGGCCGAAAAGCCGATCATCCTCCACTGCCGCACTTCGGAGCTTGCGACCCCCGCAGCCAAGGCGCGTTTCGGCGCGGCCGATGCTTGGGAAGACCTCCTCATGCTGGTCACGGAGCACTGGGCCCCGACTGGCCTCCCCGGCATCATGCACTGCTTCTCCGGTACTCCCGCCCAGGCCGAACGCTCCCTAGCCCTCAACTTCTATGTGTCTTTCGCAGGCAACCTCACCTACCCCGCCGCCAACCAGATCCGGGTGGGCGCCGCCATGGTTCCCTTGGACCGCGTTCTCGTCGAGACCGACGCACCCTTCCTCGCCCCGATCCCCCACCGTGGCGAGCCGAACGAGCCCGCACTCGTCACGCATACCGCCGCCGCCCTGGCAAACCTCCGCGGCATCGCGAGCGAGGATCTTGCCGAGCTCACCACCCGCAACTTCTACACGCTGTTTCCAACGGCGCGCCCCTGACATAATGGGTACCGCATCTTAGAAGGCAAGGACAAACACATGGCAGCCGATAACAGCTTCGACGTCGTCAGCAAGGTAGACCTCCAGGAGGTCAAGAACGCCGTCGACCAGGCAACCAAAGAGGTCAACGCCCGCTTCGACCTCAAGGACTCGAAATCCAAGATCGACATCGAAGGCACCGATACCATTCAGCTCGCCTCTCAGGACGAGTACACCCTTAAAGCGGTGACCGAGATCCTTGGACAGAAGCTCGTCAAGCGCGGCGTCTCTCTCAAAAACATCACGTACGAGAAAATCGAGCCCGCCTCGAACTCCTCCGTCCGGCAGAAGATCAAGCTGCAGCAAGGCATCCCCTCCGAAAAGGCCAAGCAGATCGTTGCGCTCATCAAGGAGTCGAAGAAGAAGGCTCAGGCCTCCATCCAGGGAGATACCGTCCGCATCGTTTCGAAGGACCGCGATGTTCTCCAGGAGGTCATGTCGCTCCTTCGCGGAAAAGACCTCGGCGTCGATCTGCAGTTCACCAACCTGCGCTCAAACTAGCGCCGGGTCGGCACTTTCGCTGCACTTCTAAAAGCGACGTAAAGTTCAGCAAGGTAGCGGTGCCGAAGTGACGTACATACCGCGAGGAACGCCCTGATACTCTCATTGTGCAAGTGAGTACCCTGTCCATCTCGAGTGCGAAAGAGGTCTTCGACCTCCTCCGGGACGACCTCAACGCGATCGAACTCGAGTTCGCCGCGCAGTCTGCCTCGGACGTTGAGGTCGTCACCGACATCGCCACATACCTGATGGCGGGGGGCGGCAAACGCATTCGGCCCATGCTCCTTCTGCTCTCGGCCAAGGCCCTTGGGGGCAACTCCCCAGGGGAAGCCAGCTCGGCCAGCCGCATCCGCCTGGGTGCCGTGGTTGAGATGCTCCATACCGCTACACTCGTCCACGACGACATCATCGATGAGGCGGACATCCGCCGCGGCCGGCCCTCCTCAAACGCCACCTGGGGCAACGCCAAGTGCGTGCTCGCTGGGGACTGGCTCTACATGCAGTCCTTCTCGGCCGCGCTCGAAGAGCGAAACTTCCATGTCCTCGACCTGCTCATCTCGCTCACGCAGCAGATGGTCGAAGGCGAGCTCCTGCAGATCCAGAAGCTCGGCCACTTGATCAACGAGGAGGAGTACTTCGACCTCATCTATCGCAAGACCGCCTGCCTCTTCAAGGTCTCCATGCAGCTGGGAGCCGCCCTGAGCCGGACCCACGACGCCGGAGACCCGGACGATATCGAATCCCAGATGGGCGAGTACGGCCGCAACCTCGGCCTCGCCTTCCAGATTGTGGACGACGTGCTCGACCTGACCGCCGCCGAAGACGCCCTGGGCAAACCTGTGGCTAGCGATCTCCGTGAGGGGAAGGCGACCCTTGCCGTGATCCATGCGCTCGAACGCGGCACCGGAGCCGATCGCGAAGCCATACGCACCGTCTTGGCGGACAGGAGCTTTACCCGTGTCTCGCATGGAGAGATCCTCGAAGTCCTCGAGCGGCACGGTTCAATCGAGTACGCGATGGACACCGCGTGCGCCTACGCCGAGGCGGCCCGACTCTCGATCGCCGAGCTGCCTGACTCTCCCGCCAAGCGCGCCCTGCTCTGGATGCCAGGCTTCGTCACCACCCGAAACAGCTAGCCAGCCTCATCCTCCTCCGGCCCGTCCTCGACGTCCATTGGCGCAGGCTGCATTTTTCCACTCGAGCTTTCCACCAGCACCTCGATCCTGCCCTCCGCCGCGTCAAGCTCCGCCTTGCACCCCTTCGAGAGCCGCACCCCCTGCTCAAACAGCCGCACTGACTCTTCCAGCGACAGCTCACCGCGCTCCAGCTGCTCGACCACTCCCTCGAGCGCGGTCAACTGCTCTTCAAACGTTGCCATCGTTCGTCCCCTTACTCGCGCCCGTCGGCAGCAGTGCTTCGAGCACCTCGGCGGCCGCGCTGTACTTCCCAAAGGGTGCACTCACCTGCACCCCCTGCACATGTCTCCGCGCCTCGGTAAGCATCTCCCGCGCGATCCGCACACCCTCGGCCCGGGACTCCTCCGGGCTGCTCATCCGCGACATCCTTTCGAGAATCTCGTCTGGCATCCGTACGCCCAGATCGTTCTTCATGAACTGCGCATTCTTGAAGCTCGTCAGCGGCCATATCCCCGCGATCACCGGTATCCGGAACTGCTCGACTCGCCGCAGAAACACCTCCAGAAGGTCAAGATCAAACACCGGCTGCGTTATGCAGAACTCCGCTCCCGCCTCTACCTTCAGCTCGAACCTGCGAATCTCCTGCTCGATATCGGCAACGCCGGGGTTCGCCGCGACCGAAACCGTCAACCCAGTCGAGACCCCGATCGGGTTTCGCCCGATATCCATCCCATGATTCAGATCCTGCACCACCTTCACCAGACCGATTGCATCCACATCAAACACTGCCGTCGCATTGGGGTAGTTCCCCATCTTGGGCGGGTCTCCCGTAAGACAGAGAATGTTTTTCAGACCGATCGAGGACGCGCCCAGGAGATCGCTCTGGATGCTTAGCATATTGCGGTCGCGACACGTGTAGTGGAGGACCGTCTCGATGCCGACCTGCTGCTGGATCTGCACGCAGAGGCTTTGGGCGCTCATTCGCGCGCTTGCCCTTGGGCTGTCTGGGACGTTGATCGCATGGACGCCAAGCTTGTACAGATACCGCGCCCCCTCCAACTCCTTGCTGCAGTCGATCCCGCGGGGCGGAACGATCTCGACCAGGGTGCAGAACTCGCCCGCGGCAATCATCGATCCGATCCGCGACCGCTCGCCCAACATCGGAGGCTCGACCTCGCCAACCATCTGTGCCGCGGGGGTCCGGCTCTCGACTGCCTCGGCCCCCGCCTCCTGCGCCTCCATGGCGCGCATCGCTCCACGCATCGCACGGATGTGCGCCGGTGTCGTCCCACAACAGCCGCCGATGAAGTTCGCGCCGGCACGCGCCGCCTTCCGCGTAAAGCTGCCCATATACTCCGGCGAGGTCATGTAAAACGAGCGTCCGTCGACCGACTTCGGAATGCCGGCGTTCGGCATGGCGGCCAGCGGCAGGCTAGTCACTGCACGCATCCGCTCAATCACCCGCAGCACCGTCTGCGGACCGTCGCTACAGTTGCAGCCTATCGCGTCCACTCCAAGCTCGGTCAGCCGTTGCGCCGCCACCTCGGGGGAGGTTCCGTCCGGGCACTTTCCTTCCGCGTCCACCGTAAACATCACGATCAGGGGAAGCTCCGGTGCCCCCGACCGCGCCGCCCGTACCACAGCCTCCGCCTCGCTCAGCGAGGGCAGCGTCTCCGCAATTAGCAGGTCGGCTCCTACGCCCGGTCCGCCCTCGGCCAGCGCGCGGATCTGCTCGACGTAGGCCGCCTCGGCCTCGGCTTCACTCACGGCCTGCCCCGGCCCAACCCGTTGACCCAGCGGTCCAAGCGCACCCGCGACAAACGCCTCGGCTGACTGCTTCGACCGGATCTCCGAGACGCACTCCCGCGCGATTCGCACACCCGCAACGTTGACGGCACGAACCTTTTCCCGCAGCCCGAAGTGCTCGAGCCGGTACGCGTTGCCGCCAAACGTGTTCGTCTCGATGACCTGCGCACCCGCCTGGAGATACTCCTCATGGATCGCGCGCACCATCTCCGGCTGCGACAGGTTCAGCTCATCGAAGCAGCGATTGATAAAGATGCCACGCGAGTAGAGCATCGTGCCCATAGCGCCGTCGCAGAGGACCGTCTTCCGAGCGAAGAGCTCTCGCGCAGGAGCGGCGGCCGCCTCCACCCTCTCGAGCTCAGTCAACATCGTTCCCACGGCTCATCGAACTCCCCCGCCTCTGCCCAGCATCCTCCCATCTTAGGGCACCGGAATGACGCCCTCAAGACCGGAACGAACCCGGCCCGGATGAAGGCGAGCAGACCCTCTGCTTTGGTATACTTGCGTTGACTCACACCCCTGTGAAGATCACCTTCGAGAGCGAGGGTTGGAGCTGTTCACGTTGAAGATTCGTAGTCCGTTCACCAATTCCTTCCGCGCGCAGTGCTTCACCGGCATCCTGATCGCTCTCGCAACTCTCGGCCTAAGCTCCTGCGGACAGCAGTTCTACCGGTTTCCTCAATACACCTTCGCCGGTCGCCCCATCCCGCCAAGTCAGCTTGCAAACCGCGTCATGGTCTCTGTGACCGTCAACGGATCAACCGGAAGCCTGCAGATCCTCGACGCGCTTCGTGACATCCGCAACAACGTTCAGGATACGATTCGCCAGTTCTCGATCAGCGGCTACGGTTCCGGCCTCCCGACACTGATCCTGAACTTCCCGGAGCAGGTCCGCGGATACGTCTATTCCGACACCGACGGCTCACTGACGCTCATCAACTACAGCACAGAAGCCGCCTCGGGGACGGTCGGAACACTCCCTGCACGCTCCACCTCCATTGCCGTTCCCGCCAGCTTCAATACCGTCTATTCCGCCGAAGAAACGGCAAGTCAGCTCGTGATTCTCGATAACGCCAATTCGCGCGCCTATGCTCTGAATCTACCGAACGTCTACCGTGTCGCGGTCAATCAGGGCAACACCGTCGTCCTCGCAATGGTCAGAAACTCCAACACGCTCTATCGCGTGCTCAAGCTGAACTCGAATCAGGCAAACCCGCCCGGCGCCGTCGATTGCCAGCCGTATAACCTGCCCGTCTACTGCGTCGTCCCCGTCCCCGGAACCTACGACCGCCCTATCGGCGCCTACTTCTCGCTCGACGGAACCACGGGATACGTCCTCAACTGCGGACGGGAGTGCGGTGGCACCACATCCAGCGTCACCCTAGTTCAGCAGGCACCTCTTAACATCAACACCATCCCGGTGTCGCTCCCTTACCCCTCCCCGGTAATCTCCACGGTTCCGGTCCCGGGCGGCGTCACAACGTCTGTCTCTGACGGCACAACACTCTACCTCGCCGGGCAGCAGATCCAACCTGATGGCCTCTTCGCTGGATTTCTTTCGACCATGAGCCTCGCCACCAACACCGTCACCGGGCAGTACTCCATCTCGGACGGCAATCACACCAGGCTCCTTTTCGCAGACGACAACACCCTGTGGATCGGCTCGCAGTTCTGCGCTACAGGTGAGCGTGCGAAGCTGTCCGCGGCGGGAGACACTAGCCAGGCGGCCAACTACAACTGCCTCACCCGCTTTGACCTCGGCGCCAAAACCGCCCAGATCGTCCCTGCCGTGAGCCAGAGTCAGAGCGCTCCGGTCACCGTGCCCTACCCGAACGAAAATGGCAACACCTTTTACTACGGCGATCTTACCGGCCTGTGCTGGGTGCAGAACCTCCATAAGGTCTACACCGCCTACGGCGGACAGGTCCACGCCTTCAACACTGCGGACGGCTCCGAGATCAACAACTACAACATCACCGTGCAGGGCACCGCACTAGACGTCGCTTACATGGACGCTCTTACCAATGCGGCCGATTAGCGCCCCGCATCCGCGTTGTCGCCATCGGTCTCAACCGCGGTCTGGATCTGCCCTCTGACCCTCATGGCCCCTGAGAGCTCACCGATCGACGTCCTGGCCATCGCGGCCCACCGTGACGATGTGGAGCAGACCTGCGGTGGGACGCTGCTCGCGATGGAATCCCTTGGCTGGACAACCGGCATCGTCGACTTGACTCGTGGTGAGGCAGGTACTCGCGGCACCGCCGCCGAGCGTGAGTCCGAAGCCAAAGCAGCGGCGGCCATCCTTCGCGTCCGCCATCGCGAAGCCCTCGACCTTCCCGATGGCGATGTCGAGAACACCTACCTGAACCGTCTCAAGGTAGCCGCGGTCCTGCGCCGCCTTCGTCCGCGTGTTGTGATCCTCCCCTACTGGCAGGGCCGGCACCCCGACCACTACACCAGCGCTACCCTCGGATACGAAGCCTGCTTCGTCAGCGGTCTCTCGCGGGTCTCTGTCCCTGGCGGCGAGCCACCCCACCGTCCCTACAAGATCCTTTACGCGTCGCTCTACGCCGATGTCCGGCCGACCTTCGTCGTCGACATCACTCCCCACATCGAGACACGTCTCCAATCACTCCTGGCCTATCGCTCGCAATACGCCGATCAGCCCGGCGGTGGCGGACTCTTTGTGCCCGAAGCCGACATCCGCGAACGCACCTTCGCGACCGCGCGTCACTACGGCCTGCTCGCCGGTGTCCGGTATGCGGAGCCCTTCGTTCAGAAAGAGGTCGCCCTCGTCGGAGACCTCATGCAGATCCCCGTCCAGTCCATCTAAGAGCACCTACCACCTTCGTGCTATGTCGCGCCTCGAAGGGAACAGGCACCCTCCTCGAGTGCTCACCCATTGGTAAGTAACGTGTCCGATCGACTTTCCTCCAAACCAGTCGGGGCTGGGCTGCGTAGACCAAGTGTTTACGCACGACTCATCAAACCGCAGTTCAAATGCAAGGCAAGAGGTGCTTCAACGTGGAAAAGCAAATCGAAGATCTGAAGTTCGGCCCGTCCCGGCGTAGTTTTCTCGCCGGAGCTGGCGCTATCGGGGCCGCCGCTCTGGTGCAGGGTTGCAGCAGCAATTCAACTCCCTCCACCCCAGTAACCCCCGTGACCCCGGTTACCCCCACCATCACTGACGCGGATATCCTTAACTTCGCGTTGAACCTCGAGTACCTCGAAGCCGAGTTCTACCTGCGAGCCGCGACCGGCAGCGGTCTGGCCACGGCCGATATAGGGGCAGCTCCGGGGGCCGTCACGGGTGGAACCAAGGTTCCAAATCTCACCGTCGCTCAGCAGGAGATCCTGAACGAAATCGCTTTCGATGAGCAGTCACACGTTCAGTTCCTCCGCTCCGCCCTTGGCAACGCCGCCGTGTCGCGTCCCACGATCGACTTCACCACCTCCTTCCCCACCCTCGCTACCGCTGCAGGTATCACCGGCGGGGCCTCGTTCAATCCGTTCAACGACTTCGACAGCTTTCTCGTCGGCGCCTTTGTCTTCGAAGACGTGGGCGTGACCGCATACCACGGCGCCGCAGGCCTCATCAGCCCGGCCGGCATCACTGCTGGATACCTCTCCGCCGCAGCCGGCATTCTTGCCGTCGAAGCCTATCACGCAGCCTACGTCCGCACCGCGCTTACTGGCCGGGCCATCAACGCCGCAGCCTCCACCCCAGCAACAGCCTACCCGTATCTTGGCTTCGCCAACATGGTTGCAACCCTGCGCGGAACGCTTGGAGGCGGCAACGAGACCTTGCTTACTGTCCCGACCTCAGTGTCGACACCAAGCAGCATCGTTGCCGCGGACACCACCAACGCCATCGCCTTCGCCCGCACCACGGACCAGGTCTTGCACATCGTCTACGGAGCTGGTGGCGGCGCCAACGTCTCCAAAGGCGGCTTCTTCCCCACCGGCTTGAACGGCACCATCTTCACAACCGCTTCGTAAAAGGATCGACACCATGGCAACTCCAGAAACGCAAAAAGTCGACGAGATCATCTCCAGCCGTCGCGCAATGATGATGCTGGGCGGAACGGCACTCGCCGGTCTTGCCTTCGCCGGCTCTGCAAAGGCGCAGGCGGCAACCATCTCCGATAACGACATCCTCAACTTCGCTCTCAATCTCGAGTACCTCGAGGCGAACTTCTACTACCTCGCCGCCTTTGGCACCACCATCGATGTCGCCAACGCCGCATCCATGGCCGCGGGTGCCGCCGTCCAGGGCATCACCGGTACCGGCACTCAGGGCACTGTCACCGTCAAAGCCAACCCCAAGGTCCCCTTCACCAAGGTCCCGATCGGTGCCTATGCCGTCGAGACTGCTATCGAAGAGGGCAAGCACGTCGGCTTCCTTCGCTCCACGCTCGGCTCGCTTGCCGTAGCCCAGCCAGCCATTGATCTGAACACCTCCTTCAATACCCTGGCAGCTGCGGCAACAATCGGACCAGCCTTTGATCCCTTCGCCAGCGATGACAATTTCGTCATCGGCGCCTACATCTTCGAGGATGTAGGTGTCACGGCCTACCACGGTGCGGCTTCACTCTTCACCACCACGGCCACAGGCAAGGCATACCTTGGGGCGGCGGCCGGCATCCTCGCTGTCGAGGCATACCACGCAGGTCTGATCCGTACCTCCATCAACCTGGACACCACCGGCTCCCTTCAAGCGCTCACGGTGCTCATCTCCAAGACACGGGCCGCGCTGTCGCTCCAGGCGCTCTCGACCGCACCCAACCCTGACGACTTCGGCCTTCAGACGCAGAGCGTTGTCCTGGCCGGAGGTACGGCGGTAACCGCAACCACCATCGTCGATGCCGACCCGAAGACGGTCATAGCCTTCAGCCGTAACACCACCCAGGTGCTGAACATCGTCACCGGCGGCGGAGCCATCAACGCAGGAAAAGTCGTCAGCCCCGCAAAGGGAGTCTTCTTCCCCAACGGTCTAAACGGCCTCATCGCGTAAACCGAACCAACCCGCTGCCCAAAGCAGCGCTTCCGAAAAACCATCGGCCGCGTATCCTGATCCCCAGGGATGCGCGGCCGCTTGTTCATAGGCCCTCAGCCTGATGATCCAAGTCGCGGCGAGGCCGAGGTCACTCCCTCAAAAACGTTCAGCGTCGACGCCGTTCGTTCACCACGGGAGGCATCGGCACATCTGGAAGCGGCACAACATCCGCGTCGGCCGAGGCTGCAGGCACGACCTTGTTATGTCCGCTGCGCTTGGCCTGATACAGGGCCGCGTCACTCGCATCCAGCAGGTTCTGCCAGTTCCACCCGTACTTATCCGACGAGCTAACGCCAAAGCTGGCCCGTACCTGGATCGTCTCACTCCGGTGCTTGATCGCGAGCCCTTCTACCTCGGACCGCAACCGCTCTGCCACCGTAAGCGCCTCTTGCAGCTCCGTATCCGGGAGCAGGATGCAGAACTCGTCGCCACCCATCCTCGCAATGGAGTCCCGATCCCGCAGAGCCTCCTGAAGGCACGCCGAGACCGCTTGAAGAACGGCATCGCCCGCACTGTGGCCGAGCTGATCATTCACCCGCTTCATCCCGTCGAGGTCCATCATCACCACGGCAAGTCGCCCGCGAAGACGCATGGATCGAAAGGTCTCCTTCACCGCGATCCGCTTGAACGCCCACCGGTTCAGCACACCCGTCAGCTCGTCGATCTGCGCTCTCCACAAGAGATCCAGTCGCAGCCGTCCCGCTGCAATCAGCAGGAACCCGAACGCAGCCGCACAACTCGCAAGCAACGTGGCGACGAGCCATGTCTCCTCAACCTTTCTCGCCTCATCGAGATACCCCGCCGTACCAAACCGCAGGGTCACGGCCACGCGCATCAGTTGCACGACGGCATACAGCGCCAGCGTTAGGCCGGTTGACCACCCGGCTGCCCGCACTCCCTCGCCCGAGAAGCTGAACAGCGTCGAAGCGATCAGCGCCGTCTGAACACCGAGCACCGCTGCCACCAGCAAAGACTTCGCAGGGTAAGCCGTCGGCCAGAGCGCAAGTGAGACCAGGCCCGCGGCACCAATCAGCAGCAGCAACCCCTGCAAACGCCAAAGTAACTTTCCCCGGTCGAGAAGCTCCGCAAAGCTTCTGTGCAACATGGCCAAACCTGCGACCATCAGCGCCGAACTCCCGGCACCTGCGATCTCAGCGGTGACATGATCGGCCTTCAGTCGAGTCAGCATCGCCGCCGCCCACAGGAGGTTCGCTCCCGCGAACCAGACCGCCGCCCTCGTCCCGCCGAATACCTTGGCGCTCATCGAGATCGCGGCGGCATACAGCACAAAGAACAACACATTCAGCAGCAGCAGCGTGTGCGTATCCATCAGGCCCGCTCTCGGATCATCTGCCCGATAAAGCCGTCGCTTGCGCCCAAACAACAGAACTGCCCTAAGGGGCTGAAACAAGCTTGCGGCAACCCATGTCTCCTCAAACTGCGTACTGTTGCGCCTGACGAAAATGCAGCGGAGATCTCCACGGTCACACGGCCATCTCTGCCACACCCGCATCCGTCGCCTCGGGCCGCTGCCGCATCCGAACGGAGATTCGATCCCGGACGAAATTGATCAGCTCATCGGTGACATACCCTGGGAGCCTCATACGAAGAACAGGAATGCCTTCATACAAGGTCGCCGACACCCCGCTCCACCCATTCGGCGGGAGGTTCGCACCTTGCGGAACCAGCACAGCGTCCGCGCGATCAAGGTATCTCCGGGCGGAACTCTTGAAGTCGTCTATCGCCGGATCGAGAACGGAAAGATAGACGTCCGGTCTCACAAACCGAAGGATACTGTTCGACTCTACGATCGTGTTTCCGGCGCGAACGAATTCCTTCCGAATCCGCGGCATTGCCTCGACCAGCTGTCCCTGCCGTGTCCTCACCCACAGCGAGCGGCGCGCTCCCGCGGCGACGTACCTGCCGGAATCGGTCTTACTCTCGCACCGCTCCTCGCTGATGCAGATCGTGTGGTCCGCTGTCTCACAATCGCACGCCTCCCCATTGGCGGAGCAGACACCATGCCCAAACTGCGTAATCTTCATTGCAGTCCACTCCATCTCACGCAAGCCGGTGATCAGACCCGCTACGACGCTCGTCTTTCCGATATTCCGTGAGTGTCCGCCTACAACGACGATCGCCAACGTCTCCTCATTTCTCTTGAACCTTCTGCGGATCAGCTACCTTGCGCGCCGGAACCGCGCCAAGCTCTAAGATAGCTCTTGAGCGGCTGCGCGGGAATGCCCCAAAATACCTCACCCGCGCCCCGCAGCTTCTTCCCGCTCAACACACCGCTGCCCGATCCGAGAATCACCCCACCCCCGATTACCGCATGGTCCCCAATCCCAACCTGCCCTCCAATCACCGCCCCGTCCTCAACCACCGTTGATCCTGAGATGCCGGTCTGCGCCGCGATGACCACCCGCTTGCCAATGCTGCAGTTATGCCCGATGTGTACCAGGTTGTCGATCTTTGTCCCTTGCCCAATCCTGGTCTCCCCCAGAGCGCCGCGATCCACGGTCGTATTCGCGCCTATCTCGACATCATCCTCTATGACCAGGCGGCCCTGCTGCGGAAACGCAACGTACTCTCCCGTGGCCCCATTACGCACGTACCCGAACCCGGCGGAACCCAGAACCGCCCCAGCCTGCACCACTACCCTGTCCCCCAGCGTCGTTCCCGCGTAAATCGTTACATTCGCCAGGATCTCGCAATCACGCCCAACCGTTACCCCCGGCCCGATTACCGTTCCGGGCCCGATCTGCGATCCTTCCCCGATCCCTTCCTCCTGCTCCACAGTCGCTCTCGCGTGGATCACCCGCGCCTTCCGCCTTGAGCGTAGGCGCCCAGCTACAATCGCGAATGCAAGCTTCGCATCGCGCACTGAAAGCACACGGTCACCGTGAGCTGCCGCAGGCTCGATCTCAGCGCTGACCAGGATCAACCCAGCCTCTGATCCCAAAGCTGCGGCCAGCGTCCTCGCGTCCGTCGCAAACACCAGGCTATCCTTTGCTGCGTCCGCCACCCCGGACGCCCGCAGAATCGCCGTACTTTGCCCCCGCTGCAACGCTCCGGAAACCTCACCCGGCTCCAGGCCCGCAGCCTTCACCCAACGCGCGATCTCGGCGATAGTGGCCATCAGTAGATCCCGCTCTCGCCCGGCGGTCTCGTCTTCCATCGCCGGTGCATCCACAACCACTGGTCAGGATACCTCCGGACATACCTCTCGATGGCCGCCGTAAACCGCGCAGTGTTGCTAACGGCGTCCTCCTCCTGGTCTTCCGTCACAGCCACCTTGAGTTCCTCCCCGAAGTGAAGAACATATCGTTTCTCACGCTCTTCCCATAGCAGAAAACCCGGTATTACAGCGGCTCCCGTCTTTCGCGCAATCCGAGCCATCCCCGAAGCCGTACACGCCAGCTTCCCGAAGAACGTCACAAACACGCCCTGCGGAGGAGTCATATTCGTGTCCATCAGGATGCCCACGGTTCCACCGGAGCGCATCTCAGCGATCAAACCCCTTGCAAAGTCGTCTTTTGGCATGACCCGATTCCCATGCAGGCACCGGATCCGGTTCACCATTGCGTCTACCAGCGGATTGTCCAGCGGCCGTATCACCATTCCCATCGGGTACCCCATCAGAGAATGAAAAAAGCTCGAAAGCTCCCAAGCGCCCAGGTGTCCCGTCAACACCAGGACGCCCTTACCCCGATTCCTGGCTTCGAGGTAGTTGGTCAGTCCTTCATACCGAATGAAACGGCTCGCCCGTTCAGGCGTATATCCAGCCATCAGGCAGAACTCCGCGAGCTGGAGCCCCAGATTCCGGTACTCGCCCCAAAGAATCCGGAGGTGCGCGCCCCTGCTCAGCTGCGGAAGCGCCATACGGAGGTTCTGGTGCCCAACCTCGCGTAGCCGCCTCAAACCGACAAACGCAACGTACCCCAAAGCCGCGCCGAAAAATCGCGCGAGGGGCCGAGGCAGCCTCCCGGTGACCTTCACAATCAAGGCCACCGCGAAAAACTCCAACCGCACCCGAAGTGATCGCCTCCCGCCGGCTAAGCCCTTCGCTCGCCCCGTCGCCCTCTTCCCGCTAAGTTCGCCCAAGGTTCTAGTCTAACGTGCCCCGGATGCTTCCTTGCACGACAGAAAGGGCGGCCCGTGAGGACCGCCCTTTCTGTCGAGACACGAAGACTACTGGTTCTTGGAAATCACGAAGAACTTGGCAACGGTACGCACAAAGGGCCGTGCCGCATCCGGTGTCGCCTGACCACCCTTCAACACCTGCTCATAGGGGAGATCCGCACCGTAGAACGAACGCGTGTCGTCCTGATTCTGCGAAAGCACCGTCCCATCCAGGTCGATGCCGGCAAACAGTCCCTTGCTCCGAGAGTAGGTCAGAAACTCTGCATTCAACTTCCAATCCGTTCCTGCCTGAGCGTTGCGTCCAACTGGCCCGGCAGAGGCTGCAGCATCTCCGCCGATCTTGAACTTGTTCTTCAACATATCCTGGAGACCATTCTGATTCATTGCGACCAGAACCAGATCCGTCGATTGTCCGCCTGCCTGGAAGCCGAAGCTGCCGCCCGTAAGCTGCACGAAAACCGGAGCGCTCCAGCCCTTGGGTGAGCGGCAGGTTGCTACACCTTGCCCGTATTGTGCTCCAACTACGAAGGCGCCCTTCTTGAAACCTGGAATCACTACGACGCAAGACGCACCCGAGAGAATACTCTGTGGGATGCCCTTGTCCGGAGTGGCCATAATCTCGTTCACCACCGCCTGGGCGTTCGTCAGCCGCTCGGTCAGCTTCGCCTGATCTGCGGCACCAAAAGCAGGGAGCGACAGTGCAGCCAGGGTGATTCCACATACAACAGAATTGATACGATTCATCATTTTGCCTTTCAATATAGGTTTCGCAACACGCGCGTCTGTACCGCGCCACACGACTGTTTATAAGATGGAAATAGGCATGTAGAAGTTGCTCGCAACGGCCAGGACCTCACCCACGAAAAAATAGGGGCCGTGGAGGCGTATCCCTTAGGATGCCAACTCCACGACCCCTCTCCCAGGTCTGTGTTGCTTGGGTAGAGATTGCACCCTCTCGGACGAGTCCACAACATTACGGAGGGATGTATACCTTTGAGAGGTTGCAGGTTTACCAGAGTATAACTAGTTATCGCTCTTCGAAAGCAGCCCCCGCTGCATAGTAGCCATGGTCAGAGCGGTCCGGTTCTCAACACCTACCTTCCGCAAAAGACGGCCCACATGTGCCTTAACAGTCGCCTCGTCGACCGAGAGAGCTGATGCAATCTCGCGGTTCGAGCGACCCGAAACAAGAAGCTTCAGGACGTCTCCCTCTCTTGGGGTAAAGCGCGGCGGAGCCGCAGCCGCGTCCGCCTCCGCTCGACGGTTTGCCTCCAGCAGCCGCGCCAGCACCTTCCTTGGGGCCCAGACCGACCCGTCTAGGACTACCTCCACCGCCGTCTGGAACTCCTTCCTGCTCGCCCCGTGCGTCAGGTACCCCTTGGCGCCCGCACCAATAACCTTCTCGACATACCCCGGATCCGCGTCCAGCCCGATCACAATGACGCGCAGCCGCGGCCGCGACCGCTGAAAGCTCGCCAGCAATTCGAACAGGTGGTCCGTACACGACGCATCAATAAAGATCAGGTCGAGCGGAGACGCCTTCAAGGCACCCGTCCCGGTCAGCGGCACCGACTCTACCTCGTCCGTCTCCTCAAAGATGGTCTCAAGACCAAGCATCCGCAGTGGGTCCGCGGCAACGATCCCGAAACGCCTCATCGTCTTCTCTGCTTCGAGGGTCATGGCGCGTCCTCCTCTTCTCTGCCCGGTACGCGTACAAGCCCGGCGAAAAGCTCGCCCCTCTAAACGCCTCTCATAGCTTTGGAAGAACGATTCCCTGCTGGTTCTGATACTTGCCCTTGCGGTCCGCGTAGCTTACTTCGCACTGCTCGTCGGATTGGAAGAAAAGTATCTGGCAAAGGCCTTCGTTAGCATAGATGCGCGCAGGCAAAGGCGTGGTATTCGAAATCTCCAGCGTGACGTATCCCTCCCACTCCGGCTCAAAGGGAGTAACGTTCACAATGATCCCGCATCGAGCATACGTCGACTTCCCTACACAGATTGTCAACACATCGCGCGGGATCTTGAAGTACTCAATAGACCTCGCGAGTGCAAATGAGTTTGGCGGAACGATTACGCTGGGGGCCTGCACCGTTACAAAGGAGCGCTCATCGAACGCCTTCGGGTCGATAATAGCGCTATTCACATTTGTGAAAATCTTGAATTCGTCCGACACCCGAAGATCGTACCCGTAGGAAGAAAGTCCGTACGAGATCACACCCTCTCGCACCTGCTTCTCGCTGAACGGTTCAATCATTCCATCCTTCGCAGCCTTCTCCCGAATCCATCGGTCGCTCTTGATCGACACAATCCTGTCCTCGCTTCGTAGACGGTCCGCCCTCGGTCCACGATCTCAACCCGGGGCCTCGCCTTGCTTCGCTTTCTCTTTATTTTTGACGACCTTACGTCGAGATCTCTCGTTGACAATCGCCATCCAACTTCTTACCATCACCCTACCAGAAACAAGGTTCGCCTCCCCTGAAGTAATTCAAGACAAGGACGTCAAGTCATGATTAAGCAGGACCTCATTCAGCGGGTTGTCGAGCGAACCGGACTGCCTCGGACCAAGGCGGAGTCCGCGGTGGACGCCATCTTTGAAAGCATGAAACAGTCGCTCGTCGCGGGCGACCGCATCGAATTGCGCGGCTTTGGAGTCTTCACGGTAAAGCCCCGGAAGACCGGCATAGGCCGCAACCCAAGGACCGGCGCAGAGGTCTCAATCGCGCCTGGAAAAGCCGTTCGCTTCAAGCCAGGGAAAGAACTTCACCTCCTTACCTGATCCCACCGCCCTTTCACCAGAGCGCGGCGGGCTCAGCCCGAAGGTTCGGAGCCGAGCCCCAGGCTTGCAGTGACCTGATCCCCGGAACGTCATCTCGCGACTTCTCGCCCCCAATGCGAACCGGCCCGGCACTCACATCAGGTGCACCGCGTCGACGTCAACAATCAGGCTTCTGCGGGGGATCCCCTTCCCCTCGGCAAAAGCCAGCATCCTCCGCAGTGCATCGCCCAGTACCGGTCTCCGCTCCGTCTTGAGCACAAAATGAAACCGGAAGATGCGCTTTAGCCGAACGATGGGAGCGGCCGCCGGCCCTAGCACTCGCAGGCCCGGCAAGTTCGTGCTCCCGAACCACCGGCCCAGAACCGCCGCCCACTCTGCCGCCTCCTCCATCGCCTCGCTCTGCACCACCACATTCGCCAGCACGGTATACGGCGGGTAGTGCATCCATCGCCGATACTGGATCTCCTTCGCCACAAACCCCGGGTAGTCGTGCCCCTGCGCAAACGTGATCGCATAGTGATCAGGGTAGTACGTCTGCACCAGCACCTTGCCCGGCAGCTCCCCTCGCCCGGCCCGTCCTGACACCTGCGTCAACAGCTGGAACACCCTCTCGGCCGCCCGAAAATCCGGCAGCCCCAGTGCGAAGTCCGCACCCACCACACCCACCGTCGTCACCCCATGGATGTCGTGCCCCTTCGCAATCATCTGCGTCCCGACCAGCAGGTTGATCTCACCGGCATGCAGCCGGCTTAGCAGCCGCTCCATGTCGCCCCGCCCCCGCACCGTATCACGATCCATGCGCCCGATCCGCGCATTGGGGAACAGCTCCCGGAGCCGCTCCTCTCCCTGCTGCGACCCCGCTCCCAGGTAGTACAGGTGCTCGCTCTCACATCCAGGGCATCGCGTGGGCACCGTCCGTCGAAACCCGCAGTAGTGGCACTCGAGCCGCTGCCCCACCCGCGCCTCCCCGCTCTCCGGAATGCCTTCGGCCGGCTTGTGAAACGTCAGCGAGATCGCACAGTTCTCGCACTCGATCTTTGCCCCGCAGCTCCGGCACATCACCACAAAGCTGTATCCGCGCCGGTTCAGAAGAATGATCGCCTGCTCCCCCCGATCCAGCGCGCCTCGAGTCTCCTCGACCAGCCGCCGCGAAAAGATCTCCTCCTTCCCTGCCGCTCGGAACTCCTCGCGCATATCCACCAGCTCGACTGCTGGGAGCGGCCTATCCGCCACCCGCGTCAGCATTTCGATGCGCCCATACCGCCCCCGTTCCGCATTGGCCCAACTCTCAAGCGACGGAGTCGCCGACCCCAGAACCACTACGGCCCCATGGAGCTTCGCACGCATCACCGCCACGTCACGGCCGTGATACCGCGGCGTCTCCTCCTGCTTGTAACTCGAATCATGCTCCTCGTCGACAATCACGAGTCCCAGCAAAGGCAATGGCGCAAACACGGCACTCCGCGTCCCCACCACCACCCGTGCCTCTCCCCTCCGAATCCGGTGCCACTGCTGCGCCCGCTCCCCCGGGGTCAGCTGCGAGTGGAGCAGCGCCACATCGCCCGCAAACGCCGCATGCATCTGCCCCGCCATCGCCGGCGTCAGGCCGATCTCCGGAACCAGCAGCAGGGCGCTCTTCCCTGCTGCAAGCGCCCTTTGCATCGCCGCCACATACACGGCCGTCTTTCCCGACCCTGTCACCCCATACAGCAGATGCGGCTGAAATCCACCCTTCTCCATCGAAGCGACGATCGTCCCCAGCGCCTCCATCTGCGCCTCGTTCAACGCATGTTCATGCGCGCTCTTCTTCCCTCCTCCCGCATCCGCCCCGGCCACACCCACTGCCCCAAGGTGAAAGCTCTCCTCGATCGTCTCGATCGCAACCAGCCGCCGCCGGACAAGCGTACCCAGCGAGCTCTCCGGCACACCCGCCCGCCCGAGCCTATCCTTCAGCTCCCGAACCAGCATCCGCCCACCTACCGCGGCCAGTTCCGCCATGAGCGCCAGCTGGTTCTCGTTCAATCGCGGCAGCCTCGCCCCGACCTCTGCCGCCTCAGAACCATCCACCGCCGACCTTTCGGCAAGCACGGCGACCCTTGCCACCCGTCGCGCATCCCGCTCTTCGGCCAGCGCCTCCCGCAGAAGCCACCGCTTGCGCACCATCCCGTCCAGCACCGCCTTCCCGGCACCGGCCGCCGACCGCAGCGCCGATGCCTTCGCCAGCTCCCCGTCCTCGAGATAGTTCAGCACCGCGTACTCCCGGTTCTGCTCCTCAGGCGTGAGTCGGGACCTCCGCGACGACCCCTTCTCCGCTCCCTCGTACAGCACCCTCCTCCCCGCCTCGGTAATCCGGTAGCCGAACTGGCGCCGCACCTCCGCGCTCAACGGCAGCATCCCCCGAAGCACCTCCCCCAGAGGAGCGACATAGTACTGCGCAATCCAACCTGCCAGCCGCATCAGCTCCGGTGGCAGCAACGCCTCCGCATCCAAGATTGCCTGTACAGGTTTGGCCTCTACCCCCTCAGGCAAGGCATTATCGTGCAGCCGAACCACCACGCCCATCAGGCGCTGCCCGCTGAAAGGCACTAGCACCCGTGCCCCAACCACCGGTGCTGTGTCGCCCACCCGGTAGGTGAAAGCTCGGTCGATCGGCACCGGAAGGGCAACGTCACAGAACTGAGGCATCGCCTAAGTTTATCCGGCTCCCCAGATCCCCTTACTCCGAGGTCGCCGCCACCCGCATTTTGTCCTCGCCGCCGCGATCAGCTCTTACCGCGGAAGCGAGATCCGAAACGCCGTACCCTTGCGACCTGGCGTGGTACTGCTCCTGTGCCGGATCCGGCCGCGATGCTTCTCCACCAGCGTCTTTGAGGTCCACAGCCCCAGTCCGGTCCCCTTCTCCTTGTTGCTCGTCGCAAATGCCTCGAACATCCTCTCCTGCTGCTCCAGCGAGATTCCGGAACCGTTGTCTGCAATCAGAATATGGATGTAGTCCCCGATCTTTGTAACCCGAACGTGAAGCGAACCCTCCTGGTGCAGTGCTTCGACCGAGTTCGCAATCAGGTTAGTGAATACCTGCAGGAGTTCACCCGCATTTGCCTGGATCGGAGCCTCCCCGGGCTGGTCCCGGTGAACCAGGATTTTCTTGGCCATGAGCTGTGGCCGCTGCAGATGGAGAGCGGAATCCAGGATCTGCACAAGATCCACCTCTCCAGAACTCCGGTTTGGCCTATAGAAACCAAGCGTCTTCCGTGCAATGTTCTGCACTTGCGCAAGTTGTTCCTCGGCCATCTTCAGGTATTGGCGTACCGTCACGGGATCAGACGCATCCTGATTCGCCAGATAGATAAGATTTCCCAGCGCCTCAAGCGGGTTGTTCACCTCGTGAACCACGGCTCCGGCAAAGCTTCCAGCCAGGGCTAGCTGTTCAGAGCGGATCAGAGCGCTTTGAACCCGTGCCAGTCGCTCCTCACATTCTTTGTGGTCGTGCATGTCCACACCCGCTTCCAAGTGGTTTGATGCTGAAATGCGCTCCAAGGAGGGATTGACGACCGTGGTAACGGCTGCGATACTCGCCAGATCGCTGGCAAACCAAGGCGAATCACGACCCTAACGAAATACATGGACCACCAACTCGTCTCCCAAAACCAGATCGGCACTGCCTTACTCGTAGGTACGGATGAGGTCCTCCTCTATACCCGGAGAGTTATCCTCGAAAAACAAGGCTTCGCAATCTCGACCTCGACTCCAACGGATGCCGTCGACAAACTCCGCAAATCGAGCTTCGATCTGGTAGTCGCCTGCCATACCCTCTGCACCGAAGAGGCGGACCAAATCGTCCTGGTGGCTCGCGCCGGCGGCAATCGCCCCGCTCTCATCAGCTTCTCGAAGCAGATGTCCCCTGAGCCCACCACCCATCCGTTTGACGGCAACGTCTGGTCACTCGCCAGCCCGGAGACCTTTATCAGCAAGGTTCACGAAGTGCTCCGGAACCGTCTCGAAAGCCGCTGAACCAACCGGACCTTCATCGACCCTCCATCAGGGCTCAGCGCTCATGTCCCAGATCTCGTCCTCCTGAGCGCAGCGAAGAACCCGCTCCGTTTCCCTGAAAATTGGATCGCCCGGACCGCGCCCTCGAGGTCTCACAAATGAAGGACACCCTGCCACGATGAAGAGCTCCACCCCGACCATCGCCGCCCTCCTCTGTCTCGCACTCACGGCGTGCACTCCACAGCCGAGTCGCTCGGGAAATCCGAGCTCCTCACCCACGGAAGGATCCCGGGCAGCAAGTCCGGACCGCTACGCACCGTACCCCGGAGAGCCCCGGAACCCTCGCCGAGATAGGCACCGGGCGCAAGGGGAATCCGGCACGAGCGGCACGTTCGACTTCTACCTCCTGAACCTCTCCTGGTCGCCAGAGTTCTGTGCCACGCATCCGGAGAAACCGGAGTGCGCGCAGCATCTCGGCTTTGTCCTGCACGGCCTTTGGCCGCAGAACAACGACGGAAGTTACCCGGAACGGTGCAGCGATGCTCCTGGCCCGGCCGATCCCTCCGCCTTCCGCGATCTCTATCCCGATGCCGATCTCCTCCGGCACGAGTGGCAAACGCACGGCACATGCTCGGGCCTGGCTCCTGACGCCTTCTTTCAGCTTGCACGCCAGGCCGTCCACTCCGTCTCCATTCCCGCGCAGCTTGCCCGCCTTGATCACCAGGCGTCCATGCCCCCTGCCGCTATCCTCGATCTGTTCAGCACTGCGAACCCTCGCCTCCCGTCGACTAGCCTGGCCCTCAGCTGTGGCAACAACTACCTCACCGCCGTCGAGATCTGCCTCGCGAGGGACCTCAAACCTGTGGCCTGTCAGCAGGTCCGCTCCTGCCGCGCCAACTCCGTCCGGATCCCTCCACCCCTCCACTAAGCGCAAGCACACTGATCTGCAAACCCCGGCTCACCATGGCGGGAGATCTCAGCTCTCAGATCCCGAAAGGCGCGTGATGCCTAGGCGGTCCTCCTAAGACCATCTCCTGAAGTGTGAAGCCGAGGATTAACACCCGCCACGCGGTAAACCTCACCGTAAGCGAGCCCCGCCATCTCTGAGCTGACGGCAGCGGTGTCTTCTAGCCTGGACTCGGTCGATGCCCTGGTAGCAGAATGTTCGGAGCTCTGGTCGTGCTGCGGCGCTACACGCAACTCGCAGAGCTCCGGGAGCAGCATGGCAGCGAGAGGGCATCGAGGTAATTGGCTGTTACTTGCAGGGTTGCTCGGCTGCGCGACAGCGCTGCTGAGCCGGAGAGCACTGACGCAGGCTTCACCCTCAGGCTCCCTTCAGGCACTCCGGCAAGGTTTCCTCGATCCGTCGGCCGATGCCCGTCCGATGGTGCGCTGGTGGTGGTTTGGAGTGGCCGTCGATAAACCCGAGATCCTCCGCGAACTCCACGAGATGCACGCCGACGGCATCGGAGGCGCCGAGCTTGCCTTCGTCTACCCCGACGTACTCGATGATCCTGCAATAGGGCTTCGCAACCTTCGTTTCCTCTCCCCGGAGATGCTCGATGCCATCGGCTACGCGCAGGCCGAAGGGCGCAAGCTCGGCCTGAGGATCGACGTGACATTATGCAGCGGGTGGCCGTACGGCGGCCCGAATACACCCCTGTCGCAGGCTGCTGGTCGCTTACGCATCGTAGAGCTCGCAGTGCCTTCCGGCGCGAGTTCCGTCCGCGTGCCCACGCTGGAAGAAGGCGAAGCTCTCATCACCGCGACGATCGTGCCGGGAGCTCCAGGGCACTGGAAGGCGCCTCCCGCAGCCTTGGCCCTGCCGCTCGCGTTAAGCAACGCAGCGGCCACCTTTCCGGCCGCAACCGAATCCCGTGTGGCTCTTTTTTTCATCGCAAGCCACACCCGCCAGCAGGTGAAGCGCGCAGCCCTGGGCGCAGAGGGCTATGTGCTGGATCCCTTCAGCCGCCAGGCCGTGGCTACGCATCTTGAGAAGGTTGGCGAGCCCCTCATAACAGCGTTCGGATCTACGCCGCCCTACGCCATCTTTTCAGACTCGCTCGAAGCCTATGGCGCAGACTGGACCCCGGATCTTCCGGCCGAGTTCCGCAAAAGGCAGGGCTACGATCTGATCCCCCACCTGCCGGAGCTGGTTGCAGGAGGTACCCCCGCGGCCGAGAAGGTTCGGCACGATTACGGACGCACACTAACCGCGCTGGTGAACGAGAACTATCTCCTCCAAATCAATGATTGGGCTAGGGCTCATCGAACCAGGTTTCGCTCGCAGACCTACGGCGAGCCTGCGGTGTCCTTCGCAAGCCAGCGCCTCGTCGATCTTCCCGAAGGAGAGGGTCCGCAGTGGCGCGACTTCTCCACCCTGCGCTGGGCCACCTCGGCGAATCATGTCTTCGGCAACAAGGTGACATCGGGTGAAACCTATACGTGGCTCCATTCGCCTGTATTCCGCGCCACGCCGCTCGATATGAAGATGGAGGCTGACATCGACTTCATCATGGGCGAGAACCAGCTCATATTCCATGGCTGGCCCTACTCGCCGCCAACCGGCACCGTTTCAGAACCCGAGTCTCCGTATCCAGGGTGGTCGCTGTACGCCTCCGCTGTGTTCAACGATCACAATCCCTGGCACCCGGTCATGCCGGCTGTGACCAAGTACATCGCACGTCTGAGCTGGCTCTTGAGGCAGGGCGAACCCGCCAATCAGGTCGCGCTCCTGCTGCCCACCGACGATGCCTGGGCCGGCTTCGCGCCCGGTAAGGTCTCCGTAACGGAAGCCCTGCGGCAGTTCGTCACGCCCGAGATGATGTCTGCCATACTCACCTCCGGATCGAAGGGCGGCGGATACAACGTAGACTTCATCGACGCCGACTCACTGAACTCGGTCGGCTTGGGTGCGCACCAGGTACTCGTGCTGCCGCCAACCGATCGGATTCCGCTCGCAACGCTCCGTGACATTTCGGCCTGGGTTGAGCGGGGCGGGAAGGCCATCGCCATTCGTCGGCCTCCTTCGCTCGACGCCGAAGGAGAGGCTCTGCCGGAGATTGCCGCACTCTCCCAGAAGCTCTTCAACCTCCCTAACGGTACCCTGGTTCCCTCCGAGGCCGATCTCCCTCAAGCCCTCGTCCAGGCCGCTCCCCCCGACTTCGCGCTCGTTCCCCGTGTCTCTTCGTCTGAAGGTCTGCTCCGAAGCGTCGCCTTTATTCGCCGCAAGCTGACGGGGGCAGACATCTACTTCGTCGCGAATACCTCTAACCTCTCTGGCCAGGTCAGCGCCACGTTCTCGACCGGGCACGCATTCGGTGTCGAGCTCGACCCTGACACCGGCTTGGTTATCGGTCGCATGCACAACGATCATCGATCGAGCCGGTCCTCCGAAATCGATCTCGTACTCCGTCCTTACGAGTCGAGGGTCTTTCTCTTCACCGACGAGGACGCGGTGGATTCGCGCCCGAGCGATGGGGAGGTCTCGCAGCTTGCGGATCTCAGCACAAATTGGGAAGTCACCTTCGTAGCCACCGGAAAAAAGAGGATGCTTCCGACACTGACCGACTGGGCCGCGGATCCGGCCACGCTCCACTATTCAGGAGAGGTCTTCTACAGCCGCAATGTGACGCTGAGTAAGTTGCCGGCCGGATCGGTCTCCCTTGTGATCGGCGATGGCACCTACACCGCTGCCTGCGAAGACGGCTCGATTGCAGCCCCTAATACGCCGCAGGCGGTTGGTCCGGATGGCCTCCCGGATCCGAAGATTACCAGGACTGGACCAGGCATTCATGCCGACTTGGCCCCTCCACTTCGCGAGGCCGCTCTCGTCGTGATCAATGGCCAGCCCGCCGGCTCACTTTGGCATCCACCCTATCGGCTCGACGTCACAAAGTTCCTGAGAACCGGACACAACAGCGTCGAGGTTCACGTTTACAACACCCTGTTGAATGCCTGGTCCGGGGCGCCTCCGCACAATTACAAGCCCCTGGCTGCGAAGTACGGCGATCGTTTTCAAATGCAGGATCTTGACCGCGTGCGACCACTCCCATCCGGCATCCTCGGCGAAGTTCACCTTATGACAACAAGCCCCAACAACTAGTCAGAGAGCATTGGTTCCATATGACATCGAGGCAATCTCCTGCGCCGGTGTATCGCAAGCGAATCTGCCACTGGCCGAGGTTCAGGAGCGAAGGAAGCAGCCAGCTGATTGACCCCCTGAAAAACCCGGGCCGATGGCCTTCCTCTCTTATTCAGGATCAATCGTCTGTCGGCTCACGTCCCGCTGCTGTGCCCGAGAGACATCCGGTAGCCCAGCGTTCCGCAGTTCGAGGAACCGCTTGAGCGCAACATCGGCGTCGGCTTTGTGCCCTAACGCGCGCTCCACTTGAGACAGCCGGTAAAAGGTCGCTTCGTTCGTAGGATCCCCCTCGATTGACCTCTTCAGATACGGCAGCGCCTTTGCAGGCTCGCTAAGCGACGCGAGCACCGTTCCCAGGCCAAGGCTCGCTTCCGGAAAGTTCGGGTAGCTCCGAAGAGCCGATTCGAAATACGTTTGAGCCTCAGGCAGGTGACCGGAGAGCCGGTTCAACTCGCCGATTTCGTAGGATGCGTTCGCATTGTCAGGATCGATCTTCAGCTCTTCCTGGAACTCCGCCATGGCGAGCTGAAGGTCATCCGGACCGTGGCTGTCGCGCGCTCTTTCCCGTAAGACGCGACCAATTCTGTAATGGATCCCAGGCCGCTTTGGATCCAGTGCGAGCACCTTCCGATAGGCGTCGATTGCCGCGTTGTGCGAACCCTGGCTTTCGAGCGCCTCCGCCTGCGCCTGGTAGCGCCACACAGAATTGGGAGCCTCTTGCGTGAGTGCCTGTACGGTTAGGTACGCGAAATTCCCAAAGATGCGTTCATTGTGGTACAGCACCTCGGCATCCTTGGGAAAGAGGCGCTGGAGTTCCAACGCAACCGCTACCGCTTTCGCGTCCTGCGCCGTCGCAGTATAGGCACGTTCAAGTTCCAGACCGCTCTGGCGTTTCAGAGCCGGCTCGTCCGAGGAGCGGAAGGTCTCCTCAAGCGTAACGACGGCAGAGTCGTAGTGGCCGAGTTCGGCATTCGACATCGCGATCAGCCCATCGATCTTCGGCAGCGAGGGCTTCAGCCTCCTGGCTGCCTCGAGCTCCCGAAGTGACCCCGTGAAGTCTCCCTGCTGGAAGAGCAACGCGCCGAGCGTAGCGTGGATCTCCGCGATCTCGGGGTGGGCGCGGCTCAGCGTCGTGAACTGGCGGCGAGCGCCATCCAGATCCCCAGCGGCCAGGGTGCTCTGGGCAGCCGCATAGGCCTGACTGACGTCCGATTGCCGGGCGGATAGACAACTCGGAAGCAACACCGTAGCCCAAGCGAAGCCGCACGTCAGAATGCCGATACGGAGATGATGCCTCACGTAGGACGCCTCAGTGCCAGCCCGGCTCGTCGCTCTCCTCTCCCCAGTTCTCGACGAGCAGCTGTGTGGGTCCGCCCACCCACCCCCACAGGGGCCTGCGCAGCTCTGCGCAACATCGAACGCATGGCTCTAGTGTGTGACATCAGCCACCTCTGTCGTGGTCTGCCGCAAGACCGCCGTGAAGCTGTAAGAGCCCGAAGGCAGGATAAACTCCCCGTCAGACTTGCCTGGCTTCAGCACGCTCTTTGCCTCGGACAGCGAAACACCGCTAAGCGCAAACTGGGTGGCGTTGGTCTCGCGAGTGGATAACACCGCGGAGGCGTTGGGTGGAACCGTGACCTTCCATTCCACCTCCTTGCCCTTCACCGTCCACTCGGAACGTACCGTCCCGAAGGTCGAGTCATAGGCAAAGCTTAGTTGGTGGAGGCGCGCATCGAAGTTCGGATGAAGCGATATCGTGTGAAACCCCGGATCAACGGAATCGGTATCCACACCGGCCGCGTAGCGGTACAGCCATTCCGCCACCGCCCCGTAGGCATAGTGGTTGTAGGAGTTCATGCTCGGGTCATCGCGCATGCGATCACCGTTCCAGCGCTCCCACGTCGTGGTCGCGCCGTGGTCGATCAGGTAACCCCAGGAGGGATACTCGCGGTTGAGCAAAATCCTGTAGGCGACGTCACTGTGGCCCGTATCTGAAAGAACCGCCAGGAGGTACGGAGTTCCCAGGAAGCCCGTACCCAGGAGCCAGTGATTGTCCCGAATCTTGCCGACCAACTTATCAGCTGCCGCCGCGCGAAGCTCATCCGGCATCAGGTGCATGTACAGGGCGAGAACATAACCGGTCTGGGTCTCGACAGGCTTGGTCTTCGAGCGCTCGGCATCGACCGGGTTCACCGTTGGGGGCGGGATACTTGGGAAGTGATCCACCGTCCCGACAAAGCCGTCCGAGCGGATGTATGCCTGCTGGAAGGCAGACTTGATCTTCTCAAATAGCGCTTGGTACCGCTCGGCGTCGGCGCTCCGGTTGGTGGCCAGCGCCATCTGTCGCATCAGCGTCACGTCGTACGCCCAGTAAGCAGTGGCAAGTAGATCCTCAGGAGTCGTTATGGTCGGGGTGAGCCAATCGCCAAACGCAGCGCCAAAGCCGTTGCGCCACAGGTGATCAGGATTCTTGCTCTCGATCTCCGCGAGGTAGCTTTGCATCCCGTCCCAGTTCTCGTCGATGATGCGCGGGTTCCCGGATTGCACCCATCCCGTCCACGGAATGATCACACCCGCGTCACTCCACGCCGCACCAAATCCGGGGTTGGGCATATCGATTCCCGGCGCAAAGATCCCGTACATAGCCGTCTTAACCTGCGTGCCCTGGAGATCTGCGGCGTACTTCTGGCTGAATGTGGACAGGTCCATATTAAAGGTTGCCGTTCGCCAGAATACCTGGGCGTCGGCACTCCACCCGAGACGCTCATCCCTTTGCGGACAGTCCGTGGGTACACCGACAAAGTTCGAGCGTTGTCCCCAAAGAACATTGCTCCACAGCTGGTTGATCATCGGCTCACCGGTCGAGAACCTCGCCGTAAAAGGAGCGTCGGTGTGAAGCACGACCGCCTTCAAGGTCGCGAGAGTCGGCTTCGTCGAAACGCCTGTGATCTCGGCATAGCGGAAGCCGTGAAAGGTGAACAGGGGCTGGAACTCCTCGAACCCGCCCGCGCTCCGTCGATCACCCGCAAGAATGAAGTGATCGGTAGCCTTCGCCGTCCGAAGATTGTCGACGTACAGCGTACCGTCCGGATTGAGGACCTCTGCGAAGCGAAGCTTCACGTCCTGCCCCGCTACTCCGTGAACACGGAGCCGCGGCAGCGCACTCATGTTCTGGCCAAAGTCCACGATGTACACGCCGGGCTTCGGCTCCGTAATCGACTTGCCGGTCATAACGCGCTCTTCGCGTATAGGCGGGAAGAACTGTGAAACGATGCGCGGCTCCTTGGCAGGCACGACGGAAGCAGAATGCCACGCCTTATCGTCGAACGCCGGTGTATCCCAGCCGGTCTGCTCACGGCGAGCGTCTCGAGTTTCACCGTCATAGATCTCGGCAAACAGGATCGCCGAGACGTCCGCCTTCCATGTTTTGTCAGTCGCGATCCAGTCCGTGCTGCCATCCGCGTACTCGAGACGCAGCTGGGCTTTGAGGGCAGGCTGCGTCGCCCCATAATTGTTTCCTTGCCGGAACCAGCGCAGCGGTGTGCTGTACCAACCCGGCGCGAGATAGGCCGACAGCGCGTTAGACCCACTGTGTACCTGACCCGTGACGTCATACACCTGGTAGGCGATGTGCTCGCGGAAATCCATCCAGCCCGGCGAAAGGATCTGGTCGCCCACTGCCTTGCCGTTCAAATGAAACTTGTACGCGCCCAGAGCCGTGGCATACAGGCGCGCCGAGACGAGGCTCTTGGCTTGCGGCGAAAACGTTTTACGGAGGCTCGCCACGGGACCGGTCGGCCACGGAAGCCCGTCGTCCCGGCTCCCAAACGGATCCGACGCAGGTTCGTAGCGTTGGGCCGACTTCCAGTGTTCCTCCTTATATCCGGGCTGCCACCATCCTTCAGGGGCATCGAGCTGAGCCTTCCAGCCCTCCCCGGAGCTGGTAAAGAGCTTCGTTGAGCCATCGACAAATGCTACGTACAGCACGGCACTCATCGGCGCCTGTGACGACACTCTCTCGGAGCGCGGGATCTTGAAGCGAGTGACGCCGATGGCCAGAAGGTTCTCGCCCTGCTGGAGCACGGGCGTGACCTCGACCCGCTCGTACGTCCCCCACGGCATCTGCTTCCAGGGAGCCAGCGGCTTCGGCTGGAGCACCTGCTTTCCGTTCATCCATGCGGCGGCCGTGTCCTCCCCTGTGGTGTACAGAACAGCGCGTTCAACCGGCTTGTCGATCCCGAATCGATACCGGAAGTCGTGGTGTGTATCGCTCGTAGCCGTGTTGGTCGAAGACACATTCGTGATCCACGCTGCCCCGGACTCGCGGATGCTGTGGAGTTCCGCAGGCTCGTAGCCGATCCAGTCCGCGTGCCAGTTGGACTGCTCGAGAAGCCCCGTCTCAAACCAACTGGTATCGCTGGCTGGATACGCCTTCCCGTCGGCGTCCCAGACCGTGACCCGCCAGAAGTAGCGCCTCTCCGGCAGAAGTAGCGGCCCCCCATAAGGCACGCCCGCAGAGACCTCGGAGGTGATGCGCCCGCTGTCCCAGACATCAGGCGTGCTGGCCGGCTTTACAGGTCTTCGGCTGAAGACGCCGATCTGATACGCCGTCTGTCGTGCTCCGTTTCTGGCGTCCTGCAGATGCCACGAGAGTCGCGGGTGCATGTTGTCGAGACCTAGCGGCTCTGTAAGCGAGTCGCACTGCAATGCAAGCGGCCGTCCGGCCGACGGTCCGGCTGCAAACACGTTTTGCGAAGCGCCGAGCGCTAACGCCACAACGACGGCGTTGAGCAAAACAGCATCGCGAACAAAGGAGAGGAAATTGCGTCTCGTCATAGTCTCATCCACCCGCTAAACATATCGGAGAATCCGTTTTGTCTCCCGTCGGTGTATCTAGCAGACCTGCACCGAACGGAGACGAAGTAAACTTGCGACCTTCTTAAGCTTCGTGGCAACGTGTCCCAGGCCGATGGCACAGTGGTGCGCCGGACCATGGCTGTTCCACGTTTCGATGAACCCACGGGATCCCAGATCGAAGCGATACCGGCTGTTGGTGTTACCGATCTCGAGAGTCGCTCCCGGCACGCTCTCGCCTTCCGCCATAAGAAGAAAAAAGCCGTGCCCCGGATCCTCAACGACAGAAAGCAGCGTGACAGGCCCGTGCTTCACCGACATCTCTACCGAAAGGCCGGCGCCGACCTTGCCGTGGTACACGCTGAGCGGGCGAACCTTGATACCGTCCTCTGATATGCCAATGTGTCCCGGCCCGTCATGGCCCATCAGCACCAGATCCTCGTTGAAGTCCACGGCGTAGTACTCGGTGAAGGATCCACCCGCACCAAGCAGATCCATGATCTTCATCGCGATCACGTTCTTCACCTCATACTCGCCGGCCACCGGAACTCCGCGACCCGTCAACATGGAGGTGCCAAGAATAATGGAACTCATGGTGTCTTCATTTTCTGCAACGCCCGATCCTTTATAGAAGTAGGCAAGCAGGTCAAGCTGCTTCTCACTCACCATCCGATCAAGCGCGATCGACGTTCGGGCCGCACGGGTGAGCTCAGCGGCAGAGCAATCGTCGCCCACAGAGAAGAACTTACGGAACTCCGCCACCTTCTTCCCAATGGCGTCATAGTCGATGTCCTTGCGCCGCGCACTGAGTTCGTCGACCTCGAGCATCTCGATGTGGAGATCGAAACGCCCACTGACCTGGACCAGATCCGTCGCGATATCGAGCATACCGCCGTAGTAGTGGCCCATAAGTCCCAGTCGGCTGTGCGCGAGTGTGTGCACGACCTCAGCGGCGCGCAACCAGTCTTCGAGCTCACGACTGACGATTGGGTCATCGTGCAGCATACCCGTGACCTGGTGAAAGGAGATGTCCAGACGCCGGAGTACGTTGGCGATCTCGGGCACCGGGCAAGAACTACAGTAGGCCAGCCACTCTCCCGTCATCGCCGCGCGATCCGTCATTGCGTTGAACCGCTCGTATTCAATGGAGGCTGCCGGTTGCAGGTTCAGCAGGAGCACGGGCACGCCCGCCCGCTTGATCAGCGGCAGCACCGTCGCGGAAAGGGCGTACGTCGTCACGTAGACCAGGAGAATTTCGACCTCTTCCCTGCGGCAGGCGTGCGCGGCGTCCAGCGCCTTCTCCGCCGTGTCCACCAGCCCTAGGTTCACGATAATCCGGGCATCCGATGAGATCAGCTCCTCCACCTCGCCCAGATATCCAAGTAACCGTCGCTCCAAGCCCTCGAACTGGCTCCAGTAGGCATCGAGACCCAGGCCAACGAGACCCACGCGGAGATGGCGGTACTTACTCTGCATCCGGCCCATTCTCGAAGGCCTGCTCAGCGGGTTCAGGGCATTCCCTTGCCGAGCCACGCATGTAAAAGACCTCCTGCATCATCGCGTAGCGCTCACCCGGCTGCATCGAGGAGACGGGTTCAAAGAGCGGCGCCATCATCTCCTGCCATCGGCGATTCACGTCAGCATCGTCCATACGCTCGAGAAAGTTGCTGAAATCCGGTACCCGGAGGTACAGGAACAGCTCTTGCCCGCGACGAAAGATCGAGTACTCGCGCGCACCTGCATCCGTCAGTTCGGCGAGGAGCTCCGGCCAGACGTTCTTGTGAGCTTTGTCGTAGACCTCTTCCATGCCCGAACGAATTCGCAGTTGAAATGCAATCCGCTGCATAGATGGCATTGCTTCTTCTCTAGTGATAACTCACCACCGCGACCTCAAAAGGCTCGAGCGTAACGCTGGTGCCGGAGAGAGGTTTCGTCTGTGGCTTTCCATCCCCCGTTGAGGGACTGACATAGGTGACCGTCGCGTCGGCGATGTTCGCAGGGAGCGCCAGCTCCTGCTGCCGATTTCGTCTTATTGACCACGAAGCAGCTTGCGCCCATGCGACGTCTCAAAGGCTTGTGCCGCAGTCAGACCGTTCGGTGTGGTCGTCGCAGCGAGCTTGTCGCCCGGACCAAAGTTTTCCAAGAGAAGCTTCAATGTCCAGTAGCGCGCGTTCGGCTCCGAAGTCTTGTAGTTCATCATGCTGACACTTGGAAATTGCGACTTATACCCGACCAGCTGCGATTCCCCAATGACGTCTATACCCAACCGCGCACACTGCATATACAGGTCGGCATACATGGCGCCCGCCAGATTCCAGTACCCATTGGGCTCGTCCTTCGCGACATACTTCCCACCTCCCCGGATCTCCTTCTCGTCTTCCGGAAGAATCACCCCAAGCTCATTCAGATCGGTCTTGACGCCGGGCGCGTAGCGCTTACGAATCGTCTCAACATAGCGAACCGTGTTCAGAAAACCCTCCTCCTGGTTGAAAAAGGAGTATTGCCACTGATCGAGACCTTCCTCCGGTGAGGGCGTCGCGTAAAAGTGATATGTGATGAAGTCCATAGGCGGCTTCCCGGTGTGGTGCGCCGGGTTCAGAAAGTATTCAAACATCTCGGGCGCCTTACTGGGTTGAGCAAGCGCGAGAGCCATGAACTTCAGATTGGGGTCCACCTTCAACATCGCCGCGGTGACGGAATCGTAAAACCGGGTGTAAGCCTCGGGTGTCCAGTGATGCTCGAACTCGATCTCGTTCAGCACCTCCCAGTAAGCGATCTTGTAATGATGCCCCGATTCGTGACGCTTCCCCAGCTCATCCGTAAACCCGCCTTGGGTGTACCAGCCGAGGAGGCGCGCAAAGTAGTCGGACACCTCCTTCATGGAACCGTCACGCAGATCGGTGCCTTGCGTATAGTCCCAGAAGACCTGGTTCGGATCATCCGGATACGTGACCGGTTTATCCGTCTTGAACATCCATGCCGGTATGGTGCTGAAGTTCAGCACAACACTGTGACCCTCGGTGGCCTTCATGAAGTCGTCCAGCGTCGGGTCGATATGCGAGAAGTCCCAGGAGGTCGCCCCACTCGCAGGTTCAGCCAGCTCTGCGACCGCCTGTCGCGGATAGGGCAACCAGGGAACGTAGCGCACGTAGTCTGCCCCGAGTGCATGAAGCGCGGCGAAGGAGCCGTCATGCATTGGGGCCCCGCGCAGAAGCATCGGATTAACCACAACCTGGAGAGTGGGGGTTGATTTCGATACTGTCGACTTGCTCCAATCAACGGTGATCTTATCCGTTGGCCCAGGCGTCTGAGCGCCCGCCACGCGTGACAAGGGCGAAAATGGCGAGAGCTGCCCCGAGACTCCCTCGTAGGCAACTGGATATTGCGTTCCCGGCATTAGAATCTTGCATTCGGCCCAATTCCTTTTCCATTCACCCAAGGCTTATATCTATCTGCCCCTGCCTAGAGCACGTACGTAGGCCCGTCTTGGACGACGGGCCTACAGGAACACTCACGCAGAGGTCAGAAGGTGATCTTGCCGCCGAGTTGCAGAATGCGTCCCGGTCGAGCAGAGATAACTTTCCCGAAATTGTTATTCACGCTTCCATAGATCGTTTGGTCATTGACGTTCCGATCAATAGCTCCGGTTCCGGGCCCGCCCGCCGCGGCCGAGGCCGAGGTGGGGTCGACGCCATACTGGACGTGGTTGAAGGTGTTGAAAGACTCAAGCCGGAGTTGCAGATCAAGACGCTCGAAAAGAGAGAAGTTCTTCAACGCGCCAAGATCCCAGTTATTTATGCCGGGCTCCCGCAGAATATTGCGACCGCTCGTGCCGTACTGTCCGGCGAGTGGCTGCACGAAGGCAGAGGTGTTGAACCATTGATTGATGTTCTTCGAGAAGCCCGCATTCGGGTTCCCAACCAGGTTTGCGCGCTGTGTATACGCAGAGAGCAGGCCGTATTTGTCATTGGCCAGAACCGAGAAGGGGAAGCCTTTCTGGAAGGTGCCAATCCCCGTAATCGACCATCCGCCAACAGCGGCATTCACCGCATGATTGCTGGTGCCAAGCAGCTTCTTGCCCGTGCCCATCGGGAGGTTGTAGACGAAGCTCGCAACAAAACGCTGGCCTACGTCGAAGTCCGATCGCGCATAATCCAGCGAAGGATTGCGGTCGTTCAGGTGCCCCGCAAAGCCGTTGGTCGCGCCGATGCCCGCAGCCGCAGACTTGTCGTCCATGCTCTTGGAGTAGGTGTAAACAAGAACAGCGGCAAGCTCTGAGGTGCGACGCTCAAATTTGACGTTAGCCGCGTTGTAGTTGGAATAGCCGATCCATCGGCTGTCCAGCGTGCCCGTGGTGTTCGTGAAGTTCGGCAGCGGGCGGCGATTCGCGCTGAGGCAACTGGGATCCGTGCCCTTTGTCGCGTCGCAGAGAGCAGGATCGGGTACTGGAAGCGGCTGGTTGATATTAACGCGATCAAGAAGGTGCGTTCCCTTGTTTCCCACATAGTTCAGTTCAAGCGTGGTGTTCGCCGCAAGCTCTCGCTGGACAGAGAGCGAGTATTGCTGCACATAAGGATTCACCGGATTTTCCGAGATGATGACCGCGATGAATTGTCCGCCGTCCGTGGCGACGCTGACTGCGTGCGGAGTTGCGGTCACGGGAAAGAGGTCGTCGGTGAGCTTGGGCGCCCCCGCCAGCGTAATCGGATTGATGCTGGTACGGATCACGTATGGGTAAAGATCACCAGAGTTGTCGATCTCGCGGGTAAGGCTCGAGTCGTAGGTAAACCGTAACCGCCACGGATCACCGTCTTGTTATCGCCGAATGGACGGTAGGCAAATCCTAGGCGAGGAGCAAAGGGCAGATACGATGCCGTACGAGGATTGTTGCGACCGCAGTATCGGTAGAAACCGTTGCCCGCGGGTGCAATCCCATCCGTCAAGAGCGCCTGGTTTGCAAAGCACAGGCCACCCTTCGTATTTGCGGTGTCGACCCAGAACATCTTATCGTTTGTCTCGTAGGGTATCGTCCGGAAATCCCACCGAAGGCCCAGGTTAAGCGTCAGGTTCTGTGTAGCCTTCCAGTCATCCTGAAGATATGGAGCGAAGTATCTGAAGTGGAATTGATTAAGGTTACCCGGTATGCTGCCGGTAGAAAATGGACCAGGCTGAAATGTAGACGCACCGGAGTAGTAGCCGAGGAGAAAATCCGCGGTAGAGTTTCCGGTTCCGCAATACACCGTCGTGCAGCCGCCAAGGCCATTGCCGCCGTTCTGGTTGATCGTGCCGCTTCCGTAACCGTAGCTCCCTAGAAAGTTGCCGGACAGGTTACGTTTCTGTATCCAGCTGCGGAAGTCGAAGCCGATGCTGAGAGAGTGCCTGCCGTGAATCGATGTAAGCGAATCGGCTATCTCCCATGTCGGAATATCACTGGTCGTTGGAGTGTTTCCAGGGCTGCCCGCCGTTGCGTTGTACCCACCGATGCTGATGTTGGGGTAACCCCGGGCGTAATCCGGAAGGTTGCTGAAGACCGACGCGATGTTCAGTGCAGTCACGTCAGCGGCCGGCGCGGGAGTTACCCCTTGAACCGACTTCGCACCCAGTTGCCCGTAGCGGATGTTGTTGACGTTGTTCTGACCGAGGCTGATTGTGTGCGAGATCTCCCAGCTCGTTGAGTTCTCTGTGAAGACATTAAGTCCGAAGGGCTGCGAGACAGTTCCGGCCTGAGTCACTGCGTAATCGGCCTTGGTGTAGCGCCCGAAGATGCGGCCGTACCGGCCTAGATCCTGATCAACCTTGTAAGTCTGCTGGTCGGTTGAATTGGGTAGCACGGTGCGAAGAACGAAGTTACCCGTGCATCCCGCAGTCGTGCAGTTAGGTGCCGGAAAGAGATGAGCGCCGAGTGTAACTGTGGCCACACGAGAAAAGCGCGTCGCTGGAATGATGTTGCCTGGAAACGGCTGGCCAGTCGTAGGGTCGACAGGGAGGCAGGAGTTTCCGGCTGCAATTGCAGCCTGGCACGGAGACTTCGGGTCTGTACTGAACGGCTGCAGCCCTGAGGCCGCAAAGTTGCCGCTCAGCTGCAGCCGGGTCCGGCACATTGGTGTTCGTCGGACTGGTGCCGACCTTGATGCGCCAGCCTTCATAGTTGGCCAGGAAGAACGTCCTGTTGCGGCCGTTGTAAATCTTAGGAAGAAGCACGGGTCCCCCAAGAACGAAGCCGTACTGGTTCTGGCGCAGCAGGGGTTTGGAGGATTGAAAATGGGTACTGGCGTCAAAGGCGTCGTTACGATTGAACTCAAATACCGCACCATGAAACTGGTTCGTTCCACTCTTGCTGACAATGTTCACCTGGTTGGCGCTGAAGCCAAACTCGGCGGAATAGGTTTCGCTCTGTACCTTGAACTCCTGGATCGCATCTTGCGAGAGGATCACAGCTGGTGTGTTCAACGCCGTATCGGTATTCACCATGCCGTCGAGCGTGTAGTTGTTCGATTCCGGCCGGGCTCCGTTGATCGAGATCGCATTGCCTTCGCCGGAACGCATCTGGCCCTGCTCTCCAACGGTCTGCACAGCGCCAGCCCCGATAAAGAGAAGATTGAGAAAGTTGCGGCCGTTGAGCGGCAGCTGCTCCACTTGTTTCTGACTGACCAGCTGCGACACGGAAGCTGTGTCTGTATCCAGTTGCGCACCCGACGTGTTCACCTCGATGGTTTCGATAGCACCACCGAGCTTCAGTTGGGCATCGACGCGAGCCTCCTGTGCAACTACCACCGTCAGGCTGCTGACCTGAGTTCCGAACCCCGTCGCCTCAACCGTGACCTTGTAAGGCCCGGGCTGTAACTCGGGTACGGTGTACTCACCCGATTCATTGGTCTTGGCCGCATTGGTAGCGCCCGTAGCCGTGTTCGTCACCATCACACTCGCACCTGGCATCGAGGCACCGGTCGCGTCACTGACTCGGCCGAGAATGGTGCCAGTCGACGAAGCCTGTCCAATCACCTGAGTCGTGCCAGCCAGCAGCAGGACCAGCACCGATGCTGCGATCTTCAATAACTTCATAGCGTCTCCCCCGAATCTGTGAATCAGCAGTTGCAGGCTTCCTTCGGACCGTGCGCCGTGATCGCGTCCAGATGTGATCGTTCGAATGCTTCCCATGGCGATGCGAGAAACCATATACAGGCTGCGCAAAAGTTGTCAAGAAATATACATTGTTTCTCTATCGAAATTACGAGCGCCATGCAAGGAGTCCGAATGCAAGCTCATCCGTCACGCGTCAGTGACACTCCAGACCCGGAGTGCAGACTTCAGGCCGCACACCCCACATCCTGCCGAACGAACTTGATCCTTCGCAGCAGAGCTCCTTACCGAACTCCGGCGCGGGCACCTAAGCTCAGTCGCAGCCGAGCGACCCGCAAATGCCGCTACATCGGCGGGTGCGTGACCCAGAGTCGCTAGTCACTCCATCTGCTCCAAGCTGCTACCTAGTACAGAACTGCCGGCGCTGAATCCTGTTGCGCTCCGCGTTTCGCGCCTAGCGCGTGGAATGTTCGCCGCTCGCAGCAACGCGCCCCGTCGCGTTGAGGAAATTTCCGTAGCCTACGATCAGGGTCGATCCGATCAGAAGCGCTAAGCCCGCGGTGACAAGAATCCGTGTCCGCCGGCTCGTCCCGATCCATTCCTTCAACACCAGACCCCAGAGCGTCGCGAAGATGATGATGGACGCCATGTGCAGGGTCCAGGACGAGAAGTCGTATTTGCCCATCTTCGTCTGGCCGAGCGAGTAGAAGAAAAACTGGAAGTACCAGATCACGCCCGCCAGCGCTGCAAAGCAGTAGTTCTGCCCCAACACCGAGGGCGTAAGCCGCCCGCTGCGTTCCTGAGGATCCAGGTCCGCGAGCGTGTCCCCGCTTATATGCCGTGCGCCCATGGGGTTTACCCCCGGCGCCCCTAGGAACTGCGCCCCTGAACGATTGCGTGCTATGAGGATGATGCTCCAGACAAGATTTGTCGCAAAGCCGCCCCACAGCACAACCACAAGCACGGGCAGGTTCTGCCAAAGGTCGAGGCGTCCCTCCGCGAGCAAGCGACCTTTAGCCACCTGCGCAATCGGGGCGCCAGCGCTTAGACCAAACGCGAAGAATGAGCTCATGATCCCGGCGAAGATCGCGACTCCGATTCCCTTTCCAAGCGAGAAATCCGATTCCCCGCTTTCCACCTTCTCGGCCGCGGTCACCTCGCGCTCTTTGCTCCATCCCGCAAATCCATTGACGACGACGGCTAGGAGGCACACGCCGACGCCCGCCAGGATCACCTGCCCAGAGGCCTCTGTCGCGATCTGCCGTATTGCGCCGGTGTAGATCGGCGGAATCAACGTCCCAAAGGCCGTGCACAGACCAAGAGAGATGGCGTACCCAAGCGCGATGCCCAGATAGCGGATCGACAGACCAAAGGTCAACCCACCAATGCCCCATAGCGCTCCGAACAGGATCGCAAAGCCCACAGCCCGGGGCGGCGACGCCTTCAGAATGGCGAATAGGTGTGGCACGAAGATGGAGGCCACCAGCATGGGCGCGATCAGCCACGCTGCCACACCCTGCACGATCCAGTAGATCTCCCACGACCATCGGCTAATGCGCCGGAATGGTATAAAGTTGGTCGCCGAAGCGAACCCACCGATCCAGTGATAGATGATCCCTATAAGGGGGCTGGCTCCCACGACGACTCCTTCCTGCAGATACACTCGCCGTAGTGCTCCTCGGTCGCCTATACTCTAGCGCATCGCAAACACGATTGAAAATAGAATCTCTATTGAAAGTAAGCTGCTGCTGAGTCTGGAGGCGTTCTGCGGGTTTCCCTCTTCATCACCTGTTACAACGACACGCTGTTTCCCGAGTCGGGCAAGGCAGTCGTCCGCGTCCTGGAGCGGCTTGGGCATACAGTCGAGTTCCCCCCGGGGCAGACCTGCTGCGGCCAGATGCACTCCAACACCGGATACCGGAATGAGGCGCTACCTTTGGTGGCCCGCTTCGTCAAGCAGTTCCAGCATGCCGAGGCCGTCGTGATCCCCTCCTCAAGTTGCGTGACCACCATACGCGAGCAGTATCCTTCGATGTCCGACGACTTGGAGCGCCGAGGACATCATCGAGGGCTGCGCGCCTCCGTCGACGAGCTTCTTCCACGCGTCTTCGAATTTTCCGAGTTCCTGACCAAACAGCTGCGCCTCACAGATGTGGGCGGGTACTACCCCCATCGTGTGACCTACCATGCAAGCTGCCACGGACTGCGTGGACTAGCACTCGGGGATGGGCCTGAAAGCCTGCTCAAAGCTGTGAAAGGCATCGACCTCGTCCCTCTGCCGAACCTCGAGCGGTGCTGCGGCTTCGGGGGTACGTTCGCCGTGAAAAATGCTGATGTCTCTAGCGCCATGCTGGCGGAAAAGGTTCGCGACGTGCAGAACACACGCGCGGAGGCCTGCACGGCCTGCGATAACAGCTGTCTGATGCACATCGGCGGCGCCCTGCACCGGCAGCGCACAGGAATCCGCACCCTGCATCTCGCTGAGATACTGGCCGCACAGGAAGGGGACCACGCATGAGCTCCGGCGTCGCTCTCGATCCACGTACCGCGGCACCGTTTCCTATCCTTGCTGCGGATGCTGTGCGGGACACGCAGATGCGGAAGAATGTCCGTCATGCGACAGAGATCATTCAGAACAAACGAGCAAAGGTCGTCGCAGAGTGCGGCGACTGGCAGGCTCTTCGTGAGGCAGGCAAGCGTCTCCGTGAGCACGCAATGAATCACATGGATACCTATCTGCTTGAGTTCGAGAAGAACTGCACGCGTGCGGGAGGTACCGTCCACTGGGCTCGCGATGCGGCCGAGGCTCGCGCCATTGTGGTCGAGCTCGCTCAGACCGCCATCGCATCCGGTCTCCCCGCGCCACAGATTGCCGGTCACGTCGCCGGCGGGCCTCCCGGCACCGCACCAGGCATCTACGAGGCCAGCGGCGTGCCCATGCGCGGCGAGGTCATCAAGATCAAGTCGATGACGACAGAGGAGATCCAGCTCAACCGCGCCCTCGAGGCCGTCGGTATCCACCCGTACGAAACCGACCTGGCAGAGCTCATCATCCAGTTGGGTCAGGACCAGCCCTCTCACATCGTAGTTCCAGCGCTCCACAAAAACCGTCAACAGATTCGCGAGATCTTCCGCCGCGAAATGCGCCTCCCACATCTGGGCGAGGCGCCGAGTGACCTCGCGGAGGCCGCGCGTCGCTTCCTCCGTGAAAAGTTCCTGCGGGTCGAGACCGCAATCAGTGGCGCTAATTTTCTTATCGCGGAAACCGGCGGCGTTTGCGTCGTCGAAAGTGAAGGCAACGGGCGCATGTGTCTGACCCTGCCCAGAACGCTGATCACAATCGCTGGAATCGACAAGGTCGTCCCGCGCTTCCGTGACCTCGAGGTGCTGCTGCAGACGCTGCCGCGCAGCGCTACAGGCGAGCGCATGAATCCGTACAACTCCATCTGGACCGGCGTGCGCAGGGGGGACGGACCCCAAAACTTTCATGTCGTCCTGCTCGACAACGGACGTACCGACGTGCTGGCCGATGAGGTTGGACGCCAGACGCTGCAATGCATTCGCTGCGGAGCCTGCCAGAACGCCTGCCCGGTCTACCGGGAGACCGGTGGGCAAGCTTACGGGAGCGTGTACGCAGGGCCAATCGGCGCAATTCTGACGCCGCAGCTGCTTCGCATGCACCATGCCCAGAGCCTCCCGTATGCCAGCTCACTCTGTGGTGCGTGCTTCGAGGTCTGCCCGGTAAAGATCAACATCCCCGAGGTCTTGATCCATCTGCGGCATCGTGTCGTGCAGGAGCAAACATCCGGCATCAAAGGCCTCTTCAACGCGGAGGCGATCGCGATGCGCACCGCAAGCAAAATCTTCCGCAGTGAACGCCGGTTTCGCGCGGCGCAGCGTCTGGGCCGCATGGCAGCAAGCAGCTTGGCGCGCGACGACGGCCGAGGGCAGCAGTGGATCAGCTATCTGCCCGGCTACATGGGCGGGTGGACAGGCGTCCGCGATCTGCAGGCACCGCCAAAACAGACCTTCCGCGAATGGTGGGAGCAGCGCGGTGCAGATAACTCCAGGCCAGCCGCCCACGCGATTCCCACGGTGGCCCCATGAGTGTGAACGCACGCGCAACCGTACTCGAGCGGATCCGTACTGCGTTGAAGGACCGCCCTCCGGCTGGTCCAGCCGCGATCGAAGCGGAGTGGGAGGCGCTGCCTCGCGAGTACGATCAGGCTCCGCGATTGACCATCGACGCAAAGCTTGACCTCTTCGAACACCGCCTGCGCGACTATGATGCCGAAGTGACCCGAGTACGCGATCGTGAGGTCGCCGCAACCGTCACGTCTGTACTCGCTGCACGCGGCAATCCGCCTACGTTGCTGCCGCACGGCTTGCCAAGCCGCTGGATTCCAGCAAGCGGCCCCTTCACCGTTGATGAGGGCCTTTCGCCACGGGAACTCGATCGGTACGAGGGCGTGGTCACCGGGGCGACAGCCGCCATAGCTGAAACCGGTTCACTCGTACTTCAGGACGTGGGAGGACAAGGTCGGCGCGCAGCCACGCTTGTTCCGGACTTTCACCTTTGTATAGTGCGCATCGAAGATGTCGTGGAGAACGTACCGCAGGCCTTTGCTCTTATCGCAGCAACTTCTACTGTCCCCATCACCTTCGTTTCCGGCCCGTCGGCCACCGCGGATATTGAAATGACACGAATCAAAGGTGTCCATGGACCACGCTTTCTTCACGTCCTGCTTGTGACCGAATAGTTTCTCCCTGGACGCATCTCTGATTTCGGAATAGAAGTTTTTTCACCTACCTCCAGGAGCGAGAGGATGAACATACGATGAGCAGCAATAACGGATCAGAGTCTCAAGCTCGCGACCAAATCTGGGCAGCACTGGATCGCTTTCGCATCGAGATCCCTTCCTGGGGATTCGCAAACACGGGCACGCGCTTCGGCAAGTTCATCCAACTCGGCGCCGCAACGTCCATCGAGGAAAAATTCGCCGACGCCGGTGAGGTGAACCGCCTGACGGGTGCCAGCCCCACTGTCGCGCTACACGTGCTCTGGGATTTGCCGAACGGATTAGCGGACGTCGCTACCATTCGCACTCTCGAGGGCCGCAACGGCGTGCGCGCAGGATCCATCAACCCGAATCTCTTCCAATCGCAGGAGTACAAATTCGGGTCTATCGCCAGCCCCAGCGCCGAGGTTCGCAGAAATGCGATCAACCACCTGCTGCAGTCGGTCGAAATCAGCCGTGCCCTGGGCTCGCGGGACATCTCTATCTGGGTCTCAGACGGCTCCAACTACCCGGGCAGTCAATCCATGAGCAAGCGCATTAGGTGGGTCGAAGAGGCGCTGGGTGAAGCGCACGCAGCTACCGACGAGAATCAACGCCTGCTCGTCGAATACAAGCCCTTTGAACCAGCTTTCTATCACACCGACATCGCTGACTGGGGCATGGCCTACCACTTCGCGCGCTGTGCCGGCCCGCGCGCAGCCGTACTCGTCGACACCGGTCATCATTACCAGAGCACCAACATAGAGCAGATCGTTACATGGCTGCTTCACTTGAAGGCCCTCGGCGGCTTCCATTTCAACGATCGCAAGTACGGTGACGATGATCTGACTATCGGCTCCATCGACCCATACCAGGTCTTCCGGATCTTTCACGAGATGCTGCGCGCGCCTGAGGAGGCGAGCGATGACGTGGCGTACATGATCGACCAGAGCCACAACCTCAAAGGCAAGCTAGAAGCTATGGTGCAGAGCATCGCCACGGCGCAGGAGCTCTACGCCAAGGCATCCCTTGTGGATCATGTGCACCTGGACCATTTGCAGGAACAGGCCAGGATCGTAGAGGCCGAGGAGCTCTTCCGGTCTGCCTTCTGGACGGATGTTCGCCCAATGGTCCGGGAATGGCGCGAAGCCCGCGGTTTACCCGCAGATCCACTGCGGGCGCTCGCCGAAAGCGGGTACGTTGAGCGCATCGAACAGGAGCGAGGCGCGCGCAACCGCGGCTCGGTCACAACATACGCGTAGCCAGAAAGGGAGCCATGGTGCCAGCTGAGGGATCCGTTTCATTAGGGAAAATGGATTACTTCCTATATGCTAGCGTCGAAAAACAGGAGATCTTCCTTTGGCCAAGAGCAAACGCCTCTACCTCATCCCTGTGCTCTCCAAAGCGCTGGACATCCTTGAGTTCCTGCAGGCCGAGAGCCGGCCACTAACGCTTGAAGCCATCCACCAACGCACGCGTATCTCGAAGACCACCGTATATCGCATTCTGAAGACGTTCGCCCACCGAGGTTATTTGGCGCAGGCGCCCGACGGAACCTACCGTCACGTTCTTCGAAAGCACAAGATGCGCTTCGGATTCGCTGGCCAAAGCGCGGATATGCCGTTCTCCAACGACGTAACCCGCAGCCTTTGCGAGTCCGCGCGTGCATTGGGCGTCGATCTCGTTGTCCTCGACAATCACTACGACGGTGCAACCGCTGTGCAGAACGCGGAGTCCCTGATCCGGAGCGGCGTAGACCTCATCATCAACTTCAACGTCGCTCACCTGGTAGCGCCCGTAATTGGGCATCGCATCGCCGAGGCAGGCATACCGTTGATCGCGGTCGACATCCCCCACCCGAACGCAACCTTCTTTGGCGTCGACAACTACCGCGTGGGCCTGGACGCTGGCGAGTTGCTCGTTACGCATGCAGTGGAGCACTGGGACGGAAAGGCGAATTGGGTGCTCGGGCTGGATCTGTCCGTGGCGGGCACACTCGTCCAGGGCCGGGTATCCGGCGTCTTTGAGGCTGTTCGTTCCGCTCTCCCACAGATCCCCCAGGAGGCCTACCTTCGCCTCGACGGCCGGGGACAGTCCGATATCAGCCACAAGATCGTTGGGGAGTTCCTCGACAACCATCCAAAAGACAAGCGCATCCTCATAGCCGCAGCTACTGACTCCAGCGCTCTGGGAGCTGCCGCGGCGGTACGCGAACGACGGCGCACCCGGCAGGTAGCCATTGTGGGCCAGGATTGCATCGCCGACGCCATCACCGAGATGCAGCGCGCAGATTCTCCGTTCGTCGGTACCATCTCACACGAGACTGCCAGCTACGGCCCTACTCTGATGCACATCGCCCTTGACCTCCTGAGAGGGCAGCCCGTGCCGCCGTATAACTATGTGACTCATCGCGTTGTCACCAGGGCTTCCCTGTTGCAGACCTCGACGAAGTAAGGATCTCCTTGTATTCCCCGCGTACCAAGGCCTCTCAGGGCAGGATCGCTCGCGTTCCAGCAGCTCAGTTCAAAGGAAGAATATTTGCTCTATTGGCCTAACGTGTGGAATCATAATCCCGGTTTTTTGACAGAAGGGACAGGCGTCATGGCAGAGACACAGGGCAGCGTTCAACTGCGCTTTCTCGAGGACAAGTGGGACGAGGCCATGGCCTCGAAGCTGGACGGGCCGGAGCTGCTGCGCTATCGCTCAAACCTGCTTGGTTCCGATCTGCGGATCACCAACTTCGGGGGCGGCAACACCAGCTCCAAGCTCGAGCACGTAGATCCCGTTGGCGGCACGCCCGTCACGGTGCTCTGGGTCAAGGGTTCGGGCGGTGACCTCGGCTCCATCAAGCGATCCGGCTTCGCAACGCTGTACCTCGATCGTCTGCTTTCGCTCGAAGCACAGTACAAGGGCGTCGCCGAAGAAGATGCGATGGTTGCGCTGTACCCCCTGGTGACCTTCAACAACAATCCGACGGCAGCCTCCATAGACACCCCGCTGCACGGCTTTCTGCCCTTTCCCCACGTCGACCATCTACATCCGGACTGGGGAATCGCGCTCGCGGCCTCAGCAAACGGCAAGCAGAAGATGGAGGAGTTCAACAAGGAGTTCGGTCATAAGCTCGCCTGGCTTCCGTGGCAGCGGCCCGGGCTTTGAGCTCGGCATGATGCTGCGCGGACATCGTCGAGAAGACCCCCGGCTGCGACGGGGTCGTCCTCGGCGGCCACGGGCTCTTCACATGGGGCGAGACCCAGCGCGAGTGCTACCGAAACACCATCACAATCATCGACCAGATCGGACAGTTCATCGAACGACACGGTCAGCGCGACGGCCACAAACCCTTCGGCGGTGCGCGCGCGAAGACCCGCGACGACCGGCAGCAGATCGCAGCGGACGTCATGCCGTACCTGCGTGGCGCCGTGTCCCGCAAGCAGCGCTGGATCGGCAGCTTTACCGACGCATCCGCTGTGCTCGACTTCGTCAACTCCGAGCATGCCGAACAGCTGGCGCACCTCGGCACAAGCTGCCCCGACCACTTCATCCGCACCAAGATTCGCCCGATGTTCCTGAAGTGGGACTCCGGCGGCCGATCCCGCGCGACATTCCGGCACTGATCGATGCGGCGCTCGAAACCTATCGCGCCGAGTACGCGGACTATTACACCAGGCACGCCCTTCGCGAGTCGCCCAAAGCAGCGTGATGCCAGCCCGACGGTCGTTCTGCTACCCGGGGTCGGCATGTTCACCTTCGGCAAAAACAAGACTGAAGCTCGTCTTACGGGCGAGTTCTACATCAACGCCATCGGCGTGATGGGCGGAGCGGGTGCACTCGGCGGTGGTCTCAAATGCGAGGACATCCCGCAGGCCGGACCGGCCGCCAGCGCCGACCAGTTCACCGTTCACGAGAACTACGTCGCACTTCCCCCCAGCGAGGCCTTCCGCATCGAGTACTGGGCGCTTGAAGAAGCGAAGATCCGTCGCCAACCGCCCGAAAAGCAGCTTAGTCGACATGTTGCACTCATCGTGGGGGGCGGTAGCGGTATCGGCCACCAGACTGCATTGATCGCTGCAGAACGCGGCGCGCACGTCATGGTTGCAGACCGCGATCTCGCCGGTGCGCAAAAGGTCGCCGAGGAGTGCGCTGCCATCGCGGGCAAGGAAGCCGTGAGCTTCACCTCCATCGACATCCGCGACCGAGCCGCGATCAGGCTGGCGCTGGAGGCCACGGTCAAGACCTTTGGTGGAGTCGACATCGTCATCAACACCGCCGCGATCTTCCCGTCGTCGCCCGACGGCATCATCTCGGACGACCAGTGGGCGCTGACGCTGGACATCAACGTCACCAGCAACTTCAAGCTGGCCGAAGAAGCCGGCAAACTGCTTCAAGAAGCAGGGCCTGCCCGCATCGATCGTTCTCACCAGCTCGGCCAACGCCGTTGTGCCCAAGCGCGGAAGTGAGGCGTATGACGTCTCCAAGGCCGCTCTGAGCCATCTCGTACGCGAGCTCGCCGTTGGCATGGCGCCCCTCGTTCGCGTGAACGGCATCAGTCCGGCGACCGTGGTAAAAGGCTCGACGATGTTTCCGCGCGACCGCGTCAAGGCCTCGCTGGGCAAGTACAACATCCCGTTCAGCGAAGTCGGCCACCGATGATGAGCTTCGTGATGCGCTGGCCATGTTCTACGCGCAGCGCACGCTCACTCACGTGCCCATCGACCCGAGGGACAACGCCGAGGCAATCATGTTCCTGGCCGGTCCACAGGCACGCGTCACCACAGGCCACATCATCCCGGTCGACGGCGGTCTCGCCGAGGCGCAGCTTCGGTGAAGGACGAGATTCCACGACGGACCCCGACGGACAGCCGAGCCTCGCTCGCCGTCGACCTGGGCGCAGAGAGCTGCCGAGTCTCCCTTCTCCGCTGGGTTCATGGCGAACCGGAGCTGCGGCTCGTGCATCGGTTTCCCAACGCGCCGGTGCGCGCCGCGGACAACTCCCTTCGCTGGCCTTTGCAGGCGATCCTTGACGGCGTGGAACTCGGCATCCGGCACGCTGCCGAGCTTGCGCCCGAGGGCATCGGCTCAATCGCCGTTGATGGCTGGGCGGTGGACTATGTGCGGCTCGATGCTGATGGCCGGGCGCTCGAGGACCCCTTCTGCTATCGCGATGAGCGCAACACGGCATCTGCTTCTGCGCTGCACGGGCGCATCTCCCGAGCGCACATGCGCGAGATTACCGGGATCGAACAGCAGCCCATCAACACCCTCTATCAGCTGTACGCCGACAAGCTCAGCGGCAAAGCCTCCGACCCGCTGGCTCAATCTGCCGGAGTACATGCTGCTATCGATGGGGCGCCGAGCCCGTGGCCGAACACACCAACGCCTCGCACACGCAGCTGCTGGACCTCTTCGGCGCAAACTGGAGCCACGAGATCTTCCGCGCGGCTGAGCTCGACGTGACCTGCGCACCACGTATCGTGCCGCCGGGCACCCTGCTGGGCAAACTCTCCGGACCGCTTGCTGCGCATGCCGGCCTTGCGCGACACCGACCTCATCGCGCCGGCCTGCCACGACACCGCCTCTGCGATCGCAGGCATCGCGGAGACCGGCGACGACTGGGCCTACATCAGCTGCGGCACTTGGTCGCTCGTCGGCACGCTTGTGTCCACGCCGCTGAACTCGCCCCCAGTGCGCGAAGATAACTTCACCAACCTCGGCGCAGTCGGTGGCCTCACCTGCTTTCACAAGGGCATCAACGGCATGTGGATCCTCAAGCAGTGCATGGACCACTGGGCCGAAGATGGCCAGCCCTGGAACATCGCGGACCTGCTGCGCGCTGCCGATCTCGAACGGACGCCGGTGGATCTGCTGCATGTGGATGAGCCGGCGCTAATGGGATTGGGCGATATGCCGGGCCGTATCAACGCCCAGAGGATCGCAAAGGGAAGGACCCGCATGTCAGAGCACAGCAGCGATGCACCGGCCATGGTCAGCCTTCTGCTCCACAGCCTCGCCGCCCGCTACGCGGAGGTCATCGACCGCATTCGTGCCCACACCGGCAAGAACCTGCGCCGTATCGTCATCGTCGGCGGAGGCGCGCAAAATGCCACATTGCGACGGCTTACGGCCGAGCGCACCGGTCTCGAGGTGATCACGGGCCCATCAGAGAGTTCAACTGTCGGCAACCTCGCGGTGCAGTGCGCGGTGCTCGCCGGCGCCTCGCCGACCGGCTCCGCAGAGTTCGCCCAGGAGGTCGCATCCTGGGCAAGGAAGATTGCCGCAGCTACCTTGCAGCCAGTCTAGAACGATCTGGTCTTACCCGCTTCTGGCACGGGGATACATCCTCGGCCACAAACAAGGTGCGCCCGCCGACGCTCCCCTGCGTTAGGCCTGGTCCTTACGTCTCGGCCGCCAGCGATACGCCGCCTTCGAGTTGCCGAAGAAGAATTTCTCTCGTGACGTGGTGTCCTTTTCAGAAAGGTACCGCTCCACCAACTCGAGCGTAGCCGGGAGCGGCGCGATGTGATCGCTGTTAGGCCAGTCACTTCCGAACATCAACTTCGAAGGCCCGAACGCCTCCCAAAGCTGATCCAGCCGCTTGCGATAAACAGATAGCTCCATGACGGGTCGATTCTCAGTCTGCGCAGGGATCTCTGAGAGCTTCGCGTACGTCCGGGGACCCTTTCCAAGCTGGGCCAGCATCTCACGAAACCGTCTCTGATCCTGTACCGTCGAGGGCTCCTCCATGTGCGGCAGATGATCGATCACAACCGTGAGCTCAGGCATCTTCTCGACAACTTTTACCAGCGCTTCCAGCAACGGCAGGTCAGGGTTTGCACTCTCGAACACGAGGCCTGCTTTCGAGAGTTGCTGCATCCCTCCCCAGAAATTCGGATCGTCCACATCCTTGCTTAGGCTTCGATTCCAGAGATTTCCGAGCCGTATCCCCAGAAACAGCGGATTCCCGTGAAGGCGTTCGAGCTGCGCCGCGAAGTCCTCCGCGCCTGGCACGAGATCGCCGATCATACCCACAATCATCGGCGAAGCCTCCACAATCCGAAGCAGCCAATCGTTGTCGCTGGGCAGCGGACTGGCCTCGATCGCGATCGCACCTACAATCCCTAGTGGCCGCGCCAGGCTCTCGTAGCCCGCCGGCATCGCCGGCCTGTAGATCACATCGCCCGGCAGCGGCCACGGAACACCACCCGGTCTGGTAGGGTCGAACAAATGGATGTGGGCGTCCATAATGCGGCCGGGCGAGCCGAACCGCTCCGGGCTCCGAGCATACGAGGACCCCGTCGCGAGTGTGGTGACAGCCCCACAACTCGCCAAGAGGCTCCGTTCAAGAAAGTTCCTGCGGTTCACTCTACCTCGCTGGGGCTCTGCAACCTGCTATTGCCTGCTCTGTTGCAACACCGTCACAGGCCCTATCAGTCCTGATGGAAGCAGCGGTGAGTCTGCCTTGTATGGCTTCACATCGGCGAAGGTGTACTTGGTGGCGGCGTCGGGCTGTTGGTCACCAATCAGTCGGTTGACCCACAGATTTGTAACCTTGATCTGGATGTCGTTGCTGCCCGGCTTCAGTGCGCTGGTCACGTCCGCACGGAAGGGCGCATGCCACAAAATACCCATCGGCTTTCCGTTGACAGTCAGTTCAGCAAGATCCTTTACATCTCCCAGGTCGACCCAGAGAGTGCCGCCGCCACGGAACCACTCGGGCGAGGCCTGAAACGTCTTGGTGTAGGTGCCCGTCCCAGAGAAGTACTTCACCCCCTTATCCCCGTTTTCACTCCACGAGGAAAGGCTTGGCAACGTCACGCTGGCAGGTGCACCGCGGCCTTCTTGAAAATTGACAACCCACGATCCATCCACCGTCACGAGCTGCTGTTCCTTCGCCGCGGGCAAAGTTCGCGCATTCTCAGTAGCCTTCTTGCGGAACACGACGAACACCGTACCCCAGGGTTCAAGGTGCAGCGGAACAGAGGTTTGGTCCTTGGCAATCGAATAGCTAGCCGGACGCACCGCGCCTGTCTCCGCGTACCAGAGCTCTGGCTCCTTGCCAGCAACTCGAAAGACAGCGTTTGTATCCACGCCTTGCGTGCTCCGATTGTCGACGAAGTAGACATCCGCATCGGCAAGTTTGCGATGTACGAACAGAACAGGGCTCTCCGGCTTCGGCGTGCTCTGGTCGAAGTCAGGAGCGATGTTGAGCTTCGCCAGCACAGCCGCCGCATCCAGTCCGGCATACACCTTACCCTTACCGACAGAGTGCTCGCCCGTCCCGTCGCCGAAGAGCTCTTCGTTCAAGCGCTTGAACTCTGCGGCGTTGTCTGCAAGGCTTGGTGTCTCCGTCGGCTTGGCGCCGGCGACAACTGCACCCTCCTTCACTAATCCGGAGATCGCTCGGAGCACCGGAAGCGACATGTGTTTGCTGTACGGATCAAGCACAAGGACGCGGTACGTCATCCCGCTTCGCGCTGTGAGTCTGCCGCCAGACCCGCGAAACTCGTGGATCAGCGCGTCCGCGTTGACAAAGTCGAAGTTGTACCCGGAGGGGAGCTTTGGAGCAGAGTTCGCGAACATCGCCGTGACATTGGAGTCTTCGCCATAGAAATAGAGGATATCCGCAACGAACCGGCCCTGCTGAAGCATATAGGAGGTGCGACCCAGGTAATCGACCCAGGCATGAGCGTCTTCGGCCCAGGTTTCATTCCGATTGAACCATTGGCCGAAGGGTCCAAGCGTAAGGCCCGGCTTCTTGTCGACGAAGGGCTGGTGGGCCGACTCATGGATGACAAATCGATTGATGCCGTTGAGAAACTCCTGGTCTGCGGTAGGCTTCAACGTCTCCGGAGACCACCCCCACGCCGCTTGCGCTGCCGTCATGGACTCTGCCGCCGCCAGGTTCTGGCCATAGATGTGCGCCACAGACGCAGACTCACGATCATCCGCGTTGTACCCAAATTGAATCTTGTTCACGCCCGGCGTCTGTGTCCACATCGCACTCATGGGAATGTCGTCAAGCTTCTTAACCTCCATGCCATCGGCGATAAAGGCCCGGCCTGCCTCATGCGATTCACCGTAGTGCCCCATGCCGCGTTCTTTCAGTGAGGCCTGTACCTGTCCGTAGTGCTCGTCGGCCGTGAGGTCAGCGATCGTCTTTCGCAGATCCCAGAGAAATTGGTCGCTCGCCGCTGCGCTTTCGACGATGTGGCCCGTAAGCACCGGCATCCACGGATGCGGATCATACCCGCGACGCTTCGTAAACTCGGCGATCATGTTGTCCGTCCAGTTCTGTGCGCCAGCCTCCCAACTATCCGTAATGACATACCGGATGCCCTGCTTGCCCATCATCTCCGGCCCAACAGTCTGCTTGTAACTGTCGAGGTAACCGTTCATATAATTCTTCACAAAGCCGGCGTTCAGCTTGTCCACCTCGAGCCCTGTCGCTTCCTTGGTGGCAGGATGATTCGTGATACCCAGCAGGGAGTACCCCATCCGCAGCACCACCCACTTTCCCGCAGGCGGCGTCCAGGCAAGTGTTCCATCCGGCTGCATCTTGGCCGTTAGGTCAATCACGCTGCTCTTCTGGATAACATCCGCAGGCTCCGCAGCAGGTGTCGCAAACTCGTAAAGATCAGGTACGGGAACGAAGGCCGCCTTCTCTTCGAATCGGTTCACGCGGGCCGCGGGATGCAGGATCAGTTCAGCGACAGGGATTGAAGTCGTTGGCTTCGGCAACGTGATGCCAAACGCCTTCAGGTCCTCCGCAGATGCCGTCGGTGGCGGCGCGGGCGGGCTCGTGATCGTCAGGCGAAAGAACTTTGCGGTCACCGGCGCGAAGCTTAGCGTGTGCTCGGCCGCCCCACCCTTCGGAATCGCGATGACCTCGTGAAAGCTCTGGCCGTCATCACTCGCCTCAAGCGCGCGTGCGCCGTCAAGGTTCAAACCCAGAAAGTCCATGAGCTGGTTCTGCTCACTCGCCACCATCAGCGTGACCGCCCGGATCGTTTGAGGCTGAGGATATTCAAACTGGATCCATGCCTTGTCGCCGGCCTTTGCGCCCTTCGGCACTTCGACCCCCTTCGTTAGATCTCCATCCTCGAGAAGGCTCGCGTCCACAGCACCGCCACTACTCGTAACCTTGGGTCTGAGAGATGCAGCCAGAACATCGGTCGGAGGCATCTTGTACGCCACCACGGCTGAGTCGGCGTAGAACTCGGGTGCCGGCGTCTCCGAAGACATGAGGTCATGAATGGGAAGATTCTGAAACGCTCCTGTGCTCGCCGGAGGATGCGGAAGCTTTCCCGTGAAGGCCTTCCCACCCTCGATCGTCGTCTCGCTCCACACATACTTCTTCATAGCCTCCGAAGCCGGAACCCACGGGCCGCCCGTCTCGCTCCAGCCCGGGGATCCAGCGATGGCCTCCTCCATTCCCAGATCCTTGGCCAGGCTGGTCGCATACCGGAACGCGTCCTTCCACTCCGGAGTCATGTAGGCCAGCCGTTTGTCCACCAGCTGCGGGGTAAACAAGGCGGCGTCGAAGTTCTGGAACCCAGCAATGTGGGCGCGGTGCATCCATTCAAGATCGAGCTTGATCCCCTCCTTCGTGACATTACCGTTCATCCAGTGCCACCAGACCCTTGGCTCCGCCGAGGCGGGGGGAGACGCGAAGCCCTCCAGTAACGGATCGTTTCCTCCTGGCGCCGAGGTCTGTTGTGCGGGCGCGGGCAGACCGAGGCACGCAGCCAGCGGCAGTGCGAGAAGAGGGAGCACCGCCGCCCGACGCACCGGAAAACTCATATCGCTGGATCGCTCCGCCGGGGCTTCACCCAACCGCTCCCGCAGGTCTCTCCGCTTTGCCCGTCGTATCCGCATCTCGAACCTACCCATCTGATCTTTCACGCCTGTGTCTCCCCCATTGCCGTTTCTGCTTAACCTCTACAAACTTCGAGAGCAGCCCAGACTACCTCACTCGCTTGGAGCTTATCCCTGAGCTTCTCAGTGATCAGAGAGAACAGCGGAGCAAGCGAATCAGTACCGCCAAACGTCCATTTCGAACTTGTTTCTGAATTGAAAGCCGCCCCATCTAACAGGGCATATGGCGTCGTTGTCAAGATGGTCTCTGGCCAACGTGGCTCCCGGTTGGACATTCGCAGCGTAGAGCTCGCGATCGCACCTCTTCGCAGAGCCGGAACATACGCGCCCTGCCCCCTCAAGGCAGCTTCGGGTAAACGTCCGCGTTGGAACCCAAGTCGGAGGTCACACGGTGTCGTATAGGAAAGACGTTCCTTCAGCATCGGAGCGGTAGAGCTGGGGAAAGCCTCCACATCTCGGAACGGTGGAGGTGCAGGGTCCTTGGAGGCACACCGGTTGACGACAGCAATCATAATTTCCTGCAGCCGCGCTCCTTCGGCATTACGATGACTTACCCATCGCGTGGCCGCGGATAGGCCCCGTAAGGGTGTTCGAGGAGTACCAGACCGTGTTCGCTCGCACTTCTTCGAAAGCAATTCCGAACGTCGGTTCAGGTCCGGCTCGCTCGGCCGTGGGTCGGGCGGAGTTGCCCCCAGCGCGGCCCATACGAGCGATCGCCGGCGAGTTGTACGCGAACGGAACGCAAAACTTCACTCAGGTCCAGGCCTTCTCCCCTCGAGCCAGCGATCCGCTCGAGCGCGAAGCCGACGATGCCGCCGAGGCAGTAACGCGCGGGTCCGGACCAGCTAGGCCTGAGAACCTCCCAGCCGCTTCCAGAAAAAGCTCAATCGCGCCGGCTCTGACCGGAAGCGGCGGCAGCCCTCTGGCCGATGGCATTCGCACCCCGATGGAAAAACGCTTCGCAGCAGATTTCAGCGGCGTGCGTCTCCACAGTGGCGCTGATGCCACGAGACTTGCGCGTACGATGCACGCCAGAGCATTTACCCAGGGCCAAAACATCTACTTTGGGGAAGGCCAGAGCTCATTCAACACGCTCGCGGGACAGCGCCTGCTTGCCCACGAGTTGACCCACACCCTGCAACAGACCCGCCCCGCGGCCACGCCCTATCCCGTCCAGCGCCAGGCCCAGAGCAGAGAAGAACTGCAGAAACGCCTGGCCGCGGTTCAAAAGGAGCTGAGCGTCGGCTCCGGGGTGCGCGCACCCGAGGCAATAGAGCAACTGAAGCAGGAGGAAGAAAGTCTCCAGGCCGCGCTGAGGCAGGTTTCGGTCACTGAGATCCAACAAAAACTCGAAGCGAACAAGAAGCAACAGGCAACCGGCTCCGGGGTACGCTCCAACGAGGCATCCACGAAGCTCAAGGAGGAAGGACAGGAGCTTGCCATGCGCCTGGCGATAGCGTCGGGATCCAGCACGGCCGGCAGGAAATATCATCCGGCCCGCTCCCGGGCAGCCCTTCATCAACTGGCAAGGGGGAAACCTCCGCGGCCTATCCGCAGAGGGTGGCGTACTGGCGCAGCATTACCCCGGGGCAACAGCTCTTCCTAAAAATTTTCCCGGAGTCGATTTCGTTGAAGGCGGAACCAGGACGCCCCTCACCGGATTCGGGCGGAGCGCAACAGGAAAACTCCCCTTTTCCGCTGACAGCGAGATTATCGATGGTGGAACGCTTATCCAACTCAAAACGCTCAAGAACAATACGTCGCCTTCCTACCAGGATCCCAACAGGCTCTTACAGTGAGCTCAACGAAGGGATGAAGAAACTCGCAAACTTCAAGCCCGGCACCGGCAGGAGCGAGCGGGTCGGCGATGAGTTCCGGCGCGTTGAACATACCGGCACAGCTCAACGAAAGATTCTCCATGTGGAGCTGGAAGCTCCTCCGACCTCGGACCAGCTCGCGCAAATCGATAAGCTGAAGGACTCCGGCAAACTGTGGGGACCTGGCGAGGAGATCGAGGTCGTCGTCAACTGGCCCGGATCCGGTCCGAAACCGTCTTTCAAAGTCACTCCGGAAGGAGTGTCTGGCGGGATTGCGCTGGGAGTTGCCGCCGTGGGAATGTACGGGCGCGAGAAACAGCGGGAACGGCAGTTCGAACAGGAAGGCTATGCGCCGATCGGCCTGGCGGCGCACCAGGACGACAGTCTTGCGGTGCGACTAGGAGCGTTCTTCCGCGGAGACCAGGCGGAGATGTCCGGATCTCCCAGCATGCCGAACATCCCTGTATGGCGGAACCACATTCGAGAGAAGGCCAATGCGAAGAAGCCCGGAGAAACATTGGGATTCACCTGGCAGTTTGTTGATCCCGATTCCGTCTTTTCAAGCACCCGGGATGTAGACGTCACCTATCAGAAGCAATCGGGTGGCTCTTGGAGAACGATCAAAGTCGAGGACAGACCGAAGGGATTCAGCGCGCCGGACCTCGATAAGCTGATCGACCCAGGGGTCAGCGACGACTTCGTAAAGAACATGATCTCGAGCAGGACCAGCGCATGAAACGGCAGCTCCCTTACTCGCTATATTAGCGTCGCAGCTGCATTTGTCAATCGCTCCCCGGCCCCCGAGCAAGATCACGCTCCAGCCGGGAGGACAATCGCGCGGCATTCGCCGAAACCAATCGATACATATCCCTCACGACAAGCGTGTGCGCGCATCACCACCTCATCCCCGTCCTCCAGATAGCGACGCAGTTCGCCCGTCGGGAGCGTCAGCGTTCCAGCTCCTCCCCTCGTCAACTCCAGCAAAGAACCGGAGCCCTCCAGCGTAGGCGAGGAGATCGTTCCAGTGCCCAGGAGATCGCCCGGCACAAGACTGCAACCGTTCGATGCATGGTGTGCCACCAACTGCGCGGGAGTCCAATAGAGGTTCTCAGCCCTGCTCCGCGTCACTCGCCGCGCAGCGAGACCGCGTCTGCGCATCTCTTCTGTTCTCAGCGAAACCTCAAGCTGGAGACTCAACGCACCTGCTGCTTGATCCATCGACGAGAACAGGTGCGGAAGTGGCTCCGGATCGCCTGGAGGCCGGGGTCGCTGCCCTTGCCGAAATGGTGCAAGCGCCTCCGGCGTAATGATCCAACCCGAGATCGACGTATGGAAGCTCTTGGCCAGAAAAGGACCGAGCGGCTGATACTCCCAGGCCTGGATATCCCGCGCCGACCAATCGTTCAAAAGACAGTAGCCCGCGATGTGATCCCCCGCCTCTTCAATCCTGATCGGCTCCCCATGTTCATTGCCCGGACCAATCCAGATCCCCAGCTCAAGCTCGAAGTCCAGATCGCGCGCTGGCCCGAAGGTTGGCGTCGCCTCGCCTGCGAGCTTGCGTTGTCCCTTTGGCCGGCGGACGGGCTGGCCAGATACTCGTACCGAAGAACTTCGTCCGTGGTACGCGATAGGGACCCACTTGTAATTCGCTAACAGGGGGTTATCGGGCCTGAAGATCTTCCCGACACTTTCCGCATGGACAATCCCTGCATAAAAGTCACTGAAATCGCCGACACTGGCCGGCATCAACAGTTCACACTCCGACGCAGGATGGAGGAGTTCTGGACGCGTCTTCCCCTCCCTGCGCAAGCACTGCGGAAGCCGCTCTGCGGAGTGCGCTTCTGTAGCGCGCCCCCAGGCCGAGTAGCCGGTTCAGTGTCTCTCCATCGGCGGCCTTGCACGCGATCAGCGCGTCTTCATCTAGCCGGCCGCTGTGGGCCAACGCGCGAAGCGAAAGAATCTGATCCCCAATTGCGATGCCACCCTGTGCATCTTCCGTTCCATGACGGAAGATGCACAGGGGCAGGTTCTGAATGGGAAAGTCAGGATGATCGTTCGCGTCCTCGACCCAGGATCGAAGTTGAGGGTCATGCGTCCGATCCAGCAGAGGAGGCATTAAGATCCAGGTACGGGAGCGGTGAAGTGTTTGTGCAGCTTGTGTCCGTAGTCCGCGTACCCCTTCTGCAAAGCCGTGCTCTCCGCTGCGTACCGCGTCACTCGCTGAAGGAAGCGCGTCTCGAACATGAATGCAAGCGTGTTCGTGAGCTTGACCGGTTTGAGGTCTGCTTGGCTCGCACCCTCAAACGCGTCTACGTCAGGGCCGTGCGGCAGCATCGTGTTGTGTAACGAGAACCCGCCCGGCACAAAGCCCTGCGGCTTTGCATCGTACTTGCCATAGATAAGACCCATAAACTCACTCATCACGTTCATGTGGTACCACGGAGGACGAAAGGTGTTCTCTGCAACCAGCCAGCGTTCGGGAAAGCAGACGAAGTCCACATTCGCCGTGCCCGGCGTCTCTGAGGGCGACGTCAGCACCGTGAAGATACTCGGGTCGGCATGGTCGAACAAGAGCGGCCCCACGGGCGAGAAACGTCGCAAATCGTACTTGTAAGGTGCGTAGTTTCCATGCCACGCAACTACGTCAAGCGGCGAGTGCTGAAGGGTCGTTCTCCAGAACGCTCCTCCCCACTTCACCGTTAGCTGGCATGGCCCGTCTCTGTCCTGATAGGCCGCCACGGGAGTAAGAAAATCTCGTGGATTCGCAAGGCAGTTAGCCCCGATTGGACCCCGCTCCGGCAGCGTGAACTTGCCGCCGTAGTTTTCGCAAACGTACCCCCGAGCCGAAACGCCAGGTAACTCAGCGCACAACTTCACCCCGCGCGGAATAGCGGCAACCTCCCCAGGCGCGATGTCGATCACCCCGAACTCCGTCCGCAGGCGAAGTTCACCCTCCTGTGGCACGATCAGCATCTCTCCGTCTGCGTTGTAAAACACCTCGTCTTCCATGGAGCGAGTCGCGCAATATACATGTGCCGCCATCCCGGCCATCGCACCCGCATCCCCCGCGGTTGTAATGGTGCGCATCCCTTCAAGGAAGGAGACCGGCGAACTGTCGAACGGAATCGGGTCCCAACGCATGGGAGCCGGAGGCACCTCCACTTCGCAGCAGGGCGCTGTGCGCCACTCGCCAGCGCTGCACCTTTCCATCCGTCCCCAATGCTGGACACTCGGCCGGATCCGGTAGAGCCAGCTTCTTTCGTTGGCAGCCCGCGGCGCCGTGAAGGGCGATCCCGAAAGCTGCTCCGCGTAGAGGCCGTACGCACAACGTTGCGGGGAGTTGCGGCCCAGGGGAAGTGCTCCCGGAAGCGCCTCCGTCTCAAAACCGTTTCCGAAGCCCGAGTTATAGGCCGTACTTGTGACCATCGTTTGCTTGCTCCCGAGTCGTCAGACTACAAATTGCCACGTTCCGCCTGTTCGCGCTCGATGGCTTCAAACAACGCCTTGAAATTTCCCTTGCCGAAGCTGCGGCTACCCTTTCTCTGGATGATCTCAAAGAAAAGTGTCGGCCGGTCCTCAACGGGCTTGGTAAAAATCTGCAGCATGTAGCCTTCGTCATCACGATCCACGAGGATGCCCAGCGCCTCCAGATCCTTGATCGGCTCATCAATCCTCCCGATACGATCCTGCAATTCCGTGTAATAGGAATGCGGCACGGTCAGAAACTCCACCCCCTGCGCCTGCATCAACGAAACAGTCCGAAGAATATCCTTTGTCTCAAGTGCAATGTGTTGAACTCCCGGGCCACCGTAGAAGTCCAGATACTCTTCAATCTGCGATTTGCGTTTTCCTTCCGCAGGCTCATTGATCGGAAACTTGACATAACCATTTCCGTTCGCCATCACCTTCGACATAAGAGCCGAGTATTCAGTCGAAATGTCGTTGTCGTCAAAGTGTTGATAAAGCCCAAAGCCCATCGTCTGTTCGTAAAATGCGACCCACTCATTCATCGCATTCCAACCCACATTGCCCACGCAGTGATCGATATGCAAGAGCCCTACCGGCCGAGCTATGAGGTCCTCGGCAACCGCACGATAGCCAGGAAGGAACGGCCCCGAGTAGTCTTTGCGTTCAACGAACGCGTGGATCGTATCCCCGTAAGCGGCAATGGCCGAGACTACCGCCTTCCCATACTCGTCGGAACTCTCCGTCGGTTCCATCACGCTGCGAGCGCCTCGCTGTGTCGTCTCAATCCAACTCTGTCGGGCATCGTCCACCCATAGCGCGATCGCGCGAACCCCGTCGCCATGACGCGCGATGTGCTCCGCGATGGCGTCGTCCGACCGGAGCGGTGTGGTCAGAACGAATCGCACCTTGCCCTGCTGCAACACGTAGCTCGCACGGTCGCGGCGTCCGGTCTCTGGCCCCGCGTAGGCAACCAGGGACATGCCGAACGCGGCCCGGTAAAAGTACGCGGATTGGCGTGCGTTCCCGACAAAAAACTCCACGTGGTCCGTCCCACGCAGGGGCAGAAAATCAGCCTTCTCTCGATCAATCGTTGGTTGCGATACAGCAGACGTTACGGTAGGCATCAAAATCCTCCAAGGTGGCGTGCCGGGCTTCGGCGCCGTGACCGCCACCCGCAAAAACCTTCGAACACACTCTACTCGCAGGTCAATGCAGCTGTCGTGCTCTGGCTGCCGTTCCCATTGGAGGCGGGCCACTGCTGTTGCTTCGGAAGGTGTATCGCCCCATACCGCTCCGTCAATCACCACAAGTCAACCCATGGGAACCATCGCCAGTGCAGACCTGGGCAGCCGCGAGGTCCGGCCCTGGTACGCTCTCGCAACCACATCCGACCAGCAAACCCGAGCGCGCGAACTCGCCAGAGCTCCCCCGCTGCGAGGTAAACTGTAGGCTATGGACCTCACCGTTTACTCCGCCTCCTGGTGCCGCGACTGCCGCGAGGCCAAGCGCTTCCTCTCCGACAACAACATCCCCTTCAGCGAGATCGACATCGAAAGAACCCCCGGAGCCGCCGACGAGGTCCTCCGCAACGTCGGCAAGCGCGCCATCCCGCAGTTCGTCATCGACGGCAAATGGGTCCAGCCCTACAAGCCCGGCCGCGGCTTCCTCTACGAAGAAATGTCCACCCTCCTCGGCGTCGCCCGCTCCTGATCGCCCGTTACACGCGCCATCGCGCAGAAACCTCCGAGCCTGCCGTAGGGAACAAGCATTGATCGCCCGCTATACCCGCCATCGCGCAACGCCTCCAAAGCCTGACCAGAGGAACACACCTTGATCGCCCGCTACACGCGCCCTGAGCTCGGCCGCATCTGGTCCGACGAAAACAAATACCGCTCGTGGCTCGCCGTTGAGATCGCCGCCTCGCAAGCCCTCGCCCGCGCCGGCATCGTCCCCCAGGCCGCCGCCGACACCATCCGTGACCGCGCGAACTTCACCGTCGATCGTATCAACCAGATCGAGGCCGAGGTCCGCCACGACGTCATCGCCTTCACCACCACCGTAGCCGAGCACATCGACGACCCCAATGCCTCCCGCTGGCTCCACTACGGCCTCACCTCCACCGACGTCGTCGACACCGCGCAGGCCCTCCAGCTCAAGGCCGCCTCCTCCATCATCCGCTCCGGCATCGTCGGCCTGTCGGAGGTCCTCCGCCGCCGCGCCCTCGAGTTCCAGCACACCCCCTCCATCGGCCGCACCCACGGCATCCACGCCGAACCCACCACCTTCGGCCTCAAGCTCCTGCTCTGGTACGCCGAGATGCAGCGCAACCTCACCCGCTTCGACGCCGCCGCCGAAGACCTCCGCGTCGGCAAGCTCTCCGGCGCCGTCGGCACCTTCGGCCACCTCAAGCCCGAGCACGAAGAGGCCATCTGCTCCGAGCTCGGGCTGCGACCCGTAGCGGTCGCAACTCAAGTAGTCCAGCGCGACCGCCACGCCGCCTACATCGCGACGCTGGCCGTTCTCGCCTCCACGCTCGACAAGATCGCCACCGAGATCCGCCATCTCCAGCGCACCGAGGTCCGCGAAGCCGAAGAGTTCTTCTCCGAAAAGCAGAAGGGCTCCTCCGCCATGCCCCACAAACGCAACCCCATCACCTCCGAGCAGATCTCCGGCCTCGCCCGCGTCATCCGCTCCAACGCCCAGACCGCCTTCGAAAACGTCGCCCTCTGGCACGAGCGCGACATCTCCCACTCCTCCGCCGAGCGCGTCATCCTCCCCGATTCCACCATCCTCGCCGACTACCTCCTCGCCAAAACCACCACCCTCATCGACAAGCTCCTCGTCTACCCCAAACGCATGCTCAAAAATCTCGAGTCCACCGGCGGCCTCATCTTCTCCGGCCAGCTCCTGCTCGATCTCACCGAGTCCGGCATGTCCCGCGAAGACGCCTACCGCCTCGTCCAGACCCACGCCATGCGCGCCTGGAAGGAAGACCTCGTCTTCCGCGACGAAATCGCCCAGGTCCCCGAGATCACCGCCCGCCTCTCCCCCGCCCAGCTCAGCCGCGCCTTCGACTACACCCGCCAGCTCCAAAACGTCGACGCCATCTTCACCCGCGTCCTCGGCCAGCAGGCGTAAGCTCTGTCGCAACCAGACGCTCGCTCCAGGCCCCGCCCTGGCTGCCCCATCCTCTCCGACAGCCCTACCGTCGGAGAGGGTGGGGTCCATCGCCACGTCCTCGGTGGCTCCCAGCGTGATCTTCAATCCGAACCCGTCATCGACCCTCCTCCAGTTTTTCGACAACGCCCGCCCCGGGACCTCCGCCCCGTCGCCTCCTCGCTCTGACCCAAACTGGCCCGCTGCCCTCCCGCAAGAAAGCTTGTCCTCCTGAGCGAGCAAAACGAGCCAAAGGACCTGCGTCTCGTTAATCCGGCAGAAGACCTATCGCAACAGCGATCAGCGATAATCAACTCGTGTCCGCCTCGCACAATCTCACCCTCGCCATCACCGGTGCCAGCGGCGCCATCTACGCCGCCGAAATGCTCCGCGCCCTCGACTCCGACGACCGCGTCGCCAGGATCAACCTCGTCGCCTCCGACAGCGCCCTCCGCGTCCTCGCCGAAGAGCTCCAGCTCAGCGGCCGCAACCAGCTCGTCGAAAAACTCCTCGGCCAGCACCTCCCCCAAAGTCGAGCAGCACCAGTCCTCAGATGTCGGCGCCAACATCGCCAGCGGCAGCTATCCCTCGACCGGCATGATCGTCCTCCCCTGCTCCATGGGCACCCTCGCCGGCATCGCCAACGGCCTGGCCTCAAACCTCATCGAGCGCGCCGCCGACGTCTCGCTCAAAGAACGCCGCCCCCTGATCCTCTGCGTCCGCGAAACCCCCTTCAACCGCATCCACCTCCGCAACATGCAGCTAGCCGCCGAGGCCGGAGCCACCATCTTCCCCGCCATCCCCACCCTCTACAACCAGCCACAGTCCACCACCGATATGGCCCGCAACTTCGTCCACCGCGTCCTCGCCCACATAGGCCTCCCTCAGGCCAACGCCTACATCTGGCAACCCGACTAGCCCACCGCAAGCCCGTTCTCTGTTGTCATCCTGAGCGCACCTTGTTCTTTGTTGTCATCCTTCGCCAAAGGCGGAGGATCTGCTTTTCTACCACCACACCCCGGCCCCACCACACTGCCCTTGCTCTCTCTACCTGTCACTCGGACCCCGTGGAAGCCGCCGAGAAAGGAGGGCCCTAATTTTCCGACTCCGAACGGAACTGTCATCCTGAGCGAAGTCGAAGAGCCTGCGCCCCCTCTTTCAACGCGAGGCAGGTACTACTGCTTCCCGCTCACAACCCGTTCCCCACCCACAATCGCAGGCTGCGCATTCAGAAACGCCAGCGTCGCCTCGAGCGAAACCCGTGAACACTCCGCCGGCGTCAGGTGCCCACATCCATCCACCACCAGCATCGAGGAACCCGCAATCCCCCGATGGATGCTCTCACCAGCAGAGAGCGGAATCAGCACATCCTGCTTTCCCCAGACCACGAGTGTCGGCTGTCCAATCATGTAGAGTCGAAAGTCCATCAGGTCGCGACCGCTCATCATGGATGCCAGGCTCCTTTTTGTCACCCACACATTCTCCTGGATCCGTCGCGCCAGATCCCTCGCAATGAAATCAGGCATCCGCAGCGGATTCGGGGTTAGCATCCCCATCAGGCGTCTCACGCCGTCAGCGTCCTTGGCGTCGAAGATCTGCCCGAGTTCGCTTGACCCGGGAAAGTAGGTCCCCGCCGCATCGAACAGCACCAGCCGGTTCACCATCGCCGCATCGTCGATCGCGAGCTTCATCGCCACCCACCCGCCCATCGACCAGCCGGCGACATCCGCACCATCGACATGCTCCGCCCGCATGAAGTCCCGAACCAACTCGGCCTCCATCTGGATCGAATAACTCACATCCGGACGCGGTGATCTGCCATACCCCAGCAGGTCCGGAACATATACATGGAACCCGGCAGCCGCCAGCCCCGGGATCATTGGAAACCAATACTCCCCACGGGCTCCCAGGCCGTGGACCAGCACCAACGGCCGACCCTTCCCACCACCTGCTGGAAGCGCCTCGAAGAAGTGAATGCGGCTCCCATTCACCTCCACATACTCGCTTCGGACTCCGGCGCGCCACATGTCGAAGTGCATCTTCTGGTCCGCAAACCACAACGGCCTTAAGTAAACCAGGCTCCCGGCCACCACTAGCAACAGCAGCAGCGCTGCAAAGCCCATCCCCAAACGCCGTCGAACGCTGGCCAAGATATATCTCCTTACCGGTGGCGCAATCACCCCATCCAAACTCGTAAAATTAGATCAGGGATGCAACCAGGCCCCAACTTGGACCGCACCATGGGTGCCACCGGTTGAGCGCGTGCCTAAATCCCCTGCCTTGAAGAATTTACATCTAAACCAAATGATTGGAGCGACTTACAGGAGACACAAGCGCTAAGTCGTTGGCAGGGCCGATTTTAGCAGTCGTTGGGGGGGGTACCCCCTCCTCGACTCCGCGCCTCTTGGCACTTCGAACTACTTCAGAGGCTTGCCGAACTCTTCACCAAACACCGTGTGATTCTGATCGAAACGGCCTCCATCGAACTTGTCCGCTCCCTTGCCATGACCGATCGCAAGCAGAGCCACAACCCAGAAGCTCATCGGCAGCCGAAGCGCCTCATGGACCTTCTCCTGCTCGAAACCCTCCATCGGAGCAGTGTCGTACCCCAGCACCTCCGCCATCAGCAGCATGTGGGTAAATGCCAGCATCACCTGCTTGTTCAACCAGCCCTTCATCTGGTCGCCGGAGAAGGAAGACATGTACTTCGGAACGCTGCTCTTCGCCTGCGCCGCGTAGCTCTCCGGCATCCCGCCCTCGAGACCCTGCTGCAGCATCAGGTCCAGATCCTTCCTCCAACCGTCCATGTCGCCGCAGGCCACAATCACGGCTGAAGCTTCCTCCACCTTGGCCTGGTTATAGCTCGCTCCACGAAGCTTCCGCTTCCCTTCGGGCGACTGCACCACCACAAAGCGCCAGGGCTGCAGGTTGTAACCGCTGGGGGCACGCAACCCCGCCTCGAGGATCTTCTTGAGATCCCCCTCCGGAACGGGCACACCATCAAAGCTCGGCGTTGATCGCCGCGCCCTGATCGCCTGTTCCAAACTCTTTTCCGTCATCGAGAGCCCTCTTCCGAACCGATCTACGCTTCAACCAACCGTCTGCTTGCGAGCCAGCCGGTGACTCGGCCCGTTCACAGCCTTAGACCTCAGGATACTATTCCATGCAAACCGAGCTTCATCCAATCGAAGTCTCCGGCCTCCTAGTGGAGGTCGGCCATAGCCTGCTCGGTCGCAAACGGCGCCTGACCAGTCGCCCCGGACGGCTCGGCCAGGATCCAGATTCCGTGGAAGCTGCTTCGGAGCTCCGGGTACGCGACCAGCAGGGCGCGCATAGCATCCTCGTTCCTCTTCCGGGCCGCAACCCCATCCCCGATCTGATCCACGCGAAGGTGGGCTGAGACGTCGACCTTGTCCTTCCCCAGCGTGTCATCCGTCGATACCCCGGTAAACTGATATTCCTTGCCGTCCGGTCCCTTCACCACCAGCGGCACATCCGGGCCGAGCCCGGCAGAGAGCGCCGGGGGAGCCGCCGACCTCTGCTCATCCCGCAGCTTCTCGAGGTGCGTCGACTGCACAAAGTTCGCCGGCTTCAACAGCGTTTCAGCCTGCCCGTAATAGAGCCACGCGTTCCACCGCTGCTTCTCGGCAGAGAGACGCCGCGCTTCACGCCAGTACCACAACCCGTCATGGCCCGCCGCCTGTGTTGGATGAGGATAGATGCCCCCAAGCAGCCATCGCCCACCTTCACGACGCAACAGCATCGAAACCGTCCACTCAGCTGGCAATGCAGTCACGCGGACAATGGCGAACCCATACACTCCGGGCGTCAATCCGGGGATAAGGAACTCCGCATCGCTCGCAGACCTGTTCAAAGTGCAAAAGAACTGTGCTTCCGATCCAGGTCCTGGCTTCATCGTCGACGCATCCAGCAGATACACCTGGTCAACGGCAATCGCACCCCCGCGAAGCCTGGGCGCGGTCTCTGTAATTACACCCTGCAGATCGCCAAAATTGTTCGCGAACTCGGCGATGGTCTCCGCCCTAAGTCCGGCTGCATCGTTCCCCTGAATCCTGCCTGCAATCTCGCGTGCAGCCGTCGCCAGGCTCTCTCGATCCCCGTCTTTCATCTGGGACTGCGTCGTACATGTCTCCGCGATAGAGCCAACCGAAACCAACCCCAGCATAAGGATCAACCCTACTTTTGCAGCCCGCAGACCCATCCCAATTACCTCTCAGGGCATTAGACTACGCTCAACCGATATCGCGGCAGGCACAGGCTTACACCCGCCTGCCATTCCAAAGCGTCTTATAGGGAGGGACAATGGCCATCACACACTCTCTCGGGCAAAGAACCGTCGCATCTTCGATACCCGCGCCTCTACAGGCCTCCCTGCTCATCATCTCCCTCGCGTTCTGCGCGACTGCTCGAGCGCAGATAGACCAGGCACATCCTCCTTCCTCGACCGCCAACCCCAAACCCACATTGGCCCCGCAGAACTCGGGTTCCCATGGAGGTAGCCGTGCCGAGGTATCGTTCCACGGAGACCTGCTCACGGTAGTGGCGAACAACTCAAGCTTGAATCAGGTTCTTCGTGAAGTCGCGCGGCAGACCGGCATGAAAATAGTGGGCGGAGTTGGAGAGGAACGCGTCTTCGGCACCTACGGCCCTGCATCGCCCGGCACGATTCTGGCTACCCTGCTGGACGGCACCGGAAGCAACCTCCTGATCGTGCAGAATGCGTCGAATCTGCCTACGGAACTCATCCTTACGCGACGAACTGGCGGAGTTACGCCGCCGGATCCGAACGCAAGGAGCGCGGAGGAGCCGGATGCCGAAGACGATTCATCCGAAGCGGTCAATCCTGCCGCACCCGGACCCACCTCACCCCCAACCAATTCGCGAGCACCAAATCGCCCAGGGACCGGAGGCATGGACAGGAACCCGGCCGCTACGGCTCCCTCATCTACCTCTCAACAGCTTATGTTCCCGCCAATCGACTCCTCAACCCCGCCCTCAACCGCGACCACCACGCCAACAACGCCCGATCCAGTCGCGGATCCCGCGAAAACCCCGCAACAGATCTTCGAGCAGTTGCAACGACTGCGGCAACAGCAAACGCAACAAACCGAGCCGCAGCCACAGTGATCAGGAGCAACGGGCCTGTATCGCAGTTACCTGCCCAGCTTCTCCGGTCCAGCTAGGTTGATCAGCCCTGGGCAGCTCTCACCGGCGTAGTGACCGCCTTCTGAGACCCCAACTGCCGGGCGTGTGCGCGAAACGCATGAAACAAGGTCAGGAACACGGCATATGCGGCAACGACTCCCAGCGCAAGTGACGCGAGCACCGCACAAATCAGAACAATCGACGAGCTCAGAGTCACTCCACCAACCTCGATTCAAGGGTTGGATGCACCCCTGAGTCAAAATCATTCTTTCAAAGCGCCCTTAGTTGCACAACCGATTCCAGGAGACAGCTGTTATCCGGTCAGGTACTCGTCCCACACCGTGCGATCGGTCTCCGCAGCACCATAGCCTGCCCGCGATGCCTTATTCTTAGAACTTGGCTACTTCTCTGTCAGCATCTGCAAAGGGCATCACCCACATCACCGTCCGCGGTGCCAGGCAGCATAACCTCCGCAATGTGAACGTCTCGATTCCCCGGAACGCGCTTAGCGTTGTCACTGGTCTGTCCGGCTCCGGCAAGTCCTCTCTCGCCTTCGACACCATCTACGCCGAGGGACAGCGTCGTTATGTGGAAACCCTCTCCGCCTATGCTCGCCAGTTCCTCGACCAGATGGAACGGCCGGACGTGGACGCCATCGACGGCCTCTCCCCAGCCATCTCCATCGAGCAGAAGACGACCTCCAGATCGCCTCGGTCAACCGTCGGCACAATCACCGAGATTTATGACTACCTCCGACTCCTCTGGGCCTCGGTCGGTCAACCACACTGTCCCAACTGTCATCGTCCCATCACCCGGCAATCCGCAGAACAGATCGTCGAGCGAGATCGCTCTCCCTCTCCCCCGGCGAGCGCATCACGGTGATGGCCCCCATCGTGCGAGGTCGCAAGGGCGAGTTCCGCGAGGAGTTGGAAGCACTCGATCAGCAGGGGTTCCGTGTTCGCATCGACGGAGAGATCACGGAGATCACCGATGGGCTTCGGCTTGAGAAACGAAAAAACCACACCATCGAAGCTATTGTCGACCGCATCATGCTCAAAGCCCCGTCCGATGCCGTCCCCGCGAATGCGAACCCGGCACTTTCCACGCAAGGAGGCGAAGCTACACCACCCAGGTACGACACCCGCCGGCTCGAAACCTCGATCATCAAGGCCTTGCAGATGGCCTCCGGACTCGTTCTGATCGGTGTACAGGAGCCCTCAACACGCCAGCAGATCGAGACTCTCTACTCCTCGACGATGGCCTGTCCCGACTGCGGCATCAACGTTCCCAAGCTCGAACCTCGCAGCTTCTCGTTCAACTCCACCTACGGCGCCTGTCCCGAGTGCCACGGCTCGGGTCGCATCTATGACTTCGACCCCGCCAAGACCATCACCGACTGGTCCAAACCCCTGCTGGACGGAGCCATGGGGCCGGGTTCTTCGTCGTCCTACCTCCTTCGCCTCATCAAGCTCGCTGCGGAAAAGCACAAAATCAACATCAAGCGGCCCTTCGCCGAGTTGACGAAAGCCGAGCAGGATCTATTTCTCCATGGTCCCGGCCGAATCCGATGCGGCACGAACCGGCTTCCACGGCATCTTCGCCTATCTCCGCTCCAATCTCGAAGAGACCAAATCCGAGGGGTACCGCGAGTACATGATGCAGTACATGTCTGCGACCTCCTGCCCCCGCTGCAAAGGTCGTCGTCTGCGCCCGGAGTCGCTCGCCGTCACCATCCCCATAGGCGCAACCGGCGCTCAGAACGGAAACCGGGCGGACCAGAGCATCGGAGACTTCACAGCTCTCCCGCTTGATCGGGCCTTGGTCGGCGCCCGCTCGATGCACTTCACCGGACGTGAGCAACTGATCGCTGGCAGGCTTCAAAAGCGAGATCATCGAACGCCTGGAATTCCTGAACGAAGTTGGCCTGAGTTACCTCTCGCTCGATCGTTCGGCTGCCACTCTCTCCGGCGGCGAAGGCCAGCGAATCCGCCTTGCGACACAGATAGGATCCCGCCTGCGCGGGGTGCTATACGTCCTCGACGAGCCGTCGATCGGTCTCCACCAGCGCGACAACCAGCGCCTGATTGCCGCCCTCGAACGCCTTCGCGATCTCGGCAACACGGTTCTCGTCGTCGAACATGACGAAGACACCATCCGCAAGGCCGACTACGTCCTCGATCTTGGACCCGGTGCTGGAAAGAACGGAGGCTTTCTCGTAGCTGATGGCACGCCGCAGCAGGTCATGGACAATCCTGCTTCCCTGACCGGCCAATACCTGGCCGGAAAGATCGAGATCTCGCCCGCTCCGATCCGAGAGAACTCACGGGGAAGTGGATCACGGTGCAGGACGCACACTCGCACAACCTGCAAAATGTAACGGCGCACTTCCCTCTCGGCGTCATGACTGTCGTCACAGGCGTAAGTGGAAGCGGCAAATCCACTCTTGTGAACGACATCCTCTACCGATCGCTCGCGAAGGAACTGTATGGCTCGCGTGAGGAACCCGGGCAACACGGGCAGGTCATCGGTATCGATCAACTCGACAAGGTCATTCAGATCGATCAGTCGCCCATCGGCCGCACCCCACGCATCAATCCCGCTACCTACACTGGCGTATTCACTGCTATCCGCGACCTCTTCGCCATGTTGCCCGAGTCCCGGGAGCGCGGCTATAAGCCAGGTCGCTTCTCCTTCAACGTGCAGGGAGGACGATGCGAAGCATGTCAGGGCGAAGGACAACGCCGGATCGAGATGAACTTCCTTCCTGATGTCTACGTCTTGTGTGAGATCTGTAATGGCCTTCGTTACAACCAGGAGACACTCGCCGTCAAGTTCAACGGCTACTCCATCGCGGATCTGCTCGAACTGCCCATCGCTGAAGCTGTTCCTGTACTCAAGGACATCCCCAACGTCTATATCCGCCTCCAGACCCTCGTGGACGTCGGTCTCGGCTACATTCATCTCGGGCAGTCAGCCACCACTCTCTCCGGCGGCGAAGCGCAGCGCATGAAACTCGCTCGTGAGCTTTCAAAACGCCAGACCGGGCGAACCCTCTACCTCTTGGACGAACCCACAACCGGCCTGCACTTCGACGACGTCCGCAAGCTCCTCGAGGTGCTGCACCGGCTGACAGATCTCGGCAACACCGTCATCATCATCGAACACAATCTCGACATCATCCGAAACGCCGACTACGTTCTCGATCTCGGCCCGGAGGGTGGCGAAGGCGGCGGAAGAATCGTTGCTCACGGCACACCGGAGCAGGTCTCGACCGTTAGGGGTTCCCACACCGCGACATTTCTGGCGCAGCACTATAAGACCCCGCCTTCAACATCAAACGGCGCGACGCCCAGCTACGCGGGAGAACAGCCGGCGTGGATCTCCGCCGAAGTCGACGCAGCCCGGGCTACGCGTGCGAAGTTCGTCCCGCCCGAAAAGAAGACCGGTATGCCGAAGGCGAATCCTGTGAAGCCCACCGAAAGGGTCAGAAAGCCGACGCAGGCTAAAAGGGCAGCGAAGAAGGCCGCGCAATGAAGACTCTCGAAAGGCGCGCAACACCGCCCGCATCCCAGGTTCTGCGTACCGCGGACGACCCGCCAGTGCCGATTCCCCCTCTCCTTCCAGAGGGAGAGGCTATCGTGCAACCCCCAATTGACAACACTCCGAACGATGCGTCCGGCGAGCCGTCAAGCCGCATCCCCCACCTCGGCCATGCCCTTCTGTTCCTCGGCATCACTGGTCTCACGCTTCTGATCGCGCAGGCCATACTCCTCAGCGTCGTCCACCCCGTCCGCCTCGCCAATGCAAGTATTCCCCCAAAACTCCTGCTCGGCGCCGAAGCCTTTACCTACGTCGCCTCGCTGGTCCTCTCATGGTTCATCTTTCCGATTCTGTGGGCACGATCCTTCGTCTTCGGCCTTCACTGGAATCTGCCCGCGGCCCAGCGCAACCTCGCAAAACTTGTGCCCGTTGGAATAACGCTCTCGTTCGTCGTCCAACTTGCGTCTTCCTTGTTCCCCACACCAAAATCGATGCCCATGGACAGCTTCTTCCAGACCCGGTCGGATGTTTGGATCATCACTGCCTTCGGCATCCTGCTTGCGCCGCTGTTCGAGGAGATTCTCTTTCGCGGTTTCCTTCTCCCTGCCTTCGCGACCGCGTACGACTGGCTCTGTCTACCCCGCACCGAGATCGCTCTCGTAACCTGGCAGTCTTCCAACTCACACACAACTCCCGCATTGATATTTTCCGCGGTCTTGACGAGCGTGCTATTCGCCCTGCTGCACGGCGAGCAGACGGCATTCACCTGGCCCGTTCTTGGTCTGCTCTTTTGTGTATCCCTGATCCTGACCGCAGTCCGCATCAGGCTTCGATCTGTTGCGGCGTCTACCCTCGTTCACGCCAGCTACAACTTCATCGTCTTTCTGGCTGCCTTCATCCTGACCGGTGGCTATCGCCATCTGGACCGCCTTCCACACTAAGGCGCCCCCACGAAAATCGCGCCTTCCCCATGGAACGCGCGTGGATCTTCCCCGTCTGTCGCCTCGCACCCAGCGGGGTAGAGGCTCGAAACGGGTGCCCTCTGCCGCGTATACTCAGGCCATAGCGACGGACGAAAAAAGACGACGATCGTACAAGGGGACACCGCATGAGCAGCGATACATTTCGCCACAGTCTGGAAGGGCAAACGTCGGCAAGCGGGATCCAGCAGCATGCGAACGGGAACAATTACACCGTCCCCGCCGGCCGCGCGGATTGGATCGTCAAGCGCAAGGCGGAGGCCGCGCGCACCGGCGACACCAACATGAGCCAGATGCACTTCGCGCGCCAGGGCATGATCACCGAAGAGATGGCCTTCGTCGCCCAGAAGGAGAAGCTCGCCGCCCGAGCTCGTCCGCGATCGAGATCGCCGCGGGACGCATGATCATCCCGGCCAACATCAACCACCCCGAGCTTGAGCCGATGGCGATCGGCGTCGAGTCGCTCTGCAAGATCAACGCCAACATCGGCAACTCCGCGCTCGTCTCCAACGTCGACGAAGAGCTCCGCAAGCTCCACACCGCCGTCCACTACGGCGCCGACACCGTCATGGACCTCTCGACCGGCGGCGACATCCCCATGATCCGCGAGCAGATCCTGCGGCACTCGCCCGTGCCGATCGGCACCGTGCCGCTCTACGAGGCGCTCTCCCGCGTCAAGAAGGTCGAAGACCTGAACATCGATCTCTACCTCGAGGTCATCGAGGAGCAGGCCCAGCAGGGCGTCGACTACTTCACCATCCACGCCGGCGTCCTGATCCAGTACGTCCCCCTGGTGTCCAAGCGCATCACCGGCATCGTCAGCCGCGGCGGCGCCATCCTGGCGCAGTGGATGACCGCGCACCACAAGCAGAACTTCCTCTACGAGAACTTCGACCGCATCACGAAGATCATGGCGAAGTACGACGTCAGCTACTCGCTCGGCGACGGCCTCCGCCCCGGCTGCGTCGCCGACGCCAGCGACGAGGCCCAGTTCGCCGAACTGAAGACGCTCGGCGAGCTGACCCGCCAGGCCTGGAAGCACGACGTGCAGGTCATGATCGAAGGCCCCGGCCACGTCCCGATGGACAAGATCAAGGAGCAGGTCGAAAAGGAAGTCGAGCTCTGCGACGGCGCGCCCTTCTACGTGCTCGGCCCGCTCGTCACCGACATCGCGCCCGGCTACGACCACATCACCTCCGCCATCGGCGCGGCCATGATCGGCTGGCACGGCGCGGCGATGCTCTGCTACGTCACGCCCAAGGAGCACCTCGGCCTGCCCAACGAGAAGGACGTGAAGGACGGCATCATCGCCTACAAGATCGCCGCCCACGCCGCCGACATCGCACGCCACCGCCCCGGCGCGCGCGACCGCGACGATGCCATCTCCCACGCCCGCTACACCTTCGACTGGGACAAGCAGTTCGCCCTCTCGCTCGACCCGGAGACCGCCCGCGGCATGCACGACGAGACCCTGCCCGACGACTACTACAAGGAAGCCGCCTTCTGCTCCATGTGCGGCCCGAAGTTCTGCTCCATGAACTGGTCCAGCAAGGTCGACAAGTTCAACGAGAAAGAGCACGGCCTGAAGAAGCCGGACCTCACCCAGATCGTGACCGAGCAGATGGCGCTCCGAGGGCTAAGCAGCCGGCCAGGATACGCGGTCAACAAGGGGCCCGCACACTGGATTGAGTGCGGCTCCATCCGCCAACTAGTTCTGTCCGGCTTCAAGAACTCCCACGTCGACGGCCGACGCGAATGGATTAGAGAACGTCTTTTTCCTCCCGGTCGGAGCGCATCGCAAGGAGGGCAGGGGTGATAATCATGGCGAGAAATACAAGCGCGAGAACGAGATCATGCATCATTTGGGGAAGCTCCTGACAAGGGGACGACTCTCTGGGGTCATCTCTCTTCTGCAATAATCCGCGAACCTCCTCCCGGCGGGTATAGCACTTCTTCCCTCTGCTTCTTGCACATAAGTTGCACCCCGCTCCGAATTCCCGGGCGTCAGAGTGACCGCGCCCGAGCCTGCATTAGCCTTCTCGCAGCCCTGGGGATCGAAGGTGGATCGCCCAGCCCCTCAGGTTACTTGACCGCAGCTTCAAGAACAGACGCAGAACGATTAAAGAGCCTCAGCAAGCACCACCAACTGAGCCTCTGCGCGCTCCGCGTCAGGAGCATCGATTCCCTCGCTGACGCCCGGGATCACGACCGCAGCGTAGCCCGTAAACTCACCGGGAGCATAAATCGTATGCTTGAACCACGGGCGTGCCGGTAGACCCCCCGGACTGAGTAATGCTGACTCTGCGTTGCGTAACGCACGATTGAACGCGAGCGGGTTGGATGGCCGTTTGTCCTGTTGTACAAGGGCAGCCGCACCGGCAGCCGAGAAACGAGTCGCCGCGGCCTCTGCCTCCGAGAAATTCAGAGAC
>CAVVZK010000013.1:0-27040 GCA_963752655.1 uncultured Acidobacteriaceae bacterium
ATATCAGCGATCGTGGCGCTTGAGCCCCGGTGACATCATCAGCAGCGGCACACCGCCAGGAGTGGGGCTTGGCCGTCATCCGCAGAGGTGGCTCAAACCCAACGAAGAGATTGAGATCGAGATTGAGCGTGTGGGGATTCTGCGTAACCGTACGCGCGCGGTCGCCTAGATGAATGTAAGTCTTCCTGTACCGCTCGATGAATGTATACAGCACATGAGCGGCACTGACCTGATTCGCTCCTGGCAGGCAAACCTCAAGCGTCTATGCGCGCCCGGTCAGAAATCCCTTTCCAGCCATCAGCGTGATTCGAGCTGATGCTTCTTGCATTGGGCAGCCATAGCAACGGCCGGTGCATACCCTTTGAATCCCGCCCCGATCCTCGCCCACCTGCAGTGGAGAACGCGGCTGAGCTAGAGTAATCAAACGGAAATTCCCGTATACTTCGCTGCCAAGGCACACGCCGAATTATGGCGCCTGTGCCTCTGCGCATCTCAGGTTCCTTGAAGCGCAACTCGGAGTGTCGTATGCGTCGCTACGGAATGACAATTCGCCTCCGCCCAGGGTTCGAGGCGGAGTATAGACGTTTTCATCGAGATGTTTGGCCCGAGGTGCTCGCGACCATTGCTGCCTGCAATCTCCGGAACTACACAATTTTTCTCAATAAGGGTGTGCTGTTCGGATACTTCAGTCAGTCGGGTGACAATTTTTCAGCGGACATGGCCAAGATGGCAGCGGACCCGAAGACGCAGGAGTGGTGGACCATCATGCAGCCAATGCAGGAGCCGTCTCCCGATCGCGCAGAAGGTGATTGGTGGACGACCATGGCTGAGGTCTTTCATACAGACTAGGCATGAACGCCAACGCTGCGGGATTCGCTCCTCCGTCACCAACACGGGGTACTTTGGTTAGCTCGAATGTCTACGAGGCAGTTCGCAGTGCACTCATAAACCTTTCATGACAAACAACCCACGGCGGGAAATTTCACTCTGATCAACTGCGACAGCAGACGTATGTCTTGGGACGGCAATTGAATTGTCACTCTGCTGCGTGTTGCCCCAGGTCCCCTAACTTCAGCAGAGCCGTGGTCCTCTACCGGCCCCAAATCGCAGTCGCACAAGGAGTATGTCGATGTTCATCATCTGGTGGATTATTGTTGGCCTCATTGCTGGTTTCATCACTGGGAAGCTTATGAAGGGTAGCGGCTTCGGCGCGATCGGCGATATCGTCGTTGGTATTGTCGGAGCCATCATTGGCGGGTTCATTATGCGCTCTCTCGGCTACGCCGGACAGGGCGGTCTGCTTTACACCATCTTGGTGGCGGTGGTTGGTGCCGTTCTTCTTACGCTCCTTCTGCGCCTCGTCACGGGGAATCGATCACGCAATCTTTAGGGCAGGTTCCAACAAGAACGGGTTGCGCTGGGCTCAGTGCAGCCCGTTCATAACTCTAGAGCTGGACCGTCATGGCGCGTGTGTTCGCTTTTATTTTCGAGCGTGGTAGACAGTAAGTCGGGAGTACCGTTCGTCTCGCGTGTAGTGTCGATCGATCAGACTCATGAACTCATCTGGGTAGTAGGTATAGTCGTCCTTCAGGAAGATAAGCGTCTCGAACCGGTGAGCCTCCCAAACTTCAAGCAGGTGTGGCATGTCTGTTCTGGCGAAGGCTGTGCCTGGGTGCCACCAGGCGACGAAGTGCTCGGGTGATGGTAGGCCCATAACGGCGTAATTGAAGTCGACACGAGGTCCAAAGAAGTAAGGTCCTGCATTCCCTCTGGTCGCCTCGGCTACCTGCCGCTCGACGTCCTGCATTGGTGGAACTAATGCGCATGTTCTTGAGGAAGCCACTCTGCACGACGTGCTGGTTATCACTCCACTCGAAGAACATGTGCGGTCCGATCGTGTAAACCCGTGAGCGGATAGCACCCAAGTAGAGATCGCCCAGAACTCCGGCGAAGACGATTGCGATGTACGCGCGGCGCACGAACTGTCCTGAAATGCGCATCCCGAAGACCAAGACGGATCCGGCAGCCAGGAGCACGCCGCACTCCACGTCCCGAAGCTCGCCGTTGGTGGCTATCCCGTATAGCGCGATCAGCACTGCCAAAGGAAAGAACAGGGTAAAAGTCGCATCCTTGCGACGCCTTTCCCGCAGCTGGTCTCTCAGCAGGGGAATGAGACTGATCAGGGGCAGCGACAATGCCGTGACCCAGATGAGAGCAGTCAATTTGCCGAAGTGGTTCATCTCGTCAAAGCCGAAGGTGCTGAAGCCCCCACGTTCGAGCGAGGCACCGTGATAACTAGCAAGCAGCGCCGGAATGGATACGTGGTTCAGGAGCAGCAGGAGGATGACTAGTACGGAGGCGGCCAGCGTCAGAGCGATGATGCGAACCTTTCGCTCAGCTAGAAGAAGAAGAAGGACGATACCGCCGGCTGCAGTCACGCCAGCAATGTTGGGTTTCAGCAGAATCAGAAGGGCGAGCGAGAGAACGAATGAGAGCTGCGTATTGAGCGGTCGCGGCTCTCTTGCAATCAACAGGCAGGAAAGAAAGAAGACGGTGGCGAGGATTAGGGTGCTGTTGTTGTACCACCAGAAGCAGAGTGTCAGCATGACAGCACACTCGATGGCCAAAGCGGTGAGTGTTGGCGCGAGCCAGGCTCACCCGGAGCTTACGCATCAGCCAGTACAGCCAGATGAAGCTGAGGGTGGTGAACACGGCGCTGAAGTAAAGGTTCGCGTCCCAGGTAACACCGAAGAGTTGGTAGGCGTACTTCATCCCAAGATTGAAGCCGGGCGGCGTCGAGGTGACGAAGTCGACATAGGGTCGTTGTCCGAGGATTTGGCGCCAACCCACCTCGATGAGGATGTTGTAATCGAAACCTCCGAACTGCCATCGACCGAAGTAGATGAGGAAAGTGCAAAGGAAGAGGCAGGCGGCGCCCTGGCGCGGCATACGTGTAGACGGGTTTCGTGCGGCGTCCGAGGGACTGGGCAAGTCTGTCGAGGGACGGCCCGGCCAGGAATGCGGCGACGAAACTGCCGATCATAATGACGTAGAAGCGGAAGATGGTGCGGACGTACATGGCATCGTCCGAGATTACCCGGATGCCCCGGTGGACGAAGTGAGATGCAAAGGCGCAGATGGCGGCGGTAAGGACGAGGGTGGCTAGACTCAACGAGAGGGGGAGGATGTCCTCACGAAGGAGTTTGGGCCCGGTGCAGGCGGGGTCTTGTTGCGAGTCAACAGGGTGCAAACATTACTCCACGAGCGCGGGAAGAGGGGAGTCTTCGGCGCATATATAGCCTACGTCATCGCTACTCTATGAACCCTTGGAGGAGCGCTGGACCTAGCTGTGCGGTTCCCGTAACCTTAAAAGCTATGCAGAGGAAGATCGTGATTACAGGTGCCGCCGGGCTGGTGGGACAGAACCTGCTTCCGCGTCTGAAGGCCAAGCATCTGGGTGAGATTGTTGCGATCGACAAGCACAGGACGAATGCGGAGATCCTTCGGGCGCACCATCCTGAGATCCGCGTGCTGGTGGAAGACCTGGCGAGCTCGGATGCGTGGCAGGCGGAGCTCGAGGGTTGCACCCACCTGGTGATTCTCCATGCGCAGATCGGCGGGTTATATGCCGAGGAGTTTATCCGCAACAACGTCGTTGCGACGGAGCGGCTGCTTGAGGCGGCGCTGCGGTGCAAGGTGCCGTATGCGGTGAACATCTCGTCTTCGGTGGTGAACTCGAAGGCTGTGGACAATTACACGAAGACGAAGAAGACGCAGGAGGCGCTGGTGGCGCAGTCTGGGATCAAGCAGGTGGTTCTGCGGCCGACACTGATGTTTGGGTGGTTCGATCGAAAGCACGTGGGGTGGCTGGCGCGATTTATGCAGAGGGTGCCGGTATTTCCTATTCCGGGAAGTGGACGGTACCTGCGGCAGCCGCTGTATGCGGGCGACTTTTCGGACATCATCACCTCGGCCCTTGAGACGGAAAAGGTTGGGGCGTACAACATCACCGGGCAGGAGCGGATCGATTACATCGACCTGATACGTGCGGTGAAGTCAGCGGTGGGGGCCCGTGCCCAGGATCCGAGGGTCCCATACTGGCTGTTCTGGGCGCTGCTTCGGATGAACGCCCTGGTGGACAAGAACCCTGCGTTCACCACCAGTCAGTTGGAGGCGCTGGTGACGCCGGACGTGTTTGAGGTGATCGATTGGCCAGGGATCTTTGGTGTTCGTGCGACGCCGTTGAAGGAGGCGCTTGAAGCCACGTTTCGGGATCCGGTTTATTCCAAGGTGGTTCTGGACTTCTAATGGCAGGCCGGGAAGAGGTTGTACCCCTCCCCCCGTACCGGATAGTAAAGTCTCCCGTTTGTTGCACTTAGAAAACTGGCGACCTAAGGTCCTGAGTCAATGGGGTTTATAGGTAAAGTCCTGTAGACAATAGGGTTGCGAGTTCAGGTGAACGAGCAGCGCAGCAATGAGGGAACCCGGGGTGTTCGCCCTTCCCTCAGCTGCTCCCCGTCTTGTTTGCTCCCTGTTCTTATCCCTGTCTTAATTGTAGCGATCGGAGTCAGGTGCCTTTTCTAACTTTTCCGCCAGTTTTTCGGGCTCTGATACGGAGTTTTACTCGTCCCACACAGGGTCTCACGGTCTAACAGTGTCAGCGGTCGTAGAGGACTCGGTGACGCTCAAGCCACCAACAGGCGTCGAGTCCTTCGTGAGGGGCGATGGATAGGGTGCAGCGTTGTGTCGTTGTGCCGTTGGCGTAGTACTCTTCGCGTCCGCCTTGAGCGGGCCACGACGACCCTGGAGACGGTGACCTCTCCGTAGCCGATGCCGCGGGCAGCGCTGTGCTTCCAGAGCAACCAGTCTGCCGGAGGGGCGAGGACCAAGGGAGCAAGGAGGCCGAGTGCGGATCTAACCAGGACAGAGCGCATAGATTTCCTTTCCCCCATTCGCTCCCGACGTGCTGTTACATCCTCGGGCTGATCTCTTGGCGAGCCGGGATTCAGGCTGCGGAGTTTCGGGCTCCGGGGTATTGGGCTTCGGCTTCAGGATTTTGGACTTTCGCTTGTTTGATGGTTCGGGTGGCTGCCCGGCGTTGTACCGAAGAGGATCCAGCGGCAGAGCATGTGGCTGGAGAGCGGCGGCCGCTTATAGAATCGGGTGGACCCGAAGTGTTCCGACTTTGACCAATACCCTTTCTGTAGCGATTGTCGCTCACAACGAGCGGGAGAATCTTGCGCGCACGCTGGAGAGTGTCGCGTGGGCCGACGAGATTGTGCTGGTGGACTCGGGATCAACCGACGGGACGGTTGAGATTGCGAGGGAATATGGAGCGGTAGTGTTGAGGAGACCTGGAAGGGGTATGGCGGGCCGGTGAACTCGGCGCTCGACAAGTCCGCACGAGAGCTGGATCTTGAACGTGGACGCGGACGAGGTGGTGACGCCGGAGCTCCGGCTGAGGATCCAGGTGCTGCTGGCGGGGAGCCCGAGCTTTGCGGGGTATACGATCACGCGGCTGAACCTGATATTCGGGCGCTGGATGCGACACGGCGGTTTGTATCCTGATCGGAAGCTGCGGCTGTTTCGAAGGGGTTTTGCGCGGCTCCGGGAGGATACCGAACCGCATGCGACACCGAAGCCGACCGGTGCGGTTGGGAGGATCGAGGGGGGAGATGCTCCACTACCAGTACCCGACTCTGGACTCGTACATCGAGCATATGCACCGGTATAGTTCCGCAAGCGTTCCGTTGCTTCTTGCGCGCGGGAAGACGAGTTCGACAAACGTTGCATTTGCCGTGAACACGGTGCTGAACCCGCTGCTGACATTTTTGTACAACTATGTGATTCGCCTAGGGTTTCTGGATGGACAGGAGGGTCTTACATTTCACCTGAACCATGCGCTGTATGTGAACTGGAAGTATGTCAAAGCAAAGGCCCGGGCGGAGAAAGAGGGCGGATGGCCGTCACATTGAGCATCTAAGGAACAGAGCCGGAGTGCCGATAGTGTCTATGTGTGTCGAGGATGTGGCGCACCTGATAACAAGAAGAGGGTTCACCAAGATGAAGAAATTTCTGATTGCAGCTACTGCGGTCCTTTCCAGTGTCCTGATGATGCTCCCGGGGATGGTCGAGGCACAGTCCACCGCATCGGCGACCGCGACACAGCAGCTTGCGCTTTCCGCCTTTGGCGGCGGGAGCGGGACATACACAAACATTCTTGGCGGGAGAAACCTGGGCATCACAGCGGGTGCGGATCTGGCCTTTATGAGCTTTCGCCGGTACCGTCCGGTAGTTGAGGCGCGGGGAACCTACCCGATTCACGGCGGGCAGATCGATGCGCAAAAGAACTTCCTGGCAGGATTGAAGGTGGAGCGCGTATTCGGGCGGGTGCATCCGTACGGGGACTTTCTGGTGGGCCGTGGGCAGATCGATTACCAGAACAAGGGTCTGCAGATAGGGAATCTGATTTACCTGTCCTCGACGTCGACCATCTTTTCACCCGGTCTAGGGGTGGACTACGACGTGACTCCGAACTGGGCGGCGAAGGCCGACTTCCAGTATCAGTTTTGGGACGTGCCGTTTGGGACAGTTAATGGGACGCCTTCGACGACGGTAACAGGAACGATCCACCCGAAGGTGCTGACGCTGGGTGCAGTGTATCGCTTTGACTTCAACCGCCACTACCGGCGACACCGGTAGGTGCTTAGAGGTTGAAGAGGTCGCGGAGGCGTTTGGTCTGGGCGCGGCTTACGGGGATCTCGGTGTTCCTGGGGTCATCCATGCGGAGCTGGTAGGTGGATTTGAACCAGGGGACGACCTCGCGGATGTGCTGGATGTTGACGATGAAGGAGCGGTGGGCGCGCCAGAACATCTCGGGGTCGAGCTGATCCATGAGCTCTTCCAGGGTGCGGCAGTTGGCGTTGCCTTGAACGGTCGCGGTGGCCACGGTGATGGCGCCATCTTCAATGGAGGCGAAGCAGATCTCGCGTTGATCGACGAGGAGCAGGCGGCTCTGGGCGCGGACGACAATTTTGCCGAGCTTGGCGCGGAGGAGCGGCGGCGCTGCCTTCGCCGACGAGGCGGAGCAGGGCGTCAAGCTTGGCGGCGGTAGTCGAGGGTCGGCCGGATGGCTGAGGATTCAGGGGATCGCTGGTGGGCGCTGCAAGGGCTTTGTCGAGGGTGCGGAGGACGCGTTCGCGATCGAAGGGCTTGAGCAGATAGTCGACGGCGTTGACCTCAAAGGCGCGGACGGCGTACTGATCGTAGGCGGTGGCGAAGACGACCTGGGGCAGGGGGGTGCGCTTCTCGAGCAGTTTCTTCAGCACTCCGAAGCCGTCGAGGCCGGGCATCTGGACGTCGAGGAAGACGAGGTCGGGCTTGTGGGTGCGGATGAGTTCGACGGCTTCGATGCCGTTGATGCCGGTGGCGAGAACCTGGGCGTCGGCGAGTCTTCGAGGAGGTACTGAAGCTCCTGCCGGGCGAGGGGCTCATCGTCGACGATTACGACACGCAGGGGCATGCAGGTAAGTCGGTTGCATGCGGGGCGCTACTTAGTCGCGATAGGTGCGGAGGCGGGCGGGTACTTCATCTTCCTGGAGGTCATGGCCGCACTGCTTGCAGTAGACGTCGGTGATTTCGACGCCGCGGTAGCAGCGGCCGCAGACGGGTGCCATCTGAAACTGGCACTGCGGGCAGAAGTGGTAGCTGGAGGCGATCTCTGTGGAGCAGTGCGGGCAGCATGACAGCATGGGCTGGCGCAGGAGGAAGTAAACGACGGCGCCGATGCCGCCGGGCATGAGGACGACGATGAGCATCCAGAGCGCGGGCTGCATGTTGCGGCGCTTGACATCGCGGCTGACGTAGCCGACGAGCAGGATATAGCTTGCGACGAGCGTACCCCAGGAGTAGCCCATGAGCAGGCGCATGGGGCCGAAGTCATGGTGCGGGCGCGGCATGAGGAAGTTCCAGAAGTACTGCATGCCAGCGAAGGCAAGGACGGCGAGCACCACTGACCACCAGGGGACCATGGCGAGATCGTCTGAGGCGCTGCTGCGGCGGGCTTCTGCGTTGGTGTTCAGCCGGGGCTCACGTTCGCCTTTCCAGGGAAGGTTCATCGGCGGCCCTCATTTTCGAGGTGCGAGCGGCGGAACCAGATGACCGCGAGCAGCATGGCGGTAAGGGGGACGGACCACATCAGGACGACGAGCATCTGGCTGCTTTCGGGGAGGCCCGCAGGCGAGGCTTCGTAGTCTTCAAAGGCGTTCCAGAGAGCGATGGCGATGGCGGCGAGCAGGGTGGCGCTGACGCTGAGCGGGATGAGCAGACTGCGCATGGTGCGCTTGCGAGTTTGCAGGGCGAGGGCACGCTCTCGCACGATGCGATGGGTGCGATTGACGAGGGCCGCGGGGGCGACGGCGGGCTGCGGAGTGGAGAGCCCGGCATTGTGGCTGGTTTCGGGTCGGGGCTGAACGGGAAACTTCATGGTGCGATGCCTTCGCTTTCGTGCGCGCGGCGGATCTGTTCAACGTGAGGCTTGAGCGCGGCGAGGCCGCGATAGAGGCGTGATTTGACGGTGGAGAGCGGGGCACGCGGTGACGCCGGCGATCTCTTCAAGGGAGAGCTCTTCATGAAAGCGCAAGGGAGGACTTCACGGTAGTTCGGCTCAAGCAGGAGCAGGACGGCGGCAACTTCTGCGCGGTCTTCGCGGGTGGCGAACTGGTCGAAGGGCGAGGGTCCATCTTTGGCGACTTCGAAGCGGGCGCTCATCTTCGCCGGCTTCGCTCATCTCATCGAGGGAGGCCATCTGGCGCTTGCGCGAGAGATCGATGACAAGGTTGCGGGCGATGGTGAAGAGCCAGGTATCGAAGCGGGCTTTGCCGTTGTATTGCGCGCCGCGGAGCAGGACACGCATCCAGGTTTCCTGGAAGAGATCTTCGGCGGTCTCGCGTTTGCCGGTGAGGAAGAGGAGATAGCGCAGGAGGCGATGCTGGTAGGTCTCGATGAGCTGATCGAGGAGGGCGGGATCGTGCGCTTGAGGCCGCGAGCGATCTCCGCGTTCTCGCGCTGGGTGGCGGAGACGAGGAGACGGGCTGCCGCAGCCGAGATCGGGGTTCCGCTCATGTGGGTAGAGACGCTCCCTTTGAGATGAAAGACGCGGTGTAACGGGGGAATATTTGGGCGTATCGCGCGAGTTCCCAGGCATCATTCTAGCGTGCGGATCGAGGTTTGGGGGGGGGGGTGAGGCGGGTGCGGGTGGGTGGCTGTAGGCTTAGGGGATGGACGTTTTGTATGGCCTTCACCCAGTGGAGGAGGTGGTTCGGTCGGGTTCGCGGGGGCTGGACCACGTGATTGTGGCGCGGGAGCGCAGGGACGAGCGGCTGGAGCGGCTACTGGAGCTTTGCCGGAGGGCGGGGGTCCGCGTCTCGATGGAGCCACGGGAGCAGCTGACGCGGCTGGCGAAGACGGATGCGCACCAGGGTGTGGTGGCGATGGTCCAGGGGCGTAAGCTGCTGGTGCTGCAGCACCAGCAGCTTACGCCCCTGGACCATCGCCACCACACCCTGGTGGCATCCGTCTTCGCCAGCCGCGTCAGCTGCTCCCGTGGCTCCATGAGACGCGGACCCCCGCCCTCGGCAAAGCTCCAGTAGCCGCTCCAGCCGCTCGTCCCTGCGCTCCCGCGCCACAATCACGTGGTCCAGCCCCCGCGAACCCGACCGAACCACCTCCTCCACTGGGTGAAGGCCATACAAAACGTCCATCCCCTAAGCCTACGGCCACCCACCCGCACCCGCCTCACCCCCCCCAAACCTCGATCCGCACGCTAGAATGATGCCTGGGAACTCGCGCGATACACCCAAATATTCCCCCGTTACACCGCGTCTTTCATCTCAAAGGGAGCGTCTCTACCCACATGAGCGAAACCCCGATCTCGGCTGCGGCAGCCCGTCTCCTCGTCTCCGCCACCCAGCCCGAGAACGCTGCTATCGCCCGCGGCCTCAAGCGCAAGGACCCCGAACTGCTCGATCAGCTGATCGAGACGTACCAGCATCGCCTGCTGCGCTATCTTCTGTTCCTGACCGGCAAGCGCGAGGTCGCCGAAGACCTGTTCCAGGAGACCTGGATGCGCGTGCTGCTGCGCGGCGCGCAGTACAACGGCAAGGCCCGCTTCGACACCTGGCTCTTCACCATCGCGCGCAACCTCGTCATCGACCTCTCCCGCAAGCGCCAGATGGCCAGCTCGACGAGATGAGCGAAACCGGCGAAGACGAGCGGCCGTTCGAAGTCGCCATCGACGGCCCCTCGCCCTCTCGAGCAGTTCGCCACCCGCGAAGACCGCGCCGAAGTGGCCGAAGTCCTGCTGAAGCTCGAAGCCGAACTACCGCGAGGTGCTCGTCCTGCGCTTCCACGAAGAGATGTCGCTCGAAGAGATTGCCGGCGTCACCGCGGCTCCGCTCTCCACCGTGAAGTCCCGGCTCTATCGCGGCCTCGCCGCGCTCAAGCCCGCAGGTGGAACAGCTGCGCCGCGCCCGAAACGCCGAGGCAGGCGCGCGATGACGCCACGCCCGTACGGGCTCCGCCTCGACTCCAGCACTCGACGCCGGCTCCCTCACTCCGCCGCCACCGCGCGCCCCGCATCGCTCGTCAACCGCACCCATCGCATCGTCCGCGAGCGGGCCCGCACCCAGTGCCGACCACAGGCGACGCGTCCGCAGCCTGTGGATCCCACTCGCCGTCAGCGCCGCCTGCTCGTCGCTCATCTGCCTCCGCCATCTGGACCGCCCTCGACAGAACGATCTGACCTCCCCACCGACATCCCCGGACGCCAGCCAGCAGATGCTCGTCTTCCTGCTCTGGTGCCTTCCCGTCTCCGCCGCCCTCCTCGCCGTGGTCTGGTTCCAGAACCGCCCGAACGCCGAGCAGGGAGGCCCATATGATGAGACCTTCTGGCTGGAAAGCCCGACGCAAGGACCGCCGGAACCACGCAACGCCGCCGAGCGACGACCTCAGCGATGATCCCTGGCCTGGTCCGTCGTGCTCGCGATCGTCGCCTTCTGCGCCGTCCAGTACCTCTTCCACGTCGTCCTGCCGCACCACAAGCACGAGATGCTGCCCATGCGCCTGCTGATGGGCTACTCCTGGGGCACCGCTCTTCGCCAGCTACGTCCTGCTGGTCGGCTACGTCAGCCGCGACGTCAAGCGCCGCAACATGTCCGCCGGCCTCTGGATGCTGATCGTCATCCTCATGCCCGGCGGCATCGGCGCCGTCGTCTACTTCCTCCTGCGCCAGCCGCATGCTCTCCCGCTGCCCGCACTGCACCACCGAGATCGCCTCCAGCTACCACTTCTGCCCGCAGTGCCAGTTCCAGATGGCGCCCGTCTGCGGCCAGTGCTTCCGCGGCGTCGAGATCACCGACGTCTACTGCACGCAGTGCGGCCACGATCTCGCCCAAGACCGGGTCACCCGCCCGCCTCCGCGCCTATCAGCGACTAGCTGCCTGCCGCCATACCCCTGCGCAGTCCTGATCGTCGACGACGAACCCCTCGCCCGCCAGGAACTTCAGTACCTCCTCGAAGACGCCGGCGACGTCGATATCGTCGCCCAGGGCTCCAACGGCATCGAAGCCGTCGAACTCATCCGCACCCACAAGCCCGACCTCGTCTTCCTCGACGTCCAGATGCCCGGCCTCGATGGCTTCGCCGTCCTAAGAAACTGCTCGAAAGCAAACAGCGCTCCCGCAGGTCGTCTTCGCCACCGCGTACGATCGTACGCCGTGCGCGCCTTCGAAGTCAACGCCGTCGACTACCTGCTCAAGCCCTTCGACCGAGTCGCGTCGTCCGCACCATCGAGAAGGCCCGCGAGCGCGCTCACCGGCAAGTCCGAACTTCCGCCATCCGCGCCAGAGCTCGGACCGAGGCCAAGCTCGACGCGCTCCTCCGCCTCGTCGGCGAGCAGGCTCAGGCGTCGCTCCGGCAAACCGGCAAGGTCGTCGTCCGCGCCCAGAGCCGCCTGCTGCTCGTCGACCAGAAAGAGATCTGCTTCGCCTCCATCGAGGACGGGGCGATCAGCGTCGTCACGCCAGCCGTCGAAGGCCATTCCAACTGCCGAACCCTCGAAGAACTCATGGATCAGCTCGACCCGGAGGCCTTCTGGCGAGCCCACCGCTCCTTCGTCGTCAACATCCAGCACATCCGCGAGGTCGTGCCCTGGTTCAAATCCAGCTACCAGCTCCGCATGGACGACCCCAAGAACACCGAGATACCCGTCAGCCGCTCCCAGACAAAACGTCTTCGCGAACTGTTCAACCTCTAAGCACCTACCGGTGTCGCCGGTAGTGGCGGTTGAAGTCAAAGCGATACACTGCACCCAGCGTCAGCACCTTCGGGTGGATCGTTCCTGTTACCGTCGTCGAAGGCGTCCCATTAACTGTACCCAAACGGCACGTCCCAAAACTGATACTGGAAGTCGGCCTTCGCCGCCCAGTTCGGAGTCACGTCGTAGTCCACCCCTAGACCGGGTGAAAAGATGGTCGACGTCGAGGACAGGTAAATCAGATTCCCTATCTGCAGACCCTTGTTCTGGTAATCGATCTGCCCACGGCCCACCAGAAAGTCCCCGTACGGATGCACCCGCCCGAATACGCGCTCCACCTTCAATCCTGCCAGGAAGTTCTTTTGCGCATCGATCTGCCCGCCGTGAATCGGGTAGGTTCCCCGCGCCTCAACTACCGGACGGTACCGGCGAAAGCTCATAAAGGCCAGATCCGCACCCGCTGTGATGCCCAGGTTTCTCCCGCCAAGAATGTTTGTGTATGTCCCGCTCCCGCCGCCAAAGGCGGAAAGCGCAAGCTGCTGTGTCGCGGTCGCCGATGCGGTGGACTGTGCCTCGACCATCCCCGGGAGCATCATCAGGACACTGGAAAGGACCGCAGTAGCTGCAATCAGAAATTTCTTCATCTTGGTGAACCCTCTTCTTGTTATCAGGTGCGCCACATCCTCGACACACATAGACACTATCGGCACTCCGGCTCTGTTCCTTAGATGCTCAATGTGACGGCCATCCGCCCTCTTTCTCCGCCCGGGCCTTTGCTTTGACATACTTCCAGTTCACATACAGCGCATGGTTCAGGTGAAATGTAAGACCCTCCTGTCCATCCAGAAACCCTAGGCGAATCACATAGTTGTACAAAAATGTCAGCAGCGGGTTCAGCACCGTGTTCACGGCAAATGCAACGTTTGTCGAACTCGTCTTCCCGCGCGCAAGAAGCAACGGAACGCTTGCGGAACTATACCGGTGCATATGCTCGATGTACGAGTCCAGAGTCGGGTACTGGTAGTGGAGCAGATCTCCCCCCTCGATCCTCCCAACCGCACCGGTCGGCTTCGGTGTCGCATGCGGTTCGGTATCCTCCCGGAGCCGCGCAAAACCCCTTCGAAACAGCCGCAGCTTCCGATCAGGATACAAACCGCCGTGTCGCATCCAGCGCCCGAATATCAGGTTCAGCCGCGTGATCGTATACCCCGCAAAGCTCGGGCTCCCCGCCAGCAGCACCTGGATCCTCAGCCGGAGCTCCGGCGTCACCACCTCGTCCGCGTCCACGTTCAAGATCCAGCTCTGCGTGCACTTGTCGAGCGCCGAGTTCACCTGCCCGCCATACCCCTTCCAGGTCTCCTCAAACACTACCGCTCCATATTCCCTCGCAATCTCAACCGTCCCGTCGGTTGATCCCGAGTCCACCAGCACAATCTCGTCGGCCCACGCGACACTCTCCAGCGTGCGCGCAAGATTCTCCCGCTCGTTGTGAGCGACAATCGCTACAGAAAGGGTATTGGTCAAAGTCGGAACACTTCGGGTCCACCCGATTCTATAAGCGGCCGCCGCTCTCCAGCCACATGCTCTGCCGCTGGATCCTCTTCGGTACAACGCCGGGCAGCCACCCGAACCATCAAACAAACGAAAGTCCAAAATCCTGAAGCCGAAGCCCAATACCCCGGAGCCCGAAACTCCGCAGCCTGAATCCCGGCTCGCCAAGAGATGAGCCCGAGGATGTAACAGCACGTCGGGAGCGAATGGGGGAAAGGAAATCTATGCGCTCTGTCCTGGTTAGATCCGCACTCGGCCTCCTTGCTCCCTTGGTCCTCGCCCCTCCGGCAGACTGGTTGCTCTGGAAGCACAGCGCTGCCCGCGGCATCGGCTACGGAGAGGTCACCGTCTCCAGGGTCGTCGTGGCCCCGCTCAAAGGCGGACGCGAAGAGTACTACGCCAACGGCACAACGACACAACGCTGCACCCGTTCCATCGCCCCTCACGAAGGACTCGACGCCTGTTGGTGGCTTGAGCGTCACCGAGTCCTCTACGACCGCTAGACCGCTAGACCGCTAGACCCGTGTGGGACGAGTAAAACTCCGTATCAGAGCCCGAAAAACTGGCGGAAAAGTTGGCGCAGGTACCCCACTCCGATCGCTACAATTAAGACAGGGATAAGAACAGGGAGCAAACAAGACGGGGAGCAGCTGAGGGAAGGGCGAACACCCCGGGTTCCCTCATTGCTGCGCTGCTCGTTCACCTGAACTCGCAACCCTATTGTCTACAGGACTTTACCTATAAACCCCATTGACTCAGGACCTTAGAGGTCGCCAGTTTTCTAAGTGCAACAAACGGGAGACTTTACTATCCGGTACGGGGGAGGGGTACAACCTCTTCCCGGCCTGCCATTAGAAGTCCAGAACCACCTTGGAATAAACCGGATCCCGAAACGTGGCTTCAAGCGCCTCCTTCAACGGCGTCGCACGAACACCAAAGATCCCTGGCCAATCGATCACCTCAAACACGTCCGGCGTCACCAGCGCCTCCAACTGACTGGTGGTGAACGCAGGGTTCTTGTCCACCAGGGCGTTCATCCGAAGCAGCGCCCAGAACAGCCAGTATGGGACCCTCTGGATCCGGGCACGGGCCCCCACCGCTGACTTCACCGCACGTATCAGGTCGATGTAATCGATCCGCTCCTGCCCGGTGATGTTGTACGCCCCAACCTTTTCCGTCTCAAGGGCCGAGGTGATGATGTCCGAAAAGTCGCCCGCATACAGCGGCTGCCGCAGGTACCGTCCACTTCCCGGAATAGGAAATACCGGCACCCTCTGCATAAATCGCGCCAGCCACCCCACGTGCTTTCGATCGAACCACCCAAACATCAGTGTCGGCCGCAGAACCACCTGCTTGATCCCAGACTGCGCCACCAGCGCCTCCTGCGTCTTCTTCGTCTTCGTGTAATTGTCCACAGCCTTCGAGTTCACCACCGAAGACGAGATGTTCACCGCATACGGCACCTTGCACCGCAGCGCCGCCTCAAGCAGCCGCTCCGTCGCAACGACGTTGTTGCGGATAAACTCCTCGGCATATAACCCGCCGATCTGCGCATGGAGAATCACCAGGTGGGTGCAACCCTCAGCTCCGCCTGCCACGCATCCGAGCTCGCCAGGTCTTCCACCAGCACGCGGATCTCAGGATGGTGCGCCCGAAGGATCTCCGCATTCGTCCTGTGCTTGTCGATCGCAACAATCTCACCCAGATGCTTGGCCTTCAGACGCGGAAGCAGGTTCTGTCCCACCAGCCCGGCGGCACCTGTAATCACGATCTTCCTCTGCATAGCTTTAAGGTTACGGGAACCGCACAGCTAGGTCCAGCGCTCCTCCAAGGGTTCATAGAGTAGCGATGACGTAGGCTATATATGCGCCGAAGACTCCCCTCTTCCCGCGCTCGTGGAGTAATGTTTGCACCCTGTTGACTCGCAACAAGACCCCGCCGGCACCGGTCCTAAACTCCTTCGTGAGGACATCCTCCCCCTCTCGTTGAGTCTAGCCACCCTCGTCCTGACCGCCGCCATCTGCGCCTTTGCATCTCACTTCGTCCACCGGGGCATCCGGGTAATCTCGGACGATGCCATGTACGTCCGCACCATCTTCCGCTTCTACGTCATTATGATCGGCAGTTTCGTCGCCGCATTCCTGGCCGGGCCGGCGCTCGACAGACTTGCCCAGTCCCTCGGACGCCGCACGAAACCCGTCTACACGTATGCCGGCCTGGGCGCCGCCTGCCTCTTCCTTTGCACTTTCCTCATCTACTTCGGTCGATGGCAGTTCGGAGGTTTCGATTACAACATCCTCATCGAGGTGGGTTGGCGCCAAATCCTCGGACAACGACCCTATGTCGACTTCGTCACCTCGACGCCGCCCGGCTTCAATCTTGGGATGAAGTACGCCTACCAACTCTTCGGTGTTACCTGGGACGCGAACCTTTACTTCAGCGCCGTGTTCACCACCCTCAGCTTCATCTGGCTGTACTGGCTGATGCGTAAGCTCCGGGTGAGCCGGCTCGCGTCAACACTCACCGCTTTGGCCATCGAGTGTGCTGTCATGCTGACACTCTGCTTCTGGTGGTACAACAACAGCACCCTAATCCTCGCCACCGTCTTCTTTCTTTCCTGCCTGTTGATTGCAAGAGAGCCGCGACCGCTCAATACGCAGCTCTCATTCGTTCTCTCGCTCGCCCTTCTGATTCTGCTGAAACCCAACATTGCTGGCGTGACTGCAGCCGGCGGTATCGTCCTTCTTCTTCTTCTAGCTGAGCGAAAGGTTCGCATCATCGCTCTGACGCTGGCCGCCTCCGTACTAGTCATCCTCCTGCTGCTCCTGAACCACGTATCCATTCCGGCGCTGCTTGCTAGTTATCACGGTGCCTCGCTCGAACGTGGGGGCTTCAGCACCTTCGGCTTTGACGAGATGAACCACTTCGGCAAATTGACTGCTCTCATCTGGGTCACGGCATTGTCGCTGCCCCTGATCAGTCTCATTCCCCTGCTGAGAGACCAGCTGCGGGAAAGGCGTCGCAAGGATGCGACTTTTACCCTGTTCTTTCCTTTGGCAGTGCTGATCGCGCTATACGGGATAGCCACCAACGGCGAGCTTCGGGACGTGGAGTGCGGCGTGCTCCTGGCTGCCGGATCCGTCTTGGTCTTCGGGATGCGCATTTCAGGACAGTTCGTGCGCCGCGCGTACATCGCAATCGTCTTCGCCGGAGTTCTGGGCGATCTCTACTTGGGTGCTATCCGCTCACGGGTTTACACGATCGGACCGCACATGTTCTTCGAGTGGAGTGATAACCAGCACGTCGTGCAGAGTGGCTTCCTCAAGAACATGCGCATTAGTTCCACCATGCAGGACGTCGAGCGGCAGGTAGCCGAGGCGACCAGAGGGAATGCAGGACCTTACTTCTTTGGACCTCGTGTCGACTTCAATTACGCCGTTATGGGCCTACCATCACCCGAGCACTTCGTCGCCTGGTGGCACCCAGGCACAGCCTTCGCCAGAACAGACATGCCACACCTGCTTGAAGTTTGGGAGGCTCACCGGTTCGAGACGCTTATCTTCCTGAAGGACGACTATACCTACTACCCAGATGAGTTCATGAGTCTGATCGATCGACACTACACGCGAGACGAACGGTACTCCCGACTTACTGTCTACCACGCTCGAAAATAAAAGCGAACACACGCGCCATGACGGTCCAGCTCTGAGAGTTATGAACGGGCTGCACTGAACCCAGCGCAACCCGTTCTTGTTGGAACCTGCCCTAAAGATTGCGTGATCGATTCCCCGTGACGAGGCGCAGAAGGAGCGTAAGAAGAACGGCACCAACCACCGCCACCAAGATGGTGTAAAGCAGACCGCCCTGTCCGGCGTAGCCGAGAGAGCGCATAATGAACCCGCCAATGATGGCTCCGACAATACCAACGACGATATCGCCGATCGCGCCGAAGCCGCTACCCTTCATAAGCTTCCCAGTGATGAAACCAGCAATGAGGCCAACAATAATCCACCAGATGATGAACATCGACATACTCCTTGTGCGACTGCGATTTGGGGCCGGTAGAGGACCACGGCTCTGCTGAAGTTAGGGGACCTGGGGCAACACGCAGCAGAGTGACAATTCAATTGCCGTCCCAAGACATACGTCTGCTGTCGCAGTTGATCAGAGTGAAATTTCCCGCCGTGGGTTGTTTGTCATGAAAGGTTTATGAGTGCACTGCGAACTGCCTCGTAGACATTCGAGCTAACCAAAGTACCCCGTGTTGGTGACGGAGGAGCGAATCCCGCAGCGTTGGCGTTCATGCCTAGTCTGTATGAAAGACCTCAGCCATGGTCGTCCACCAATCACCTTCTGCGCGATCGGGAGACGGCTCCTGCATTGGCTGCATGATGGTCCACCACTCCTGCGTCTTCGGGTCCGCTGCCATCTTGGCCATGTCCGCTGAAAAATTGTCACCGACGTACTCGAAGTATCCGAACAGCACACCCTTATTGAGAAAAATTGTGTAGTTCCGGAGATTGCAGGCAGCAATGGTCGCGAGCACCTCGGGCCAAACATCTCGATGAAAACGTCTATACTCCGCCTCGAACCCTGGGCGGAGGCGAATTGTCATTCCGTAGCGACGCATACGACACTCCGAGTTGCGCTTCAAGGAACCTGAGATGCGCAGAGGCACAGGCGCCATAATTCGGCGTGTGCCTTGGCAGCGAAGTATACGGGAATTTCCGTTTGATTACTCTAGCTCAGCCGCGTTCTCCACTGCAGGTGGGCGAGGATCGGGGCGGGATTCAAGGGTATGCACCGGCCGTTGCTATGGCTGCCCAATGCAAGAAGCATCAGCTCGAATCACGCTGATGGCTGGAAAGGGATTTCTGACCGGGCGCGCATAGACGCTTGAGGTTTGCCGGCCAGGAGCGAATCAGGTCAGTGCCGCTCATGTGCTGTATACATTCATCGAGCGGTACAGGAAGACTTACATTCATCTAGGCGACCGCGCGCGTACGGTTACGCAGAATCCCCACACGCTCAATCTCGATCTCAATCTCTTCGTTGGGTTTGAGCCACCTCTGCGGATGACGGCCAAGCCCCACTCCTGGCGGTGTGCCGCTGCTGATGATGTCACCGGGCTCAAGCGCCACGATCGCTGATATGTACTCGATGAGCTGCGGAATCGGAAAGATCAGGTCGCGGGTATTCGCAGACTGGAGAACCTCTCCGTCGAGCGTAAGCCGAATATCAAGCGCATGGGGATCAGGAACCTCGTCCCTTGTGACGATCCAAGGGCCCATAGGCGTGAACGTAGGAAAGCTCTTGCCAAGCGTCCACTGTGTTGTCGCGAGCTGTACACCACGAGCGCTGACGTCGTTAATGATCGTGTAGCCGAAGACATACTTCTCCCAGTCTGCCGCTAAGACGCGATGCCCGGGCCTCCCAATCACCACGGCAAGCTCCGCCTCGTAGTCAGGTTGGATCGCCAACGGCGGCAGAAGAACATCACTGTCTGGACCAGTAATGGACGACGGAAGCTTTAGGAACACCGTTGGCACACTTTGAACCACCATCTTCGACTCTGCGGCATGCTCCCGATAGTTCAATCCGATGCCGAAAATACGGGGCGGATGCTGGAGCGGCGCAAGCAGAGTCACGCCACGCGTTTCAACGGACAGGCCCTCACTCATAGGAGCGGACGCACCGCTGCGGATGAGGGCAAGCACATCGTCATACCCGGTTTCGGGTAACAGGTATACGCGATCCCCTTCGAGAACGCCGCCCCTAATGACGCCATCGCTGTCTAAGAAAGAAACGATCCTCATCTAGATACCTCGAGGTCCAACCTTAAGCCATTCAAGCGTGAGCCTGAGCAGTTCCATTGCCCGTTTATACAGCCACAATCCAGCTCAGCCCCGTCTCCACCGTCAAGCTCTCGTCACATTTGACACCTCCTGACAGCGCGAATACATACTTAGGGCGGCATCCGCGTCCCAACCGAGGTCTCTCTGAAAATCTTCGAACTTCATCATAAGCGTGCTGTCGTCACCGGCGCCGGAAGCGGCATCGGACTCGCAATCGCCCGTCTGTTCGCCGCAAGTGGCGCTGAGGTCGTGCTCCTAGATCTCGACTCCGATAAGGTGCTCGCCGCCGCCGCTTCCGTTGCGAGTGGTACCGGCGGACCAGCCTCGGCCAAGCCCTGTGACGTCTCCGCGCAATCCAGCGTCAAGCTTGCCTTCGCTGAGATCGGAACACCTGTTGACATCCTCGTCAACTGCGCCGGCATCGCCCATGTCGGCAGTCTCGCATCTACCACACCTGAAGACATGGACCTCCTCTACGCTGTCAACGTCCGTGGAACCTACCTCTGCATGCGCGCCGTAATCGAGTGCATGATCACCGCCGGTCACGGTGTGATCCTCAACATGGCCTCGGTCGCCGCAACCGCCGGCATCCCGGACCGCTTCGCCTATTCCATGACGAAAGGCGCCGTTCTGTCCATGACGCTCTCCGCTGCGCGGGACTATCTTGCAGACGGTATACGTTGCAACTGCATCTCCCCCGCACGTGTTCATACTCCCTTTGTCGATGGCTTCATCGCAAAGAACTACCCAGGTCAGGAGGCGGAAAAGATGAAACAGCTCTCGCGGTCACAACCTATAGGGCGGATGGGAACACCCGAGGAGGTTGCCGCACTCGCACTCTACTTGTGCTCGGACGCGGCCTCTTTCCTCACAGGCGCAGACATCCCGCTGGACGGCGGATTTTTCAATCTCCGATGAGCCTCCCAGCAACCGCCTCCGGTCCGGCGGCTCAGGAGGGACCAGAGGATCGGTCGGGCAACTCGCGAAAACCCTCTTCAGCTACAGTTCTCACACCATCCTTTCCCCACAGGAGCCCCGTTGAATCCAGCTCGTCGACTACCGTATGCCGTTCTCCTCCTGCTCGCCACATGCCTTCTACCATCATTCGCTCAGCTCCAAGGCGACAAGATAGCCAGTACCCAGGCCCACCCCGTTCCCGCCACCCAGGACAACGAAACTCCGGCGCGACGCGACGCGCGGATGTCTTGGTGGCGTGATGCCCGCTTCGGCATGTTTATTCATTGGGGTCTGTACTCTATTCCTGCCGGAACCTGGAAGGGCAAGCGGGTCACGGCATAGGCGAGTGGATCATGAACAGCGGCTCCGTCCCGGTCGCCGAGTACAAATCACTCGCTCGCCAGTTCAATCCGATCGCCTTCAACGCACACGACATCGTCTCGCTCGCCAAGAGCGCTGGCATGAAGTACATCGTCATAACTGCCAAGCACCACGACGGCTTTGCCATGTTCAAGTCCAGCGCTGACCCCTTCAATGTTGTCGCCGCCACCCCGTTTCATCGTGACCCCATCCGCGAACTTGCTGATGAGTGCACGAAGCAGGGGCTCAAACTTGGCTTCTACTACTCGCAGGATCAGGACTGGACCGCTCCGGGCGGCGCTGCCTTCGAGAAGGATGGTCACAAGCCGCCTACCTACCACTGGGATCCTGCCCAGGATGGAGACTTCGCCACCTATCTCCACACCAAGGCCATCCCGCAGCTGAAGGAGCTCCTCACCAACTACGGCGACTTCCCGGTCGTGATCTGGTTTGACACTCCGACCGAAGACATGACGCCGGCCCTCGCGGGCGAAATCGTTACGCTGCTCAACCAGTACCCAAACCTCATCTGGAATAATCGCCTGGGTGGCGGCTACAGTGGCGATACAGAGACGCCCGAGCAGTTCATTCCAGCTCAGGGCTACCCCGGCCGGGATTGGGAGGCGTGCATGACCATGAACGACACCTGGGGGTACAAGTCCTACGACACAAACTTCAAGTCGACCGAGACGCTTCTTCATAACCTGATCGACGTCGCGAGCAAGGGGGGCAACTACCTCCTTAATATCGGACCCGATTCAAAGGGGAACGTCCCCCCTGCAGAGATTGAACGCCTCCATGCCGTTGGCCGGTGGATCGCAGTCAACGGTGAAGCCATCTACGGGACCAAGCCGACACTGTTCGGAGCCGAGGCAGGCGCCTCAAGCCCAACCGAGAGAGACCAGGACGGCAAACCGAAGTTCGTTGCCACCTGGGATTGGCGCTCCACCACCGCTCCCGACAAAATCTTCGTCGAGCTGTTCACATGGCCCCGCGGGAGCTTCCACCTCGACAAGTCGCCGCGCTCCATCATCGGTGCCTACCTCCTCGCCGACAAATCGCAAAAGCCTTTGAGGGTCACGCAATCGGAAACCGGGATCGACATCGCTCTACCCGACGCACCCCTTGATCCGATCGCGACAGTGCTCGTTCTCGAAACTGGTCAATGACCCTCAGTGGGAGTGAGCGCGCACTGGGCAGCCCGTACGCTCACCTGTTTAGCGCCGACTTGACAGCACGCCCCAGCTGCGGCCCGCCGTGCTCTGAAATGACATCTCTGCCCGGAGGTTGTAGTCTTCCCTCGAGGGAATGATCAATGAAGAAAGAGATTCTCGCCATAGCAAGCCTTTTCCTAGCCTTCTCGGCAAGCGGTTATTCAGAGACCTTGAAGGGCACCGTCTCGGACTCCATGTGCGCCGCGAAGCACGTTAACGCCACCAAGGAAGATATAGAGTGTGCCCAGAAGTGCGTCAAGGGCGGTTCTCCGGCAGTCTTAATAGTCGGCGATAAGGTCTACACGATCGAGAACCAGGACGCAGTGGCGAGCCACATCGGCCACAAGGTTACAGTTACCGGCAAACTGACGGGTGACACGATTCACATCGACGACGTTAAGATGTAGTCGCATCCTACTAACTCCGAACGTAGCCCTCCCTTGTACTCTAATGCTCCGACGAGCATTGAACCTGCGGCCCACAGGTCTTCGCCATCACGCCGTGCTTCTCTCCATAAAGCTTCGTTAGGCTATCGCGGACAGACCCCGGCATCTGCAGCTAAGGTCAGGCCGTTCACCTTGCCTTCTCAGCTGACACTCTAGGGAACAGCGAAAGAGTGCATGTCATGTCCACCAAAGCCTCTATTAGCGGTTTGCTTCTCACTGCCATTGCAGCCGCCTGCTCGGTTTCAGTTCCCTGCTCCGGACAAAATAGCTCGGACGCATCTGCCGCACGTACACTCGCGCCAGGTTAGGCATCAGCTCCCTACAATGGAAATCGGCCACAGAGCATCAAAGACGGTGTGCAGCTCCAGACCGCATATCGCGAGGACCTGGTTGCAATGGAAGATGCGATTCCGATCAGCGCTCCAGCGATCCCGAAAAAGACGCGCAGAGTGCTCGTGCTCTGCAAGGCAGCCGACTTTGTTCACTCCTCCATCCCGCTCGCGGCTGCAACCGTCAAAGCTATGGGCGAGAGAACCGATGCTTATGCAACAACGATCAGCTACGACTCGGGGGAATCTCGAGTTCAAACCTCGAGCAGTACGATGCCGTGTTTCTCGATAGCACCACGCTCAGCTTCCTCGACGCTCCAAACGACACGGCGGCTACGGAGGCGCGGAGAAAGACTTTGCTGGACTTCGTGCGAGGCGGCAAGGGGCTCGCTGGAATCCATGCGGCGGTAGACACTTACCACACCCCGGAACACGGTGCGGATGCCCCGACGGGTACCTGGCCTGACTTCAACACCATGGTCGGCGGATACTCAGGTTCCACTGGATCTATCCGCAACCAATAACGGTAAAGATCGATGACCCAAAAAGCTCATTGACCTCGATGTTTCATGGGCAGGATTTTCAGATTCACGACGAGATATACACCATGACTCAGGACTCTTTCTCGAGGAAGAACGTCCGCGTGCTCACAAGCGTTAACTACGCGAAGATGAGCGAGCAGGATAAGGCGAAAGAGCTGTATAAGCGCACGGACGGAGACTACGCTCTGAGCTGGATCCGCCGGGAGGGAAAGGGGCCGTGTCTTCACCTAGGTGTTGGGGCACAGCGAGCACATCTACTCGAACACACGCATGATGGAGCATGTGCTTGCAGGGATCCAGTACGCGCTTGGAGATTTAGCCGCTGATGACGCGCCCAGCATCAAGTAGCAGTTCGGCTTCCAAGCGCCTCGTCAAGCTGTTCTCCTCTGAATCGCCAGATCCGAGAGCATACAGGATGGCTCCTGACCTGGTCGGCGCCTTTGGCGATCGCTGGCGGCTCTTACATTGCGCAACTACAAGCCACACCTCGACCGGCTGACAACCTCGCCAGACCGCAGCTGTCTTGGGGCGCCGAAAAGTTCTTAGGCTAGGGAAGTCGCAGAATGCTTGAGGGCTTTCCTGGGGAGGGTGGAGGGGCTCTACCTCGGGGTGGTTGGCTTGCCAGCGATCCGGAGGTCGTTGGTGACGGAGAAGACGCCAGGCGTGGAGTTGGCCTGCATGTTGGCTACGGAAGCGTCGGTCTCGTTGTTGACGGCGCCGGTCAGGATGACGTGGCCGTTGTCGACGATGATGTGGATGGCGTTGTAACCCATGGGGGGGTCCTGGGTGATGCCGCCGGCGGCGCGCGCCACGGAGGGGGACTGGCCGAAGCCTACGGGGCTGCCGGTGTACTTGCGCAGCATCGGCTGGCTGTAGACGCGGCGGTAGACGGCGGAGCGGATGCGGTCATCCATCATGGATGGGGGGAGGACCTTGATCTGGTTCTCTACGCCCTCAATGCCGGCGATGGACTTGACGGCGTTCTCGGCGTCGGACTTCAGGACGGGGCGGGAGGCGTAGCCTTCGAGGACGATCGTGCGGCCGCGGATGCTGAAGCCGAGGGAGTCGAAGACGGCGTAGGTGGGGAGGGAGAGGAGCTTGTGCTGGACCTCGCGGGCGACGCGGAGCATGTCGGCCTGGGGGAAGGTGTTGGGGTTGTCGCCGTGGTCGGGGTCGGGCTGGTTGTTGTTCTGGGCGGCGGCGGGAAGGACGAGGATGGTGGCGGCGAGGAACAGCGCGCCCAAGGACCTTAGAAACGATTGCATGCACAGCCTCCTGTACGATCTGGGCCCGACGAAAGCCTAGCATGCCGTGGAGGAAGGTAGGGAGAGATTTGTTGCTGGCCGGGGGTACCCTCCCCCCCCCGTACTTCGGTGCCAAAGTCTTCGATCGAGGGGCTTTGGGTTGGGGGTACTACGGGCCGGAGGGGTTCCGGGTCGTCCCTGGCGGGATTGGGTCTACTTCCAGTGTAGTGGATCGGGGTGGGTGGTTGCGCCAAACCGCGGGAGGCTTATTTCGGAGCGGCGTGGTGATCGTAGCTGAGGACTCGGCTGATCTTCCAGGCGCCGTTCTTGTAGAGCCAGAGCATGGTGAACTCGGCTTCGCCGGAGGCGTTGGGGCTGCCGTTTTCGAAGAAGCGGTGTGAGCCCATCTCGATGGCTCCGAGGTTGTCCATGTGGTAGACCTTGAGGGTTCCGGGGGTGAGCTGGCGGGTGACGCGGCCGCAGATGTTTTTGCGGATGCTCTCGGTGAGGGCGGCGTTGCCGAGGGTGAGGCCGCCGTGGTCGTGGTAGAACTCGACGTCGTCGGCGACGAGCGCGGAGAACTTGGGGAGGTCGCAGCGGTTGTAGGCGTCGAAGAGGGCGGTGTCGAGGGCGAGGAGGGTGGCGTCGAGCTGGGGCTGGCTGTGGATCTGGTCGAGGCGGGAGGATGGCGGCAGGCGGGGTTGCGGGAGTGGCGGCGGGGGTCTGGGCGCTGGAGGAGGGTGGGGGCGGAGAGGGCCAGGGACAGGGTGAGGGTGGTGAGGAGGTTGCGCATGGTGAGGTTCTCTCCGGGTGTGTCTGAGGAGAGTACGGCGGGGTGGGGAGAATGTTCCCTTTTCGGCGTATAAGGAGGTTGGGAGTGGGCAGGAGGTGACGGTTTGGAGTTCCTGGGGCGGGAGACGGTGGAGGTCTGCCGGGGGTGCCGGGAGGTGCTGCCGCGGGCGTACTGGCGGGTGGATGGGGAGGTGGTGTGCGCGGGGTGCGCGGAGGAGCGGCGGCGGAGGGATGAGGAGGAGGGCCGGGGGTGCCTGGAGCGGGGTCTGGTGTCGGGGTGGATCGCGGCGGTGGTGCTGGCGTTTGGGCAGGCCGGGGCCTGGGGGCTGATCGAGCGGATCGACGTGGGGCGGATGCGTGGATGCTGCGGGCGTACCTCGAGATCTCGGTGGCGATGCTGGCGGCGGTGCTGGTGGGGGCGGCGGTTCGGGTGGGGTCTCGCCGGCGCGGGGGGTGGCCGGTGCAGCTGATGGCGGCGGCGCTGGCGCTGCTGATGTTTGAGGGGAGCGTGGCGTTGTGGATGGGCGGGTCGGTGGGGGCGATGGCGGTGCGGCGGGTGGTGGCGCCGTGGATGGGGACTGGCACGGCGGCGGGCGTGGCGCCGATGGCGGATATGGTGTTTGGGATCGCGCTGGCGTGGTGGGTGAACCGCGATGGGCGGCGGGTGGCGATCAGTGGGCCGTTTGGGTATGGGGAGCGGGGTGGGGGTGGATCGCCGGTTCGGGGTCGAAGGGTCCATTCATCGCGGTGAGGCTGCGACGAATGGGCAAGCCAGAGTCGTGGGGTCACGCGTGGGCTACACGCGGGGTGCCCCACTTATCGTGGTTCTATCGGGATGGGTGGGATCGCTTCCCTCTCGCGCCGGTTCCAGGTCCACTCGGACTCGATCTCGATGCGGCCCTGCTCGCCCGAGAGATAGTGGCGGAAGCTGCTCCATGGCCAGTCCTCGGGTTTGTCGACGAGGCCACGTTCGACGGGATTGCGGTGCATGTATCGGAGCTTCTCTACGTGCTTTCTGTGTGTGAGGACGTTGAAGTCGTAGTAGCGGGTCTGCCAGAATTGGGTTCGTTCGTCTTTGAGGAGCTTTGAGGCCTCTCCCTTGAGAACGCTAAGGGTGGTCGCGAGCGAATAGAGCTTCGGTTCGGAGAGCAGAAGGTGGACGTGCTCGGGCATGAGGACGTAGCCGAAGACGAAGAACTGGTGACGTTGCCGGAGCCCTTCGAGCGTGTTCTCGAAGGTGATTCGGGCATGGTCGTTGTGGAGGTAGGGGAGGCGGCGATAACAGCTGAAGGTGATGAAGTGATCATGTCCTTCGTTTGGTGACGCTTAAGCCGGCTCGGCATGGAGTGATCGTAACCTCAACCGTCCTCGGACCCCACCCATGCGCGATGAGACCACGCATGAATGGGGCACCCAGAGTGGTGGGTGGGCCACCCG